>CAJXWZ010000006.1 GCA_913062815.1 uncultured Colwellia sp. | reverse complement strand
AAAATCTATTCAATACTTTCCAGTTTATCTTTGTATTTATTGATGGATTCGACAATAAACTCGGAAAAGACTCTGAGCCTCGATGTGGCTCGAGTATCGGGATGTCTTAGCATCCAAATGCTATAACCCTCAACTAGACTTTTCGCAGAGACTCTTACCAGTTGCGACTGTTGTTCAGCTACAAAACAGGGTAACTTGGCAATACCTACACTGTGTTTGGCTGCTTCCATCTGTAAGCGGAAAGTACTGAAGTAGCCCCTAATGGGCAGTTTATGGAAGTGACTATTGTCAAATTCTGTCAGACGAGCGCCTAAATCTATGGAACTGATGCGAGATGCTGATAATGGGTCATCCAGATCATGGTTCTCTATATAAGACATACTGGCGTATTCAGCAACACTGATGGCTGTTAATTTTTTTGCAATCAAATTTTCGGGTGGTTTCTGGCCTATCCGTAGAGCTATATCGGCCTCTCCGCGCGACAAGTCTAATGGTAGATAGGTTTCATTCACTTCAATTTTGGTATGCGGGTAAGTAGCCATAAATCGTGATAAATCTGGCATCAGTAGACTAGTTGCCACCATTTCAGTGGCTGTTACCCTAATAGTTCCCGCTAACTTCTTATCCTGACCAACTAATTTTCTTTGTACGGCATGTAACTCAGCCTCAACGTTCTCCGCTGCAGCAATAAGATCTTCCCCGGCCTTTGTCAGTTCATAGCCTGTTTTCAAGCGATTGAACAGACTCACCCCTAAACGTTTTTCAAAGGCATCAATCCGTCTCGCAACAGTGGCGTGACTGATGCCAAGTTTTTTTCCGGCTGCTCTAACCGAGCCTGCTCGTATCAAGGCAAGAAATATCTGAACATCATTCCACTCCATGTTGTGCACCTTTCATTTAGTTAGCTTACCGGTGTAACAAATATGAGACAGTATGTCTTATATTAGTAGTATGTGGTTCATCACGTATACAGGTAGACTAAGTTTGTTGACTACAATAGTCCACTACTAATTTACTTTTGGAGAATTATATGAGAACGCTATTACGTACTTCATTGGTGTTTTTTACACTATCTACATCGACTGTTTATGCGGCGACAGCAGTTGGTTCCGACGTACTTCTAAGCAAGAACGATATTAGGTCACAGGCAGTTGATATTTGCCGAGCTGAAACCGAGCAACGCTATGGTGACAACGCTATTAAGCGAATCGCTGGCAAATCCTCTTGGTCCAATGATCTACAGGGTGCATTGGTCAAAATGAAGATAAAACCCGCTGCTAAGCGAATCAAGAAATTTTATTGTGTGGTAAAGGCTGATAAATCGGTGTTTTACATCACGCGGTAAATGAAAGTTTGAAATCAGAGTACACTTCCTTTGGATGTTGGATGTCAGACTAATCTTTGAGCTTTTGTCGGCGGAGCCGCTGCTCTTTCCCCTCTGTGGAACGCCCTATTTAATGTAAGAAAACTCCAGTCCAGTTTCAGGAATGAAACGTGAGCCTCCTCGTCTAGGGAAAAAAATTACAGAGACCCATGATATCGGCAGACAAAAAGCCAATTCGAGGATTCACTATCATGGCTGTCCTGTGAATTGTTACTTTGCAAAGACTTAAAAATACAAATCAGTGCGAAGGGGGGGATTTGCCTTTATTATCTAGGGATAAAACATAAACGGTGAGTTGCAGTTAATGTGGGCAAAGTGAATATGATTTTATCAACTCATTATGCTCCCTTTGTGCGCAAAGCGTAAGCTACAACGTCGTTATAGCCAATGTCTGCTGCAAGCTCATTATAGTCTTTCAGTCTTGAATTAAACCATACTTAACTAGTTCAGGTCATGTTACTGAGAAGCCAACATGACATACTGTTATATCGCTAAATTAAGATCTGGCTTAAAATCAATCAGGTCTAAAAAAATCTCTAAATTTAACACTTTCTTGGTGGTAGATATGAGAAAAATTCTAGCTGACTGTTCAGCGAGTATTTCTGAACTTAAAAAAACTACGGCTTTACTTAAAGAAGCTGATGGATCTGTTATTGCGATATTAAATCACAATAAGCCTGCTGCATATTTAGTTCCTGCTGAAACCTATGAGTTGTTAATGGATGTTGTCGATGATTACGAAATAGCTAAAGTAGTAGAAGAGCGCCGAGTTGATTTATCAAGCGCTATTGAAGTTAACTTAGATGATCTATAAATTAAAGTTTCTTCCTGCGGCTAAAAAAGAGTGGGATAAATTAGCAGAGCCACTTAAAAAGCAAATTAAAACAAGCTTGCTGAAAGGTTGGGGAATCCCCATATGCCATCAGCTAAGCTGAGAGGTTATAATTCAGTCTATAAGATTAAATTACGTACAGCGGGTTATCGATTAGCTTATGAAATCCTCGATAACGAGATCGTAATTTACGTATTAGCTGTAGGAAAGCACGATAAAAATGCTATATATATAAAAAGTTAGCATCTCGCTTGGTGTAGTCGCGTTATAACAAGGCAAATAAAGCGCTTAACTGGCAAGCTAATCGCAGTTTAGAGCAAATGATGGAAGACACTTGGCGCTGGCAGATAAACAATCCAAATGGGTACTTACTTTGATGATTATAGAAGAAACAGAATTGGCAACAACGTTAGCAACGATAATACTGACCAATGACTATGGTATGTCAGTTGAAATTATTAACTTTGGCGCCAGAATTAAATCGATTAAATTTCCGGTTAACAACATACCAACGGAAATGACCCTAGGTTATGCGTCGCCAGAGGACTATTTAACCGATGATTTTTATTTAGGGGCAACTTGCGGCAGGGTGTGTAATCGTATTGCTGGTGGCAAGTTTGAGCTTGCTGGTCAGCAATATCAATTACCGGTAAATGATGGTGAAAACTGTTTACATGGTGGAGATAACAATTTCTCACGACGTTATTGGCAGATAGATAAAAAGTCACTGACCAGTAATTCGGTTACTTTATTGCTTATGTCTGTTGATGGTGACCAAGGTTTCCCTGGTACAGTCAACATCTCAGTCACTTATCAATTAAGTAAAGATAACCAACTAAGCATTAAATACTTAGGTAACACAGACTTAGCCACAGTCATGAATTTAACTAATCATGCTTACTTTAATTTGGGTGAGCAAGACTGCCAGTCATTACATTTACAAATGATGTCATCGACATTTCTCGAAACGGATGCCGCGAACATACCAACGGGTAATATTATTCCGATCGCAGAGACCGATTATGATTTTAGAGAACCAGTATCTATCGGTAAAAGGCAGCAGAATACTAAAGATGAGTCACTTAAAGCAAAGCAGGGTTATGATCATTGTTTTATTCTAGATAATACCGCTTTTGAGGAGTCTAAAGCTGTACTTACTTCACTTGAAAATCAAATTAGCTTGTCTGTTTATACCGACCAGCCAGCAATACAGCTTTATACTGGTTTCTATTTAAGTGGTCAGTTTAGCCCGTATCAGGGGTTGTGTTTAGAGGCGCAAAATTATACCGACGCAGATAATAATAAACATTTTCCCAGTAATGTATTGAAACCGAATCAACAGTACCAACGACAAATTATTTATGCATTTGAGTAGTTAAATTTGACTGAGTTGTTATTTTTAACATAAGTAAGTTAAGCGCTACGTTGACAACCTTCTTTATTTGACAAAATTAAACAACGAATAAGCAACGAAATGCTTTTTATGGTATTTAGGAGCTGTATTCGTACAAAGGAGTGCATGTCTACACATAATAGTATTGACTGTTATGTAGACATTTGAAGTTATATAGGGGCGCATAGTCCCATAGATTTTAATTTTAACTGTTCTGCGCCCATTTTTTGATGCTTTAGAGATTTTGTCTAACAGTACCTGACAATGCGTAACAAGCGAGGCAATTTTTTGGCGAGCATCATACGCGCTAAGTTTTATCCAATTGACTTGATTTCAATTTAACAGGCCACCACATTAATGGCTAAACCACCTAGTGAGGTTTCCTTATATTTACTCATCATATCTAAACCCGTTTGATGCATAGTGGCGATAACATCGTCTAAATGCACATGATGCAGACCATCATTTTGCAGTGCTAGTTTACTAGCATTGATCGCCTTGACTGCACCCATAGTGTTGCGCTCAATACACGGTACCTGCACTAAACCATCAATGGGGTCACAGGTTAATCCTAGGTTATGTTCCATACCAATCTCGGCGGCATTTTCTACTTGCATTGGGGTACCTCCCATTACAGCTGCGAGACCCGCTGCTGCCATTGAACACGCGACGCCAATTTCACCCTGACAACCCACTTCGGCGGCTGAAATAGAGGCATTGCGATGATATAGTAAGCCAATGGCCGCTGAAGTGGCTAAAAACTCAGTAATTACTTGCTCATCATCTTTACTATGGAACTTCAAATACCATGCAAGAACGGCAGGAATGACACCAGCCGCACCATTAGTTGGTGCAGTAACCACACGTCCTCCAGCGGCATTTTCTTCATTAGTGGCCATGGCGAACAGGTTTAACCAATCCATGGAATCAATATAATCAGTGCTATTATCGACTAACGTTTGGTGCATTTGATAAGCACGGCGTTTTAATTTTAAACTGCCAGGTAGCACCCCTGGTGTTTTTATGCCGCGTTTAATACAGGCATCCATCACTCGCCATATATTTAATATTCTGTTGTTGATTTCATAATCGCCCAAGTGTTTCTCATTGGCTAACATAACTTCAGCGATAGACATGTTTTCCTTTTGACAAATAGCAAGTAATTCTCGTGCAGAGTCATAAGCATAAGGCAGATTAATTTGTTCATTTTCTTGTTTATTAAGTTCAGACTCCTCCAATACAAAACCACCACCGATAGAGAAATAACGACGACAAAGCAGAACATTATTTTGTTTGTCATAAGCACAAATTTTCATGCCATTGGCATGTTGCTTTAATGATTCGGTAAAGTTAAAACATAAGTCATCATTCATGTCAAAGTTGATGCAGTGTTCGCCTGCCAAAATGAGTTCGTTATTGTTTTTTACCTGGTCAATATAAAGTTTGATATTGTCAGGATCGACCTCGCGAGGTGTTTGTGCCATTAAACCTAAGATACAAGCCGTATCGGTGGCGTGGCCTCGGCCGGTTAATGCCAAAGAACCGTATAAATCGATACGAACTCGTGTGGTGTGTGTTATCTGGTCTAGCTGTTTTAAACTTGAAATAAAACGATTTCCTGCGACCATAGGTCCAACAGTATGTGAGCTAGAAGGGCCGATGCCAATTTTAAATAAATCGAAAATACTGTATACCATGTTAATGAGTCTCTTTTAGTTTTAGATAACCTATGTTGTAAAACGTATCTACGCTAAAGGTTCCGCAATATTTAATATTTATCACGGATGGCAATTGAATAGTTTTATGGGGGAACATTGCTTTAAACCCATCTTTTGATGGGTTTATTTTTTGGGCAGATATAAAGTTTAAATCAAACTCAATTTTTTACCGTCAAGAGTGCCTCTCCAAATCACATCGTCTTTGTTCTTAGCACTTTCGATAAAGAGTATCTCACCATATTCGCCTTTTTTAATGCTTGAATCTATTGCAATAACGCGACCTTGATAACGGGTTTCAATTTGTTTTTGTGAGGTATGGCCAACGATTATATGGTTAATGTCAAAGTGCTTTAACAGTGAATCAATTTCTTGAGAGTTAGCACCTTCGTCCCCGTCTTTAAAATACCCACGATACCAAATAGGGCCATTACTTTTATGTAAGTATTTGCCCCAACCTTGACGAGGTTGATCTAATTCAGCTTTAATTAAGTTAGCTTTAAAAACGGTATTTACAGCTTCAAGGCTATGATTGTCTTCTGCTAGGCTAGGATGAAAACCACCATGAGCAAATAAATTATTATTCACTTTAACTAACACTGGCTTACTGCGTAGCCAATTACCTAAAATACTATTTTTTGAGAATAACTGTTCAAAAGGCATATTTAGTCTCTTAGCCACTTCTATGTATTTCGGGTTTAGATAGCGTAATTTACCATTAAGTACCATTACTTCGTGATTACCCAATAATAAATGTAACTGACCTCCTGCTTGTAAAGCTTGTTGTTCTAATTTATACAAGAACCATAAGATTTCAGTTACTTTGTCTCCTCGATCAAAAACATCACCAGTGATAACTAAATGGCCATCAGCAAAAGACCATTTTCCTTGCTGGTCGATTATTTTGTTATTCTGTAATAATGATTTCATTAAGCGATATTGACCATGAAAATCACTCACGGCGGCAACTTTAAAATCGCCTGAGTATTCTATGGTTTTATCTTCTTTAACATTGGCTGAAACAATCTCAGCAGGTAAACCACAGTAATTTAGTGTTATCGGAAAGTTTGTCAGTGGAACAACATCTTTTTTCACTTCTCCTTGACAAACCCAGTAACCAGTTGCCGTTAATTCATCTTCATTAACAAACAGATATGGTCCATCATTCTCTAGAAAAGCAGCCGATGTTTCGTCTTGTATACTATCTTGTGATGAAATTTGAGTTTTAGTTATATTTTTACTAAACAAACTGAAAGCAGACAGTATTATTACTATTGTAGTAATCAATAGAAATATAGGGAGTTTTTTATTTAATTTCATAATATTGAGTTCATTTGGGTGTTGAAAAAAACGCACGTCTTTCTCAACTATTATTAGATGTTGAATGGTTAATTATTTTTTTGGAAATGCTCACATCCGTGTGAGCCAAAGGATACCTAAAATTTAATTGATATACCTGCGGTATAACGACGACCCACACCACCACCGTAGGTACTATAATAATGACTACTACCTGCGCTGATTGCGCCGTTATTATCAAAGATGTTTTTGATACCTAGGCGGAAGTCGATCTCAGTATCACCAGCGAGTTCCATGCTGTATTTCATTGACAAGCTATGCTTGATGTAAGATCCGATCTCATAAAAAGCGAGGGTTTCAGGGTTTGCTATACAATCAAGAGCGTCGAGTCCTGCAGCACATCGTTCGTCATTATCTGCCATAGCTTCTAGCCAATCTTCCCCTCGTCCTTTATCGTCAACAGTACTACTTTTATAACTTGTGCTCCATTTAACACTCCAATCATCCATTTTCCATTGTAGTGATGCCGAAGCTTTATCCCTAAAAATACTGGCAAGATCTATATCACCAATATGATTATTTGTTGTTAACGTCCCATTAATATCGGCAGTTTCTGTCCATTCGATAACATGATTCGTAGAAAGTTTAAATTTCAAACGACCATACTCATCCATGTCATAACGATACTCAGCAGCGATATCATAACCTCTAGTACGCCTTTCATTAAGGTTGTATACCCTTTGCGTTACTTGAGTGATTTGACCTTCACCATCACGGATTATGTCATTACAAAAGGTATTGTCAGATCCATAAGCTTCTGTTCCGTCATAGCAAGCTTCAATTATATCTTCGTTTTCATATTCAGATATTACGTCTGATATTTTAATATCGTAATAATCAATGGCCAACTGCAAGCCATCAAGAAAATCAGGTGCCATTGTTATGCCAACCGTGTATGTCTCCCCGGTTTCTTCAAACAATTGTGAATTACCTTCCGCTGGTGAATAACCACTGTTATCATCGTCATGTTCAAAGTCTTCATCTTCGGCTAATAGCGCAGCAAGCATTGGGTCTAAACGACAATTATCATGGCCTGCATCGTCAGAGGTTGCAGTGACTCCGTCACATATATCGTCATAACTATCATAATCTCCACGTGCTGGTGAGCCTAACTCAGTAATACTTGGCGCACGTTGTGCTCTGGAATAGTTGGCACGAATACCGTAACCGTCTACTATTTGCCAAATTAATCCAACGCTATAACTTTTGATTAAATCTACATTTTCTGAGCTATAATCAGCAAGGCGGCCGGAAAGTTCAAGATCTAAGCTCTCAACTGCGGTGACACCTTTTACTAATGGTAAAGACATTTCAGCAAAAACTTCGGCTACCTCAACGGAACCAGAAAAGGTGGGTACATAATTAAAAGTAATGCCACCTTCAGGTACATTAGTGCTAACCGATTGCGTGTCTTTTCGATATTCAAAACCAAATACTGAACCGACAGTACCCGCTGGCAGTTCAAATAAATCGCCTGCCATATAACCTAAGAAGTTAACTTGTTCGATATCGCTGTTTACCGTTGGGTTAGCACGAATATAATCGGCTGCTTCCTCGGTAATAGAACCTTCCCCAAACATGTTAAGTGGCACACAACCATTGGCGCGAGCTTCTTCACTAGCACATTGAATAGTACCGTCGTCTAATTGCTCAACATCAACTACAGCATTGAGCCAATTTTGCACATAAAGTTCGTTATAACGCGTTTGTCTTTGGGTAAATTTGCCATACCCAACGGATAGATCCCAATCCCAGTCGCCGTCAAATGCCGTACCTTGTAACCCTCCCCAAACACGAACAGTATCACGGCTATTATCTGCGATTATTTGACCTACTTCATTAAAGCGGCGATCCCATTTAATGTCCTCGTTATCAGGGTTTGCATCTCGAATCTCTTGGGGCACGTATGGGTTATCAAATGGAATAGCATCAAGTGTTATAAAATCATAGGTATCGGTTGCAGCGTCATAAGTGGTTCGTTCGTTAGTTGACTCACTACCATTTTCTGGTGACTTATAATTTATCGAACTATTGTTACTATATTGTACTTGAAAATATGCTTCTAGATCATCGCTGAGTTCATAGTCGACTTTTAAGGCAACAGAAGTTGCATCTTCGGGGGTTTTTAGTTGGCGAAATTGAGTTGAGTTGATGCCGTATCTTTCTTCGTTGTCTTCCCAGTCATTACGTAAAACATTTCCATCGTACCAATACTCATTATCTAGGTCACCACCTTCTCCGAAGACACCGCCAAATATACCATCGTTGAGATCAGCCCATTGATCCTGTGTAGTATCTCGCATACACACTTCACCGTCTACTGTGCCTATGGTATTACACATTAAATCTTCGTCGTAGTCATCGTCTATTTGTAGCTGAGCACGTTCACGATCCGCAAAGGTTAACCCATACTCTTTTTCATAATTTGAGCTAAAGTACATGTAACCTTTACCATCGGCAAATTCGGTACCGTAATCAAGTGCTATGGAAAACTCCTCAGCCCCACCTTCAGCGCTTTCACTGCCTTTGGCCGAAATTTCTAAACCTTCTTTATATTGTTGGGTAATGATATTCACAACACCTGCGATAGCATCAGAGCCATAAGCGGCTGAAGCACCACCGGTAATTATTTCAACGTTCTTTACCATACCAGAAGGTATGGTTGATAAGCTTACTTTATTGGAACTATAACTATTAGAAACGGTACGTCTGCCATCAATTAGCGTTAAGGTTCGCTCAGAGCCTAAATTACGTAAATCAATGGTTGATAAACCACTACCATGAACTTGGCTTTGAGTATTCGTGTTACTGTCCTCTTCAGCAAGTATTGGCATTTCTTCAAGTAGTATTTCGGCCAATGAACCGATACCAGCACTTTGAATATCTTCGCGATCCATAGTGGCTAACGGAGTGGAAACACTGAAACTATCACGGCGAAGACGAGATCCCGTAACGGTGATTTTTTCAACTTTCTCTTCTTGTACTTTCTGCTCTGCTATTTCAGTTTGATTGATAGTTTGTTTTTCAACATCTTGGTCTTGAGCAGCATAAGCCTGTCCTGTTATAGTCGATAAGCTACCCCATATAGCGACCTGAACAGCGAGTGTAATTATATTTTTATTCATGATTTATTCCCGAATATTTTTTATGTGTTGCATATCATAAGCATGACTCTTTGTTCACTTAGCTTAGCTGACCGCCATAAAATTAAACTCTATTTAAGTCTAGTACTTTTTACGCAACTAAGTACTTTTTACGCAGCTAAATTGAACATTTTAGAGATTGAATTTCTATTCATTAATCTCTGCCACTTTTTTACGATTTATATCGCACAATAACAATCTCCGGTAATTCATTTATACATCTTTTTTACCTCTTTTTTATGAATAATCTTTATTTATTAGTGTGTTATTGGTTTTTTATGTGAATGGTAATTAACATGATTTATTATTGAATCTGATTGGATTAAGCTTTAACCGGTTTTAAGTTTGTGTAAAAAATTCATTTGAGAAACTATTTTTCTGGTATGACGGAGAAAAATATTCGACTTTAGAAACAATTAGTTTATTTTAGTGACCCTTTTATAATACCCTGTTGCGTATGTTATAATTCCTTGTAGGTTATGCACTTCCGCATAATCTAAATATAGCAGGGAATGTAGGGCAGGGAATTGCGTTTTTTAATAGGTAAGTAAATGAAGATTGAACAAAGGTATAAGCTTGGTAGTTGCATTGTATATCCTCATGAATTTGCTATTCAGTTTGACAACTGTGAAAAACAGTCTTTACAACCGAAATGGATAGAAGTTCTAAATTACCTCGTTGAAAATCATCCCCGTATTATTCCCCGAGAAGAATTGATTGATAAAATCTGGGATGGCAATAGTTATGTTGGCGAGAAATCGTTAACAAATGTAATTTGGAACTTAAGAAACAGTTTCAAAAAAGAAGATGAAACTCAGGAAATTATCGAGACGATTAGAAAGGCAGGTTATCGGCTATTCGTCGAACCGATAACTATCGAACTAGAAGAAAACTCAATAGCTGGCAATAACGCTCTTGAATCCAGTAATGTAAGTAAAAGAAATCTTATTCTAACAAGCTTAAGTTTATGTTTTTTATTGATCATCTCTTATTGGTTTTATGCTAATAATAAACCGAATGTCGAGCTGGCCACCATAGAAACGGTAACCTCAGATCCGGGTGAAGAACTGTTTGTCTCTATATCTCCTAACGGCAGGTTTATTGTTTACCGAATGACTAATCAAGATGATGCCGTTAATTTATATTTGAAAGACCTTCAACAACCTAATTTACCCGATAAACAATTAACTTTTGATAAAGCGATTGAACGACTTTCTGTCTGGAGTAACGATGGCAAATATTTGTTCTATTCACGTCATGATAAGAAAAAGAAGTTTTGTGACTATATTCAATTGGATATTTTTAGTCAGTTTGAAAGAAAAATAGCTAAATGCCCTAAGGAGGGAAAATACTATTACCTTGATATTTCGCCCGACGACAAACTGCTGGCTTTTATTGGTGAAGATATTGAGGCTGATGAAAAAGGCATATACTTTCTCGATTTAACTCAGAAAAATGCCAAGCCGGTGCGCTTTTCTTGTGCTAAAGATTGCAATTATAAAGACAGAGATATGGCGTTTTCACCAGATGGCAATCGATTGGCATTAACGCGGAGATTTCATAGTAATAGTGAAGATATTTTTATTGTTGATATTGCAACCGGAGAATCTCAGCGTATTACAGAAGGCGTTGAAGATGTGCGTGGCTTAAGTTGGCATTCAGATAATTTACATATAGTTTATGGTGAACGAAAATCGGGGATTCGCACAGGTTATTGGCTTAATACAGTTACCAAAGTAAAACAATCCTTGAATGTTGAAGGCTTTAGTTTTCCTGCTTTTAATAAAGTCGATAACTCGCTGTTTTACCAGCAAAGATTAGGCAATTATCAGATAAAATCTTTGAGTATAGATCAATCAGTTCCCTCCAGTGCTGAACCAGTATTATTGTCTGGCTTTAGCCAAAGGCAGCCTCATTATTCACACAGTTCGCAACAAATTGCTTTTATATCAAATGAAACCGGTGTTAATGAAATTTGGCTTGCCAATAAAGAAGGTAAAGAACGAGTGCAATTGACTAATATGGGTGTAAATATTAGCTTTCCTCGTTGGTCTCATGATGGTAAAAAGCTGGCTTTTCTCGCCCCTATTAAAAATACCCCTGGCTTGAAGTTGTATACTATAAACGTAGCGACTAAAAAGGTTTCGATGTTAAAGACTCCTTATGATGATCACGAACGTCCATCGTGGAGCTTTAACGATGATGCTATTATTTCAGCAATTGATACTGATGGTATAGAAGATTTATTTTTACTAAGCATATATTCAGAAGCGGTGAAAAGAATCACTTTTGACGGCGGAAGGTTTGGCGTTATGACCGAAAATAATCAATTACTTTATTCTAGAAAGAAAGGGGGGCTATGGCGAAAAGATATTTCAGATGAAACTTTACAGCAAGCCTCTACAATGGTTATTGCGCCTGAATTTCTTAAAAAACGGTATTTTTGGAGTAATACCAAGGGAGGAATTTACTTTAGGGAAGATGTTAAGCATGGTGCACAAATCAGTTTTTTTGAGTACTCATCAAAGAAAATTACGCCATTAGCAAAATTTCCAAGTAATACTTTTTCGTATAGCAGTCCGTTAAGTGTGGTTCCAGACGAAAGTAAATTGATATTTTCTGTTACAGAATATGGCCAATCAGACATAAAGAGATTACGACACACCTTATTCAATTAATCGTTGTTTAATTGATAAGTACATCGTTGATAGCGGTATGATGGTGATGGAAAAATTATCCATCAGCGAGCAATTCACTTAAGGTGTATTAATAGCTGATAAGTAGCTGATAGATAGGTAATAAAAAAGGTACTCTATCGTAGAGTACCTTTACTTTTTATCATGATCATTAAGACTACTGAGTAGTAATCTAAAGAGATATTATTAACGGTTAATCGCTCGAAGCAACGGTCAGCTTAGGTTCAAGGCTTGAGCTGCCATTATGAGATTCTGCCACCCTTTTAACTGTGCCACTACTATCGCCACCTTTGATAATGCTGAAGTTATCATGTGTATCACCATCATCATCAATAAATTTTACGTCCATAGTAGCGCCATCTACTTCAATCACTACTGAGCCTAATACTCTGCCAATATTTTTGTAGTGGGCTGGGTGATCAAAATCAAAGGGTCCAGAGCTGAACTTACTTGCTGTACCAGTAACCACATACACAGTACCTTCATGAGGCGCTGGACCTAACGTTGACTTGTGATAGCCTAACTGACCACTACTACCGTCAATTAAGTGAACGTTTTTATCAAAAGTTTTGGCATCATTGTAATGACCATCGATAAGGAAACTACGCTGATAGGTATGATCGTGACCACTAAGCACGAGATCGACACCAGCCCCCTCAAGAATAGGCAGCGCGTGCTCGCGCATGTCTTCTGCTTGTCCACCTCTGGAGCTGTCCGAGTCATGCTTACCTTTACTGTAGGGGGCGTGATGCCAGTATGCAATTGTCCAATCAGCCGTTACTTGCTTTAGATCCTCTTTAAGCCATTCGAACATATCACCACTACTCGAGCGTGAAGCATGCTCTGAGTCTAAAGCAATAAAGTGGATATTGGCGTAATTAAATGAGTAATACTGTTCGCTATGTGACGCCACACCACCTATTTCTGCATTTTTGGGTAAATGAAACATATCTTTATACAGAGATAAATCTTCGTCGTGATTACCTAGTACGGGCCAAACCACTGTTTGGCTAAGTACGTCAGCGTATTGATCGAACATTGCGTCTTCGTAATCGTCTTCTTTACCTTTTTGATAGGCATTATCGCCAAGCATTAACATTATGTCGGTATGATCTGAGCTATCGGCAAGGTAGGCATCTCGCACGTCTTCACCGGCAGAACCTTCAATACCTGAATCACCAATGACCCAAACTCGCACCGGTGTTGATGTACCCATGATTGGCGAGGTAACGAAGTTTAACTTTGAACTGGTGATCTCACCATCATCGCCGTTAATTGAATAATAATATTTGGTGTCTGGGGTTAAGTCGTTGAGGATAACGGTATGATCATCAGTATCATTGGCTTGGTCGATACATTTACCTAAGTTTTGAGTCGTGCCATAACAAACTTTAGAGTTAGTATCGTCTTTTGTTCGCCAAGAAACTGCTATACGCGTGTCACTACCACTTTGTAAATAGGGACCATAATCGTATGCTGCAACAGCAGTTAAGCTGGAGGTAAGTGCCATGGCTATGCTGATGGTAGTTAATTTATGCAGCACTGACTTTTTCTTAATTGATTGATTGATAGGTTCTATCCTTGTCTTTATTGATAATATTTTCTACTGGCATTACGATGATGTTAAACATCTTAGATAGGTAGCAAACCAATAGAGTAAGTTGAATTTTAAGGTTTAAATTTAAATGAAAAAACGGCCTTTGAATCACTTAATAATTTGATGCAAAGGCCGTTTTAAAGACTATGTAAAATAAGTTACTGCGCCGAATTTATGGTGCAGTATTATTAACGTTCATACCAAGTTATGATCAACTTAGGTGCTAGGTCACCGCTGTCTTCTTCATCAAAAGAATAGGCCACTCGTTCACCGCTGCCGCTATTGTTGGTAACAATAAAAGTAACGGCACTATCGTCATTCCAATCAGATCTATTCACTAACTGTTGCACGATGGTTTTCAATTCAGGTGTTAGTTGAGCACTGCCAGCATCATCTTCATCCCAATCTTCTGGTGTCCACAGTACCGATTTACTCCCCGTGTTACGATCTGATATATCATCGTCGTCACTAGAGCTAAAGTTAGCAGAAGCACCGTCATCATGGCCGTGGAACATTAGGCCAACACTGCCAGAGTCATCTTTCTTGGCGGTAAATTGAATTTTCGCACTTTCAATTTTCGCACCTTGAGGTAGGCTAACCTCTCTAAAACGTATACCCACTAACTGTTGATCAGAGCCGTCTTCGGTTAACTCTAAGTCAGAGCTTGAACGATCCACTTCGCCACTATCAAGCTCTTCTTCTGCATCATCTTTATAATGTTTAATCTCAAAAGTTTGAGTGTGAACAATTGGAGAGAGAGTATCACCGGCATCAAACTCGATGTCATCGATAGAGGTATCACCTTTGTCACCCGCTACGTCCCCGGTAAGTCTCAACTGAACATTTGCACCGGCATATTGATCAAGAGAAATAGTTGCGGTACTCCAACCACTGCTTTCACCGTGCTGTTCACCTGACTTACTCCATACTGTATCCCAGTTTGCGCCGTTGTCGTCTGTTGCTTCTAACGTCAAGTCAGCAGTATCAGCACCATACATAAAATATTTGAAGCTTACCCTAGCTGCCGCTTGATCGGTAATATCATAACAAGGGCTTAACATCGCCGCGGTAGAGCCATCGGTGACAAATTCACCATCAGCATCAATATGCGCAAATGTTTGTCCTTCATAGGCAGAAGGTGCGCCGGTGTCCGAATCGCTAGTGTCCGACTCTATTCTCCAGTTGAAATCATCATTAAAGACGTCTTGTACCCAAGGCGTGCTGCTAACGGTGTCTTCTTGGTTAAACTGCTCTGTGCTAGGGTAGCTAGTAACTTTAGTGGAATTTGCACAGCTTGGATTTTGATCTGAGCCATATTTATCAAACAAATGAAATTTATAGGTTTGAATAACGCGTTCCATACGTTTCTTTTGACCATCGGTAAAATTGTCACGACATTCGTATTCACCTTTACCCATAAGATTGAAACCATCAGGATTATACTCTTCACCATCGCTATCAACGGCACTGCCCTCTATCCAGACACAATTTTCATAATAATCTCTTTCTCCTGGATCAACGGGGGTGTCTAGAACATTGTCACCATAATTATAGCCGGTAGCGCCTTCTGCCTCAGCAATAGTATAATCGTCCGAACTTTGATAAGTATGCTTTAAGCTAAAATTGTGACCGACTTCATGGGCAATGGTTGAAGTACCTAATCGCTCAGCTTCAATCTCAATAACATCACGTTGTTCATAGTGCCAATAAGCATGACCAGCCACGCCATCCATTTGTGCAGTAACAATAATATTCATAGAGCCGTATTCAAACCAAGGTGCGACATCCTCTTCAAAATCCTTGTCCCAATCTCCCTCAATGTTATCAACATCACTATCAGTGATATATTCGATTTCATCGCGATAAAACTCTAACCCTAGTTCATTGTAGTAAATGTTTAATTGTTCGATACCGGCATCCAATTCAGAAGTTGTGGCATGCGCCCCTGTACCGTTATTACTACTAGCAGCAACAATATATTTTACCGGAACCCTTTCCAAGGCCGTGGCAGCTAAACTTGTTGTTAGTGCGGCAACGCCAATTAAGGCTGTGATCTTATTTCTTTTAAATCTATTCATACTCTAATACCTTCGCTTCTTATTAAATATGTAATTATTTAATTATTTTTATAGTGTGTAACTAGTAGATTTCACTAAACTCTACTCCTGTAAGTTATTAGCAATATGTGACTAGTTGATTATCAAACTATCAGTAAGAAATCAGGCTGTATATGGCTTAAGAAAGAACAGACCTTTAAATGACATTTAAAAGATGTGCTTAAATATTGATCAATTCAGAGTGGCTGTTGTTTGTGGCTTGATCGACAAAGTAAATCGAATAAAGCAGGAGGTTATCTTGTTGCAGATGAATTGATGACTTACTTGTAGATAAAATAGCTACCTGCAAATAAATCATTTGAATGATTATTCAAAAAAGGAATGTTATTCGATTTCGTTTATTACGCTGGTCAAACAACATCAAACTGATTTATCACTCATTCTGACACAGGTAAACTGGTATCAAATCTCGCGCTAGTAAAGAATGGTTTTAGGCTGTTTATTAAAAATAAAAATATAACTAGCGAATAAAAGCTACTCATTTGTTTCAAAGTTTTTATTTTATAAAACTCGTCTAAATGCTTTTCTTAAAGAAATGCTTGAGAAGATAGTAAGTTCACTAGAGGTATTAAACATTGAGTTTCAGTCAACTGCTAGAAGACATAACCTATACATACTAAATCAGTTAATGATGGCTGTACTCATTCGCTTTCTTATGAAATCTACATAACGTCATCATTTCCATACTAGTAGACTTTACCTATATTGGTATTGTGATTTTTGTTTGTCATGGTATCTGTTTGAAAATACTATTGATTATTTAAGGTTTGCATTATTGTCAGCTTTTAAGTTATATTGTAATGGAAGCGCTTACATTTCTAAGTGTGGATTCTCTAGAGTACTCTTTTGGCTAATGTTTAAGTTAATAATTAGGCATTGGATGTACAAGCTCAAACCATCAGGTCTGATTTAATAAAAGAGAAATAAGGTCTATCAAAAGCTACTTTTATGCGAAATTATAGGGAATTAATGAAACAGTCATCGCTTTGTTGCGTATTATATAGCGCATTTACCATGCTATCTTTCGATGTGCTAGCAACATCTAATCAAACATTAACTGAATTAATGGATCAATGGCTTAGTATAGAAAGCCAAAAAGGGCAGTTACAACGCAATTGGACTATACAAAAACGCAGCTTAGAACAAAAATTAAGTTTATTAAAAACCGAAAAGGCAGCATTGAAATCGTTATTAACTCAATCGAGTCATGAAAAAAGTGAGCTCGACACCCAAAGGCTTGATTTAGTCAAGCAACAAAATACCTTAGAGCAAGCACAACAAATAGTGAGTAACCAATTGCAACAAACTAGCAATGTTGCCTTTGCTCTTTTGCCACAACTACCGCCGCCCTTACAAGTTGTGTGGCAAGAAAAGCTAATGCTTTTAAAGCAAAATGTTTCATCAAGTGAGAAATTAGAACGTTTACTTACTACATTTACTTTAGTTAGTGAATTTGATGAGCGCATTGCCTTAAATAGAACCTCAATGGCAATCCCAATAAATAACGACACAGTGCAAAATGTGTTAGTGACTCAAGTATATCTTGGCTTATCTCAAGGTTGGTATATTAGCGACGACGGTCATTTTTATGGATATGGTCGTTCGAATTTATCAGGCTGGACATGGTGGCATAACGAAAATGCAGATAAAGCGCTTGAGCAGACTCTCAATGCACAAGGTTTACTCCATCTAATCGACATTATGCAAAACCCAACGAAAGCGAGCTTTTTAAGTCTGCCAATAAAAATCAACGTAAATAAGGCGGTAAGCGAATGAATTTAAAACAAAGTAGCTTACTAGGTTTTTTGTTGATTAATCTTTTTACTAGCCAAGTATTTGCTAGTGATGAGCTGAAAGCAGAGTTGCTGCAAAGAATTTCAAACGCGCATCAAGATTTATCGACAATACAACATAATATAAATACTGATTCAATTGTGTTGAGTGAAAAAATTGCCAGACATTTACAAGAGATAAATAAATTACGATCTTATGCTGCTGCAATACAGCGAGTTGCCGATGAAGAGTTGCTAAGCTTTGAGCAGCTAAAAAGTAGAGTTGAACTGTGGTCGACTCAAAATAATTATCAAAATCAGTTGTTCTCCAGTTTTGTAGAAAATTCAGCGTTAGAACTAAGCCAATTCAGGCAAAGTGATGGTGAAACGTTAATGGATGTAAATGTTTTAGCTACGGCCATGGCGAACCTTGAAAGTCGTTTGTCTCCACGTTGGCAATCAAAGCAAGTTGTCAGTAATACAGGTGCTTTTGAAACGACAAATGTTTTAGAGATAGGGCCTATTTCTGTCGCTTATTCAAACTTAAAACATAATGGTGGTCCACTTGCTGATATTAGTAATACGGAGAGCAAGATTTTAGATGACATCTATCAAGAAGATGCCATAAATGAACTTGGGTCTATCTATAATCACGGCAAAGGTAAATTAACATTTGATCCATCATTAGGTAATGCTTATAAAATAATGAACCAAGGTGATAGTGTGTTTGACCACCTTGCCAAAGGCGGTGTATGGACACTTCCTATTATATTTTTTGGTTTGTTTTCCATGTTAGTTTCTATTTTTAAAGCAGTGCAATTAATACGCTTACCAAGAATAAATAAAAAGCTAGTCGATGAAGTTAAGCAATTAGTTCAGGTGAAAAATTCAGAGCACAGTTCTGTCATTGAGCTTTCTTCGTTATCTGCTCAGGCAAAAGGTGCGCAAAGGAATTTGCTTGAGATAGCTAAAACGACAGCAATCTCGCAAGAAAGAGACGATTTATTAATCGCTTATTTAATTGAATATAAACATAAAATAGAACGATTTTTAGGAATAATAACAACCAGTGCTGCCATTGCTCCTTTATTAGGTTTGTTGGGTACCGTATCAGGAATGATCACAACATTTATGATGATGAAAACCTTTGGCACCAGTGATGCGTCAACCGTATCTGGAGGCATTTCTGAAGCACTGATAACCACAGAATTGGGACTTATTGTGGCAATCCCTTCTTTAATCATGAGTGCTTTATTAAGTCGAAAAACTAAAAGTTACCATGCAAAGCTTGAAACTGACGCCATAAAGCTGAGTAAAGTAAATTTCGCCTAACTAGCAGGTATAGCAATGTTGACTATAAATGAGCAGCTATTTTTATTTAATAATCTTGTCATTTGGGCAATTTTAGCGGTAGCAATATTTAGTTATGGAGTGCTATTGGACTTATGTTTTCTACAGAAAAAAAATGAGCAATGGTATAAGAAAACACTTTATTGGCATAGTAGTGTTAAAACTATACTGGCTTCACTACCGCTACTGGGTTTGTTAGGTACCATTAGTGGTTTGTTGGTGACCTTTTCGCGTATGTCGATAGATAACGGTTTTGACCTACAAGAAGTGATTAGTGGCGGTATAGCAGATGCCATGTTCACCACTCAATTAGGACTAATTCTAGTTATCCCTGGTTTATTGATGTTTTCATTTTTACATGCAAAGAAAAATCGTTGGGCAGCGTTAAAGTTATGAAGTCTCTTATTCAAAACAAAATAGAAGAAACCAACAGCCAAGAATTAGACTTAGCGCCTTTGCTTGATGTGGTTTTTATATTATTAATTTTTTTTATTGTTACAACCGTTTTTGTTAAAGAAACGGGAATAGACGTTGATAAACCGACAGCTGTATCAACTAAACAGCTACAAAAGTCAGTGGTATTAATTGCTATTTCAGCAAAGGGAGAGGTTGTTTACGCAGGTACTAACATTGGCGTTAAAGGCGTTAGGTCTACCATTGGTCAAGCCATAAAAACTCAAGTAAAACCTTTAGTTATTCAAGCGGATAAACTAGTACCAACCGATTTATTAGTACAAGTAATTGATCAAGCAAAATTGGCCGGTGTGCAAAGTGTCAGCATAGCGACAGTATCAAATTAATGATCATGATGAATAAATCTGCCAATTACATCAGTAAAGCCACCGTTAAATTATTACCCTGGCTGCTTAGTTTATTGATTACCTTAGTTTTAGTATTGTTCATGATAATGTTTAAAACAAAACCCATACCCCAGGAAGATATTGTTACGGTAAGGTCTATAAATGTTGAAGTTCGCTTACCGCCACCACCACCACCGCCTGAAATACAACAAACACACGAAAAATCGAGCAGTGCTACGATTAATTTAATTGGTTTAGGGGAAGGGCCCCAACTTAAATACTCTGATATTCCTAGGTTAGCTAAACCTAAAAAAAACACATTAGTCATACCTAAATTTGATATAGATTCATTAAATTTAGGTCAAGTAATGTCGGTAGATTTTCCTACATTAAAAGTAAAGAACTTAGATCAAATACCCAAAGTAATTTCATATAAGTTCATCAAAGCACCAGCAAAAATGGTAAAAAGGCGCATTAAACGCATTGAATCAAAGGTTGAAATTATTATAGATCAACAAGGAGTACCCTACATAAAAAGCATCGTAGATCCTGGGTATGTTGAAATGATAGATATTATAAGACAGTGGATAAAACATGCCCGATTTACTATTCCTAAAAAGAATGGACAACCTGTGCAGGCTTTATATCTATATAGCCTGAACTTTAACTACAATATTTAAATTTAACGACGGAAATGATAGTTCATGCTCAATCATATAAATAAGCAGGCTTTGTTTTGTAAGTTATTAGTTGTGATTATCTCATGCTTTATTATGAGGAATTCAGTAGCTTTTGATGATGTTTTCAACATACAGGTGAGTAAGCCAACCTTTGTTTTACCGCAATTCACTGGCCCATATCGTGAGCGAGAAGCTAGCATTGCACCGGAAGAATATGAAACAGCTGAACGACTTAAAGCGTTATTACAAAACAACAATCAAGCTGAAGTTCTACAAGAGCTAGAAAGCTTTTATAACATTGAATTAAGTGCGGCCATGTTAACGCTTAAAGCACAAATTTACTTTTCTTTACAGAAATATGATAACGCCGAAGCGCTTTATTTGGAGGTACTATCACGTAAGCCTCAATTGGTGCGTGTGCACAGGGATCTAGGGCAATTATATTTATTAAAGAACAACCCAAGAAAAGCACAAAAACATTTTGCTAAAGCTATCGCCTTAGGCTCAAATGAAGCAATTGTTCACGGCCAACTTGGTTATTTGAACTTAACCTTGCATAGCCCTTTTAGTGCGATCAGTGAATACCAACAAGCGATGGCTATAGAGCCTGAAGTAATTCATTGGCAACAAGGGTTATTTAGCGCCTTATCACAAGCAAAAATGTATTCTGCTGCTCAGGCTTTGCTAGCTGAAATGCTGGTGAAAAACCCGCAAGATATTGATTTATGGGTTCACCAAGCCGTTTTGCATTTAAATATGAACGAGAGCAAACAGGCTTTAGCTAGTCTAGAAATGGCTATTTTATTAGGAAATAAAGACGAAAATCATTTGAAAACAGCGATACAACTTCATTTACAGTTGCAAAGTTATGAGCGTGCCTTTGAATTAATTACTTTGCATATAGATCAAACAACACTCAATGTGAAAACATTAAATACCTATATTCAGTGGCTTGTTCAATTAGAAATGTGGCAAGAAGCCAGCGAGCTACTGACAAGTATTGCTCCTAAAATTTCAACCATGAATAAAATAGCGCAAAGCATTTTATTCACTCAGACAGCCAATATAAATAATAAACGCAAAAAGTTTTCACAAGCAGATAGAAATTATCAAAAAGCATTACGCTTAAATCCTGCTAATGGTGAAGCGCTACTGAAGTATGCGTTGTTTGCTAGTGAACAACATAAGAATATTCAAGCTGAAACGCTTTATATTCGCGCAGAAGCTTTGCCAGAATTTGAAAAACAAGCACTGTTGGGCAAAGCTCAGTTGTATATTAATACGCTTAGGCACAAAGAAGCATTAACGCATTTACAAAAAGCATTTAATCGCTATCCAGATTTACATACGGTAAGCGAACAAATTGAAGTATTGAAAAATATTATCAAATTAAACAAGCAGAAAAACACTTAACCTGACCAATAAAACCATTCAAAAGGACTATCTTATGTATAAATGTTTAACCATTGCTTTGCTTTCAATCACTATTAGCGCTTGTAACACAACACCTGATTTAATCAGTAATGATGACTGTATTAACAATAACTGGGTTGATACCGGTTATAACACTGCTATATCGGGAAAGTCAGTGCGTCACTTTAATAGTTATATTGAGCAATGTGGCGAGAAACTAGCAGATAATGCAAAAGCTACTTACATTGAAGGCTTCAAAAAAGGCATTCAAGAATACTGTACTTATGAAAATGGCTATGAAGTTGGCTCAAAATCAAAACTTAATAGCAATACTTGCCCTTATGAATTACGCACAGAGTTTAATAAAGGTTATAAAGTAGCCACAATTCACTTAAAAGAAGCTAAGGCAAAAATGGACCAATTAAGTGAAGACATGCAAGAGAAAAAAAGAGTACATGCACGGGCAGAAATGGCCGCATCAATGGGTAACTCTAAGTGATGACTAAAGTTTGCCTAATTGCTAGCTCGAATGTTCTCTAAGTAGAAATTTATTACAACAACCTCATTAGCTAACGTATACTCATCGACTAAAGTTAAACTACAGCTAGGGTGCTGAATATAAATATGGAAATTCGTTCAATTTCTTGGCAGCAAACCATACCACTTCGCCATAGCGTTTTATGGCCAAGTAAGCCTCCTGAGTTCTGTCATGTTGACGGAGATATTGATGCTTTACATTTTGGTGCATACATTAATGAGGTACTTGTTTGTGTTGCATCAGTCTATTTAACTTTAAATAAGGCGCGTTTACGTAAATTCGCAACTGACACGCGTTATCAAAATCAAGGTATTGGCTCAAGCATGTTAACGTATATTATTCAATCGCTAAAGTCATCTGCAGCAGAGTGTTTTTGGTGTGATGCGAGAGAGTCTGCTGTAGGCTTTTACAGCCGTTTCAATATGCGTAAATGTAGCGAACGATTTTATAAAGCAGACCTTCCTTATTATAAAATGGAAGTTGCTTTACAGTAGTCGGTTAAGTTATATAGCAAGCCAGTTAATGTGAATCTGCTATTAGGCTTTAAAGACTATCAAGAAAAATTTAATTTTCTGCTGGTGGAATTTTACCTGTGATAGCAGTGTCCTATATAACAATGAGCGTTAAGTCGTGTATTTATTGTTTTAGTCAAATGCTAAATCACGCAATTATTAGGTTATCAAATAGGGAGATTTTATGTCGTTTGAAAGAATAATGGGCTTAGAAGTAAGTAATGATGAAGAATATCAAAAATATCGAGAAAATATGATCCCCATTCTTCATTCGTTTGGTGGGCGTTTTGGTTACGATTTCAAAGTAAGTGAAGTATTAAAGTCTAAAACTCAAAGCCCTATTAACCGTGTTTTTACCATTGATTTTCCGAGTAGAGAGGTTATGGATAATTTTTTTTCTGATCCATCTTATCTTGAAGTGAAAAACAAATATTTTACCGAGTCCGTTAATTCAGTAACAACCATCGCAATGTATGAAACAAGCCCTTAACTAATACCAGCTTTACGTAAACCTTCAATATAAAAATCAATTTGTGCTTGTTCTTTTAAGTAGAACAACTTTTCTTGGGCAAACGAAATGCTAAAATTAGGGCATTCGGTTAGTAATTTTTGTTTCGCATTTTGAAGCTCGTCATCTCTGCCTAAGTATGCCAACGCTACTATGGCGTGAGAGGTGGTCCAATACTGACAGTTAGGAATGGCACTGGCGAGCCCACTCCAATGCACTGCTTTTTCAAAGTTTTTGTCAAATATTTGCACTAAAGCGCCATAAGTATAGAAAGCCCAAAGTTGAGGATCATTTGGGCTTAAGTGTATCGCTTTATCAAAACAAGCTAATGCTTCTTGATACCTCCCTTCATAAGCGAGGGAGTCACCTAAGCCGCAATGTGCGGCGGCAAAAGTAGGGTTAAGTTCAATGGCGACTTCATTTTCTAAAATGGCTAAAGAATATTCTTTTCTTGCGAGTAACACTCGCGCCTTTAACGCGTAAAAAGTTGCATTCTGGCTGTCTAGCGCCAATGCTTTATTACAAGCTTTCAGGGCATCGTCAAGCAATGTGTCAGTCGGTTTAACATCCCAATACACCATGCCAATTACCAGTGCATAAGCCCACCAAACATAGGCTTCGCCAAAACGCTCATCTAACGACTGGCTTTTTAATAACAGTTTTTGAGCTTCAATGTTGTCTTTACCGGTAAACTTAAAAAAATGATAAATACCTAAATGGTAGCAATCCCAAGCCTGCAAATTAGCAGGACGCTTTTGCAAGGTTTTATTACGTTCAGCAAACCCTATTTCTGGCTCTAAACGGGCTACTATCATCGAGGTCAACTCATCTTGTAAGTCGAAAATATCTGTGATTTTTCTATCAAATCGCGCAGACCATTTTTGCAGGCTTGTGCTCGCTTCAATTAAGCTAGCATGCACTCTTACCCTATCACCTAATCGTTGTACTGTGCCTTCAATAAGGTAATCAATATTTAATTGTTGAGAAATTTCTTGGTGACTAATAGATAGGTTCTTAAAGCCAAAGGTAGTATTTCTTGCCGTAACATCTAACCAGCGATGTTTTGAAAGCTGTGCAATAATGTCAGTAGTCATGCCATCTGAGAAGTACTCTTGTTCGGCTAAGTCGGATAAGTTAACGAAAGGTAAGACCGCTATTTTAGGTTTAGTTGAGTAAGTTGATACTACTACTTCTGTTTGTTGAACCAGACTTCTACGTCGTTCTATAAATTGCACATTGTGGGGTTCATTATCTAAGATTGAATTGAGTTGTGCAATAAAACGAAAGCCTTTACGGTGTAGTGTTTTAATTACTTTTTGATTAGTACCATCATCATCTAAAGCTTTACGGGCACTTTTAATTCGACTACTTAATGCAGATTCAGAGACTACTTTACCTGACCATACACAATCAAAAATTTCATCTTTAGTGACGAGTCGTTCATTTTTCTCTATTAAGAATATAATTAATTCAAGTACTTGTGGCTCAATTGGTACCAACTCATCTTCTTTTTTTAATTCAAATAACTCGGTATCGAGTAAAAAATTATTAAATGAATATTGCATGATAATTTATTTCTTTTTGCTTGCGCCGCTTCCTTGAATAAGTAGAACTTTAACTGAATCTTCATAGTTTCTCCATAAATAAACCAACTTACCTCCAAGTTAGCTAACTTGTTATTCATTAGTATTTGTCTTGTTAAACACATAACTTTAATTCAGACGGAGATTGACATGACCACAACACAACCGAAATTTTTAATTAATTGTAAAGACGGCAAAAATAGCATTGAGCATGCAACCATATCTTTTGTACTGGCAGCTACGGCCTCTAAAGAGCACGAAGCAGCCGTATTTTTAACTGCCGATGCTTCTTATTGGGCGGTTCAAGGTGCAGCAAAAGGGCAAGTTTATGAAGGGATGGAGCCTATAGCAAACCTAATAGAACAGTTTACTAGTAACGGTGGCAAACTGTGGGTTTGTCCTATTTGCGCTAAGATTAAGGGGATAACTGAAAATGATTTAATTGCCGGAGCTGAAATTGCTGGCGCGCCTAAAACTATGGCTTTTCTAGCCAGCGGTGGCCATGTATTAGCATAATTTATAGGCGCAGAAAATATTCATAGACAAAAGAGGAATACGATGAAAGATGATCACCATCAAGTATTTAATGAACTTGCTGAAACAGGGAAGTTGGCCGATTTATTGTCGGCCTTGGGTACGCATTTGGATGAGTACTTGTCTTTTGAACATGACGATTCAATGAAAAATGCGAGTGATTGGCAGCAACAATTGAATGGCGAGTTACCCGAAAAAGGTGTTGGTGCCCAGCAAGTTATTGCTGAAATAGGCGAAGTGGTTCTACCTAATGGCTCTGCTATACCTAAGCCAGGATTCACATCTTTCATTACCACAGGAGCAACGAGTATTGGCGCTTTGGCAACACTCAGTGGTTCTGTTGCCGCTCCACAGCGTATTGGGCTGAATGCTTTTAATTATTTGGAGCAAGTATCTTTACGCTGGATGGCTGAAATGCTTGAGCTTCCTACAGAGATGAAAGGGTTGTATAGCAGTGGCGGCTCAGTAGCAAATTTAGTGGCGTTGGGTGCTGCGCGCCAACATGCTTTTGAAAAAATTGGTGTAGATCCGGCGCAAGAAGGAGTTATAAAGCCTTGTCGTGTTTACGCTAGTGCCGGTTGTCACAATACCATTAATCGTGCTATCGCTGTATTGGGTATGGGGCGAAATAGTGTTAAAGCAATACCGGTAGATGAGTCAGGCCGAATGCGTGTTGAGTTGCTTAATGATGCGATTCGCTTAGATATTCAAAACAATATACTCCCCGTTGCTATTGTTGCAAATGCGGGTAGTACCAGTACAGGTGCGGTGGATTTATTGCGAGCGATTGGCGAAATAGCATGGCAGTACGGCGTTTGGTTTCATGTGGACGGTGCCTATGGTTTGCCAGGTATATTAGACCCCGAAACTAAGCCTTATTTTGACGGATTGGAGCTAGCAGACTCGGTTATTGTTGATCCACATAAATGGTTAGGGGCGCCTGTTGGTATTGGTGCTACTTACGTTCGTGATTATAGCTTGCTATACCGCGCCTTTCATCAAGGTGAAGCAGACTATTTAGAAGGCTCCGTTTATGAAGAGAATATCCAACACTCAATGGATAATTTAGGCATTCCTTACAATGACTTTGGTGTTGAGCTCTCTGCGCCATGCAGAGGCGCTGTAGTGTGGGCCATGTTAAAGGAAATTGGTGTTGAAGGTATGCGTGCAAGAGTATGTCGACATAATGCAATGGCGCGTTTATTAGCTGAAAAAGCCAATAAACACCACAATCTTGAATTAATGCTTGCCCCTATTCTATCCATTTGTTGTTTTAGATATACCCATAATAATTGTCACGATTTGAATGAGCTAAATCGACAAATTCATCGCCAGTTATTACTTAATAATCAAAATTTACCTAGTACTGCAATGGTCAATGGCCAATTGTCGTTAAGACCTTGTTTTGTTGGTGCTAGAACCCATTGGTCACATGTTGATGATTTGCTTGATGAAGTCTTAACCATTGGTGATCAATTAATGAAAGAAGGAATTTAACATGAACAAACGTTTAGATAATATTTTGCAAACTATTGGGAATACCCCAGTGGTTAAAATTAATAAATTAGCGCCAGCGGGGGTTAATTTATATGTAAAAATTGAGTCTTTTAACCCTATGGGGTCAGTGAAAGACCGGCTAGCTATTGGGGTAATAGAAGCGGCCGAGAAAAGTGGCGAGTTGAAGACAGGACAAACCATTGTCGAAGCAACCAGTGGGAATACCGGGATATCTTTAGCCATGGTTTGTGCACAGAAAGGCTATCCATTAGTGATCACAATGGCTGAAAATTTCAGTATTGAACGGAGAAAAATGATCCGTTTTCTTGGTGCGCAAGTTGTGTTAACGCCAGCATCAGCGAAAGGCTCTGGTATGGTTGCCAAAGCTGATGAGCTGGCTAAAAAGCACGGTTGGTGGCAACCCAAACAATTTGAAAATCCTGCTAATGCCAATATTCATACCCAAACAACGGCAAAAGAAATTGCGGAACAGTTTGAGGATATTGGCCTTGATTATTGGGTGAGTGGTTTTGGTACGGGTGGTACCGTTTTAGGGGTTTCAAGAGGGCTAAGACAATATAGTCCTAAAACCAAAGTAATGATTTGCGAGCCGGATAACTCACAAATATTAGCCAGTGGCATTGCACAAGCAAGAGACGCCAATGGCGACCACACGCAAAGCCACCCTAATTTTCGCCCACATTTAATGCAGGGTTGGTCTCCTGATTTTGTACCTAAGCTTGCTGAAAGTGCTTTACGTGAAAATGTGATAGATGATTTTGTACCAATAGAGGGAAGTTTCTCATTGCAATGTGCTAAAGATTTGGCGCAAGAAGAGGGCATATTTGTTGGGATTTCTGCAGGTGCTACATTTGCTGGCGCATTGAAGGTAGCCGAGCAGGCGCCTAAAGGCAGTAATATTTTATGTATGTTACCAGACACAGGGGAACGGTATTTATCTACGCCTTTATTCGAAGATATTGCTGCTGAAATGAGTCAAGATGAAGAGCTGATATCACAATCTACTACAGGCTATCGTTTTGATGTTGCAGCAGAGGCGTCTATTATTGAAGATGAAGTGGTGGATGCTCACGCCGAAGAAGAAATGAATGCCATGATTAATGACTCTGAGCATTCTATTGTCATGTTTGCGCTTGAATGGTGTGAATTTTGTTGGTCGGTTCGTAAAGTCCTCGCAGAGTACGGTATTAAATATCGCTCAGTAGATCTCGATTCGGTTGAATACCAAGATAACAATCGTGGCGGTAAGATTCGGGTTGCACTTCGAAATAAAACAACGTGGAATACCTTTCCACAAATCTTTATTAAGGGGGAATTTATTGGCGGTTGTACTGATTTGTTTGACGGTATTAAAGATAGTAGTTTGCAAGAAAAACTCAGAGCACTTGATATTAACTACAAAACTGACGTACGCGCCGACCCTTACAGTTTTTTACCTGGTTGGTTACACCCACGATAGTCTAACAACTCTCGTTGCTTCAAAATGAGAAACGTAATAAATGTGCTGCTTTTAGTTGTTATTTATCATCTGATATTAACGGCAGCCATAGCAATGTTGAAAGCGTTAATTATATTTATGAATACAGAGAAAATAGTATGAAAGTACGTGAAAGTGGTATGCCAGAGCAAGTGGTATGGGAACGTTTTTTTGATGTTGAAGACATTTTAATTAAGCTTGGTTTACAGGAAAACTGTTGTACCGTACTTGATTTCGGTTGTGGCTATGGCACTTTTACTCATGTTGCTGCACGAATGATATCAGGAAAGGTGATAGCACTTGATATCGACGAAAATATGCTAGATTGGGCTGAGCGTTATACTCAACAACACCACATTGATAACATAGAATTTTCGCATATAGACTTTATAACTGATGGTAGCGGTTTAGCCGGTAATAGTGTTGATTTTGCTATGTTGTTTAATATCTTACACCTTGAAAATCCTATCGCATTATTGCAGGAAGCGTATCGAAATTTGTCATTAGGAGGAAAACTCAGTGTTATTCACTGGAATGTTGACCCTGACACACCCAGAGGTCCCCCTTTGCATATGAGGCCAAGCCCAGAGCAATGTATTTTGTGGGCAACAAGTATTGGCTTTACCTTAGTCAATAATGAAATTATTGACTTAGCACCATATCACTTTGGTTTAGTGTTTGAAAAATAACGAAAGAGCAAATAGTAAATGACGTATGCACTTAGCTTATTTGCTTATAATTTAACTTGTTTGTCGCAGACTTATGTATGGTCACTGGCACTGATTTTGATGTTGGTGTGAAAGATTGCTCACCAAAACTGTCTAAAGGAACCAGAGGGTTAGTTTCCGGGTAATAGGCCGCTAAATTTCCTTGGGGTATATCGTAAATTACAATTTTGAAACCATCGACACTGCGAGTAATACTGTCATGCCATATTGACTCTAATCGTACCCAGTCGCCATCTGCGAGTTTTTGACTTTTAGCATCATGTTTATTAATAAATAACACTTTTCTTTCACCATAGACACCACGGTATCTATCGTCCATACCATAAATAGTAGTATTAAATTGGTCGTGCGAACGTAATGTTTGTAAGGTTAGTACGCGATGTCGCTTTTCTTCTGGCATGGCCGCAAGTGGCATATTTAGAATATCATCAGGTAAAGGTACTGCGCTAAATTCAGCTTTACCGCGCTTATTTTGCCAAGTTAACTTAGCCGCACTGTTGCCTAAGTAAAAGCCACCTTTTTGTTGGATTTTTTCATTGAAGTGACTAAATCCAGGGATGATGTCAGCAATTAATTGACGTATTTTGCTGTAATCAGCGCTTAACTCAGCCCAATTATAAATAGCGTTGCCTAATGTTGCTTGAGCTATACCTGCAACAATTGCGACTTCTGATTTTATGGTGGATGTTTTAGGTGGTATTTTTCCTTGTGACGCGTGCACCATACTAAACGTATCTTCTACTGTGATGCATTGCTCGACGCTTTGCTGTAGATCTACTTCTGTGCGGCCAAGGCAAGGAAGAATGAGGGCATTTTCACCTATCATTAAATGGCTACGGTTAAGTTTAGTGCTAATTTGCACATTGAGTACCGAGTTCTTAAGGGCTTTAAAAGTTTGCTCTGAGTCGGGTGAGGCAGCGGCAATATTACCACCCAGACAAATTAAGGTTTTACTTTCGCCTTTAAGTAGAGCAGTTAAGGCGTGATATACATTATGGCCATATTTTTGTGGCATTGTTTGTTTACTATGTTGTGCAAGCGCGTCGAGAAAAGCTTGGCTAGGTTTTTCATTAATACCCATAGTGCGATTGCCTTGCACATTACTATGACCTCGTACTGGGCATAAGCCTGCGCCAACTTTGCCAATGTTGCCTGTCATCAACTGCAAGTTGACGATTTCTCTAATGGTACTAACAGAGTGCTTGTGTTGTGTTATACCCATAGCCCATGTGCAAATGACTTTATTGGCACTGACAAATATGTCAGCCGCGTCAACGATTTCAGCTTGAGTTAATCCTGACTGCTGCTCTATTTTCTGCCAGGATGTTTCGTTAACGGCTTTGACGGATGTTTCAAAATCTGCGGTATGCTTGGTGATAAAATTATTATCGAGAATGCTTGGTTGTCCCTGTGAGAGTAACGTGGCATTTTTAGCGAGTAAGTGTTTTATCATGCCTCTAACCGCCGCCATATCACCGCCTAGCTTTGGGCATAAATATTGATGACTAATGGTGGTTGCCGCCGGAGTTAATAATTCAATAGGATCTTGTGGGCTAGCAAAGCGTTTAAGCGCCACTTCTTTTAAGTTATTAAAGCTGACAATTTTGCAGTTATTTCTTGCTGCTTTTCTCAAGGCGTTCATCATACGTGGATGATTTGAACCGGGGTTTTGGCCAAACACAAAAATTGCATCGGCATGATCAAAGTCTGCGAGTGTTACCGTTCCTTTACCAATACCAATAGATTGATTTAGTGCGACGCCACTCGCTTCATGGCACATGTTGGAACAATCAGGAAAGTTATTGGTACCATACAAACGACCAAAAAGTTGATAAAGAAAAGATGACTCATTACTTGCACGACCTGAAGTATAAAATTCAGCTTTATCAGGGTGCGATAAGTTTTTTAGCTGTGTTGCAATAAAATCAAACGCGGCTTGCCATTCTATTGGTTGGTACTTGTCGGTTTGGCTGTTGTACATCATTGGCTGAGTTAAACGGCCTTGATATTCTAACCAATAATCGCTTTGCTTATTTAATTGGCTTACGGTGTATTGCTGAAAAAAAGTAGCATCTACCGTTTTATTAGTTGACTCCCACGCAATGGCTTTAGCACCATTTTCACAAAATTGCAGCAAGCCTTCTTTTTCATCTCCCCATGCGCAACCGGGGCAGTCAAAGCCGTGATCTTGATTAGCACGCATTAAATTTTTAATGTTTGCTTTCGCTGCTTGGCTTTTCCATACGTGTTTAATTGTTGATGTCAGCGAGTCAAATCCACCGGCTTTAAGAGATGCTTTATTTTTCATAATGACTGCTGCTTGCTATAGGTTGACTAAAAAAGAGTGCACCGTCATTTTTAGATAAATGCGCTAAGTTCACATTAGCTTTATGTGCAATGTTTAAGGCTAATCGACTCGGTGATGCGAGACTAAATAAATGACTAACGCCTATGTTAATCGTTTTGTGTACCATTTCAATACTACAACGACTGGTTATGAGTATTCCTTTATTATTACTGGTTATATTTTTTGACACCATATAGCCAATTAATTTATCTAAGGCATTGTGCCGGCCAATGTCTTCTCTACAGTGTAATATTTTGCCTGAATCATCAATTAATAGTGCGGCATGTAAAGCTCCGGATTTGTTAGCCAGTGTTTGCCATTGCTGACATTCTTCCCTTAAATGCGTTAATTTTTCCGCTGCGATAGTCGCTATTTTTTCTAATGCTTGAAATGGTGGTAAGGCTTGTTGTAAGGCTGCCACGCCGCAAATACCACAGCCACTTTGCCCAGCAAGTTGCCTTTTTTTATTTGAAATTAAGTGCAAGCATCGGTTAGCAAGAGTTGCATTGATTTGTACCGTAAAATTTGGGTGGTCAATGGCGATGTCTATATCATGAATATCGTTATTGGATTTGATCACTTGTTCGCTAAACAAAAAACCTATGACGTAATCTTCTAAATCAAAGGGCGTTACCATCATGACGGCATAATTAATGTCGTTTATACAAATAGCTATTGCGTATTCTTCGGCTAATAGTGCGGTAGATTTCAGGTTATTTTTAAATGGTTTTTCAGGCATACATACAGGGACAGCAATGAATCTACACCCAGTGTAGTTACTTTTTATTATGGGCACAATTGAATATTTAGCACTTTGCTGCCGCTAATTCATCACTGACACCTAGCGTAATAAAGATAATGAAAAATTTAATGGAAATTTAGCAATAATTTTTATGTTAAAAGGCCAGTTTATTCATCTAATAGAGATGGGGAACTTGTGCGTTAATTATCTTATTGTTTCTCAGTCCTTAACCATTATGATTTATTATGGAAATGTTGGGTTTGTTAAAGAAAAACAAGTTTTACATCTTGTAATTATTAATAGTTCTTTATTTGCTAAATCAAAAACAGGTGCTGTATAAGTATACAGCTAATTGTTTTTGGTTTATATTGATGGTAACGAGTAGAAGACTTGGAAAAATCAATGTTAAATACCATGCAGCTAAATACAAAACAAAATGAAGCCGTGAATTTTGGAGTAAATAGTGATGAGCTTATGCAGCCATTACTCATTATTGCTGGCGCAGGTACGGGTAAAACCAACACATTGGCTCATAAAACAGCGCAGGTAATATTAAATGGTGCGTCACCAGAGCGAATATTGTTGATGACGTTTGCAAGAAGAGCAGCAGGTGAGCTGTCTTCGCGCACTAACCTAATCATTGAACAACAATTACATAAAGAGCAGAAAAAGCATCAACCTATTAAAATATCTTGGATGGGGACTTTTCATTCAATAGCGGCGCGGTTGTTAAGAGAACATGCTAATTCAATTGGTCTGGAAAGTGACTTTACTATTATTGATCGCAGTGATTCTGCTGATCTTATTGATGTTATCAGGCATGAATTAGGCTTTACCAGTACTGAAAATAGGTTTCCTAAAAAGAAAACGTGCATAGAAATATATTCGCGTTGTGTTAATAGCCAAACATCGATTGATAAAATACTAGCGACTCATTTCCCTTATTGCAGTGAATGGTCTAAAGAGCTTACGGCTTTGTTTGTTCATTATGCACAAGCAAAAATGGAGCAAGTCTGTTTAGATTATGATGACTTGTTACTTTATTGTTACCATATGGCGCAAATACCAGCCATAGCGAAAAAAATTCGTGCTCAGTTTGACTATATTTTTGTTGATGAGTATCAAGATACCAATGTTTTACAAGCAGGCATACTAAATGGCTTTTTTCCTACCGGAGAAGGGCTCACTGTGGTGGGCGATGATGCGCAATCAATTTATAGTTTCCGCTCTGCAACCGTTGATAATATATTAAATTTTCCCACGCAATTTTCACCTAAAGCCAATGTTATTTCACTCACACAAAACTATCGCTCTCATCAGGGCATATTAGATGTATCAAATGCGTTGCTAAAAGAAGGTGCAGAGGGATATAAGGTCGCACTATTTAGTGAAACTAAAACAGGCTCTACGCCAAAGTTGGTTACTATTGAAGATGATGCCATGCAAGCTGAATATATTGTTAAGCAAGTATTATTGGCAAGAGAAGGGGGCATGGATTTAAAGAAGCAGGCGGTGTTATTTCGCTCAAGTTATCATAGTGACCGTTTGGAGTTGGAACTAACACGGAGAAATATTCCCTTTGTTAAGCACGGAGGATTAAAGTTTTTAGAAGCGACTCATGTTAAAGACTTACTCGCTATTTTACGTTGGGCAGATAACCCTAAGCATAAAATATCTGCCTTTAGAGTATTAAAGCTGCTGCCTAGTGTTGGTCCTAAAATCGCAGAGAAAGTGTTTCATCATTTAGAGATTAATCAATATGATTTTAAGGCGTTTAAAGAATACCTCCCCCCTAAGCCAGCCGTTGTATTGTTTGAAGCACTCGTCGATTTATTAATTTCCATAAATAAAAATAAAATTGACTGGTTTGAGCAAGTAAGTGAAACAAGTAAGTTTTATCAGCCCATTTTAGCGTTAAATCATGACGACCACTTTGTTCGCTTTGGTGATATTGAGCAATTAAGCAGTATTTCTCAACAGTTTAAAAACAGAGAAAAATTTTTAACTGAACTAACTTTAGACCCACCACAGTGTACTGGTGATTTGGCTGGACCAGCACATATTGATGATGATTTTTTAGTATTAAGCACTGTTCATAGTGCTAAAGGTCAAGAGTGGAACAATGTATTTGTGCTTAATGTTGCCGATGGAAATTTTCCCAATGAATATGCTATTGGCGATAAACGTGCGGTAGAAGAAGAACGTCGGTTACTCAATGTAGCTATCACCAGAGCAAAAGATGAATTGCACCTAATGCAACCATTAAAATACTGGGTACCGGAACAGCAGCATTATGGAGATAAGCATGTGTATGGTGGAAAAAGCCGTTTTTTAACAGAAAAGTTATGTTCACTATTAGAGTCTATTCACTATCCAACATATGGTAGTAGCCAAGAGCAAAAGGAACTAGCAACAAAAATGATCTCAGATATTAAAAAAACAGTGTTAGGTATATGGGAAACAGCCTAATAATAAAAGAGAGTCATTAATCTTTTTCTATTGAAAGCAGCGGCCCAATGGGAACAAATAAACTAGGTTTATTGATTTCTTGTACGGATAAATCGCAAGGAACATGAGGGTTTAGAAGATCAGCAAACATCTCAGTATGTTGATTTGATGAATCTAACCACGCATCAATGGTGTCGTCACCTTGTGGTAATATTAATGGGCTTGCTTTTGTATGGTAGGGTTTTAATTTTTCGTGAGGTGGCAAGGTGATAACAGAGCAAGATAAAATGCTCTCTTGGTTGTTCGGGTGAAACCATTGGCGATACAGTCCTCCTAATGCGATAGCGCCTTGTTTGGCATGAAAGTCATAGTAGCGGGCATTAACGCCTTTCCCTTCCGTTTCGCCAAATCCTTTCGCAACGATTATACACCGAGTTTCTCTATATGCAGTGAAACCAGCACTTCTAGGAGTGTTTAACTTGTCATAACGGGTATTGAACGATGTGTATTTTGAGGGCTTAAAGCCTATTTCAGTAGGCTCTTGCAATAACCACCAATGAGCATCGTCGAGTTGCCTTTTTCTATTTTTTTCTCTGACAATAGAAATAACATTTGTCGCACGCATCATGCGACTATAGCGCATTGTTTTTTTTGAATTTCCTACCCCTAAGTTTGACAGCAACTTAGTGACAAAAGGATCATCAGATATATTTAACCGACCACACATACCAATCTCAACTTGCAAGAATATAATTTCATTGTATACTGTATGGATATACAGGTAAATCTACTATGAATGAAATAATTGAATTATTACAGCGCAAAAGCTTAGTGTGGCACGCCAAGGAAAAAAAACAAATACATGATGTTACCTCGTCAGGTTATAACGAGCTCGATCATAACCTGCAAGGCGGTTTTCCTAATGTTGGTGTTGTAGAAGTTAGATCCGATATAGGCATTGGGGAGCTGCGCTTGTTATTGCCAAACATTCAGCGGCAAGCTCAAAACAGGCTTACGGTGTTTATTCATCCCCCCGGTTTCATCAACGCCGAGCACATGCATAATCAAGGCTTTGATTTAGAAAATATTCTGATTATAACGCCAAACTCTATTAACGAAGCGCTGTGGGCATCTGAGCAGTGTTTAAAGAGTGGTGCATGTTGTACGGTATTGTTGTGGAGTCAATCATTGGAAGTACACCAAGTTAGGCGTTTTCAGGTCGCGGCGGAGCAAGGGAATTGCCTACACCTTCTATTAAAAAGCACGCAAACTAATACGTTATCTATTCCTGTTTCACTAAGCTTGCAGCTGTCACCGCACCCCAATGGAATTGAAGTTAGTATACCTAAGCGCCGAGGAGGCTGGCCGCTACCTGAGTTTATCGTTGATATGTCATTTAATTGGCCCGCATTAACATTGGATAAACCTTCAAATAACATTTTGTTATTTCCAACTGCAAAAGCGGTTTAACATGACACTTTGGCTATATTTACACTTTCCTGTCTTACAACTCGACACGCTATATTCAGCTCATGAAGAAGAGCCCGTTATTATTGTTGAAGCAAAAAGAAATGCTATTGTGCAGTTTAATAAAAGCGCTGCTATGCAGGGAATAAAGTTTGGAATGGGGCTTGGAACCGCTTCTTCATTATGTGGTGATTTACTGGTCTACCCTTATCAAGAAGAGGTGGAAAAAGAAAAACTCTTAGAGATAGCACAATGGTTATATATCATCACGTCAGATATCGCTTTTTTTGAGCCAAATGGCATATTGCTTAGGGTAAGTAATATGCTTACCTTGTACGATGGATTAGATAACTATTGGCAAGCCTTAAAAACGTTGTTAACGCAGTTAAATCTACACTTTCATTATGCAACAGCTTATTCCCCTTTGGCTGCACAGTTACTCGCTCAATCAGGGTTTAATCAAACTACTGACAATAATAAAATATTATTGTCAGCGGTTAAGCAACATAGCCTGACAAAAACGACATTGGCACCTAAAATTATTGAGAAGCTTAATCGGATCGGGGTGAATAATTTACAAGCATTGTTGAATATACCTATTGCAGACATTGCTAAGCGTTTTGATATTTCATTGGTCAATTACGTAGGAAGATTAACGGGAGATTTTCAACATCCCATTAATTTTTATATTCCGCCAATACAGTTTAAACGACGCTTAGAGTTGTTATTTGATATTGAAAACACTCAGTGGCTAGTGCGTCCAATAACGCTTTTACTTCATAAACTAGAAAGCTTTCTTACCTTAAGAGAGCAAGTAGCACATGAAATAACCATTACATTACACCAACGAGATGCGGGTAATGTTGAATTGGTTGTTAATTCAGCACAAGGAGATAACACAGCAAAAAAGTGGTTAACACTTTCTTCATTGACGCTAGAGTCCATTAAGATTGAATCGCCAGTTCATAGTATAACGCTTCTTGCTAGCCATGTAGCTGCGAAGAAGATTATAGCAGTAGATTTATTCTCTGGGTTCCAAGGTAATACCTCACCATTGGAGTTACTTTCTCTTCTACAAGCCAAACTAGGAAAACAAGCGATAACAGGGCTTACTCTTACTGAAGATGCAAGGCCAGAACTAACCAGTCAGTTTTGCGAGCCATTCTCCACTGCAGTTACTTTGTCCGTTGAAAATAAGTTGCGGCCTAGTTTATTGTTACCAAAACCTGAGCGCTTAACAGATAAAGTTTCTATTGTTCAGGGGCCAGAGAGAATAGCGACAGGTTGGTGGGATGGCCATCCTATTGTACGAGATTATTTTGTAGCTCGTAGCACAGAAGGGCGTTGGTTATGGATCTTTAGAAATCACACCAAGGAGTGGTTTCTTCATGGTGCTTTTAGCTGATGGCTTTTGTTAGCGAATGAATTACGCTGAGCTGTATTGCCAAAGTAACTTCTCCTTTTTAGAAGGCGCTTCACATGTTCAAGAGCTAGTGATTCAAGCTAATTTTCTGGGCTATTCAGCGCTAGCTATCACTGATGAATGCTCCGTTGCTGATGTTGTGCGCGCATATGCGGCTATAAAGCAACATAAGCTCCAACTTAAATTGATTGTTGGTAGCCTATTTAAACTTGAGCCGACATTAAAGCTTGTATTACTTTGTCCAAACCGAACCGCCTACGCTGAACTCTGTCGAATTATCACCAATGCACGCCGTCGAAGTGCTAAAGGAGAGTATGAATTATCAGAGTGGGATTTAACCTCTGTTAAACATTGCTTACTTATTTGGTTACCACTTGGTGAAAAATCAGATGAAGCGTGTGGCAAGCGACTTTACAAACATCATCAGGGGCGGCTGTGGATTGGCGTGCAAAACCATTTGCACAGTAATGAAAAAGAGTACGCAGAGCACTGTCGAAGCTTGTCACGTTCGTTAAATATTCCCATAACCGCTTGTGGTGGTGTATTAATGCATAATGCTACGCGCCTTCCTTTACTGCATACTCTGACCGCTATTCGTGAAGGTACAAGCATATCAAAAGCTGGTAGGTTGCTATTGTCGAATACTGAACAAGCTTTACGCTCTAAAGAAAAGCTTAGCAAGTTGTTTCCTAAAGAATGGCTTGATGAAAGTACGCATATAGCTAATCAATGCACTTTTTGTTTGAGTGAGCTTCAGTATGAGTATCCGAGTGAGCTAGTTCCTCAAGGCTATACGCCTATGCGTTATTTGCGAAAGTTGGTAGCCAAAGGCATTGAAATACGATTTCCTTCCGGAGTTGATAGCAAAATACAAGCAATTATTGATAAAGAATTAACGCTGATAGAGGCGCTTAACTATCCTTTTTTCTTTTTAACCATTCATGACATCGTCATGTTTGCAAAATCTCAAGGCATCCTTTATCAAGGTCGCGGCTCGGCCGCAAATTCTATCGTGTGTTATTGTTTGGAAATCACGGCTGTCGACCCGCAACAAATATCGGTGTTATTCGAGCGGTTTATTAGTAAAGAACGTAATGAACCACCTGATATTGATGTTGATTTTGAGCACGAGCGCCGAGAAGAAATTATTCAATATATATATCAAAAATACGGAAGGGAGCGAACAGCATTAGCAGCTACGGTTATTTCATATCGCTTTAAGAGTGCAGTACGCGACGTTGGTAAAGCCCTAGATATTGCTGAAACACGATTAGATTTTTTTGTTAAAAATGTTAACCGTAGAGACAGAGAGTTGAGCTGGCAAGCACAAATTGTTGAATTAGGCCTTCAGCCAGAGTCACTGAAAGGCCAGCAGTTTATTCATTTGGTGGGGGAAATAATGGGGTTTCCTCGTCATTTATCACAGCATGTAGGTGGGTTTATTATTTCATCGGGTCCTTTATATGAATTAGTACCCATAGAAAATGCCACTATGGAAAACCGTACCGTTATTCAATGGGATAAGGATGATTTGGAAAGTTTAGGTCTATTGAAAGTAGATGTACTGGCATTAGGCATGTTAACAGCCATTAGAAAGTGCTTTTCATTAATTCGTCAGTGCTATCAAAAGGATTTAAGTATTGCAGGCATTACTCGCATGCAAGATGATGCCAATGTGTATAACATGATACAAAAGGCGGATACGGTTGGTGTGTTTCAAATAGAATCCCGAGCTCAAATGAGTATGCTGCCTAGGCTTCGCCCCGCTTGTTATTATGATTTAGTGATACAAATTGCTATTGTGCGCCCAGGCCCTATTCAAGGTGACATGGTTCATCCCTTCCTTAAAAGAAGAAATGGTGAGGAGCCTATATCTTACCCTTCAGAAGCTGTAGAAGAAGTATTATCTCGCACATTAGGTGTGCCCATTTTTCAAGAGCAAGTTATTAAATTAGCGATGGTGGCAGCAGGCTTTACTGGCGGTGAGGCTGATCAACTTAGACGCGCAATGGCTAAGTGGAAAAAAGATGGCGAGCTATTTAAATTCAAATCCAAATTAATCAAAGGCATGGAGTCTAGAGGTTATGAAACTACTTTTGCAGAGCGTATCTTTGAACAAATTTGCGGTTTTGGCGAATATGGTTTCCCAGAAAGTCACTCTGCCTCCTTTGCTGTGTTAGCGTACACATCTGCTTGGCTCAAATACTATTATCCTGAAGTGTTTTACAGCGCATTACTTAATAGTTTACCAATGGGGTTTTACAGTGCATCACAACTTATTCAAGACGCGCGAAGACACGGCGTTGTGGTGTTGCCTGTTTGTATTAACAACTCTAAATATCAGCATGACATGGTTAAAGATAACCAAAGTTATGCCTTACGTTTGGGGTTTCGTATAGTCAAAGGCTTAAGTGAGACGACTGTAGATACCTTGTTAGCTTTTCGCCCTAAGGGCGGTTTTACTGACATTGCAGAGCTTAAATCATCGAAGGTTTGTCGACGGGATATTGAATTATTAGCATCAGCAGATGCACTAAAGGTATTGTCAGGTAATCGATATTCTGCTCGGTGGTCAATCATGAATGCTGAAACTGAATTGCCATTATTTAGCGGCCTTTCATCCGAAAAAAATGACCATCAATATATTCCTAGTGAATTTGATACGCTCACAGAGGATTATAAAGCAATGGGCTTATCGCTACATAAACACCCTGTCACTTTATTAGCAGAGTCTGGAAAATTGAGTAAGTTTGTTCGTATGAATGAGCTTATACATATGCATCACAAAGCTTTTGTTTGTGTGGCGGGGGTTGTTACGGGAAAGCAGTCTCCAGGCACGGCTTCAGGGGTCACTTTTCTGACACTGGAAGATGATACCGGTAATATTAATGTCATTATTTGGGGAGGAACTGCTAGAGCGCAAAAAAAAGTTTACCTTACGGCTAAAGTCATGAAAGTCGTCGGCATATTAGAGCGTGAAGGAGAAGTGACCCATATTATTGCTGGAAAATTAATTGATTTGACCGATGAACTATCCCAATTGAAAGTTAATTCTAGAGATTTTCACTAAAGATGACAAAAAAGAAAATAAAGGTATTTGCATGTCGATATCGAAAATTTGTTAGCTTACTCAGGATCTTCTATGAAAAACCAGAATCAGCAGTGGTCGATTATGTTAAATATTTTATACGCCTAAGACTCAAGCCTGTAATGCAATGGAAAAGCGTTAGCATGGTCGAACTTAGGCACATTTAGACTTTTATTAATCTAAAAACAATTCCTTAACATTATAAGGCTTGAATACTCTATTTGTATTTGCCAAACTGTTTCGGATTTTAAATATAATAATAAAGGTTTTATATGGAATGGTTGTCGGTAATTCCGCCACTGATAGCAATTGCAGTTGTGCTTTGGAAAAAAGAAGTGATACTAGCGTTGTTAATGGCCGTTTTTAGTTCAGAGTTTCTCCTTGCAATCAATGACCATTCTAACCCTCTCTTTTTTGGTTTTCTAGGCGTAATGGAACGTGTTATCTCGGTGGTAAGTTCGCCAGGGAACGCGCGTTTACTCGTGTTTAGTTTACTCATCGGTGCTTTACTTGCTTATGTAAGAAATTCTGGTGGCGTGACCGCCATGGTAAATAAACTTGTTAGTAAAGGCATAGCTAAAAATAGACGGCAAGTGGGTACGGTCACTATGTTTACTGGCATGGTGATTTTTATCGAATCTAATCTTAGTGTGTTAACTGCTGGTATTTTATCGCGAGACTTATTTGATAAATTTAAAATGAGTCGAGCTCGATTAGCTTTTATTATTGACAGTACGTCTGCACCTGTCTGTATTTTAGTTTTACTTAATGGCTGGGGAGCCTATGTATTGGGGCTACTCAATAACTACGAGTTAGAGCAATCGTCAATGTCGATTTTATGGGGCACTATTCCTTTTAATTTCTATGCCATTATTGCGTTAGTAATGGTGGCTTATACGATTGCCACTGATAAAGTGCATGGTCCAATGAAACAGTCGGAACTTGAACTGCACAAACTCGAAGTAAAGACCGAAGATAGTTTAAAAGAAGAGTTAATTGCACCGAGCAAAGCAAGATTTATGGTAGTGCCATTACTCAGCATGGTGTTGGGTATGTTCTTTTTTATGTATTGGACCGGAGAGGGCGACATTACCCAAGGTAGCGGTGGGGAGTCAGTACTTTACGCCACTTGTTTGGCGCTAGCGATAGCCTATTTCTTATTGCTATTTTCTAAACGTTTCTCACATAAAGAGCTTGTTGATGTGGGTTTTGAAGGTTTGGCTGAGTTATTACCTTTAGTTACTATTGTCTTGTTTTCACTCACCCTAGGCTCAAGTTTAAAAGAGCTAGGAACCGGGTTATTTATTGCTGGTTTTGTTGGCGATAATTTACCTCTGTTATTTGTGGTGCCAATGTTATTTATTGCCGGTGGTATTATCTCTTTCAGTACCGGCACATCGTGGGGAACATTTGCCATACTTATCCCTATTGGCGTGCCGCTTATTCAATCATTGGGTTTGCCGCCTTCCTTGGTGATTGCGGCGATATTGGGCGGGGGTGTTTTTGGCGATCATTGCTCTCCCATTTCTGATACCACTTGTGTTTCAGCTATTGCGTCGGGCTGTGACTTACTTGAGCATGTTAAAACCCAACTGCCTTATGCTATATTTGGTGGCATATTGGCTTTAATCGCTTACTTTATTGCTAGTTACATCATGTTGTAATCACAAGTGTTTTTTTTCAGCTACTTATTTTAATTAACAGCGCAAATTTGCGCTGTTTTTTTTGTTCTTTTTTTATTACCTGCTAATGTTAATACCATAACTCATGGGGTTAATGTTATGAATAAAGCGCACCGGGAACAAGACAGCTCAATCACAGAAAGCAGTAATACCAGTAATACTAATAAAATCAACAGTAATAATAGTAAAAACGCCAAATGGTTTTTTAGTCATTTCACTCGTTTACATAGCACTATATTAGTCATTTTTATTTGTTTATTACCAGTAACACTTAACTTGTTTGGTGTTGATTTTGCTTCGACAAAAACACCTATTCCCATTGAAAAAATCACCAGTAACACCATTAGCGCTAATGATTTATTCTATGCTCTCTCGGGGGCTTTACATCACACCATTTTAGAGTGGTCTGCTGTTATTTTAGCCATGTTAGCTTTTGTTATATCAATAGTGCACTACCGTATCCGTGGTGATGTCGCGATTCCAGTCATAGGTATGGCGCTATTTTGTGCGGGCTCAGTTGATGCTTTTCATACACTTGCTGCAACCCGTATTTTAGAAGCAAAAGCAGCAAATACTGATTTCATTCCCTTTACCTGGGCTTTTTCGCGTATTTTTAATTCCATAATTATGATAACGGGCACTTTACTTAGTTTTTGGCTGTATAAGAAATATGATCACCCTAATAGCGTAAATGAAGGACAAAATAAACATGGTAAGACTTTAATCCTCATTGGTTTCTGCTTTGTTCTAGTGGCTTATATTAGTGTTCATTTAGCAGCCAACAGTGAGAGCCTACCGCAAACCATGTTCACAAAAGCTTTAATTACTCGACCTTATGATGTATTGCCATTAGGTTTTTTTATTTTGGCAGGCGTATTGTTCTGGAATTTATATCGCATTAACCCTTCGTTAGCCAAATTCGGTTTATTGCTTAGCGTTTGTCCCGAAATTATTACTCAAATTCACATGGCATTTGGTTCAGCAGCCTTATTTGATAACCATTTTAATATTGCTCATGCATTGAAAATTGTTGCTTACGGGAGCGTGTTTCTAGGTATTGCTTTTGATTTAAAAGCAAACATAGCTACACAATCTGTTAGCAAAGAAGTTACCAAGCAGTTTGATACAAATGCGTTAGTAAGTAAAAAAGCAATACCGGGAATTATTGAGATTGGAAAAACAAAACATTCATTGATTGCGCAAATATCGGCAGGGGGCTTCTTACTTGCAATATCAATCACTATTTTAGTCACGATGCTTTTTTATAATGAGAGTGAGAGGTTATTAATTCAACAAGAGCATAAAGAGTTAACGATAGAAGCTAAATTAGTTGAACCTATAATTGAACAACTCTACAGCCAAGCTTATGCTGATTTACTCTTTCTAAGCAATACCCCCCCTGTAATGGGGCTAATTAAGGCACATGAAGCGAATGATCAAGTGAATTATCAATTATGGCATCAACGTTTAACACAAATATTTATCGAATTAAGTAAAGCGAAAAAACAATACTTTCAATTAAGCTATGTGAAGTTCGATAATAATGGCTCAGAACTAGCTAAAGTCAAAAATATAGGAAACGGGCCAATACAAACTCCTAATTCGCGTTTGAGTAAAGGGAGTACTGACATTATTAATGCCACATCGAATCTTAATTTGGGTGAGGTTTATTTCTCTTCAATTGCATTGTTAAAAGAAAATGAGCGACTAATCAGTCCTCAAAGGCCACTGTTAAGTGTAGCAACGCCTGTTTTCTCTTCTTTAGGAGAGGTGTTTGGTGCAATAGTAATAAAAGTTGATTTTAACCATTTAGCTAAAGAGCTGAAATCAAGCTTACCAGCAGAGTTAAGTTATTTTTTAGCAAACCAAAATGGTGACTATTTAGTTCACCCTGATCCTGAAAAAACATTTGCTTTTGAATTCGGTGAGCCTGTATTGATACAGGACGAATTTTTGCAAATAAAAGAGGCCATGAATAATGATTTACAAGAAACGTACCTTGATGATGTTTTCATTAAAGAGAGTCAGTATGTAGGGCAGTATCACTTAATGGACTTGGATAGATTTGGGCATACTAAATCTATTAGGCTCGTTATATTACGTGATTTATCTAGTATGTTAGCTGATTTAGAGTCACTAAAGATTCGTAGTGTTTTACTAGGCTTCGCATTAACTATTGTTGCCTTCGGACTAACGCTATTAGTGTCTAGGAGGATTGCTAACCCGATAAATAGCATTATTACTACATTGGAGGAATATGAAAACAATAATACCTCTATTGGAAACTTGCCTATAGGTTTAAACAATGAAATTGGTATTATGGCTCGCAATTTTCACAATTTATTTATACGAATGGAGGACTCTTTACTACAACATATACGGCTAAATCAGGAGAGTGAATTTGCCCGTGAAAGAGTGTCAGCTATCTTAAACTCTACAGTTGATGCGTTCATTACCATTAATGAAAAGAGTAACATAACAAGCTTTAACCAAGCCGCAGAAAGTATGTTTGGTTGTAAAGAAGCCGATGTGATTGGTGAAAATGTCAAACTGCTCATGCCGAGTTCGTATGCTACAGAACACGACAATTTTATTGAAAACAATAGAACGAGTGGTATTGATAAAATAATAGGAATAGGAAGAGAGTTAGAAGCAATACATAAATCAGGTCATGTTTTTCCTATTCATCTTGCGATAACTAAAGTGGAAGGAGAGGAAGGAGTCACTTATACAGGGGTTATTCGCGATATTTCGAAAGAAAAAACACTTGAAGAGCAAAGGCTTCAAAGAGAGAAGGAAATTGAAAAAATCAACGAGCGTATTGGCTTAGCAACACAGGCAGCCAATATTGGCATATGGGAATTTGATTTAACTAAATTTAGCAGTGACTGGGATGAAGGAATGCACAATCTATATGGCCTTGATAGTAGCAAGACATCACCTGAAACCATAGATTGGCATAGCTTTCTTCACCCTGATGATATTGAGAGATCTGTCGCTTTGATGACTCAAGCAACTGAGCAGGTAATTAACTTTAGCGATGAATATCGCATTGTCTTAGCAGACAACCAAGTTAAGTACATAAAAGCTGTTGGGGTAGTAAAAGCCGATGATAAAGGCGTTGCGAGTAAAATTATAGGTGTTAATTATGATATAAGTGAAATTAAGCTAGCTGCACTTGCTCATCTACATGCGAAAGAAGCTGCCGAAGCAACAGCTCAACATAAAGCAGAGTTTTTAGCCAGTATGAGTCATGAGATAAGAACACCAATGAATGGTGTTTTAGGCATGTTAGGCTTACTAAATCGGAGCAAACTGGATGAAGACCAACAGCATAGAGTACAGCTAGCAACGTCTAGTGCGGAATCATTACTTACACTAATTAATGATATTCTTGATTTTTCAAAAGTAGAAGCAGGTAAATTAGATTTAGAAATGTTAGATTTTGATTTACGTCATATGCTAGGTGTTTTTGCGGAAACTATGGCTTTTAAGGCACAAGAAAAAGGCCTTGAATTTATCCTTGATGTGAACAAAATAAATCAAAGTCATGTAAAAGGTGATCCTGGACGTATTCGCCAAATTTTAACTAATATTGTCGGTAATGCTATTAAATTCACACAACAAGGCGAAATAACCATAAGAGCACATACTACTGAACTGGACAATAACCAAATTCTTTTTGAATGTGATGTATGTGATACCGGTATTGGCATTCCACGCAATAAGGTACCGCATTTATTTGAATCCTTTACGCAAGTAGATGCGTCAACAACACGTAAGTTTGGCGGCACAGGCTTAGGCTTAGCGATATCAAAGCAACTATGCCATCTAATGTCAGGAGACATTTCTGTTAGAAGCCAGCCAGATCTAGGCAGTGTATTTAGTTTTCAATTAATATTAACGAATAGCCAAGAATCTTCACCAGTGATCCCTAATGTTGATGTAGAAGGGGTGAACCTATTGGTTGTTGACGATAATGAAACCAACCGCATTGTATTAAGAGAGCAGTTAGAACTTTGGGGAGCCAATGTCACCGAAGTTGATAATGGTATTTCAGCTTTATCATTGTTAGAAAAAGCAGATATAGACTTTAAAGTAGCATTTTTAGATATGCAAATGCCCTACATGGACGGTGCAGAATTAGGTAAATGTATACGGAACCTACCAAATCTAACTGACCTTAAGTTAGTCATGATGACATCAATGGCAACCAGAGGGGATGCTAAGTTTTTTGCCGATATTGGTTTTGACGCTTACTTTCCAAAACCCACTACCACAGCAGACTTGTTTGATACTTTAGCATTAACTTTAAGTGATTCTGAATTGATTCAGCAAGCAGAGCCATTAATCACTCATCACTTTCTTTCAACTTGTAAGCATGAAAAACCCGCAGTAGATACTGGTGTAGATAATTTAGCGTCTGTAGAACAATTAGAAAATAGTCGTATTCTCTTAGTAGAAGACAACAGAATTAATCAAGAGGTAGCTCGTGCAGTTCTGTCAGAATTTAACGTTAATGTTGATATCGCTGCCGATGGTTTAGAAGCTTTACAATCGTTAAAATTAGCTGCAGAAGATACCCCTTATGATCTTATTTTAATGGATTGCCAAATGCCAGAAATGGATGGCTATCAGGCTAGTGGAGAGATTAGGGCAGGCGCCGCTGGCGGTTGTTATTCAAATATTCCTATTATTGCAATGACAGCTAATGCCATGATAGGGGATAAAGAGAAATGTCTTGCAGCAGGAATGGATGACTATTTGACCAAGCCAATCGATCCTATATCTCTGAAAAAGAAATTAATATTCTGGCTGAATCAATCCCATCAAGTGAGGGAAACTCAACCACAGTCAGTATTGCAAACACCATTAGTTAAAGAAGAAAGTAGCTCTATACAATCAAGCAAGGATATAGATAATCAGTCGAACATTTGGCAAAAAGATAAACTGTTGCAGCGCATTAGTAATAATGAATTAATGTTGGAAAAATTATTACAGCTTTTTATCGAGGAAATGCCACCGTTATTTATTGATTATAATCAGGCATACAAAGAGTTAGATTATGATGCTATGCGAGAGGTCATCCATAAAATTAAAGGTATTTCTGGCAATGTTAGTGCGATGGATCTTCATAAAAAAACAATCGATATTGAAGCGTTACTTGCTAATGAGAGCATAAATGAACAAGCACACCAAACTTTGAAAGACAGCTATCAAAGTATTTTTGAATTATTAGAGCAGGAATTGGTAACGAGTCCTGAAAACTAACTATTTGCAGGGAAATAGCATGATGAATGTCTTTGTCATTATTAACGTTTATCAATCGAAATGGATTAAAAATGCTAGCTAGGCTTGCAATCAAGGCAATATTGACTCAAATTGAGTAAATCAAAAATTATTATTGGTTTATTTATGAGAAGAATCACGTTAAATGGCTTGCAGCTTGGTATTGTGCTGACAAGCATACTTTTGGCAAAAACAGGCACGGCAGAAGTTCCTGTTGAACAACTTCAGCCAGCAACACGCATTGCAATCGCAATTCATGGTGGAGCAGGCACTATCAAAAAATCAAAGTTTACACCTGAGCGTGAAAAAGCTTACAGAGCGAAATTATCAGAAGCGGTAGAGGCGGGTTATGCCATATTAGCAAAAGGCGGCAGTAGCTTAGATGCGATAACTACTTCCGTTAATATTCTTGAAAATTCACCCTTTTTTAATGCCGGCAAAGGTGCTGTTTATACCTATGACGAAACCCATGAAATGGATGCTTCCATTATGTATGGTAAAAATAGAAACGCAGGCGCTGTTGCAGGAGTTAAGCATATAGAAAATCCTATTAACCTTGCTCGTTTAGTCATGGAAGAGTCAGTTCACGTAATGTTATCAGGAGCAGGGGCGGAAGCGTTTGCAAAAACTCAAGGTGTTCCGCTTGTAGATAATAAAATTTTCGATACCCAGCATCGATATAAAGCCTTGCTACGAGCTAAAAAGAAATTAAAGGCAGCTGAAGCAGCCAATAAAAACTATCAAGCAGCACATCAAGCATTAGATACAGAATTCAAAGTTGGTACTGTGGGCGCGGTTGCCTTAGACAGTAAAGGTAATATAGCTAGCGCTACCAGCACTGGTGGCATGACCAGTAAACGCTTTGGCCGTATTGGTGATTCTCCTGTTATTGGTGCAGGCACTTTTGCAGACAATGATAGCTGTGCAGTTTCTGCTACAGGTCATGGTGAATATTTCATTCGCTACAATGTTGCGGCTGACATTTGCGCTAGGGTTCAATACCAAGGTAAAACAATAGAGCAGGCAGGAAATGAAGTTATCCATGATGTACTTAAACCTGTAGGCGGAACTGGTGGTGTGATCATTGTAGATACTAAAGGCAATATTAGTTTACCATTTAATACCAAGGGCATGTATAGAGCCAGTAAAACCAGTACCAGTAATACCTATGTTGGCATCTTCGCTGACGAATAACACCTTAGAAAAGAAGGACTGTATATGAAAGCAGTTTTATTGACACTGATTTTTACGGGTTGTGCTTTATTCGTTACCGCTAAATTCTTCTTCGCTAATGTGCTGGCTTTGTTTGGTTATGCTGCGATGCCTCTTACCGAATTAGCGCATTTAACGCAAGCTAAGCAGATAGTGCATAAAATGCAAAAAAGACATAAAAGCAAAAGTGCTAATGTGTCTAAGCGATTTATTAAACGATCAGGGAAGAAAGTGGCTGTTACCGCTGTTTCTGCTGCAACTATTGGAACGGTAGCCGTTATTGGCACCTTAACCTACCTTGAAATAAGTCATTTTTGTGAAGAAAAACGCACATTGAATGATGACGCCAATATTTTATTTGGGGAAAACGACTCTTTTGATATGCAAGCGTGCTTATCACAGGGAAAGCACGATTCAGCAAACTTTGCTAATGAAGCTTGGCAACAAGTCAAGAATAGCTCACAAGAGATATATAGTAGTATTGAACAATCGACTGATGAGCTACTAGATCCAAGTAGAAAAGCAACGGTAGAATTATTTGAGTCTATGGATCGTTGGTTTGAGCAAGTATTTAAAGAGTAATTGACTATACCGACCGGTTGGTTTATTCTGTTTTGGTAATTCTATAATAACCAACTAGAGAAGGAAGAGACAATGTCAATTTTATACGGTGTTTCACCATCGCCATTTGTACGAAAAGCCATGCTAGCGCATGCACATAAAAATATCCCTTTTGAAATAAAAAACACTATACCAGGTAGTGAAGATGAGGAATTTCGTCAGGCGAGTCCAACAGGTAAAGTACCAGGCTACAAAACCGATGCAGGAACGACCTTTGCAGACTCTTCTGTGATTATTGCTTATTTAGAACGCACAGCGAGTGAAAATTCATTATACCCTGAGAATAATGAAGATTATGCCCAAGCGTTATGGTTTGAAGAATGGGCAGATACAGAATTGATGCAAGCGACAGGGGCACTATATTTTCAACGTGTTGTTGGACCTATTTTTTTTAAACATGAAACAGATTTAGCCAGGGTAGATGAAATATTAACAACGTTAATACCTAAAGTATTTACCTTGTTAGAATCACGTTTAACTGAACAAGCTTGGTTGGTAGGAGATGATTTTTCTATTGCAGACCTTGCTGTAGGTTCTTGTTTAATTAGTTTATTGCATGCCGAATATTCAATTGAACAATCTAATTGGCCAAAAATATTTAGCTATAATGAGCGTTTACTTGCACTACCAATAGTACAAGCACAACTCTCAGCAGAGAAAAGCTTTTTCAAAGCAGCTATTAGTTAAATAACGGTTATAAAAATTATTTTAATGGTTAGGTTATGCCATTAATATATTGGGTGTAGCGCTTATAATCGATATTGCCACCCGTTAAAATAAGCGCTACTTTTTTATCAATCATTTGCGCTTTTTCTTTATTTAGGGCCGCTAAGGCTATCGCGCCTGCACCTTCAGTTAGATTATGGGTCGTTTGATAATACTGCAACATAGCTTTGGCAATATCATTATCACTGACTTGTACAATGCGTTCACAGCCATTTTGTATTATTTCAAAAGCTGCACTCATCGGTGAGCGGGTTTTGACACCATCTGCGATGGTTTCTGCCGTTTCCGTATTGATAATTTTTCCTGCGGCTAAGGATAAGGCAAATGTCGGTGCGCCTTTGGCAACGACACCAACTATTGCCGTTGTTAAGCCAAGTAAATCTCTCACTTGAATTAATCCAGCAATACCTGAACCCATTCCAATGGGGACATAAACGGTGTCAATTTCTTTGACGGCATTAAAAAGCTCTAATGCATAGGTAGCAACACCGAGCACTAGCTCTTGTTCAAAAGGCGCGACCGCACGATACCCTAATTCATGTTGTAGTTGTAAACTATGTTGACGAGCCGCTTCAAAATCATGACCATGAATAATCAAATTGGCGCCATGAGACTTTATTGCACGGTTTTGATCTTCATTATTATTTTCAGGTACAACGATGGTTACCGGTAAATTAGCCTGTTTTCCGGCAAAAGCTAAGCTTTGGCCATGATTTCCAACAGTGGCCGAAATCAATCCTTTGGGTGGCTGCGCTGATTTCATTAAAGCGTTAACTAACACAATACCTCCGCGCACTTTAAAAGCGGTTGTAGGTGTATGGTTCTCATGCTTAACCCAAACCTCACAACCCATGTTTTCACTAAGTTGTGGCCAATTGTATTGTGGTGTTCCGGGGAAAAAACTATGCACCAAGTCATGTGCTTGCAATAATTCGTCTAATGAAAACATTTACGTATTCCTTTGGTAGCCATTAATACTTTTTATGTGCACTAGCTTACCTTAATTTTATTGCTGAAGTACGCGCTAATTAACCTTGGTTGGCGTGTTAATATCAAGTATGATTTAAGTAACTAAAACTAATGGATATAGGGTTACCATGTCATCAGTGGGTAATGTCGTTGTTTCTTTAATTGAAAAACATTCTCAAAACGAGGTCATAGATATTATGTCTATGGCGGCAAGTATGGGAATAGTTGTTGAGTCAGTAGAAATGGTAACATCAACAGATGTAGCCATTATGAAGCAAAGAGAAGGGGAAGCTCGTCCTAAAATAGAGCTGAATAAAACCAATACTATTGAGCAGGACTATACCTTGGTAGCCATTTTATTAGCTGATTGTTTGATTGCACCCAAAAAAGCGCAAGGGGATGGTTTTAAATATGAAATATTTTTCTTAAAAGACCTGCGCCAATACCGTCTAACACGAACCTTTTTGCTAGCTACGCGTCTTGCGATACCAGAGCAGATTATTAATCAAATAGATGTATTTGGCTTTAATATTGATGCTTATATTGCTAAAACAAATTACTTACCTGGTTTTGTTAATAATATGGTAAAGAACAGTAATGCGAGTTTTGTGGTAATAAATAATCTTCTAGGTGGTATGTCGATAGACCACTTGTTTAAAAGCCCAAAAAAATAGTCGGTCAAAGAATGCAATAACAGTTATTTAACAGGATATTTGTTAATGCTATTGAGTACTTGCTGTCTTATAGCCATGCCGCCTATGGTGAGTAATTCTCCATTGAGTTGTAATAAGCCTCGATGATCCATCGTCGAGGTTTTGCTGTGACTTATATGCCATTGTTGACTTGTTAAATCAAACTGCCAAATTTCACTATTGGGCGTAGACGGACTACCGTTATAACCAATGCCATTATAGTTATATGGGTTATCACTACCCCCAATAAATACTACTTCTTTTGAATCAGCTAAACCTAATGCAGCCATACGATATCGCGCATTATTAGTTGGGTGTTTAATAATGTGCCAGTCTATATTGCTAGGATTCTTGTTATCTATAACTCCTAAATAACAAGCGGCTTCATCTTGATAAGTTCTTCTTGCGTTTTCATGCACCTTGATTGCCACACCGTCACAGACAAGCATTTTATTGTCAACTATCCCACCAGCATGGCCAAAAACAGGCTTGCCTGGAAAAGGCGTTGCTTGTTGCCATTCATTGGTTTGCGTATGGTACATTTGCACTAAGTTAACATTACCGCTGTTATGCCAACCACTAACTAAATAGATATATTTTTCTTGATAGGTCAGGGCGACACTGTCATCGACAGGTACAGGCATAGGCGACAGTAATTTATAACTATCAGTAGATAACGAGTAAGAATACACATCAGCAATGGATACTTCGGTGTGATCTTTTGCAACAGTATAGCCACCAAAAATATAAGCCGTGTCATTAATTGCGGTAGCAACACTGGCTAAACGACCGACTAAGTTATTGGTTAATTTAAGGTTCTCTGATGATAAAGGGACAGGTGAAATTGACTGCCATTGGTTCTTTTTAACACTGTATGCAAAGGCTTTGTTATGGACCCCTTGATAGTTTTTATCAACGCTTAAGCCAGAAAAAGATAATAAATAGTGCTCGTTATTAACCACCACGTGGCTAACAGCATTATTCGTTACTTCTTCTGGTAATATTGCCAATTGACTGTTGGTATTAAAGGCATATGAAAGAAGTGAGACTAACAATAAGCTTGACCCTATTAAATGTACCAAAGTGTTTTTCTTAAACCATATCACAGTCATTTATCTATCTACCTTTATAATAATTTAAGCCGCCAATTTCAATTTATTAGATTTTATTATGCGATTAATTACTAAAATGACTATTATCCAAGCTGTTGAACCTCCACCACCACCTTCAGATGAGGGAGGAGTAATTTTGACAGGAACAATGTTTACGACAGTTAAACTTATTGTTTCACTGGTTGCTAAATCACCATCGCTCACGGTAACTTCAAATTCTACAGATTGATCACTATCCACATTGGGTGTAATAAAGCTTATTTGTATATCAGTTGTGTTATTCATATCTACCGTAGTGCCTGACAATTGTACCCAAGAAAAAGTCAAACTATCACTTTCAGGGTCACTAGCTTGGGCTGTGAGGGTCACAGTTTCACCTTCATTGAAAGTACTATTATTACTATCAATTGAGATTAAAGGAGCCTGATTGGGCTGCTCAACAGCGATGACACCAGGATCAGTTATAGACCCGTTTATTATAAAGTCACTATCATTAGCACCACCATCTTCAATAATTAAGCGGATACAATTATCACCTGTATTTAATCCTACTTTATACAGAGAAGAGATAGTACTCGGGCAGTTGCCATGTTCATTGATCAAGGCCGAACTGATCGAATTATTACTATTTTCAACAAATGTATACCAGCCTTGCTGGATATTGTATTTACGATAAACGGCATTTTGTGGAATCGAAACACCTTTAGGTAAAGGGATGGTGACAGCGATTGAACTACCTTGCTCATCAAAACCATCAATATTGAAGTTATATAGTGGTGAAACTTTGATAAAATGGTTATCTGCTGTATTTGGTGCATCTTCATTAAGACTAGTAGCAAGCTCTGCTACCGTTAAACTGGCATTTTTGCTACTCCCACCTTGAGCTGCTTTCGTGTTATTGCCTAATGAGAGACGATAACCTAATAAAGTTTGCATCGGCTGGCTATTCTCAGCACTGGCTAAAATATGGTAACTACTTTCATCATCTAAATAATCTGCAATGCCATCATCATCATTGTCCTGATAACCTTCAATACTATCAACGACACCGTCGTTATCACTATCAAGTTCAGAACTTAGCTTTGTTAAATTTTCAACAATAACTTGCATTGATTGATTAACTTCAAGTAATTCAGCAGTATTATTCTCTTTAATCAAAGCCTGCACTTGATATCTACCCTGAGTCAATTCTATTGGATCGAATTCAAAAGTGAAATTATTACTATCATTTGTAGTATCAACAAATGCATTATTTGTAACAGACCAAGTTACGTCATGACTATCAAGATAGTTAACATCAGTTATAGTAGCGTTCAAAGTAACTAAACCATTATCAGGGTCAATAACACTGACACGTTGATTGTTTTGTTTTATCGACAACTGTAATAGTGGTGCAGTATTATCCTCGATGATATGTAGAGAGGTTTGTTGCATTGCACTTAATCTTGCATTGCTTACCTCTACAACTTTTAATATTAAACTATCTGTAGCAGATACATTATTTGGTATATCAAAAGTAATTTGACCTTGGTTGCCATCATTAATCGCAGAACTACCTTCATTAATGACAATATCATTTTGTATTATTTGATAATTAACATCGACAGGAAATTCTACAGCTTTGCCACTTAAGGTCATTAGACTATGGTATTGACCGCCCGCACTAACTTTAATATCTGCTTCAAGAATGAGTTGTGGGATAATATGAAGGTTTACAGTTATCGTACTTACGTTATTTGATAAGTCTGAAGCAAGCAATTCAACTTGGTGACTTCCTGATGCAAATCTATTATCAGTAACGGGCAGGGCATTAATTTCACCTTCAACAAGGTCATAAGCCATTACATCTATTAAGTCGGTGATATTGGTTAAACGACCATGAGCGTTAATGGAAATAGTTGTACCATCAACAATGCCAAATACAGGTGCTGTGGTGTCTATAACTGTTAGCGTTTGTTCTGTGCTCGTTTCATTGCCCGCATAGTCACTTGCTGTCCAAGTTATTTGATGTGAGCCAAGAGAGTATGGGCCTAAATCAGATGTAGTAACAACAGGAGGAATAACATTATTGTCACTTACTGTGGGAATAGGTAATTCAAAATTAGTTTCAGCCCCTAATGCCTCAATGGTAATATCATTTAATGTTACAAAAACAGGTGCTTGGTTATTCCCAATAGTACTGTCGTTTGGATTTTCATCTTCGCTATCAATAACGCCATCACCGTCGCTATCTTGTAATTGTGGATTGGTACCAAGGTTGTATTCTTGTAAATTTGTTAAACCATCTAGATCACTGTCTAGTTCTGTATCTTCAGCATTTAACGCATTTAAGTCATGAGTATACTCCCAGCCATCTGGCAAGCCATCCCCATCTGTATCTTCTGATTGAGGATCTGTCCCTAAAGAAAATTCTTGTAAATTAGTTAAACCGTCATTATCACTATCTTCTACAGCGTCGTTAGCATCGATAAGATTCAAGTTGTTAGAGTACTCCCAGTTGTCAGGTAAACCATCATTGTCAGAGTCTTCAGAATGAGGATTACTGCCTAAAGTGAACTCTTCCAGGTTTGTTAAGCCATCTAGATCACTGTCTAGTTCTGCATCTTCACTATTTAACGCATTTAAGTTATGAGTATACTCCCAGCCATCTGGCAAGCCATCCCCATCTGTATCTTCTGATTGAGGATCTGTCCCTAAAGAAAATTCTTGTAAATTAGTTAAACCGTCATTATCACTATCTTCTACAGCGTCGTTAGCATCGATAAGATTCAAGTTGTTAGAGTACTCCCAGTTGTCAGGTAAACCATCATTGTCAGAGTCTTCAGAATGAGGATTACTGCCTAAAGTGAACTCTTCCAGGTTTGTTAAACCATCTAAGTCATTATCTAGCTCTGCGTCAGCGGAATTGAGAGCATCAAAATTGTATTCAACTTCCCAACCGTCCGGTAAACCATCATTATCAGAGTCAGCATTAAGATAATCACTACCCAGCCTAAATTCTTGTAAGTTGCTTAAACCATCGTTGTCGTTATCAAGCATGGCATCACTGGCATCATACTTATCTAAACCATAATGTTCTTCCCACATATCAGGGATGGTATCTCTATCACTATCTAAAATGGCCGATTTTAATGTTAATGAAAGTAATGACTGCCAACTGTCAGGACTATTATATTCGGCCCAATTGTAACCCATATGAATAACCTGTCCATTTTGCTCGTTGTTTGAAAAAACAGAAGTTAACTCATTTCCATTGGTATAAATGTTTCTCGCTGACTCTGGTAAGCTATTGTTGTATATCGCCTTGACGTAACTAAAGCTTTCTAAAATCGGTGGGGCGAGTTCAAACCAAGAGCCGACAATATTATTTTGCTGCAATATTGAATCAAAATAGTAATAAATTTGCTCTGCTTCTAGGCTATAGTTGAATATGTTATTTAACAAATAAATATTGTGATTATAATAAGTGCCAAAGGTTAATAGTGTCCCCCCTTGATGGACAAATTCTTGTATTGCAGTTAATGATTCTGCTGAGAGGAATTGTAATAAATCATTCCACCTTGTCGGGATGATAAAAGTATCTATTTGCTCCAGATTTGCAGCGAGATCGTTAACGTTAATTAGTAAGGAAACTTTGTTTAACCCCAACGTTTTTATCTGCTTTTGTAAGTTGTTCACACTGCTATTATCTGTGGAATTATCAGCAAGTATTAACACCTTGCTATGCAGCTCAAACATGTTTGGTAGCCCACCTAATTGGTATTCTTCTAGGTTACTCAAACCATCACCGTCTTCATCTAGATTGGCCTCACCACTGTCAGATAAAGGGTCATAGTTATAAATGATTTCCCATCCATCCGCTAAACCATCCTCATCAGAATCACTATTAAGAGGGTCGGTATGGTAGGTGAATAGTTCATCGTTATCCGTTAGACCGTCACCATCAGTATCATTACTTAAAGCATCAGTTAAATACTGATTGACTTCATCATCATCAGATAAACCATCACCATCGGTATCTACATTTAAAGGGTCTGTCTTAGCTTGATATTCGGCTAAGTTACTTAAGCCATCATTATCATTATCTAAAGCTGCATCAGAGCCATCATTTTTATCTAGACCATATTTATCTTCCCAGTGATTAGAAATACCATCATTGTCATTATCATGGATGGCAAAAATAGTGATATTTTGACTAGCTAAATTATGGTTAAAAACAACACTTTGTAATGCTGTTTGTTTATCAAGTGAGTATATTGAATGATATGACTCTGCCCATAATTGATTATTACTATCAGCACTAATATCATATAGCCAATCATCTGTTTCTAAACTACTTTCACTAATAAAACTATTTTCGGCACTCTCTTCATCAATGCTATAAAGTTTATTAACCCAGTTATCGTTTATATAGTCATGTTTTAGCGCTATAAGAGTATTGCCATCATAAGCAAGTGCATCAAAACCATAGTGGTAATGATTTGCAACTGCAGTTGCAAGCCCTGATGCAGTATCAATTGTGTATAACAGGCCATTGACTGTCATAAACAACTCGCCTTGCTCATTAAATGTTAGCCCCGCAGAGTAACTAGAAAATAGATTCAACCCTAATAGACCTATATAGGATACTTTTCCAGTATTTATATTGATACGATAAAAACTATCAGAGCTGATATTGATTACATAGAGAACTTCATCTGGACTTACTGCTATGCTAGTCAAGTTTTCAGGCATTTCACTGGCAATTTCTTCAGATGTTTGAGCTAACAGGTTTAACCGATGTAATTTTTTATCATTAGATATTGAATAAGCAATTACCTCTGCAGGAGTGTCGTTATTATTAACGGGGTGACTGCCAAATTGGAATTCAATTAAATTGCTGTAACCATCGTTGTCTCTGTCAAGCTCACTATCAGCAGTATTTGCATCGAAATCATAACTTAGTTCCCAGCCATCGGGTAAATCATCATTATCGGTATCAGCTTTTAAAACATTGGTATTGGTTTCATTAAGCTCTTGATAATCATTTAAACCATCGAAGTCAGTATCAGCGCGATTTGGATTAGTGTTGGCTATATATTCTTCCATGTTAGTTAAGCCATCTGCATCGCTATCTAGTGTCGTTTCACCGGAATCAACTAGTGGATTAAAGCCGAATTCTTGCTCCCAGCCATCACCTAGACCATCACCATCAGTATCATTGTTTGAAGGGTCGGTGAAATAATTAAAAATTTCTTCAAAATCACTCAGTCCATCATTATCACTGTCTTGTAAATTTGGGTTGGTACCATAGGTGTTAATCTCATCATGATCATTAACACCATCATTGTCGCTATCAGCATTCAAGGCATCGGTGTTATAAATATTCACTTCATCACTGTCACTAATACCATCACCATCACTATCATTGACTGTTGGATCTGTACCCAAGTCAAACTCCTGGAAATTGGTTAAACCGTCATAATCATTATCAAGTTCAGCATCACTATTATCACTTATATTCAAGTGATAAAATTCTTCCCAATAATCAGGTATCCCATCATTGTCACTATCAACGGATATGTTTGCAGTCAATTCATTGAAGGATTCACTCAATTTTGTTGTTAAAAGCAATTGATTTGAATCAGCATCAACTGAAACAATCTCATCACGGCTAATTTGCCCCCAGAGTGTGCCTTCGTTATCAAAAGTAAATTCATATAAGTTACTCTGCAGCTCTAACTCTTTATAAAAGGCAGCGGAGCCACTATTACTATTAATTTCAAAAAGCTGTTTAGAAGAATAATATTTAGCTAATAAACGTTCTCCATCCCAAGCTAAAAAATTAAAGTGATTTTGTGTATCGCCAATCAATGACGCTTCACCTGATTCGGTATTTATTTGATATAAGTTTCGATTGTTAATACCATATAAAACATCGTTATGATCAAAAGCAAGGCCCCACATTGTTTCAATACCCAGTCGGCCTATCTTAATTTGTTGCCCCGTTACTAGGTTTATTTCATACAGGTGGCCGTCATAATTGCTAGCATAAAGCCTGCTGTTTGAACTAAAAGCAAAGGCCGTAAAATTATAAAATTGTTCATTGCCAATTTGATGGGATGTACCTTTTATTAACTCAATTTTTGTTAACAATCCGTTAGTATTATTTATACCGTAACCGTAGGTAGGTGTTGGCTTTGAAGAATTGTCATTGGGATCAAAAGCTAATTTAAATTCAATTATATTAGTATAACCATCATTGTCTAAATCTAGTTGTGTATCGTCTATTAAAGGGTTTAAACCGTTTAGAATTTCCCATGCATCTTCAAAGCCATCATAATCACTATCGATTTGATTAGGATCAGTGTTATGAATGTTAATCTCATCATTATCACTAAGGCCATCGTTATCAGTATCACTTAATATCGGGTTGGTATTATGTATATCTATTTCATCTCCATCCGTTAAACCGTCGTTATCTGTGTCAGTATTTTGTGGATCGGTTTCGTTGAAATATTCTCTCAAATTATTTAGGCCATCATTATCATTATCTAGAATAGCGTCATCAGCATTATTCTTATCTAGCCCGTGCAAATCTTCCCAGTAGTCTGGTAAACCGTCTCTATCACTGTCAAAAATAACATCAACAGCAATTGATTCGAAACCAGTAGAAATTTGATGTTTTTTTGTTGCTAAGCCTGTCATTTTATCAATAGTAAAGATAAAACCGTCTTCATCTAATCCCCAAAGGTTGCCATAATGGTCAGAGGTTAGTCCTGATTGCTTTGTTAACGTGATTTCTCCTAAATTGCCAATAGCAGTAGTAACACCGTTATTATGATCAATGCGATACAAGGTATTAAAGGCGTAGGAACCTAATGCCCACATTTTACTGCCGTCCCATGCTAGAGAGTCAATATTATCTGGTTCAAATGCACCTACTAAACTCGCTAATCCAGTCGTTATATCTATGGTATATAATGCACCTTGATCATCTCCTTGTACCATATATAAGGTGCCATCGTTAGTGAATGTTAATCCTGCTTGTGCTATATCAATACCCAAAGAGCCAACTAAGGTTGTTTCAGCCGTTTCAGGGTCAATGATGTAAAGTGAACTGTTAGTATCTTCTACTGCATAAAGTACATGCTCAGGTGAGAAAGCCATACCTTCAAAATCTAACCCTAAGGTATAGCCAATTAATTCTTGTTCTCCAATAATAAGATCGAATTTGTATAGTTGATTGTTTCCACCAATTGAGTAGCCTTCTATTAAGTGTGGTATTGAATTAGGGTTTGTTGGATCAGTTTCGTATTGATACTCTTTTAAATTTGTAAATGAGTCATTATCTTGGTCTTGAGTTGCATCATCGACTAAAGGCTGGAGGTTGAAATTAACTTCCCAACCGTCAGGCATACCATCACTGTCCGTATCTACTAATAACAAATTGGTGAGGTAAATATTAACTTCATCTCCATCGCTTAGTTCATCACCATCGGTGTCTACTAAAGTAGGGTTACTCCCTAGTTGAAATTCTTCAAGATTTGTTAAATTATCATTATCGGTATCTTTGCTGCCATCATCATTGTCTACGTTAGGATCGAAACCATAAAGTATTTCAAAGCCATCATCTAAACCATCATTATCGCTGTCTATATTTAAGGGGTTTGTATTGTGGGTGTTAACTTCATCACCATCACTTAAACCATCACTATCAGAGTCTGAATTTAAAGGGTTTGTTAAGTATGTATGAATTTCATCGCCATCATTTAAACCATCATCATCAGAGTCAGTCTCTAATGGATTAGTGTGATAAGTATTAATTTCATCACCATCACTTAAACCGTCGTTATCGGTATCAGCAAGTGTTGGATTCGTGCCTTGGATAAATTCTTGTAAATTTGTTAAACCATCGACGTCATTATCAAGATCAGCATCAGAAGCGTCGTGTTTATTAAAATTAAACTCCTCTTCCCAGTCATCGGGCATTCCATCAAGATCACTGTCACTGAGAGGGTATTCTAAAGAGACATGCAAAGAGTAAGTTGCACTACTAGGAATAGGGGATTGTGAGTACTGTGAAACTTTCAGATAATAAATACCCGTTGTATTAAATGTAAAAGTTAGAAAAGAGTCTAGATTACTAGTACTGCCAGTTTGACCATTAGTAAAATTTGAGTCATCATTTTCAGCTATTAAATTACCGCTGCCATTGTATAGTCTTATATATGAATCAAAAGATCCTCCGTGGTTATAGCCATAATCAATATCTAATATAGCAATTGAGGGAGTCTTATCGACAGTAAATTTAAAATAATCATGACTATCATCACCGGTACCTATAATCGTTGTATGTGGTATTTGTTCTGAGGTATTAGTAGTAGTATCTCCAATATCTGGTGATAAACGGTTAGAGAAAGTAAAATCAATATTTTGAGCATTAACAAAAGAGTCATTTGGATTAACTTCAAAAACCTCTGCACTATTTGGATTACCACCATTTTGATATTCAATTAGGTTACTTTGTCCATCATTATCATTATCAAGTAGACTATCATCTAAAAGAGGATTCAATTGATAATAAACTTCCCAACCATCAGGCATACCATCGCTATCTGAATCAGAGTTTAGCGGGTTAGTTTGGTAATTATTTACTTCTAAATTATCGTTAAGATCATCATCATCTGTATCAGGATTTACAGGGCTTGTACCATAGATGTTAACTTCGATATCGTCGGTTAAAGTGTCGCTATCGCTATCGATATTATTTGGGAAGCTGCCTGCGTTATATTCTTCAATATTAGTTAAACCATCAAAATCTAAATCTGTATTGGCATCATTAGGATTGTTATAATCTAGGCCGTAAATATACTCCCAGTAGTCTGACATTCCATCACTATCGCTATCTAAAAAAGGTAAGTTATTACATGTGATTCCTACTTGCTGATAAGCAAAGATAACATCAAAAGTGTTATAGCCTAAGTCATCAGAGGCATTGATAGTGCCGCAAGCGCCTTCAATATAATTAGTAGACGCTGTCCAGTAATTGCGGTTGGCATCAAGCATGACATCAAACGCTTTTCGCGTATCCCAACCAGTTGTATTTGCCAACAAATAAAAAGCTCGATTAAAAACACCACTGCTGTAATGCACATCAATACCGTTATAGTAATCATCAGCATGATTAATTGAACGGCCATCTTGCGATGGGTGTTCAAAATACCTTAATGCACCATCTGCTTTAAAAATATCTGCGCCCATTAGCCAGTCATTATCACCACGAACATAATATTCTGCGGCTTCGCCCATCATGTCTGAAAAAGCTTCGTTGATTCCCCCAGATTGATTATTGTAAATTAGTCCTGAGTTTTGTTCTGTTACTCCGTGTCCTACTTCATGGGCAGAAACATCTAGAGACACCAATGGAAAAAATCGACTAGCACCATCACCAAATGTCATAGCTGAACCATCCCAGAAAGCATTCTCATAACTCGATGAATAATGGACTCTCATTACTAACTGGAATGATAATGGCGAAACGCTATACCAATCATTAAACATATTGAAAATAGCCGTACCAAAAAAATGAGCATCATTAAGAGGAGAGTATGCACCGTTTATTTCTTTGTGAGCATTTCTTGGACAATCAAACGAATAAGCACTATTACCACTAGTTCCGTGGTTTAAATCAACCGTTTTCACATTGCTATTTTCCAAGGTACAGATGTTACTGTTTTCAGTGACATTTAAGGCATCATAGTCAACACCATAATCATATTGTCCAATCTTAGTATTGCCGCCAGGCCCTGTGGCATGAGCATAATTTAAACTATCCCATTGGCTCAAAATTTTCCCTGAAGTTGCGTCAACGATAAAAGCAGGTTTGGCAATTTTACCTGTAGGAGTTTGTGATAAAAAGTTAACATAATAAACTAAGTTTGCTTTGTTACTTTCTGATAAGTAAATATATAATTGGGCGTTTTCTTGACTGTACTTAGTATTACCCGAATCAAGTTCATACTGTTTGCTGTAATGCTGTTTGATAGTAGCTAAAATTTGTTTTGAATCAAAGCTGGCAGTTAATGCTGTTTTCGATGAAAGATCGGCATCTATCCCCGAAGCAAGAGTACCATTGAGCTTTTTAATTTTTAATGACTTATCAGTATGAATAACAATTTGCTTACCCCAAATAGGAATATTATTGAAGTATTGCTGATAACGTTGGTGCTTTGTGGAAGAGTTAGTTTTCTTATTAATGGTTTTTAATTGGTAATTACTATTTAACTTCGCCAAGGAGAGTACTTTGCTCGCTAAACTTATCTTATTTATTGGCATATTGTTGGCTAAAGCCACATTTGTTTCTACTGTGATTTCAGTTTGAATCGTTAACGCGTCTTTATTGTTTAGTTGCAGAACTTGAGCTGAGAATGTAGAGAGTGGAATTGAAAATACTGAAATGAAAAGTAGCTTACAAAAACGAATCATGAACTGTCCTTAGTTTTAATTTTGAAAAGTAGTCTAAATAGCTTAAATAGATAAATGAAATTAAGTTCAAAATGGAAATTGACCTTAAGTCACACATTGACTTTAAAATATTGTTAGCAATATTTGGTCAAGAATAATACGCTTTAGTTTAAGTGAAATCAAATAGATAGCTTTTTAAAAAAGGTTTTACTGCTGATATATTGAATAAAATACGCCAGCAGAATCGCTAATAAATATATTCACTTAGGTATTACAAATACGTTCTAACCTCAAAAAGTTCAGGGAAAAAGCTAACATCTAATGCCTTTTTCAAAAAACTAACGCCAGAAGAGCCACCGGTACCCTGTTTGTGACCAATAATACGCTGAACAGTATACATATGTTTAAAGCGCCATTGCTGGAAAGAGTCTTCTATATCAACCAGCTTTTCCGCTAATTCATATAACTCAAAATATTTTTCCGGTTGTTGATAGACTTTGAGCCATGCCGCAACAACGGATTTATTACTTTGATAAGGCAGGGTAAAGTCTCTATTAATAACCGAATCATCGATGCTAAAGCCTGCTTTGGTCATTGCTTTAATAACTTCATCATAAAGGCTCGGTTTATTCAGTAGTTGCTCAAGTTCTAGGTAAGACTTAGACGAGATTTTATGGATTTTGAGCATATCTTTATTTTTGTTGCCAAGCATAAATTCTAGTTTTCGATAACCCTGCGATTGAAAACCGGAAGATTTACCCAAATCGTCTCTAAATTTTAAGTAATCAGACGGCGTTAAGGTAGACAGAATATTCCACGACTGGGTTAGTTGAATAAAGATTTGTTTCACTCGGGCAATAACTTTAAATGCAGGACCAAAGTTATTTTCTTGAATACAGCTAATTGCACTATCTAATTCATGTCCAGCGAGTTTCAACCAAAGCTCACTGCTTTGATGAATAATAATAAAGAGCATTTCGTCATGCTCTGATGAGAGTGGTTGTTGTGCTGACAATATTTGCTCAAGCTTTAGGTAATCGTCATAAGACATTTCATCACCAAAGTCAGTGTGAATATTACTTTCAACTTTTCTACTGTTAGCATGCGGGCAATTCGACATAATGGTCTCTTTTTGTATTTTCGTTATTATTTTATAAAAGTGTTATGGGGCAATAATGGTTTTGCTAAAACTAAGTGATACATCTTTTGATAAACAAAATCTTCTTGCCAGCGTTTGTCAATATCAGCTACTTGTACTAAATCAGCCATTAATGTTTGCATGATTTCTTGTTGCTGCTCACCAATAACCAGTGCTTTTGCGTAAGGTAAATAGGGCGAAAAAGTGACCATTGAATACAGCGGCGTCCATAAATCAGGGTATAATTGGTGAAATTTCGCTTCTATTTTTTTCTGTAATAAAAAGCTAGCATCACCCGATAATTCGCTCATCTCAATAAAGTTACGCTGCGCAAGTTTGGTTATTGCATCGGCATTTTCTTTACGAGCATTTTGATAGGCGGGGAATATGGCAGACCAATTACCTTGATATTGCTCTATTAATAAACCTAACTCGCGACAATCTTCGAAGCCACAGTTCATGCCTTGCCCGTAAAACGGCACCATGGCATGGGCAGCATCGCCAATTAGGGCGACTTTGTTATTAACCACCCAAGGATCGACACTGACAAGAAAAAGCGGGTTTGCAGACTTTTGCATAAAGTCATCAACAGGGTTTTCAAGTAAAGTCATCGCATCAGCAAAATTATCATGAAAGAACTCGCTAACTTCAGCCTTTGTCGCTAATGAGTTGAAAGAAGGTTTGCTTTGATCATCTGCATCAAAATTTAAAAATAATGTACAAGTGAAACTACCATCGGGATTGGGTAAAGCGATCAGCATAAAATCTTTTCTAGGCCAGATATGCAATGCGTTTTTTTCCATTTTAAAGCGTTCATCACCACAAGCGCCTTCAACCGCGGCAATATACAGCTCAATATAGCATTGCGGCATGTAAGATTGACTATAGCTAAATCTTGGCGTTTCTTGTGCTAATCGCCTTACTTTTGAAAATGCACCATCTGCGCCAAATAAGTAATCGCTGTGTACTTCGTTTTGGTTTTGTTCATGAGTAAAGGTGGCTACGGCATTGTTAAAATCAACCTGCGTTAGCCTTTGTTCAAAATAGGTATTTATGCTTGTTTCTGCTTCAGCAAGGTTGAGGAGTTGTTCATTTACTTCTGCTCGCGATACAGACCAAATAGCTTGCCCTGCCTTACCATAAGCTTGTTCAGTAAGTGAGCCATCAAGGGCATGAATCACCCTTTTGTTCATCTCTATCGCTGTCGATTTTATTTTTTGGCTAATGCCGACAGACTCTAAGGCTAACCAGCCTCGATCGGATAAGGCGATATTTATTGATTTTCCTTGATAAATAGACTGCGAGCGTGAATCAGGACGAGATTCAAATAGATTAACTTGATAGCCAGCACGCCCTAAAACTACCGCTAATAGGGCGCCAACAGGTCCGGCACCGGCAATGGTTATTGTTTCTTTACCTGATGATTTTTCAATAAAAGGTGTTGTAAACGTTGTTTTCTCACTTGGCATTATAAACACTCCTTTAAAATGCGAACAAAGTGAAAGGCATCTTCGAAACTGTTATATAAAGGCACAGGTGCTACGCGAATAACATTGGGCTCTCGCCAGTCAGTAGTTACACCATTTTGCTCAAGTGCATTAAAAAGGGCTTTGCCATCTAAACCGTCAACCGTTACCATCAAAGAGAGCTGGCAGCCACGTTGATGATCTTGCTGTGGAGTAATAATACGGATACTGTCAGCTAATTCATGCTGGATTAAATCCATTAAATATTGTGTTAATTTTAATGATTTATTTCTTAATGCAGTAATACCGCCGGCCAGTTTAATGGTTTCTAATGAGCCACGAACCGCAGCTAAAGATAATACCGGAGGGTTTGATAGCTGCCAGCCTTCAGCACTTGGAATTGCTTGAAAGCTATTCTCCATTTTAAAGCGAGTAGATTTATCGTGCCCCCACCAACCAGAAAAACGATTGAGCTGACTAGCTTTGTCGGTATTAGCACAGTGCTTTTGATGTATAAAACAACCGGCAACAGAGCCTGCTCCACTGTTTAAATATTTATAACTACACCAGCAAGCAAAATCAACTTGCCAATTGTGCAACTCCATCACCAAATTACCGGCTGCGTGAGCAAGATCAAAACCAACCATGATGCCTTGTGCGTGTGCTTTTGCAGTGATGGTTTTTATATCTAATACTTGACCTGTATAATATTGCACACCAGGTAAGAGGATGAGTGCAATTTCATCGCCTTGCTGCTCTATGATTTTGTATAAATCATCATGATTCAATAATTCTTCACCCGGTCGAGGCTGCCATAACAACATGTTGTCATCCACATCTTGATCATGATGCTTTAGTTGAGACTCAACGGCATAGTGATCGGATGGAAAGGCATGGTCTTCAAGTAAAATTTTTGTTTTTTTGCCTTTGGGCTGATAAAAGCTGACCATCATTAAATGCAGGTTTGTAGTGAGAGAATTCATCATCACTACTTCTTCAGGTTTTGCGCCGACAAGTGCTGCTGATTCATCGGTTAAAAACTCATGATAAGGTAACCAAGGGTAATCTCCTTCAAAATGGCCTTTAACACCGCGCTGTTGCCAGGCATCAAGTACTTCAATAACGCATTCTCGAGCCAACGCAGGCTGCAAGCCCAGAGAGTTGCCAGTGAAGTAGAGTTCGTCATCGCCATTTGTTTGTTTGGGAATACTGAAATGATCCCGCATATGGGCGAGCGGATCTTGTGCGTCAAGTTGTATGGCATAATTTAGTGTGTATTGAATATTCATTGATTATCTCTTGTTATTATTTTTCAGACTAGATCAACCTGTGCATTTTTCGACACGGTATAAAATAGGGCGGCTTGGTGCGGCATCATTGATAAAAGCGGGCATTTGTAAATTAAGAAAATAAAAGCCATCATTGATTTTGTTATCAACAAAAGCCAACTCTGTAATGGTTTTATTAACCAAACTTTGCTCATTTGCCTGATGTGTTCCTTCTAGCACTTGCCAAAAGAGGTGATGACAAGTGAGTAAACCATCATCATGAAGGCGATCTAAGGAAGGAAGGTCAACAATCAAATGCTCAACGCCACGTTGATTAAGATACAAAATAGCTTCACGGGTAAAAAATGCCGGTTGATTTAACGCATTATAAGCTTGATGACATTTATCCATATTATTGGGTAATGTTCTAATCACTAGGCTTTGTAATTGCCTATCACTGTAGTTTTGTAGTGCGTTTTTTAATGAAGCATAACTAATGAGATGATCGTCAGGCATTAATGCTGGGGTATAACTTTCATTGTCTAACTCAGTCATGGCTATTGGCGTAATAGAAATAACGACACTAGGCATTAAAGGCGCAGGCAAAAGTGTGTCAATAGCTTTGGTTAAGTTATGTTGTTGATCACAGATATGGGCAATCGTTTCTGTATGAGTGCCATTACAATGTGGGTTAATAGTTAACTCATTGACATTACAACTGCCACCTTGCTCGGTATCACCAATAAAACTGCCAGCCTGCATTGGCTTACTTTGGGCAAAGTTTGCCGAAAAGTGGTTGGGTTGGCTTGCAATGTTTGTTGCAGATTGGAACGCTATTGGAATAGCTAAACTCAATGGTTGCTCTATGTTTAATTGATAGTTTTCACTATTTAGTGCAATCGTCACTATCATAAGAAGCGCTCTTTAGGCAATCCTAGCCAGTTCAGCGCAGTACCATGGAGCAGTTTTTCCTTTATGTCGTTGTTAAAATTGCTGCTTTCAATCAACTTACCTGGTTCAAGTTCACCAAGAGGAAAAGGGTAATCGGTACCTAGAGCGATATTGTCAGCGCCAACTAAATCGACTAAGTATTGCAACGCCAAAGGATCATGCACCAATGAATCAAAGGTAATTTGCTTGAGAAAGTCTCTAGGGTTAATGTCACAATCAACCGCGCATAAATCAGGTCTCACTTTAAAGCCATGTTCTATACGGCCGATAGTGGCAGGAAATGAACCACCACCATGAGCAAACGCTATTTTTAATTTAGGTAACCGCTTAAGCACACCACCAAAAATCATTGAGCATATGGCTAAACTAGATTCTGCCGGCATGCCCACTAGCCATGGCAACCAATATTTAGGCATTTTCTCTTTCGCCATCATATCCCAAGGATGAACAAAAACAGCAGCCCCTAAATCTTGAGCGGCTTCAAAAATGGGAAACAATGCAGGATTGTCTAAATTCCACTCATTAATATGTGAGCCGATTTGAATACCGGCTAAACCAATATCCATTACACAACGTTCAAGTTCCTTGATTGCTAAATCAGGTGATTGCATCGGCACTGTCCCTAAACCGACAAACCGCTTTGGGTGATCGTTTACTATGCCAGCAATATGATCGTTGAGATATTTAGATAAATCTAGCGTATCTTTGGGTTTAGCCCAATAATTGAACATGACAGGTACCGTTGAGAGTACTTGCACATCAACTTGGTGTTTAGCGCAATCGTTGAGTCTTACCTTAGCATCCCAACAGTTATGCTCAATTTCTCGAAAGAACTTGTCATCAACCATCATGCGAGCACAACCACATTTATGATGATCTAAACTAATAAAGCCACCATAGCCATATTTCTCACGTAAATTAGGCCATGTTTTAGGAAGAATATGAGTATGAATATCGATCTTCAACATAGCTGTTATTCCTTAATTACTTTCGTGTGACAGTGAGAACAAGTGCAATGCGCTTCATTGCCATAAAAATTAGCAAACACTTTAGGAAGATCGGTCTCAATATTGTCTAAAGCAAACTTTTCAGTATAGAGTTGTGTTTTACAATGAGGACAAAACCAAAATAGAGCATCCTGCTGACCTTGCGCTCTTTTTTGTTCTACCACTAAACCAACACTATTGGCAAAACGTTGTGGTGAGTGGAGCACTTTTGGCGGTAACAGAAAAATCTCTCCCGCTTTGATAGCAATATCTTTGAACTCGCCTTTGTCAATAATGGCGAGATTCATTTCTCCTTCAAGTTGATAGAACAACTCAGGGGTTTCATTATAATGGTAATCCGTGCGGTTATTGGGTCCACCAACAACCATGACAATAAAATCATCTTGCTCGAAGATTTTTTTATTACACACCGGCGGTTTTAATTGTTCTCTGTGCGCTTCTATCCAAGTATGTAAATTAAAAGGTAAAGCAAAAGACATATTAAAAATCCTCATTAATCGTTGCTATACATTTGAGTTCAATTGCTATCGGAGTAGGTAATTTATTGATTTCAACAGTCGTTCTGCATGGTTGATTCTCGCTAAAATATTCTGCATAAATCTTATTATAAATAGCGAAGTCATCATCCATATTGGTCAAGAAAACGGTGACGTCAATTAAGTCCATCCAAGTCGCATTGGAAGCCTCAAGAATGGTGCGAACATTTTGAAAAACACTATGGCATTGAGCGGCAATGTCATAACGGGATATATTGCCTTGGGCGTCTAGTTCAACACCGGGAATTTCAGTACTACCTGCTTTTCTAGGGCCTACGCCAGAAAGAAATAGTAAGTTACCCACTTTGCGGGCATGAGGATATAAACCCACGGGTTTAGGGGCTTGCTCTGTGCTGATAGCGTGATCTGATGGTGTCATTTGAACTCCATTATTAGTATTATAGGATCGATCAATGATAGTCATTGCAACCAGTTTTTATACTGGTTGAATTTAAGTGTAGATGATAATTTGGCAGCGTAACAAAAATGCTACGTAAAGATCAGGCTTAGCACAAAGCCCATTTACAGCCTAAGGCGCTAGCGAAAATAGCACCGGATGATTTAAATTTGCAAATAGTTTGATTCATAATAATTTAGCTTACCCAATTATACGATTTACTTAACCTAGTATTTAATACAAACATTTTTACTTTCTGTGAAAAAACGCATGGCCTCAAAACCACCTTCCCGGCCGACACCTGAATGATTCATGCCACCAAAAGGTGTACGTAAGTCACGTAATAACCAGCAGTTTACCCAAACTATGCCAGTGTTAAGTTGTTCTGATAGTTGATGAGCGCGACTAAGATTAGTTGTCCAAATGGTTGCCGCTAAGCCATATTGACTATCATTGGCCAATGCCACTGCCTCTTGGTCGGTATCAAAGGGTTGTAACGTAATGACCGGACCAAATATCTCTTCTTGGTTACACTGTGCTGAGTTATCTAAATTCTCAATAATGGTGGGTTGCAAAAAATATCCATTTTCACAACGACCTGTTAGCTGTACTTGTTCACCGCCCGCAATAATGTTACCCCCTTCATTTTTAGCTAATGCAATATAAGATAGTACTTTATCTAAATGATCTTGCGAGACAATTGCGCCCATTTGGGTAGAGGCCATTGAAGGATCATCAGGTTTCAGTGCGTGCGCTTTATCAACTAAGGCTTGTTTAAATTTTTCATAAACGGAACGTTCAATGTAAATTCTGGAAGCGCATAAGCAAATTTGTCCCTGATTAGCAAAGCTAGCTCTAAAAACTTGCTCAACTGTAGCGTCAAAATCGCAATCAGCAAAAACAAGGGCAGGGTTCTTGCCACCCAGCTCTAACGATAATTTTTTAAATTGTGGCGCTAACTGGCTAGCAATTGCTGCGCCTGTAGTAGTACCACCGGTGAAAGATATAGCTTTAATTTTTTTATGATTACATATAGCAGCGCCAACACTACTGCCTGTGCCATGCAAAATATTTAAAACGCCATTAGGCAAACCAGCATCAAGACAAATTTTTCCTAATAATGCGGCGGTTTTAGGGGTAACTTCTGAAGGTTTTGCTATGACGCAATTGCCAGCGGCTAGCGCAGGGGCTATTTTCCAAGTAAACAAATATAAAGGTAAATTCCAAGGGGAAATACAACCAACAATACCAATAGCTTGGCGTAAGGTGTAATTGGTAGCCGTGTTTGTCATTGAATGAGATTCACTGGCAAACTGTGAACAAGCATGTGCAAAAAACTTGAAATTACTTGCCGCACGAGGAATATCAACAGCTTGAGCTAAACTAACAGGTTTACCATTATCAATGGATTCTGCTAGTGCAAGCTCATCTAGCTGTGACTCTATGCCTTGAGCGATAGCATATAAAATGTCAGCCCGTTGCTCTAATGGCATAATTCGCCATTGTGGTAAGGCTTTTTCAGCCGCCTCAACAGCTAGCGCAACATCTTCCTCACCGCTATCAGGTGTCTGGCCATAAACCAAACCTGTTGCCGGCTCAATATTATCGAGATAATTGCTGTTGACGGGGTCTTTATAAACACCATTTATAAAATTTTGTAAAATATCCATGGGCTACCTTTAACTATTTTATAAGCAACTTGTTCGGCCACCGTCGACCGGCAAGTTAATACCGGTAATGTAACCCGCAGCAGGTGAAGCTAAAAATGCTGCCGCTGCAGCAAATTCTTCTGGTTTAGCAAACCTGCGCATTGGGATAATACTTTTTTCATTAATGATTGCTTGCTCAATAGAAATGTTTTGCTTCTTCGCTTTGCCTTCGATAATCGCATCGAGCCGTGCTGTCGCGGTTGCGCCGGGTAAAACGTTATTGACGGTAATACCAAATTCACCTAATTCATTGGCAAGGGTTTTGGCCCAACTAGCGACAGCGCCGCGAATAGTATTTGATACCCCAAGACCATTTAACGGTTGCTTTACCGAGGTTGAAATAACATTAATAATTCGGCCGTATTGTTGCTCTTTCATCCCATGAAGTAATGCTTGCACGATATGATGATTGGAAACTAGGTGTAAATTAAAGGCATTGATGAATGCACTTGCACTAGCTGTATTCGCAGGGCCAGGAGCTGGCCCACCGGTATTGTTAATGAGAATATCGTAGCCTTGCTGCGCTGATATATGAGCATTAATTATCGATTCAACTTGTTCTGGCTTGGAGAAATCAGCAACCAGTACTTGGTGTTCTTGCCCGTGCTCAGTGTCTAACTCAAGCAGTACTTTTTCCAGCGCAGTTTTATTACGGGAGAATAAAGTCACACTCGCACCTAAGTTCGCCAATTCAATTGCACAAGCCTTGCCAATACCTTGGCTGCTACCACAAACAAGTGCATGTTTATCTTGTAAATTAATATCCATTATCAACCTTTGTTAATTCTATTTATTACGCAAAAAATAAAAAATTCTAAGAGCGCATTGATTATTGATTGGTATTTTTTAGCACATTGAAAAAATTAATGTCAGCAAAACTTTGGCATTATAATTTTTGTACTTGGTCAAAATGTCCTCTTTTGTTGACGGTTTGTTTTTTGGAGGAACTTAATGTTTCTTATGTAAATTCATTCATCACATAGGCCTAGCGTTATGCAAAACTAGCTTTGTTTTTGACTGATGCCAGAGCAGCGATAATTACCGAGTGATAAATTATTTACTTAAATTTGTCACTTTTCGCTTGATCTTTTTAAGCAAAGGTTTAATATTGACGAATCGTCAGTGACGTATCGTCACTTAATTGCATTGAATATACTATGACACCAAGATTACTAGATGAAAACGCCTTACAGGCAAGAGAACAGCAAATAATTGATAATGCAGTTACGTTAATAACTCAATATGGCATTGAGCATTTAACTATGGATAAAGTGGTTGCTCAAGTACCTTATTCTAAAGGAACCGTATATAAGCATTTTACAGGGAAAGAAGATCTATTATTAGCTATTAGTAATCAAGCATTGGCAATATTAGCAGATTTATTTACCCGTGCTTCTCAATTTGATGGTTGCTCTAGAGAGCGCATGTTGATGTCCAATTTCTCATATTTGATTTTTGCTATTCTATACCCTGAATTATTTCAAACAGAAATGTGCGCTAAAGCGCCCAATGTGCTTGGAAAATCAAGTGAAGAGCGAATTCAAGCGCGTGAAAATTTAGAGGCTAAGTTGTTAGGCGCTATACATAGCATAATCACCAGTGCCATAAATGATAAATCGTTAATTTTACCAAAGCATATGAATATCGAACAACTGTGCTTTGCTAACTGGTCTTTAGGTTTTGGCACTATAACTTTGTTGTCAAATGAAGTAGAGCAATGCAGTGGCCGTAACGGATTAATTGTCGAGCGAGAACTTTTTAACCAGTCCAATATATTGTTTGATGGTTTGAATTGGCTACCGTTAACAAAAGATAAAATGGGTAGTAGCGAACTGAAAAAAGCGCTTCAACAGGTTTATCCAAGCGAGTTAGCCTTAATAAAAGAAAAAGGTAGAGAGCTTCAATTTTAAGCATTTACTTTATAGAGATAAATGAAACTACGGTGATTTCACCGTTTTTTTTAATACATATAGTGACGATTCGTCATAACTAGAAAACATTAATGGAGAGGTACCATGAGAGATAAACTCTATAACTTTGTTGGCAAATATCCTATTTGGGTAATACTTGCTTGTATTACTTTAATGCTATTTGCTGGGGCTGGCGCACAGCAATTGGTCTTTAAAAACGACTACCGAGTATTTTTTGGGGAAGAAAATCCACAATTGACCGCTTTTGAGTCGATGCAAAAGATATATGATAAAACCGATAATGTTTCTTTTGTGGTTGTACCAAAAGATGGCGATGTTTTCACGCAAGAACATTTAGCAGCGCTGAAGACGTTAACAAAAGATAGTTGGCAGGTACCTTTTTCATCACGGGTTGATTCGCTTACTAACTTTCAATACACCTATGCTGAAGAAGATGACATGATTGTTGAAGATTTAGTCATGAATACTAAATCTTTGACGGATGAAGATCTTGCCCGCATTAAGCAAATTGCAATTAGTGAACCACTATTAGTAAACAAAATAATTTCAACTGATGGACATGTTTCAGTAGTGAATGTCACGGTACAATTACCTGCCATTGACCCACTGACAGAAACACCGCAAGTTGCTGCAAGTGTTAGAGAGATTAAGGAAAAGTTTTTAGCTGAAAACCCTGGGACTGAAGTTTACCTTTCCGGCATGATTATGATGAATACATCATTTACCGAATCTGCTTTAAGCGATAGCTCTACGTTAATACCACTCATGTTTCTTGTTGTTATTATTACTATCGGGCTTTTACTGCGCACTATTACCGGTACTATTGCTACTGTCTTAGTTATCATCATGAGTATAGTTACTACTATGGGAATCGCTGGCTGGTTAGGTTTTTACTTAACTGGACCATCGTCATCAGCTCCAACCATGATCTTAACCTTAGCAGTCGCAGATTGTATTCATATACTTACCTCGATGTTTTATGAAATGCGTCAAGGCTCAGATAAAAGAACGGCGATTGCTCGAAGCGTTAAAATTAACTTACAACCAATATTTTTAACAAGCATTACTACTGCTGTTGGCTTTTTAAGTATGAACTTCTCTGATTCTCCTCCTTTTCGAGATTTAGGAAACCTTGTCGCTATTGGCGTAATGTTAGCATTTGTTTTCTCAGTCACTATTTTCCCTGCTTTATTAACCGTTTTACCTGTTCGAGTTAAAAAACAGCAAGAAGGTCAAAAAGATAGTATGGCTAAATTGGCTGATTTTGTTATCAGCAAACGAAAAGGCTTATTAGTTTTCACGACCATATTTATTATTGCTTCAGCAGCGTTTGTGCCAAAAAACGAATTAAATGATGACTTTGTTAAGTACTTTGATGAAACTGTCCCTTATCGTACGGCAACTGATTTCATGCAAGAGCACCTATCTGGCATGATGGTGGTAGAAATTTCAGTGAAAACGGGCGTTGCTAGCGGTATTAACGATCCTCAATATTTACAATCAGTGTCTGATTTTAGCGACTGGTTACGTCAAAGAGCGGAAACAGATCATGTCAATACTATTACTGATACGCTCAAGCGTCTGAACAAAAACATGCATGCTGATGATCCTGCTTGGTATAAACTGCCAGATAGCCAAGAGCTTTCTGCGCAATATCTTTTATTATATGAAATGTCATTACCTTATGGTTTAGATTTAAACAACCAACTTGATGTTGATAAGTCCTCTTCAAGAATTGTGGCAACCTTCAAAAACATGAGCAGCAATGAATTAATCAACATAGAAACCGCCATGAGAGCTTGGTTTGATGAGCACGCGCCACAATATGAAGTGGACTTTGCTAGCCCAAGTTTAATGTTCGCACATATTGGTCAGCGTAATATAACCAGCATGTTAATTGGCACTACGTTTGCGCTAGTGTTGATTTCAATCTTATTGGGTATTGCTTTGAAGAGCGTTAAGTTCGGTTTTGTCAGTTTATTACCTAACCTAATCCCAGCGGGGGTGGCATTTGGTTTATGGGGACTCTATAGCGGTGAAGTAGGCCTTGGGCTATCGGTCGTTATTGGTATGACCTTAGGTATCGTTGTTGACGATACCGTGCACTTTTTAAGTAAATACTTACATGCTAAACGCGATAAAAATGCTAGCACTGAAGAAGCAGTACACTATGCTTTTGATAATGTTGGTAGAGCGTTATGGATAACAACATTTGTGCTTGTTGCTGGGTTTACTGTACTAGCGCAATCATCTTTTAGAATGAATGCAGAAATGGGCATGTTGACTGCATTAACTATCTTTATTGCGCTTGTGGTTGATTTTCTGTTCTTGCCACCTTTATTGATGGCTATTGATAATAAAAAGAAGCAAACACAAATTAGTGACTCACCAGTAGATGAGAAGCAATCAGTGACGGCTTAAGCGCTATTATTAATTTTAAGTAAATGTATTTTAAGAAAAGTGGAACATATTATGTTAAATAAAAAATTTACCTTGAACGTACTATCAGCGTTCGCATTAACTTTAGTAACCAATGCTGTTTTTGCTCTCACACCAGCAGAGCAAACGGGATTAAATATATCAATTGAAGCGAAAAAAAGAGATATAGGATGGCAAGATTCAAGTGCTGATATGTTAATGCTACTTCGTAACAAACAAGGACAAGAAAGCATTAGAGAGATAAAGATTAAATCATTAGAAGTTTTAAATGACGGTGATAAAAGTCTAACTATTTTTAATAAGCCAAGAGATGTAAAAGGCACTGCGTTTTTAAGTTTTTCTCATCCGGTAGCAGCTGATGATCAATGGTTGTTTTTACCGGCACTAAAACGGGTAAAACGAATATCTTCTCGTAATAAATCAGGTCCGTTTATGGGCTCGGAGTTTGCTTTTGAAGATTTAAGCTCGTTTGAAGTTGATAAGTACAGTTATAAATATCTTAATGATGAAGAAGTTAATGGCGTAATGAGCTTTAAAGTTGAGCAATATCCCGTTGATGAAAACTCAGGTTACACCCGACGTATAGTTTGGTTAGATAAGCTAGAATACCGAGCGCAAAAAATAGACTTCTACGATAGAAAAGATTCTTTGTTAAAAACGTTATCTTTTACGGATTATAAACAATATCTTGGGCAATATTGGCGTGCCGATGTGCAAAGTATGGTAAATCATCAAAATGGCAAAAGCACTGAACTTAGATGGAGTAATTACCAATTTAAAACCAATTTAAAAGACAGTGACTTTAATCGTAACTCTTTAAAACGAGCAAGATAGTAATGGCGTTGAATAAACTAAATATTAGTCTTTTAGTTAAGGGAGTGCAGTTAACCCTATTAGCTGTTCTCTTTAGTAACACGTTAAGTGCCACAGAGTTTGAGTTTTCAGGCAAGTTAGTTATTGAACAAAGGCAATACTTTAATGAAGCGCAATACTCACATCAATTCGATAATGGTCAGTCTTCTGCCGTAATTGAGCCTGAGTTTTATTGGAGTTTTAATGACGGAGTCGATAGCCTAACGTTTAAGCCTTTCTATCGCATAGATAATCAAGATGATAATCGTCAACATGGTGATATTCGTGAGCTTGCTTACGTACATGCTGCTGATGAATGGGAGCTGAGACTTGGAATTCGTAAAGAGTTTTGGGGCGTAACAGAGTTTCAACATTTAGTTGATGTTATTAATCAAACCGATGGTGTTGAAGATTTTGATGGTGAAGATAAACTGGGTCAACAAATGATAAACCTGTCTTTAGTTAAAGACTGGGGCATAGTTGATGTGTTCTTATTGCCAGGCTTTAGGGAACGTACCTATGCAGGAGAGCAGGGCAGGTTACGATCTTCTATTGTCGTTGATAAAGATAATGTTCAGTATGAATCTTCAGCGGGGCAAGAGCATTTAGACTTTGCTATCCGTTGGGCCCATAGTATTGGTGATTTTGATCTTGGCACTTATTGGTTTCATGGTACGAATCGTGAGGCCATTTTAGCACCTACTTTGCAACGTGGTGAACTAGTGCTTCAGCAGTACTACAATCAAATGGACCAATTAGGCCTTGATGTGCAAGCAACATTAGGAGACTGGCTATGGAAAGTTGAAGCCGTTTATCGACACACCAGTGCTGAAAACTATGTGGCGAGTCAGGCAGGCTTTGAATATAGTTTTATTGGTATATTGGATACCAATATAGATTTAGGTTTATTAATCGAATATGCTTGGGATTCGCGTGGTGTCGTTGATTTAACGGAAGTCGAATTTGGTAAATCAGGATCTACCTTTCAAAATGATGTATTTTTCGGTGCTCGTTTAGCCTTTAATGATATGCAAAGTTCAGAAGTCTTAATGGGTATTGGTACTGATTTAGATCATAGTGCTCACAGTTTCTTACTGGAAGGCAATCGTCGTTTTGGTGATAACTTTAAAGCGAGTATTGATATACGTTTATTGCAAAGTAGTGACTCGATTGAGCCTGCTTATGCGTTAAGAAACGATGATCATGCTCAGTTATCAGTAGAATGGTACTTTTAGCATAAATTAATTATCTTCTCCTTCAAAATAAGCAACTACGCTGAGGTTTATTAGAATAAATTGAAGCAGTTTTGAAATGCTGCTTCAATTTATTCTTGAGCGTATTGCTTAACCATTTACTTCAGTTGATTAAAAACTTGATTTATTTGTCATTGATTTAACATACAAAATATTCATTAATGCAAGTCAATGTTACAATGCATTTTTATTAATATTTTGTCCGAGAACTAAGTGACAGCGAATAAAATCTTCATAATTGGCTTACCCAGAACTGCCACCACAAGTGTTTGTCTAGCCATGTTGGGCCTAGGTTATAAAACGGCTCATAATGCCTATACTCAACATGCATTTGACCAAGCACAAGTTATTGCCGATACGCCAGTCTTTTGTGATTATCGTCAACTGGATAAGCACTTTCCTAATAGCAAATTCATCTATTTAACACGTGAAAGTAGCAGTTGGTTACCTTCAATAAAACAACTACTGCAACGAATGATTATTAATTTACAGCGTACTGATGGTGGTTTTAACCCGCATTTAAAACGCTGTTACCATGAAGTTTTCTCTCCGCTAAGCCCCGAAAATATAAGCCAAGACGAATTTTTACTTCAGTGTTATCAGCGTCATCAACAAGATGTTTTTTCGTATTTTCAACAACGACCTGAAGATTTATTAACGATTGATGTTAGTAAGCCAGAGAGCTACCAACAAGTATTAGCTTTTCTAAACATTGCTCCGGAACAAAGCAAAAAAAATGATTTTGAAAGAATTAATATTGGTGGCAAAGTGAAAGCTTGGCAAGATATATATAATGTGCTGAAAGTTGAATCGACTAATAAAGGACGAATTGACAAGATCCTTTATTGATAGCGCTTTTGTCTGTAAAATCCTTCACCATAAACTTGAACCTTTACTACTAACTAGAAAATATATTCCTATGTTCGAACTAAAATTTAATACTACACAGGCTTGGACTGATGCTGTGCTGGCAGACTTTCCTCGCTTTTTACAAGACCACGCGGCTGCAGAAAAAAAAGCCTCAGGTATGGCAATGGCGATGTTGTCTCATTATCCTGACAAAGCAAAACTAGTGCGAGCGATGACAGACTTAGCCATCGAAGAACTTATTCACTTTAAACAAGTATTAAAACTGCTTGTAGCGCGCGATGTTACCTTAGGACAAGATAAAAAAGATCCGTACATTAATCAAATTAGAACCTTATTTAGAAACGGCACGAGTTATTTTTTACTAGATAGGTTGTTGGTTGCTGCGGTTATAGAAGCGCGTGGTTATGAAAAATTTTGGTTAGTATCACAAGCGTTACCAGAAGGTAAGGATAAAGACTTTTATGTTGCCATTGCTAAATCAGAAGAGAAACATAAGAATTTATTTGTAGAATTGGCTTATGAGTATTTTGATAAAGCTGAAGTTGATATTCGCTTAGAAGAAATACTAATTGCTGAAGCTGAAATATGTAAAGGGCTGCCAATTCAAGCGGTTTTACATTAAACATTGCCGCCAAAAAACTGTGTTATTTGAATTATGAAAAGACACTTTACTAGCATAACGCCAGCATTAAATAATCAAAGAAAAGCTGTGCATGAGTTATGCAGACAATATACTCGCAGCCCCAGTAAAGGAAATTTAAAGCGACTCAAAGCTTTATTTAGTGCTTGTGGTGAAGAGGTTTTTATTGAATATGGATTTCATATTGATTATGGCAGCACTGTTAGTATTGGCGATAGAAGCTTTATTAATGCTCATTGCACCATAATTGACGGGCCTGACATCGCCCAAGGCAAAATTTATATCGGCTCCGATTGTTTACTTGGTCCAAATTTGCAATTACTGGGCGTTTCTCATGATATGGATCCTAATAACCGTTTAGATAAAAACAGCTATATAGGCGATATTTTTATTGGTGACAACGTTTGGATTGGCGGCGGTGTTACCATACTTGCAGGTATTACCATTGGTGATAACAGTGTTATTGGTGCTGGAAGCGTGGTAACAAAAGACATTGATGATGGCTGCTTCTATGCGGGTAATCCAGCCATTAAAATTCGTAACTTATAAGGTTATATAAACTAATTGTTGGTAAATTTTGCTAATATCTCGTTTTATTTACATAATATTTAGCTTGTTGTTTTCTATCTTGTTGTATTTTATGGTTAAAATTATTGGCTTGGTATTTGCTGATTTAAGCGGTATTGAAAGTTATGTGTATAAATAGGGGAAGATAATGTCCGTAAGAATTGAAGATAGACCTACCGAAACAGTGCGCAGCGAAGTTATTGATCAATTGATCATGAATTATAGTCATGGCGAATTATCTTATGAAGCGTTTGAAAGACGCCTAGATGAAGCAATGGAAGTGCAATGTAATAAAACCTTAGCTTCACTCGTTGAAGATTTGCCTTTGACGGTAGATAAAGCTTTCGTAGAAAGTAAAAAACAAGACTTAGCACCTAATATCGTTTCAGGAAATACTGAAGATGTAGAGTACATGATTAACATTTTTAGCGGCAGTACTCGAGGTGGTAACTGGAGAGTACCAAAGGAGCTCAGACTCTTTAGTTTATTTAGTGGCTGTGACATTGATTTAACCCATGCCCAATTTACCCAAAGAGAGCTTCATATTAAAGTCTTTAGTTTGTTTAGTGGCAATGACATTTATGTCCCTGAAAATGTAAATGTTGTCTCAAAAGCCTTTTGTATTTTTGGTGCTATTGATAATGACGCCAACACTCACGCTAACCCAAATATTGAGACACCCACCATCATTATCGAAGGGATTTCAATTTTTAGTGGTATTGATATTGAAATTAAACGCAGCATGAAAGAAAAGTTTGTTGATATGGCAGACAGCCTAAAAAAACTGTTCTCTTAAAGTTAATTAACTGAATCATTAAACCACCATAAGTAAGTAATTTAACTCGCTTGTGGTGGTTTTGTTTTATATAGCGTTATAATTAAATAACTTTACCTTTACCCTAAGATTTTTTATGCGCTTTTTATCTCGTCGTTTAGTGATGCCTAGTGATCTTAACTATGCCAACTCGCTGTTTGGTGGTCGTGCTCTTGAATGGATTGACGAAGAGGCTGCAATTTATGCTATCTGTCAGTTAGAAACTAATTGTTTAGTCACTAAGCATATAGGCGAAATCAACTTTGAATCAGCCGCAATGCAGGGTGATGTAGTTGAATTTGGCTTAGAAACAAAGAAGGTAGGTAATACTTCAATCACAATCACTTGCTTAGTTCGTAATAAAGCGACTAAAAAAACGATTTGTTTGGCCGATGATATTGTTTTTGTACAAGTTGATGCCAAGTCGCGAAAACCTATTCCCCATGGCAAAACATTTGCACAGCTAACAGAGTAAACTAAAGTTACCATTTGTTTTTCTCAACGATGTTTTTTATCATATAAAAAAATACAAAACATTAATTCTCAAAGGGCAAAAAATGTCTTCAGATCGTTACGGCAGCAGTGCTAATTATAAACAACAAGAAAAAGGCTACAGAGACCGTGCTTTAAAGCTATTTCCTTGGGTATGTGGTCGTTGTGCACGCGAATTTGTTTATTCAAATATTAAAGAGTTGACCGTACACCATGTTGACCATGATCACACTAATAACCCTAACGATGGTAGTAACTGGGAGTTATTGTGTATTTATTGCCATGATAATGAACATGCTAAATATACCGAGCATGCGAACTATAAAACTGAAGTGGTCGCTGGAGAAAGTAATCAAGATACAGCTACTTACAACCCCTTTGCAGACTTGAAGTCCATGTTAAAAAAATGAGTTTAAGGTAAAGTGGTTTTGAACATTTAATCAGCTAAAGCCGACATAATGTTCAATTATATTAGCCGTTAAGTTGTTAAGTAGTCTTTATAATTTTTGATGCCAAAGTAACGCAATGATTTTTTATGTTTTACTTTTTTAGCAATCAATAACTCTTTAGCATATATTTTTACAATTTGCTTTTCACCGTTGCTGTCAGTTTCATAACTATGTTTGCTATTAAGTCTGAGGTTATCGAACTCAGTTTTCATAATTAATTTCAATCGTTAATCCTTTATAAGTTATTGATGTCCTTTTGAACTTGATAGCCTTCGTCAGTAACGATTTTTTCTAGCACTTGTACGCGTTCAGCTAAATTTTTAACTTGTTGTTTAAGCAACTCACTTTGTTCATCAGTTGTCTCATTGTGAGAGGTTGTTTTTTCTTTAAATTCTAAATGTTTTTTGTACATTTCATAGATAACACCGAAAACCACACAAACAATAACTACAACCATAGTAGTGCCACTCATTATATAACTCCTTAACGTTTATTTAATTCGATTTAATTTGATTTTTTGCTTTTATAAAAGAAAAATAAGCTAAATTCACAAAAAACAAGGCGACGATAAAGGGCAGGCTAGTTACTACGACAGAACTCCAGCCGCCAGTAAATAGAACCCAACCAGCCATTAGCGATGCAATAGCTTGAAAACCAAATAAAATAAAGTCGTTTGTCGCTTGTACTTTATGTCTTTCACTGGCTTTATAGCTTTGTGGTAGCAATGAGGTTCCCGTTAGAAACAAAAAGTTCCAACCGATACCTAATAACAGCAGTGCCCACCAATAATGTATAACTTCTTGGCCTGAAAAAGCAATAAAAGCCACTATAATGTAAATAATACTGCCGCTAATGAGTAGACCTTTTAAGGCTACCTTCTTTACTAACCAAGGCGTAATTATAGAAGGCAAATACATCGCGGCAATATGAGTCTGAATTACCCACTTAGTTTCAATAAGGCTATGTCCTTGCATATGATGCATACTTAACGGAGTTGCGGTCATTAAATAGCTCATTAGAGCAAAACCTATGGTGGCAGTACTAATAGCAATCATGAAGATTGGTTGTTTAATGATGGTTGATAAAGCACGAGTACCACCTGTACTGGAGTCTTCCATTATTTTAGGTTCTTCAAAGAACAACATAATAACGGCAGCTAGGCCAATAAATATTGTTAAAAACATAAATGAGCCAGCATAACCATGAGGTGAGTTAAGCCAATTTTTGCCGATTACGGCAATTTCAGGGCCTAAAAATGCAGCAAACACACCACTTAACATCAATATAGCTAAAACTTTCGGAATATCATTTGCATTTTTAGTACTTTCTATCGCTGCGAACCTGAGCTGTTGTGTGAAAGCTCCGCCAGTGCCGAAAAGAAAACTTGCCAATGAAAACAGTTCAAATGAAGCAACCTTGGTCGCCAAAACGGATAACAAGGCCGCAATAAAGAGACAACTAAAGCCGGTGAATATTGCAAACTTTCTTCCTTTTGCTTTAGCCAACATTGCTCCTGGAATAGAACCCGCGGCTATACCTAATATCAATAAAGTGATGGGTAGAGTTGCTAAAGAAGCATTAGAGGTAAGCTCGCTTGATAATAGTCCACCGATAAAAACAATAATGGGCGCAGAGCACATAACTAATGGTTGTGCCATAAAAAGCAAACTGATATTACGTGTTAAGTTAAACTTTTTAGTCAGCACTATGGCTGAAACAACAATGAGCGTCAGAATTAGTGCAATGATAAGCATAAATTAACCAGATTCCATCGCAAGAATGGAACGAACATCGAGATCACCTTGATATTGTATGAACGAGGCCTGTTGTTCTTTTCTTGCTAAAACGGCCATGCGATCAGCTAACTCATTACCTTCAATATCGGCGTGGGCCCTAACATGTGAGATGATTAATTGGCTCTTCAATACTTGATAAATGGCAAAGCATTCTTTAACCTGTTCAACATTTTTAATTTCTTCGCCTTTGCCACGTGTCCACCCCTTGGCTTGCCAACCTTTAGCCCACTTTGTAATGCAATCAATTGAATATTTTGAGTCAGATAGTATTTGTACTTTACTCGCTGTTTTTAATTGCTTTTGAGCAAGTTTAAAAGACATCAACATACCGTTTAGCTCTGCAGTATTGTTGGTGCCTTTCGCGTTGTATAAACCGTAATAAAGAGCGGTAGGTTTGCCTTGTTGGTATAAAGCCAAACCAGTGCCAGATTTACCCGGATTTGGTGAGCAAGCACCATCGCAATATATTTGAATGTCAGCACTTTCGCCTTGAGCTGCTGCTGGAGCGACTTTACTTGCTGCTTTTTTACTGGAGGTTGCACTTTTATTACTTAAAGAACGCTTCATTAACGCTTTAGTGTAGGTAGACGCAAATGCAGATTCCGCCTCGGCTTTAGAAGGGAAGCCCATAAACTGTGCGTCGGAGCGACCTTGAGTATTAGCTTGTACTTCAGACCAAGTTGAAAATACACCTGTGTTAACGCCTTTCCAAACAACGTAGAATTTTTTGCTCATAAAATATGAATCATTTTCAGTTGATAATTATGGCAAGTATTATCATCAATAACGTATTGTATAGCTAGCAAAAAAACAGCCATAACAAATAAAATGTCATGGCTGTTTTGGTGATTTAAAAGCTTGAGCTTGCTTAGAAAAATCCTAACGGATTTATATCGTAGCTCACTAACAAGTTTTTGGTTTGTTGGTAATGTTCTAGGGCCATTTTATGAGTTTCACGGCCAACGCCTGATTTCTTATAACCGCCAAATGCAGCATGTGCAGGGTACATGTGATAGCAATTTGTCCAAACACGACCAGCTTGAATTTTTCGCCCCATTCTATAGGCAAGATTGGTATCGCGTGTCCATACCCCAGCACCCAAACCAAACTCTGAATCATTGGCAATGGCAAGTGCTTCGGCTTCATCTTTAAAGGTTGTGACTGAAATAACAGGGCCAAAAATTTCTTCTTGGAAAACCCGCATATCATTAGTGCCTTTTAGTAATGTTGGTTTAATATAGTAACCCTCACTGATGTCGGTTGATACTTGTTCAACATCGCCTCCCATTAAGACTTGAGCACCTTCTTCTTTACCTATATCAATGTAAGATAAAATCTTTTCATATTGTGCTTGAGATACTTGCGCGCCAACCATGGTTTCAGTATCTAGCGGATTACCACGCTTAATTGCTTTGGTACGCTCTATTACCATCTCAACAAACTTGGGGTAGGCATCTTCTTGTACTAGTAGCCTAGAAGGGCAAGTACATACTTCTCCTTGATTAAAGTAAGCCAGTACTGCACCTTCAATACATTTACTTAAATATTCATCTTCTTGTTCAATAACATCATTAAAGAAAATATTAGGGGATTTTCCGCCTAGCTCTACCGTTGAAGGAATAATATTTTCAGCGGCACATTTTAAAATATGTGAGCCAACAGGTGTTGAACCTGTGAATGCAATTTTCGCGATACGCTTACTTGTTGCCAACGCTTCACCGGCTTCTTTACCATAACCATTAACAATATTAAGTATACCCGTTGGAAGTAGGTGCTCAATTAATTCTGTAAGCACTAAAATTGAAGCCGGGGTTTGTTCGGCTGGCTTCAATATCACACAGTTGCCAGCAGCAAGCGCAGGCGCTAGTTTCCAAGCAGCCATGAGAATAGGGAAGTTCCAAGGAATTATTTGTCCAACAACACCAAGGGGTTCATGAAAATGATAAGAAACAGTGTTCTCATCTATTTCACCAATAGAGCCTTCTTGGGCGCGCAGACAGCCAGCGAAGTAGCGGAAGTGATCTACCGCTAATGGTATATCGGCAGCTAACGTTTCTCGCACGGCTTTACCATTATCCCAGGTTTCCGCAATGGCGAGTTTTTCTATATTTTGTTCTATAACATCGGCAATTTTTAATAAAATATTTGAACGTTCAGTGACGGATGTAGCAGCCCAAACATCTTTCGCTTTATGAGCCGCGTCTATAGCTAATTCAATATCTTTTGCATCTGAACGGGGAATTTGGCAAAAGCTTTGTCCATTGACCGGGCTAATATTATCAAAGTATGCCCCGTTTTGTGGCTCTACCCATTGACCCCCAATAAAATTTTGATAGCGCTCTTTAAAGTTAATGACTGAATTTTCGCTTCCAGGTGATGCATATATCATAATGATTCCTTTAGATAAAAATGTTTTAGTTGTTTTATATAGCTACTCGATTTACTTTAGTCATTAAGGTTTAGTTTAACTATGCTGAAAATTCACAAAACTTATCTGCTAGTTCATATTGATAATAAGATGAATAAACAATTATGATTTCACCGTACATAGACAATACGAGAAGCTCTCCAAAAGTACTTGTAGAGAACAAAATCACTTTTGCTGGGCCAGAATCAGAGCTCAGTATTTATGATACCTATGAGCAAGCTGAGCGTGTGCAATTGAAATCAGATCAATTACTTTTTTGTGCCATGGTGACGGGTAAAAAAGTAATGCATAGTGATGAAGCACATTTCAATAGTGAATTCTTGCCTCATGAGTCTTTTGTAATGGCACCCGATAGTAAGGTAGAAATTGATTTTCCAACCGCGCAGTTAATACAGCCAACCACTTGTCTAGCCATAGAAATTTCTACAGAGAGAATTAAGCAAGTTGCTGATAGTTTGAATGAGAATTGCCCTATAGATCAGGAGTTTGGTCATTGGCACTATAATCATCAACTTGTCCATACCCATCATAATAGTCAAACACAGGGCCTGCTAAATCGAATTGTACAAATTTATGGCGAGAATCATCAAGACCGAAGTGCGATGATTTCTCTTGCTGTATCAGAGCTAACCATTCGATTATTACGCCATCAAACGCGAGATTTCATGCTATCGTTTTGTCAGCAACAGCCAGACAATAATGGCTTAACTGCCGTTGTTAGCTATATAAAGCAAGATTTAGGCAAAAACTTAGAGCTAGATCTTTTAGCGCGCATGGCTTGTATGGGCAGAACAAAATTTTTTAATGAATTTAGAACTCACTTTGGTTGTAGTCCTATGGCTTTTCAACAACAATTACGTTTGAAACAAGCAGCACAATATATAAAACAAGGCAAACAAATTACACAAACTTGCTATGAGTTAGGTTTTAATAATGCGAGCCATTTTAGTCGATGTTTTAAACAGTTTTATGGATTAACACCAAGGGAATTTAAATTGCGAAATTTAATCAATTAGACTTTTAAAGAAAGTTCACTTTGGTAACGGCGGTTCTTACTCAAGCGAGATTCAATATATCGTCCACGATTTTCTTGCGCTGTTCGACGATCATCACCACTTCTGCGATCATCACCATCCCATAATGAGTTTAACGTATCGAACAATTTTTTAGATGCATCATCAGCGTCTTGGTTATTCTCGAGCAAAACTGTTTGGCGGTATTTATTCTTTTGGTTTTTATCTTTAGCTAGATATTTCGCCTGCGCAATATGATTGGCATAAGCTAAGTCATTTATATACTTCATGATGTTATTTTATATATGCAAGTCGCATATTTTTTCCTACTCTTGTTATTATTGTTTAATATTTAATCGGCATAGTTCGAAAAAAGTTTAGTAAAACTGTACAAAATTTAAACTGAAGCAGTTTAAAGCCTTTGTGCTTATGCTAAACCTTGCTAAAATCCACGACATTATCTTTGCCCATCTTTAGGAATTTTCATGGCAATTAACTGGTTTCCTGGCCATATGCACAAAGCGCAAAAAGAAATTAAAGAAATCTTGCCACAAATAGATGTGGTAATAGAAGTCTGTGATGCTCGCTTACCTTTTAGCAGTGAAAATCCAATGATCACCGAAATTAGAGGTGACAAACCGCTGATAAAAATTCTTAATAAAAGTGATTTAGCAGACCAGAGCAAAACACAAGTTTGGCTTGACTATTTAGAGTCACAACATAACGTGAAGGCGATCGCTTTAACCACAGAAAATGTTGCAACTGCGAAATCTCTTCCTTCTTTAATTAAAAAACTGGTGCCAAATAAAGACGAAGAAGGCAAACAGATTAATGCCATGATTATGGGCATACCAAATGTTGGAAAATCAACCCTGATTAATACCTTAGTGGGCAAAGCTAAAGCAAAGGTTGGCAATGAGCCAGCGGTGACAAAGGGGCAGCAACGAATTCGCTTAGAAGAAGGCCTTTATCTTTTTGATACCCCAGGCATGCTCTGGCCTAAAATAGCGAATGAAAATAGCGGTTATCGTTTAGCTGTTTCTGGTGCGGTTAAAGATACTGCCTTTGATCATGATGACATTGCATATTTTGCCGCTGAATATTTACTTGCCGAATACCCTAAACGTTTGGTTGAACGATACAAGTTAGATGAGCAGCCTTTACACGAAGAAGATTTAATTGAAGCGATAGGCCGAAAGCGCAGTTGCGTGAAAAGCGGAGGCCGTGTTGATATGCACAAGGCTGCTGTCATTTTAATTAATGAAATAAGAGATAAAACCCTCGGCGCTATTACTTTTGAAATGCCTGAAAACATTGAAAAAGAAAATATTCATTTTGCTGAAATAGAAGCAAAAAAAGTGGCCGCTCGTGAAGCCAAAAAACTAGCTCGTGGCCGTGGCAGAAAAAATAAAAGGAAATAATGATGACAGAGCAAACCACAAATTTTAATTTGCACCCGCAGCTTGTTAACGATTGCATTGAGTTAGCTGAACTGCCCTTATGTAAATTACTGCTGTGTAACGACAGTGCTTATCCTTGGTTTATTCTAGTGCCAAAAGTGAGCGACGTGACAGATATTTATCAACTGGAATGGCAGCAGCAACAGCAATTATTAAATGAGTCTAGTTTGTTAAGTGAGTTGCTGATGCAAGTATTCTTAGGTGACAAGATGAATGTTGCCGCTTTAGGCAATGTAGTTGAACAATTGCATGTACACCACGTTGTACGCTATAAATCAGATGTTAGTTGGCCTAAGCCAATTTGGGGCCAACAAGCGTTAACCCCGTATACTGAAGATGAACTTAATAACGTAAAAGAGAAGTTGCTAACCAAGTTATCGGTTATCTTAGCGACTCTTTAATGGCATTATTTAGCCGCTTAATCTTAAGCGGCGTTAGTATTTTTATTGACAACTGACATGGATACTTTTGCTAACGCTTGTTGTAAGTCGGCAATAATATCATCAACACTTTCTAAACCAACAGATATTCTAATTAATGAATCAGTAATACCTGCTTCAGCGCGTTCTTCTGGCTCATAAGGTGAATGCGTCATGGACGCTGGGTGTTGAATTAGCGACTCTGCATCGCCTAAACTCACCGCAATAGAGAATAATTGCATACTATTAATAAAATCAGCGCCACCTTTTAAATCTGTGTTCAACTCAAAGGCAATTACACCGCCAGCCGCTTTCATTTGTTTGCCAATAAATTGATGACCCGGGTGAGAGGCTAGGCCAGGGTAATAAACTTGGCTTACTGCTTGATGCTGCTCTAAATATTCAGCAACAGTTTGTGCATTGCTGCAGTGACGTTCCATTCTTATTGGTAACGTTTTAATACCACGCAATATCAACCATGCATCATGCGGGCTCATAGTGGCGCCAATGTCTTTTAGTGTCGTTAGCTTTATTTCACTGATCATTTCGCTATTCGAGCAAACAATTCCGGCAACTACATCACCATGACCATTTAGATATTTTGTGGCGCTGTGCACTACTATATCTGCACCGAATTTCGCCGGTTGTTGTAATACCGGTGTTAAGAAGGTGTTATCAACGATAGCTAGCAGTTTATGCTGTTTGGCTATGGCGCAAATTTTTGCTAAGTCAAGTACCACTAAGTTTGGATTAATGGGCGTCTCTAAAAATACTAGCTTGGTATTTTCTTGTACTGCAGCATGAATATTTTCAGGATTTGTCATATCAACAAAAGTTACTTCAATGCCGAATTTTTTCAGCATATGATTCATTAAAGCGAATGAACAACCATACACTGCTTTTGATGAAATCATGTGATCGCCAGCTTGCAAGTTTGTCAGCAGTGCAGCTGAAACCGCTGCCATACCTGTGGCCGTTGCTGCGGCATCTTCCATGCCTTCCATTGCAGCAACGCGCATTTCTAACTGACGAGTTGTCGGGTTACCAAGGCGAGTATAAATAAAGCCTTCACTTTCACCAGCAAAGCGATCTGCACCTTGTTGGGCATCATCAAAAATGAAAGTTGACGTTTGATAAAGCGGTGTTGCTAGCGAGCCAAATTGTTCATCGTTAATTCGACCTGAATGGATAGCTTGTGTCTCTATAGATTGGCTTTTGAAGTGGCAATTTTTGTTTTTAGTCATTACGTCTCTCAAATGTGTTTGTCAGTAATTGTTTTCATACTTTCGGATATTACTGCAATTTAATGACCATCTATTTATTTTCTTTATATTTCAAAGGTATAGGATTTATTTTCAACATTGATTCATTAGTGTGTAATATTTTTATTACGAAGTGAGTGGGTGGAATTATTAAAATCTGCCTCTATACTCAGTGAAAGCTTTATTTTCTGGCCTTAAAAGCCTAAATAATGCTATTGTAATAATATTATTACTAGTACTATTTTTAATACAGAGGTGGTTGTGCGTGTAAAGATCCAATCGACAGATAGAATTGGGATTAGTCAGGAAATTTTAACCGTTTTTGCAAGGCAAGCGTGGAATTTACAAGCGGTGGAAGTCAGTACTGAGTTTACTTATGTTCACATTCAACATGCAAAACTGTCGTTAAAAGATGTCAGTGAGTGTTTGCAAGAAATCGAGGGGATTATCAGTATTAACGCTGTCACATTGTTGCCCATTGAACAGCGTGAGAATCACCTGCAGACATTATTGGACAGAATCCCCGACCCAATTATTGATATTGATAATCAAGGCGTCATTCTGGCGGTAAATTCAGCTAGCCACAAATTATTGGGCATGGATAAAAAGAATGATGAGCTTGTTGGCTTATCAATAGATAACTTTATTGAACAATCATTTCAAAGCTTACTAACAGATAAAGCGAGTACGCTTTCGCTTATATTTAACGGCAAAACCTATCTAGCTGATATTACACCTGTTGTCAGTAGTTTATCTAGAGGGCACTCTCAACTTACCGGGGCAATGATAACATTGCGCTCAATGACAGCAATCGGTAGACAGTTGGCGTTGATGCAAACCCATCACGAACAAAGCTTTGAAAATATAATTGGCAAATCTGCCAATATTATGCTGTTAAAAAAACAAAGTGAGCGCTTTGCCAAGCTAGATTTACCAGTATTAATTAGTGGTGAAACAGGTACGGGCAAGGAGTTAATTGCCCGTGCCTTACATCAAAGTAGTAGCCGTGCTAAAGCACCCTTTTTAGCGATAAATTGTGCCGCCTTACCTGAGCACTTATTGGAAAGTGAAATTTTTGGTTATAGCTCTGGCGCATTTACTGGGGCTAAAAAGTCGGGGAAACCTGGTTTAATTGAACTAGCAGAAGGAGGCAGTATTTTTCTTGATGAAATCGCTGAAATGTCGACCTATTTACAAGCAAAATTATTGCGCTTTTTGCAAGATTTTTCCTATAGAAGAGTCGGTGGTACTAAAGAGTTACATGCTAATGTACGAATTATCAGCGCTAGTCACCAAAATTTAGCAAGATTAATTGCTGAAAAACTATTTCGAGAAGATCTTTATTATCGTTTAAATGTATTGAGTTTAATGCTGCCCCCATTGAGAGAGCGAACAGATGATATCGTTTTGTTAAGCACACACTTTTTAAAAAATGCGGCAATGCAAGTTGAAAAGTTAGAAGAGGGCGTTACTTTTACACCACACTTAACTGAGCAAGCTTTAGCTTTACTCAAAATTTACCCTTGGCCAGGCAACATCAGGCAGCTACAAAATGTATTATTCTCTGTTGTTGCACTGAGTACGACATCTGTCATTGATGCCCAAGCGATAAAACAGGCACTTACCAAGTTTTCACAAGAGGAAAGTGGTTTAGAAGAAGTTGCTACCACGACTCCTTCAGTTATTAAAAATTGGGAAAGTGCACAGGAAGAGTTTGAACAAAGGTTATTGTCACAGCTGTACCCTTTATTTCCAACCACACGGAAACTGGCGCAGAGACTGCAAGTTTCACATAACAAAATAGCTATGAAATTGCGAAAATATGGCATAAGTCTTTAATTGCGTTTCATAGTCTTTGCCAACTTTTAAAATAAACATTATGTTACCTTTGTCTTTACGTTAAATTTAGCAAGCATGGTAAGTTTTACCAGATAATTATTAAGGGATACATATGAAAATAATAAAAGCAGTTTTACTTGGCGCACTAATCTCTGTAAGTACCAGTATCACAGCAATTTCTGCAGAGTCAAAATTTAACTTTGAAAAAGGGCAGCGAGCGCAACAAGACATCTTACGTGATAGTCAAAGCATGGGGCCTGAAATAGTTGACTTAGTAGGGATCAAAGCCAATATGATGGTGTTAGATATTTTAGGTGGAGGCGGTTATTACACAGAACTGATCAGCGAGAAAGTCGGTCAGGCTGGCAAGGTATATTTGCATAATAATCAAGCTTATATGCCTTGGGTCGAAAAAGAGTTAATTGCTCGCTTAAAAGGTAATCGCTTAGAAAATGTTGTTAGGTGGGATAAAGAAAGCGATGATTTAGCACTTAATGACGAGAAGTTTGATGTGATATTTTTTGTTTTGGGTTATCACGACATGTACCACACGGCTAAAGACTGGAGTATAAATAAAGATGACTTTCTTAAGCAACTTCACGCTTCGCTTAAGGTAGGTGGTAAGCTATTAGTTATTGATCATAGTGCCATTAAAGGCTCGGGCATCGAACATTCACAAAAATTACACCGCATTGATGTTGATTATGTTAAAAATGAAGTGATAGCGAAAGGTTATAAGTTAATTAATGAAAGTAACATGCTAGCTAATGCAAGTGATGATCGTAAAGGCTCGCCATTTAGTAAAGAGTTACGTCGTAAAACTGATCGTTTTATCCTCTTGTTTGAAAAAGAATAGATAACCTAAAAAAAGCCCTAACATAATCTATATTAGGGCTTTTACTTTGGATAGTTTATTCGATTAAAGTGAGATTAAAATCCACACTGTTTACCTTGGTTTTTATCTTTCAACCAAGTTTGAAGTGGAGCAAAGTAATCTAAGATTGCCGTTGCATCCATTTGCTCATTACCTGTAAGTACTTTATAAGCTTCTTGCCATGGCTGACTTGAACCCATTTCTAACATGGTATTCAATGCTTTACCGGCATCTTTATTGTTATAAATTGAACAGCGATGAATTGGGTCCGTATTGCCCGAAATTTCACAGAGAGCGCGATGAAATTCAAATTGCTGAATATGCGCTAGGAAATAACGACTATAGGGCGTGTTGCCAGGGATATGATATTTGGCTCCAGGGTCAAAAGCATCAGTATCACGTGCGATAGGGGCTGCAACACCTTGATATTTTTCACGTAATTCCCACCAAGCGGTATTGTAGTTTTCAGGTGTTACTTCGCCTGAGTATACTTTCCAACGCCATTGGTCCACTAATAAACCAAACGGGATAAAGGCAATTTTTTCCAATGCCATTTTCATCAATAATCCAATATCTTTCGATTCATCAGGAATGGTGTCGATTAAACCAATTTCTTTAAGATATTTAGGTGTTACTGAAAGGGCAATAGTATCACCAATAGCTTCATGGAAACCGTCATTAGCACTGTTTTGGAAATAGACTGGTTGATCTTTATAAGCACGTTGGTAGAAATTGTGACCTAACTCGTGATGAATAACTGAGAATTCTTCACCCGTTTTTTGAATACACATTTTTATGCGTAAATCGTCTTTCGCATCTAAGTCCCAAGCAGAGGCATGACAAATTACATCTCTATCTTCAGGTTTAGTAAATAATGAGCGAGTCCAGAATGTTTCGGGTAACGCTTCAAAACCAAGGGATGTGAAAAACTTCTCCGCACCTTTAACCATCTTAATTTCATCGTAGTCATTAGCCGCTAATTGTTTAGTTACATCGTAACCTGGATCAGCATTCTCAGGTGCAACAACATCATAAATATTCCCCCAAGATTGAGCCCACATGTTACCTAAAAGGTGAGCAGGAATTGGCTTGTCTTGTGGTACTTTATCTTCACCGTACTCTTCACCTAGCTCACTTCTCACGTAACAATGTAAATCATCGTATAAAGGCTTAACTTGGCCCCAAAGTCTATCCAATTCTTTGGCAAAATCATCAGCAGGCATGTCATAGTTTGAGCGCCACATTGCCCCTAAATCTTTATAACCAAGACCATTTGCGCCTTCGTTAGCGAGTTCAGCCTGTCTTGTGTATAAAGGCTTCATTGGTGGACTAATTTCACGCCAACCTTGCCACATTTCTAATAGCTCGTCGTAGTTACGCGACGTAGCCATGGTTGAAGTCATGTCGCCTAAACTCAGCTTTTTGCCTTCTTTGGTAGTGTATGAGCCTTTACCGTATAAGCTACCTAATTCAGCACCAATCTGAGCAAGCTCGGCAGATTTTTTAGAATCTTGAGGAGCAGGCAATACTAAAGATTGTTTAAGTATATTTAATTGGCGACGTTGAGTCGGTGTAACTTCAACGTTATCAAACTTAGCCGCTTGCATGGCAAAACGTACGCCTGCTTCAGTAGACAATTGGTCTGATTCTGCGGCAAGAGAGGCGGTATCTTCAGTGATAAAGTTTGAATAAATCCATGCAGCACGAGCATTCGACTTTCCTAACACTATCATTTCTTTGGCGGCATCATCTAAAAAAGTTTGAACATCACTGCTTGTTAATGTTACTTGTTCGGCTTGTTTATTTTCAGCTTGAGTCTCGGTGTTTGAATTAGTGACTTCTTGGTTACAACCAGCTAAAGAGGTGGCAACGACAAGTGCAACAGCCGTATACTTAAATGTGTTTGTTATTTTTTTCATTTTAAAGTTAATGCTTTGTAAATTAATAGGTGAAATTAGTATATTGAAAGCTGAACATAATGCAAAGGATATAGCGAAGGAAAATATTGGATAAAAAAAAGGCTCAGCCATAGCGTGGTGAGCCAAAACAACAACATGAAAACATATACAAGGGAGATATATGCCACTTACAGGCTTGATTACTTGGAGCAATCAAGCATTGAAAGTGAAAATATAATAGCGAGTTAAGGTGTTTTTTACTGTATAGAATGCGTAACAGTTTGTTATTTCAGCCGGCTTATTATAGTTGAGTTGCTTATTTTAATTGCTGCTAGGGGAGTTGAGCAAAAAAAAGACTCAGAGCAGATTGACAGATCAGGCCACTGAGTCAGGAAGTAAACATGTATGTTCAGGGAGTTGGAATGCACAAATCGCAAATAGTTCAATTTTTATACAAAAAGTTATTATAAAATATTTACCCCTTATATCTCTTGACCTTTTAGCAATAAATGAGCTATTTTAAACAGCTGTTTGAATCCAAACAAATTAAATAATTAAGATGAGCACAAAAAATAAAATTTTAGATGCGGCCGAAGTACTTTTTGCTGATAAAGGCTTTAATGGCACATCATTAAGAGAGATAACTAGTCAAGCTGAAGTAAACTTGGCTGCAGTAAATTATCATTTTGGCTCTAAAAAAGAGTTGATCAAAGCCGTGATGTCTCGCTACATGAATGAGTTAGCGCCACTATTAGAATCGGCTCTAGGAGAGCTTTGTATTGATGAAGCTAAGCCAAGCTTGATTGAAGTCTTTTCGGCTTTCATCGAGCCTTTGTTGCATTTAAATACATTTAAGAACAATGGTACGAGTACCTTCTTACAGCTACTCGGCCGAGGTTATACAGACAGCCAAGGTTTCTTGCGTTGGTTTCTAACCACTCAATACCCAAACGTTTTTGACAACTTTACCGCGGCAGTTCATAAAGCTTACCCCGAACTAAGTGCCGAAGAAATGTTTTGGCGTTTACATTTTACCATGGGAACAATTGTATTTACCATGTCTTCAAGTGATGCACTCATTGATATTGCTTTAAATGACTTTGATCGTGAGGTTGATATTGCTGGTGTAATTAAGCAAGTTATACCTTATGTTGCAGCAGGTGTTGCAGCGCCTATTGTTAGATAAATACACCTTAATTAACCATCTAAAAGCGGTAAAGTTCAACGACTTTACCGCTTTTTATTTAAATCTAGTTTTAATGGTAAATAACCTGACAGCACAAACAAAACAGTTTTAATTAATTCATTAATAAATGGACATAAATACTGGCAGCGTAACCTAGACCAATAACAGGGGCCCATTTTAAATGGCTAAAAAAAGTATAATAGCCACGTGCTTGTCCCATTAAAGCTACCCCCGCAGCAGAGCCTATAGACAATAAACTCCCGCCTGTACCTGCGGTTAATGTTACTAATAACCACTGTGTATGAGACATTTCTGGTTGCATAGTTAATACGGCAAACATGACCGGTATATTATCAACAATTGCGGATAAGATACCCACTAATACATTAGCGGTTGTAGCACCTAACTGACCATGCATAAACTCTGACGTCATACCTAAATAGCCGATAAAACCTAAACCACCTACAGCAAGAATAACACCATAGAAGAAGAATAATGTATCCCATTCGGCTTTAGCTATTTGATCGAAAATATCATAGTCTTTATCTTCGATGGCATGCTCATTTGGAATATCTGATTTGTCAATTTCAGCTTGACCAGATTTACGCAGGTAATAACCAAAAAACTTAAGGTAAGCTAAACCTAACATCATGCCGAAAACGGGCGGTAAATGTAAAAAGTTATGAAATGAAACGGCCGTGATAATCGTTAAAATAAACAAACCAACAATGACCAAGCCGCCGTGTTTTATTTGGATCATTTCGCTTGAGTGAGGTGTTGGATTACCATTAGGAATGGCAAACTGCATGATAAATGCAGGAATAATAAAGTTAACAACAGAGGGAACGAACAATACGAAAAACTCTTGGAATTGTACAATACCTTTTTGCCAAACCATTAACGTAGTGATATCACCGAAAGGGCTGAAAGCTCCACCAGCATTTGCACCAACAACAATGTTAATACAAGCTACCGCAATAAATTTAGGCTCATCTTTACCAACAGCTAAAACTACAGCACACATGATTAATGCGGTTGTTAAATTATCAGCGATAGGTGAAATAAAGAAGGCAAGAATCCCGGTTAACCAAAATAATGCTTTATAGCTGAACCCCTTGGCTACTAACCAATCACGCAAGGCATCAAATACATTGCGCTCTAGCATTGCGTTTATGTAGGTCATGGCAACCAGTAAGAAAAAGAACAGCTCAGTGTATTCTAAGAAATTGTGACGGATCGCTACTTCTGCTGCATGTGGCATACCGTGCGAGCCATAATAATAAGCAATGAGGATCCAAATTAACCCTGCCGCCAGTAAAACAGGTTTAGACTTCCTTAAATGTAACTTTTCTTCTAAGATAACTAAGCTATAAGCGAGCACGAAAATAGCAATAGCGGCATAGCCAATCCAGTGAGATGTCAAGTCGACAGTTTGATGCGCAACACTTGAGCCTAAAGCAATATTAGGGACTAACAGTGCCAATATAAAAAATATGAATTGTGTCATGCCCAGTCCTAACTTGATGGTTATCGCATTTTTATTTGTTTGGTTTATCTATAATAGTTAACAATAACAATGTAGAGCTTTAGTTGTTATGTTTAAACTATTATTAAATCTGATATTAGGTAGAGATTTAGTTGATAGCAAGTACATTCTTTCATGTTCGCAATCACAATAACGGCACAACTAATAGAACACCTCTGCTTTTAAGTTTGATCTGCCTTTGTCTGAAGAAGTTGCTTAGGTGAAATGTATTTTGATGTAATTTCATATTGCCACCTGTCATTCACCTGTCATTCACCTGTTATTTTACCCTTATACTCACAGATAAATGACAGCGTTGTCATTTATCTGTGACAATGTTAAGGTTGTTAAATTATTAAACCTGCTATAGCTTATAAGCATTGATTACTAGTTGTTGGTAAAAAAATGACTATTATAATGCTCAACTTGAGCACTTAATACTGTTTAAGACTAAAGGCGTATATAAAAATTCATTAAAAATAATTACCATAAAGTTAAGCTTAAATTTTAAATAAAAATTATTATATTGGCTACATATAGCCAGAAGGAAACTCTCATGAACGAATTGAAACCTTGTTATCCCGTATCAGCAAAAGCGAAGGCGCATACGCATATCGATACCGCAACTTATGATGCTATGTATAAGCAGTCCATAGAACAGCCTGAACTATTCTGGGGGGAGCAGGCTAAAGAGTTTATTGATTGGTATCAGCCTTGGGATAGTGTTAGTAAAGTTGATTTGAAAAGCTCTGAAATTAATTGGTTTTCAGGCGCTAAACTTAATGTAAGTTACAATTGCATTGATCGCCATTTAGCAAGCAAAGCAAATGATACCGCTATTATTTTCGAAGGTGATGACCCTGCTGATGATTTAAAAGTTACTTATCAAGAATTGCATGATCATGTTTGTCGTTTTGCCAACTTGCTAAAAGAGCGTGGAGTTAAAAAAGGTGATCGGGTTTGTATTTATATGCCCATGATTCCTGAGGTTGGTTATGCCATGTTAGCTTGTGCTCGTATTGGCGCAATACATTCAGTGGTGTTTGGTGGCTTTTCAACGGAGTCTATAAAAGCGCGAGTGCTTGACGCCGATTGCCAAGTTATTATTACTGCTGATGAATCTGTTCGTGGCGGCAAGCGTATCCCATTAAAAGCGAATGTCGATGCTGCTATTACCGATTGTCCAAATGTTCACTCTGTGGTGGTGGTCACGCGTACTGGTGGCGATATTGCTTGGAATGAGAAGGTTGATATAAATTATGAAAACGCAGTAGCAAACTTACCGGCTAGCTGTGAGCCAGAAATAATGGACTCAGAAGATCCCTTGTTTATTCTGTATACCTCAGGCTCTACAGGCACTCCTAAAGGGGTAGTGCATACTTGTGGTGGTTATATTCTATATGCGGCAATGACCCACAAATACGTATTCGATTATAAAGAAAATGAAATCTACTGGTGTACTGCTGATGCTGGCTGGATCACGGGACATTCTTATATATTTTATGGACCACTCGCCAATGGCGCAACAACGTTAGTTTTTGAAGGTGTGCCTACATATCCAGATGCTGGGCGGTTTTGGCAAGTATGTGAAAAGCATAAGGTTAATGTATTTTATACTGCACCAACAGCAATTCGTGCTCTGATGAGTGTTGGCGATGAACTTGTTGAGCAAGCTGATCTTTCTTCTTTGCGTCTATTAGGCACGGTAGGTGAGCCAATTAACCCTGAAGCATGGCATTGGTACTATGAGGTGGTTGGCAAAAGTAATTGCCCAATTGTCGATACTTGGTGGCAAACAGAGACCGGTGGTATTTTAATTACTTCTTTGCCAGGAGCCGTTGACATGAAACCTGGTGCTGCAGGTAAGCCATTTTTTGGTGTACAGCCGGCCTTATTTGATAAGGATGGCAACACCCTTGAAGGTGAAAATCAAGGGCTACTGGTGATGACAGCAAGTTGGCCTGGACAACTTCGTACGGTTTATGGCGATCATGATCGTTTCTATCAAACCTATTTAAGTCAGTATCCTGGCAATTACTTTACCGGTGATGGCGCTAAACGAGATGAAGATGGTTTTTATTGGATTACCGGTCGTGTAGATGACGTACTTAATGTATCAGGACATCGACTGGGTACGGCCGAAATTGAAAGTGCCTTAGTACTTCATCCCGCAGTAGCAGAAGCCGCCGTTGTGGGCTATCCACATGAAATTAAAGGTCAAGGTGTATACTGTTACGTTACTTTAATGGCGAATGCTACCGAATCTGATGAGTTAAACAAAGAGTTAAAAGAGTTTGTTGCTAAAGAACTAGGTCGTTTTGCTAAACCCGATTACTTGCAATGGGCACCAGGTTTACCAAAAACCCGTTCAGGCAAAATCATGCGTCGTATTTTACGTAAAATCGCTGAGAATGACGTTGATAGTTTAGGCGATACCTCAACTCTTGCTGATCCTAGTGTGGTTGAAGATTTAATCGAAAAGCGCATTGTGCACGGCGGCTAATGCTAATAAGTATTGATGAAGGTAAATGATGAAAACGCTTGAATTTATTCAAGCGTTTTTTGTTAACGCTATAAAATAACGGGCATTACGTATTTACGCTAAAGATTAAAGAGATTAAGTCTTTTAATCACAATGAATTATTTCAGTCATAGTTCATTAAACTCTATATCATACAGCTCATTATAAAGCGTTAAAGAGGACAGCGTTGAATTAATGGTTAAGCGCCCGCCAAGGGTGATATCAATAATCCCAGACGTACCACTGTTTATTGTTTCTGTTGTGTCTGCAATGACTAAAATATTCTCCACATCACTGCTAAGTTGACCATCAGGAACATATATAATGCCATTGCCCGAATCGGTATGAGAATTTATTTTTATTTGTACTTGTTTGTTTGGATTAGCAAAGATTCGATACCCGCCTGCAATACCAAGGCTGGTAGCACAAATATTTTGTACTGTTAAATTGCTAATGACTTGAGTGTCATAAGCCATTTGGCAAGAGCCAGGTACAAAGATTACATTACCAAAATACAGTGTCTGAGTTTCTACAATATAAGGCGTAATATCGGCAACGGTCGGTAATGAAAACAGCGCCATGATATTTAACAATGATATAGCTGCTATTTTATGTTTAATCATTTTCTGTTTCCTTTACTTGCTGTTATTACAAGCTCACTGCTATAACATTGTTAAATGTAGCGCTATCAGTAACCCACGCCGAAAGTTTTGATGTTAGGAGTGCTTGTTCAGCTACATATTTATTCTTATAGGGGCGACTAATCAAGCAATACCATGTTTTCCCATTTAATTGTTTTTCAGCTAAATATAGCTTACTAATAGCTTTTATTTTGTTGGCACTGGTTAGAACTTTGTGTCTATTCATCCCTGACATCAATTGAATAACAAAATTTTGCTCTGTAGTAGCTTGGCTCGGTAAATATCGTATCAAGTAATTAGTGGTTTGAGGTAAATTACTTTCAGCGAACTCTTTTGCTTGTTCTGCAGTACTAAATTCACTTAACAGTAGTTTATATTGTGTTTTTCCTTGTTGCTCAAATATTAAAATAGTCGCTGATTTCGATAAGTGATTTAAATTATTTAATGCCTGCTCTGCCCAAGTAAAATTCGAATAAACCCCTAGCTGTATGGTGAATTTTTTAAGTTGAGGGGGAACTTTATTAGCGCTTTGCTGTAGATCAGCTTTAGCCGTAATCTCTTTAACTTCATTTTCAACTGCGCTTTGCCTCGTCTCTATCTCTTCATTTGAAGGAGGTGTGATAATTTCTCGAGTAACGGGTTCAACAGGTAAATACGATCGAGTAATAGGGGTAATAGGTAAACTGTTTCTTTGCACTGGTGTAACTGGCAGTGTTGTTCTGCTTATTGGTTGTTGAGGGTTAATTATTCTACTTACAGGTTTTTTGGGGGCGTCGAGCCTTGTTATTGGTTTATTAGGTAAGGAGTCTGGCTCAAGAGAGCTTTGTTGAGTAGAGTATTGCCTAGTACTTTCCATACTAAAAACTTTACCATGGTTAGGGTCATCACTTTCTATCCAAATATTAGCCTGAGTGTTTGATGCATCAGTATATGAATTGATAAGGCGTTCAGGCATTTTTTGCTGACTTAGTTTTACTTTTTGTAGGGTAATACTGTCAAGCTCAACAATGCCGCCAGAAGCAGGGGTTGTTACATTATAGCCGACCACTTTACCGGTATAGCCACTTTGTAATAAATAATCTTGGGAAATTCTAATGTGGTAAATGCCAGGAAGAACGCTAGCAAATTGATAATAACCATCTATATCAGTTGAGCTTAATCCGATTGTTTCTCCCGTAGAGTTTAGAATTTCTAACATTACGCCGGTTAACGGTATTTGTTTTTGGTAATAGTCTAACTTGGTAATAAAACCAGAAAAATCCGTTGTAACATAAAAGGGCATATTTATATCAATGTAAGCCCCAGGGTGAGTATAAATTATAAAATCTTTCGCTAATGCTTTGGTGCCGTATTCCCATTGGGCATTGAATTTAAAGGGCACATCAGTAGCAACTCCAGGTAAAATAGTGTGACCTTCTTTACCACTTGATAATTGTTGCCAAGCTGGACTGCCTGAAAATTTAACGCCTTGTAAGTCCAAGTCGCCCTCATCTCGCCAGCCATTTGGGTTTCTATCAAGATAGCTATGACTATTAATTGTTGCAGAGTTTGAAGCGAGTTGGTTTGAAAAAATGGCTTTCTGGTTATGGTAGTCATACCCTAAGAAAAACCGAATACCTAAACCTACACTCCAATCAGATTCAGCATTGTAATTCGTTGCTAATTGCAATTGGAATTTGTCACTATTCCAGCTTAAATTATAATTTAACTGCCATTTACTTGCCGCTTCTTGTAATTGATAGGTGCCGCGAAAATTATGGTATAGATTAAACCTGTCATTCCAACCTAGCGATACACTAGCGTTTCGAATAGCCTCACCAGCGTCAAGCCGATAATCTATTGCGCTACTTAATCTTATGTCGTTGGTAATTGCACCAGCAGCAACAAAGGTGCCATTCCAACTAGCACTACTCATATTGTCAAATTCATTACGGTTGTAATAAATATTATTACTAAAATTTATACCTAAAATATTACGTGATATTGAATTTCTTGCTTGCCAAGTTTTATTATCATTAATGTCAGTGTAACCAACACCCAAATTGTAATTCCAAAAATCAATATTGCCACTATAAGTGAAATCAGCATAATGGCGTTTTATATTGGCCGAGTTAATTCTACTGCTTTGATAATTATCAGAAGACTCATAAATCAAGTTAAAAGTATCTTGACCAAAGGCATTACCACTTAAACTGGTAATTTGAGCGTAACCGCGGTTGTCATTAAATTGTGAAATAGGGAAGGCGTCTTCTGAAACAGAGTTCTTTTGAAAAGAAACTTCGTTATTAAATAACAAACCAGGAAAAGCCAACGCATTTCTCAGGGTGATATATTGTTGCGAACCCTGAGCATTATCCTTCGTTAATGAGACATTTAGCCCCATTAACCAATGGTTAGTTATGCCGTAATTAATCGCAGCGCCACTATTATTAAGCGTAAATGAATCATCATGCTGGTTGTTTATTAAGCGCATCGAGTTATCTAGACCATAAAAGTTATAGGCTATCTCGCCTTCGGCTAGCGCATTGTCATCTAAGGTTAAGTTTTGATAACGAACTTCTTTCTCACCAAATGGCCCATAGAGTTTAATTTCATATCGGTTGTTGCCATATTGAGTTTCAACATCTTCGAATACCAAGTTACCATCTAAAGGAACTTTCTTTAATTCAATAAATTGTCCATTTCGATATAGTTCAGCATCCCAACCCGGTCTAGCGACTTCAGTGATAGTTGTGCCTATGTTTCTATTACGATACTGTTTAGGTGCCCGTGAAAACAAAACACCAAGCCCTGATTGGGTACTGGTGGTTAAGTTATCTGAAATGCTATTGATATCTCCAAATGTGTACATATCGAATGCGCCGACTATAAGTTCATCAGGTAAGCTTTTGTAACGTGAGAAGTTTAATCTACCAGTAGCCTCGCCAATACTCGTATCGTTTACAGTTAAACTAGTTGAGTGATATAAAAAATCAGAAACAGTCTGCACGGTGTAATTGAACGAGTTAACTTTGTCGCTGTTACTGTTAGCATTGAGTGAAAATGAGCCATGGGGAATAGTAAACAAACGATATTGATCTTTAAGTAAGTTACTTTGCGCGTCTAGCTGTTTATTTATTCCCACTGCTGATTGTTCTAACTGACGTTGTTTGGCAAGTAATGATAGTTTTTGAATGGGGAATAAATAATCATTTCCTATAATTTCTAATATTAATGTCGCTGTATTATAAGAAATTTCGATATTAAAAAGTTGACTAAGTGTGCGGTGGTCAATATACAAATAATAACCGTCATCAGCCCAATTCCCTTGTGAAACTGAATTATTTCCAAGCTTTAGTGTTACAGTTGTATCATCCTTAAAAAGGAGTAACGCCTTTTCGTCGCGTTGGTAACGTAATGCCAAACTATCAAATAATGGCTCCACCGCTACCATTAATATATCGTCTTCAATATAAGTATCTAAAGCAGGAATAAGCGGCTTTTTATTTAAATAACTATCAAGTAACAGGATATTCTTGTCATCGATGGTTACTTTAGCTAAATCAATAGCAAAGCTTGGCAGTGAAAATAAACACAGTGGTATCAAAAGCAACCATTGAAGGTGAGTATAATTAGTACATGTGATTAATTTATTTTTACTCACAGTAATTCTTTTGAATGTTTATATTAATTGTAGACTGATAAAGCAAACAGGTAACTTTTAGGTAAGCCCTTAATTTAGCAATGTCATTGAGAAAATAACGCGGTTAAATCTTTACATCTCTACTGATTATTAAATTACCACCGTATTTTTTTTCTTCAGTAAAACGTATGCTCAAGTTATTGGCTGAAACCCCATCAGGTAAAGAAAAATCAAATTGTCGGTAATCAGATTGAACATAAAGAGAAACACCTTGCAGGAAATTTACTACTTTATTACTGTGTTTATCTATTATTTCAATAACACCATACACGCTACGATCACCGGCTCTATTGAGCTTAAATACTAACTTTTTGTTAACATCTATTTTAATATCACTAATACTTAATTGTACCTTTAATTTCCCTGTTCTAGCAACGACAGGCACATTATGAACCAAGCGAGGAGAAAGTCTGATTAAGCTTGCTTGGTTATTTTCGTCAATACTATTACCACAATTGATGCTTAAGTAAGATTGATATTCACTTGCTTTAGCATTTGCCTTGCGCCTCAGTGAAAACCTTACTGCTTGAGTGCTACCACCTTTAATCTCAAAAGCCCTAGGAGAGAATCGCACTAGTTGGCTGGCGCTTGATTTAGGTAGCGTACCCGTGATTCTTTTGCCCATATTCCCAGCCTTATCAAAAGGAAAGTCTTGAAAAGATAAGTGACAATTCTGGCTTTGTTGTTCTCGATTAAAAATAACGAATGACTCAGTACGTTGATCTTTATCTAAAAATATTCGATGGCTGGTTAAACTAACGCCAAAACACAGACTAGAAATAACGCTAGTTAATAGCACTAAAGCCAAACAGAGTCGCATCATTAAGTATCTACCTGAAATTAGTAAGTTGCAATTATGTCAAATGTTTGAGAATAAACAGTCGCTGAAGTTAATGCTTGATTGATAGTAATTGTACCACCAACCGCGATCATTAATTGCGTATCAACTTGATTTAGGCCCGTTTCAGTGGCATTGGCTAATGTCGCTGTTAACTGCACGCCTGAAGCGAATGCTAAACACGTATCTGAATCAGCCGCAGCACTTGCGCCATCATGGTCATTAATACAACCCGAGTCAGGTGTAAACGCAAAGTCAGCATTAGTAGCAGGATTAATGGTTATTTTCACATCTGAACCACTTAATCCCGTTAAGCGATAATATCCACCTTGATTTCCGCTAGCGCCGGCTGCAGTAGTAACACAACCACTGCCTGCAACATCACCAAAATTTGCACCGGTTAGTGCTGTGGTTGCATCTGATTGCATGGTTGCCGCTAAAGGCGATGAAGCATCCATAGTACAACTACCGCCATTAGTAATAAACATGGTGGTACCAAAGGTTAGTGGTTGTACTTCAAGAATTGTAATATCAGGTACTGTGGTAAAACCGACAGAAAAGGATCCCGTTGCGGCATTGGTAGTATTGATAGCCACGAAAGCGATAATAAAAAGGGTAGACGCTTTCATAAAGAGCCTTGAAACGATATTTTTCATAATTAATTCCTACTTACAGATATAAGTTAAAACCATTATTTGCTTGATAAGATCTAAACAATAACGAGTACGTATGCTTTTACTTATTTTAGCATAGATAAAATATTGTGTTATTTCAGTCGATTTTATCCCTTAAGAATAAATATCGACAAATACCGGTAAAGCTTTAGCTAATTTTGTTGTTACTATGGCAAACTTGATGCTTGTGGTTAAATATTGAGGAATAAATTTGAGTTTAATTAATCACTTTAAAATGATGGCAAAATATAATGAAAGGGTAAATGAGCAACTGCTTACTCATTGCCAGGAGTTAAGTGACGAGCAATTACTAGCCAATACTCATTCATTTTTTCCAACTATTATGGACTATTGGAACCATATTTTATTTGGTGATTTAATCATCTTAGGCCGTCTAGCTAATAATAACATTGCGAACCTTGCTTCGAATGATTTTGATAGGCTACCAACTGCCAAATCGGTGCACGATGTGTTTTGTGAAAACATGAATGATATCATTTTATTGAGAAAACAAGTCGATGCACTGATTAATCAATATTGTGACCATTTAACGAATGAAGTGTGTCAAAGCGTAATTTCATATCAAAGTACCGAAGGTGAAAATATAACGATAAAAGTCGGTGACATCACTCAGCACTTGTTTAATCATCAGACCCATCATCGAGGACAATTAACCTGTATCTTGAGTCAACTTGGTGTCGATTATGGCTGTATGGATTTACCGGTGCTGGTGCGTGAAGGTAGCACCGTATAAAAGACAACTAGAAAATAAATTTAAGGAAAATTATGACTAAGGTCGTTATTGTAACCGGTGGTGGCCGAGGAATTGGCGCAGCAACTTCACTTTTGCTTAGCCAAAAAGGTTATGCCGTTTGTGTTAATTATCTAAATCGACACGAAGAGGCTGAAAAAGTTGTTAAGGAAATAAAAGCGCAAGGCGGTAAAGCATTTGCCTTTGCGGCAGATGTTTCAAATGAAACTGAGGTAGCAAAGCTATTTCAGTGTACAGAAAAAAAATATGGTTCAATAACGCATTTAGTTAACAATGCCGGTATTTTATTTAAGCAATCTCGTTTAGAGGATATGAATTTAGCGCGCTTTAATAAAGTAATTACCACCAACATCAGTAGTTGCTTTTTATGTTGTAAAGAGGCCGTTAAACGTATGGGAAACGGCGGGGCTATTGTTAATGTGTCATCAGGGGCAGCTCGTACAGGGTCGCCCAATGAGTATGTGGATTATGCTTGCTCTAAAGGTGCTATAGATACACTAACCAAAGGCCTTTCATTAGAAGTTGCCGAGCAGGGAATTCGAGTGAACTGTGTTCGACCGGGGTTAATTTATACGCAAATGCATGCTGATGGTGGTGAGCCTAATAGAGTCGATAGGCTTAGCAGTAATATTCCGCTAAAACGTGGCGGTGAAGTGGGAGAGGTTGCCAATGCTATTGCTTGGTTATTGTCGGATGAAGCCTCTTTTGTTACAGGCACCTTTGTTGATGTAACGGGTGGGTGTTAATTTAAAAGTCATCATTGAAGTGTTATGCGTATAGTGATCTGTTTGCATGATTTTTCGGAACGAGGTGCTAGATTATTGGCTAAGTTTCGATAATTTTATCGTTTTTCCCAAAGGTAGTTTATGTCGGTTTTAATGCAGTATTTGCATGTCATAGGAGTTTTTCAAGGCTTGTTACTTGCTGGCTTGTTAATGTGGGGCTCTCAAATATCTATAGCAAGCCGTATTTTAGGGATGTGGTGTTTGATGCTGGGCTTGAACTTTTTAGGCCCATTTATACACATGAATGGAGAATTAAATGCTTTTTCTTCGTTGATTGGCCTTCACATATTTTTGCCAGCCAGTTATGGTGCATTTTTGTACCTCTATTGCCGACATGCCATTATTAACTGCTCCCTAAGGCTAAAAGATTTTTGGCATTTTTTACCATTTCTAATGTGTTATCTGCTTAACATTGAATTGTACTTGTCTACGCCTGAAGTCAAGCTTGATGCTATTTTGCATGGTCCAGAAAAGCTATCACTTATCATCATAGCTCAGGTGATTATGGGTATACAGGCTTTTGCCTATTTAGCTTTGAGTATTATTATGGTTAGACGATATCAAATTCAAGCTAAGCAAACCTTGTCAAACTTCAACCCTGAGATGTTCACTTGGCTTTGGAAAATATTAATCCTTGATTTAGTTATTTGGACATTAAAATCAATGACCGTAGCGCCTGAGTATCAATATACTCTTGTCTTTATGGGAAATGCGCTGATTATTGTCTTAATCTACAGTATTGCCTTAGCACAATGGCGCAACCCTCAGTTATTTAAAATTGCGCAACTGAGAGTCAACGCGAATAACGTTAATTTGGCTACTGCTACTGCTACTGAAGTGACGCTATCAGAAAGCGATGTAGGTGACGCTGTTAAGAAGAGTAATACCAGTGAAATTAACAATTCAGGCTCGTTAGATCCAGACATCAGAAGAAACTTATTACAAGTGGTTAGACAGCATATGCAAGATCATAAGATTTTTTTGGACAATCAATTAACACTTACTCGTTTGGCAGACTCTGTTGGTATCAGTACCCATCATTTATCTGAAGTATTAAATCAGCATGAAGGGAAGAACTTCTATCAATTTGTTAATGAATATCGCATCAATTATATTTGTGAACGTATGAAACAAGATAACGACATTAAAATTCTAGACCTTGCCATGAGTGCAGGCTTTTCCTCTAAAAGCACGTTTAATGCTGTATTTAAGCAGTTTATTAAACTTACTCCTACTCAATACCGAAAACAATTAGCAAGTTAGCCTGTCGAGTAAAGTGCGCCTCTTCCGAGTCGCACCGACAATCTAGAAAACTTCAGTAAAGCCCATTTTATTATTCCTTCTACTAAACAATGATGTTTATTGTTTGATTTTTCAACGCCCATAATCATTACCTAAGTGCAGTTCGTTCGAATCGTACGTGCAATTCGCTCAATCTGGACGATGTAACGAATGCGCTGTGTTCCAATTAGATTGATAAATTTACTGTTTAAATTGAGAAATCTAATTTCTATAAGGAAAAAAATGATCAATGAATTAACCCCAGAACAACTATTCTATTGGGCTGGGCAGGCGAGCTTTTATGGATGGGTAATATTAATATTTTTGCCCAGAATTAAAGTACTTTTCTGCTTACCTCAATATTTGATCCCTTTTGGCATTAGCCTGTTGTATGCCGGCTTGATCTTAGTGCATTACTTTGGTAGTGCAGGTGGCTTTGGAACACTTCAAAAGGTAAGAGTATTATTCGAAAATGACTACCTATTATTAGCAGGCTGGATTCATTACTTAGCTTTTGATCTTTTTATAGGCGCATGGATAGCAAAAAAAGCAGACCTTCTTAGTTTATCTCGCTTTATTCAAGCTCCGATTCTATTAGCTACCTATATTTTTGGACCTTTAGGCTTGGCGTTATTTTTGATAATTAACGCCATGCATTCTCATCAAAGCAATTTAATAAAGGAGGGGAGAAACAATGTTATACACAGTACTTAAGAGTAGGCTAACCGAATACAGTCGCACAACGCTAAAAAGGCAGTTTAGTAGTAAACAAAATCAATACCCTAACTTGATTTTTGGCATAGATAATCGATTAGGTAATGACCATACAACTCGGCTATTTTTAATGAGCTTTCTATTTTTGTGTGCAGTAACTGTGGTTTTGTTGACCGGATATTATTTCGATTCACGAACACTTAATGGGGTACCAACTTTGGTAAAACCCTTAAAATTTAGCTTGTCGTTAGCAATGCACTTTATAACTCTAGCCATACTATCACAGCAGTTAGAACCAAGCCGACGCACGGGCATAGTATTGACCCTATTTGCCTATATTTCAGTGGTGTCCATGCTATTTGAACAAATTTATATTAGCATTCAAGCTGCTCGAGGGGTGCATTCTCATTATAATACTACGACAGCGTTTGAATCACTGATGTATAATTTAATGGGAGTAGGTGCTGTAAACCTTGTTTTAGTATCATTTGTATTAGGAGTATTGATATTGAAATATGGAAAAAAGGATAATGTGGGCTTACGTCTTGGTTCAGTACTTGGTTTAACAATAGGCTCTGTACTCACTTTATATTATGCCATGACTATGGCAAATATACCTACCGATTCGGCATTAGTAGGAGAAGTGGTTAATAATGTAAAAGTGCCAATTGTTGGCTGGTCTCGTGAAGTTGGTGACTTACGTATCCCTCATTTTATCGCTACTCACATGATGCAAGTATTACCTTTAGCGGGATTAATCCTAGACAAGCTTAAGTACCCATCGAAACTCCTAGTATCATTGTTAACCGCAGGTTTGGTTATGTTGAGTGTGGTTTCTTTTGAGTGGGCTTTGGCAGGCAAAGCAGTGTTCTCAATTTAAATACATGAGTGAAGCTGTTTAATGACCTAATCAAGAGCTTGATTAGGTCATTGTTAATACACAACAGCGCAACAACTAAATCACTCTACTTAAACAATAAATTGAGAAATCTTTTGATTCAATTCTAAAGTGACTTGACGCTGAATATCACTTTTAATTGACATTTTATCTGTTTGGCTTACCGTTTTGTCGGCTAATTCATTAACCGATACGGTTTGTCGTGAAATGTCATCAGAGGCATTAGCTTGTTCACGCGTCGTTGACGCCGTTTCGTTAGATTGCTCTTCAATTAGCGTAATAGCCTTGTTGATATGCGTTAATTTTTCATTTACTTGATCAATGATTTCAACGCCTTGATGTGTTTTGCTTTTACCGATATTCATTGCACTTACTGCTGCTTCGGCTGATTGGTGCAGTTTAGCGATAATTTTTTCAATGTCTTCGGTTGAGTCTTGCGTTCGACTGGCTAACGTTCTTACTTCATCAGCAACAACCGCAAAACCTCGGCCTTGTTCACCTGCTCTTGCTGCTTCAATGGCGGCATTTAATGCTAATAAGTTCGTTTGCTCAGCAATACCTTTAATAACTGCGAGCATAGAAGTAATGGAGGCTGAATTTTTGTGTAAATCCTCAACAACATTAGCCGCAGTACTCACATCAATTGATAGTTCATCCATTAACTTAGTAGCACTCATCGCCAATGTTTGACCTTGCGATGATTGAGCGGTGGCTTTTGTTGCGTAACTTAATGCAGTTTGTGCATTCTCTGAAATACCGTGAATAGTTTGCGTCATTTGTGACGCCGCTGTGGCAATTTGCTCAATGTAACTTTTTTGTTCACCAACATTGCTGGTGAAATCAGCTACTAAAAGGTTAACATCGTCAGACTCTTTTAATACCTTATCGGTAGTTTCACTGCACTGTTTCATTATGTTTTGAATATTTTCAACGAATAAATTGAACGACGAGCTTAGCTGGCCAAGTTCATCTTGTCGGTCCATCTTTATACGTTGTGTTAAATCTCCATCGCCTGTTGCTATATCGTCCATGGCATTAACAATGGTCATTAGCGGGTTAGTTAATAATCTTTTTATGGCATAAACGGTGACTGCAGACGTGATGACTACAACGAGTATCACCATAATAATTGAGAAAATAATGGAGTCATTAACGGGCGTTGAGATAACTTTTTCTGGCACCATAAAACCTACTCGCCAATTTAATTCCATGGTGTTGTCAGTAACGGGCGTCACTAAGGCAATATAATCTTCGTTTTGCCAGCGTACCTGCCTAAGTATTTCTTGTTGAGATTTACTTGCACTAAGCAGTGCTTTAAAACCGTCAGCATGTGAGAAAATAGTGTCGACTTGATCTAACGTTGGCAACTTGCTCATATCAATTTGTTTATTTTTATCAGGGAAAGAAATAATTTGACCTTCATTGGTGAATAAAAAGCCAAAACCCTGATGTTGATATTTCATGGTATCAATTAATTCACTTTTAACTTCTGAAGCCAAAACGTCAATACCTATTACCCCTAATAGTTGGCTTTTAGTCCCGTAAACGGTTGATTTTATGGAAGTCACAATAGAACCATCATTGGCGTCTATTTCAGGCTGGGTGATGAACAGACGATCTCTTTTTAATGCTTCATGCCACCAAGGCCTTTTGTTGGTGAAATAGCTATCATCTTCATAGCGCCCATTTAGGTCGAAATATTCGTGAGTGGCGGCAGGGGCATAAAAAATGGATTTGATTAACTTATCTTGATTGGACTCATTTTGAAAAAGCGACACCATACGTTGATAATCTTCATCAGCGCTTAAATCAGTACCACGTTCGGTATAGTTTTCAAACCAGTGATTAACAAAAGTGTTACCGATTAAAGCGGTTACTACACGTGAGCGTTCGCGAAAAAATTCATGAATACCTGCAGATGCCGTTTTAGTTGATGCTCTAAGCTCACCAAGTACCGACTGTTCAACGGTATTTGCTCTTTCTGAAGATACCGATATTGCGACAATAATCGCGATAATAGATAGAATACTGGCAATTGAGAGTATAACTTTACGTATAACTGAATGTTGCTTTTGCATTTGTCACCTGATTTTTTTTATTATTTAAAATACTTAACATGAATATTTCAGTAAAAAGATACTAATACGTTTCTTAACATATTCATAACATAAGGTGAAAAAAAATCGGCAAAAAATGATTTAGTGTCTTTGACGCTAAAAAACAGGTTAAAGGTTACAGTGTTTATAACAGGAAACAATTAAACCTTTATATAAGAAGTTAAGTATTAGCTTAGAGATAAGTTAAAGTGCAGGGCATTTATTTGTTAACTTTGATGACTAGCTTTTTTCGCAACCAGCTTTTTCAATACAAAAAAGGTAATTAACAAATACACTATGGTAGCAATATGTTTAAGAACAACCTTGATTGGTGCTTGGGCTTCATAAGCAAGCAAGCCATCTGTAATAGGCATTATTATGCCAAACAAAGCGCACCACATTAATATCAAAAAGTTTCGGAAATATAATAGATAACCTAAAAATAGGGTAATAAAAAGCGTACGCGATCCGTATATTTTCACCCAATCAGCATCCATTTCAGAAAATAATACTGTTCCTCTAATACTAGAAAAAGAGGAGGAATCAATATAGGAAAAAATACCATAAAACCCTTGCAACAAAATCATAAGTAAAATCAGTACAAAGCCTGTTCTTTCTAACGTAGCTGTTTTATTCGTCATAAATTATCCATAAAAATTTGAAGTGAGGTTCATAGTTACTAAATTTGCATGCCAATGAATATTGAGGGGAATGGCGCTTCCTGGTATACCCATGGTTAACCTCTTAGATTACCGTAAACTAAGTTACTGACTACCAAAGTGACGCAAGAGCAAAATCCCATTGTACTTTGTTTCGCTTGAACAAATTGTTTGTTGCGGGTATGCATTATTTAACAATTGAAACACCGGGAATCTCTATAACTGTTTTTGCATTGGCGCGTTCAATTACTTTTAAAATTGTAGTTTGAATCGTTTCGTCTTTTCTAGCATCGTCTTTACTCGCAAATCGCTCTTCTTGAGTTTCAGCGCCTTCCTCGAAAATAAAGCCAATAACTACTTCGGTTGCGCAACTATCCGATTTACCATAATAAGCCAGAGAAATTTGAGGGTAACCCTGAAATCCTTTTTTAACTCTCTTTGCAATCCGTTTTGTCGATTTATCCAGATTCATAATTGATACCCAAAAAAATGTAACGCCCACATTCATGGGCAAGAAACCGTTGGCTAAAATGACGACCAAGGGGCAAAAACCAACTGTTTTTTGCCTCAACGCGTGAAGTAAGTGAATTTGAGTAACTTGTTATATGCAAATTATTCGACGGCATCACTAGTATTATTTGAATTAATATCGTTTTTTAATACTAAAAAGGCAAGATAAATTACACCTATAGGAAGAATAAAAGATAAAAGCACACCTATTAATGTCGTTATTTTAGGTGTACTCGTTTTACGTTTACCGAGGTAGTAGCTTAGAATGCCTATGATTATTACTGAGGTAAATACTATCTGTCCCGCTATTGTTGCACTGATATTCATGCGCAATTTTCCTTTTGCATGTAACGCTCTCGTTTAGGGCAAAAATTATGGACTGGAATGAAAACAGTCAACTTTTTATGTTCATTAGTTTGTTGGTTTAAGCCAACGGTATTTTATGGCGGTATAACAGTTTATTAGAGTTAATTATAAATATTCTCTAAACCAACTAACTAACTCTTTGTTAGCTTTTTCTTTGTTTTTTACTAGGCCATGATTATCTTCTGGGTATAAAACAAGCTTATGTGGAATATTATGCTTTGCTAACGCTTCAGCTAGATCAATAGAGTGGTTAACAGATACCCGTTTATCGTTAGTACCATGTAGCATTAGAATTGGCATGTTTGGCGATAAATCACTTACCCACTTTAGTACTGAACGCTTTGCCAATTCAGCTATTTTGTTTTTCTCATAATCAGGAATTCTATGCTTGAATATTTTTTCCATTTCTGGACGATAAGTTAGCCCTTTAAATAAATCCGAATTACCTGCAATAGTTGCGATAGCTTTTATATTTTTTGCTTTTTTCACCGCTAAATGTGTCTGCATACCTCCGCGACTAGCACCGAACATTCCAATACGTTGTACATCTGCACCTTCAATACTTGGAATGTAATCCAATAATGCCGTTACATCATTGACATCACTTCCACCAAACTCATCTTGGGCAGCAGGCTTCTTAGTGAACGTTCCACGATACTGACTACCAATAATAACAAAGCCTTCGTTAGCAATAGGAAATAAATTATGCATCATTGAACCGAAAACAACGCTGCCAAAATTACCATTGCCACCACGGTTATAAATTAAAACCGGTAAATTTTCTTTCGTTATTTTTGGTTTAATAACATAGCCATTCACTGTGTTTCCATCGACAAGGTACTTAAAGGTAGTACAGGATAAATTGCGCTGATAAAAATCAAATTTTTCCTGACCGAAACGAGAGTCAAATCGAGTCAATGCTTGTTTAAGCTTTTCATTTGATTTTATTCTCTTTTTATATTTCTTCTTCATGCCATTACGCCATGAGTCATAATCAGTAAAAATCCAAGTAAAGCAGCTTTTTTGTTCTTTAATCCGTTCATCATTGATTAAGTTTGATGCTTGAGTACTAAAAGATGAAATAACTAAATAGATAATTAAGATATATTTGTTCACATGAACTCCATGTCGTGATTAAAACTTCTAATACCCTCAATATAAGCAAAACATTGCTGAGTAAATGTGAGGTACGAAAATACTAAACTGAATTTGGGTTATTGTTATTCAGCTGGTTAGAACTACAAATTAAATCGTTCCAGATTTACATCGCTTTTGACGAAACGTTCTTTTCCCTAATGCCGCAATATTTAAATCTGTGGTGATAACTTCTGATACCTTAATGGCACTATCAGACTCTTGAATCCAAATAGAAATTTTTCCATCTTTAATTTTTCTATTTATCATATAGCTTTTTCCTGAATCTAACTTAACGTTAAAAAGAACAAATGCTTCTTTGGTATTCATAGATGAAGTTGAAATGTTGGCTTCAACCCATAACCTATGCTCACCGTTTAGATATTGTTTCGGTTCAGACCAGTTTGTCGGTTTTTTTCGATAACACATTAAATGAATTAGTTCCGACGGAGAGTCTATATCTTGTTTGAAATTTTCAAGTCTAAAGTGATCAACCTTGATTTCTCTTTCAAAAGGTAAAATACCACAACCGACTAAAAACAAACCTACCAAACAAGTTAAAAGATACTTACATTTTTTCATTGAATATTCCCTTATTATCTAATTAATCCGCACGTTCACTATAGCGCTAACACCCATTTAAGGGCAGGGGATATTGGTTAAAGTAATCGATACAGGTACAAAAGCCAAGAGCTTTTCCTGTTAACTTGCTAGTTATCGTTACGCTGACACGGCACTTTTTTTAATAATAAATGAGACAACAATTGCGGTAGTAAATTACTAATTAGTTGAGCATTCGAATGACAGGTTTTATTTAATAAAACCCAACCATCAGTACCCATTATTTCAATTGAATTTAGACTAATGTCTTTTATAGTAGGATTTATAGCGCTCCATTCCCCAGAAACACGAAAAATGCCAAAATCTGTATTTATGCGACTGATATTGAATATTTGCACAAAACCTCAGGTAACTAAAAAGCCCATTAAAGGGCTGATAATAATTTGCTAAAAAAGCGACGAAGGAGCAAAAGCCAACTGTTTTTTGTCCTGTAAATTTTCTTATTAGCTGTTTACTCGGTAAAAGCAGTACACCTAAGTATTGAAAGCTAATAGCTTAACCAGTGCGACTCAAAAACATAGGAGCGAATCGGTTTAAATAAATTAAAGAAAAAACAGAATGTTATGATCCGCAACACTTTTTGTATTTTTTTCCGCTGTTACATGAACAAGGATCATTGCGGTTTGGAGTTTTGTCGAACGTAGTGGTAACTGGCTTGTTTAGTATGGCATTAAGTTCATTGATATTTTCATCTATGGTGCTATCAACGACAATATCGGCATAAAGACCATTATCAGCAACCAAGGTCTCTACTGCTAGTTTTTTTTCATCACTGTTAACGACTAATGTTAATGGTTTTTTTTCTGTGCCTAGCTTAGCGATACGTTTAGAGGTATAACCTGTTCTTACATGATTTACTCTGGTATGGATACGCCCTTTGTAATACAGATCGTGCATGTCATTCTCCGCTAATTAAACACTTGATTTAAGCGCGGCAGTATAGCGTAAAAGGCAAAATAGTCGACAGTTAAATTAATTATCTGCGTTTGTTTTTATCTTGATAATAGATGCTACTTCCATTTGGACACTGACGCCTAAAGCCCGGGTAAAAGAGTTTTTTTACAATTCGCTAAAAATGGTGTGGCGCAACCCAACCGAGCAAACTGTTAAAAGTTCCACTTTAACTGCTTGTAGCGATACATCATTTAAACGTTCTAATTAACTAAAACAGCCGTTTTCCGGATATTGCAATATACATGGCAAAAAAGCCAAGCAATGAATAAATCCATTCGAAATAATCTATGCCTTGGTAATCGCCATTCAATGCCATTGTACCAATCATATAGGCTAAAAATAATGAAGGAGTAGCAAATACACCTAATAAAAGTCGAATATTAAAAGGTAACTTTGTACTCTTATTTTTCGTATTCATTGTTCATTCTTTCCTTTGTTAGTTTTGGATAGTGCCACAAATTATAATCTGATAGCTTACGCCACGTTAAGGGGATATTGTAGATTGCTAAAATTGTGTAGTGAAGCGAAACCGAACACACTTTAAAAAAGTCCCGCTTGAACTACTTACATGCCGTTTACCTTTGCATGAAAAACAAACTTAACTATAAAAGGCTTCAACAACTCCTTTTATAGTAATCAAAAGCGGTTGACCTCGACGATCCAATGCCTTAGGAGAAGCTACTTTTACCCAACCCTCACTGATGCAATATTCATCAACATCGGTACGCTCTTTACCGTTCAGTCTAATACCAATGTTGTGCTCGAAAATTTCTGCCACATGATGTGGGCTACGAGGATTACCCGAAAGGCGATCCGGTAAATCTGGTAGTGATTTAGTGTCGTTCATGTTCATGACCTGTAGTAAATAAAAAGTGCGTTATTGTAGACAATCTATGCCTAGCGCTCAAGAACGGCAGTAAAGTTTAATAATATATAAACTTTTGGTTAATTTATTCACACCCATTGAAATCGGTAGGTCATCTAACGTTAGAGATAAAGTCATCTTTCTTTAGGCATAAAACGCCCACTGTTTTTGTGCTTTTGAATGACGTGTAGTTCATGTTAATTATTACAAGTGCATGAAAATACTATAGTTTAATTGTTCGTTCATTTATACATTCAAAGGAGCCCATCTCAAACTCTCGACAAACCCATGGTCGATTTTCATAGATGGAGCACATTAATGTATTTCGATCTAAAGCTGAGCACCAACCATCGTCTAAACGCAACATAGTTTCACTTCCATGCTCATCAACATAAATATACTTACTAGGTACACCTGTATCTGAAATGATCATAACTTCTAAACTGCAACAACATGCCTTACAGTTTGAACAGGTGACATCTTGGGCTAGTAAATTTTTTACTTTAATGGTCATAATCAACAACAATGAATTAACTGATCAAGAGGATACTCTAGATGAGGAAGTTTATCGAGGTCACTGAATCCTAACTCACTCGTTAACGGGTAATAAAATAGTTGGTTAAAATAAGTGGCGTTGGAGCAAAAACTCAACTGTTTTGTCATGATTTATTTGCTTGTATGGATGTTTCCATCATAAAAACCTAATTTACATGCACCCGTTTCAATATCAAAAAATGCATCATAGACAAGCTTAATAGGTTGGTCTTTACGCTTTATAATAACACCGCCCGTTGCATTGATATAATCATGCCATTACTATCTTTTATCTTTAGATCTATGTTTGTGACGGAAATACAGAAAACTACACACGTTTTCTTTTTTATACAGTAAAACGGAAAGAAAAAATAAAAAAGGCAAATAAATAATATGATGTAATTACAGGGCTAATCTAGGGATGATATTTTGTGGTTCAGCCTATGATGGTGGCTTAAACAAGTAACGCCACCTCGTGTGACTGCTATGTCATGCTTGGCTTTAATAAAATTTGTTAATGTATTTATAAATGCCAGAGCACTACTTTGACAGTGGTGCTCTACCAATGACTAGAATGAAAGCTATTCGCTTTCCATTTTAGCTGCCATTTGCTCCAACGTACTATGACGAACGTCTTTTCCTTCAACCAAATAAACAATGTATTCACATAAGTTAGTTGTATGGTCTCCAATACGCTCTAATGCACGAGCACACCAAGTAACCCGTAAAGCATTTTTGATTTCTCGAGGGTTTTCCATCATTTTGGTTACAAGTAGGCGTGAAATATTGTCAAATTCTTCATCAATAACACTATCATTTCTTATGATAGTTAGAGCCGTTTCTACATCCATTTGTGCATAAGCTCTTAAAGCAGTGCGTAGGGTTTCAATAACATGTTTTCCTAAATGCCTTAATTCAACTAAAGGTCTTGCACCTTCTTCTTCTATAAAATTCCCTTTGGCAAGCTTAATAGCATTTTTACCAAACTTTACTGCTTCATCGCCCATACGCTCCAGATCAGTAATACTTTTTATTACGCTAACTAATAAGCGCAAATCACTTGCTGCAGGCTGTCTTCTTGCCAATATTTGAGTGCAATATTGATCTATTTCTAATTCCATAGCATTAACTTTTTGATCGCGATCAATAACTTTAATAGCCAATGATTCATCGGCATCTAATACTGCGTTCAGGCCGTCATTTACTTGTTGTTCTACTAGAGAACCCATCTCCATCACTAACGTTCTCACTTGTTCTAATTCTTCGTTGAAGCGACGTGAAATGTGTTTGTCTAGGTGCAATTTACTCGTAAAGCCTGACAGGCTTTCATTGAAGTCTTTTGTAGTCATATTATTCTCCATTTATCCAAAACGGCCAGTGATATAGTTTTCAGTTAATTTGTGACTTGGGTGAGTGAAAATATCTTCCGTTTTACCCATTTCGACCAGTTTCCCCATATGAAAATATGCAGTGTGCTGTGATACTCGTGCTGCCTGTTGCATTGAGTGGGTTACTATTGCAATAGTGTATTTTTCTTTCAGTTCGTCAATCAACTCTTCAATAATTGCGGTTGCTATCGGGTCAAGTGCTGATGCGGGTTCGTCCATTAAAATAACTTCGGGGCTAACGGCTATAGTTCTAGCAATGCATAAACGTTGTTGCTGACCACCAGATAGCCCGGTACCCGGATCTTTTAATCTGTCTTTAACTTCATTAAACAAACCAGCTTTTTGTAAGCTAGTTTCAACAATTTCATCTAACTCTGCTTTATTGTTGGTCAGGCCGTGAATACGAGCACCATAAGCAACATTGTCGTAAATAGATTTAGGAAAGGGGTTAGGCTTTTGAAAAACCATACCTACTCGAGCGCGTAGTAGTACAGGGTCTAAATTTTTAGCATAAATATCTTCATCATCAAGCATCAGTTGGCCAGTGATACGACAGATATCAATAGTGTCGTTCATGCGGTTTAAACAACGTAAAAAGGTTGATTTACCACAACCAGATGGGCCTATTAAAGCTGTTACTTGATTCTTGGCTAAATCTAAACTGACATCATGAATAGCTTGCTTTTCACCATAGTAAACATTGGCATTGCGAATTGACATTTTTGCATCATCAGCATAAATATTGCCAACGGTTTCTGTAAGCTCTACTTGGGCTAATGGGTCTTGGGTTATTTCTATATTGTTCATTATTTTGTCTCAAACTGTTTCTTCGAAGTATTACTTCTTTTCAAATTTAGATCGCAACACGGTTGCGGTGGTATTAATCACCAACAATAGTGTTAATAGTACTAAAATAGCGGCAGACGTTTTTGCTAAAAATGCCCGCTCTGGGCTATCTGCCCATAAAAATATTTGTACTGGAAGTACGGTTGCTGAGTCAGCAATACTGGTTGGTACATCAACAATAAAGGCCACCATACCTATCATAAGTAGAGGTGCCGTTTCACCTAATGCTTGCGCAATACCTATTATACCGCCAGTAATAATACCGGGCATTGCTTGTGGCAATACATGAGATAAGGTTACTTGCATTTTAGAAGCACCTAATCCCAAAGCGGCCTCTCTAATTGAAGGCGGAACGGCCTTTATTGCTGCTCGACTTGCAATAATAATGGTGGGTAACGTCATTAAGGTTAATACAATGCCACCCACTAATGGTGCTGAACGTGGTAGGCCAAATAAATTAATGATAACAGCAAGCCCCAGTAAGCCAAACACGATTGAAGGTACTGCCGCTAAGTTATTAATGTTAATTTCTATGATATCGGTTAAGCGATTTTTAGGGGCAAACTCTTCTAAATATAAAGCACCGGCCACCCCTAAGGGAAACGACAATAGTAAGGTAACAAACATAGTGAGCAATGTACCCATTAACGCACCTTTAATACCGGCAAGTTCGGGTTCACGTGAATCACTCGCGGTAAAGAAACTAGTATTAAAGCGACTTTCAATGCGCTGCTCTTGTTCAAGTTTTGCTACCCATTGCGCTTGTTGTTCGTCAATACGTAAGCCGGCAGTACCAAAAGCAAAACCTTCTTTAAGGTAGCTATCAACGTCATCATCAAGTCTTACCCAGATAGACACGGTTTCATTAAGATCTTCAGGAGCAGCGAGTAAAGCGTCGCGAATGGTAAATTCAGCATTGCTTGAAAATAACTTAAATGCTGAACGTTTGTCTTTGCGTGACAGTTTAGGAGTTTGTTCATTAACAAACATAGGGTAAAGAGAATTTCTCAATACTTTTCGAAAATTTGCTGTTTTAAGTTGTTGCGTCAATTCATAACCGCTTAAGTTTGCATCAACACTTAACCAGTCACTTTGATAATTAACATCCAACTTTACCCAATGCTGATGAAATGCTGGCAGCGCTTTTGTGGTGATGTCACCAATTAAGATAACCACTAGCATAAAGCCAAACAGCACTGCACTGAATCCAGTATTTCTAAAGCGTCTCTCTTTTTGATGACGTTTTTTCAAACTTAAGGCAACTTTCTCTGTGGTAGAGAGTTTCGTTTGTAGTTTTGCAGGCGTTGCATTACCTGTTATGTTCTTGTCTATTGAGTTAGTCATATTGTTCTCTGTACTTTTGTACCACTTTTAACGCTAAGATATTCAAGCCTAGGGTGGTTATAAATAGCATTAAACCTAAGGCAAACGCAGCTAATGTTTTTGGACTGTCAAATTCTTGATCGCCCGTTAATAGCGTGACGATTTGTACGGTAACGGTGGTAACTGAGTCTAACGGGTTAGCGGTTAAATTTGCCGCCATACCAGCAGCCATTACCACTATCATGGTTTCACCAATGGCACGTGAAATAGCCAACAAAATAGCGCCAACAATACCGGGCAATGCAGCAGGAAGTAATACCTTGATAACAGTCTCACTTTTAGTTGCCCCCATACCAAAAGAGGCTTCTTTTAATGCTTTGGGTACTGCACTGATGGCGTCTTCAGATAATGATGAAACAAAAGGAATAATCATGGTACCCATGACAAGACCTGCGGCTAAAGCACTTTCAGAAGCGACGCTTAAACCAAAATATTCGCCAGTACTTCGAATAACTGGAGCGACAGTAAGCGCGGCAAAAAAACCATAAACTACCGTTGGGATTCCAGCTAAAACCTCTAACATTGGCTTGGCAATATTACGGAATTTTGAATTGGCATACTGTGAAAGGTATATAGCTATCATTAAGCCAACAGGTACTGCTAAAAGCATGGCAATAAAGGTAATTAGCAGGGTGCCGGCAAAGAGTGGTACGGCGCCAAATGACCCTGAACCACCTATTTGGTCAGCTCTCATTGCTGTTTGTGGACTCCACTGTGTGCCAAACATAAACTCAGTGGCAGGAACACTTTTAAAAAAGTGAATAGATTCAAATAAAACGGAAATGACAATGCCTAGCGTAGTTAAAATCGCAATGGCAGATGAAGCTACAAGCAAGGCATGAATGATGGTTTCTGATTTTTGTCGTGCTTCATAAGTAATACTGAATTTTCTAACGAGAATGATAACGCTAACCAATGAAACGACTAACACTAACGCCGTTTTTAACCATTTTGCTTGTTGCTCTAGTTTTTGTATGGCTATCGCGGCATTTAATTGAATATTTAACGCTATATCAGTGCTACTACTTAAGTTATTTAATAAGGCTTGGTTAGATTCAGACAAAGCTAAAAAGCGTATATTGTTCAAATACAAACCTAAGTCTATATTTGATAAAGCTTGTATATTTGCAGGTAACGTCGCTGTTAGTAGTTGTTCAATAACAAGTTGTTCAGCGCTATTAAAAATTAATAGGGTAATGAGTGCTGGCAGACCACAGACCATGGCAGTGAGCAAACCAAACTGTTTAGGCAAGCAGGACAGCACTTTTTTATGCTCTGTACCACCGGCAACTTTCAATGAGCGATTAATACCATACCAATAACTGAATAAAGTAAGGCATACGAGAAGGGTAAAAAGTAAAGGGGAATTCATATTTCAGGGCCAAATTATTTCTAATAAATGAACAAGCAAAGGCGAGCATTGATGCTCGCCTAAAGCTCAATTTATAAAGCTATAAGAAATTATTTATTTAGTGCTAATGGTGTCAGTGATAGAACATTGTTTCGTACCTTTGCTAACTTTACTTCTCCTAAAGGAATCAAGCCTTTATCTGTTAAATACCCTTCTTCACCCATAGCTGCTTCAGAAGTGTACTCTTTTAAGAATGCTAAGATGCCAGGCACTTTGCCAACATGAGCATTTTTAACATAGAAGTAAAGAGGGCGAGACACAGGATATGAGCCATCAGCTATAGCATCAAAAGCTGGGCCTTGACCATCAATAATTGAGCCTTGCAGCATATCGTTATTTTGGTCTAAGAAACTGAAACCAAAAATACCGAACGCTTTAGGATTAGCCGTTAGCTTTTGCACTATTAAGTTGTCGTTTTCGCCCGCTTCTATATAGGCATGATCTTCACGAACACTATGACAAATTTCTTTGTACTTAGACTTGTTTTGCTTTTTAATTGCTTTAATCCAAGCGTACTTTTTACAGCCCGCTTCTAGTACCAGTTCAGCGAAAGCATCACGTGTGCCTGAGGTTGGCGGTGGGCCTAAAACTTCAATTTTATTTGCTGGAAGTGTAGGGTTAATGTCGCTCCATACTCTGTAAGGGTTGGCGATTAGTTTTTCGCTGCCATCTTTTGCTGGCACATCTTTAGCTAATGCTAAAAATAGCTCCTTGCGCGTTACTTTCATTGCGCTAGCGGTATTAGAGTTCGCAACTACAATACCGTCGTAGCCAACCAATACTTCAGTAATGCTAGTAACACCATTTTTCGCACACATATCAAATTCACTTTTTTTCATGCGGCGAGAAGCGTTAGCTAAGTCAGGTGTGTCAATTGCATTGCTAGCACAAAATAACTTCATGCCACCACCAGTTCCAGTAGATTCAATTTTTGGTGTTTTAAAATCAGTATTTTTACCAAACCGCTCAGCAACGACGGTTGAAAATGGGTATACAGTAGAAGAGCCAACGGCAGTAATAGTGTCGCGACTGTTGCCTTGCGCATTGGTAACACTACTGAGTAAAGCGACAGTACTAACGGATAATCCAAAAACTGCTTTTGTTAAAGCGCTTGTCATCATTTTATTCATCTTGATTCTCTCTGGTTAAGTTTAGAGTTTTTTAAAGTTGTATTTAGTAAACTGAGCACAGTGTAGAAATTTTATGTGACAGATAAATGAACGAAATATGACGCTTTTGTTACGACACGCAAAAAATTAGTATTTTCTTAAAATTAAGCTGTACTCAGTAAAAATAATGTGTAAAAATAACCTTACAAATCGCGTAATTAAATCTTTACGATTTTATGTTTTTATGAATAAGTAAGCTGTAAGCCTTTAAAACTGCACTTTGAACTTTTCAATATTTTCTGTAAATCTTGTTTTATCCTGCGCATTTTTAAATTGTAATTTTTAGGAATGAACTATGTCTAACACACCACATATCAGTAGCTTAAATGACATTCATGTTAATGAAGAGCATGTATTATTAACGCCAGAGCAACTAAAAGAAGAGTTGCCCCTTAAAGAGCCAGGTCGTGCTTTTGTTAAAGAGTCACGAAAAATAATAGCGGATATTATCCACAAGAATGACTCGCGTTTACTGGTGATCAGTGGCCCTTGTTCGGTGCATGACGTTGATGCAGCGAAAGCTTACGCTCGAGAATTAAAAGCGTTACACGAAAAATACAAAGACTCGCTATTTATAGTCATGCGTGTTTACTTTGAGAAGCCGCGTACTACCGTTGGTTGGAAAGGGTTAATTAATGATCCGCATATGGACGGCTCATTTGATGTTGAAGCCGGCCTAAGAAAAGCAAGAGAGTTGTTAATTTACTTAACTGAATTAGGCTTACCACTGGCAACAGAAGCATTAGATCCTATTAGCCCGCAATATTTAGCAGAGTTATTTAGTTGGTCTGCGATTGGGGCTCGAACAACAGAGTCGCAAACCCATAGGGAAATGGCGAGCGGACTGTCAATGCCAATAGGTTTCAAAAATGGTACTAATGGTAGTTTAGATGTGGCAATTAACGCCTTACAATCTGCTGCATCATCTCATCGTTTCATGGGAATAAACCGACAAGGGCAAGTTTCATTAATTAAGACTTCGGGCAATCCTGATGGACATGTTATTTTGCGAGGTGGCAAGCAGCCAAATTATGACAGTGTAAATATTAGTGATTGTGAACAAATACTGGCCAAACATAATTTGGAGCCCGGTATTGTTGTTGACTGTAGCCATGGCAACTCGAATAAAGATTATCGTCGACAACCGTTAGTTGCTACTAACGTTTTTAATCAAATAATAGAGGGCAATAAGTCTATAATTGGTATCATGCTTGAGAGTAATCTAAAAGCGGGTAATCAAAGCTCAGATTTGTCATTTGCTGATATGGAATATGGCGTATCGGTGACCGATGCTTGTATCGATATGGATACTACCAAAACATTGTTTAGTGAAGCAGATGCTATGCTTGAATCAGTATTAAAAGCGCGCATTAAATAACGATTTACCTTAAGGGAAATATGAGTAATTTTGATGATAACCTCAACGCATTACGCGATGAAATTGATGATATTGATAGCCAGTTAGTCGAATTACTGAGCAAGCGCTTAGCTGTTACCGCTAAAGTTGGCGAGTTAAAAAGCGCTGAAGGTATGCCTATTTACGCACCTGAACGAGAAGCGAATCTCATTGCTAAGCGTCGGGAGCAGGCAAGTAATGTTGGTTTAAGCGCCGATTTAATCGAAGACATATTACGTCGTTTGATGCGTGACTCTTATGTAAGCCAAGATGCTAGTGGTTATCAGTGCATTAACCCTGATTGTAATAAAGTTGTCGTTATTGGCGGAAGAGGGCAACTTGGGCATGTTTTTGTTGATTTATTTGAACGCTCTAGTTATGAAGTTGCCATAATAGAGCAAGAAGATTGGCCTAATAGCGAGGCTATTCTATCGGATGCAAGTTTAGTGATTGTTTCAGTGCCTATACGCTTAACGTCAATTGTTATTCATCACCTAAATCATTTACCAGAAACTTGTATTTTGGCTGACGTCACCAGTATTAAAGAGTCTCCTTTGTATGAAATGATGAAGGCTCATTCAGGTCCTGTTGTAGGTTTGCATCCCATGTTTGGCCCTGATGTTACTGGCCTAATTAAACAAACCATTATTGCATGTGATGGTAGAGCGCCAGAAAAATATCAATGGTTATTAAAGCAGTTTCAAGTTTGGGGGGCTAAGGTTTACCCTGTAACGGCCCATGAACATGATCAAGCCATGTCTATGGTGCAAGTTATGAGGCATTTTTCTACTATTGCTTATGGTTATCATTTAATGACTGAAGGCGCAGATATAGAAAAGCTCGTCGATATGAGCTCACCTATTTATCGTTTAGAGTTGATTATGGTGGGTCGTCTGTTTGCTCAAAACCCCATTTTATATTCAGATATTATTTTTGCTAATCCTGATAATATCTCAATGATGAAACGTTTTGCTTATCGTTTTCTAGAGCTTTTAGAAGATGTGGAAGTAGGGGACAAAGATGCTTTTGTTACCATGTTTAGTCAAGTATCAAATTGGTTTGGTCATTATGCCGATGATTTCTTAACTGAAAGTAAAGCGATGCTTTTAAAAGCGAATGAATTGAAAAAGTAATTTGACTAATACGTTACTAACCCAGAGTTTTAACTTGAAACTTTGGGTAGTATCATTAAGTCAATTTCTACGTATATTGATGCAGAAAAGTCAGTTAAAAACGATAGGCGATACCGATTGAAATTTGACTGTCAAGCCAGATTGCACTTTCAAATTGAGCAACGCAATTATCAGCTTGGCAAAATAACTGTTCATCTTCGTCTGTTAAGGTTGCATACATTCTAAGTTCAGTAACTAATGCTAAGTTATCAGAAAACTCATAACGCGTACCAACTGCAGCGGTAAGGGACGGGTAAATAACGTCATCAAAATCACTGTCGAAGTAAGTAGCACCAAGACCTAAGCTTACCGTGGTTATATAGTTTCTCTCTCTAAACAATGCCACGCCATTAAAATGCGCGTAAATGGTATCAAAAGAGTGCTTCAATTGATTATCATCTTTGAAATCGCGAGAAATAAAATTAACTATAACTTGTCCTTGACCGCTAGGTGAATCAAGCCAAGAAAAAGCAAGACCTACATTAGGCTCATCACTGACAGGTAAAGTGTTTGTTTCATTGCCGTTTACAAGGTCTGGACTAAAAGTTTGACCTATGAATGGCGTAATTTCAAACTCAACAGCTTGAAGATTTAGTGAAAGAAATTGCGCACAACAAAGCGTAGCAGACACTAGAATAGCACGAGAGAAAAGCTTCAACGGGGGCATGACTGAATTTTCCTTTGTCTAAGGTGAAAGTATAATTATTTACTATTAGCTTACGCTGCATTCCCTAAAATACAAGTACTTAGCGATAAATTAATGAATGGCTAAGTTGAGTAGGTGCAGCAATATTTCACCGCCGAGCTGATTAGCGACTAAACCTTGTCCATTTTTAAAAGCATCAATTCTGATGTCTTGCTTATTAATAGACTTTGTTGAGCCGTCGCTAGCAAATTGCAGTGCTAAGGTGTTAATAGTGAGCAATTCGACCAATATTTTTGCTTGAGCTTTACCACGCTTTTTCTTTGCTTTGGTATGCGCAATGATAGGCCCCACTTGTGGATTTTTCTTGGCATATTCTTCAGCATTCATTTCTGGATTGTGCTGAGCATAAACTTTTGCCGCGATGGCAGGGTAAAACTCAGGGTAGTCCAGAGCAAGTTTCAATGTGATTTGTTCAACAAGTTGTTCAACATTAGTTATTTTGTTGTCACCTTGCTCAATATTAATGGTTAAAGTGTTTATTGATAATCTATTTATGCGTGTTAATAAAGCTTGGTTTTGCGTTTTAGCTAACTCTACTTCTACGTGATCAATGCTAAGCACATGATGTGCTTTAGCAAATGCTAAGTTTTCAACCTTTAGCTGCTTAAAGGTGGCGGTATTTGTTGCAGGAGAAAAATCAGCATACGCTACGCTACTTGATTGACCTGTGTAATATTGCCCTTGAATTGCTATTTGGCTTTTAAGGTAATCGTTCAGGGAGCCATTGGCCAAATACCACAGCATAGTGCTAAAAAAAACTAATAAAGTAAAAGCCAGTATTGCTAATTTATTCAAAGGTAACTCTTTATATGCCAACTCAATTAAATTTCGCTACTTGGCACACTGGTTGGGCTGATGTGCTCAATTGGATAACAGCCAAGTACTTTGATGAAGTTAGTATGTTCTGTAATTTCACTAAGTGCCTCTTGCAGTGCAAAGCTTTTTAAATTTGCTTCAACATCTATGTAAAACATTTCTTCCCACGGGCGCCCTTGAATTGGACGGGATTCAAGCTTACACATGTTTATGCCTTTTTCTTTTAGCACGAGTAAACACTCAACTAAAGCACCTGCCTTTTGACCTGTTGCGAGTATGATCGCGGTTTTAGCCGGTATTTGTTCAGCCACGTCAACCGCTTTTCTTGCCACTAAAATAAAACGAGAGTGATTTTCATTTTGGTTAGCAATAGATTTTTCTAGTGCTTGTAATTGATACAGCTGACCACCTTCTTCACTACCTATTACAGCAATGGTGTCATCTTGTAACTCAGAGACTTTTACCATGGCATCGGCAGTACTGTCGCAATATTCAATACGGATATCTGCTTGTTTATCTAGAAAGTTACTGCATTGAGCAAACGGTTGGCCATGAGCATAAATGGTTTTTATTTTGTCTAGGCTGGTATTTACTGCGGTCAGTAAGCAATGTTCTATTGGTTGAGTAATTTCACCAACAATAGATAAATTTGTATGCTGAAGTAAGTCGTATACCTGATTGATGCTACCTGAGCTGGTATTTTCAATAGGTAACATGCCGTAATCAACTTGACCTGACTCTACTTGTTGTAAAATGTCACTAAAATTTTGACAGCCAGACTCTACTATTTTTTCTGCACGTCTAGAAAAGTATCGATGACTAGCTAAATAACTATATGAGCCTTTGTCACCAAGAAAGGCAACACTAACGGTAGGCGTCTGAATGTTAGGATTAGCTAAACTTTGTAGATAGGCTTGTTGGTTAAGTACAGAATCTTCAATAATTGTTTGAAAGACACTGGTGACATAATGAGCATCTAAGCCAAGCTCTTTTCCTTGCTTGATTAATCGAATTAACAACTCTTGTTCACGTTGTTGGTCTCTAATTGGGCGAACCTGTTGTACTTTACTTTTAGCAACGTTAAGGGTAAGTGCACGACGCTTGGCAAATAAGGTTAATAGCTCTTTATCCAAGCTGGTAATTTCTTTGCGTATTTCGTTTAAATCTAATTTTTCGCTCACGTTTACTTCCTACCTTGCTATTTTTACATTTTGCTCAAGAAAAAACCTTCCATGAGGAAGGTTTTTCAATAAATACTTCACTAGAGCGCTTACTCTATCGAGCTTAACTAAATTCTGTCAACACTTTCTTTAGACCATTTTTAAATGGCAAACATTTTTAAGGGATACACTGCCAAATAATAGTAAAACTACTAATTGTTGCAACGAACCAAACTAAACTACGCAGCTTATCAATATTCATTAAATAAAAGATGTTATAGGCAATACGAGCACAGACATGAATAACGGCTAGTAAGACAATATTATCGCCGGTGTGTTGAGTGGCGATAGCTAATAAAACGGCAGGCGCAAAAAGAATGAATGATTCAAAGGCATTTTGATGTGCGGCTAAGGCACGCGCACCAAAACCTGTGAGTTTACTTTGTTGCTCGCGTGGGTGATTATTATTATAACCACCTAATTTACTCATGGCATGAGCAACAGGCCCTTTTGCGAGTAGAGGTAAAAGGGCGGCGATAAACAAACACCAAATTAACGTAATCATTTTCTTTCCTTATTGTTTTTGTTATGTAAGTAAATTACTGCTAATAACTCAGTAGGGTTAATTTATATTTCGTTTCACCAGGTAAAAAGGCTGAGGGCGTTCCTTTTTCCCAATCAGCATGGCCTACACTATAATATGGGCTCCATGGGTGTCCAGATTGGCTGGTTGGCATATGAAAAATACCCTTTTGTTCATGACCAGGAGAAACAACCATTCGCTCTGATGCGCCAAAAGCAATACCTTGTACTTTTGGCATATAGCTATCACCTGATAAAGCTTTCGCTGGCATGTTTAACCATTGACCAATAAACGGCACGCCTTTACTCAAAGGATGAATAATCGCCGTAGTGTTTTGTTGACCCCAAGTGGCTTGTGCGAGTGTTTGTTTATCTCCTGACGCTAATGAGGTCATATCATCAATAGTTTGCTGTAAAGCTTGAATAAATACCGCTTGCCAAGTGTCTAGTGGTAGCATCAAAAAATTGTCAGGTTGCTGAGTAACTAATTGCCATAACGGCGTTTCAATTTGATGACGAATCGTATGAAACTGGTATGTTTCATCTAAATTTTCGAGTGAGTTGATTAACTCGCTAAAAACAAGGTCACGCACATTGATACGAAAATTTCTCACCATGCGGTAGCTAACTGAGTCGATGCTCGCACTTAGTGATTTATCTTTTGACAGGATGTTTTTGGCTTGTTGAAAATTTGTGTGCTTTATCAGTGTTTGCTCGGTCAACACTTGCGCTAAGATAAATTCTTGCCAACGTTTCAAAAACAAAGCCCGGTCATCTAAGCCTATTTTTAACAGTGACTTTTCATCAAACGATTTCAGGGCAAATAAATCATCACGTATTTGTCTTGATCTAGCACCTAGGGCATAGCCACCATTACCCAGCTTTTTAAGCATCTCGCCACCAACAACTCTTGAATTGGCAGTCCATAAACGATCATTTTCTGGATTAAGTACACTAGGGTATTGAGCTGGTGTTAAATACCCTTGCCAACCATGTTTTCCTTCATGCCAAAAAGTAGGCGTGTCACCAGTATCGCCGACTTTCTTAGGAATAGGTCCCATAATTGTCCAACCAATATTACCATCCTTGTCTCCAACCATCATATTTTGAGCGGGTATGCCACTGCGAGCTGCAATATTGAATGCTTGCTTAACCGTGGTAGCACTCTCTAATTCTTTTGCCGTTAAATTAATTGCTTGTACATCGTGAGCGACCCAGCGATAAGCTAATAATTGTCCCTGATGATTTTCACCGATGACCGGTCCCCAGATTGTTTCTTGAACAGTTATTTCGACGGATGGCTCATCTTTTATGGCAATGATCTGTTTATGATAAGTAAAGTCTTTTGCGCCATCAGGAGTAATATATTGCTGACCTTGGTTTATGGTTTTAAGTTTAATAACGTCGCTATAATCACCATAGCTGTTAGTAAAACCCCAAGCGATAGCGCCATTACTGCCTACCACCATATTAGGCGTACCAGGCAAAGTAGCGCCGGTGACTTTCACTTGTTTATCTGCTGTAGGATATTCAAAACGCGCTCTAAACCACGTATTTGGCACACGTATACCTAAGTGCATATCATTAGCTATGATGGCGCTACCGGTACTGCTGATTTTTCCTGATATGCCCCAGTTGTTTGAACCCGGAAACGCTTCTGATTGGTATTTTGATTGCTGAGTATTTTTGACTATGTTAGATACTTTACTTGAGCCTTTTAAGCGACTTGTTGGTGCGGATGGCCATACTTGCGATGGCATAGGGGAAGCTTGATACTGGCTATTATCAATAGCTGCATCCCAAATGCTACCTTTTGGGTTCAAGAAGGCATACACATCCGCAGAAAGAATAGCTTTCATTAATCCTAATGAGCGTTCTCGCTTACCATCTTTATATTGTAAATCTATATACATACTGAAAATGGCTAAAACAGAGTCTTCCTCACTCCATAGCGCTGGCTCCTGCTGCAATAATAAATACTCAAATGGTTGAGAGCCAATGTATTTTAATCCTTGGTTTACACCTCGTGTGTAAGATTTTAATAACGCTTTATCATCAGCAGGTAAGTTATTGACGATTAGACGTGCTCTATCTCTAAATCTATGCTTACGGATGGACTTATCATAATCAAGCGCGACATTACCAAAAAGACTCGCTAACTCGCCTGCAGAGTTTCGTCGAAGTAAGTCCATTTGAAAAAAACGTTCCTGCGCGTGGATAAAACCTGTGGCTACAGCAACATCAAGTCGACTATTCGCTTTGATAGTAGCAATACCTTGTTTGTCTCGTTCAACAATGGCAGTTTCATCTAAGCCAAAGACTGTTCTTTTACCTTCTAGAATAGGTAAAGCACTATCTACTTGGCTATAAATCCATGTTGCGCCGAAAGCAATAACTAAGGAACTGATCAGTACGAAAGCAATGATTAACTTTTTTATCATATTAAAATAGCATTAAAAAAATAATGAAAATGAATAAAACAAAGAATAACTGATTAATAGACACTAGCGAAGCTTTTGTTAAGTTTAATCTCCGAGTTAATTGAAGTTAGTTTAAGTTTTTGTTTTATAAAAGGAACAAAAATTAATAGCTTTTCTTTGGATTTAGCGGTTAATCAAATGGTATAATTTTGTCTTATCGCTGTATTTACGACGAGTTTCGGAGTTTTAGTGACACAATCAATGTCAAAGCATGTACAAGTAGGGGAGTGGATCTTCGAAGTTAAAATGGTGCGCGCCTTAAAAGTTGCAGAATATGGCCAACCTTATTCAGCAATCGCTAATTGTAATATTAATGGTGACACCATGTATATTGATGGTTTATTAACAAAAGATGCTCAAAAGCTTACCAGAAATGATTTTAAAAGTTTTAATGACTTTTGTCATCAGATGGGACTTAAAGAGTGTTCTTATCATAGATATCAAAATGGTGAATCAATAATTAAAGATGTGGCGATCACACCAACTATTGAAGCAATGACTATCAACAATGATAGTCCGATCCATCTAGTTAAATAACGCTGTTTTTCTCAGATCAATAAAGAGTTACATTTGGCGTATTGTTAATTTTATTATTGGCTGCTAACGTTAAGGCATCATAATAATAATTAATCACTTTTACCATGTCGTTTTTTCTATCTACGATTCGATTATTTCAGAGCTCTAGGCAAAGAAGCTTATCTTCTCTCCTTATATTCCTGTTGCTACCTAAACATCCAGGCTACGTTCATGACTGAGCCTGCCCCCCCTAAAATAGCGCTACTTTTAATGGCGGCCGGCAGTTCTTCACGTCTTGGACAACCAAAGCAACTGGTTGAAATAAATACAACTATTGGTGACGAGTATCAAGAGAAAACTCAGAGCTTGTTAACTAGACAAATTAGTTTAGCAGCCGGCATGAGTGCCAAGTTTAATACGAAATGCTACTGTGTCTTAGGTTATCAAAGTGCTGTAATGACAAAACATTTGGCTAGCCATCCTGAAGCCAGAAATTTAAAAATAATCCAAAGTGATCATTGGTCAAAAGGATTATCGAGTTCAATTGCAAGCGGAATAGTTGAACTTGATAATGATGTCAGTGCTGTATTAATATTTCTCGTTGATCAGTGGCAATTAACGGTTGAAAATTTGCAGACGCTCATTGGTCAATGGCGAAAAGCTCCTGAAAAAATCCATATGGTTAGTGATGGCGAAAGTTATGCTCCACCCGCAATTTTTCCACATAAATACTTTAAAGAGCTAATGGCATTATCTGGTGACGAAGGTGCTAAGAAAGTGATTAAAGACAACTGGAGTCAAGTAAAATCAGTTTTTATGCCAGCCGCTTTTGCTGATGTAGATACACCTGAGCAACTGTCTAATATAAAGAATAAAGGTCTAAACATCGAATAATCACAAAAAGGAAGAGAGCATGATCAATTTAATGATAAATGGTAAACAGCATCAATATAATGATGATGAAAATATGCCACTGTTGTGGGTATTACGGGATATCTTAAAATACACCGGCACAAAATATGGATGTGGAAAAGGCCTTTGTGGTGCCTGTACCGTGCACCTTGATGGCCAGCCAATTCGCTCCTGCACCATGCCAGTTTCAGCTATTGGACAGCAAAAAATAACGACAATTGAAGGTTTATCGGAAAATGGCGAACATGCCTTACAACAGGCGTGGCAGCAACTAAATGTGCCACAATGTGGCTATTGTCAGTCAGGACAAATCATGAGTGCTGCGGCATTACTAAAGGCAAATCCAAAGCCAACAGAACAAGAGATTGAGGCGGCAATGACAGGGAATCTTTGTCGTTGCGGTACCTATAATCGTATTAAAGGTGCTATTCAATTGGCTGCAGGAATGGAAGTAACTAGCTTCAATATTAAGGAACTTGCTATTGATGAACAGGCAGTTGATAAACTCGCTATTGATGCAACGGCAAAGGGGGTTAATGTATGAGTCAAATAGAGAACGTTAGCCGACGGGGCTTTTTAAAAAATATAGGCATTGGCTCAGGAGCTTTAGTGTTAGGCGTCCAATTTTCATCAATGTTATCTATGCCAAAAGTAATTGCACAAGGACTAGCGGCTGAAGCGATAGGTGTAACTAGCTTTGCTCCTAGCGTGTATTTAACCATTAATAGTGATAATACCGTGGCGATTGTTGTTCATCGCTCAGAAATGGGGCAGGGAATTCGTACCAGTATTCCTATGATTGTCGCGGATGAACTAGAGGCTGACTGGCAACAAATCCAGGTGGTTCAAGGTTTAGGTGATAAAAAATATGGTAGTCAAAATACGGATGGTTCCCGTTCAATTCGTCATTTTTATCAACCTTTACGTGAGGCTGGTGCAACTGCTCGTATGATGTTAGAGCAAGCGGCGGCAAAAATTTGGCAAGTGCCTGTTAGTGAATGTAGTGCAGTAAAAGGTCAGGTGATGCATGCTAAATCTAATCGCGCCATTGCCTTTGGTGATTTAGTCGCTATTGCCGCTAGTTTAGCGGTACCTGATAAAGCAACATTAGTGTTAAAAAGCAAACAGGACTTTCGCTTCATTGGTAAATCCAATGTTAGATCTGTTGATGGTAAAGACATTGCTACAGGCAACACCACCTTTGGCTACGATGTTGATTTGCCCAATATGCGTTACGCTGTGATTGCACGACCGCCAGTACTTGCTGGCAAGGTTAAGCATTTTAATAGTGATAAAGCTAAAAAAATTAGCGGCGTAATCGATGTTATTCAACTCGATGATTTAGTTGAACCCGCAGTTTTCAAACCTTTAGGGGGCATTGCCGTTATTGCTACCAATACATGGGCAGCAATGAAGGGGCGTGATGCCTTGGTAATTGAGTGGCAAAACTCAGAGCATGCAGATTACAATTCTAAGGCGTATAAGCTAGCCTTAGCCAACAGCTGTGATAATCCAACTGCAACTTTACGTAAGAAAGGTGATGTTAGCACAGCATTAAAAAATGCAAATAAAATCATTAATGCTAATTATTATGTACCACAGCTAATTCATGCGCCAATGGAACCACCGGCAGCAACAGCGCACTTTCATGATGGGATATTTGATATTTGGGCATGTACACAAACACCGCAATCAGCACAAAACAATGTGGCTCAAGCAACCGGGCTAGCCCCCGAAAAAGTAAATATTAATGTGACGCTCTTAGGCGGCGGTTTTGGTCGAAAATCTAAACCTGATTTTGTGGTAGAGGCGGCTATATTATCGCAAAAGCTCAATGTGCCAGTAAAAGTGCTGTGGACGCGAGAGGATGAAATAAAAAATGGTTATTACCATGCAGTGAGTTATCAGAAATTATCAGCAGGTATTGATAAAAATAACAAAGTGACAGCGTGGCAACATATTGAGGCGGCGCCTACTATAAGCGCTACTTTTTCAAAAGGTGCAGACACTTTAGGTTTTGAGGCAAGTTTAGGTATGATAGATATGCCTTATGATATTGCTAATGTTCATTGTGGCGCAGGGAAAGCAGCTGCGCATACCCGAATTGGTTGGCTGCGCTCAGTAACCAATATTAACCAAGCTTTTGCTGTTTGTTCTTTTGCCGATGAACTTGCGATTGCAACGAACACAGATAGCAAAGACTATTTACTTTCCTTAATTGGTGAGGACCGTCATATTGATGTTAGCAAAGAACAAGCAGAATACGGGAACTATGGAGAAACACTGGATAAATTCCCTGTAGATACCTCTCGTTTGAAAAATGTACTTAATAGTGTTGCTAAAATGGCAAATTGGCATAAGAGTAGTAAGGGGAAATTGCCGAACGGTAATGGGGTTGGCATTGCGGTACATCGAAGTTTTGTCAGTTATGTCGCTTCAGTTGTAGAAGTATCAACAAATGCGCAAGGAAAAGTAAAACTAGAACGAATTTATATGTGTGTTGATTGTGGTACAGCGGTTAATCCTGAACGGATTACATCACAAATGGAGGGGGCAGCCATTTTTGGTATCTCTTTGGCTTTTTATGGTGAAACTACCGCGCAAGGTGGCGTGATTGAGCAAGGTAATTTTGATGATTATCCCATAGCGCGTATGCATGAAGTACCCCCTATAGATGTTCAGGTATTAGCGAGTGACGCACCTCCAGGTGGTGTTGGTGAGCCTGGCGTTCCTCCAGTTGCTCCGGCTATTTGCAATGCCATCTTCGCTGCAACAGGTAAGCGTTATCGCGAGTTACCATTAAATCAATACGGTATTGTGTAAACAAATAGATCAGCTGCTCTAAGAAACGCTGAAAAAGGTGAGATAAGCTAACAGGGTTTGTCTCGTCTTTTTTTATTGTTAGAATAGGCATCAACAAACAGACTTCCAAAGCAATTAACAATTATTATGGCATCACTTCAAGATCAACTCCTTAAAGCAGGCTTAACCACCAAGCAAAAAACACGACAAGCTAATGCTGATAAACGTAAGAAAAATAAACAAAAACGCAGTGGCGTTCAACAAGATGCCACCATGCAAGAGCAAGTGAAACAAGACTTAGCTAAAGCGCAAGCGGACAAGCAAGTTAAAGATAATGCTCTAAATGAATTGAAAAAACAGCAGCTTGCAGATAAAGAAAATGTTTTACGTGTTAAGCAAATCTTAACTCACCATCAACTGAAAAACGTTAATGGAGACAATGAATATAACTATACTTTTGATAATAAGATAAAAAAGTTGTCATTAGATATTGTTACTCATAAAGCCTTGGTCAATGGCCGTTTGGCGTTATGTGGCTTAGATGCTGTGACTTACCTTGTTACTCGTGAAACGGCCGATAAACTTGCAGAATTAGATAACAGTGTTGTCTTAGTTCAAAATGATAAAGTTGTCGATGAACATGTGGATGAGGATGATCCTTATGCAGATTACCAAATTCCTGATGACTTAATGTGGTAATTGTTATTAATAGTTAATTAAGAATTGATGAAAGGCGCTAACAAGTGGGTTAGTGCTAAAGTGCTTTGATTGAGCAATTGAGAATTGCCTATTTAAGTTTAATGGGGTTTGAAGTTGTTTAAATAACCCTAAACTTAGCTCTTGTTTTATAGAGAGATTGGACAGCACTCCTAAGCCTAAATTGGCTTTCACTGCTTGCTTTATGGCTTCTTGTCTTGCTAAGTCCATACTGTTGTTTAGTTTAGCTCCATGCTGCTGCATTGCTGATATAAAAACGGCACGGGTGCCAGAGCCATGCTCTCGTAAAATCCAGCGTTGTTCAGACATTTGTTTAGCAGACAGCTTTTCTTGATTGGCATAATGATGTTTAGGGCTGCAAAATACCGTTAATGTGTCCTCACGCCAAGAAGAAATGACTAATTGCTGATGATTAATAGGTGCTTCAATAAGGCCTATGTGCGCTTGGCCGGCCATAAGCCGCGTAATAACGGCTTCTGAGTTACTTATGAATAATTTAGGCTCTACTAACGGATGCTTTGTAACGAATTTAGCAAGCAATTCAGGCATTACATAAGAGCCTATCGTGACACTCGCGGCAACATTTAATACTCCATTTAACGCTTTGCTTTGAGGTTGCAGAATTTGATCTTGTAAGGCCAGCATTTGATTGGCTTTGTGTAACAAGGCTTCACCTTGTTCATTAATGGTTAACTTACGGCCGACACGATTAAAAAGTGTATATCCTAATACGCTCTCTAATTCTTTGAGAGATTGACTTGCCGCTGATTGTGTCATGCAAAGATCTTGTGCTGCTAACGTTATTCCACCAAGCCGCGCTGTCGTCGTAAAAACACTTAATTGCTTTAATGTGATATTCACTTTTATTTATCGCCATATACTTTGGAGTTACTAAACTCATCTTATATTAATTTTATTAATGTATCTCATTAAAAGTATCTGTTTTATTTATTTTTATTGAGGTTATATATTACGATCAAACCGCATATGTAAAGATTAAAATCATGAGTTTTTTGCAAAATCATAAACTGGGTCCTGTGTACGGTACTTCATTGATAGCTTTATTAGCGCTATTAGCCACTTCTATTGCTAAACAGCCAACCATGGAAAGCTTTGCAATTAGCCCATTAATTGTCGGCATAGTTTTAGGGATTATTTTAGGCAATAGTGTCGGAAAAAAACTCCCCACAAAATGGCATCTAGGGGTCATTTTTTCAACAAAGACCATTTTGCGTGCTGGTATTGTCTTTTATGGTTTCCGCTTAACTTTTCAAGATGTGGTAATCGTTGGATGGGGAGGGGTAGTCTTTAGTTTAATTATAGTCAGTTCAACATTTATTTTTGGTTATGTAGTTGGTACTAAATTTTTAAAACTTGATCGGGACACGAGTATATTAATCAGTGCCGGCAGCTCAATTTGTGGTGCAGCGGCTGTACTGGCAACTGAGCCAGTAATAAAAGCGGAGCCTTATAAAACAAGTGTTGCAGTGGCCACTGTTGTGGTATTTGGCACAATTGCTATGTTCCTTTATCCATTTTTATTTCAGAGTGACTTCTTAGCCATTGATGAACAGGAGATGGGCACCTACCTAGGTGGAACTTTGCATGAAGTCGCCCATGTTGTAGGTGCCGGGTATGCTATGAATATGGAAGTTGCCAATACTGCTGTTATAGTAAAAATGTTGAGAGTCATGCTATTAGCCCCGTTTCTAATAATCTTAGGCGTTTGGTTGCAAAGTAAAGTTAGTAGTGGTGTATCGACAAAAGATGAAAATAAAACAAAAATAACCATCCCTTGGTTTGCCTTTGGTTTTATTGCCATTGTGGCTTTTAACTCGCTGAATTTACTGTCTACCAGTTTAGTTAGTACAATAAATAGCGTCGATGCTTTCGTATTAACAATGGCGATGACAGCTTTGGGTATGGAGACACGATTAAACAAATTTAAAGGGATCGGACTAAAACCTATTTATTTAGCCTCAATATTGTTTATTTATCTTGTGCTTGCAGGGTATGGCTTAACCTTATTAGTGCTGTGAATGATAATAATATTGTCCCAAAAATATTACTTTTGTAAGTTCTTGTGTAATAATACATATAGAGCAACCAAAACTGGGAGGGTAGTATGGCCCACGAGGATAGAAGTAATATGACGAAAAGTATTGAATTAAACACTGAAAATAAAGCGAATGAGCAGAAGACGACACAGCAAGAGTTGGCTGACGCTCACAGTGAAATTGCAGATTTGAAGCTTCAAATAGCTTGGTTAGAACGCTCTTACGAGTAAAGCTCCTTAACTTATCGATAACAAACTAGACATAAAAGGTTGGTGCAATTTAATTGCACTAACCTTTTTTTATGCCGTATTATTACTGTCAATATTGGATGTTGCTCTGTTGTACTACATCGGATAGATCATTTTTATGATCCAATACTTGCATTACTTCGAGTTCGTGGTATTTTCTCAGCTAATTTTTTGCTTATTATTGATTTTAGGAACCCTCCAATGCCAAAGGCAAGTGATATAAAGAAAAATGCAGCAATTGAGCACAACGGTAAAGTACTCATTGTTCGAGACATTACGCGTTCTGTTCCACAAGGAAGAGCAGGTGGTAGTTTATACCGCATGCGCTTATACGATGTGGTTACCGGTGGTAAAGTTGATGAGACTTTTAAAGCTGATGATATGTTAAATTTTGCAGACTTAAGCCGTCGTCCGTCGATGTTTTCTTATATTGATGGTGAAGAATATGTCTTTATGGATAATGAAGATTACACCCCTTACAACCTTAATAAAGAAAGCATTGGTGAAGAGTTATTATTCATTAATGAAGATACTCAAGGGTTATCAGTGATCATTGTAGATGATGTACCTGTTGCTATTGATCTACCTGCCAGTGTTGATTTGGTCATTACACAAACGGACCCTTCAATTAAAGGGGCATCTGCCAGCGCTCGCACTAAGCCTGCTACCTTGTCTACAGGATTAATCGTGCAAGTACCTGAGCATATTTCGACAGGTGATAAAATTAAAGTTAATACGAGCGAACATAAATTTATGGGTCGTGCTGACTCTAAATAATGTGAAAATTACGAGCAATAGGTAAATTATGACTGATAATCTCGACTGCCCAACCGGTAAACCAGGTAAACAATGGACTGGTGTTGAAAAACAATTATGGTTTGAGCAGCAAGGTATTAAGCGTTCTTATCAAGATGAAGTTATTAGTCAAATTGAGTTATTATCGCCTCATTATGATGTTGTTCAATATGGGGCATTAACGCTTGATGAAAAGCGCTACCCGTTATTTGCCTTAAAAAGTGAAAACTGGCAAGCAGATAAAAAAACAGTACTCGTTACTGGCGGTGTTCACGGCTATGAAACCAGTGGTGTGCAAGGAGCACTTCGTTTTTTGCAAAATGAAGTGGGTAACCATGTTTCAAACTATAGTGATTTCTTCAATCTTATCGTTGTTCCATGTGTGAGCCCTTGGGGCTACGAAACGATTAATCGTTGGAACAATCAGGCGATAGACCCTAACCGTTCTTTTTATAACAATAGCCCAGCGCAAGAATCAGCGGCCTTAATGACTTTTATTAAGTCACTTGATGTTGATATTTGTGTCCATGTTGATCTTCATGAAACCACAGATACTGATAATACCGTTTTTAGGCCTGCACTTGCCGCTAGAGATGCTATTGAGCAAAAAAACTGGAATATTCCAGATGGTTTCTATTTAGTTGGTAATACCCTTAATCCACAAGAAAAATTTCAATTAGCTATCATTAAAAAAGTAGAGCAAGTGACACATATTGCTCCAGCTGATGAAAGCGGCAAGTTAATTGGTGTCGACTTATCTCAGTTTGGTGTCATCAACTATGCAGGAAAAGAGTTAGGTCTTTGTATGAGTCTTACCGATGCCAATTACGTAACTACAACGGAAGTCTACCCTGATAGTCCAAAAGTTAATGACGAAAACTGTATTGTGGCACAAGTTGCTGCTGTTTCAGGTGCACTTGAGTTTGCCATGAAAGAAGATAGATAAACTGTCTTATTTTCACACTATCAATACGACTTAGGCTATGGGGAAGTGTATTTTAAAGGCATGTGATAATCCAAGTTTATCTCTGGATCGGTGACCGTTATATTTCAAGTAGTTAAAAAGCTTTCACCAAGATCGAATTAATTTTTATGCAGGTTAAAGCTCGGATCTTTACCTGCTTTTCAAAACATCTTCTGGATCATCGCCTAAAGCTGTGTGTTTTGTGACCGCTCAGTATCAGGTGTAAAATTCAATCTTCCCTGAAAGCTAGGCTGAGCAAGCCTTATATCACTTTTATAATATACTAAGAACCTAATAAGTTCCATTAAAACCAAATATTCATTTTTGATGATTATTAAACAATAATTTGTGTTGAATAAGACGTTAGTTTTGTAACCCACCTAAACTAACGGCAGCTCATCCATCTAGAGCACTCATAAGATATAAAAATTCTATTACATTGACAGACAACTAAGCCACCATAGCGGCTGCTCATTCGACGTAGCGCTCATTAACCCAATCCTGTGTCCCCTAATTGTTCGTTGGGACATCATTTACCCTTGCACCTGTCAAGACTGCTAATAGAGGCACCCAAAAGTGAAATGGCTTTGGTTTCTCTCTGGGTATGAGATTTTTATTGTAAATGTAACTAAACAACATCTATGACATAAATACTCATACTTGTCATTTTACCATCTAAGTTTTCTCTTTAAAAAATAGCAAACTACAACATTTATGCTTTAATAACATCAGGGGAAGTGATTTCACATAAGAGAAATAGGGAGAAAGAATTGAAAACGATTATCTGTATTTTGTTAACTCTAAGTTTTAGTTCAATTGCACAATCCTTATTTGATGTCGGCAAACCTAGTTTTCAAAGAATGTTTTCATATTTAGATTCGTCAAGTACTGTTGTTATGGCAATTGGACAAGATTCAAAAGGAAAAATTTGGATTGGCGGTGATTTTGGTTTAAAAGTATTTACAGGGTACAAATATATTAATATCCCAAAAATTTCCGGCTTTAAAATTAATAAAGTAAGAAGCTTGTATATTGATAAAAATGACTCGGTTTGGGTAGGGACAAGAAAGAATGGTGTATTACTCTTACCTCAAGATGATAGGTTTTCTCAAAACCATTTTTCACCTAAAAACTCGAAAATATCTGGTAATTATATACGCTCAATCATTGGTGACAAAAAAGGAAAAATTTGGTTTGCAACAGAAAATGGACTTTCTGAATACGATAGCAGTGTTCAGGTGATTTCAAATATTGAGCTTAAAAGTTTTCCAGATGCTTCAACAGTTACAAAAGTAAGAGACTTAGCCTATAGAGATAATGTAGTCTGGGCTGCTACAACACATGGTTTGGCTAAATATAAAGTGTCACCTGATACTTCAGCCGAACTTGTATTTACCAGCTTTACTGGGGACATTTCTGCTATAGAAGTAACCCGTAAAAAAGATATTTGGTTAGGTAAAACGGATGGAACGGTTTTCTTAAAGCAAAGTATTTCTGAAAAATTTATAAATCTAGAACTAACTTCTAAATTATCTAGTAAACAGCATTTTAGAATCAATGATATCGTGTCTTTGTCTGATCAAGAAATTGGGATAGCTACGAATAATTCAGGACTGATAGTTATTAATCCTGAAGGAGATAGTATAAAACAGCACTATAATTTAAGAATTGGAGGGGAGGTTGTGATGGAACACAAATTCCTTGAAAAGCTGTTTGTAGATCGAAATAAAATGGTTTGGATCGCAGGTAAAAAGGGAATTGCAACTCTCTCAAGTGATAGACGAAGTCAAACCTTGATCACAGAAGAAAACTCTCCTGACAGTTTTTTAAAAAGTAATGATATAGGCGCAATTGTACAGGCGGATAATGGGGATATTTTCATTGGACAACGAAATGGGAGCGTAGCTTACTTTTCTTCCAATAAAGAAAAGAAATACCAAAACTTGGTTGATGAGCTAAATCGAACGTTAAGAAATAAAGCTATTGTGTCTATGCTGATAGCTAGCGAAAGAATTTATATCGGAACTACTGATAGTTATTTATATGTTGGTGAGTTTGCAAATTCAAAGGTTTTACAGTTGAATCAGGAACATGGTTTACCAGATTGGCATATTCGCTCACTATATAAAGATAGCTACAATAGAGTTTGGATGGGGACATCAACTGGTGGTGTAATATTTTTTGAAGGAAAATCCATACTTTTTCTAAACGCTGACAAAAAAATATTTAAATCACAAATTAACGGTATTCACGAAAGCGAAGAAGGAAACATGTGGCTTGCAACCAGTGATGGACTTTTTATGATAAAGAGCGGAGAAGCAATCGCTAAAAAATATGAAGTTAATGGGAAGAGGGAGCAGGAAGTTGAAAGTGTCTTCTTTGATTCTCGAAATCGCCTGTGGGTTGGGTACGGAAAAGAAGTTTATTATAGTGATAATAACTTGAATAACGAGCCAATTTTTCAGTCATTTAATCAGAAGTTAGGATTAGGTGAAAAAAGCTTAGGCCAAAACTTTGTGGAGTTACCAAATGGTATGATTCTAAGTGAGGATGGAATATTGGACCCTGTTAACTTTAAATTTTCAGAGTTTTCAAATAATGCATTTATAAATATTAAAAAGGCATACTGGAATACAACTTTACTTTTGAAAGATGGGACTACCGTATTTGGCAGTGATAGTGGGGTGTCAATTTTGAAGGCTGACTTGCTTAAACCAAATTATAAGATCGCTAAACCTTACTTGGAAAGTTATTCTTTGGACACAAAGGAATTTCTTCTCCCTAGCTCTAAACTTATTGAAGTAGCGAGTAATATTAAATTTTTGAAGCTTGCCTTTAATGCATATGACTATGAATCAACGCGTCAATTGCGTTTTAAGTATAAATTAGAAGGATTGAATGATGATTGGATTCATACTAATGGAGGCTCTCGTGAAATTGTCTTTTCAAATTTGTATCCAGGCTCATACACTTTAAAGGTTTTAGTAGCTTCAAGGTACTCTATTTGGGGAAAGCCTGAAACTATTGCTCAAATTACAATTAAACCCAAATGGCATCAAATTTTATGGGTTAGATTCTCTATTTCATTATTAACTATTTTGGTGTTCTTCCATTTATACAAACTACGGGTCAAAAAACTACAAAATCAACAAAAAGTATTGGAAAGAGAAGTTGATGATAGAACTATTGAGTTGAGAAGTAAGAATGATGAGTTAATTGAGAAAAATAAAGAAATCGAGCATTTAGCTAATCATGACGCTCTGACTAGTTTGCCAACTCTAAGGCTTTGCCTAGACCGAATAGAAAACGCCATTAAAAAGGCAACAAGAACCAATGAAAAATTAGCTTTACTTTATCTAGATCTAGATGGGTTTAAAGCTGTTAACGATACATTTGGCCATGAAGCTGGTGATGAAATATTAAAGTTTGCCTCATCAAAGATGCTTAGCTGTGTGAGAGAGTGTGATACTGTTGCAAGAATAGGAGGGGATGAGTTTTTAATAATATTATCAGAGGTTAATGATATAGCTGATATACAAAAGACATGTGAAAGATTGATCAATACTATTGATACTCCGTACTTATATGATGACAAGAATCTAACCGTAGGGATTAGTATTGGGGCGTCTATTTTCCCTACTGATGGGGAGGATTCCGAATCATTGAAAAATAAAGCAGATGAAATGATGTATAAAGTTAAAAAATCAGGAAAAAATAACTATCTTATTTCAACAATGAACAAAGTATCTAGTTAATGCATATCAACTTGTAACATTAACCACATCGCCTAAAGTTAAATAGGGTTGTATAACGTCCAACAGTCGCAAAAGCCACCATAGCCGTCGGTCAGCGTTCAACTTGAAACGATCACTTTTTGCGCAGTTGACATTAGTTACTGGTTATTTTTTTGGTCAACTGATAGCCAAATACATTTTAAGAGTAAGCTAAATCTATTATTCGGGCCAAGATTGTTATTCTAATACAGTTAGTATTTTATAAAAAATCATCTATTTCATTTATTTTTTCAATATATTGGTTTAAAGACTTTATTGCAGAATCTACTTTAAATACATCAATAGATTTATCATTACAATCTACACGAGCATCTCGTATATGCCCACCTAAACCAAGTTTATCTCTAAGTACTTGAGCATGTTCTCGATGAGAATCTTCAGGTCTCCTTTTGATATACTCAAAGGTGATTCTTTGATCTGTAGTGGCATAGTTAATTTGGCCACCTAACAAAGGTTTTCAAGTCGGACTCTTAATAGCTCATGTCCGCAATATGGGAATAGTTATCATATAAAAGGTCAATTTGATTTAATGATTGGCACTATACTGGAATGGTCATCAGTAACACTTAACTTAATTAGTTTACCTTTATAACAGACCGCATGGCTTCTTATGCTAAATAAAAAGCTGTAAATACTTTATTAATTTTTCTCACTGGTTGAATTTTTTTCCCGCGTCTAAAAGATCTACATAAGCAAAGAAGCTTTAATTAAATTTTGATGTTGTTATGGAAACTAGTTTTGATAGCACTAATTTGTTTCTGTGTGGCTAAATAGCAACTTGTTCTTACTAAGTTTGGTTTTAATCACGTAGCGCACGCTTTAATAAATATAAATAACAGTGGATTATCGAAGAGGAATAAAATAAATGATCCGGGAGTTAATTTGCAAAAGGCTAATTTAGTTATTTATACATTTCGCTGTAGAGTATGAAAACCCTGAGGTATTGCTTGCAAGTTAATTTTGGAACGATCCAGAAACTAACTTGGATTATCACATGATTCCCCATTTTTTGTTTAAAACCTTTCATTTGAAAATTTTCTATTGCAGCAATTTGCTCCTATCTTTGTAAGACATGTCTTACAAGCTCGTAAGATATATTGTTTCTTTAATAAAGCTGTAGCCACAGAAATCATTTAAGTTATTGAATAAATAGAGTTAATAAACGAACCTTTTTGTTACAAAAAAGTTACAAGTGAAAATATATTTTTAACATCCTTCGAAAATGTCATTTTAAGCGTAATATTAATCGTGTCAGGAAGGCACAGAGCAGGAAGCTCTTTTACTATATTTACTAGGATAATGATTATCTGAGGTAAAGGTACTGAAGTACGGAGTACTAAAGTATTTGAAGGAGGCTTAAGGATTAAGTCGAGTGAATAGGATTTCGCTAATGGATGAAATGAACATGGATGTGATTCAATTAGGATGATTGAAGTCAGGAAGACTATGTCTAGGAGACAGCAAACGTTAAAAATGGAATTTCAAAAGGGATTGTACAAATGGATTTGTATACAAAGGAATGACTCAAGGATGTAAAAAGGAGTGTTTTTGCAAGGAAGTATAAGGATATTAGCCAAGGACAATGAGTAGGAGTTTACTCAAAGGATACACTAAGGATAGTTTTTTACGGATGAATTGAGAACACTGAATATAATGCAGGATGCATATAAGCTAGTTAGAAAAATGCAGCTCTTGGAGCTGCATTTTTTATGCGTGCTTTTCATACAAGTCAACGCTTCTAGTCTTGTTGCTCTATTAGATATTGAAATCCAACTATAAAAGCTGGTTTTTAATTAAACCGTGATTTTTTATTTAAAGTATTCAGTATTAGAGTTTGAACGTATGAAATAAACAGTTTTGGTTTTTTACCAGATCAAGTAAAGTGAACTAATAATCACTCTTAAACATAGGCTCGGTTATTTGTGCATGGTTCAAGGTATCTATAATTGTTCTTATTTATCATTAAGCTTTCTAAGCGACTAAAACCATTTAAGAAAATAACTTATCTACTTGCACTTTTAATTGCTGCTCATGTAATTTATTCCTTAATTTTTGCAGCTGATCCAAGCCAAGCGCAAGATAAAAGCTTAATGCTCAGCTTTTTATCTTTAATTTGGCTAGCATTAATTAATTTAATGCTAAATATCTTTACCACAATACCTGAAAAGGGAGTAGGGAAAAGAACCTGGTTTAGTCGAGTTAAGTATCGATTACAGCAAGGCTTATACTATTTTTTATCTGTTGTTTTTATTGCTTTAACTTTAGCATTGCTTTTGTTGTCTTTACGCATGTTACGAATCTAAACGTATGTTGAAATAAATTGGATTTACTTATTAATAAATTTTAATTGTCTAGAAAATTGAACGAGCAAAATGCTAACATAAATGAAAAACACTAATTACAATAAATGAATATAATGTTATCTACATTTCAGCTTTCTACCCGTAAGTGTGTGTTACTCATTACACTAATTTTAGCCTTTTTTTCTTTTGAAATATTCGCTCATGGCGTGGATGAAAACACTCGGCAATTTCTGCTAAATAATAAAGGAATTCAAATAATTCCTTTTTTATATATTGGCGCAAAACATATGGTAACCGGTTATGATCATCTACTGTTTTTAGTCGGTGTTTTATTCTTTCTTTATAAAAGCAAAGACATCGTTATATACGTTAGTATGTTTACTCTTGGTCACAGCTTAACGCTACTCTTTGGCGTGTTGAATGATATACAAGTCAACGCTTATCTTATTGATGCCATTATTGGTTTGTCGGTTGTTTATAAAGGTTTTGATAATCTTGGTGGCTTCAAGTTGCTTTTTGGTAAAACGCCTAACCCTAAAATAGCCGTGCTTGTTTTTGGTTTATTTCATGGCTTTGGCTTGGCTACAAAAATACAAGAATTTCAATTAGACAGTAATGGTCTGTTGGCGAACTTAGTCGCTTTTAATGTTGGTGTGGAGCTAGGACAATTAACGGCCCTCACTTTTATTTTGTTATTGATAAACTATTGTAGAAAGCACGCAAGTTTTAATCAGTTCTCTTATGTTATTAATACCGTATTAATGAGTTCAGGTTTTATGTTGATTGGCTTGCAGTTGACCGGTTATTTCATTAGTCAGTCATCACTATAAAAAATTAGGAAATATTTATGAAAGCTACTAAAAATAGTCAATCGTTGTTGAAAGCAACATTATTATCAGTCGTTTTTGCAGGAGGTGCTTTAGCTTTAGTGATACTCCCTGCCGAATATGGCATTGATCCAACCGGCGTGGGAGAGAAGTTAGGCTTGACCGTTTTTAATGACACTACAACACAAGTTTCTAAAAGTGAGCCAACATTAGCGACAACAGCTAATATTGTTTCAATTACCATACCTGCAGGTAAAGGTCTTGAGTATAAATTAGCGATGGAAAAGTTTGCCAAAGTAACTTATCAATGGAAAACTGAAGCAGGTGATCTATATGTTGATTTACACGGTGAGCCTTATGGAGATAAAACCGGCTACTTTGAAAGTTATGCTATCGCGACAGTCACTGAAATGAAGGGGAGCTTCACTACGCCATTTAAAGGATCACATGGATGGTACTGGAAAAACAACTCAGCCAATGATATCCAAGTTGAATTGAGTATCACAGGTGATTATGTGATAGAAGGCATTAAGTAAAAACACATAAGCAGCCTTTCCGGCTTTTAGAAATATTCCACGTTCAGGTAAAAAATTTCTTTGAAATCAAATGAATTGTTTCGGGGATATTTCCCCATCTCATTTGTCTGCTGAAAAAATAGTCTAAAAAAATCAATTATAGGTATTGAGTACCTACTTAATACTGTATAATGCGCGACCTTATTATTTTGACTCTTTTTGCGCTGTAGTTTGCTCATTTCTACTCATCGCAAGTTTTAGGACTATCCACTTGATCACAACATCGAATATTACCATGCAGTTTGGCGCAGAGCCTTTATTTGAAAACATATCGGCTAAATTTGGCAACGGCCACCGTTATGGCTTGATTGGAGCAAATGGCTGTGGCAAGTCTACTTTTATGAAGATACTCAGTGGTGAGTTAACGCCAAGCTCTGGTAATGTTTCTGTCAGTACCGGTAACAAGGTCAGTACTTTGGGGCAGGACCAGTTTGCTTTCGAGCAGTACAGTGTTATCGATACGGTGATCATGGGAGATATGGCACTGTGGAAAGTAAAACAAGAAAGAGATGCTATCTACGCACAAGCTGAAATGAGTGAAGCTGATGGTATGCGCGCTGGTGATTTAGAAAGTGAATTTGCTGAAATGGATGGTTATACCGCGGAAAGTCGTGCAGGTGAAATCTTATTAGAAGCGGGTATTGATGAATCTATGCACTTTGGCTCAATGCAACAAGTGGCCCCCGGTTGGAAATTAAGGGTATTATTGGCCCAAGCATTATTCGCTAACCCGGATATTTTGTTACTCGATGAGCCGACCAATAACTTGGACATTCATACTATCAGTTGGTTAGAAGGGGAGTTGAATAAGCGTAAATGTACTATGATTATAATTTCTCATGATAGACATTTTCTTAACTCTGTTTGTACTCACATGGCTGATATTGATTATGGTGAGTTGCGTATTTATCCAGGGAACTATGAGTTTTTCTTAGAGCAATCGAGTTTGTTACGCGAACAATTATTGTCAGGCAATGCGAAAAAAGCGGAAGAAATTGCAGAGTTACAAGATTTTGTTAATCGCTTTGGAGCCAATGCGTCAAAAGCAAAGCAAGCAAGTTCTCGTGCTAAAAAGATGGATAAAATCAAGCTTGATGATGTCAAATCTTCGAGCCGTATAACACCAAAAATTGCCTTTGCTCCAGGTAAAAAGATGCACCGTCAAGCCTTAGAACTTGAAGGATTAGGCCATGGTTTTGATGGTGAAGTGCTCTTTGAAAAAGGTGACTTATTACTAGAAGCGGGCGCAAAACTCGCTATTATCGGTGAAAATGGCGTTGGTAAAACTACCTTTTTGCGTTGTTTAATGAGTGAATTATCGAACAACGAAGGCATAGTCAAATGGTCTGAAAATGCTTCGGTTGGTTATTGCCCTCAAGATAGCGGTGCACTTTTTGATAATGATTTAACCCTAATGGACTGGATGTCACAATGGCGTAGACCCTGTCATAACGACTTAAGTGTTAGAGGTATGTTAGGTCGCTTATTATTTACCGATGATGATGCCAACAAAAAAGCACGTAATTGCTCAGGTGGTGAGAAAAACCGGTTGTTATTTGGCAAGTTGATGATGGCTGATATCAATGTCTTAATTATGGACGAACCGACTAACCATATGGATATTGAAGCAATAGATGCACTCAATAATGCGCTTAAAGCGTTTGAAGGTACGTTAATTTTTGTTAGCCACGATCGTGAGTTTGTTTCAAGCTTAGCAACCCGAATTATCGATATTAAAGATAAAACACTCGTTAACTTTCAAGGCTCTCTAGATGAATATTTAGCGAGTGAAGTAACGAGTCAGAAAAAAGTCGCATAATAGCAAGCGTATTCATCGATATAACAAAAGGTTAAACCATGATAAACAATGACATTCTTCGCCGCATTAGTACGACTTTTGACCACAGTGAAGAAGAAATACTAGCTGTATTTGAATTAGGGCAATGCTCTATGACAGCTGAGAAATTAACGCATTTTTTTACAGAAAAAGATGCTGCCGACTATAAAGAATTATTAGATGTTGAACTAGCCAGCTTTTTAAATGGTTTGATCATAGATAAAAGGGGCCCCAAAGATGGTCCCCAACATCAAGCTGAGCAAGTGTTAACGAACAATCTCATTTTTAATAAGATTAAAATAGCGTTAGCACTAAAAGCTGACGAGGTTATTGCTGTGCTTGAATTAGCTGATTTGAGTTTGGGTAAATATGAATTAAGTGCGTTTTTTAGAAATGTAAATCATAAACATTATCGTGAATGTAGTGATGAGGTGTTATCAACATTTTTAAAAGGTTTGAAAGTTAAGTTTCAAAACTAAACTTTTATAGAGGCTTTTCTTAGGTATTGTTATGTCATTTTTGTCACTCGGGTTATCTGAAGCTATTTCATCGACAGTTGCTGAACTGGGTTATAGTGCACCTACTGCTATACAAACTAAAGCTATACCGGTGATATTATCAGGTAGAGACCTCATTGCCGCAGCACAAACAGGTACAGGAAAAACCGCTAGTTTTGTGTTACCTCTATTAGAAAAGTTATCGCAACAACATAGTGCTGCTAATCACAAACTACGCGGAAAGCGTGTACGAGTTTTAATTTTAACTCCTACACGTGAGCTTGCTAAGCAAGTTGAGTCGAGTATATCTAAATATAGTGAAAGCCTTAAAATTACCTCAATGGCAATGTACGGTGGTATTGATGCCGCACCACAAAAGCAGGCGTTAATTTGGGGGATAGATATACTTGTTGCTACCCCTGGCAGGTTGTTAGATATGGCTCATCAGCGGGCGTTACACTTTGATGAATTAGAGGCATTAGTTTTAGATGAAGCCGATAGAATGCTTGATATGGGCTTTATTGAAGACATCAATAAAATCATTGAACGTTTGCCTAACCATCGTCAAAACCTATTATTTTCTGCGACAATATCTGCTGATGTACGAGCTCTGGCTAAAAGAACTATTAATAATGCGGTAGAGATATCAATTGCTAATGAGCGCACTTCACAGCCAAAAATTGATCAATGGTTGGTGACAGTCGATAAAAGTAATAAGTCAGCTTTGTTGAGCTACTTGATTACTGAGCATAAATGGTCTCAAGCACTTATTTTTATTGAAACAAAACATGGTGCAGCAAAGTTAGTTAGCCAGTTAGAAAAGCGCGGCATTGCGGCTGAGTCGATTCATGGCGGCAGAACCCAGGCTATTCGTGAACAGATATTAGCAGAATTTTCCTCAGGAAAAATTACTATGTTAGTTTCAACGGGCATAGCTGCGCGTGGTATTGATATTGGTAATTTAGCGAGAGTGGTTAATTACGACTTACCGGCACAAGCAGACGAATATATCCATCGAATTGGTCGTACGGGCAGAGCTGGTGCAAGTGGCGAAGCTATTTCTCTAGTGTCGAAAGATAATTTTAGAGAACTTTGTGCAATTGAAAGTAAGTTGGGGCATGTAATTACCAGAAAAGCATTTGAAGCGTTTCCGGTAAAAAAACTAGTGCCAGTATCTATATTAAATTATGTTCCTAAGCATAAAAGAAAATAAAGTAGATATAAGAGAGAGTTTCAATACTTAAGCTATTTATCTTAAGTGTCTAGCCTAATACCAACCATAGTGCTACAGCAATCATTAAGCTTCCTGCTATACGATTCATCCATTTAATATTATCGCCTTGACTCAAGAAAACCCTGAGGGTTTTTCCACCTGTAGCATAGGCCATCATACTCGAGAATTCCGTTAACATAATAATGCCAAGCAACACTACTAACTGTAGCGTTAGATCTCTTTCAATACTGATAAACGGTGGCAGAAGGGATATCATAAAGCTCCAGCCTTTAGGGTTGGCAATTGCCGTGACAAAACCTTGGTTGAATAAAGAGCGGCGGGTAATATTAATGTGTGAATCACTCAGTGAAGACATTTCATCTTTATAAAGCCACATACTAATGCCTATGTAAGTCAGGTAGGCACCACCTAACCATTTTAATACCGCAAAAATATCAGGGTAATTAAACATAATGCTGGCTACGCCTAAAACGGAAGCAGTAGCAACAATAGCCACACCAATTAATTCACCAATCATCATCCATAAAGTACGTTTTACACCTAGGGTCATTCCAAGAGTCATGGCAAGTGTCATGCACATCCCTGGTGTTATTGAAACAAAAAAGAACGTTGGAATAAAAACGGCAAGTACAGCTAACTCTGGCATTTTAACTACCTTGATAAAGTGATGGGATTAAGTTTTAAAAAACTATTTACAAAGATATATAGCTTATAAAACCAATGGAAATAGTTAAGTTTAATTATTTATAAATGCGACCGTGTGAACAATACACCAGAAACTTAGCTGAAGATATTCGTGTTCAATATTTAAATAATAGTTTTAATGTTTAAGAGTCATCATTTAATAGTGTTAGCTGAATGCCTCCTAATTCAACAGTAAGTTCGTTAAAAACTTCTGTATATGCTTTAGGAAAATCATCAGAGCAATAATGTCGAGCTACTTTACCATTTTCAGTTTCTGCTACGAGTATAGCGCCGTGCAGCGCTATTTCATTAAGTTGCGCAAGGGATGTATTTTGTTCTTGATAATTCTTTTGCCAATAGTACTGCAGTTTATCTGGTGTTACTGTTACTTGTTGCCATTGTTTGTTCTTGCTTTGCGCTATTGGTAAGGAAAAATCATATTGAGCATACAAGGTACTTTTATCTACGTTGTCGTGATTAATGCCATAGAATATGAGAGAAAAATTTGCTTTAGTTGAAATTAACTCAGCAATAGCGACTTTGTTTTCTCTCAACCATGGATTAGATTCAATCAACGTACTTTCATCATTATGTAAAATACTTTCTTCTGAGTTAATGTTGATATTGAAGTCAAAAGAAGTTAGCTGTTGAAAATTAATGTTTTGCTTTTTAAATGAAATCTCAATACCCGTACTATGCTGCTGGTGCCAGTTAATTAATTTTTTAACTAAAACCGCTTTCACATGCAATGAGCTGTCATTCATTGATGTTTCTATTTGATAATCATCATAAGGCCGAGATAAGTGCTTATAATTTTCATCCTTTGTAGATATATGATTCCAGCTAGAAAGCTGTGCTGACTCAATTTCATAGTTGCTTAACTTATTTTCAGCAATTCTTGGCTCTGCCATCACACCAGTACAACTACCAGTAACAATGGCCAAAAAAATCCATTTAAATATTGTGTTCTTACTTTCTAAAGACCGTACATTCATTTTTTTCTCTTATAAATAACCATCGTTGATATTCAATTCAATCAGAAAAGTATTGGTTTTTATGTCTATAGACTACCAGACTAATGAGAAGGATAAGTTGAATTTCGCTGTTTTAACGCTGAGTAATAAAAGCTTAAGCATACCAAAAACCACAAATCTTTAATCAGAAAATGCCCCGTTGTTGTCAAGATTTTTTCACTAGACAATGCTCCTGAAAAGCTAAATAAAAAGCTTTGGGTTACCACAAATACCATACCTGACATAATAATCGCGGGGTAAGTAAATTTAGGATAAGGTATTGCTAATAACAGTAAGACGACTGCAATTAAATCGTATATTCCTATGATATTGGACGTCATCTGTAGACTAAATAAATTATACATCCAACTCATTAATAAAGAGCTTTTTACAAGTGCTTCAATGCCTTGTGCTTCTAGCAGCGTGAATTTCATTCCGCCAATCCACAGTAATACTATTAATACGGGCGTTATGCTTATCCAAATAGACTTCAATGGTGATAAATTTCGCTTTATTAGCAGTAAACCAATAGACAATAAAGCGAAATACTTGATAACCCCCTGGCCTGAGCCTATTACAGGAAAGCCCCCCATCGATGCTATCCACATTGAGTCTGACCATAAAGCGCCTAAAGGTACGATACTTATAACCACTAAATAGAAGCCTAGTATTGGAATGAAACTATTCTTACGTATCGAAAGTAAAGATAAAACAGCAATAAAGATAAAAGCAATACCGGCTATGATGTTAAAGTTTTTGGCTGAGCTTAGCGCTGAGATTAAATAAAAATCTGTAGTTAAGCTCACATGTTTGTGCGGGCCTAACAGTAAAATACTTAACCCTAATAATGCAGTAGAAATAGCTAAAAGTAGTAGAGAAATACTTTGTTGTTGTGATTTCATTTTGTTTTCAATCATAGTTAATTAATCAGTGCTAATGAGACCCGGTTAGCGTTTTTTAATTTCGTCGCTGATTAAATAAAATAATTTAGTCATGAAAAACACTTTTTAAATCTTTTCGTCATAGTTTAAAAGACCTAATTTATTTAATTAATCATAACGATTATACGATATATCCATATTGATTGAAAAACAACCAATCCTCGACTAACTTTAATGTATTAGTGACAAGTAATTTCAAGGTGTTGTTAATTATTTAAGGTGGGTTCATGCTTAATGATATAACGTCTAAAGAGCTTATAGGTATTAGTCTTTGGCTAATGCTGATGATTTTTATCTTTTCTCTTTCTTTTGTACCTCTAGCGTTAGATAAGCAAGTGAATGTGTTTTTTTTAGATAATAGTGGTAATGAGCATGCGCTAGTATTTTTTGGTTTTCGTGGCTGTAGTAATGTCTGTCCGATGACACTGTTAACGATGAAGCAATTCTTAGACTCTCAAAAAAGTACTGAACAATGGCCTCAAATTATATTTATTGATGTAGATGTTAGCAGTGATACTAAACAGGCCTCGGAATTTGCGAAACAATTCCATTCTTCTTTTGTTGGTTTGCACTTACCGCCTGAAAAGCTCAAAAACATTTCTACATTATTTGGTTTAAATATAAAGCAGCAGAACTCCCATATATCGCACCTTGGAAAAACCTATTTATTACGCCGAGAGGTAAATCGTTGGGCTTTAGTCAAAGTATATACCCCTAATAGCCTGTCGGTAGAAGCACTTAAAAATGAATTTATTTATTCAAGTAGTTGAATTTTTTTATGAAATTTAAAGTATCTCACATAGCAACATATTTCAGTAGGAGAGTAAGATGTTAAAAACATTGTTTGTATATTATGACAAAAATATGTCTAAAGAATTGAAACAAAAATTCGAGGATGACTTTAAAGTTGCTGACAAAATATTATTAACGGCAGTGATCATTTTCTCAATTACAGTCGCATTTATAACTTCGTTTCAATACGGCTACTTTGTTTTGGGTATTGTTGGTGGTCTGATCATGACAATAACCTGTACATTGGCCTTTAAAATAATGGCAGGAACACCTGTTTGCCGAGTAATAATGGCAACGGCACTTTCAGCTTTACTCATCATTACAGTTCAGCAATCCCATGGTTTGGGGGAAGGGCACTTTCTCTTCTTTTTAGGGTTTACTATTCTAATTCGTTACCGTGACATGCTTCCTTTATTATTGTTCGTTTTGTTAACGGTTGTGCATCACTTAATTTTTACCTACTGTCAAAGCATTGGCCTTGAATTATGGGGACAACCAATTACTGTTTTTTCTTGGGGCGAAGAAACAAGCTGGGGCTTGTTCGCACCATTAATTTACCATGTGATTTTTACTATTTTGTCGCTTATCGTTTCAACCTATTATATTTATGAAGGCAATAAGCAGTTTGTTGAATCTAATTTGGTCATAGGCGCCGTTAAGGAAGCCGCAGATGGCGACTTATCTAAACAAATAGATAATACTGGGGTCGATTCTTTACTTGTTGAACAAGTGAATAACTTTTTGCATCGACTGCATAATACTTTTGCTCAGATAAATCAAGTAACGGATACTTTAACAACCCAAGCAAATGATAGCAGCAACTCAGCTCAAGTTCGGGCTAACCATGCGAGTGATCAACAAAATGAAGTTGGCCAAGTTGCAACCGCAGTAACGCAAATGGCGTCAGCAACACAAGAAATAGCCGGTAACGCAGAGCAAACGGCATTAGCGTCTAATGATACTGTTAAAACTAGCGAAACTGGAGGAAAAGTTGCAAATACATGCCAGCAATCAATAACTCAGCTAGCAAAACACGTATCACAAGCTTCAGATATTATCTCAGAATTAGATCGCAACAGTCAGCAGATAAGTAGTATTGTACAAACAATCAGCAGTATTGCAGAGCAAACCAATTTATTGGCATTAAACGCAGCCATAGAAGCGGCTAGAGCCGGAGAGCAAGGCCGTGGTTTCGCGGTAGTAGCTGATGAAGTAAGAGTATTATCACAAAGAACTCATAGCTCAACGGAAGAAATAACCACCATGATCTCTTCGCTTCAGTCAAGCACTCAGTCAGCGGTAAAAAATATGGCTGGCTGTCATGAATTAGCAAGTACCAGTGTTACTGATGCTGAAAAGGCAACACAGAGTTTTGCTGATATAACGATAGCGATTAGAAATATATCTGATATGGCGACACAAATTGCCACAGCAGCAGAGCAGCAAACGTCAGTTACAGAAGAAATAAACAGGAATACAATTTCTATTAATGAAGTATCATCATTATTTTTCCAAGAAGCGGAAAAAGGCATTGGTGAAGCAGAAGAGTTACAGTCACAAGCGCAAAGAATGGGAGGGTTGATTAATCATTTTCATTTTAATTAGTTTAAATTAAATGAGCTATTATCAATAGCTCATTTAAAAATAGTTATGGTAGAAACTACTAAAACTCAACTTGCATACGTAGAGTAAGGTTTCTTGGCTGTCCTAAAGTATGCATGCCGGAGCCGGCAGACTGAATATATTTAGCATTTTAAATGTTACTACCCACTAAATAGATACCATAAACATCCCATTCGTAACCTATTCGCGCATTCACCACAACCCTAGACTCATTTTCAGGGTTAAACTCATCATCTCCTTCAACTAAACCTTCGGCCCATGGGTTTGAAAAGAATTTGGATTTTCCGACATAATTAGCATTAATATTTAATAAAGATAAAAAAATCTTCTTAAGTATATTATTGCGTGGGTCAGCATCGATTTTGTTTACAGTAATTTTGGTTGATTTGTTAATGTTTGGCACCATTGGGTTTAGTCTGTGGCAACAAGGAATTAAATCAGTTGTTGGCACTGAAATAGGTATTATTTTAATGGCATTGTTTTTATATTTTTGCGGCAAGAAACTAAATGATAATAAAGCTACTTACCGAGAATCGAATACTGATAGCAGCATTGAACAACTGGGTTATATAACCAATCCTTAGACGTAAATATTTAGAAAAGACGCACGTTATATTTTACTTTATTTAAGCGTTAAAACTATGAGCGTTGCTAAATGATATTAAAAAGTCACTACAGTTACTCTCATCATGAGTATAATTATATTTACCAAAGATTTAACATCAGAGGCATTACTAAGCAGCGAATTTAGTTTATACACACTTTTCAAAAGGTAAAGTTAAGGTAAACACACTGCCTTTGTTTATTTCACTTTCTACACTGATAGTACCGTTATGAGCCAAGGCAATATGCTTAACAATAGATAAGCCTAAACCGGTACCGCCTAATTTTCTACTTCGCGCTTTATCTACTCGATAAAAGCGTTCAAACAGCCTTGATAAATGCTCTTTAGGGATACCATTGCCTTGGTCTGCTATGCTTATATTTATATTATTTTCTTGCTTTATAACGGTGATTTTTATTTCACTGTGACCATCACTGTATTTAATCGCGTTATTGAGCAGGTTAATGATTGCTTGCTCAATTAACGATGAATTATGTTTAAAGGTGATATCTTCAGCACTGTTTAACCTAATGCCAATACTTCGTTTTAAGGCTTTGTCTTTACATAAGAAAATAGCATTACTTAACGCTAAATCGATGGACTCATTGGCAAACTCAATTTCATCTATTTCAGTTTCTTTTTCTATTTTGGACAAGGTTAGTAAGTTTTCAATAATGCTTTCTAAGCGAATAGAGTGGGTATGAATTACACCAATAAAGTTAGCTCTTTTTTCTTGAACTAAATCTGGAAACTCCATTAGAGTTTCAGACAAACCTTGTATTGCTGTTAGCGGTGTTCGCAATTCATGGGATACATTAGCAACAAACTCTTTTCTTTGTAATTCAAACTCTTTAAGTTTGGTAATGTCATTAAATACCACAAGGGTACCGCATTTATTTTTATGCATATCCAGTAACGGGGCTGATTGGGCTAACAAAACTTGTTCAATGTCATTGTGAATAACAATTTCTTGCTTTGTCGGGCTATCTTGCTGTAGTGCGAATAAAATCAAGTTATGCAATTCAATGTTCTCTATCGCTTCTTGAAATTTAATGCCTTCAATATTTTCTTCTGTAATTTTCAATATATTATAGGCAGCTTGATTAAGTCGCAGCACTTTTTCGCAGCTATCAACAGCGATAACACCTTCAACCATGCTAGAAAACACCGCTTCTTGTTCATTGCGTTGATTAAGGATTATCTCAATTCGTTGGTTCAATTGAATGGCAATTTCATTAAATGCTTGTCCTAATTGCTCTGATTCAAGAGAGTCGCTTGAATTTAATTGCACACGGCTAGAGAAGTCACCTTGTGCTAATTTTTGTGCTTGTACTTTTATGACCTCTAGTGGTCTGACTAAGGCTTTTGACATCCACCAACTCGCGAAAGCGGTAATGATAATAAGAATAAAAAAGCCTAGTGACACCTTATAGTAAATACTCCATAGCGCATTTTGCAATGTACCTAATGGGGTTGATGTTCTTATTATACCAATAATTTTATTTTGCTCGAAAATTGGCATTGCAAAATACATAGAGTCTATTGAGAGTGTTTGGCCGTACCTTATAGATAACCCTTTCCCTTTAAATGTTGCTTGTTCAATTTCAGGGCGGCTTTTATGGTTGTCCATTGTTTTAGGGGCTTTTTTGTTATCTCCGACAACATTTCCTGAAGGTAAAATTATGGTTATTCGTGTTGATGAAACATCGCCCAGTACTTGAGAACGTTGTTGAATCTCTTGGTGCTTTTGAGCCTTTATTAGCCGAGCAAATTCAGGCATCAATATTTTAGCTCTTATTTCTAAATCGGCCGCACGTTCTTGGTAATAGAATGATTTAAATGACCAAAGTGCAATCATTACTATGGCAAGTAATGATATAAATGAAATATTTAAAAAAGAAGGGTATAGCTTCCAAAAAAGTGTTTTACGTCTTATTTTCATTCTATGTTCGTTTGTTGTTATCAATTATAATTTCAATATAAATATTTAGGTGTTTGGGCTGCATTATGATGCGAACTTAACTCGTGAAATAGTAACAAAAAGGAGTAAAATTACATACAGTTATGAAAGAATTAATTTAACATTACAGAGAAAGCGCTTTACAGCTCTACATAACGAGTATGTTTATCGATGATGCGTTGAAGCTCACCTTTTTCTTTTAATGCCATAATGTGTTTATCCAAAATGTTTTTTACGTGAGTTAGCTCTGCTCTTAAAATTATATTTAAAGGCACAGTGCTAACCGGTTCTTTTGAATGATATAACTTCTCTCCATTAAAGAATGGTGAATTGATAAGGTTTAATGCATTAAACTCATTCATTACTACATATTTACACCGATGTTTAAATAACATTTTTAGCATCGATAAATGACTCGAAGAATCAATTCGTATTAACCTCTTACTTTTGATATGCGACTCTAGATTAGGGTAAAAGAAACCATCTTTAGTACATAAAGCTTCACTCTCATTTGTGTTCTCTAATGAGAATTCATCGGGAAACTCTTCTGTCATATATAAAAAACTACGATGTTGATGTAGTGGTACTGTTGCTATCACTTCTTCTGGTTTTTTTAACCAAAACTCGCTTAGCATTATTAAATCAGCGTTGCCCTGATAAATGTACTCTTCACTACGCTTACGACTGTTTGAAATAAACTTTATATTCAGTTTTCTTGACTCAATTAAGGGCTTTAACAAATCAGGAATAGCGCCCTGGTATTCGTTTTGCTCTTCATTAAAATACAAGTAAGGCGCAGAGCCGGGGTGGTTTATTATAAAAACAAGCTCTTCTTTAGCTTTCGCATAGAGAGGTAAGGTATATAAACATAAAATGAAAAACACTATATATTTCAAACGAAAGTCTCATTAAGATAATGCACAAATTTCATGTCTTAATTATAGTCAAAAAATAAAATTTTAAGGGTAAAGTGTGACAAAAGAAAATTTTGGTTTGGATAAAACGACGACAAAACCAGTATATAGGCAGGAGAAACGTGTAATTTACTAATCTATATATAATTATTATAAAGATCAAGTTGCATTATTATCCTTTGTTGCTATGTTAGCGCGCTCGAAATTATAGAAACAACAACCCAAGGATTATGTAGTGACAAGGACTATTTGTTCACTGATATTTATCTTTTTATTCTGTTTAGTTAATAAAGCTGCTGCAAATTTAGACGAACTTCAAAAGTTTGTTAAACAAGCGGAGTTTGAGCAAGTCAAAATTTCATCTGATGGAAAAGTCATCGCGGCTAGAATTGTATTTGCAAGCATTTTCCCCTGGTTATAACGTTGCACAACTTAAAGTACCTGTTGTACTCATACACGGTACAGCTGATGAGAGAACGCCAATTTCTCAAGCTGAATCGTTAGTCGAAGCTTTAGAAAATAAAAAGCATTCGCACAAAACGCTCTTTATTGATAATGAATATCATGGCTTTGTTGATGAAGGTAATAGATTAAAAGCTTTTAGAGCAATTATTGAGTTTTTAAATGAACATATAGGCAGTTAGCGGACTATTCACGTACAAGATGTATAGAAGGAATAATTTTTCACATCGTACAGCACTCAATATAAATACTGTTACAAGTGATTGTGACCTTGTAACAGTAAAGCTTCTTAGCGCTCTTTAAGCACAGCTAATAGCATTTAATTGCTTATGACCGATAAAAGGTAATTTTATTCGAAATGTCGTTTGTTTTTCGTTTGAGAATACCTTTATTTGGCCGCCATGCTCTTCAGTTATGATTCTATAGCAAATGAACAGGCCTAAACCTGTGCCTTTACCTACGGGTTTGGTTGTATAAAAGGGAGTGAAGATATCTTGCAAGTTTTCATTCTTTATACCTAACCCGTTATTAGTAATATCAATGCAAGCATACTTATCATCTGCAAAAGTTTTCACTGTGATCAGCCCATCTTTATGAGAGGCCTGTATAGCATTGAGTATAATGTTCATGAATACTTGATGAACTTTACTTTCATTTCCATATAAAGATGGCAACTTTCCAAAGTCTAGTTGTAGGTGGCAGTTATTGTTAATTTCACCTCTTAGTATATTAGTTGTGACTTTTATGCCGTTATTGACATCAAATTGAGTCATCACACTTTCTTCATTTCTTGCATAGCCACATAAATCAGAAACTATATTTTTTATTCTTAATAAACCCGTTGTTGTTTCATCAACAACCTCTTCAATATCTTGCATCAACTGCGTGTAATTCATTAATGCCAGCTGCTGTTTGATTTCATTTGAAATATTTGGGTGTGTAATAATAAGCTTATAAATATTAATCAGCTTTTCACTGCATTCTTTGAAAAAATCCATATTGCTCATTGAAAACGCTAGTGGGTTATTTATTTCATGAGCAACTCCTGCGGCTAATAAGCCAATAGAAGCCATTTTTTCACTTTGAACAAGTGTTTCTTGATTCTCTTTTAGTTGTCGTAATGAAGTTGCTAGTTCAAAATTAGACTGCTCTAGTTGAAGCTGGGTTTGTTGTAATTCAGTACAATATTGCTCAGAAGCAATGCGAGGGGCAGCAATATTTGCAATAGTTTGTAATAGCTCTTTGTCGCTTTCGTTATAGGCATTTAGTTGAGATGACTCACTGTCAATAATACCTAAAACATTACCCTCATATATGATAGGTACTGTTAGTTCCGATTTTCCAGAGAACTCATCCCAAATATAGCGGTGGTCAATAGAAATGTCAGGAACAATTTCTGCAACTTTTGACTGTGCAACGGTGCCCACAATACCTTTCCCTATGGGGATGGCTATTTCGTTCAATAAGTTACGTTCATTTGGATTTTTGATGCCAAAGGCAGATTTTTGAATCAATATTCCGTCAACATTTAAATAAATAATACAATCATCAAACCCTAGTATTTCACCAATGTTGTTGGTAATGGACCAAAGCAGATCATCCAATGTAGCTGCATTGAGCATGGCAGTTGCGAACTGACTTATTTTAGTTAAATCACTCATAACAAACTCACTTTTGCATATTACAAATCCTTTTGCATTTTGCAATGTCTAGGTTGCTTCATTTCTCAACTTGCGAAACAAATGATGAACGTGGAAGCAATTTGCATATGTTTAATTTATTGTTCAACTTATGTACCAAAGTGACACAAAGTTACCTAACTTCGACTATAAAACTTATTTGCTCCTATTTTTAATCAATCACTGATATGAGCTATGTAAAGGAAGATTGATAACAGGTTTATTATATAGGTGAATAGTTTGAGGTTGTATTTATTCGTGAATTTTATGGGGATGTATTCAAAATTAGAATTTTTGATTTGATATTTGTTATGGGAAGATAATAATCCAAACGAAGACATCTAAAAAAAGAGAGTAACAATGACTATTGGTGTTACAGCAAAAATACAAATACTTGCAGGTAAAAATGACGAATTTGAAGCGATTTTTAAACAGCTAGTTTCTGCTGTACATGCAAATGAAAAAGGTTGCTTACTCTATGCTTTTTACCAATCTCGTGAGGATGCACAAACTTATATTGTCTTAGAGCAATATACTGATGATTCAGCGTTTCATGCTCACACTAAAACAGAACATTACAAACACTTTGGCCAAGCAGTGTCGAGTTGCTTTGCGGCTGCCCCAAAAATAGAGTTAATGGATAGTATTGAATAAAACACTAACTTCAATTTTAGACAGAGTTAAAAACATATACTAATAAAAGGTCAACATATGAATCAGTTTTCAGGTAAAACAGTCGTTGTCAGTGGCGGTGCAGAAGGTATTGGCTTTGGCATTGCGCAAGCTATGGGCAAGCAAGGTATGAATGTAGTACTAGGAGATATTGATAGTAATCAACTCGATATTGCTCGTGCAGCATTGGAAAAAGAAGGTATTAATGTATTAACCGTTCAAATGGATGTTACCAACTTATCCCAATGGCAAAACGTTGCTGACAAAGCGATTGAGCGCTTTGGCAAAATTCACATGTTAGTGAATAATGCCGGAGTAGGTAATAGGCCTGGTACCATTGAACAAACGGATGATAAAGACTGGCGTTGGGTACTTGATGTTAATCTCATGGGCGTGATTTATGGTACACAAACCATGGTGCCTTTAATGAAACAACATGGCGAGCAAAGCTGGCTAATAAATGTAGCCTCGATGGCAGGAATGATGGGTGTTCCCTCTGCAGGCGCATATACGGCGACGAAAGTGGCCGTAGTCGGTATGTCTGAAAGCTGGTACGCCGAATTAAAACCACACAATATTCAAGTTTCAGTACTTTGCCCAGCCTTTGTAAAGACGCGCATTAACCTTTCAAATCGAAATAAACCGGCAGAATTGAAAAGTGAAACAGAAAGTGATGCTAATAAGGCCTCCTTTTCTGCTGCCGCTAAACATATACAAAAAGTGATTGATAACGGTTTATCTCCAACGATTGTCGGGGAACGTGTAGTCGAAGCGGTTAGTAATCAAGAACTCTATATATTTACGCACCCTAATTATCGCAAGGCAGTACAAAAGCGTTTTCAGGCGATAGATGGTGCTTTTGCTAGAGCTGAACAAAGTCCATTACTCACCAGTGTGCTTGATGAAGAAATTGTCGCGTGGTCTGAAAAATAATATTTAAATCCAGCTAGAATTCATTTGAAACTTCGTTTAAAAAAGTTTGTTTCAATAGAAGCTAACCATAAAAAGGTGAAAACATGTCAACTAATAAGCAATTTGGTTTAGTAGTATACGGTGCTACAGGTTATACAGGGCGCCTAGTCTGTGAATATCTAAATAAGCAATATGGTGTAAATGGCGAGGTGAAATGGGCCATGGCTGGTCGAAGTGAAGAAAAGCTAGCGCAAGTTCGAGATGAGATGGGCATTCCCGCTAGTGTACCATTTGTTATCGCTGATGCTGAAAAGCTTGATTCAGTTAAAGCAATGGTTGAAAGCACACAAGTTGTGTTAACCACGGTTGGCCCTTATCAAAAATATGGCAGTGACTTAGTCAGATTGTGTAGTGAAATAGGCACTGACTATGTTGACTTATGTGGTGAGCCTGCCTGGATGCATGAAATGATTGCTGCCCATGCTGAAACTGCAAAAGCAAGTGGCGCACGTATTGTGTTTTCTTGTGGATTTGACTCGGTGCCTTTTGATTTAGGCGTGCATTATTTGCAAAATGCTGCGATTGAAAAATTATCTAAACCACTACCACGAATAAAAGGTCGGGTTAGGGCAATGAAAGGTACTTTTTCTGGGGGAACATTAGAAAGTTTTCGTTTAACGATGAAAGCAGCCGCTAAAAATCCTGACTTAATTAAAGTACTTTCTAATCCGTTCTCGCTTACTGAATCATTTACCGGGCCAAAACAGCCCTCTGGTATGGCGCCAATATTTGAAGAAGACTTAAATAGTTGGTCTGCTCCTTTTGTAATGGCCACCATAAATACTAAAAATATTCATCGCAGTAATTTATTGTTGTCACATCAATATGGTGACGATTTTGTTTATGATGAAATGATGCTCACCGGTGCAGGTGATAACGGCGAAGCAATGGCCAAAATGGTTGCTGAAGATAAATCAATGGCTAACGATCCAATGAAGCCGGGAGAGGGACCTTCGAAGGAGTCTCGCGAAACCGGTTTTTATGACGTGCTATTTGTTGGCAGTAATAGCAATGGCGATACTTTAATGGCAAGCGTTAAAGGTGATAAAGACCCAGGTTATGGTTCAACGTGTAAAATGATCAGTGAAAGCGCTATTTGTTTGTTGAAAAACTTAGATGCAGCGAGTGGCGGTATTTGGACTCCGGCATCTGCAATGGGCACTTTATTAATTGACCGCTTACAGCAAAATGCCGGCTTAACATTTAAGTTAGAAGGATAAAGCTACAAACTTGAATGTTTATATTGAGGCTAGTTTTAAGTATTTAATACATTTTTAAAGCTAGCCAAATTTATTACTAATTAAATGCCTTTCTTTGCAACGCCATAAGTATACTTTAGAGAGGCAAATACCATGAGGTTTATTTACAAGGGGTTGTATTTGTCTCTGAGTTGTTCATTCCTAACTTAATAATACTGCCATCTTCTTTCATTTTGTTGAGAATATTGTTGAGTTTTTTGATGATGTCATCATCGGTGTTGATATTAAAGGCAATCCACAAATCACTCTCTTTAAAAGTGAAAACTTGCTTTACATTAATACCGGCTTTATCAGCTCTATAGGCTCCAACTAGATTACCTGCAATCCATAAATCAATACGTCCATATTTCAGTTTTTGTAGATTTAACTTATCCGCGGGAGCTTTATCAACCTTAATGCCTCGTTTTTCCAAATACAAGCTTAAGGCATCTCCTTGATAGCCACCTATAGTATAGTTGCGCATATCATCAATAGACTGAATATCAACACTAGTCGTTTTTTTACTAAATACTACCCAGTCATTACTGGCGATCTGTCCAACCCACTTAAATAAATGTTCTCTTTGTTGATTTCTTGTCGCGGAAAATACAGCGTGATTGCGATTGTTTTTTGCGGTGTTAAATGAACGCTGCCAAGGATAGATTAATATCTGGTGTTCTATATTCGCGCGGGTAAATAATTCATTGACGATATCAATCGAAATACCGGTCAAGGGGTCTGTTGGATTACCATTTTCTTTACCGCAAACTCTAGTCGAGTACGGCGGCATATCTTCTGTGGTGAGGATAATAGGTTTTTTCACATTGTTTGCATTTGCAATTATTGGCAAGAATATTAATAAGAAACTTATCAGGATTTTCTTATGCATAGTGATGAAAGCCTAAAATTTAGTTTGGTATTTTGTGTCTGTTATTTTAAAGTTCAATGGGTACACAAAAAACCTATAAAAATCACTTTAATTATCAGTCAGTATTAACAATATGCCAAATAATTTTTTAAACTCGGTGTTTTAATAGATTTCTCTTTGGCAGATGTTACATAAGAAGATGGAAGTTCAAGACATAGGCAAATGTTCAGACCCCGCATTTAATTCTGGTAACTACAAAGCTACGCGAACAGGTGAAATAAGAGAGGAGTTTAAAGAAATGCAACTTACCCGCCGTTAAAGCAATTTGGATTGATATTGAAGGCGGTTTGTAAATGTGAAATGAAATTGATACGTTATTTAATTAATTACTATTTAGGGCGTTTTCTCCCTTATCTGTAGAGTGTTCGCTTAGCGTTACTTTACAGTGCATTAGCAATGTACTACGAGGTTAGCTAAAATAAAAATAGGTATTAAATAACGGAAACTAATAAATGGTTGAACATGGTGAATATATAGTTACAGTAGAAGGGGCCATTATTAATGTCACTTTTATTGGCATGTTTAACCATGTTGCTTCTAAAAATGTATGCTCTGATGTTGAAAAATTAATTAATGGAATGAATGGCGCTAGTTTTTATATGTTATTTAACATGCTAGATTACGAAGGAAGTACACCTGACGCTCATAAAATAGGTGATTTACATTTTAAGTGGATAGAAAAACAAAATTGTCTTGGAAGGGCGACAGTTATTTCCAATATGGCATTAATTGAAATATCAATAAATGAACAAAAGTCTTTACGTCAATCAAACATCGACTCTAGAATGTTTGATTCAGTAGTAGACGCTAAAACGTGGTTATTGTCTTTACAGCCATAATAACGCCTCCTTGAATACCTCGTTTCAGTCATAAAGTTCAACTCGTCCTAACTTTACATCCAGAGTCAGAGCGTGCTGCAAAGGTAGGCTTTTTAAGTCTCGGTTGTCTAAAGCCGCTAGAGTGAAACTTTACAGCGTAAAACTCGTTCCTCATCTCATAATAAAATCAACTGAATTGGAGTCTGTAAAGGACATGATTTATAGAAAGCTCTTAATCATTAGTTTCGCATTTTTAATTAGTCGCTTTCTATAACCATATATTGCGAGAATTAATAAGCCTGACAAGCCATAACTACCACCTGATGAAGATTGATCTTGAAGAGGGGGTGGGGGAGTTATATTGTTATTAGTTGTGTCGTCTGGCGTACCCTCAATAAAGTTAGCCACAACTGTTCTGTTTGAATTCATGTTAACAACACATGTTTTCAAACTATTGGCTGGAATCCAGTTGACTACCCTATTATCAAATTCGCCCCAGACAATATCATCTATGCCATTTGTATCTATATCAGCAAATGAAACAGAGGTTAGTCCATCCTCAGCTTGATGAATAATATTTGCAGTAAAACTACCATTTTGGTGCTGGGTTAATAAGCCCACAGCTTGTCCATAATAAGAAGTTACAAGAACATCTGTTTTATTATTTTGATCAATATCCCCAAGTGCCACGCCGTAAACATAGTTATCTGCAAAAATTGTTGATTCGATATAATCAGAAGCAGTTAACCGATAGGCCAATACCTTGTTTAAATTAATTGCAGTACCAACGATATCAAATTGGCTGCTACCTGTTAATTTCCCTACTGCCAACTTGAAAAAAGCTCCTTCAGTTGGAATATCTTGATACAAAGAAAACTGGTTATCCCCTTGGTTGGTATACCATCTCAAGCTAGGTCCATTAACGGAAGTTATAATATCTCTTAAGCTATTTGCTGAAACATTCGCATTAAAACTTCCGAGTAACAAATCATTTAAACCGTCTTGATTAATGTCGGCTATCGCTAATGAATAGGGGCGTTCATTTTCGATCTCAATCACATCAGTCAAAGCAAAATTGCCGTTGCCATCATTGATATACGATAAAATAGCGTTAGCTTTATAATCGACAACAAGAATATCAGTATCGCCATCTCCTTCCCAATCGGCTGTAGCCATAGAGCTTGAATAAATGGGATCTGAAAATGTTTGTGCAAGTTGATATTGCCCGTCTCCTATCGAAAAACTCACGGTTAACTGGCTGATAAATAAAGAAATGGTCGCTATATCTTGTAAACCATCACCGTTGAAATCGGCAAATGCTACCTCTTTTGGCCGAAACTCCTGAGCAATTAGTTGCTTTTTATCAGGGTTTAATAATACCTCTTCGCCAGCATCACAACTACCTGGCTCCCAGTGACTAAATTGATACTCAGGGGTTTCTTCAAAGTTTAAAGAAACAACAGAATTACTCGTAATTTGTTGCTGGCATGTTTCAGTGCAAAATATATTGTGCGATTCAATATCGACTTTTCCTTTACCATTAATCTCAAGTGTTAAAGTTGCCTCTTGCGCTAAGACAGCTATTGGAAGGTTGGTAAAAATAGTACTTAATATAAGAAATGATTTTATTTTCATTGGAAGATCCAAGTTAGTTTTAAATCAATTTGTTCTGAAGTATGATGAAAAGCTATTTTTATAAGATAGTTTTTAAATCCTTTTTTTATTCCTTTTATTAACAGCAGTTTAGAGAGATGTATTTTGAAAGAAAGTTTTTGTATAGGACATATACTCTTTAATCCTGAATGCAATACCGTCATTGTAAATAAGCAAGAAAAACGGATTAAGCCCAAAACTATGTTGCTTATGTGTTATCTGGCAAAAAATCCTGAGAGAGTTGTTACTAAAGAAGAAATTATGATTAACTTATGGCAGGGTGTCGTAGTAGGCGATGAAGCTGTCACTCGGCTGGTTTTTAACCTCAGAAATGTCTTATGCGATGATGCCAAAAATCCAAAGTTTATAGAAACTATTCCAACAAAAGGCTATCGACTACTTATTGCTCCAAAAGTGATTAAAACGCAAGTAAGTAACAAAAAATACCAACTATTAGCATTGGCTCTTGTGACGTCAATTTTTATTGCGTCACTGATGAGTGTTTTCATCAACAAAGATGAGTTAAACACAGATACAATCTCAGAAGTTACATCTGTTACAAGCAAAGCAGGTTTAGAACGGCACTTTAATATCAACCCTAAAACCAATGATTTGATTTACGTACATGTAACAAATAGCAGTAGTCAGTTATTTTTTACTCCCAAAGGTAAGAATATCCCAATACAACTTACCGAAAGTCATTCGCGAAAGCGCTCTCCCAAATGGTTAAATGAGGATACTTTTTTTTATATTCAGGCACGACTAAACGATTATGCAATTACTCGACAAAATTTGGCGGGCAAGCAAGAAGATTTATATTCAACACAAAATTTTATTTACTGGGTTAATCAAACAAAGCAAAAACTCTTTTTTACAGAAGAGTCTAATTCAAGCGGGCACCGCCAAACTAGTTTAAAATCTATCGACTTAATTACGGGTAAAGTGGTTAACTTGTCTGAAAATAACTCCGGATTACCTGACTATATTTCTTCTTTTGCAGTCGACTTAAGTGGAAACCGTTTGTTTGTATCAGATCAAAGTGGTCAACTGATGTTATTTGAACTTGGCACCAAACAACTGCACCCACTACAAAGTAGTTTCACACGTGTCATACATATTGACGTGATTAACGATCATAATTTGCTGGTGACTGGTCAAAATGATGCAGCCAGTGGTATATGGAAAATTAACTTAAATAATATGGAGCAAAGCTTACTGCTTTCGGCAACTGGAGGACAGGAAATAGCGCAGGCTAAAATGCATCAAGGCAAGTTGTTTTACTCAACCTATCAATTTGATACTGATATTTACCTTTATAAGGAAGGAGAATCATTTCCACTGGAAACAATAAATACCCCTTATAATGAGCTACACCCAAAATTTATCGATAATCAAAACAGTATCTTGTTTGTTTCTAATAGTGGCGGTGGTTATGATTTGTGGCACTACAAATTAAACACTAATATTGTCGAACAGGTAACTCACTTCAATGCTAGAAAGATGCATTCGCCCGTAATTTCATCCGATGGCGAATTGGTTGCCGTTTCGTATGAGCAGAAAAACAAGCACTTTGCGGTTATTGACTTAACTCGTAACATACAGGAAAGTAATATACAAATCGATCATCAGAGATTTCCGCTCAGCTGGTCTGTAGATAAACAGACACTTTATTTCAGCGAATACTCAAATAATATAAACCTCTTTAAAACCTCTCGTGACCTTACTAAAACTAAATTAATTGCAGAAAATGGCGGTTTATTTGTCTATAAAAATGATGTGACCAATACTATTGTATTTGCTGATTATGTCAGACAAGGAATTAAAACGTTAAGCGATAAAGGTGACGTTTTGAACTTTACGCCGCTTAGCTCTCTAAACAACTTGATCATTGGCGAAGCTTTGATTAAAAAAAATGCTTTGTATATTGCTTCACGTGAGGACAGTGAATATAAAGTTCAGAAAATAAATGTGTCGAATGGAGCCTCTACATTCGTCATTGCGCTCCCTGCTAAATCGAAATTCTCCGATATTGGTGCTCAAGGTAAAAACGCATTATATATATTACGTGAAACATCGGGACCGCAAGGCGACATTATTAAAGTAGATTTTAAGAATTAGCAGCATTGCTACCAGCCCCTCTGTGTTAATTTACGTTGGCTTCAGCCCTGAAAATTCATTGCTGCTTAGATAAACTCATATCTATCTGCTGCAAATTGGCCACTATATATCTAATAAAGGAAATCAACTAATCATTCAAGCTGGCTTTGAAAAGATTTAAAGAAGTGCCTTAATTCACTAAAGCGCTTCTTTCCTGTATAACCCGCGCACTAAAAATCACCTGAATCCGCTATTGATTGTTTAAGAAACCTGTGACAGTTATTCAATTTGATCCAAAACAAACGACAATACTGGAAACACCTAAGAAGGTCATTGAAGAGCAGTCAGCTACTTTCACAGCTAACGCAAAGCAAGGTGAACAAAGTTCAAATCGCGCTGCAAAGGTAGGCTTCGTAAGTCTCGGCTGTCCGAAAGTATAGTAACCTGTACTCAATATATGAGTTCAGTCATAGAATTAGAAAGGAGAAATAAAAAAGCACCAAACTTTCGAACGGTGCTTTATGAGGAGTTTATTTAAACGTACAGCTAACTTACTGTTTTTTGAATCTGCGTGATGCTAATCCGATAATGCCTAATGCGAAAATAGCAAGAGTAGATGGTTCTGGCACATCAGTTGTCTCTTGCTCAAATGCGACTTCCATTATGCCTGTGCAGCAATTAGAACCATGGTTTGACAATACTTCAATTCGAATGTTACTAGTTGTTATAGTTGAAAAATTGAATACTTGTGCAGTGGTGATCCCTTCTGTTGCCGAAAATGCTCCTAGGAAAGTTGAAGATAGAAAGCTATTGTCATTTGATGCATAAAGATTAAATAAATTCACCCCTTGACCATTGCCTTGGCTTTCATTCCAAAATGCTAATGCACTAATGTTGAAGGAGCCACCTAAAGACAAGTCGAAAAAACCAGAAGATATACCAGGGCTAGAAAACCAAGTATTGCTATCAGCTATATGCGTAGGGTTGAGAGCTAAATATGCGTCAAAGCCATCTATACCAGATGAATAACCTATGGATAAACCCGATTGGTCGATAGCGTCAGACGCGAGATAAGTGCTACTCCATTCGCCCATTGTAGTACTGACACTATTTGCTTGTAATATCAACCCAGCATTAGCGAAACCACTCACAGATAAAACCAAACCAGCCAAAGCTGCTTTTAACATTTGTATATTCATAACGTATTCCTCGATAATTAAATTAAAAAAACTAAAAAAATTAAAAAAATTAGAAAAGTATTACTAGTTACTGAGTTATTTAACTGCATTAAATATGCCGTCAGAAATAAAGTGAATTCTTTCAGTTGTATAAGTAAAAGCAATGAATCAAGATATCCAAAAGTGTAAAATAATTAGACATAATATAAAATAATAAGCTATTGCTTTAAAATGACATTTAAATAAATGCGATTATAATTATTCAAGCGGTAGACTCCGGTTTAACAGAAGTCATTCATTAAATGCATAAGAAAGCCACCAATGTTCAGGTTATACATTACCAACTCGAAGTTAAGCAGACTTCCTCATCATAATGCTGTATAATCCGCGCACTAAAAATCACCTGAATCGCTATTGATTAGTAAAGGCACCTATGACAGTTACTCAATTTGACCCGAAACAAACGACAACATTAGAAACACCTAAGAAGGTCATTGAAGAGCAGTCGGCTACTTTCACAGCTAACGCAAAGCAAGGTGAACAAAGTTCAAATCGCGCTGCAAAGATAGGCTTCGTCAGTCTCGGCTGCCCGAAGAACTTAGTCGATTCAGAACGTATTCTTACACAGTTAAGAACTGAAGGTTACGATGTCGTTAATTCGTATGCAGATGCAGAAATGGTTATCGTAAATACTTGTGGCTTTATTGATTCGGCAGTACAAGAATCGCTTGATACCATTGGTGAAGCACTTGCTGAAAATGGTAAAGTGTTAGTTACTGGTTGTTTAGGGGCTAAAAAAGATGAAATAATTGAACTTCATCCTAACGTATTAGGGGTTACTGGCCCACATGCCTATGATGAAGTGCTTAGCCAAGTACATGAACACGTTGCCAAACCTGCACATAACCCTCACATTGATTTAGTGCCCGATCACGGCGTTAAACTTACGCCAAAACATTACGCTTATTTAAAAATATCAGAAGGGTGTAATCATCGTTGTACTTTTTGCATCATTCCTTCAATGCGAGGTGATTTAGATTCTCGTCCAGTAGGCGATGTGCTTGGTGAAGCAAAGCGTTTAGTGAATGCAGGTGTAAAAGAGCTATTAGTTATTTCTCAAGATACGTCAGCTTACGGCGTCGATGTTAAGCATAAGCTCGATTTTTATGAAGGCATGCCGGTAAAAACACACATGCAGCAGTTATGTGAAGAATTAGGCAAGCAGGGCGTTTGGGTCCGTTTGCACTATGTTTATCCTTATCCTCATGTGGATAAAATTATTCCATTAATGGCACAAGGGAAGATTCTTCCCTATTTAGATATTCCATTTCAGCATGCCAATAAACGTATTTTGAAGTTAATGAAACGCCCTGGTAGCTCTGACAGGGTATTAGAGCGCATTAAAAAATGGCGTGAAATTTGTCCAGAGCTTGTTATTCGTTCAACCTTTATTGTTGGTTTTCCTGGTGAAACCGAGGAAGAGTTTGAAGAGTTGCTAGAATTTTTAGAAGAAGCACAACTAGACCGCGTTGGTTGTTTTAAATATTCGCCGGTTGAAGGCGCAACTGCCAATGACTTACCTGATCATGTCAGTGATGAAGTCATGGAAGAACGCTTACAACGCTTTATGGAAGTACAAGCGAAAATTAGCGCTGATAAGCTACAAGCACGTATCGGCCAAGAATACTTGATTCTGGTTGATGAAGTGAATGACCTGGGTATTGTCGGGCGCTCTTATATGGATGCACCTGAAGTCGATGGTAAAGTGTATTTGTCTGACGATTTTGATGCTAAACCAGGCGATCAACTTTGGGTACAAATAATTCATGCGGATGAACATGATGTTTGGGGTGTGAGAGTAGAGGACTAGTAAAGTATAAACGCCAACTATTCATTACCTAATAAGCAAAGCCCAATTTTAAGTTAGTTGGGCAATATTGAACTTAAACGTTGGTGTGGTTCGTGTGGTTAGTAGGGAATACGTAGATCTAAATATTCTCGTTATATACTAACTAGAACTCATGCACCAACTTGTACTTTGTTGATACGTTATTAGCTTCTAGTATTTAACCGCTGGCTGCTCTCTAGCGTTAATAATGTTTGTATTAACTGCTTAGTCATAGGAATGGCCGATGCGGGGTTTTGTCCGGTGATCAAACGGCCATCTACAACTACATGTGGTTTTCCCGTTGGTTTTGATGAATAAAGGCCGCCAAGTTCTGTGATTTTATTTTCCAACAAAAAAGGGTAGTTATTACGAGCCCAACGGCCTTCTTCATGATTAGCTTTCGCTGTTATTTTTTTTCCTGCAATTAAGCGGCTACCATTTTCAAGATAAACATTGAGTAAAGCCGCAATACCGTGACAGTCGGCTGAAACAACACCACCATTTTGATAAATAGACGCGGTAAGCTTTTGCATTACTCTATTGTTGATAAAATCAAACATTGGTCCTGAGCCACCGGCAAAAAAAATGGCTTGATAGTCTTGCGCTTGTACTTGATTAACCGCTATTGAGTTTGGCAATTTTTTCAATAGACTTGATTGTGCAAACCACTGCTCTTGTTCGGATGATAATCTAAAGCTGCCACTTGCTTTACCTTTTCCTCCTAAAGGACTGGCGATATCAATTTCAAAGCCTGCTTGTTGCAATAATTGATATGGCTCTAATACTTCTGGCAACCAATAGCCGTGACTATCACTAGATATTATTATCAGGACTTTCTGTAGAGTTTCATGCTTCCTTTTCTCGTTGAAACTTTTTGCATCGCTGTTGCTTGCTAAACTGCCTAGGCTAAAAAAAGTTGCGAAGAAGAGATTAAAGCAAAGTATTGAAAAAGAGCGAAACTTTGTATGAGATTGTTCATGTGACTTTATAATGAAAAGGTTATCCATGGTTTACTCCGTATGTTAAGTATATGTTGACTGCACCTTTGAAAGCATAGTTAATGTGTATTTTCATAATGCATAGCAGTTTGATATGTCGTAATGCTAGCTAAAACATCAATAAAAAGAATGAAAGGTAGGTGACTAGTTAGGATCAATGTTGGAATTATTTGTGACCAAACTGTGATTAATGTCGTATTTAAAGGCTTTGCAGGGCGTTTTGTCCGATAAGGCAACTTTGTATGTCAAAGTTCTATTTAAAAACCTTAAGAACTCGATTAAAGTGCAGTACGCATAACTGCGTTAATTTTTGTTATTAATTTTTTATAAAAATAAAAAGAAGGATCTACTTTGCGCTATTTACACTTTGCTGATATTTGCATCGATACCCATAACCAACTGCTTTATCGTCAGGGCGAAACCGTTAACTTGTCGCCTAAGGTGTATGATTTATTGGTATTCCTTTGTCAAAATAGCCATCGAGTGATCAGTAAAGACGAACTGATGGAGCAAGTATGGGTTGGTACTTTAGTAACTGAAAATGCCATCAGTCGTACTTTAGTAAAAGTTAGAAAAGCCTTGGCTGATGATCCTAAAGTCCCGCAGTTTATTATCACAGTGCCACGTAAAGGTTACCGTATGGTGGCAGACTTTGTTCCCTCAGACACTATAATGAATCCGCATGTGGAGCTAGAAAAAAGTAATGGTCAATATTCCACCGAAGTACCTTTAACTGTTGAGTCGCCTACTAGCTTAAAAATAGAAACGCCAACGAATGAAGCGACAAGCATACTGGTAGAGAAAGCTCAGCAAAGTACATTAACCCACAGTAATTTGTTCAACACAAAGGTAAGCTTATTAATTGCTGTTGGGCTAATAATACTTGTCGCAATCAGTTATCTATTATCATTGGACTCCAGCACTGTATTGCAAACCAAACAAATTAAACCGTTGACTCGTGAAGTAGGAGTTGAACAGTACCCTGCAGTATCACCCGATTTAACATTAGTCGCTTATCGTAAGGATATTTCGGGTAAACCCTCATATATCAATATTGAAAACCTTAGCAGTCATGAAAAGCTGTCAGTTACTCATGCGAGGGGGGCATTGAGCAAGCCAGTATGGTCACCATCACAGGATAAATTGGCCTTTTTGTATAAGCACAACAGTGTGTGTATGATTTTTTGGGCTGAACTATCAGATATCAAAAACAAAGACACTTGGCAAAGTATTACAGAGTGCGGTGCTCAAGCGTTCCCACAGTTTGTTTTTTCACCCAATGGTCAATACTTGTATTTTAACGACAGGCAATCGACCAGCCATGGTTATCAGATTTTTAGAGTTAATTTGGCTAACAATGAGAAAGATATAGTTAACCAACCTATCACCAATGGCTTGGGTAATTACAGTTTTGATATTTCACCTGATGGTGAAAAATTATTGATGATTAACAGTGAGTTTTCACCAACAACCCGCATTTACACGTTAGATATTGAAAGCTCAAGCCTTGAACAAACGGCGCAGTTAAATTATTTAATGCGTTCGGTAATTTGGCATCATGACAATGAAACTATTATTCATCCGTCACCTCATCCTGCCTATGAAGTTTGGCAAAGTGATTTAGCGGGCAATAAACTTGCCGTCGTTGCCAGTAACACCTCAAGAGTAAAACACTTATCAAGAGTAAATAACGGCAAAGACTTTAGCTTTGTTTCTTATCTACTTAATAAAGATATTTATTTTAAGTCACAAGGGCAAGTTGATGTAGAACTTGAAAACTCAACGGTGATGGATTACTTGCCGGCTTTGGCTAATAACACCGAGCAATATGCCTTTGTCTCTAAACGTACTACTTCAGCAGAGGTTTACCTTAGCAGAATTGTTAATAATGACAGCAATAGTATCAAAGGTGAGTTGAGCAGTACCGTACAAACTAAACAACTAACTGACTTTAATAACCCAGTTAAGTTATATGATTTAGTCTTTTCCCCTAACGATAGCCAGCTTATGGTACTGGCAGATAATCAAATTTATATCGCAAATATTAGCGAGATGTCGTTAGAAAAGCTGCCACTTGATAATATCGCTATTGTTGGCGTAAGTTGGCAAGATGAAAATAACTTACTGCTATCTACCATTAAAAATGCCGATTGGACTCTTATGGCCTATAACATTAATGAGCAAAAACTATCCTCTATGCCGGTAGGTTATCAAGGTGGTCTTTATTCTAAAATAGATAACAATTTTTACCTGATTGCTGATGATAGTTTGCAAGTGATGAAGTTTTCAGATTTATCAGCAAAGCCTCAAGCAACCGATTTAATCTGTCAGCCAAGTATTATCAATAGAAAACTCAATTTAAAAGTAACAAGTGATGGTTTGCTTTGCCAAACAAATGCTGAAAATAAGCAATATAGTCACTATGCTTTTATTCAGCAAAGTAGCCAATTATGGCAAAAGCCATCATTGGGAAATGATTTTGATATAAATCAAAACGGCATTATTTACGCGAAAATGAAGCGTTCAGTCGCTGATATTATGCAAACAAGTAGTTTTATAAAAAACTAAGCAACTTAGCGCCTTTAAAAAGAAAACATATAACGCATTGCTTTTATTAAGTTAAACTCCGAATGAAAGTTGTGACCACTATGATGGTCACAACTTTTTCAGCATTAATCACACTTTAATCCCGTTTTATTCCTTTCTTCATAATTGTTCTGGTTAACACTGCTCATCAAATCAACGAGCAGGAATAATTATGGACAAGCCACTAGCAAAGACCACTAAGAAAAAACATCAAGGTAAGTATTTATTAGCCGTTCTTAGCACTAGCTTATTTATCGGTGTTTTTGCCTTTACTCAAAGCAGCGCTACGTTAACCACCTCAGGAAAAAACTACAATGTTGCGACTAACAACTTAGTTATTAGCACTGTTGAGCAAGCTGAATTTGTTGAATATTTACCACTGCGTGGTGTTGTTGAACCGGAAAAAACTATTTTTATTGATGCCATTGATGGAGGGCGAGTTGAAGAGGTTCTTATTCAAGAAGGGGCGTTAGTTGAACAAGGACAAGCCATTTTAAAGCTTAGCAATACCAATTTGCAATTAAACGTACTTGCTCGTGAAGCTGAGGTATCTGAGCAAATTAACAATATGCGCAATACTCGCTTGGCACTAGAGCAAAACCAGTTATCACTTAAGCGTGATGTCATTGAATTAGACTTTAAAGTATTACGACTGCAAAAACAGTTCACTCGCAACCAAGCTTTGGTGAGGAAAACCCTTATCTCACAACAAGCATTTGAAGCGGTAAAAGATGAGTTGGACTTTCAACTTAAATATCGCGAAACCGTACAGCAAAGCCAACAAAAAGAGGCGTTATTGCAAAGCCAACAGTTGCAACAACTGACTCAAAGCATCAAAACGTTAGAATCTAATTTGGCTATATCTCGTGGCAGCTTAGACAAGTTAATTATTCGAGCACCGAGTAGCGGCCAGTTAACCTTTCTAGATGCCCAAGTAGGAGAGTCGAAAAGTAACGGTCAGCGCTTAGGGCAAGTCGATTTGATTGAGCAATATAAAGTGACTGCACAAGTGGATGAGTTTTATGTTAGCCGTGTAGCCAAAGGGCAAACTGCCAGCTTTGAGCTTAACCAACAAAGCCATCTAATTGAGGTGGCCAAAGTCTATCCTGGCATCGACAACGGCACATTTAAAGTTGATTTCAATTTTTCAGATAGGACCATAGCCAAGAAACTCCGCTTGGGACAAAGCGTGCAATTGAAGTTCAACCTTTCATCAAGTGAGTCTAAATTACAAATTGCCAATGGCGGCTTTATGCAAAATACCGCAGGTAGTTGGGTCTTTATTGTTGATGAAAACGGTAAACAAGCCAGTAAACGTACCGTTCGTTTAGGCAGAAAAAACCCACAAAGTATCGAAGTACTTACGGGTTTAAGCAAAGGTGACCGTGTTATTACCTCTTCTTATGCCAGCTTTGCTGATGCAGAACAGTTAAGCCTTCTAAAAAGTAATTAACCCTCAAAAAAACTATACCTAAACAGCACTGAAACTAATTAAACAAATAAAAAAACTAACTCATTATCAAAGAGTAATAAGGAACCATTATGATCAAATGTAACCAAATAAGCCGATCTTTTATTGGCGATGAAGTAGAAACCGTAGCGATAGACAAAATGAATTTAACCATTAATGAAGGTGAGTTTCTATCTATTTTAGGGCCATCAGGTTGTGGTAAGTCGACCTTACTTAATGTGTTAGGTATGTTAGATAGCATAGACACAGGGGAGTTTAGCTTTTTAGAAAAACCCGTTGATAAATATAGTGAGCAGCAACGTGCTCGCTTACGAAAGCAGCACATAGGCTTTATCTTTCAAAACTTTAACTTAATTGATGAATTAACTGTTGAACAAAACATCGAACTACCACTTTATTATCACAATGTGGCAAAAGCAGAGCGAAAACGTTTGGTTGACGCGGTATTAAAGCGTGTCGATATTAGCCATCGTCGCAATCATTTACCAGCAAAGTTATCGGGTGGTCAGCAACAACGTGTGGCTATTGCAAGAGCCATAGTAACTAGTCCAGATTTAATTCTAGCGGATGAGCCGACCGGTAATTTAGATTCAAAAAATTCAACTCAAGTGATGGCGTTATTGCAGCAACTTAATCAAGAGGGAGCAACCATCGTCATGGTTACCCATGCACCAGAGCATGTTGTTTATGGCACTCGAGTGCTCGAGTTACTCGATGGTAAGGTCATTAATGACCATTTAGTTAAAGAGAAGCTTAGTAACAAAGAAAATCAAAGTGTAGTAGGTGCAGACTCATTAGTAACGGCTAACACAGAGCAAAGGACAGCGGAGGTGACTTGTGATTAAATTATTATTTATAGTTGCCTGGAGAAACTTCTGTCGAGACAAACTCACTAGTTTTATACAACTAACAGGCTTAATTATTGGCATTGCTAGCTTTATCTTAATTCAACTTTATGTAGACCATCAAAAAAGTTACAACACAGCGTTTACCGATGCCAAGGATATATATCGAGTTAATTTAATTCGTGGTGAGAATAAACCGCAGGCACAAACACCACTAAGACTGGCAAAAGAATTAACACAAAACTTTAGTGAAGTAGAGGATGCTACTCGCATTTCACCAGCAAGTGTTTCAGTGAAACATTTGCAAGCAGTTTACTCAGAGCGTGCACTTTACGCCGATGCGAACTATTTAGACTTTTTTGACTTCCTATTAATAGAAGGGGATGTAAATACCGCGCTTGACGCACCCGATAGCTTAATATTGCACTATGAGTTGGCTATCAAATACTTCGCCACTACTACCGGGGTTATTGGTAAGCGTTTAACCATCAACGGTAAAGATCATCAAGTAACTGGCGTGATTAAAAAACCAAGCACGCCAACAACGATGCCATTAACCATGATCTTACCTATGGTGAATTTCTATAGTCAGATTTCGCGACCAGAATGGATTGAAGCGTGGAATTTCAATGCCACAAGAACCTATGCCAAAATTAGGCAACCAGCAAATATTAATACCTTAATACAAACGGTGAGTGACTATTACGATACTCGCGCTAAAGGATTGTCATCTTTTAAAACCAATCGCGTCACTATTCAGCCATTGTTAGATATCTACCTTGATAACACCACCACAAAAAGCTTAACACCGCCGAGTAGCGCGGTAATGGTTATGGTATTTAGCATTATTTCTTTCATGATCTTGCTATTGGCTTGTGTCAATTTCACCAACCTTTCAACGGCTGCTGCAATGCGCAGAGGCAAAGATGTTGGTGTTCGTAAAGCTTTAGGCGCGAGTAAAATACAATTGATCACGCAATACTTGTCTGAGGCAGTGATGTTATCTGCCATTGCTAGTTTATGTGCATTGGTCTTGGTTTTTCTTTGTTTACCTGCATTTAACCAATTAATGAATGCAGAAATTAGCTTTAATGTTTCAGTTGCACAGTCACTACAGCTGCTATGTTTGACCTTATTAGTAGGCGTATTAGCCGGTAGTTATCCAGCGTTTTATTTAAGTAACTTGTCACCCGCCCATGTACTTAAAGGTTTAGTGAGTACGTCTAAATCGGGAATACTGTTAAGGCAATCTCTTATTATTTTACAGTTTGCCATTGCTGCTTTTTTATTGGTCGCTAGTTTAGTGGTGAATTGGCAGATGCAATATATTAAAAATATGGAGCAAGGCTTTGATCGTGAGGGTGTTATTGTAGTTTCTCATGGTGATAATACTTACAACGCTTTTAAGAGCCAAACACTGCGTCACCCGGATGTTATTGCGGTAACCATGTCGCATACTGTGCCTACTAAGGCTACCAGAACGTCAAATACGGTCAGACGGTTAGATGATATTTCTAATGAAATATGGGTAGGTAATAACCCGGTAAGTTTAGATTTTTTCAAAACCTATGGTATTAAGTTGGTAAGTGGTCGGGTGTTTTCAAATGCCTATGTTAACGATGCTTATAAAGAAAATAAGGATGATTGGCAGTCATCAACAGGTAAACTGGTCATTAACCAAACCTTAGCGACTACATTGGGCTGGAGCCCTGAAGAAGCTGTGGGCCAATTACTTACCTTAGGTGGTGGGCAAGATGGTTTACATAACCATCAAATTATTGGAGTGGTGGAAGACAGTCACTATGTTAATGTAAAAAATACCGTACCGCCAATGACCTACGTATTATCGGCTCAGCCAAAAGACCTATCATTACGTTGGACGTCAATTCGCTTTAAAGCGGGTACAAGTTTGCAAAGCTTAAAAGACGTTGAGCAAATATGGCTAGGTTTAGCGCCAGACTTAGCTTTCAAATATGATTGGGTCGTTGATTTATTTGATTCAAGTTATCGCAATGAAAGCCAGCAAACAGACTTACTAAATGTGTTCACCTTATTAGCGATTGTGGTTACCGCTATTGGCTTATTTGGCTTAGCAGCCTTTAATACCCAGCGCAGAGTAAAAGAGATTGCGGTACGTAAAATATTAGGGGCAAGTACAGGGCAGCTATGTTTTATGTTGGTGAACCAATTCTCAAGCCTTGTGATGATAGCCAATGTGATAGCGCTGCCTTTAGCCTATTTATTGATGCGAGACTGGTTAGATAACTTTATCTATCGTATTAACATGCCGTATAGTGCTTTTATGTTGAGTGCGGTATTTAGTCTAATGATTGCTTACATTACGGTAATGGTTATTGCTTATCGCGCAGCAACGGCCAAACCGGTTGATTCATTGCATTGTGAGTGACCAAAATAATGACGCGTCAGCGATAGCTCAAATGGAATCTGAGCTGAAATAAATAAAATGAATAAGGACTTTACTTGTTTCTATCAAGTCCCTTCTAGTGACATGTCTCTTTGGAAAATGCTAGTGTATGCTAGCATTGACACCACCTAAGTAATTAATTTTTATTGTACTAAAATTAAATGACTCAAGAATAAAAAATATAAATGGTAAAATAAATGATAGAACCAAGAGACGTTAAAACCATCGAAGATGCCAAGAGAATTATCAATGAACGCGGTTTGAGCCATGTTAAAGTGGGCATCTTTGATATCGATGGGGTCATGCGTGGAAAATACTTGAGTAAAGAAAAGTTTATTTCCTCATTAGATAATGGTTTTGCGTTTTGTGATGTAGTGTTAGGTTGGGACGTTAACGACCAACTTTACGAAAACGGAACTAAAGAGTCTTTTACTGGCTGGCATACGGGATATCCTGATGCTCCTGTTCGCATTGTACCTGAAAGCTGTCGCGAGCTCCCTTTTGAAAAGGGGATGTTGCTGTTTATTGGTGAATTTGAACAGCAGGCCGCCGCAGTTTGTCCACGTAACTTACTTCATCGAGTGATAAAAAAAGCACAAGACATGGGGTTTGATGCCTTCGCTGCACTTGAATATGAGTTTTTTATGTTCAAGGAAACGCCAGAAAGTGCTCGAGAAAAGGGTTATAAAAATCTAGAAACGCTATCTCCTGATATGTTTGGTTATTCCGTTATACGTAATTCAGTACATTCTGAACTATATGAACAGATTTTAGATATGTCTGAAAAAATGGACTTTCCGATTGAAGGAATTCACACTGAAACTGGCCCCGGTGTACTTGAAGCGGCTATTGCTGTAGACAGTGCAGCCAATGCAGCTGATAAAGGTGCATTATTCAAAACATTTATGAAAGTACTGGCGCAGCGTAACGGCTTAATGGCAACATTTATGGCTAAGTGGTCGAAGGATTATCCAGGACAAAGTGGTCATATTCATATTTCTCTTAACAATCGTGATGGCTCTGGGTCCGCCTTTCATGATCCAAAGCAGAAATACAATATGAGTAAAACTCAGCGACATTTCTTAGCGGGTCAGCAACGTTTGATGCCTGAGTTTTTGAGTCTTATTGCGCCTACCATTAACAGCTATACGCGATTGATTCCAGGGTTTTGGGCGCCAACGGATGCCACTTGGGGAGTAGAAAACCGTACAACAGCATTGCGAGTTATCCCTGGTAGTGCAAAATCTCAACG
>CAJXWZ010000005.1 GCA_913062815.1 uncultured Colwellia sp. | reverse complement strand
CGCTTAATGTCAGCACATACCGTGCTTTATACTGAAATGGTTACTACGGGTGCTATTTTACACGGTAAGGGAGACTACCTTACTTATAATGATGAAGAGCATCCCTTAGTGCTTCAGTTAGGTGGCAGTAATGTGAAAGACATGACTGAATGCGCCAAAATTGCAGAACAACATGGTTATGACGAAATCAACATTAACGTAGGTTGCCCATCTGATCGGGTGCAAAATGGTCGGTTTGGTGCCTGTTTAATGGCAGAGCCTACATTAGTGGCAGATTGTGTGAGTGAAATGCAAGCAGCAACTAAAGTACCGGTAACCGTAAAGTCGCGTATTGGCATTGACGATTTAGACTCGTATGAGTTTTTGCATACCTTTATTGAACATGTTGCACAATCAGGTTGTCAGCATTTTATAATTCATGCCCGCAAGGCCTGGCTCAGTGGTTTAAGCCCAAAGCAAAATAGAGACATACCACCGTTAGATTACTCTCGTGTTTACCAAATTAAACAAGACTTTGCCGATCTTGAAATTTCTATCAATGGGGGCATTAAAACCCTTGATGAAACTAAAGCACATTTGCAACATATTGATGGCGTGATGATCGGCCGTGAAATCTACAATAGTCCTTATTTACTTTCAAACGTTGATAATGAAATATACGGTATGAAACAAGATGTTATCACTAGGCAACAAGTGATTGATGCTATGGCTGATTATGTAGATGAGTATGTTAGTACAACCCCTATTCATGGCAATAATAGAGCATGGCATGTGCTTAGGCATATGCTTGGGCTGTGTAATGGCTTAGCAGGGGCACGTCAATATCGCCGTTATTTAAGTGAATGTGCGGGGCAAGCACAAGCAAATGGCAATACCTTGAAAGAAGCGTTTGCTAAGGTTGTGCTTTAACTAAAAACATAGCGCATTCGATATGCTGATGTACCGATTTTGGGATTTAACTTCCCTATATCGGGAATGTGAGTTGATCAAGTTTATGCGTATTGTTTGTTGGAATGCTATTTTGTTACAAAATACACTAAAAAGTAGTGTTTTGAACCAAAAGCTCTATTTTGAATAGTAATAATTAGATAAGAGAGAATAATGTAAAAAATAAAAATCCTTTTGTATCAGTTGTTTAATAAAAAACTGAAACAATGGCACAACCTTTGTAACACTTGTTGCGACTTATTAATAAAACTTACATTGTTTTATTTATTGTGTAGATAAAAAGGATAAATTTTATGTTAACTGCTACTTCTTTATTTGCTTTGATGATGATACCTGCGGTATCTATACTGGCTATTTCTTTCATTGTTGGTTTTTTAGAGCAAGAAACCGCTTAAAGTTGGCATGTCTTAACCACCAATTTTAAGCGCTGTATTGCAGAGCCAATCAATATTCCCACGCACGAACTTGTTCAGAATACCTTGTTAAATCTTAGTCATTTCCAATAATCTACAGATCCCTTAGCCTTGCTTGAATACCTCGTAGTGATCTCTTTCACTGATATTCTCATTAAAATAAGCTATAACCCAATGGTTGTTCAACCATACATAAATACTAAATTTATTAATTAGTTTTATTGTATGTACCTTGTTTGAAAACCTGAACGATTGCATCTAAAACACCTCAATTCCCATTTTGGTTAATTTGACGAAAGGCATGGTTAAATTAACTAAAGTTTAGTCTGACATAATATGTCCCTAGTCGTTAGGTTCATACGATAAGAATAATTAATACTTATAAATCAATATGATAAATAATTATTCGCGATTGGCATGGCACTTGTAACTGTTAAATTACAAATGATAACAACCCACCGTTGTTAACAATTTAAACGAATTTTATTTAAAACTAGTAAACAGTAACCAAAGAAGGAATTTCAACATGAATACATTCAACCGCAAAAATATTAGTGTTGCTTTATTAATTTCATTAGGCGCAATTTTTAGCCTAAACGCTAATGCAGAACAAAGCAGTAATATCGAGAATTCATTAACGGCAATGGTAGTTGCTCAAGGGCAGCAAGTCGTGAGCGATTTAACAGTACAAGTACAACAATCAATTGAAGCCGAATTGAATAGCTTTAGCGTAGACTTTTCTTTTGATGAATCAATTACAGAGTCACTTGCTTGGTTAGATGAAAAGCAAACAACCGCAGCGGTAGACAAAATTAGTCAAAATGAAAAACTAACCACAAATCAACCAAATACTAAATCATTATAATAGCAGGAGAGAAGATCATGGGATTATTTACACGTTTTACCGATATCGTTAATGCAAATTTAAACAGCATGTTAGATAAAGCAGAACAACCTGAAAAAATGATTCGGTTAATCATTCAAGAAATGGAAGAAACATTAGTCGAAGTACGCTCAACGGCAGCTAAAAATATTGCTGAGCAGAAGTCACATACTCGTCGAGTAAAATCAACAAAAGCAAGTGTAGATCATTGGCACGGTAAAGCTGAATTAGCATTGGCAAAAGAGAGAGAAGATCTGGCAAAGTCAGCATTAACGCAAAAGCATAAATATCAAAATGAGTTAGAAATTCTAGAGCAAGAAGACCATAAGTTGTCTGAATTTTTAGCACAAGTACAAGATGATGCCTCACGCTTACAGGAAAAATTATCTGAAGCAAGACGTAAGCAAGAAGCCTATACACTTCGTCAAGAATCAGCTGAAGTACGCTTGAAAGTACGTGAGCAATCAGCGGTTTATAATATTGAAGCAGCGATGAGTAAGTTTGAGCGTTATCAACAAAAAATCGACCGAGTAGAAGCGCAGGTTGAAGCTTATGATCTAATGCAAACCAGCGGGGAAGGGCAAAGCTTAAATGCTCAATTCGCTGAATTAGAAAAAGATGACACGATTGAGCAAGAATTGGCGCAAATGAAAAAAAAAGCGCAAGCAGCATAGCCTTAGTTAAATAGTAGCAAACGCTGTAAATATATGATGCTGGGTAAATGTGAAGTTGCGCAGCATCATAACTGGAGTAACAAAGGATAAAATTATGAGATACGAAAGAGAGTATTCATCAAGTCAAAGTATAAATAAAAGATTGTCTAAAGATAGCTTGCACAAAAAATTGTCAGGCGTATGTGCTGGTATCGCTAAACATTACAACTTGCCACGCATTGTCGTGAGGGTTGCGGCAATTGGCGCCTTGATTCTTTTACCCGTAGCAACTGGTGTTGCCTATGTTGTCGCAAGTATTTTACTACCTCAAAGTCGTTACAAATAAAGATAACGGCGCTGTTGCACAGTAAGGGGAATTCCAATGTCATTTTTTAAATCTTTATTATTAGCCATTTTCGCCACGCTATTTTTAACCTATGTATTAGGAGTGAGTTTCTTAGAGCTACTTGATGTAAATGTGTACATGGACGGTGAATTAATTGAACCATTAAAAGCTATAGGAGTGTCAGCAGTGGCTACCGTTATTTTAGTATTAATTGCCTTAGCCATAGTGTTAAGTGTATTTGGCTCATTGATCTTTATTGGTTTGTTAATAGCGGGCGCTATTGCTATGGTCGCAATAGGTGTATTTTGGCCGGTATTTTTAATTGCCGGAGTTATCTGGTTGGTGACCCGAAATAAACCAGCAAAACAATATGAACGTGGGTACTAAAACGAGTATGATGAAAATTAATAATGCTAATACAGGAAGTAATAATGAAATTTAAGCAGTTCAAAAATATATTTTTAGTCAGCCTGCTGTCTCTTTGTAGTCTTTATGCTGGTGCCGCAGATGATTTTGAAAATAACATTGTCAAAGCATTGGAAGCAGATCAGCTGGTTGAAGCTAAAGCTTTATTCTCAAAATTAACCGAAATACAAAAGAATTCATTAACGGGCACATTACTACAAAGTCGTTTGCTTTTTAGAGCGGATGAAACAGAAGAATCATATGATTTATTAGCAGCGTTGGCAGAAGACAATAAACAAAATGCTGATGTATATTATTACTTTGGACGTAGTGCCGTGGTCATGGCTCAAAAAGTCAGTATCTTTTCAAAGCTAGGCTATGCAAGTGATGCGCTTGAGGCATGGCAACATGCACTAACGATAAACCCACAGCATCAAAAAACACTCGAAGGCATTATTGGCTTTCATCTTGGTGCGCCAAGTATTGCCGGGGGAGATGTAGAGCAAGCATTAACCTATTCGCAAGCTTTAATTCCACTTGACGCTGAAAAAGGTTATGCGAGTCTGGCCCGAGTTTATTGGAAAAAAGAGCAAAATGACTTAGCAGAACAAGCGATTTTAGATGGTTTGAGTATAACGCCAAACAGCGGTCACCTATTTTATACGCAAGGACTTGCCTATAGCCGACAAGCTGAAGATGATAACACCCAATGGCAAAAATCCAGAGATGCATTTAGCCTCGCGCTCAAAAATGCCAAAACGGATAAAGAAAAACAACACACCTTATATCAAATTGGCAAAGTGGCAGTGAATTCAGGTGAAGAAATTAACATTGGTATTGAGGCATTAGAACAACTTATTACCCTCGATAGTAAGCAATATCATGAGTGGGCTCAATATCGATTAGCAGAGCTTTATCTTAATGACAAGCAACTGCTAAAGGCTAAAAACCTTATATCGTCAGTTAACTATCAAGATGATGACGAATTAAAAGGTAAAGTTAAATCTTTAGCCAAAAAAATTAAAAAAGCGGTGAAAAAGCAAAGCAAAGTTAGTTGAAAAACTTTGCTAAAATAGCTTTACACTCTGGGGTATTGACGAGGCGAGCGAACTCTTCTCCTTCATTGTTGATGACTTGTGATAGTTGTAACTGTGTCGCTTGGCGAATGAGTTTTCTACTAGTCAATACAGCATCAAAGGGCAAGCTGGCAATTTTGTGAGCGATTTGTTCACCTATACTGATTAATTCGTTAGGCAGACAAACTTGGTTTGCAATACCATATTGGTGAGCTTGCTCGGCTGAAAACGTACTGCCAAGTACCATAAGCTCAAAGGCTCGGTTTGCACCTATCAAACGGGTTAACAGTAAACTTGAACCAGCCTCTGGGCATAAACCTAGTTGAGTAAAAGGGAGTTTGAATTTAGCATTGTTGGCGGCAATAACCATGTCGCAGTGCAGTAGTAAAGTTGTACCTATACCAACGGCAGCACCAGCAACAGCAGCAATTAAAGGCTTGGTAAACTCACTTAATATTTTGACAAAATCAAGTGCCACTAAATCGTCGTTTTCAGAGCATTCGATAAAGTCTTGCAGATCATTGCCAGCGCAAAAGCAATGTTCATTACCTTGAATTAAAACACAGCGTACGTCGCTATTGCTTTTAGCATAATCAAAAAGCCGGCAAAGCTGTTTATACATCTGGTTATTAAGCGCATTCTTTTTATCAAACCTGTTTAAGGTGATGGTAAAAACACCTTGTTTTTCTTTGGTAATTATTAAGTCAGACATTTTGTTACTTTGCTAAGAGTGGTAGAGTTAAACTTTAAATTTTTTGGAAAGGGAAGTATAGCGTCAGATGAAAAATTACTATTTATTTACTTTATTATTACTAAGCAGTTTTGTTAGCTTTATTAGTCACAGCGAACCTGTTTCAAAAGTAAAAAATACTATGGTTTTGATTGAAAAGGCCTATGTTAGAGCAACAATTCCTGGCACGTCTATTTCTTCATCCTATATGGAAATAGTGAATGATAGCGCTGAGACAGTAACCTTGCTTGGCGTCAGTAGCCAGATTTCACCGAGAATAGAAATTCATCAACACTCAATGTTTGAAGGTATGATGCGAATGCGCAAACTTGAGTCAATTGATATTCCCCCTAAAGGCCGTGTTATACTACAGCCTTCAGGTTTACATCTAATGATATTTGATGTTAAAAAACCGCTAAAAGCAGAGCAACAGATAAAGTTGAACTTTAATTTTTCAAATAAAATGACTTTGACTACCCAGGTACCTGTTTTTAGCCCCACTCAAGAAAAAGCAGCACGAACTGCTGCGCCAGACATGCATGGGCATCATCATTAGGAGTAAAATATGAAAATGAATTTCACAGCAAAAACTATTGGTTACACCGTCGCAGGAATATTCTTGTTTTTCTATTTTGTTGGCGTGTACTGGAGTTTAGATGTAGCTCCTATTGATATTCATCAAGAGGTTACTTCAGCGGCAACGACTGATAATGTAGCACCAGTAGTGGGATACACAACGACTACTACCTTAATTAAAGTGGCTTCCAGTATATTAGATAAGCCGGGCGGTTACCTTTCTAATGACGCATTACCTCCCAGTGTGTTTCTAGACAACATGCCGGCATGGGAATTTGGTGTCTTAGAAATGGTACGTGATATGGCGCTAGTCTTGCGTAAAGATTTTAGTCGTTCGCAATCTCAGTCTTTAGAAAATAGCCATATCCAACAAGCTCAGCCTAAATTCAATATTGACAATACTAGTTGGGCAATGCCCAGTGCTGAATCAGAGTATAGTAAAGCTATCGAAAATTTACTGAAGTACCGAAATGCTTTGGTTGGCATAAGCCAAGCTAAAGATGATCATGCTCAATTTTATGCGCGTGCAGATAATTTGACCTCGTACTTAGATGAAGTACAAAAGCGTTTAGGCAGTTATTCACAGAGATTAAGTGCTAGCGTGGGTAGAGAAAAAATCAATACCGATTTAGCCGGTGATAGTAAAGCACGACAATCAACTTATGAAGGTGCTCATTCACAACTTCGTACCAGTTGGTGGCAACTCGATGATGTGTTTTATGAATCGCGTGGTGCAGCATGGGCACTATTACACTTCTTAAAAGCCATTGAAATTGACTTTGAAAGTGTACTCAAAAATAAGAATGCTACCATTAGTCTACAACAAATAATTCGTGAACTTGAAGCTAGTCAACAAACACTTTGGAGCCCAATGGTGCTAAATGGAGATGGCTTTGGTGTGCTGGCTAACCACTCGTTGGTAATGGCTAATTACATTTCACGCGCAAATGCTGCATTAATTGATTTAACTGAACTATTAAGAAAAGGGTAATAATAATGAAAAAAGGAATGATAGCTGCTAGCTTAGCAACATTACTTTGTACCAGTGCTCAAGCAGACACTTTGCTTGGTTTGTACATTGGTGGTCAAGTATGGGTGAACCAAGCTGAAGGTTCATTTGGTGAAGGTGAAACCAATCAAGCGGCATTCGATTTTGAGGATGAGACACAAGGGAACTTTTTTATTGCTTTGGAACACCCAATCCCGTTAATTCCTAATGTAAAAATTGCCTCAACAACACTTGATACGATTGGTGGTGCAACCATTGAGGGTAGTTTTGAATTTGAAGGGGTGACATATAATGCTAACTCTCAATTAGACACCACCTTTGATGCGAGTTATGTAGATTACACCTTATATTATGAAGTGTTTGATAATGACCTATTAACTTTTGATATTGGTTTTACAGCCCGCGATCTTGATAGCCAAATTGATGTGGTTGAGCAAGCAACGTCACAAAGTAGTGCCTTGTCGGTATCAGGCTTTGTGCCGTTACTTTACGTAAATACTATCATCGGCTTACCTTTTACGGGTTTTAATGTTTTTGCTGAAGCTAATTTCTTATCATACGATGATAACAGTATTTATGATTATCAAATTGGCATCAGCTATGCCTTAGTTGATAACTTAGTTGTCGATTTGGATTTAACCCTAGGCTATCGTAGCGTTAAATTAGAGCTAAATGATATTGACGATTTATATTCAGACTTAACCTTTGATGGTGTATTTGCCGGTGCAATTGTGCACTTTTAATGATTGAGCAACCGCTATACTGAATGCCTTTTTTGAAAAGGCATTTTCACATTACCTCTTCTTTTCTATCTCGCTCAAATCCCCTTTTTAGCATATAACTTTTCAATACTATTAAGTAATAAAGCCTTTATTGTTAATGCTCGTGTAAGTAAACCCCATTCATTGCTTTTTATTTTCGAACATCACAGTAATAAAAGCGAACATTCAACTGCTGGATATTATTTAATTTATTGTTAACTGGTTGATTTTTAATGTGTTGATAAGTTGGCACAATACTTCCAATAGCTAAGTACACAACACTTATTGAATGTACTTTGATTATGGAAATTGAACTTACCACGCCAAAACCTTGGAAAAAATGGAGTGGCCTTGCTCTTTTTATTTTTCTATTAGCTTATGCCACTTATGCTGTTAGTAGTAAATCAGTGAAATCAGTCCCGGCGTCAAGTTTACAGTTTCAAACTGTGCAGCAAGGCGCTTTAGATGTTTACAGTAATGCCTACGGTGAAATTATCTCAGCAAAAGAGCGCCTGTTAACCGCTCCCGCATTAGGCAAGGTTGCTGAAATTCTAGTGAGACCAGGTACCAAAGTTACGCCAGGGTCTATTATTTTACAATTATCTAACCCTAAGCTTGAGCAAGAAGTTAGCGAAGCTCGAGGTTCGTTAGCCCAACAGCAAGCACAACGTGAAGCCTTTAAATATGAGCAGCACAGTGAGCGGTTAAATTACCAAGGCCGCATTGCTGATATCGAAGCTGAAATTGAAAAAGCACAGTTAGAATTATCGGTTAATGAAGAATTAATGGGTTTAGGCGTTGCTTCAAAAATAGAATTGCAACGCGCTAAATTAGCGGTAAAACAAGAGTCGAGCAGGCTAGTGTTTGAGCAAGAGAAATACCAACAGTTTATTGAAATGCAAAGCTACCAGTTAACCCAACGTGATATCACCATTACTCAGCAAGAGTCGCAAGTGCAGTTACTGGAAAAGCAACTTGACGATATGCAAGTAAAAGCGGGTATAACCGGCTCTTTGCAAACTTTAGCCGTTGAATTAGGGCAAAGTGTTCAACTAGGAGAGTCGCTGGCTAAAGTTGGCAGTAACGATGAGTTAATTGCTCGTATTCGCTTACCTCAACAACAGGCTGATCAAATTGATATTAATGCCCCCGTATACATTGATACGCAAAAAGGCATTATAAGTGCCCATATTTCTCGCATCGAAAGTGTTGTCACTAATGGCTCAGTATTAGCCGAAGCAATACTTGATGGCGAGCTTACCTCCAATGCTAGACCTTCTTTAGCTATTTCAGCACAGGTATTTGTCAGGCGTCAAACCGATGCTGTCTATATATCACAAGTTGCGGGACTTCGTCCGCGTAGTAAACAAGCTGTATTCGTGAGAACTAAGAAAAACTTATTAGAGCAAAGGGATATAAATTTTGGTGAGCTTTCTAAAGGCAAGCTTATTATTACGCAAGGCTTAAGAGTGGGCGAAGAAATTGTCAGTAATGACACAAGTAAATACAATAAATTCAAAGAATTATCACTTACAGAATAAAAACAGGAAAGGAAATTATTATGAGAAAAGTTGTTGAAATGAACAATATCCACAAACGCTACGATGGTCAGCAAATTGAAACACACGCATTACAGGGGATTAGTTTAGAAATAAATTCAGGAGAATTCGTTGCAATCACAGGGCCTTCTGGTTGTGGAAAATCAACTTTGCTCTCAATTATGGGCTTAATGGACTCTGCCAGCGAAGGTGAATATCAATTAGCTAATATTAATACCGCTGGTTTAAAAGTGGATCAACGTACACAGATTCGAAATGAGCATATAGGTTATGTTTTTCAATCATTTAATTTGATCGATAATCTAACTGTTTTCGAAAATGTGGCTCTACCTTTAGAGCATAGAGGCACAAGTAATAGTGAAATTAAACAACGTGTTGAGCAAGTATTAACGCAAGTTGATATGCTGCATCGCCAAAACTATCGCCCAAATCAATTGTCAGGAGGGCAGCAACAGCGTATCGCTATCGCCCGAGCACTGGTGGGCAAACCAGATTTGATTTTAGTTGATGAGCCGACAGGTAACTTAGATAGCAAAAATGGCGATCAAGTGATGGCGTTGCTTGAACAGCTTAACAAAGAAGGTTCAACCATCGTGATGGTAACGCATGATAGCCGCTATTCTCGTTGTGCAAATCGACAAATTCAATTACTAGATGGTCGAATTGTTACTGAGCAGCAATTGAAGGGGGTCGCATGAGTTTAATGAAAAAATCTTTACAAAATGGCGTTGCCAGAATATTTGCTTTACCAAGGTTGAGCATCCCGCTAATTTTAACGTTAGGGCTAACGTTAGGGGCAGTTTTAAGTGTCATAGCTATATCGTCAACATTGTTATATCAGCCATTACAAGGGGTTAATAACGAGCAGTCACTGCAAACTTTTGAGTATAGATTTAAAATGTCTGAAACACTTAGTGTTTCATATTGGAACATGAATCGTTTAGCCGCTATGAGAGAGCGCTTTGCTGAAATGGGTGAGTGGGCGGGTATCAGTCCTGACGATCAAGATGTAACCATCAATGACACTATTTACCCTACCACTAGTTATGCCGCTTCAGATAATATCTTAACGGTATTGGGGGCGAAATTACTACTTGGTGACGATGTTACTATGGCCTCGCCGGGGGATTATATTTGGATTTCAGAGTCTTTATGGCAATCGGCCTTCGGTGGCGTTAAATCCGTACTTGGGAAACAATTGACTGCCAATAATCAAAATTACACCATTGCCGGCGTCATTGAAGATGTTATGGCGATTAAAAGCAACCAAGAAATATTAAATCAGCAAGTGTGGTTTATTAGTAATTTAACTGAAGTTAAATTACTGCCGGATAACGTGGGAGTTATAAGAAACGACATAGACTTTCTACTTGTAAGAAGTGATAACGGCAATGCTCAATTGCCAACGTTAGCTCAAACCGATGAATGGTTAGTAAATTATATCACTGACAATGTGGAAGGCGATAATCGCCAGATGTTTTTAGATTTTCTTTCAAACACAAATAAAGAAGTTATTGCACGAAGCTTTCGAAGTAATTTATTGGGTGAGACGGAAGGCTTAATTATCGCCTTATTTGCAGCAGTTATCGGTTTGTTGTTAATGGCTACCTTGAATTTATTAAACATATTTATCGCTCATTATCAAAGTCGTACCAAAGAATTCGCTATTCAGTTAAGTGTCGGCGCTAGTTTATTAAAAGTAAGAACAATGGTGTTTTGTGAAAATTTGCCAAGCTTTATACTCGCCGCAATTACCGGGCTATTAATGACGGGGTGGGCATTGAAAAGTTTACCTATAATTGCTGGCGACAGCATGCCTATGATTGATGCTATAAGTATCAATGTCACTACGATAGCAGCATCCATTGCCATAGTATTAATGCTTAGTGTACTTTTCAGTGCCTTGGCATTAGTCGACATAGACAAAAAAGCTCTAGCAAATAACTTGAATAGCAGTGGCAAAGGTATTCAAGCGCAAAGTAATCAATGGCTAAGTCGTGTGCTTATGGTGGTGCAATTATCTATTGCATCTGTGTTATTAACTGCTTCAGTGATGATCACAATGCAAAGTTATCAAGCGGTATATCAAGATTTGGGCTACGACATTGGTAACTCTTTCAATATAACAATGGATATTGCCGATGATGAATATATTGCTCAGTTGAGAGACTGGGAGCAATACCAAGATAGTGAGGTGAAAACACTACTAGCAGATGTGAGCACGCTAATAGAGAACAACGTAGCTGACAGTAACGTTATTATTCCAGACTTTGCACCGTTATCTGCTTCATTGCAAGTGATGGCTTTTCAAAGTGAAGAGAGTGGTCAACGTGTTATTTATCAAATAAGAAGTCTCAGCAGTAAGTTTTTTAGTGCTTTTAATATGAAGGTGCTAGCTGGCGCAAACTTAACTCAAGCACAAATAGATAATGATGAAGAGCGTATTGTTATTGATGAAAACATGGCGAGAACTATGTTTCCAGATTTAAGCTTGGATGAGGTTATTGGCAAAACCATAAACTTTGGGAATTCGCCTGATGGTCCACCTTCAATTGTTAATGGTATTGTTGCTAACACTATTAGCCAAACGGGTATTGCCGAGCCACTAGGTTTGCCGGCCGTTTATTCTCATCGTATTAATGGTGGCAGTAATTTGCAATTTACGGTGATGTTACCCGAAGGAAAAAGCATGTCAGCAGACATGTTTGAAACAGAGCTTAAGCGTCAATTCCCACGGTTAGCTAATTTACAGGTTAGGCCATTAACTGAAATATGGCTGCAGCAAACCCTAAACCAAAGAGTAAGTTTATGGATTGTATTGTTAATGACAGGCTTGACGCTATTTTTAGCTGCCATAGGTGTTGCCGGTTTAACACAAATGACCACTAATCACAGAAAATATGAATTAGCGGTGCGCATGGCAACAGGGGCGAAACAAATGAAGTTGGTTAATTACATTTTAAAAGACGCTTTATGGATGTTAGTAGTCGGATTAGGCTTAGGGTTTATTGCTTCGGTATTCACTTATCAGCAGCTAGAGCAACAATTGGAACTGCTACCAAGCTTCAATTGGTTAGCGATGTCTGTGCTCGATTTAGCGTTAGTGTCTATTGTGATGTTGTCGGTAATCATGCCAGCATGGCGAGTTATTAGCGCAGATCCAATGCAAGCATTACGTCAAGAATAGCGAAGAAGTCTTCTCTAACGTGAAAAAATAATTTAACCTACCCAAGTAAAGGCGATCAACGATCGCCTTTTTTCATAAAATAGCATGGAGGTTTGTTTGAACCCACATAAGGCAACCATTTTAATTGCGGACGATGATGATGATATCCGTTTAGCACTAGAACTTTTATTAATGGCTGAAAGTTATAAAATTATTGAAGCGAGCAATGCCAAAGAAGTGATTGTGCAAGCAGGCCGTTATCAACCTGACCTTATTTTACTCGACATGAATTTTAGTCGAGACACCACCAGTGGACAGGAAGGACTTGATATTCTCTCTCAACTCAAGCCTTATAATATCCCCGTTATTTTGATGACCGCATGGGGCTCAATAGAGCTTGCAGTGAATGGCGTAAAACAAGGCGCCAGTGATTTTATAGAAAAACCCTGGAATAAAATAAAACTACTTAATAGTATTAAACAGCAGTTGAGCTTTGCTCGCCTGAAAGATGAACACCAAGGATATCGGCAATTACTTGCTCAAGAAGACAGTAAACCTTGGGTTTGCCAATCTAAAAGTATGGCAAATATCGAGCAGTTGGTTAATCAAATAGCACCCACAGATGCTAATGTGCTTATCTTAGGTGAAAATGGCACAGGAAAATCATTGCTTGCTGAGCGAATTCACCAATTATCAAATAGACAGTCTTCGCCATTAATCACGGTAAATATGGCAGCAATCCCGGAAAACCTTTTTGAAAGCGAACTGTTCGGTCATCAAAAAGGAGCTTTCACAGATGCAAAGCAGAACCGGGTTGGACGATTTCAGTTAGCAGATAAAGGCAGTTTGTTTTTCGATGAAATTGGCTCATTGCCCTTGTCTTTACAACCCAAATTATTGCGAGTTCTGGAAACTGGTCAGTATGAAGTATTGGGGGCGAGTCAAACACAAACCACGAATGTTAGGTTGATCAGTGCTACCAATGCCGATTTAAACCAGCTTGTGGCAAATAATGAATTTCGACAAGATTTGCTTTATCGCTTAAATACATTAGTAATAACCATACCTCCTTTACGTGAGCGATTAGAAGATATTCAGCCCCTAGCTGAGAATTTTATTACCCAATTCTGTGTAAAATATCACAAAGGTAATTTAGTTCTTAATCAAGACGCCATTGAAAAATTGAAACAACACAACTGGCCTGGGAACATTCGAGAATTAAGTCATAGCATTGAACGTGCAGTATTGTTGGCGACAAGTCTGGAAATATCCGCACAACAATTACTACTTGATATTGCAGATACTGGCTCAAATGCTATGGTATTACAGCCACTTGAGCAGGCAGAAAGACAATTGATTGAAAAGGCAATGTCTGTTTCTTCTGGTCAGGTAATTGAAGCCGCAAAGCTATTAGATATTTCTCGCAACGCACTTTATCGAAGGTTGGAAAAATTTGACATTAAATATGAGTCATGAGAAATGGCTAGTGAGTGGTTTGTCTTTTACGGTAGCGATTATCTTATCTCTCACTGCTGCGCTGACTTGGAGCTTAGGTTGGAGTAACTTAGCCATAGCTACTTTATTATTCTTCATCTTCTACCCTTTGGTTTGGTTGGCGTGGAAAGGTCATCAATTTTGGTGTCATTCGATAATGCAGTTAACCACCTTTACTCAAGTTTTAAGGGAGGGGGAGCGGAACCTGCGATATAAAAAACAGCATAAACACAATCTGTTATTAGCCTTGCAAAAAGAGATAAGCTTATTAGCCCATGAGAATTATGATGCTAATGAGCAAAATCAAACCGTTGAAACGCTGCTTAGTCATATTTTAGACAACTGGTCGGTACCGGTTTGTTTGTTCAATCATCAGCGAAAATTAACCTATCGTAACAATGCAATGAATGAGTTATTGCAACAACCTATGTTATTAGGCTGTAGCGCTGAAGACCTAGGCTTTTCTATTGAGCAACACATTTTCACTCACCCGCTTTTCGATGAGAATTGGCAGAGCCAAAGTATACGTTATGCTCAGCAAGGTCATGAGAATTGGTTGTTTACTGCTATTAATATTTCGCAATTGCTCAACAAAAATCAAAGCACAACACAAAACAACTTGATCAGAGTATTGAGCCATGAGTTAAGAAACTCTCTCACGCCAATGAGCTCTATGGCTGATACGTTATTATGCAGTGAAGTGCTAGATGAAGTTCAAACAAGGAAGGTTTTAAGCCGCATTCAAATACGAAGCAATCGACTGTTAACTTTTATTGAACAATATAGTCAGTTGTCTCAGTTGCCACCCTCCAAACCTAAATGGTTTGATTTCCCAACGATTTTAGCGGAAGCGCAATCAATGGTACATGATGACTGCCAAGTAGAGTTCCAAGGGAGTCTTCAATGCTTCGGTGATGCCAACCAAGTAGCACAAGTATTAATTAATGTGCTAAAAAACGCCTATGAAGCTTGTGTAGAGCGCCAGTGCAAAGTCATTATTAAAGTATATTCGCTTAATAATGAACAGGTCATCGAAATTAACGATAATGGCCCAGGTTTTGCTAATTTAGAAAATGTCCTAACGCCTTTTTATACCACCAAAACGCATGGCTCAGGTATAGGTTTGTCATTGTGTGAAGGTATAACAAGAAGTCATCAAGGGCATATGGCCGTCAGTAATAATGCAGATAAGGGCGCCAGAATAACCATGACGTGGCCAACGTTGGTGTAACTTTATCATTACTTCAATTGCCTTTAATCGACTATTTAGAGAGCTACTAAGTCCATGATGAGTGACTAAGTACAAGGTAAACTCATGAATTTATGCTATAGGCGTTTGTAACGTAATCGTAATTTTCATGTTCGTAGGCTAATATCAAATAACACAAGTCTCAAAATATCTACTTGTACTTAATAAACATTATCTTTGACTTGAATAGGTGATAGCTATGTTAACTAAGCAATGTATATGATAAATGAAGTGAATCCAAGGTGCTAAAAAAAACTCAAGGCAATAAAGTAGCCATAACTTGTCTTATCTTATATTTGTTATTTTTACATAAAGCTTTTGCCTGTAGCTTGACCTTAGCAGTATCCAATGACTTCCCACCTTATCATATGAAAAATGTAGATGGTCACTGGAGTGGTTTAAGCGTTGATCTCGTTAGAGCATTAGTGAGTAAAACTGATTGTGATTTAAAAATAATTAATGTCCCTTGGATTAGATCCATAAGTCTGCTTCGTCAAGGTAAAATTCATCTCATTACTAATTTCACCTCGAATGCAGAGCGAGCACAGTTTTATCTCTTTCTAGGCCCACATCATGTAGAAAAAGCCGCTTTTATCGCACGAATGTCTCTAAGTAATGGCATTTATAATTTATCACGACTGCAATATTTTAATGGCGTCATTGCAATTACTCGAGGTAATTCATTTGGTGAGGAGTTTGATAGGTATGTCATTGATGATGTGCAACTACAAAGTAAACTTGTTCAAATAAAAAATAATGTAGATCGTTATTCTCTTTTAATCAAAGGCAGAATTGATGGCATGTTCGATGATGAATTGTCGGCTCAATATATACTTGCTAGCACGCATAAAGAAAATGAATTGTTTGATATTCAATTTACTTTAAAAGGTAATCCTGTTTATTTTGGTGTTAGCCCTATTGCGGTATCACCAGAATTAAGAGCTAAACTAAATCAAAGTTGGTTAGCGCTTTTAGAAGACAATACTGTAGAAACACTTTATCAAAAATACGATTTATTTTTTGATAAGAAAGAGTTTAATGGTTTTGAGCAAAAGTTGTTAAATACCAAAAATTGAATCGCTTTAAAACTGTGCGATACATTCATTAAAATCCTATTTCTAATTAAGAAAAACCTCTTTAGATAAATAAATTGAGTTACATTTCACTGTGTATATTCCTAGTTATTAAAAATATTTATAGCAGACATATAGACTTATATTTGTATATTCTATTTTTGAATAATAAACTCCCATCTATTCTTTTTAGTTTTATTAGATATTGTATATCCTTACCAATATAAATTGTTATGGGTGAAAATTCTTATGCCACAAGAGCAGCTAGCGTTACAGCAAAATTCAAATACAGTACCAAGTTCATTGGATGCTGGCCAGTTAGGGTTGTTGCAACAAGCAACATCTAACTATTCATCGTTGCAACTTGCTTGGGCAAGCGGCTACCTTGCGGCAAAAAGTGAGCAAGGTCAATCAACGCAAATAAGTGTTGCCAGTGCGGTTGCTCCGGCGAAAACACTGACCATTTTGTACGCTTCACAAACAGGTAATGCTAAGGGCGTTGCCAGCCAAGTTGAGCAAAGTGCAACAGCGGCAGGTATTTCAGCCAAATTGGTTAATATCAGTGATTTCAAAGCTAAATCACTGAAAAATGAAACGCATATCTTAATCGTTGCTAGTACTAACGGTGAAGGCGAGCCACCAGATGATGCCATTGAATTTCATGAATTTTTGCTTGGTAAAAAAGCGCCCAAGTTGCCTAACCTTAACTATAGCGTGCTTGCACTTGGCGACAGTAGTTATGAATTTTTCTGTCAAACAGGTAAAGACTTTGACGAGCGCTTGCAGGCACTTGGTGCTAAACAAGTATTGCCACGCGTAGACTGTGATGTTGATTATGACAGTGATACTGAAAGCTGGACTCTAAGTGTTGTAGAGACACTCAAAGAAGCATTGACACAGACCGATGTTACTTTAGCACCTGTGATTGATTTACCAGTAGCAGCTTCTAGTCAATATAGTAAAAAAAATCCACTAGCAGCTGAGTTTTTATTAAGCCAAAAAATCACCGGTCGTGATTCTGCAAAAGATGTTCGCCATATTGAAATTGATTTAGGTGAATCAGGATTAACTTATCAAGCTGGTGATGCTTTAGGTGTTTATTTTGACAATGATAGTAAATTAGTTGCGGAATTATTAACGGCGCTTAGCTTCACCGGTGAAGAAGAAGTCAGTTTAAAAATTAATGGTGAACAGCAAAATATTACGATTTCAGCTGCGCTAACAAGTCAGTTAGAGATTACCCAAACGGCACCTGCTTTTATTGAATTTTGGGCTAACCAAAGTGGCGATGAAAAACTATTAGCGATTGCTGCTGATAAAAATGAAGCCAGAGAATTTTCAGGTAATCATCAAGTTGTTGATATTATTACCTTGGCTAAAGCGGAAGTGACAGCGCAAACTTTTGCTGATGCACTTCGTAAAATTACCCCGCGTTTGTACTCTATTGCGTCTGCACAAGCCGAAGTTGAAGAAGAAGTTCATTTAACGGTTGGTTTAGTTAACTATGAAAAAAATGGTCAACAGCGTTTTGGCGGTGCATCGCACTATTTAGCTAATCGTGTTGAAGAAGGTCAGCAAGTAAGAGTTTTTGTTGAGCATAACGATAACTTCCGTTTGCCTAGTGACAATGATACCCCTGTGATTATGATTGGTCCTGGTACCGGTGTTGCCCCATTTAGAGCCTTTATGCAGCAGCGTGAAGTGAGTGAAGCGACTGGTGATAACTGGATGTTTTTTGGTGATCAAACCTTTACACAAGACTTCTTATACCAAGTCGAATGGCAAAATTACTTAAAATCAGGCTTATTAACGCGTATGGATGTAGCCTTTTCTCGCGATCAAGCGGAGAAAGTTTACGTACAAGATAGATTAAAAGAGCAAGCTGAAGACGTTTTTGCTTGGCTTGAACGTGGTGCTCATCTATATATTTGTGGTGATGCAAACCGCATGGCAAAAGATGTTCACCAAACACTTATTGACATCATTAGCGAACAGGGCAAGTTAACCAGCGAACAAGCTGAGCAATATTTAAAAGATTTACGTAGTAATAAACGCTACCAAAAGGATGTTTACTAATGACGAACGAACTTATTGTAAAAGGCAAATTAGCCGATAACGAACGTTTAAAAGCAGAAAGCGATTACTTACGTGGCACCATTACCGAAGATCTAAAAGATAGAATGACGGGTGGCTTTACTAGTGATAACTTTCAGCTCATTCGTACTCATGGTATGTATCAGCAAGATGATAGAGATATTCGCGCTGAGCGTCAAAAGCAAAAATTAGAGCCATTACATAACGTTATGTTAAGAGCGCGTTTACCTGGCGGTGTTATTACACCTAAGCAATGGCTTGGCATAGATAAGTTCGCTGATGATTATACGTCATATGGCAGTATTCGCTTAACAACCAGACAAACATTTCAGTTTCATGGCGTGTTAAAGCCTGATATTAAGTTAATGCATCAAACTCTAAATAGCATTGGTCTTGACTCTATTGCTACCGCAGGTGATGTGAACCGTAATGTATTATGTACTTCTAATCCTGTTGAATCAGAGTTACACCAAGAAGCCTACCAGTGGGCGATCAAAATAAGTGAACATTTACTGCCAAAAACCCGTGCTTACGCTGAAATTTGGTTAGATGAAGAACGAGTAGAAACAACAGAAGGTGAAGAAGTAGAGCCCATTTTAGGTAGTACTTACTTACCTCGTAAGTTTAAAACCACGGTGGTTATTCCACCGAACAATGATATTGATTTACATGCAAACGACTTAAATTTTGTTGCTATTAGTGACAATGGCAAGTTAATTGGCTTTAACGTACTTGTCGGTGGTGGTTTAGCCATGACTCATGGGGATAAAGCTACATATCCACGTTGTGCAGATGATTTCGGTTATATCTCTCTTGAACATACGCTAGCAGTAGCGGCAGCTGTTGTGACGACACAACGAGACTGGGGTAACCGAGTTAATCGCAAAAATGCCAAAACTAAATACACCTTAGATCGTGTTGGTATTGATACATTCAAAAACGAAGTAGCACGTAGGGCTGGTATTAAGTTTGAAGAATCTCGTCCTTACAAATTTACTCACCGTGGCGATAGTTTTGGTTGGGTTGAAGGTATTGATGGTAAACATCATTTGACCTTGTTTGTTGAAAACGGTCGTTTATTAGATTATCAAGACAAGCCACTAAAAACAGGTATGGCAAAAATTGCACAAGTGCATCAAGGTGATTTCCGTTTAACGGCTAACCAAAATATTATTATTGCGGGTGTAGCTGAAGCTGATAAAGCACAAATCGAGCAATTAGCACGTGAGCACGGTTTATTGAACGATACCACGTCAAATCAACGTAAAAGCTCAATGGCATGTGTGGCATTTCCTACTTGTCCATTAGCTATGGCAGAAGCAGAACGCTATTTACCTAAATTAGTTGATGATGTTGAAACGATTCTCGCTAAAAATGGTTTAGCGGATGAGAGTATTATTCTTCGAGTTACTGGCTGTCCTAATGGTTGTGGTCGCGCTATGTTGGCTGAAATTGGTTTAGTGGGTAAAGGTCCTGGTAAATACAATATGTATTTAGGTAGTGATTTAGCTGGTTCACGTGTACCTAAGTTATATCAAGAGAATGTTGGCGAACAGGATATCTTAGATATTATTGATACTTTATCTGCTCAATGGGCAAAAGAGCGCAACGCAGGTGAGGCATTTGGTGATTTTGTTATTCGTGCAGGTATTGTGAGCGAAGTGAAAATCAGTGTTAAGGATTTTTATGATGACTAATTCTTTAGTTACCACGGGCGGTAATGCATTGTTAGCTAATGCACCACCGCAGCGTACACAAATCAGTAATCGTTTTCCGGCCTCACTACCTAAACCTTGGTTAGAGCAGTGGAATGACGATCTAGAGCAAAAATCACCGCTTGCGCGTATAGAGTGGACCATGGAAAATTTGCCCAGCCAGTTTGTGCTTTCTTCCAGTTTTGGTATCCAATCAGCTGTTATGTTGCATATGATGACGCAAGTTGATCCAAATATTCCTGTACTAGTTACCGATACCGGACATTTATTTCCTGAAACATATCGTTTTATAGAAGAAATGACTGAGCGTTTACATTTAAATTTGCATGTCTATAGTGCTGTTGAAAGTGCTGCTTGGCAATTAGCAAAGTATGGCGAGCAATGGGATCAAGATGATGAAGCACTCAAGCAATATAATCGAAAGAACAAAGTAGAGCCTTTAGAAAGAGGCTTGTCAGAGTTAAATTCAGGTACTTGGTTTTCAGGTGTACGTAGACAACAATCTGAACATCGCCAAGGTTTATCTGTTGTAGGTATTTTACGTGGTCGTTTTAAAGTTCATCCAATAATAGATTGGAGCAATAAAGACGTGCATCAGTATTTAACTAAACATAATTTACCCTATCATCCGTTATGGGATGAAGGCTATGTTTCAGTGGGAGATGTTCATAGTACTAGGCCGTTAACCTTAGGTATGGATGAAAGCGAAACACGCTTTGGCCCTGGCCAAAGGGAATGTGGCTTACACACCGACGGTGATGGTATTTAATATAAAAGTGAGTAATGTTAATTAAATTACTCACTTTGTACTACGTCAAAAAAACTCCTTAATTGTTGCTTTAACGCTTTAAAAAAATCCTCATTCGGCTTGTCGCTGATCAAACTCGCTAACTCTGCACCTATTGGCGTAAATTTATAAAATTGAATGGCAATATTTGGTTTTTTGCAGCTTAGCTTCAAGGGTAAACCATTGTAATAAAAGTTAAGCGCCTCAGCATTTGCCATCATACTCGATTCACTTTCTTGTTTATAAATCAGGTTATTATCGGCAAGTGACAGTATATCCCCATAATTTAGCCCAAAATGGCTCAAATTGATGCGCTGCTGTCTATCTTTACTGAAAAAGTTGAGTAAGCCCGGCTGTTGATAGGCACCTGAAATAATACGAATGTTCTTTTTGCTTTGATCTTTAACCGAAAGAGAGCAGGCTTTTGCCAGTAATTTAGCATCAACTATACCCATATCTCGAAATACTTTGAGCGCTTTTAATGAATAAGAGCCTGGACGCGTCAATTCCCCAGCCAAAATCTTAGCCCATAAATCTTGCATAGTATTATTACTAATATTCTCAGCTAAGTTGATATAGTGATTAAACCAATCTAAATCAGGCCTCTTATCAAGAGATTTGTTCGCACAAAAAGTAAAGGTTTTCTCCATTACCGCTTCGATATTTTCTTGTTTACGCAAACTTGCCAATCGATACCGTTTAACACTTCGATCTTCTATTGGCATTTGTTTTTCTTTAGGGAGTAAAGGGGCTTCTAAGCCAAATTGTTGAGTCATTTTGAAAAATTGTTTATGGCTCGCTGATTCTGACGTTTTTTTCTTCGGTTCACTACCCTCAATTAGCTCAGTACTTTCACTGTCACTGGGTTCGTCAATGACAATAACTGACGTTTTATCTGTTTTCATTTTGCCCCCCTAAACTTAAGAATTATTGTAATAATACCAATGATTAAAGCATTAATTGATAAAATACAACTAAATTAATTGTATGGATTTATTGAATATTGTCAAAACCACTTTTATTATGTAGATGTGGGATTATAAAAAGTGCAAAAAGAATACGGCAAAAAAGTAGCATTAAGGCATAGTTAAGTTATAGTTATGTAGTAAGTTGGCTTAATAATAAAAAATTCAAATTTGATTAGCATAAAAGTCTAATTACTTGAGGGTAGTATGCAAGCATCAGAAAATTCACAAGATGATTTTCTATTTATCGATGATAGTGACGAAGATGAAATTTTAGATGGTAGTGGCGAAGAAACTTGGCGTGTTCTTATTGTTGATGATGATCCTGAAATTCACTCTGTTACCCAATTAGCACTATCAGATTTAGTGGTACTAGGTCGCCACCTAGAATATTTGCACGCATACTCAGGTAAAGACGCTTGTAAATTGATTGAAGAAAATGAAGATATAGTTTTGGTTCTGCTTGATGTTGTCATGGAAACTGATGATGCTGGGCTAAATGTTGTAAAGCATATTCGTGAAAGTTTAGGTCGATTGGATATCCGCATTGTTTTAAGAACAGGCCAGCCGGGTTATGCACCTGAAGAAAGTGTTATTAAAGAATATGACATTAATGATTACAAAACAAAAACTGAATTGACCCGTAGAAAACTCGTTACAACCGTTTATGCTGCCATTCGCTCATATCAACAAATAGCTAGTGTAACTGAAAGCCGTCAAGGGTTAGAGAAAATAGTTTCTAGCTCATCTAGTTTGCTCGAATTACATACTATTACCGAGTACAGCCAAGGCACTTTACAACAACTAGCACAATTAATTGATCAGGATGTGGAAGGTTTATTCTGTGCTCGTGGTCAAGGTATAATTGAAAATGCTGATGATTTAAGTTTCTATATTATTGCTCAACAAGGATTTTCTACGCTTCTAGCTAATCAAAAGTTAGAAACATTAAAAGATGAGCAAGTAGCAAAGCAGGTTAAAAATTGCTTTACTCAAAAAGCACATCAATATAACGATGATTCACTCTATCTTTATATTGCTCGTGGTGGTTATCGAGCCGTTATTTATCTTACCTTAACAGAGCCTCTTAGTGATATTCAAAAACAATTATTTGAGGTGTTTTTATCGGGTATTGCTATCGGTTATGAAAACGTTCACTTATTTCAAAAACTCAACAATGCGGCTTACAAGGATTGGTTAACTAACTTACCTAATCGTTTAGAATTTGTGCGTTTACTGGATACTTTTGCCAAGGATGATTGTGACAATGAAGTTGCGGCATTAATTGACTTAAATCATTTTAGTGATGTAAATGATGCCTTAGGACAAGATATTGGTAATCAATTATTGGCCGCCGTTGCACAACGTCTGCAAACGTTAAGCTGTCACTGTAAAGTGGCCCGAGTAGGTGCTGATGTTTTCGGTATTATTGGTACGCAAAGTTGTGTAACACCTGATACCTTAGTTGCCTTATTTGAGCAGCCCTTTATAGCAGGTGAACAAAAACTGCCGATTAATGCCAGCTTTGGTTTTTGTAATAAAGAGCATGCCAATAGTAGCGGCGTTAAAGTATTAAACCAAATTAATATTGCCTTGAATCTAGCGAAGAAAGAACGTGTGGAACACTTTGCGTATTATAACCCAGAAATGGAAGATGAAACGCAATGGCGTTTGAACATGATCAGAGAGTTGCGTAATGATTTTGCTGATAATCGTCTTGAGCTATGGTATCAACCACAATTATCATTAAGCACTGGCAAAGTTATTGGTGCAGAAGCGTTATTACGCTGGCGCACAGCAGACGGTAATTTTATTTCGCCAGCCGTTTTTATTCCTCTAGCAGAATATTCTGGTTTGATTGTTGATATTGGCGACTGGGTTGTTAATCAAGCGTGCTCACAAATTAAAGTGCTCGAAGAAAAAGCATTTGACAATATTACTATCTCAGTCAATGTTTCAATTCCTCAGTTTAGACGAGGAAACTTTGTTAACGCTGTGTTAAGTGCAATTAAAAACCACCAAGTAACACCGAATAAACTCGAGTTAGAAATAACCGAAAATATCTTAATGGATGATCCTCAAGTCGTTATTGATGCGTTAGTCGAGCTGAAAAAACATGATATTAGTATTGCGCTTGATGATTTTGGTACCGGATTTTCTTCATTGAGTTACTTGCAAAAGTTACCTTTAGATCGCCTTAAAGTTGATCGTACATTTATTATTGATATCGCAGAAGAAGGTCAATCTGTTATTGCTGAAACCATTATCGATTTAGGTAAGAAAATGGATTTAAAAGTGATTGCTGAAGGTATTGAAGAAATCGAGCAGCAAGAACGATTACTTGAGCTGGGTTGTGATGAAGTACAAGGTTTTTACTACGCTAAGCCTATGCCACAAGATGAATTTCTACAATTTCTTAACAACAACAACTAAAATATTTTATATTTTAGTTGTTGTTTTGGTGTTAGCTTCGCATGATATCTTCTCTGACTAGCTAACGGTTACAGCTAGTCGAGTCTCTCCGCCTACCATTGGCTTATCTGGAATAAGCATTGCTAATGCCAGAGAGCATATAGCGAACCCAGCACCTATATAAAATACCCACGCAGGTTGAATAATCCATAGCATACCTAATAGGGCAGGAATAACGACTGCTGCAATATGGTTAATAGAAAAACTAACACCGGCTGTAGAAGCAATATCCTCAGGGCTAGCAATTTTTTGGAAATAGGTTTTAATAGCAATAGCCAGCGCAAAAAATAAGTGGTCAATGACGTAAAGCGCCGCAGCAATATTGGCATTGTCGACTAAACCATAACTAATAAAAATAACAATTAGACCAATGTATTCAAAACGCAATGTTGCTCTTTCACCAATTTTGCCAATCAATTTGCCTATTTTGGCTGCAAATAACCAGTTGAATACATAATTAATTAAAAAGAGTGCACTAATGTCAGCAACACTATAGTGAAATTTTTCCACCATTAAAAAACCTGCAAAGACTACAAATATTTGTCTGCGAGCACCACTGAAAAAAGTTAACGCATAAAACAACCAATAACGTTTTCGTAAAATAATCTTTTTAGTTTGTGGTGTTTTTTCTTCGAAGTGTTTAAAGGAAAGTGTTAATAATATGGTTAGTATTAAGCCAATGCCGCCAAAGAGCGCATAAGTTATTTGATATTCCCAAGTGAATTGCTCCATCAATACCCATATACTGGAAAACGCTAGTAACGAGGCTACAGCTTTTATTGATAATAGTCTGCCCATAAAATGCGCTGTTTTGTCTTTGTCAATCCATTGCAATGTAAGAGACTGACTTAATGTTTCATAATAGTGAAACCCAACCGACATTAATACCGTGGTTAAATATAGGCCAACAACACTTGGAAAAAATCCGGTAAGAAAGACGCCTATACTGGTTACCGCAAGTGCGAGTAAAGCAAGTCGCTGCTCTTTAATAAAAAGTAACGCATAGATTACCGTGAACGCTAAAAACCCCGGTATTTCTCTAAGGCTTTGTAATATACCAATTTCCACTCCGGTGAAATTGGCTTTTTCAATAACAAAGTTATTAAGTAGTACCATCCAAACTGAAAAAACTAAAGGCATGGTAAAAGCCATTGCCAGTAATAAATGCTCGGGTTTATTGAACCCTTGGATAAATTTTTTCACCTAACTCGCTGCTCTATTCACGGTTGTTTGCCAGTATTTTACGCTGTTTACCGCTTACTTTATACATTAGGGGCTGTTTATCTCGAACAAAATTTAACCCTGAAAGATCAACAGCCCCTAGTGAAAACTATTTTTAATATACTAAAAACACATACCTAAGTGATACTATACGCATATCAAACAATTGATTAAAACACCTGTTTAAAAAATATTGCAATTGACTTCCTTTCAAGGCACACTCAGTCGTCTATTATTAATAGGCATTGTCAATTAGCACTAGAATATTCAAGCTGTCAAATGAATGAAATTATCAATTTGGCATACACATAAAGAAATCATCAATACATCAACACCACTTTTAGGTGAAGGAGACAAAGTATGATATATCAAGGCAAAAGCCTTAGCGCCCAACTACTTGACGACGGTATTGTCGAACTTAAGTTTGATGCCCAAGGGTCAGTAAATAAATTCGATCAGGCAACCTTTGTAGAATACAAAGCCGTTGTAGAAACTATAAACAATTGCAGTGAAGCTAAAGGGGTTTTAGTAACCTCGGGTAAATCAACATTTATTGTTGGTGCTGACATCACTGAATTCTTAGAAACATTTAAACAGCCTGAGGACGCATTAGTTCCTTGGGTTAAAAATGCTACTGACATTTTCGATTCATTTGAAGATATTCAATTGCCCACCATTGCTGCTATAAACGGTATTGCACTCGGTGGCGGCTGTGAAATGACACTCGTATGTGACTATCGTATTGCAGATACAAATGCCAGTATTGGTCTACCAGAAGTGAAATTAGGTTTAATGCCTGGTTTTGGTGGCACAGTTCGTTTACCTCGTGTTATTGGTGCTGATAATGCTGTGGAATGGATGAGTACAGGTAAAGCATATAAACCACAACAAGCATTAGCAACAGGTTTGCTTGATGCTGTTGTAGCGCCGGAAAAACTACGTGACTCTGCTCTAGGCATGTTAAAACTAGCTATTGATGGCAAGCTTGATTGGCAAGCAAAACGTCAAGCTAAATTATCACCATTGAGTTTAAGCAAAATTGAATCTGTCATGACTTTCAATACTTGTAAAGGCATGATCGCCGCTAAGGCAGGTAAACATTACCCAGCCCCAATGGTTATGGTAAGTACTATAGAAGCGGCTTCTACACTAGATAGAGCTGGCGCAATGGCATTAGAGAATGCAGGTTTTGCAAAACTTGCTAAAACTGATGCTGCGATAGCACAAATTGGTTTGTTTATGTCTGATCAAGTGATCAAAGGCAAGGCCAAAAAAGCGGCGAAGCAAGCGACAAAAGTAGTGAAAAAAGCGGCAGTATTAGGTGCTGGTATTATGGGTGGTGGTATTGCTTATCAGTCTGCCTATAAAGGCACGCCTATCGTAATGAAAGACATTAACGATCAAGCGCTTGATTTAGGCCTAACAACAGCAGCGGGTATTTTAACTAAACAAGTTGAACGTGGCCGCATGAATGCGAAGAAAATGGCCGGAGTTTTAAATAACATTACACCTAGTTTAAGCTACGACAGTGTTAAAGATGTTGATGTTGTTGTTGAAGCCGTTGTTGAGAACCCTAAAGTTAAAGGTATGGTTTTAGCTGAAGTTGAAGAGGTAATTAGCGAAGACGCAATATTGACGTCAAACACTTCTACAATTTCAATCGATTTATTAGCACAAAGTGTTAAACGCCCTGAAAACTTTTGTGGCATGCACTTTTTCAACCCAGTCCATAAAATGCCATTAGTAGAAGTTATTCGTGGTAAAGACACCTCAGATGAAACCGTGGCTGCGGTTGTTGCTTATGCGGCTAAAATGGGTAAGTCTCCTGTTGTTGTGAATGACTGTCCAGGGTTTTTCGTCAATCGTGTGTTATTCCCTTACTTTGCTGGTTTTAGCCATTTAGTGCTTGAAGGTGCAGACTTTGCCGCGCTCGATAAGGTAATGGAAAAACAATTTGGCTGGCCAATGGGCCCGGCATATTTGCTTGATGTGGTAGGTGTTGATACAGCAGACCATTGTACAGGTGTGATGTCAGCGGGTTTCCCAACGCGAATGTTAAAATTAGCTAATGATCCGGTTAGTACTTTATATAGTAATGGGCGCTTTGGTCAGAAAAATGGCAAAGGTTTCTATGACCATATTAAAGACAAACGTGGTCGTCCTAAAAAGCTCGCAGCTCAAACTGCTTATGACTTATTTAGCCCACATTGTGCGGATAAGAAAGACTTCTCCAGTGAAGAAATTATCGCGCGTTTGATGATCCCAATGGTGAATGAAGTAGTACGCTGTTTAGAAGAAGGCGTTGTAGATACAGCTGCTGAAGCAGATATGGGCTTAATTTACGGTATTGGCTTCCCTCCATTTAGAGGCGGTGCTATACGTTATTTAGAGACACTAGGTTTAGATAACTTTATCGCAATGGCAGATTCATATGCCCATTTAGGCGAAATCTACCAAGTAACTGATGGCCTAAGAGAAATGGCTAAATCAGGAAAATCATACTTTACCACTGACGTTAAACAGGCCTGAGGAGAATTATTATGAAAGAAGTCGTTATTATTGATTGTATTAGAACTCCTATGGGGCGTTCAAAAGCAGGTGTTTTTAGAAATGTTCGTGCTGAAACATTGTCAGCACATCTCATGGAACAAATTTTAAAGCGTAACCCAAAACTCGATCCCAATGAAATTGAAGACGTTATTTGGGGTTGTGTAAAACAAACTAAAGAACAAGGTTTTAATATTGCCCGTAATGCATCATTGCTTGCGGGATTACCAAAATCTATCGGTGGTCTGACCGTGAATCGCTTGTGTGGTTCATCAATGCAGGCTTTACATGATGCTGCAACAAGTATTATTGCTGACCAAGGTGATGTTTTTCTTGTTGGTGGTGTTGAACATATGGGTCATGTGCCTATGATGTATGACATAGATTTTGATCCAGCACTAAGTAAACATATTGCTCGTGCATCGGGGAATATGGGCTTAACGGCAGAGCTTTTAGGTAAGCAACACGGTATTACCCGTGAAATGCAAGATGCCTTTGGTGCTCGCTCGCATCAACGTGCTCATCAAGCCACACTGGAAGGACGCTGGGACAATGAAATTGTCCCTACCCTAGGTCATGATGCTAATGGTGCTTTAACCTTAGTTGAGCATGATGAAGTTATTCGTCCTGATACAACCGCGGAAAGTTTAGCTACGTTACGCCCTGTATTTGACCCAGTTAATGGTACCGTTACTGCCGGCACATCATCAGCGTTGTCAGATGGCGCCTCAGCAATGTTAGTGATGTCAGCTGATAAAGCAAGAGAGCTGGGCTTAACGCCAAGAGTTAAAATTCGTGGTATGGGCATTGCTGGTTGCGATCCTGCTACTATGGGTTATGGTCCAGTACCAGCAACTCAAAAAGCATTAAAACGTGCAGGCTTGTCTATTGAGGATGTTGAATTATTTGAATTTAACGAAGCCTTCGGTGCACAGGCACTTTCTTGTGTTCGAGCACTCAAGGTTGAAGATAAATTAGATGATAAAATTAACTTAAATGGCGGTGCAATTGCTTTAGGTCATCCTCTAGGTTGTTCAGGTACTCGTATTTCAGGTACGCTAATAAACTTAATGGAAGGGCAAGATGTTAGTTTAGGTTTAGCTACTATGTGTATCGGTCTAGGCCAAGGTATTGCAACTGTATTCGAAAGAGTTTAATTAACTTTGTTCTCTTTGCACATAAGCCTTTAGACTTCGTTGAAAGCACTCATTTGAGTTCGCAAATTCCGTGCTTTCTTTTGGTCTAAAAATTAATTAGCGTTGAGAAGAAAATTTAATACTAGAGAATACTTTTGAATTTCAAAACCCAGCAATTGCTGGGTTTTCTTTTATCTAAAGAATAATAAAGATAACATTTTCCAGTTGACGATCTCTGAAGCTTTCTGGACAACTTAGCACCACAATTTAGGTTTTACTTAGCAAGCTAGATAAGTTTACTAAGTAATTTTTAGTGCTAATAAAAAAGCCCATAACCATATTTAATGCGTTATGGGTTTAGCTGGCTTTGAACCACTTAAAAGTTAGTTTTTAAAAGCAGCTTGTAATGGTGGTACAACTTGTTTCTTACGGCTCAGTACGCCGTCAAGCCAGACTTTTCCGTCGGTTGTTTCTTTTGAAAATGCCGCGGTAGTTAGGTTTTCGTTATCACTTACAACAAGTAGCTCCGAGCCTTCTTTCATGATATCTGTTAATAATAACAAGACACTATGACGGTTTCCTTCAACTTTCAATTTAGCGATATCGGCCGCTAAATCAGCCTTCATATCGTCGAAAATAGCAAGATCAATAACTTCTAATTGACCAATACCCACCAAGTTGCCATTCATATTGAAATCTTTAAAATCACGTAATACTAAATCGCGTACTGGTGTACCTTCAACGGCCGATTTCACTTTAAACATTTCCATGCCTAGCTCGGAAGGATTTTCAATCCCGGCAATTTCTGCTAATGCTTCAACACATTTAATGTCAGCAGTTGTACAAGTTGGTGATTTAAATATTACTGTGTCACTCAAAATAGCACACATCATGGCACCGGCAATATTTTTTGGAATTTCAACATTATGAAAATCATACATCATTTTAATGATGGTATTAGTACAACCTACTGGACGGACCCAAATTTCAAGGGGAGTAGAGGTCGTGATGTCACCCAACTTATGATGATCGATTATACCTAAGATAGTTGCGTCATCAATATCATCGGGACCTTGTGTACGTTCTGAATGATCAACAATGTAGAGATTTTCACCCGCATAACTTGTTTTAAATTCTGGTTGTTCAAAGCCAAACTTATCCAAAATGAATAAAGTTTCAGGGCTAAGCTCACCTAACCTTGCTGGCACGGTTTCTTCGCCTAAGGTGGTTTTTAAGTATGATAAAGCAATGGCTGAACAGATTGAGTCTGAATCTGGAATTTTGTGACCCACAACATAATTTGGCATAAAAAAGTGCTCTCCTCTAATTTGGCCTTATTCTACCAAACTATTTATAGCTTTTGTATATAGCAATAAGTCTAGTTAAAGACACTTAACTGATAGTAAATATTATTATGTTGTATAAAGGCAGGTCATTTAATTGTAGTAAATAAAAGTTAACTTCTTATATCTAAAGAAAACCATTGCACTATACTTACTCAAACAAGATCAAATTAAATGTTTTGAGGGGTTAAAGGTTGTATTCCTATATTGCTAGACAACCAATATTAAATCTAGGGCAAGAAACGGTAGCTTTCGAGTTATTGTTTCGTGATGGTGAGCACAATAGTTTCCCAGGTATATGCCCAGATAAAGCCACCTCCCAAATTATTGTTGATAATCAATTAACACTCGGTATTGAAGATGTAACGGGCGCAATGCCTGCCTATATTAACTTTCATGCTGATGCACTTATTCATCATTTTCCGTCCTTCCTTGATCCTAAAAAGATCGTAGTAGAAATTCTTGAAGATGTCCCTTTTAGTGATGAACTATTACAAGCTTGTAAATCGTTAAAGCAAAAGGGGTATACACTGGCACTTGGTGACCATGACTTTGATGAAAAATGGGATGTTTTTTTACCTTTTATCGATATTATTAAAGTAGACGTTCTTGACGTCAACGTACTTAAAATTAGTCGATTTTTAGCACGTTTGAAAGATCATAAAATTACTTTTTTAGCGGAGAAGGTTGAAACTTTACAGCAATTTGAACAACTGAAAGTACTTGGCTTTACCATGTTTCAGGGCTATTTTTTTGCCAAGCCTGAAATGATGAAAAAAAGGAATATTCTTTCCTCGAAAAAGCACATTTTGGATCTTATGGAGCATGCAAGCAGTGAACAGTTTGATTTTGAAGCAATAAGTCATATTTTTAGTATAGACGTAGGATTAACTTATAAGCTGTTACGCTTTATTAATAGCCCCGGTTATGGACCAAGTAAGGAGATTAGCTCGTTAAAGCATGCGCTGATTTATATTGGTGATATTGAATTGAAAAAATTTATCGCACTATTGGTACTTGCTGATCTAAATGAAAGTAAACCAGATGAAATTATTAGAGTTTCGTTAGTCAGAGCTAAATTTTGTGAACAAATATCGGCAATGAAGAAGGATAGTGAAAACCCACCGAAAGCTTTTTTAACGGGTATGCTATCTCATATAGATGGCGTATTAGATCAAAATATAACAGCAGTAATGGAGATATTGCCTCTGCATCGAGAAATCAAAAAAGCCTTGGTACAAAAAGATAATTATTTAGCCAAATATTTGGAATTGTCATTTGCGATTGAAAAGGGCAATTGGATGCTAGCTAAAGTGATTTCTGATTCAATCGACTTGAAGGAAGAGCTCTGTTTGGATGCCTATCATGACGCTATAAGTTGGTCTGATGTCATGTTAACTTGCCAATGAGGTATTTCTAATAAAAGAAAGCCTTGAATAGTTGCTATCCAAGGCTTTGTTTTTTTAAGTATTATGAGAAAGCTTATTTATAATAACCTAAGCAGGCCTCTACTTCGTTTTTAGAGCCCATAATCACCTCAACACGTTGGTGAATACTGGATGGTTCAATATCCATAATTCGACCTTGGCTAGTCATGGCTAATCCGCCCGCTTGTTCAATTAAAAATGACATAGGATTGGCTTCATACATTAGCCGTAATTTATAAGGTTGTTCTGCATTTCTGCTATCAGCAGGATAAGTAAAAATCCCCCCTCGACATAATACACGGTGAATATCACCAACCATGGCAGCAATCCAACGCATATTGAAGTTCTTTGCACGTGGGCCAGTATCACCAGCAAGTAAATCATTAATATAATTTTGCATTGGCTCTTGCCAGAACCGCTGATTCGACATATTGATAGCAAATTCTTGGGTATCTTCTGGTACTTGTACATTGCGCTTAACCAATAAGTAACCCCCATGAGTTCTATCAAGTACATAGAAATGCGTGCCACTACCTGTAGTCATCACCAACATAGTTGATGGCCCGTACAATACATAACCAGCACACACTTGTCTGTTACCTGATTGTTTAAACATATCAGGGTTGCTTGCTTCCATGTGCTCAGGCGCTTCATGAATCGAGAAAATAGTACCGATAAGAGAGTTAATATCAATATTTGAGCTGCCATCAAGTGGGTCAAACGACACAATATATTTACCCGTTTGCTCACCCGCGACAGAAGAATCTTCTTCTTCTGATGAAATTGCTTTGACAAAACCAGACTCTAGGAGAATATCTTTAAATAGTTCGTTAGCAACAACATCCAGTTTTTTTTGTATTTCGCCTTGAATGTTTTCATCTAATGTTGACCCCATCAAACCACCTAAATGAGCTTGGCTGACGCGGAATGAAATTTCTTTAGTTGCCGCTAAAATAGTTTTTATCAGCGCAATAAGATCTAAAGGAACATTGTCTTGACGTAGTGCAGGTGCGAGTCTTTGCATTGTGTTACCTAGTTTTTGTTAACAAGTTATGGTTAAAGTATTATCTTAAAATATAAGTAATTATAGCTATTAATGAGGGTGCGTTCTTGTTAATAGCGGTTTATTTATTGAAAGTTTTTTAGTAAACATTTATTTTTTCTTTCAGGATAATTATAACAAACTTATATTTGCTTTCTAAAGCACTAACTTAACTTTATTAGTAGTTTATTAACTAATCACATCTTTTGGGCTTTAATCTAAATAAATAAATAAATAAATAAATAAATAAATAAATAAATAAATAAAGAGTGTCTCTTTCTTGGTTAAATTGAAAATTGTAAAAATAAGTTTTTTAGGTGTAATGAAGTTGATTCTTGCTTCACCAACTCATAAAAAGCAATGGAGCAATTGGTATGTTAGGAAACACCATCCTTTATGATAAGTGATTTTTATCCGGCACTTTATTGAACAATAGTATTACAATTAAGGTTTATAGAGGTTGGTGAAAAGTTCATCTCGGGCTTAATTTATAATTTTCCAAATACGCCATTATTATTTTCTATTCCTCTTTATTTGTTAATAGTAATTTCCGTAATTGCTGGGCTGTTGTTTTACTTTTCAGGGCCACTATATAGGCTAGATTTTAATTCACTGTATGGCAGGATGTTTACTAAGCTACAGGAGCTTATAAATGATATGGAAGAGTTAAGGCGTTAGTCTTTAAACAAAAAAACGACATAGCTCGAAGGAAAAGCTATGTCGTGCACCATTGGCAAATACTTAAAGTAAGAATGCCGTCAGTATCAAACTTTTATTGCTTGTTTAGCATTTAGAAACTTTTGTAAGGTAGCTGGTTTTGTAAGTACCACAATATTGCCCAAAAACACAAAACTTAAGCCTGTAACGGTATAGCCAGTCCAAACAAAGCCTTCAACTACTGTAGAAATGAGTACGGCAATAGCAGGGAATATAATATTGGCGTAGGATGTTTTGTGAGCACCGATGCGTGTCATTAAACTTAAATAGCAGCCAAAGGCGATCACGGAGCCAAAAAGTGATAAGTAAACCAGTGAGCTTAAGTAAGCTACATCAAATGAAAAGCTGAACGACTTCCCTTGAACTATGACAACAAGCGCGGTAAATATTGCGCCATATAACATGCCCCATGCATTGGCTTGCACAATAGGGACATTATTTTTTTGATTTTTAATGGATAACATATTGCCCATAGATGCTGAAAAGGTACCTATTAAACAAAGCCCTAAACCTAGGAATGTTGCTGCGCCCAATTCTATGTCGGTTAATTGCGGCCAAAAAAGTGTCACTATGCCAAATAAACCAAACGCCCCACCAAAATATACCTGTTTGGTGACTTTGGTATTATAAAAAATCTTGGTATTAACAATATTCATCAACATCAGGGTAGAGAAAGCAATACAGGCTAATGCTGAGTTGATGTGTTGCTGAGCGGTGTACAGTAACAAGTAGTTCAAACCGAATAGACAAATACCAAACGCAGCAAATAAACCATGTTGCTTTAGAGAAAATGATAGCGGTAGATTTTTTATCTTAGCAAAAGTAAATAAAATTAAGGCGGCAAGGGCAAAGCGATATGATACCGACGCTTCAGGAGCAACATCGCCCAATTGATAGTTTATAGCAATCCAAGTAGATCCCCAGATAATTACAGTGACAAAATATAAAAAACTATTACTCATTTTACTCCCCCTCTTTGATATTTATAACACGGCTTAACTTAGCTAGTGACAGTGTAGAGTTAATTTGTTTTAATAACATATACAGAATAATGAAAATGCAACCTATACAGTTTATGTTGTTAAACTCATTACCCATAATAGTGTTAAAAGTGGTTCTTATGCGTCTACTCGATAAAAATTCAGCAGCCTTTTTGTATCAGCAAGTGATCGATTTTATCGAACACCAGCAAAAAATAGGTGCTCTGCTACCTGGAGATAAACTACCTAGCCTACGCAAATTAAGTGGTCAATTTGAAATCAGTGTACCAACAGTAAAGCAAGCGTATATCGAGTTAGAAAGGCAAGGGCGAGTCTGCGCTAGACCTCAATCAGGCTATTATTTAACTGCTTTACAAGCGCGTACCTTAAAGCCAAGGCCGGCAAAATGGTCACATTGTGCGCCAACAACAATACAATGTCGCAGTATGATTGAGCAAGTTCACGAAGCGGTGCATTTACCCAATACAGTAGCCTTAGGCATTTCCAATCCAATTCAAGCAAATCCACCAGATAAAACCTTAGCTAGATTAATGCGTTCAGTTATTTCTCGAGTGGCTGAAAAAGCCGTGAGTTACGGACCACCGATGGGGGACCCTAAATTACGCATGCAGTTAGCGTTTCGTTATCAAGAACAGGGGGTGTCGGTTAATCCAGATGATATTTTGATCACCAATGGGGCACAAGAGGCACTATCGATAGCATTGCAGTGTGTCGCAAAGCAAGGAGATGTTATTGCCATCGAATCGCCCTGTTTTTTTGGCATGATTGAGTTAATTGAAACCTTAGGTATGAAGGCATTAGAAGTTTATACCTGCACCGAAGACGGTGTTTGCTTAGATGAATTAACTAAGGCGATAGCGCAACATCCTATCAAGGCGTGTTTGTTCTCTACTGCTATTAATAATCCACTGGGTTCGATGAAAACAGATAAACAAAGACAAGCCATTGTTAGTTTACTTGAACAGTATGACATACCGTTAATTGAAGATGATGTGTATAGCGAATTGTATTTTAGTGAGAAAAAGCCTAAGCCAGCACAATTGTACTCAGAAAAAGGCTTAGTGATGACCTGTTCGTCATTTTCAAAAACCGCAGCCCCGGGTTATAGAACGGGTTGGTTACTGACTGGAAAATATGAAGAACAAGCTAAGCGTATTAAGCGAGCACAATCTTGCTCCACCCCAATGTTGCAGCAATGGACGTTAAACGAATACATTCAAAGTGGTGATTATGATCGTCACTTAAGCGTGCTACGAAAGAAGTTAGTTTATAATTGTGAGCGGATGCGCGCCCTGATCGCCGAACATTTTCCAAGCGAAGTATGTATTTCAAAGCCTCAAGGAGGCAGTGTTTTATGGGTCAGGTGTCAATCTCATGTAGATACTAGTGCTTTTTTTCAAGAAGCACTTGCACAAGGGGTAAGTTTTGCTCCGGGCATCATTTTTTCTCCTGCGGGGAAGTATGGTAACTATATGCGCATTAGCTATGGTGTTCAGTGGAATGATCAAGTAGAGCAAGCTGTCAAAACACTAGGTAAGCTAGTGTTTGAGCATACCCAAAAACAACTACTAAATGAAATAGTTTAGATATGATGAAATCTACAAGCTCGACTAACTTATCGCTTAAATTACTGCTGCCGTTGTTAGCGTCAATCATGGCATTGTCTCCTTTAGCAATCGATATGTACTTACCTGCTATGCCAATACTGGCTGAGCATTTAGCCACTGATATGCCTATGATACAAAATAGTCTAAGTGTGTATTTATTTGGTTATGCACTGGGGTTGATTTTATTTGGTCCTATGGCTGATAAATATTCACGGCGAAAAATGGTACTTTTAGGTGTCAGTGGATTTTTGTTGGCAAGCTTGCTTCTACCTTTGGTTGCTAATATAGAACAGTTTTTATCACTTAGATTTGTACAAGCCTTTATTAGTAGTGCGGCTACAGTAGTGGTGCCAGGAACGATTAGAGAATATTACCAAAAAGATACGGCAAAAGGGTTATCGTATGTGTCTATGATTATGATGCTAGCTCCTATGATAGCGCCCAGTATTGGCAGTGTATTATTGGTTGCGCATAGTTGGCAGCTTATTTTTTATGTACTGTCATTTTATAGTGTTGTTGTATTGTTATTAGTTGCCAAATACTTGCCAGAAGTTGAAAGGAAAAAGATCGCAGGAACTAAAGAAATCAGCTTTTTAACTCGATATAAAATTGTCTTTTCAAATAGAGAAGCAAGATTAGATATCGCTAGCTCTATGATGATTTCACTGGCTTTTTTCTCCTATATTACCGCTATTCCCTTTGTGTATTTAACCGTGTTTAACGTATCCGAATTTAGCTTTAGTCTACTTTTTGGTATTACGGTATTTGCTTTAATGACGGCACATTTTACCAATACTCGCTTAGTTGCGCATAAAGGCTCAAGAAAAATGCTCTGGTATGGTTTAGTTTTGGCAGTATTGGCTTCTGCAGCACTCTTTGTGGTCAATTTATTTGAGCTGCCGCTGGTATTTACGGTAATTTGCATCTTGCCACTGATGGGAAGTATTTCTATGGTCGCGGTAAATTCAGATGCTTTGGTATTAACTAAATTTCCAGAGCAGTCTGGTACTGCTACGGCAGTAATTGGCACGTTGCGTTTTGGTATTGGTGCGTTGGCCGGACCAATTTTAGCTTATTTTTACGATGGCAGTGCGCTGCCTTTTGCAGGCTTGATGTTTTCTTCTGTGCTGGTGGTGCTACTATGTCAAATAATCATCTATATTGTCGATAAAGAAAATCGTGAAAAAGAAGGGAAATCAACATGAAAAAAGTGGCGGTAATTTTAAGTGGCTGTGGTGTTTATGATGGCAGTGAAATTCATGAAACCGTATTAACCTTATTGGCCATAGAGCAAAATAACGCAAGCTATCGTTGTTTTGCTCCTAATATTAATCAGCATCATGTTATCAATCATATAACTGGTGAAGTAAGTGAACATGAAAGCCGCAATGTATTGGTTGAGTCGGCACGTATTGCCCGCGGTGATTGTGAAGATTTAACCGAATTGCGCGAACAAGACTTCGATGCTTTGATTGTGCCAGGTGGTTTTGGTGCTGCAAAAAACTTGTGTAGTTTTGCCCTTGATGGCGAAAACTACCAAATAAATGAGCAAGTATTAGTGGCTTGCCAATCATTTGCTAAAGTTGATAAACCTACAGGTTATATGTGTATTGCACCGGCTATGTTGCCATTAATTTATCCAAAAGGTATTCAAGGGACAATTGGTACTGATATAGACACAGCGTCATTAATTAGTGCTAAAGGCCTAGTTCATAACAATTGTGATGTAGAAGGAGTGGTCATTGATCACGCACATAAAGTCGTGTCTACACCAGCTTACATGCTGGCAACGTCATTAACAGAAGCTGCCACAGGCATAAATAACTTGGTTAAAAATGTGTTGGCTTTAGTGAAATGATAATTACGCCTTTAAAAGGCATTAACCAACTTTTGCTTAGCTTGTATTTACTGATTGCTGGGCTTTTCAATATTAATATAAGCTATGCAACTGTGACCCCTGTTATGACTGAACAAAAGACACCTTCGATACAACTCTCTGCTTTTGAAAGACAAATTGCAGCAAAAATGGCTTTAGATATTCGTTATTTTTGTGCACATAATACAGAAGAACATTGTTTAGAACCGGTAACTAAACTACCAACGGCACTGGCAAATATGATCAGCCATTCAGGTATTGGCAGTATCGTTTTATTTGCTGAAAATTTAGTGTCAAGCAAGCAAGTCATTCAATTAACCCATGATTTACAACAAGCAGCATTAAACGCTAAGTCAAAGCAGCCGCTAATTATCTCAATAGATCAAGAGGGTGGCAGGGTAGTGCGTTTACCGCATGCGACATCATTTGCTGGCAACATGGCGATTGGAGCCACTTACTCTGAACATGGCGTAAAGTTTGCTACTGATATCAGTACCATTATTGGTCAAGAATTAAATGCTTTGGGCATCAATAATAACTATGCCCCCGTGGTTGATGTCAATACCAATGCTAACAACCCTGTCATTAACACACGATCCTTTGGCGAGTCACCACAACAAGTTGCTGAATTGGGCGTAGCCTCGGTTAATGCCCTGCAGCAACAATCCGTTATGGCGACGTTAAAGCATTTTCCTGGCCATGGCGATACCCATGTTGATAGCCATTTAGGTTTGCCATTGGTCGCGCATGATTTAGTCGTTATTGAAAAGCAAGATCTGGCGCCGTTTCAATGGGCAATTGAGCATAGCGATCCTGCCATGATCATGACCGCTCATATTCAATATCCAGCGCTTGATAGCTCTACTATTGAAAATATGGCGGGCGAAAAAATCATTAGACCTGCAACTATGTCGCGTAAAATCTTAACGGATTTACTACGAGATAGAATGGGTTTTAAGGGCATTATCGCTACCGATGCACTTGATATGGCCGGCATAGCGCATTATTTTGATGAAGTTAATGCGGTCGTAGAAACCTTTGTCGCAGGAGCTGATTTAGCGGTAATGCCATTCAAAGTGCGCCAAATTGACGATATCAATGAATTTTATCTTTTTGTTAAAGCCGTTGCTGCATCTCTGCAGGAAAAAATGGCCCAAACAAAGTATCATGCGAATGAATTTGAACAGTCTCTAGCAAGAATAAATAGTTATAAAGCTCAATATTGCCAATTACCAACAACGCCACTGACAGAGCGGATTAACAATGCCGAACAACTTATTGCTCAACGTAGTCATCTAAAGTTAGAGCAAACATTAGCTAATAATGCGGTGGTTTTGCTAACTAACCTCAAGCAAACGGCTACTTTTAAGTTAGAAAGTGTTGCTCGCATACATTTATTTGTTTTGAACTGGCAAGAATTTGGAGCACTAAAACAAGCCATTATTAGTCAATGGCAGCATTTTGGGGACATAATCCCTCAAGTAAGCGCTACTGTGGTTGCCGATGGCAATGCTCAGCAGCAACTAGCAAGCGGCGAAAAGCTCGCTAAAGCTCAGCTCGTTATAGCCACAGTGGATACTAAAATCGCCAGTGTGGTTGACCTTGGAGGTGTAGAAGACTTATTAACGCCTACAAATCATGTTGATCAGAGCAATAATGCACAAACTAAAGTGAGTTATGAGCAATTATTAAGTGAGCAGTTACATCAAGCAAAGCAAAGCAAAGTTCCTAGTGTGTTAATTGCCAAGGGTTCACCTTATTTATTATCGCCTTATGCTGAGCTAGCCGATAAAACGTTTGTAACCTTTGATGATAGAATTTATAAAACCGGGGACGGTAATCATTATAGCCCCGGTTATCAAGCTAGCTTGGCTATTATGCTTGGACTACAAAAAGCAAAAGGGATTATGCCAGTAAGTTTATTAGCGAAGTAACGCTCTTTATCGTCAATGGATTTGATAATATTGACGACGAAAATATTGAGACAGAAGATAAAGTAAACTGATAGCTAATCCGACTGAATAGGCGTGAAATTAATTGACGTTTATTTCCATATCCCTGATTAAATTTGGTCGTTATTTTCAAGTTATAACATGCCATTTAGTAATAATGAGTCATATAACACTATCCAGTAAGCCATATACTAATGTACAAAGATAATTTTCATTCGTCTTATATAGAGTTTCGGCCTCATCTTCTAATAACCGTTGAGATTCTATTTCACCATAAATGTCTAGGTTATTCATCCAACTACGAAGTAATCGCTCATCTAATATTAGCATGATGAATGCTTTTTTATAGAGATCATTGTCTGAACTGAGGGTTAGTTCTTTTCTCTTCTTTTCGATTAATCGAACTGCTTCAGTATTACCTTGTGATTTAAATACCATGTCTTGTAGTGCCATACCAATAGCTTGGCTAATGAGTGTTTTACTTCTCGTTTCCAACTGCTCACCAAGAATTAAGCAAGCATTCACTTTTTCAGGTTCATCTAAGCCTTGTTCACACCATTGAGTTATAGGTGAGTATGCTGGAAAACTAGTCGCTGCCATTCCTATTCCAGCCAGAGCATTTACGTTAAAATGATTCGAAGGGGAGCCCTCTAATGCTTGTGCGTATAATAAGGATTTTTCACCGAACCTTTCATTGAATATAGATGTTTTCGTCAACGCATCTATGGAATCCAAAATCCCTAAAGTATTTCCTGTAGCTGCATAAAATGATATGGCGCTTACCCAGGCAGCCCCATTTTTACTATCAGAAGCTATAGCACCTTTAACAAAGTCATTCGTGCACCTATTATCTAGAGAGCTTACACATGATGAAATTAAATCTATAGAAACGATTGGATTATTTGGCAAGTGATTATAGTAATCAAATAGTAAATCTAATTTACTTTCGTCTTCTGGTGGATTTGCATACAAAGCATAATATAATGGCTCTGCCTCAGAAAGTGATTGAAAGTATTGATCAATACTTCCCTTACGGGCTTCTTCATCAAAGGAAAATTCTGGTAAGCATCCAAGAATACCGAAGTCCTCAATCTTATTAACTTCAGTTCTCGGTATTTGTTCATTTTCAAAGAGTGCTATTGTTGGTAATGATTTATCATTTTCTTTAGTCACTATATTAATATATTTTGAAGAAAGTTCTTTAGGTTCAAATACATTGTCGTCATGGTTAAAATAGAGAATGACAAGAAAAATAATAGTGATTAAAGCTAAAGTTATGTTTCTTCCTGACATGTGGTAAATCCATTTTTATTGAAAGTAAATCATACCGAGGCAGTCCCATCGATTGTCTGTTAAGCTGCTAGAAGACAATAAACTTTTCAGATTGTTAGATCAACTATCTTAAATACTAATCCAGTTAAATGACTTCTTAGGCTCCATACTGCTGTAGTAAGCCAAAACTATAGTCGAAATTGCAGTATTCACTAATCATACTGGTTGGAAGATTAACTTACAGATTATTGTAGAAAGGGTAATGATAGATACAAACTAATACCTAATAATTGATATCTCCCAAGGTATTAGGTAAGTACTAACTTATAACCCACGCTATAAACTGATTGAACTAGCTCATTTTCTGTTTCAATTTCATTGAGTTTTTTACGTAATTTTTTGATGTGGCTATCTATAGTACGTTCACTGACAATGCGATTGTCTTGGTAAACCATATCAATTAATTGTGCTCTGGAGTATATACGCCCAGGTGTACTCGCTAAAATTTTGAGCAAATTAAATTCAATGGCGGTCAGTGCAACTTGTTGTTGATGCACACTTGCTTGGTAGTTTTCAATATTCAGCTCTAACACCGCTATTTCGTTTGACTCATTATTATCATTAGTGGTTGGAGTTATTCTTCTTAGTATGGTTTTAACACGGGCAACAACTTCTCGTGGTGAAAAGGGTTTACAAATATAATCATCAGCCCCTAGCTCTAAGCCTAGTAATCTATCAATTTCATCAACGCGTGCGGTAACCATGATGATGGCAATTTTGCTAAATTCTTGAATTTCTCTGCAAATGGTTAAACCATCTTTTCCGGGTAACATTAAGTCCAGTAATATTAGATCGAAGTGCTGATTTTTAACGGCTGAAACCACATGATTGCCGTCTAACATTACCGTTGTTTGATAACCCGCTTGAGTTAAATATTCTGATAAAAGTTTTGCTATTTTTTCTTCATCTTCAACAATTAGTATATGGGACATAAGTTGATTAGCTCCTTGAGGCATTACTGAAAGTTTAGTTCAGTAAAGGAAAAGTACAGCGAATTTGTAAACCACCATGTTCAGAGTGCAACGCTTCAATAGTGCCTTGATGTGCAGACATTATTTTCTTACATAATGCTAACCCTAGGCCTGAGCCGCCTGTTTTTCTATTTCTTGAGCTTTCTACACGATACAAATGTTCAAATAATTTAGGTAGCGCATCATCTGATACGCCAGGAAGCGTATCGCTAATGATAAGAACAGCCTGTGATGACTGTTTTGTTAATGAAAGATAAATAGCACCAGGCGCTTGGGTGTATTTCAAACTATTATTGATTAAATTGTCGATAAGTTGGTTGATTCTGGTCTTATCGGCAAATATCTTTAATTCACTATTGGCAATATTCTGATGAAGAGTAATGTCTAAATCGCAAGCTTGATGGTTGTGTCTTATTACATTGAGTTTTACTATTTCGCTAAGGCTCAATGATGATTTTTGATAACGCATTGCACCAATTTCTGCGTTAGATAAGGTTGAAAGGTCATTAACCAACTTATGTAGATGATTAACCTCATCATTTAATGAGGATAAACTGTCAAAATCAAGCGCTCTTATGCCGTCTTGAATGGCTTCTATCTCACCTTTAATAATGGCGATTGGCGTGCGTAATTCATGAGATATATTGGCTAACCAGGTATTGCGCGAATTTTCATTCTGCTCAAGTGTTTTAGCTAAGTCATTAAAATTCAACGATAGCGAGGCTAACTCGTCATTTCCTCTGACGTTAATGTTGGCCTTGAAGTCACCACTATTTAATGCGCGCATCGCCTTTTCTAAATACTTGATAGGCATAACGAAATGGTTAGATATAGGCACGGCTATGATGATGATTACCAAAAAAAGCACTAGCACTATATAAAATAGATCGGCTTTTGTTTTCGCTAAAAAAGCCAAATCAAAAGCATCGGTAAGTTTTGTTTTTGGTGGTAATGCTAAATAACCAATGACTATGCCATTTAACTGAATTGACTGTAAACTGAAATCTTTATGAAACTTCCCAATAAGTATTTCTTTTTGAGCATTTAATAAACTTGGATGTTGTAATCTATCTGATGGTGGTGGAGGCTTTTGCTGCTTTGTTCTCGGCTTTGGTTGGTGAGGCGGACCAGAAAATCTCGGTGGTTTTCTATTTTTTGATTTAGGCTCTCCATTTTCACGCAAATATTGTGCAACGTCAGCCGGTAGCTCAATACCATTATCTGAAAATTTTACTATTTGATGCCAAGTTCTACTTGGACCAAACTTCTCGAGTTGATTTTGCGGTGGTGCTAGCAAATCATGTTTTCTTGGTGGCGGGCGTCTACTTTTATTGGTTTTTATTAATGGTGACCAATCTTTTTCTTGCTGATAATAACGCGCTAAATTTTTTGATAACAACTGTAAGCTTGCTAGCTCCCTCTTGTTGACATAATCCAACATACCTCGGTCAAAGCTCCATTGCACCGCGGTATAAATAACAGTTAGCAAAAATATACTGGTTAGTAATAATATCAGTATTAATTTAGTCAGTATTTTCATTAATGATCAAGGGCCATCGTCAGTAGATAAGCCACGCTCTGAAACAGTTGCTTTTTAGTGTTAATAATTTTTCCTTTCTAACTCATTGAATTGTACATCTATTAGCTTAACAATGAGCGGTGGTAAATTAAACCCTTTTGACGACAACGACTTTCATACTCACTGTTCCATTGTTTCAATAACACAATACTCTGCTAGCTCCAATGTTGACAGTTCAGTAGTAATAATCTTATCCATTAAGTAATCAAACCGTTGTAACTGTGCTGTTGTCATGTTGTTCTCTGATTGACTATTCATCACTTAGTGCTGCTAAAAATGCAATCAAGTCGTCGATTTCAGTGTCGGTTAAGCCCAGCTCACCAATTTGACCTCCTTGGTCAACATTACGATTAACTTCAGGAGCCTCAGTAAAACTTGTGTCACGCGTATTATAAAAACTCACCACTTCTCTCAAAGTACTGAATACACCATTATGCATGTAAGGCGCTGTTTTAGATATATTTCTTAAAGTTGGCACTCTAAACTGGCCATCATTTAGCCTATTACCACTGATAGTACCTAAACCTAAATCTGCAAAGTTTGTATCATTAATAAACGCCGGTAATTGAGGATTACTTGACACACCAATGTTTCTATAGCTGAAATCAGAGAAAATTTCAGGAGAAGTATTGTCATTTCCTCCACTTGAGCTATGGCAGCGGCGACAATCTCCTTGATTATTGAAAATGTTTCGCCCTCTTGCTTCAGCAGCGGTATATTGTGCCGAATTGGCTTGTACCTGATCGAATTTAGCAGTAAATGGTGAGAATAATGTGCTTCTTTCAAACGCTGCAATAGCGTCTGCAACATAGTTATAAGCGCTATCGGCTGCAAGTAGAACATTAGTACCGAAGAGTAATTCAAATTCTCTCGCGTAGGTACTTTGCGCGATTTTTTCAATCACCTCAGTTGCTGTAGCATTGCCCATTTCAATGGGGTTAAGGAATGGCCCTTTCGCTTGCGCTTCTAAAGAGGGCGCTCGTCCATCCATAAACAATCCGCCGATAAGTTGTTGGTTGCCTCGAGGATCATTTACCATGCGAGGTGCTGGAATAAAAGCACTGTAACTCGCTGTAGGCGCATTACGCGTGCCAAACACTTGTTGATTTGCACCTACAGAGCTTGGGTTAGCACTATTGGGATCATCAAAGCCTGTGCTTAGATCATGGCAGCTTGCACAAGATTGTCCTACAGGGTTAGACAAATTAGTATCGTGATAAATAATGTTTCCTAAGGAAATTAACGCTTGGGTATTCACTACACTTCCATCTGTTAATGTTGTGGTGTCATCATCCACTGGTGGCTGTGGTGGCTGTGGTGGCTGTGGTGGCTGTGGTGGCTGTGGTGGCTGTGGTGGCTGTGGAGGCTGTGGAGGAGGTGGGTTTCTTCGAGGTGGTCTAGCAGATTCTGATTGAACATTTTGTAAAGGTGTGGCATTTGATCCACTTTTTTGAGTGTTTACTATCGTTTGGGCATATAGCGTAGTTGATGCTGAACTCAAAAAGATGAACAAACTTAACTGCAGATATACAGCAGAATTGAATGTTTTGATTAATTTCATAATTACACACCTTTGCTTTTATCAGTCAAACAAGCGTAGCAATGAAAAGTGTAAGCACTGTGGAGTGAATAAGGAAAAAATGTGCAAATCTATTTTTTACATAATTAATCCACAATTCTTGCGTATATTCTCATCAACCACTTAACATCCATCGACTAAATTTAGAATAGTACCAATGCATAAAACTCTTCTTATATACATCTTAATACAAGCATTTGTGTTGGTTTCCTGTTCAGAAAAGCAAACGAGTAATGCCAATGCTGGCCTCATCACAAGTGAAGAGAATCGACATGAAAAGCTAACAGTATTGGCAGATGGTTTGATTAGCACCAACGTAGAGGAGCTATTCATTGCCTGTAAGAAATTAAAACAACTTTCAAATGGAAAACTTGATTATAGATTGGTGGTAAAGGTATTGGCGAAAATGCCAAACATGACATTAAATGAACAAGAGCACGCATTATTAATAATGCGTAATAATATGAGCTTTATTTATTTACCAAGAATAAAGCCTTTTCTATTTTCTGATAATGAAACAATTGCTAGAACAGCATTTTTGCTATTAGATGAATTAGGAAGCACTGAAGTGACTAAATCACTTTATGTGAGTTTGAGCTATCTCAGTATAAGTAGTTTGGTTCGACATGAGTCAAGGTTAAAGCTAAATTAACAATACACTTACAAAGAAAAACCCATAAAACAGATGCTTTATGGGTCTCGAAAAATTAAAAATTTATCTAATGTGCTTAATAAAAAGTATCATCTCTATTATGTGCTTGAGGATCTTCGATGATTTCTTCGAAATCTACCTCAAAACTATTATTGTTGCAGGTATCTGCCATGTAAATAGTGCGGGTCGACCCATCAATCCAAGTGACTGTACCACTACCTTTTCTGCTGCCACATTTCATACCAATATGAATATCATTAAATTCCATAGCCCCTCCTAAAATTCATTTATAAAGATGCAAATACTTAGACGGAATAATCGACCATTAGTTCATTTTTTGTTTACTTTTAAAGCAAGCGAAAAATCAAAGCGTTGTGGGAATAACCATCAAAGACTGCTGTTTTTTTATTCTTTGAATAATTCATTATAGAGGTAAAATTGATCTTTGCTAGTAGCAACTAGGGTAAAAACTTGCATCCTAAGGTACAACTTTTGCTAGCCCCCGTAACTGCTGACATGCTGCTTAATAACTTTTTTTCATAAGCAAATGCGAGCCATGCGAAGGCTATCGCTTCTAATTGGTCGCCATCAATATCTTTTTGATTAGTAAGAAGAAGTTCGTAGTTTCTTGTTGACGCCTGTAGCTGTTGATTTATTTGGTTTTTTAATGACTTATTATGCACGCCACCACCACATAGGTATACTTTAGTCGCTTTTTTACTATCTGAACTATGCTGTTTTATGGCGTTTACTACTGTAACTGCAGTAAAAACGACCAGTGTTGCTTGCACATCTTGGCTTGATATTGTATTTAGTGTCAGTAGTTGCTTTTTTAACCAGTCCAAGTGAAAGTATTCACGCCCCGTACTTTTCGGTGGCAGCATTTGAAAGTAATCGTCAGATAATAATAATGCTAATAACGCTTCATTAACTTTACCGGTAGCAGCCCAATCACCATGCTTATCATATTTGTACTGACTCTCAGGGTGATGTAATTGAAACCAATCATCTAATAGGGCATTACCGGTGCCGGTATCATAACCAATGACGTTATATTTAGATGAAGCAGGTAAAAAAGTTAAATTGCATATGCCACCAATATTAACGACAAAAACATCGCTGCCATTGTTAAGTGCCTGCTCACTAAAAACTGTTTGATGAAATGCAGGTACCAATGGCGCACCTTGACCACCCAATGCCATATCTTTGCGTCTGAATTGACCGACAACACGAATACCGGTCAATGTGGCTAACGTTTGGCAACAGCCTATTTGTAGGGTAAATGGACTTACCCCTTGTGGACGGTGTCGAATAGTTTGGCCATGGCTACCAATGGCAATGATTTCTTGTTTATGCAACTGCTCTTGTAATAGCAAGTCATTAACAGCGTTTGCAAAAAGTTTTGCCAGTGTAATATCTAAAGCAAAAGCGCGATCTATTTCGTTTTTATCCGGGTTATACAATGAAGTGATTTTATCAGTGATTTCATCACTGTAGGGCTGATAAAAGCTAGCATGATGAGTTAATTTGTTGTTTTCATCAAAAGAAACCAGCGCCAGATCTATGCCATCAGCACTGGTACCTGACATTAAGCCAATAAAGTACTTCCTTTGCTGCTTATTTGAAGTGCAGCCACTAGTCATCAGCTTGAATTATATCTGGTTGTTCATTGACCATTGATAGCATGGCATTTTTTGAACCCTCGAGCTCTTGTAAGCGTTTTTTCGCCAGTGCTGTAAATGCTGTTTTATATTTTTTCGCTATTGGTTTCGCGTCAGGCAGTTTGACTGTTCTGGGATTACGATGTACGCCATTAAGTAAAAATTCATAGTGTAAATGAGGGCCCGCAGCTAAGCCCGTTGCACCGACATAACCAATCACTTGTCCTTGCTTCACGCGTTGACCTTTTTTTACTGCGCGTTTAGAAAAGTGAATATACTTGGTTTCAATACCATTACCATGTTGAAGAAATACATGGTGGCCGTTAAATTTATCATAGGTTGCTCGTACAACCTTACCGTTACCAGCAGCAACTACTGGCGTTCCCGTTTTCGCGGCGTAATCAACGCCTCTGTGAGCTTTCCAACGCTTTTGTACAGGATGAAATCGCTTACGTTTAAAGCTAGAGCTTATGTACTTAAAGTTAACTGGCGCTCTCAAAAAAGCTTTGCGCATGCTCTTGCCGTCTGGAGTATAATATTCGTCATCGGTAAAGCGTACCGCTTGGAATGGTTCTTCTTGATTGATGAATTCTGCCGCTAAAATATTACCCGTACCAATATATTCACCTTCCACATATTTATTTTCAAAAATCACATGAAAATTATCGCCTGCTCTTATATCAAGGGCAAAATCAATATCCCAACCAAAAATATTGGCAAGCTCGATGATTTGCCCGTCGGTTAGTCCGGCTGCTGTGCCAGCATTCCAAAAATTTGAATTAATCGTACCATGGGTAAAAGCTTGACGTATTTCTACGGCTTTGGTTTCTTTATGTGACTGATAGTCCTCACCGACAAGGTTAATATAAAGGGTATCAGTTTTAGAGAGCGGATATTCTAATGCGGTGATCTTATCTTTATCATTACTGGCAATACGTAGCGTATCGCCGACATTTATTTTTCTTAGTAATTTACTGTCTTTGCCTTTGGCAGTACTAACTGCGTAGGTATCTTGTGCACTAAAGCCTAAACGTTTAAATATTCTTGCTAGTGAATCACCACTACGAACTTTGACACTTTGCCAAGCGATATCACTTTGTTGGTGTGAGTTTACTTTATTGGTTAAAGCGCTTTTGGCGGAAATTTTAATCTCTTCGAGCTTATTAACGGAAGGGATGTTAATCGAGGAAGTTGAATTTGAACTGCTTGATTGCTGAGGCATAGCAACTTGGTAGCGCTTACCAACTTCGTATCCTTGGTTGTTGCTATTCTGCTCGGTCAGATCTTGCTTACTTGGCAATAACAGCAGCATAAAAGCCAATAGGCTTACTGAGATGATGATGATGCGATGTTTTGCGGGCAGTTGCTGGAAAATTTCATGCAAACGAAAGAAAACGTCATGCAGGTACTTCAACTGGCGCTGTATTATTTGTTGTTTATTCACAGGATAATTTTTTTAAATGGAAACTAAAATACGATAACTGTCGTTTACTTATAATTCACTATACCAAAGTTTTTATAAAAGTTTTTATAAAAATAAGGCCACATTTGTTTTTATACTTTTATGTCGACGCTAAAGTGCGTAGAATTCGGCCATTGAAATAACACTATAGCCAAGTAACATATTTGATAAATGACTTATTTGGCCTTAATACTAGCTAGTGGAGCTAAAAATGACCGATGTAAGTCAAGCGTTTGCAGAACTGAAACGTGGTGCGGAAGAAATCTTAGTTGAAGATGAGTTGTTAGAAAAACTAAAAACAGGTAAGCCATTAAAAATTAAGGCAGGTTTTGATCCAACAGCACCGGATTTACACTTAGGTCATACGGTATTAATCAACAAACTTCGTCAATTTCAACTTCAAGGTCATGAAGTTATTTTTCTTATCGGTGACTTTACGGGCTTGATTGGCGATCCTACCGGTAAAAATGTTACCCGCAAGCCATTAACTAAAGCAGATGTATTAGCAAATGCTGAAACCTATAAAGAACAAGTGTTTAAAATTTTAGACCCTGAGAAAACAACTGTTGCCTTTAACTCTACTTGGATGGAAAAATTAGGTGCGGCAGGTATGTTAAAATTAGCCTCTCGCCAGACAGTGGCACGTATGATGGAACGAGATGATTTTAAAAAGCGTTATGCTGGTGGTCAATCTATTGCTATTCATGAGTTTATGTATCCATTAGTACAAGGCTGGGATTCTGTAGCGCTAGAGTCTGATGTAGAACTTGGTGGCACAGATCAAAAATTTAATTTATTAATGGGTCGAGAACTTCAAAAGAGTGAAGGGCAACGCCCGCAAACCGTTTTGATGATGCCCTTGTTAGAAGGTTTAGATGGTGTGCAAAAAATGTCTAAATCTCTAGGTAATTATATTGGCATAACGGATAGTCCATCGGACATGTTTGGTAAAATCATGTCAATTTCAGATGTATTAATGTGGCGTTATTATGAGTTATTGAGCTTTAAACCGCTTGAAGAAATAGCTGCTTATAAAACAGATATCGAAAAGGGTAAAAACCCTCGCGATGTGAAAATAGATCTCGCTAAAGAGCTTATTGAACGGTTTCATGATCAAGGTGCCGCTCAAGCTGCTCATGACGAGTTTATTAATCGCTTTCAAAAAGGGGCAATGCCAGATGAAATGCCTGAGTTCACGTTAACGCCAGAAGATGGCGAAATTGCTATTGCGAACTTGTTAAAAGAAGCCGGCCTAGTCGCAAGTACGTCTGATGCTTATCGTATGATTAAACAAGGCGCCGCAAAAATTGATGGTGAAAAAGTGACTGATCGTAGTTTAACTATCAAAAGTAATTCTGAGGCTGTATATCAAGTGGGTAAACGTAAGTTTGCTCGGGTTAAAGTGAAGTAACTTATTGAGCGGTTAATATTTGACTAAAAAGCAGCTGAGAGGCTGTTTTTTTGTTTAAGTTACATCTGATTTGACACTTTGCAAAAATGCTTGGATTTCAAGGTTAAAATCATGACTCTTGAGCCAAATGATAGCGTCATCAATTTGGTTGAACACTTGCCTTTCGTACTGACCTTCTGTTTGCGGTACTAACTGTTCAAGTTGCATTTCTTTTGTGGCGCTTGGGCTATAAACATGACAATCTTTGATACAGCCAATATCTTTAAAACGTTGGCAATGTTCGGTTATGTATGGTTCCACTTCAGGGACGGCTAACTCCCACTCTTCAAAAATAGATAACATTGCCCATTTAGTTCCAGCGAGGTGAGCTGTTTTATTACGATACTCTTTAGTGTATTGAATCGCCGCCTCTTCATTCCAACTACCACCGAACCACTGTAAAACATAATTATCAATCACCATGATTTTCCATTGGCCATGTACAGAAAATATTTTAATTACCTAACTAATTTGTGAACTCAATTAACTTTTTCTTTTTAGAAATATAAGATAGTTACTGCACAAAGTACAGTTAGCAATAGAGCAATATGTATTGCTCAGTAAATAGGGTTTTGTTTTTATTTTTCTTTGTTTATGCGTATGCTGATATCACAATAAAAAAAGAATTAATCTAAATGAAATTTCCTCAAATTGGTCCGGCATTTGTAGTTACCGCTGCTTTTATTGGCCCTGGTACTGTTATAACAGCTTCTATAGCGGGCGCCAATTTTGGTTTTGCCTTGCTGTGGGCATTATTGTTCTCTACTATCGCAACGTTAATTTTGCAAGAAATGACCGCACGTTTAGGCATTGTGACCCAACAAGGCTTAGGTGAGAATATTCGCCAAGTTTGTCAAACTCCAATCTTACGCAGTTTAGCCATAGTATTAGTGCTATCAGCAATTGTTGTAGGTAACAGTGCCTATCAAAGTGGTAATATTTCAGGTGCTAGCCTAGGGCTAGCCAGTTTATTTGAAGGTTTTGGTGTAGCCGTTCCTTTTGCTAACACTTTATTTCCTCTGTTGATTGGTGTTTGTGCTTTTATTTTACTAATTTCTGGTAGTTACAAGTTGATTGAAAAGGCACTCATCTTTTTGGTTGCTCTGATGAGCCTTGCTTTTATGATAACCTTTATTTTAACTAAGCCTGATATTAAAGTGCTCGTTTCGGGTTTATTGGAACCTAATATTCCCGATGGGGCAACCTTAACCGTTATTGCACTGATAGGCACCACTGTAGTGCCATATAATCTCTTTTTACATGCTGCCAGTGTAAGTAAAAAATGGTACTCAGTAAATCAGTTGTCTGAAGCCCGAAAGGATTTAATGATTTCAATACCACTGGGTGGCTTAATTTCGATGGCGATTTTATCTACCGCAGCAACGGCCTTTTTTGGTCAGCAATTTACCATTAACTCAGCGGCAGATTTAGCACCATCTTTGCAACCACTATTCGGTGATATGGCGAGTGTGTTTATTGGCATCGGCTTGTTTTCAGCAGGTATTTCTTCCGCGATAACGGCGCCTTTAGCTGCGGCTTTTGCTTTAAGTGGCATTTTAGGTCTAAACAAAAGTTTACAATCTATTGGTTTTAAAATAATTTGGATAGTCGTTCTTTTGCTAGGTGTTCTTGGTGCAAGTACGGGTTATAAGCCAGTAGTTATTATTTGGTTTGCGCAAGTTGCTAATGGGGTTTTATTGCCGATTGTTACGATTTTCTTATTATGGGTGATGAACACTGCGTTATTGGGTGAGTATAAAAATAATGTTTGGCAGAATATTTTGGGTGCGATAGTTGTATTAATTTCCTTATTGCTAAGTGGTCGAAGCTTACTTTCAGCGTTTGGGTATTACTAAACTCTACAGTGACTATGTCAAAACCAGTTTATTTATTGTTTATAGTTACAAAAGAACTTGCTAGGCTATGACAAGTTCTTTATTTTCTTAGCAGTGTTGTCTATGTCTAAAAGTCTCATTTCATTTTTATTGCTAGTTTTGCTTACCGCATGCTCAAGCAATGAAAAAGCTGGGGTTGTATATCACGACAGGTTTGATTTCTCCGCTGTGCAAAGTTATAGCTTATATGAGCGAAATTCAAAATTTACCGAAACACAGGGATTGTTAGACTCTCGTCGTAATGCTATTGAAATAGCCATAGAAAGCTCGATGGCAATAAACAAGTTCAATTATACTGATGTTGAAAAAGCAGACATTATTGTTACTTATCACCTCTTTAATGGCAAACGCGGTGAGTATTCAAAATATAATGAGACCATACATTTTTGTGTACCTTGTTTACGTGCTACTAGTTGGCAGACAGAAAACAAATACCAATCAATTATGCAAGGAAACTTGATTCTCGATATTATCGATCCTCAGAAAAAGCGTTCAATTTGGCGCAGTGTTTATCCACTAGCTCTGGAAGAAAAAGATAATAGTGCAGTTACAAATGATAAAATTAAACAAGCGATTTCCTTGATGTTAGCGCAGTATCCAAAAATTAATGCCGAGATAAAACAAGGTAACTAATGTTTTATCGTATCGCCTTTAAATGGCTCACCATTACGATTATTGTGTTAATAAGTTTTTTAGCGGTACTTCTTTTTTTAGGTTATTTATTAAAAGAAAATGAACAAAGCACCATTAAGTTAATCGATAGACTTGAGCAAGAAGCACAGCAGCAATTAGCAGAAGTAAAGCAAGACCAGTTGCTGTATTACGCTGAAAAATCACTCACTACGCTTGAAAAATCTCAACAAAAAATCATCGCCTTTAATCAAACTTGCCAAACGGATCAACAATGTTTTTTAGTACATACTCAAAGCCCTGCTCTTGGGTGTATTGTTTCTGTGAATACTCAAGGTGCGGCAATTTTATTAAAGGTTAAAACGCATAATCAAGCAGGCCTTTCGCCAGTAAATGCTTGCCAGCATGAATATAAAAATCAAGGTAAGCAGGTAGCACATTGTCGAAATAATACATGCTCTTTTTAAGTGAGAGAGACAAAGTTATTAAAAAGCTATTCAAGGGGTTATTCACTGTTTATAATACCGCTTCTGAAAGAAACTCAATCACCTCAACGCCAATTAAGCAGAGTAATAACTATGAACTTCCCCGCGGATGAAACAGGTCAAGTGTTAGCTGAAATGCAACAAGCTGGCATCGATCTTAATGTGGCTCATGATGTGGTTTTTTTTCATTTATTTGAGCAACAAACCCAAGCGCAAGCAATGGCTGACTTTATAAAAGATAACATGTCTAATGTGAAACTAAGTTTACATGCGGATGAAACGCCTAATGTTTGGGACCTAGATTGTACAGTTAACATGGTGCCCAGTTATGATGCGGTAGTTCAGCAAGAGTCTGATTTTGAACAACTCGTTACTAAATTCTCTGGCTACAATGACGGTTGGGGTATAGAAGCGTAAATTGACTTTCTCAATGTAATAGCAGCACATGATATCTTTCTACCTAAAAAAAAGCCTCACCTATTTGACCATTTTTTTTGAGTCATTAGCATTAGCGCTTTGTACACCTCACAGCTCAACTTTCAATCGTTTTCGCCGGTTTTTTAGTGTCCGTATCGTCAGAAGTGCTGGCGCTAAGATTAACTTCAAAGGCGTGATTGATGCTGACACTGATATTATTATTGCCAACCATCAGAGTATGACGGATATATTCTCTCTTGAAGAGGTTATTGGTAACGATGTAAGGTTTGTCGGCCGTACTGGCATAATGGATAAGTGGCCTGTTTCTCGCATTGTTAATATGGTTGGACACATTACGGTTGATCAAGAGGATCGTCGTGCCATCATTAAGTTGCTTAAAGATGTGAAAGCCTGCAAGGGCAAGAAGGTTGTTATTTTTCCTGAAGGTACGCGTTCACAATCTGGAAAGATTGAACCATTTGAAGGAGGCACTAAACTGGTTGTTGAAAAGCTTCAGCTGAAAGCGCAGCCAATAGTCATTAAAAATATTTTGTCTATTTATAATGAGTCAGCCAAAACTGCCAAGAGTGGGGTGATTGAAATTGAAGCCTTACCTGCGGTTACAATCGAGGAAGGTTGGTATGAAAAAGCTTATCAAGATATGTGTAATACTTTTGAGCAAGATAAATAATACTCGAAGTAAAACCTCACTTATCCTTTTCACTAATATGAAAAGCAGGTAATGAAACTTGCCAATAGATGGCCGCCAATCTAAGTAATAATGCCCCCAATACCGCCACAATAGTTGCTTGATTTTCTCCCCAAGAAAAATAACGTAAGCAAACAAACAAACTACCACCTAACATTGCGGATAATGCATATATTTCTTGTCGTAGAATCATTGGAATAACATTGCAGAGCACATCACGAATCATGCCGCCAGCAACGCCGGTAATAGTACCCATAACAATAGCTACCGAGAAAGGCGCACCTAGAGATAAAGATTTTTGTGTGCCTACTACGGCAAATAAAGCTAAGCCGAATGCGTCAGCAATCAGTAAAAAACGTTTTGGAATGCGTTTAGGTTGACGGACTATGATTATGGTTAAAAGAGCGGTAATTAGAATGACATAAAGGTAATAAGGTTGAACTACCCAAAAAACAGGTGTTTGTAGAATAACATCACGAATAGTACCGCCGCCAATGGCGGTTACAGCAGCTAAAACAACGACACCAAATGGGTCCAGTTTATAGCGGCCAGCCATTAGTGCACCAGAAAGCGCAAAGACAATAATACCAAACAAGTCTAGCCAATATAAGAGTTCATTCATTTGTTAACTTGGGAGCTTAATGTGAGTGTTCGCTGTTAACGACGGGTAATTTAGCCGCTACCCAGCCGTTCATATCACCTTCTAAGTGGTGCAGTTTGTTAAAACCATTTTCCGCAAGAATACGCTCAGCAATACCTGCTCTACGTCCAGAGCGACAGTAAACAATAACGTCATTATCTTTATATTGAGCTAACAGACTTAAACTCTCTTCAACGTTGTCATGGCTGATATTAATTGCTCCAGCAATATGACCATGTTCATATTCACTGGTAGAGCGTACATCTAACAACACGATATTGCCTTTGTTCTCATTTAAGGCAGTAAGTAAATCTTGTTGAGAAATTTTTGCTGTCTCGCCGGCAAATACAACACTAGTAAATAAACTGACGATTATGGTAAATAAGGTTTTGATATTAAGCATAATAGGTACTCTGAAATAGTTGAAAAATGCGCTTTCAAGCATTCTCAGTTTACTAGACAAAGAATTCATTTGCTATATGTTAGCAATGACTAATTCAAAGCAGGTAGTAGGTAGCAGCATAATAAAGAGGCTAATCCATAATAAATAATTTACCTTATTATTCCCATGTATTATATCCGTAGGTTGTGGTTGTCTGGCGAGGTCGTTAAAACTCACTTTCCGCAGCTTTAGGTTGAGACCTTCGGTATTAACGTACATAGCGACACCACCAAGCTTTATCTCTAATGATAGTGCCGTTAATAACAACGCGATATTATTGTCGAGCTGGAAGATGTGTTTTTTACTTAACCGCCAAAAAAGTAAAAAGTTTTTTCCAATACAATTAAAAAGTAGTAATAAGGAGAATATTCTTACCGGCAGCCATTGCAGCAAGTTTACCAGCAAACTACAGTATCGGCCAAAATGTTTAAACTTTTCAAATTTACTATTCCAGCAATAATGCATTTCAAGCAATAACCGATAAGATAATGCTGGAAGTGGCCCAGCAATAAGGAAAATAATGGCAACAGCGTAACCTTGTTGCAAACTACGTAATAATTTCATTTCAATAGTAGCTTTACTTAACCCTAAACTTGATAAAGGCTCTGTCGCTCTTAATACCCACGGTTTGAGCGTTTGTTTAGCAAGGTAGTTTTGTTTGGCAACTAATGCCTGTGCTATGGTTTTGTTGACTTGAGATAAACCAAACGAGCCAATAGCTAGATATAGCAATAAGGCTTGCCATAAAAAGTCGACTTCAATAAAGGCTTCAAATAGCCATAAAACTAGAAAAATAGGCGTTAGAGTTACTAAAATCGCGACTAAACCAGCAATCGTTAATTGCTGGGGAGAGTTTTGTGCTTTATTCACCTTATCGCTCAGCCTTTGGCAATAAAAATGAAAATAGCGCAATGGCTCATGAACGACAAAATGACTAACAACAGCCTTGATTAATATGACAGTCAGTAATATTAATAGTTGATAACTAAAAGCAAAATGCAAGGTAAAGTCAGTCATTATTATCCAAGCCAATACTACAAGGTTAGCGTTTGCCCTTTAAGAGCGTTAAGCATATTGACAACCAATTGAGATGAGTTAACAGAGGCCGTTTCTAAATATTCATCAAATGAGGTTGCCGACTCTTTACCGGCGATATCAGATAATGAGCGAATGATGACAAATGGCACATTAAACTGATGACAAGTGTGAGCAATAGCTGCACCTTCCATCTCTACAGCGGCCATAGTAGGGAAGTTTGCACGCGCTTTAGCAATATCTTCATCTTTGGTCATAAAGGTATCACCTGTTGTGATCAAACCAATCATAGTTTGAATGTTTTCTAGCTGTTCAATGCCTTGTTTTGCCGCTTGAACTAAGGCTTCATGTGGAATATAGGCTGCAGGATTTGCAGGTAGCTGACCTATTTCATAACCAAAAACGGTTAGATCTACATCGTGATAACGCACTTCAGAACTAACCACAATATCACCAACTTTTAAGGTAGCGTCAAACCCCCCAGCAGAGCCAGTATTGACAACATAATTAGGTTGAAATTTATCAATAAGAACTGCCGTTGCTAATGCCGCTGCAACTTTACCTATGCCTGATTGCACAATAACAACATCATTTCCGTCTAATTGACCTTGGTAGAAGGTGTAGCCAGCATGCATGACTTCTTCACTATTACTTAACTTTGCTTTTAAAAGAGCAACTTCAGGCTCCATTGCACCAATAATACCTGCTTTCATTTTATTATCTTCTTTGTTTTCTACTTAAATATGAAAGAATTATAACCTGAGTTTGGCTAAAAATCTTTAGCTGACTTATTTACTTACATTAACAATATATTTACAAGGGAAGCCACTTGCTTGTTAGAAAATTGTTAATTAGTATGACTTAGATAATAATTTTTGTGTGGTTCACTTCACTTTGAACAAGGAAAAATAATGACAATTAAGAAATGTTTACTAATTTCAAGCATGTTTATTAGTGCAACAACACTCGTAGCTTGTGGAGGCTCTGCTGACAGCAATGAGGTATCAGTTGTTGATAATAAAGAACAAATTAACAATTCGGCATTAAGCTCAGGTTTATATCTTAAAGATATGAATACGAGTATCAAACCAGGTGATGACTTTGAGGCCTATGTAAATGGCGCTTGGGCTGCTAGTACTGTTATTCCTGCAGACAAAGCGAGTTATGGCGTAGGTTATATTGTTCATGAAGAATCTCAAGATAATATTAAAGCCATCATTGATGAATCAGCTAATGGTGATTTTTCCCAAGGTAGTGATGAGCAAAAAGTTGGAGATTTGTATTACTCATATACTAATCGCGAGATGCGCAATCAATTGGCAGCTAAGCCATTAGCAAGTGAATTTACTAAAATTGCTAATATAAGTGATTATGACGAATTAGCGGTATATTTTGCGGCAGCTAATAAGCTAGGTTACGGTACGCCTTTTTCTTTAGGCCAGTATGTCGACTTTAAAAATCCTAGCACTTATATGATGTATACCTGGCAAGCAGGGTTAGGCCTTCCTGACAGAGAATATTATTTTACCGATGATGAAAAATCAGTAAATATTCGTGCTAAATATCTCAAGCATATAGAAAATATGTTTGACTTAGCAGGTATGAAAGAATCAGCGCAATCAGCAAAGACTGTTGTAGCACTTGAAATGCGCTTAGCTGCAGAGCACATGAAAAAAGAGCAAACCCGAAATATGGTTGCTTTGTATAATAAAATTCCGCTAGCAGAATTAACCACCATAATGCCCGATTTTAATTGGCAGGGCTATTTATCTGAAGCTGGCATAAGTGACATTGACGGTGTAGTGATCACGCAACTTGATTACCAGAAAGCCCTTAATAATATTATTTCGTCTACCGCGCTTAAAGACTGGCAAGTATTCCTGCAATGGGGCGTTATTCATGCAAATGCAACCGCTTTAAATCAAGCAATGGATGATGAGCATTTTAACTTTTATTCAAAAGTTTTACGTGGTATTGAAGCGCCATTACCTGATTGGCGTCGTGGTGTATCACTGGTGAATAATCATCTAGGGGAAGTGGTTGGTAAAGTTTATGTTAAACGTCACTTTCCGCCAGCAGCGAAAGAAAAAATGCTTAAGCTAGTTGATAACTTATTAGCAGCCTATGAGGTTAGTATTAAACAACTTGACTGGATGAGTGAAGCAACTAAAGTACAAGCGTTAGATAAGCTCTCTAAATTTACTCCGAAAATAGGTTACCCAGATATTTGGAAAGATTATGGTGATTTAACTATTGAAAGAAATAATCTTGTTGGCAATATTGAACGCGCTAATTTAGTCGTTTATCAACAAAACTTAGCTAAACAAAAAGGCCCAGTGCAAAAGCACGAGTGGAACATGACACCACAAACGGTTAATGCTTATTATAATCCACCCATGAACGAAATCGTTTTTCCTGCGGCAATTTTACAACCGCCATACTTTGATTTAAATGCTGAAGATGCCGTCAATTATGGCGCAATTGGTGCAGTAATAGGCCATGAAATTGGTCACGGTTTTGATGACAGTGGCGCAACTTTTGATGGCGATGGTGTGCTGCGCAATTGGTGGACTGATAAAGACAAAGCGAGATTCAAAGAGCGTACTAGTCAGTTGGTTGCTCAATACGATGGCTTTAAAGTGTTTGATGACCTAAATGTCAATGGTGAGTTCACCTTAGGTGAGAATATTGGCGACTTAGGTGGTTTAAGCATTGCACTTGCCGCATATAAGCAATCTTTAAACGGCAAAAAATCTGCGGTAATGGACGGTTTTACCGGTGAGCAGCGAGTATTTTTATCGTGGGGGAAATCATGGCAAAAAGTGACGCGTGATGAAGCCATAAGAGTACAAGTGAAAACTGACCCTCATTCTCCGGCAAAATTCAGAGTGAATGGTGTAGTAAGAAATGTCCCTGAGTTTTATACCTTGTTTGATGTGAAGGAAGGTGATGCCTTGTATTTACCACCAAGTGAACGAGTGAAAATTTGGTAAATCTATAAAATCACAACAAAAAAACCAGCATTATTTGCTGGTTTTTTTTGTTAACGCTTTAATGAATAGCTAATGGGGTAAAGCCGCGACGTGACTTCCTGATAGCTGTCCAGAAATCTGTGGTGATAATTCAGCTCGTGCTGCAGTAGGACTTAACACACCGGTATTTCTCGAGCGGGCTTTCACCATAGGTGCTGGGATAACTTTGCCTTTTACTTTTGGTGATGGAGAGCTGTTACCTAATAAGCGGGAATTAATACAAGCGCGAATTTCATCCAAGGTGTAATTAGCTTTAACCTTAATGCGCAAATGTGGAATGGTTGCGGCTTCTAAGGCACCACTAACAAACCAATCTTTTTTCACTTTATAGCCTTTTCCTTGAGTATCAACTAGGTCAATAGCACCTAGTAACTTCATAGAATTGCGCTCACAAATGACAAAGTCTAAGTATTTTCCTTCGGCATTTGTGACTGCATTTTGGCTAGCTCTATTAGATACACCATTGCGAATTGTCACAATATCTGCCAATTTTACTCGATTAAGAATTCGGTATTTATTACCCATTGCTTGTTCAATTAAGTTCTGGAAGTTTTTTTCTGCTGCCGTAAAAACTGCAGGTTTAGAGTCAAAAGGAAAAGGAAAGCTATTGTCGTTTAAACGGCTTGCTAAAACACCAACAATAACAATTAAGCTGATTAAAGCAAATAAAATAAGTTCCATAAACATCTCCGGCGATTCAAATTCTTGACGCTTTACTCGCAGTTGCCAGTAAAGCGTATACTTAATATGGATTAAGCAGAATTTGTGCCAAAGCTTTATGTTTAGGTAGGTTTTATATTAAACAATGATGCTTGAGTGAACCATCATGTAAATATCATCTACTAGGATAAGCGTATAATTATGAAGGGTATTTTTCTTCTAAAGCGGCGTACAATTGCTGTTGGAAATCATCAGCGCCAGCATCAAGGTTATTAACTAAGTTAGCTAATACTTCATTATCTTCTTCACCGTGCCATATTTTAATATAGCTACCATCTTTATAACCATGGTCTTGACGGAAGAAGTTTAAGGTGTTCTTGCCCACATACTGACGAAATAATTCATCCAAATCCATATTCATCAATGACATGCAGTCAGCTAAAGCTTTGGCGTCGAATGCTTTATTAGATACTGCACTGGAGGCTAAATTTTCCAACGCAATTTTAAAGTCATTTTCGCCAGTACCTTGATGTAACTCTTTAGCAAGTGCTTGAGATATTTGCTCTACGCTTTTCCCCGTCATTAACCGTAAGCTTAAGCCAAAATGGAAAATATCAACTAATTCAAGTTGCACCTGAGCAATATCAATTTCTTGATGCTTCCACCATTTCCAGCCATGGTGATCAAGCATCTCAGCACATTCTACCCAAATAGCGCGATACCACTCATAACCATTTTCACGCCAAGTTTCACTAACTCGGCTATTCATCGCATCTTGCATGGTGAGCATTTGATTGATTTGCTTTTGGGCAATTGAAAGGGCGTTAGATAATTGTTCGCTCATTATATTCTCTAATAATTAATTTGACGGGGTTATTTTGCCGTAGCTGTTAACAACTAACAAGAGGTAAGTTATTTTTACTTCAGTTTATTAGCGCTATGGTATGTTTTTTCACTTTGCTAAAAGTGCTCGTTTATTCATTCAGCATGTTACAGCGAATTTTCTAATATAATCTTTTCCAGCATGATGGTGTTTTCTAAAGAGGAAAACTCTTTGTTTAAAATGTTAAGTATGATTTGATGAGACTTTTTGAAATTATTCAGTGCCAAATAAAACGGCTTGGCGCGCATGCACCCCGCATTGACTATATTTGTAATGTTGATTCCTGCTCGTTTAATATGCCAATTTAGGACGAGTTTATCTTCAACTATGATATCCACTCTTCCTTTGATTAACATGTTCAATAATCTAGGAGTACCTTCATTACCTGACAATGAGACTATTCGTTCAGTGTTACTATTAGTCAAAATATATTGGTCAATTTGATCTTCATAGCCATAATCTTGAATTACTCCTAGCACAAGCTGTTGCAAATTTAGTGGTTCACTATATTGCCAGTGGGTCGACTTATTCGCATAAAAACATACTTGAAAATGGGCTATCGGACTCTGAGTAAAGTGTAGTGTTGGAGCTTCAGAATGAATAGCGGTTAATAATCCGTCTACTTGTCCTATTTCTGCAGATTTAATTGCCCTAGACCATGGGCGTGTAATTATTTTGACTTCAATATTATGTTTAGATAAAAGCTTGGTGACATAGTTGCCAACTATGTTGCTGCTGAAACCTTCGTCAATACAAGTATACGGACACCAATTCGTTGTCGCCAAGGTGAGTGTTATCTGCTCTTTACTGGCTAGAGGTAGAGAAAGAAGTAAAAATAGGCATGCTATGCGTTTATTCATAACTAAATTATACGCCAACCATACCGACAATACATGTTTGCATTTATTGCAGTCGACATTAGTGTTGACTAAACAATTTTTTTCTCACCATGGCTCGATAATCTTTAGGGGTAAGGGTTAAACTCTTTTTGAACAATCGCGTTAAATGCCCTTGATCTTGGTAACCAACATGATAGGAAATCTCTTGAATCGTTAAATTACTTGATGCCAGTAAATCTTTGGCTGTTTCTATTCTCAATTGCTGCCAATACTCGGTCGCTCTAATCCCTGTAGCTACCTTAAAACGGCGGCTAAAAGAGCGTTGACTCAAACCAAATTGCGCAGCTAACTCAGCCAAACTAATATCTGTACTTAAATTTGTTTGTAACCAGAATTGAATCTGAGCAATTAATTCATCGGCATGTCTGTCAACGGCCCCTTCTAAATATCGCTGCTCTTCATAGGGTTTTCTAATTTCATGGGAAAAATTACGTTCAACATTTTGCGCTGCAGCCCTTCCATAGGTTTGACTAATGAGATGGACAATTATATCAGCAAGCGCGTTTAAACTTGCCGCGCAATATATCCGCTCAGATTGGGTAATAAAGAAATCGGGTTTAAGCTCAACTTTAGGATAATCACGTTGAAACTGCTCAACATAATGCCAGTGTGTGGTAGCACTATGGTCATCTAACAAGCCAGATTCAGCTAGAAAGCAGACTCCTGTGCCTACAGCAAGTATGGTCGAGCCTTGTTGCCAGCAATCTCTTATCCAAGCAATTAATTGCGGCTGTCTTTTTAATATTGGTCTAGGGTTGCGCCACAAACTGGGGACTAAAATAATATCGGGTATATAGTTGTTGTCATCATCAAGGTTCTTTAGAGCGATATCAGGTAAAAACTGTATACCTGCACGAGAGGTAATTGCGGGACTTTCTTGACTGACAAATTTAGTACACAGTTTCACCACCGTTTTATCATACCGACGGGCAAATGCTTCACCAGCCAATAGCATTTCTAAAGGCAGGGTTAAGCCTGTTGCCAATACATGTTGATAGATAACTAAACCGACATTGAGTGTTTTTTCTGCCGCTTTATCCATCATACATCTCGCTATTGTTAACAGAATGGCCATTATGGCATATTTTATGGCCTTTATTGCTTATTAATTTTTTAGGTCAACCACTAAACTAAACATAATTATTGTTTTAAAGGTTTTTTGCATGACATCGTTACCTGTAGTTATTGGCATGGGTGGTATTAACGCCGCTGGTCGTACATCGTTCCATCAAGGTTTTCGCCGTATTGTTATTGATAAAATTAATGCCGAAGCCCGAGAGGAGACTTTTGTTGGTTTAGCAAGCTTAATGAAATTAGTGTCTTTACAAGATGGGCAATTAGTTGATCAGCATGGTGAAGTCATTGCAGCCAATGAGGTTGAAGCCAAATTTGGTCAACAAGTATTAGCTGGTACCTTGATTCGAAAAATTGAAAAAAATCATTTTGATGTTGATGCAACGCATTGGCATCAAAAAATGCATGTTCGCCCTATCGATAAGAGTATCTGTTTTGAGTTACGTGCTAAAGAGTTACCGCACCCTCTGCCTCACGCATGGCAAGTAACCGATTTAGGTGAAGGTAAAGTTAGCGTTGAAATACCAGAGCACTTAACTATTTCTCATGATGCCTATCGCGATAATCCAATAAAAGCGGCAGGACAATTACCAACCGGTTTTGAACCGGGAGCGCTTTATAATAGCCGTTTTCAACCACGCGGATTACAAGCCACTATTTTTGCGGCAACAGATGCTATTCGTTCAACGGGTCTTGAATGGGATGTTATTCTAGATAAAATAAGCCCAGATCAAGTAGGCACTTATTCAGCTTCAGTTGTTGGCCAAATGCAACAAGAAGGCTTAGGTGGCTTATTAAAAAGTCGTTTAGCAGGAGCTCGTGTTAGTACCAAACAGTTGGCATTAGGGTTAAATACCATGTCAACGGATTTTATTAATGCTTATGTGACCGGCAATGTTGGTACGACTTTTTCGTCATCTGGTGCCTGTGCTACTTTTTTGTATAACTTGCGCTCTGCGGTACAAGATATGCAGGCAGGTCGAATTCGTGTTGCTGTAGTTGGGAGCGCTGAAGCACCTATTACTCCTGAAATTATTGAAGGCTTTGGTAATATGAGCGCCTTAGCAAATGAAGAAGGACTGAAAAAACTTGATAACAGTGATACTGCCAATCACCGTCGTACCAGCCGTCCATTTGGTGAAAATTGTGGCTTTACTATCGGTGAAGGTGCTCAGTTTGTTGTGTTAATGGATGATGCCTTAGCACTTGAGATGGGCGCTAAAGTAATGGCTTCTGTAGCCGATGTTTTTGTTAATGCTGATGGTTATAAAAAATCTATCACAGCGCCGGGCCCTGGTAATTATATTACCATGGCAAAGTCGGTAGCATTGGCTCAAAACGTATTAGGAAAAGAAGCGCTGCAAGAGCGTAGCTTTATCTTGGCACATGGTTCTAGTACGCCGCAAAACCGTGTTACTGAATCATTAATTTATGATCGCATTGCTTCAAGCTTTGATATCTCTGATTGGCCCGTTGCTGCGCCTAAAGCATTTGTTGGCCATACTATAGGTCCTGCAAGCGGTGATCAAATGGCTATGGCTCTTGGTATTTTTAATGACAATATTATGCCAGGTGTTACCACTATAGATAAAGTCGCTGATGATGTTCATAGTGACCGACTCAATATTGCCACAGATCATTGGCACTGTGGTGATATGGATGTAGCATTTATCAATTCAAAAGGCTTTGGCGGAAATAATGCCACCGCAACCGTTTTTTCACCAGAAATAACTTTAAGCATGATGACAAAGCGTTATGGCGAAAAAGCGATGAATGAGTATCAACATAGATTGTCTCAAGTTGAGCAAGCACAAGACCTTTACCGCCAGCGAGCTAACCAGGGAGAGTTTGATATTATTTACAAGTTTGGCGAAGGTTTATTAAATGAAGATGCTATCGAGATTAGCGATAGTAGTTTAACTTTTGCTGAGTTTAAACATGCAATAACCTTACCTAAGCAAAACCCCTTTGCTGATATGGTCTAGCTAAGTTAGTAACTCTCAATGACGTATAAAAAAAACAGCCTAAGCTGCTTTTTTTATGCGCTTCTAAAAGTATTGCACATAAGTTCGACAGAATCAGATAACTATTGATTTTACTACTGCAAATGGCATATGATTTCAATATTAAATGTAAGCGCTTTCATTTATGTCACATATCAAAAACAAATTCACTAGCGAGTTAATAATGTATATGAAAATATTGCGTGCTGTTTGGACATTGTCATGCTGCCTTCTTGTCTCGTGTGGTGGCTCTGGAGAATCGCCAAATCAAGTGACGCCAGTTGTTCCTGTCTTGCCTGTAACGGAAAGTCCGTTAAGCTTACCAAGTGTTAATCAAAATAGTTTGGCAGATGAAATAACACCCCATGAAGCCGTAGCTACTATGGCCATTGGCATCAATTTGGGTAATACATTGGATGCGCCATCTGAAGGGGAGTGGGCGCTAGCTGCACAAGAATATTATGTTGAAGCATTTAGGGATGCAGGGTTTAAGCATGTTCGCATTCCAATAACCTGGGATAATCATATTGCGGCAAGTGCGCCTTATGAAATTGAGGTTGAGTTTTTGAATCGTGTCGAGCAAATTGTGACATGGGCTTTAGATCGAGAGCTTTTTGTCATTATTAATGTGCATCATGATGATTGGATCAAAGCTAATTTTGCTAGTCAAAGTAACCGCAATCGATTTGATTCGATCTGGTTACAAGTCGCTGAGCGATTTAAAAACACTTCAGCAAAGCTGATTTTTGAAATACTGAACGAGCCACAAGGCTTGAGTTTGGCAGATACAAATACCCTTAATAAACGCGCGCTAAGTATTATACGCAATCAAACCAGCAATCGTTTGGTGATATTTGCAGGAACTGAGTGGTCCAATGTCGATAAGTTATTAGCAGTAGATGTTCCGGACTCGGAAGACCAGTTTTTAATCGGCAATTTTCACAGTTATGATCCTTGGGGCTTTGCTGGAGAATGCCAGGCGCAATGGGGCAGTGAAGCTGACAAAGAAGCTTTAACTGCGATTTACCAAAAAGCAGCGAATTGGTCACTAGCTCACAATACTCCCGTAATAGTCAATGAATTTGGCTCGGCTAAATATGATTTTACTCAACCTGAGCATATTTGTGAACAATCACAACGACAAGCCTATATTGCCGCTCATGTAGCTAATGCTAAAACGTTTGGTATTGCAGCCACTTTCTGGGATGATGGCGGCTCTTTTAGCACCTATAATCGCGCTGAAAATACTTGGGGCCCAGAAAAAGATATTCTTGTTTCTCCCTAAGAAAATAGAGTCGTATTAATATTGATACGAGTCAGATAAATACTATTGCCCTACATTTGGCGGCTGCGTTCTAGGTTGCCATTGCCACCATTGCTGTTCACCATCGCTTGGCTTTTCTTGTGAAGTATCTTCTGTAGGCGCTTTGGTTTGGTATATATCCCAAGTCACTAAATAGTCAGGGTTGGTAATTTTCACCCCTTTTTGACTAGTATGAAACTCGCCTTTCGGAGCGTTAAACCAGCAAGACAAATTAGTCGGTAATATAAAATTAGCGCCGTCGCCTGTGTTACTACTAGTAGTATCGCTAGTCGCTAGCTCTATGGTAATGCCCATTTCCTTATCAACGCTAACAACACGTCCTGCGACTATGTTCTGTTTTAATGGCTCACCTTGGGCAGTAAAGTAACTAAGCCCTATTAGGCAAGTTTTGTTTAAGGTGTCATTGATTGTATTTAGCATAATTTCATTTTTCTCAAAAAAGAATACTCAGTCATACAAGGTATGACTGAGTATAAGATAGTTAATATAATAGCGCGTACTAAGAAAGGTGGTTAACGCGTATAACTAATGCGCTAGTGGTGCAACACCGGTAGCCGGGTTATCTGCTAAACCGGTATCGCGAGCATGCTCTTCAAAGCTTTTGTTTTTCCAAAAAAATGCACCAGGCATAGTCGTAGGAATCACTAATATATAGAATAAGGCTCTACCTATCATAGCGGTAAAGCAATTAAGTAATGCTAATGCGCTCCAAGCTAATAATAAGATTACCACGCTGAAACCTACTAACTGCAAGGTAAGTAAAGTGCCCGCGGCAATAATATTTAACGCTAGTAACCAATTACGAAATAAGTAGGTTTTCCCAAAAGTAGTACTTTGCACATAATGCGCTGCACCTCCTTCGTTTTCACTTCGGTTTAAATCATGGTTATGAATCACTAAGCCTAACGCTTCAATCACTAAGCCTAACGTAAACATACTAGCAAAAACTAATACCGCATCGCTAATATCAATAGCCATAACATAAAGGGTACTAAGTACTATCACGCCAGAAAATAAAGCCCCTAACGATAAACTATTACCAACAAATGAAGTGGCTGTTTGTAAGTGATTCCAAAACGGTCTGGCTTTGATTTGATAACATTTATTCATATAGAATAAACCTGCCGCACCTGAGACTAAGGCAAAAATTCCTGCGCCAATCACCAAGCTATCAAGCGGAATGTCGGTTACAACATCCGCCATATTTAAGCCAATGGATTGCTGAACAAACTCTACCGCCCAAGTGTTACTTGGTAAGGCAAACAATGCCGTTAAACCACAGCCAGCACTAAACAGTGCTAAACCTAAACCTTCTCGCGCCATAGGAGAATGACGTAAGTTATTAAAGCCTCGGTAAAAGCGCATTGGCTTACCTAAATGGGTAACACTCATTAATAGTGCAAAGCTAGTCATCACTAACGCGATCACCGACAGCGGTAAAAACATGTCAGATTGCATAAATTGGCTAAAGCCATTCAGGCCTAATAAAGCGCCAATAAAGGGAATGGCAAAGGTACCTAACGCTGCTTGTGCGAATAAAGTAAATAATACCAAAGGATTTTCTCGAGAATTCAAACGAGAAAAATTCCAGTGCTTAGCAATACCTTGTTTTTGGTCAACAACAGGTTTGTAGTTACCTTGTTTGTCTTTATGATATTTAACCGGTACCGCGTCGGTACGGGTCATTTCATCAGGTAAGCCCTTAATTTGTTGAAAACGAATGTTCGGGTGAGTAATCTCTGGGTCAGGAAAACCAGGGATTTCTGTTTTACATTGTTCACGATTTTCTGGGGTATTTTCAATAACACCAAAATCAAGAGCATTACCGATACAAGCTGAAACACATGAGGGTTTTAAACCCACTTCGAGTCTGTCAACACACATGTTACATTTTGACACTTGACCTTTTACTGGGTCGAGTTGCGGGGCATTGTATGGGCATACCCAAGTACAGTAACCACAACCAAAACAGGTTTCAGGGTCTTGTAATACTGCACCATATTCAGCATGTTTAGTATATGCTTTGGTAGGACAGCCTTTTAAACATACGGGGTCATCACAATGATTACACGCCATTGAAATATTCATGCGTTTGTAATCAGGGTATGAACCCCCTTCAACATAACCAACGCTGCGGAAGGCTAAATGTGCGGGGGTATCATTTTTTTCTGCACAAGCAGATTCACAAGCATGACAACCAATACAGTTATCAGCGGTAAAGAAAAATCCATGTTGCTTATTACGGTTTGGGTTAGTACCCACCTCTGGGTTTTCGTTGATAAACATAGATCTTTCTGACGGAAGACCTGTTAAATCTACTAAATCAATTAGTTGCCCATAACGGTTCTGATCTTTAATAGGTTGTTCAGGTAAATAAGCATAAGGCTGCTCTTGCGTTCGCACTTCCCAGTGATTTGAACGACCTTGTTGCTCATTACCTATTTCGATATCAGCCGGATTATAACTTTGTACCCCTGATTCATTGCTCATTTTTGATGTCATTTTGGTTTCCGCAGTAATAAGTTACTAATAAGTACGACGTTCAACGTTTAAACGTGCAGCCTCGTCCTGATCAACGTGTTCTATACGTACCGAACACTGTTTGAATGCTGGTTGTCTAGAGTATGGGTCAAGTAAACCTAGGGTTAATCTATTGACACAATCGTGAAAATGAAAGGGTAGAAATACCATGTTACGGGGTACTCTTTGGGTTAGTTGCACCATAACTACCGCATCACCACGACGGCTGGTTAAGCGCACATAACTTTGATGCGCAATGCCTAAATCTGCAGCTGCATCTGGGTTCATCTCCATATAGGGAGTAGGACTGAACTTGTTACAGTTACCAATTTTACCGGTACGGGTACGCGTATGGAAATGCTCAACCACACGGCCACTGTTCAACCAAAATGGGTATTCAGTACATGGCTTTTCGTTATTATCATAAAAATCGACAGCGATTAAATTGGCTTTACCGCTAGGGGTAGGGAACTTACCGTCAACGTAAAGTCTTGGCGCGCCTTGTAAACCTTCATCACCTTCTCTAAATGGCCATTGAATACCACGGGCAGCTATTAATTTCTCGTAACTCATGCCAGAAATATCTAAATTACGACCCGCGCCTTTAGATAAGTGTTTCATTTCTTCAAACACCTCTTTAGGGGTGTCTGGGAAATTCATGGTTTGGCTATTGTCAAAACGTTTAGCCATTTGGTTGAAAATCCAAAAATCAGGTTTTGAATTAGCATATGGTGGTAAAACGTTACTGATTAAGTTAACACGACGTTCAGTGTTAGTATGACAACCTTCTTTTTCTGCCCAAACTGAGGCAGGGAAATAAACATGTGAGTACTGATTAGTTTCCACATCTTCATAAACATCTTGTACCACTAAAAAGTCTAACTTTTCTAACATTTTACGAATACGAGGCGTATTCGCCATTGACGTCATGGGGTTAGTGGCAACAATCCACATACCTCTGACTTCACCGGTTTCAATAGCAGGGAAAATATCTGTTTGAGCATTACCACGCTTTTTCGGGAAAAACTCAGGATCTATGCCCCAAAAATCGGCAATTTCTTGTCTGTGGTCAGCATTTTCTAGTGCGCGATAACCGGGTAAACCTGAGCAAGAAGACCACTCACGTGTTCCCATCGCATTACACTGACCAGTGATTGACAAGCTGGTTCCGCCTGGCTTACCAATGTTACCGGTGATCAAGTTAAGGTTGTTGATATTAGCAACCCCATCAGAGCCATGAGTTGATTGGTTAATGCCCATGGTCCAAATACTCATTGCTGATGGTGCCTTAGCATACAACCTGGCCACTGTGCGAATTCTGTCTTCATCAATACCACAGTCATGCTGCGCTTTTTCTGGCGGATAATCTTGTACTAAAGCTTTTACTGCCTCATAACCTTGCGTATGCGCATCAATGTATTCTTGGTCTTGTAAACCTTCATTGATGATAACGTGCATCATAGCGTTGATTAAGACACAGTCAGTACCTGGGGTAATTGGTAGATGTATATCAGCAAATTGCGCTAACATTGTTACTCTTGGGTCAACAACAATTAATGGAAATTTACGTTTTTCCATCGCTTCTTTTAAGCGCCAGTAAATAACTGGGTGTTGCTCAGGTAAGTTAGAACCAAAGGCAATTAAACAGCCGGTTTCTTCAAAGTCACCGTAACAACCTGGAGGACCATCAGCGCCGAAAGAACGCTTATAACCACTTACCGCTGAAGCCATACAAAGGGTGGTATTACCGTCATAGTTATTGGTACCAATAACGCCACGCGTCAGTTTACCCAACGTATAGAATTCTTCAGTTAATAACTGACCGGTAGAAACGACGGCAAATGCATCACGTCCGTATTTTTCTTGAATTTCTTTAATTTTAGTTGCGGTAGTATCTAAAGCATTATCCCAAGTTGTTTTTTCAAACTTATCATAATGTTTATCACGAATTAATGGCTCGGTACCACGACCGGGACTTTCAAACAATTCATGCTCTAATATACCTTTAATACATAATTTACCACGGTTAACGTCTGCGCCAGCATGACCACGAGAGGTAACAATTCTATTGTCTTCATTTAAACCGATTTCAATAGCACAACCAGTAGAGCAGTAGTTACACGTGGTATATTTCCACTCTTTTACTTTCTTACTCGGTATTGAAATTGGTTTTCTGTTTTTGCGTCCAAACAACATAGAGGTGCCCTAATCTTAATGTTGATAAATAAGAGTGTCTCTTATTTTTAAAGTCTTTGGCAATATAAAGCAAAATACAGTCCAATAGATTATTAGTTTACTTTTCAATGCATTAGTGTTTTTGTTGTTTTAATCGTTGCGCCGTAATAGACGCTTCGCTCTAAATTGGTGCGCTTTCTTTTCAACATTGGTTATGAACCTATTGCTTGAGTTGAGGTCTATTAATTGTTAAAAAAATGTTAGTTTAGAGGATGTAGGTGGATTTGTGTTAGCTGGATTGGTCATAGCAGGGAATGTTTTAGCGCCTGAGGATTTAAAGGTCGTTGAAGTTAAAAAACGCTCTTTAAAAAAGTACTATATTACTATTTTACTCTCTGTGTTTGTGCATTTGGTTTTAGCATTGGTGTTATTTTCTATGTCGGATAATCACCCCGTAAAACCGATGAAAATCGAGCCAAAAGCAATTAATAGCTACCTTTATAAAATGCCTATTAAGGCAAAAAAATCACCAACACAAATCACCATAAAAAAAGAACAACCCAAAGAAAAAGAGCGACAAAAAAAGCGGGTAGTTTCTAAACCAGAAACTGACATACAAACTACCAGCAAAAAGGAAATGCAGCAAAATAAAACGATTAACAACATGATTGAACAAAGTAAGCTGGTTAAGCCAGTAACAACGGGAGTTGCATTAGCTAAAGACGCCGAATCAACTAAATCGATTAAAGCAACTTTTTCCGCTTATAAGCAGCTGAATAATTTAAGGAGTGCAATAAATGAGAAAATTATTGCGGAACAATTATTAGAACGACAGCAGTTTAGATCTGCTTCTGTTATGCATGGAAAGCAAATTCCGGTGCCTCATTCCAATCTACAATTAACCCCTGAACAAGAGCAAGAAAAAAGAACAACTAAGTCGGGTAATATTTCAATAACTAAATACGATAATGGTATATGTACCATAGAGCGTAAGCAGTTTTTAGGCAGCCCAATACCTGAGTCTAGCTCAGCCTTTGCTTGCGGTGAAAGTAAGTTTGACAAAAACTTTCGAGAACACATGAAAAAAGTACGAGATAAACTTTTACCAGTAAAAAACAAATAAAACTGTACATAAAAACAGTGCTTAGCTATGCTACTAATATTATCAATGAAATGTAGAAGCTAGTTGAAGTTATACATAGCTGAAAAGCCTAGTTTAGGTCGTGCTATTGCAGCGGCCTTGCCCAAGCCACATAAAAATCACAAGACTCATATAGAATTAGCCAATGGTGATGTGGTGAGTTGGTGTATTGGCCATATTTTATCACAAGCCGATCCGCAAGATTATGACGCAAGTTTTAAAAAATGGTCAATGGAAACTTTACCTATTGTACCTCAGCAGTGGCAGCTAAAACCTATCCCAAGAACTCGTGCGCAGTTAACCATTTTACGAAAACTGGTAAAACAAGCCGATGAAATTATTCATGCAGGTGATCCTGACCGAGAAGGGCAATTATTAATTGATGAAGTGATTGATTATTTCAAAGTGTCTCAATCCAAAAAAAACAAGATAAAACGCCTACTCATCAGTGATTTAAACTTACCAGCTGTTAAACGTTCACTCAAATCCCTTACCAGTAATCTAAATTTCATGCCGTTATCGGTTTCTGCTCTCGCTCGGTCAAGAGCTGATTGGCTATATGGCATCAATTTAACCCGAGCATGTACACTGCAAGGGCAAAAACAAGGCTACCATAACGTATTGTCAGTAGGGAGGGTGCAAACGCCAGTGTTGGGATTAGTGGTAAGGCGAGAGCAAGAAATAGCCCATTTTATTGCTAAACCTTTTTATCAAGTCTTAGCACATTTGAATATTGATAATGAGTCATCATCTAGCCCCGAGCAATTAACGGTTAAATGGCAGCCGAGTGAAGCGTGTCTGCCCTATTGTGATGAAGATGGGCGAGTATTAGTGAAAGCGCTGGCGCAAAATGTAGTCAATCGAATTCATGATCAGGCGGCTGTTGTTGAATCGCTTAACATTGAACAGAAACAACAAAACCAACCGTTACCATTTAACCTTTCAAGTTTGCAAATTTCTGCAGCGAAGCAGTTTTCCATGAATGCTAAATTGGTACTTGATGTTTGTCAGGCACTATATGAAAAACATAAGTTGATCACTTATCCGCGCTCAGATTGCCGTTACTTACCTAAAGAACAATTCAAGCAAGCGCCGGGTATTATCAATCATTTAATTACCAGTAATTTACCGTGCAGTGAATTCGCAAAAAATGCTGATAGTACTATTAGAAGCAAAGCGTGGAATGATACTAAAATAACAGCACATCATGCCATTATTCCAACGGAAAAATCTCCTCAAAACATCAGCCTTAATTCATTTGAAAAAAACATTTACCTCTTGATTGTACGGCAATACTTGGCTCAGTTTTATGACGTGTTTCAATATCAGCAAACTAAGCTTACAGTGAAAATAGCTGGTGGAATTTTTAAAACCTGTCTTAAAGTAGAAAAACAACAAGGCTGGAAAGTGTTGTTTCCGAGCAAGGAAAAATCATTGGCTGAATCTTCTGCTTTGTCAGTTGTTTTATCACAATTGAGTCAAGGTCAAATCCTTCATTGCAGACAAGGTGAGTTAATCGAAAAGCAGACTTCAGCACCAGAGTCTTTTACCGATGCCAGCTTGCTAAGTGCCATGACTGGCATAGCTCGTTTTGTTAGTGATGAAAACATCAGAAAAGTGCTTAGAGAGACTGATGGCTTAGGTACAGATGCTACACGTGCAGGAATTATTGATTTGCTATTTAAGCGAGACTTTCTCATTAGGCAAGGCAAAAAAATAATCGCTACTGAAGTTGGAGCTGCGCTAATAAATGCATTACCTATGCAGGCTACTTTACCGGATATGACTGCACAGTGGGAAGCTAATTTAACGGCAATTAGTGAAAAAAATGCCAGCTATATAAGTTTTATGCAACCTTTAACTTGTACCGTAACAGAAATGGTTAAGGGCGCAGCACAACAAACATTTTCAGGGCTACCACAAGTTGCTTTTAAGCCTAAAAGAACAAGCAGAGCAAAGAAAAAATCTTCTGTAAAGCCGGCCGTGAAAAAGGTAAGTTGACGTGTTAATTAGTCTGTTTCCCCATGGCTACAATGCACATCGTGCACATATTGCTATAATAAAAAGACAGTTGAAAATTTTGATGTAATTTAAATTTTGGCGTCTTTAATGAAACCCTCTTTTCTTTTACTGTTTTTGATAGTGCTTGTTTGCCCTGTAACTTTGGCCAGTGAAGGGAAATTAACAGTAGCCACTTTTATAGAGCCACCTTTTGCGTTTTTAGTTGATAATGAGTTTGTTGGTGAGCATGTCGAAATTGTTAAAACCTTATCAAAATCATTGAATTTAACTCCTATTTTTATTCGTTGTCCCTTTGCTCGCTGTTTAACGTTGGTTGAACAAGGTAAAGCGGATCTAATTTTTGGCTTAAAAAAGCTTCCTGAACGTGAAAAAAACTTAATTTTTCTTCATCCCCCTTATATGGTGCAACATTTTCCATTACGCTTTTTTACGCTAGCGTCAAAAGAGATAGAAATTAACAATATTGATGATTTAAAGCATTTAACAGTAGGTGTACTTAGGGGAGGGAGTTATTTTGAGTTATTTGATAATAATAGCATGATTGAAAAAGTAGAGCTGAACTCTAGAGAACAGCTGGTTAATATGCTCTTACGTGGCAGAATAGATACATTTATTGAGCGTGAAGAGTCAATTTTACCTTTTTTATCTATAGAAGAATATTATCAGAAGTTTTCATTAGCTAATTATCAATATGATAAAGCGGCAAATTCATATATTGCCATTTCTAAACATTCGAATGTTAAATATCTTGCGAAAAGTTTATCTGAACAGTTAAATAAATTAGTGTCTAATGGCACAATAGAAACAATTAGAATGAAAAAACAGCATTAACGCCCCTTACTCTGCAAAATATAAAAATTATCGAGATAAATTATGATCATATTGCAAAATGCGATGGAAAAAAGTCAGCTATACAAAGTGGATGAGTTTGGTGTAAAAAATTACAACTATGGCATATTGGGTCTGCTTTCTTTATCACTCTTTTCTGTGCTTAATATTATATTAGGTTATATTACTTTTATGGCAGAAACAGGGGTTAGTGGTTCGCCTGTACAGACTTATGTTGATGCACTTTGGCTAATGCTAATGTCATCTACCACCATTGGCTTTGGAGACGTCTATCCTATTACCTTTATTGGTAGAGCTGCGGTGTTTGTTATGTTTGTTTTAGGAGTTGGCATACTGGGTGGTGTTGGTGCTGTTTTTGCGAATAAAATTTTTGGTTTTGCCGATACCAATATTAAAAATAGAGAATTGCGAAAACAAAATGAAGAGATATTTGCCCAAAACACAGCGATTTTTTCAAAGCTAGAACAACTGGAAGAAAAACTAGAGTCCATATCTAAATAACCTAAACATTTAGCGTACTTTTTTATCGAATAGAATATATAGATTATTTAAATATGGTAAAAAACAAGCACTCACACTGTTGTGAGTTAAGTTTTATCAAGTATTAGATGCTAGAAACAAGGTTTGTGTTGGTGATATATCAGAATGATTATGTTTTAGCTTGTGCTGATTTTCTCGCTACCTTTTCTTGGCGGCGTTCATCGATAGTGACTTTAACATTACCACCAATATGATGCTCACCTCGCTTTTCAGCTAATGCTATTTGACGTTCACGTTCGGCAAAACGATTACGTTGTTCGTCAGTTACCTTATCATGGCAACGATGACAACTTACCCCTTTCATATAATGTTCACTCTGCTTTTCTTCTTCAGTAATCGGAAAACGACAAGCAAAACATTGATCATATTGACCTTGTTCTAAATCGTGGTTTACCGCGACACGGCCATCAAACACAAAACATTCGCCTTGCCATAATGTGTCAGTACTTGGCACTTCTTCAAGGTATTTTAAAATACCTCCTTCTAGGTGATATACTTCTTCGAAACCTTGTTCTTTTAAATACGCGGTAGATTTTTCACAACGAATACCACCGGTGCAGAACATCGCTACTTTCTTATGCTGTTTATTATCTAAATTATCTTTAACGTATTGAGGAAATTCGCGAAAGGTCTCAGTATCTGGATTTAAGGCACCTTTAAACGTACCAATTTCAACTTCGTAGTCATTACGAGTATCGACTAATAAAACTTCAGGGTCTGAAATCAGTGCATTCCAATCTTGTGGTTTGACATAAGTACCGACTACCTGATTTGGGTCTATACCCTCAACACCCATAGTAACAATTTCTTTTTTAAGTTTTACTTTAGTGCGATGGAAAGGATTTTCATCAGCATAAGATTCTTTATGCGATATACCGGCTAGATTGATATCTTGCGCTAAAAAAGCTAAAACTTGCTCAATGCTTGATTGACTACCAGCAATGGTGCCATTGATTCCTTCAGCCGCAAGTAACAAAGTACCTTTAACGTCAAGAGCAGTCATTTTCTTTAATAATGGGGCACGTAAATCTAGATAATTTTCAAGATGAGTAAATTTATATAACGCACATACGGTAATGTGCGGCATTGTTGGAGATAAAGCCATTGTTCTGCCTCTAGTGAGCTAACTGAAACGTAAATCCAGTGCTGTAGATAAATTTCTAGCTGACTTAGTTGCCAACCATAATGCAAAACCCCGAATGTGGTCGAGGTTTTGCGCCGAATTCTAACAGGAACTTTACTGTTTTCCTAGGGGGGGGTAGATCTTTCGAGATTACTTTTTCAGCAAATTGTTGGGTATTTATACAAGGCGGAGCCTTTGTCATATGGTTGTTCCACATAAAAAGGCGATAACGCAGTAAGAATGATCAACAAACGCTGTCCGAAGGATTCGGCTAAAAGCGTTTTATTCTTTGTCGAGTAGTATTTGCTTAGAATGACTAGGCTACACACTACTCGCCGCTGCTAAAACGCTTTTAGCTCGAACAAAATTCAACCCTGAAAGATCAACAGCCCCTAAGCTAATACGTTGTCTTTATGCGCTACTTGTTGATTTCATCGAGTTTTTAAATAACCCGGCTTCATCAAAAATTACTCTATCTTCGTAACCACTAAACCAGATGGCATCAGGATTTCTGCCAACTATGGCCACTTCACCTTTATTGTGAGCATCAGCTGCTCCGCGTAAAAGTTTAAAAATCACCACGCCGTTTTCACTGCCGGGTACGCCAGCCATTGGTTCGTTAGTAACGGCGACAACTTCAGTTTTACCTAAATAATGAGTTATTGATAACCTTGCATGGGCTTCAACGCCAGAAAGACCTTGCTGAGATTTATTTAGCAGCTGCCAAGCCTCTTCTATGCCAAGATTAAAGGCTTTGTGACCAATAATATCGCGACCACAGAAGAAGTAGTGATTCTCTATGCGATTTCGCTTAAGTTCACGTTGCATAATGCGTAATGCCTCAGCATCATTACTTATGCCTTTAATCAGTGGAGCTTGGTTTTCTATTGAAATCCAGTTTCGACTTGCTAGCTGCTTAACCGCTCTAGTTGTGCTTTCTACCCAAACTAAACCGCCATCGGGGTTTTCTATAAAATTGTCATTTTCATCTTTTTGTAAAAACTCGTCTGGGTGATTAAAGTGCACCATAAAACGGAATTTCATTTCAGGGTAAGCTTCATGAAAATCATCCATCATGGCAAAAAAGGTATCGTCAAAACGATCAGGGTAGAAAGCTAACTCTTTAGTTCCAACACGTATACTTTCTATGCCAGCGTCAGCTAAGGCGGAAAACCACTGAGCTAAGTTTTTATTAAGCAGCACCATAGGATCGCCACCGGACATTAAAATCTCTCGTAATTTTTCTCGGCCTGTATCAGGGTGACGACCGCCGTTGGTAGAAACGATGTCATTGTGTTTATTAATATAATTCACTAATTCTAAAATTTGCGCTAAGCCTTTACGCTCAACTGTACCATCATTACGAGCAATTTCTTTTTTGGCAATTAGCTCTTCACGGTAACAAAAGCGGCAATGAGCAGAGCAGGTTGAGGCAACATAAATTAACCCTAATTCATATTTATGAATCAAGCCTTCAATAGGGCTATAGTCCATTTGATTACCTGGATCTGGCGCACCTTGCATATCAAAAGTTTCGGCAGGACTGGCTTTAATTAAAGTTTGTAAGGGAGGACTATTTTTAGCCAGATCATAGTAGTGACGCGTAATTTTAACCGGCATACGGCTTTCAATATCTTGCTCTGTGCCTTTGATGGCAATCAACGCTGCTTTTTCTTCCTGAGTGTAGAAATTGAGCATATCTTCAGGCGCTCTGTCATCTAGGAATTTTTTTAAACCATTAATAATTTGCCTATCGTGCTTGGCATCAGTTACTTTGTCTAAAAATGCTTGTGCTTTTTCTGTTGGTATATATTTTTCTGCTCTCGCCATGTTAATCACCAATTGTTTAATAGTTAGAATAATGAAACTGGAATATCGTTAATAATGCAGTACTCTTGAACTATCAACAACGGACTAAACTTCATCAACTCATTACTTTTGGTAATGAACTATGTAGATTACGGGGTTTATTATGGCTACCTAATAAGAAGATTGAATATCAGCAGAGTTGAAATTTCACCTGTTCTTTATCGAAAAAGTAGAGCCAACATGCATTAAATTTAAACAAAAAGTTATGTTTAGTTTAATTTTTGTTATCTTGGTTTATACTTTAAAACAGAGTTTAATTCAGGAATATATCAAATGGATATGATGTTGTGTCGATTATTGTTATTGACGTTATTGTTGAGTTCATCGGGAACCTTAGCAAAGCAAATATTGAAAATAGGAGTTGGTAATTTCCCTCCATTTTTTATAGAAAAACAGCAAGGAGGAGTATTCATTGAGATCACTGAAGCGCTTTTTAACGAGTTACCTGAGTATGATATAGAATTTATTTTTATGAGTAACCAAAGGCTGCATCATGAGATAAGTAATGGGAAATCAATTGATGTTGCCTGTAATATCTTTGCAGCAGCACAGGTGAATGCGCATTTATCAACACCAATTTTCCGTTATAGTGACGTTGCCGTTTCTCGAAAGGCAGACGACTTAATTATTAATCAAATTTCTGATTTACAAAATCATTCTATTACTGCTTATCAAGGTGCTATGGACCTATTAGGTTCAGAGTTTAAAAACATGGCACTGGCAAACAGTAAATACTCTGAACACCCACGTCCTAGCCACTCTAGTTTTTTGCTCATTGCTGGTCATAAGGATATACGTATTGGCGACATTAATATTTTTTTGTATGACTTAGCAGACAAAGATCAAAAAATAGAGTCGCAAAGAAAAACAAGAGATTATACCATTCATTATTTATGGTCGGATGTATACTCACATATTGCCTTCAAAGATGAAGCCATAAGAAATGCGATCAATAAAGCAATAGTAAAACTTACTAATAATGGCGCTATTCAAAAAATTTATAAAAAATTTGAATTTCATAACAATGGCTATAATAAAACGTCACTTAATGTTCAACACTAAGTGGTGCGCTACTTATAACAGTTTTGCTGTTATTTAGCTTTTCATCTTATCGACGTTTAAGTAACGGTAAGCGCCTGCTGTCGTAGCATTACTCCTACTCGCATACTCAAAGGATTCAGCAGGTGCTGGTAATTTACCTAATAGACATTGGTTTAATACCCACTATGAATATTGTTTATAACGCTTTTAAATCAATAGAATGTACTTATACCACTCATTGAACATACTACTAAAGCATTAAAGTAAATCACCATTTGTAGCAGTAATATAGGTGAAAAAATAAAGAGTCAATATAGGTTTGCATACGCCAGTGACATCAATCGCAAGATAAAACACTTCGTGGCTATAGCTAATATTAAGTTGCCAATTAAGACAAAGTGAAATGTTTGTCAGATATCGTTATCACCTAAACTCGACTATCATAAGGTCACTTAAGCTTCGTATTTGTGAAAAAGTGATTAAGTCACTATATATAAGATGAAGCGTAATGCAGTCTGGGTAGAGAGTATTCCTAAGGTCACTTACAGGGATATTAGTATGCAATATAACTAGTATAACTATTTCTTCTACTCGCTATATTCTGTGTGAATAGTGCTTATTTAACCAAATGATTAGTAGTGAAAAGAAATTCAGGTAAAATAGGCATAAAATTTGTCCCTGCTAATATTAATGTAATTAGCATCTATTGCCAGAGAGAGTAGCGCATGAGTTTGTATTTAAAGTACATGGAAGAGATTGAAAATCGTAAAAATAACTTAGGATTGGCTCCTCTGCCAATTGATAGTGCCGATTTACTAGCCGAAATTATTGCTCAAATTAAAGATTCAGAGAATGCACATCGTGAAGATTCTCTAAACTTCTTTATTTATAATGCTTTGCCGGGTACTACCAGTGCCGCAGGTGTTAAGGCTGAGTTTTTGAAGCAGATCATTTTAGCGGAATTTACTGTAGAAGAAATTACACCTACTTTTGCGTTTGAATTATTATCTCATATGAAAGGTGGCCCTTCAATTGAAGTGCTTCTTGACTTTGCATTAAGCGACAATGCTGCCGTTGCAGCACAAGCAGCTGAGGTATTAAAAACACAAGTATTCTTATACGAAGCCGATACTGCCCGTTTAGAAACAGCTTTTAAAGCTGGCAATAGCGTTGCGAAAGAGTTGTTAGAAAGCTACGCTCAAGCTGAGTTTTTTACAAAACTTCCAGCTATCGAAGAAACAATCGAAGTAGTGACTTACATTGCCGGTGAAGGTGATATCTCTACTGATTTATTATCACCTGGCCACCAATCTCACTCTCGTGCTGACCGTGAATTACATGGCCAGTGTATGATCACCCCAGAAGCTCAAGCAGAAATCCAAGCATTACAAGTTAAGCACACTAACGCGAAAGTAATGCTTATCGCTGAAAAAGGCACTATGGGTGTTGGTTCATCACGTATGTCTGGTGTAAATAATGTTGCTCTCTGGGCTGGTAAACAAGCGAGTCCTTACGTACCGTTTATTAACATTGCACCAGTTGTTGCGGGTACTAATGGTATTGCGCCAATCTTCTTAACAACTGTTGATGTAACGGGTGGTATTGGTCTTGATCTTAAAAACTGGGTAAACAAAGTCGACGCAAACGGTAATAATGTTGTGGATGAGAATGGCGATTTAGTATTAGAAGAAGCGTACTCGGTTGCAACTGGTACGGTTTTAACTATCGATACTAAAGCTAAGAAATTATACAACGGCAACAAAGAGCTTGCTGATATATCGTCGGCGTTCACACCGCAAAAACAAGAATTTATGAAAGCTGGCGGCTCATATGCTGTAACGTTCGGTAAGAAACTGCAAACATTCGCCGCAGCAACATTAGGTATTAAAGCGCTAGCTGTTTACGCAGTTTCAAAAGAAATCTCTCATGAAAATCAAGGCTTAACAGCAGTAGAGAAAATCTTCAACCGTAACGCTGTTGGTGTGGCTTCAAGTACACCTCTACATGCCGGCTCAAACGTTCGTGTTAAAGTAAATATTGTTGGCTCGCAAGATACTACCGGCCCAATGACATGTCAGGAATTAGAAGCGATGGCAGCTTCTACTATCTCACCACTTGTTGATGGTGCATTCCAGTCAGGTTGTCACACAGCATCAGTTTGGGATAGTAAAGCACAAGCGAACACTCCTAAGTTAATGGCATTCATGAATAAGTTTGGCCTTATCACTGCACGTGACCCGAAAGGCGTTTACCATTCAATGACCGATGTTATTCACAAAGTATTGAATGATATTACTATTGATGATCGCGCGATCATCATCGGTGGTGACTCACATACCCGTATGTCAAAAGGGGTCGCATTCGGTGCTGACTCAGGTACTGTAGCAATTGCACTGGCAACAGGTGAATCTGCAATGCCAATTCCAGAGTCTGTGAAAGTAACCTTTAAAGGTGAAATGAAAGGTCACATGGACTTCCGTGATATCGTTCACGCTACACAAGCACAAATGCTCAAGCAATTTGGTGGGGAAAATGTATTCCAAGGCCGCATAATTGAAGTACATATTGGTACTTTACTTGCTGACCAAGCGTTTACCTTTACCGACTGGAGTGCTGAAATGAAGGCGAAAGCCTCTATCTGTATTTCAGAAGATGCAACATTAATTGAATCAATCGAGCTTGCTAAGAGTCGTATTCAAATAATGATCAATAAGGGTATGGAAAACGAAGCACAAACCCTTAACGGTTTAATTGCTTTAGCTGATAAGCGTATTGAAGAAGTTAAATCAGGAACAAGCCCAGCCTTAGCACCTGATAGCAATGCAAGTTATTACGCTGAAGTTGTTATTGATTTAGACGTAATTGAAGAGCCAATGATTGCTGACCCTGACGTAAACAATGAAGATGTATCTAAGCGTTATACTCATGACGTGATTCGCCCAGTGTCATACTACAATGATAAAACAGTTGATTTAGGTTTTGTTGGCTCTTGTATGGTTCACAAAGGTGATATGCAAATCATCGCGCAAATGTTACGTAACATGGAAGCGCAAGGTCAGACTATTGAATTTAAAGCACCATTAGTTGTCGCGCCGCCAACATATAATATTGTTGATGAGCTTAAAGCCGAAGGTGATTGGACTATTCTTGAGAAGTACTCAGGTTTTGAATTTGATGATGCCGCACCTAAAAATGCAGCACGTACTAAGTATGAAAATATTATGTACTTAGAACGCCCTGGTTGTAACTTATGTATGGGTAACCAAGAGAAAGCTGAACCAGGTGATACAGTTATTGCAACATCTACGCGCTTGTTCCAAGGTCGTGTTGTAGCCGATACTGCACAGAAGAAAGGTGAATCACTGCTAGGTTCAACACCAGTAGTGGTACTTTCAACTATGTTAGGCCGTTTCCCGACAATAGAAGAGTATAAGTCAGCTGTTGAAGGCATTAACTTAACCTCTTTTGCTCCACCGACAGCAGCATTAACTACTGAGCCTGCAGCTGCAGTGAAAATTGCTGATCCTAGCTAAGTTAGTACATTTACACTTTATAAAGTAAATTTAAATAAATGAAGGAGTTACTATTGATCATAGTAACTCTTTTTTTTGTCTATAAGATCAAGATTGTTTGTCATTCAGCGTTGACTTGCATTCAACGTTGGCTATAAGTGATGGAAATATATAGTTTGGCATAGCACGTTTATCGTCAAAGCCTTCAATACCTTGAATCACTTCAAGTTTGTAACGATAACCACCACAAAGTTGATAAGATTTTCGTAATACAAAGGCGGCTAATTGTGCAAATTTAACTTTGTGATTACGTATTACTTCTAATTGGTAGTGTTCGTTTGCTAACGTTGTCTGTTTAAATTGAATATTATGATCAAAATCCCATTGTATAGCATTAGGGTTATCGACTTCTTTACTATCGAGAATAGTGCAAGCAGAAAGAGTAATGCAGCAAGATAACAAAATTGTTAAATGTGTAATTTTTAACATCAGTACTCCTTTTCTAAAATGCTATATCTTTATTAAAATAGCGTCAAACGGCATGATAAAGTATTTAATTTTCTACCCCTAGTAAATGGAAATTTTACAATCTACAATCATAATCAAGTATCTTTAAGATTTTTAATGAAACTAATCATAAAGATAGCAAAACAAGTTGATTTCACAAAGTTTTGCAAAATTAAAGTTCATATGTAATAAATATAAACGGCCAACCTTACGTTGTTTTAAATACCGAACAATTACAGGTTTATCTAACCGAGCGTTAACGATCTTATATCAACCAATGGAATGTACTATGCAATACTTTACACCTGTAGAAAATTTATTAAGAAATTCAGAAAATTTCGGAGATAAAGTTTTCCTTCATCAGCCAATCAATGGTCAATGGCATAAGTATACTTGGACTGATGTAGAACAACAGGCTCGTTGTATTGCCGCAGGACTTCAAGCACAAGGTTTTGAGCAAGGAACTAAAATAGGCATATTATCTAAAAACTGTGCACATTGGGTTATTGTTGATTTAGCTATAATGATGGCTGGAATGATCAGTGTGCCTATTTATGTTACCGCGAATAGAGTAACGATTGACTATGTCATTAAACATGCAAATATTAAGGCAATTTTTGTTGGTAAACTTGATGATATGGTTGAAAGTGAATCGGCAATTAACCATGATGTGTTACGTATTGCGTTGCCGTATCCAACGATTCCTGCGCAAGTTAATTTTAGTGATTGGTTAGCAGAGCACTCACCATTGATTGAAATTCATCATGGGAAAATTAATGAAACTGCAACTCTTGTTTATACTTCTGGATCTACAGGACCCCCTAAAGGTGTGGTCTTAACTTATAAGAACATGGCTGCAGTTGCACAATGTCTTGCCACTACTTTTAATGTTACTAAGCATGATCGTGCTATGTCTTATTTACCATTGGCGCATATTGTTGAACGAAGTAATAGTTGCGTGGCCCTTTATAGTGCATTAGAAGTATATTTTGTGGAGTCGTTAGATAGCTTTTTAGATGATTTACACTACGCAAAACCAAACTCTTTCATCTCTGTTCCGCGATTATGGACAATATTTCAAGCAAATGTATTAAGTAAAGTTTCAGCGGCTAAATTACAACTATTATTGAAGATTCCTTTTGTTGGCCCAATGGTTGCTGGAAAAATTCGAAAGGCGTTAGGCCTACAGTGCGCAAAGTGGTTTGTATCAGGTACCGCCCCTATTCCTTTAGCTTTATTGCAATGGTACCAAAAACTTGGTATTACAATCAGTGAAGGTTGGGGTATGACTGAAACAGCGGGTGCGTCGTGTGTTAGTTACCCATTCGAACAACAACACTTAGGCACTATTGGTAAACCTTTAGCTTGTGTAGAAATGAAGTTGTCAGCTGAAAATGAAATTCTTATTCGAGGTGATTCGGTCTTTAGTGAGTATTACTTAGATAGCAAAAATACGGAAGAGTTTTTTAGTGATGGTTGGTTTTGTACTGGTGATTGTGCTCAAGTTGATGAGCAGGGTATTTATACCATTGTAGGTCGTATTAAAGATAAATTTAAAACAAGCAAGGGTAAATATGTGGCTCCTGTGCCCATTGAAAGCTTATTATGTACTAATACTGATATTGAGCAAGTGTGTGTAATGGGTTCAGGTTTAAAGCAACCTGTTGCGTTAATTGTGTTAAAGCAATCAATAGCTAAAAAAGACATAGTGACAGAAAAAGCGTTACGAAGTACGTTGCAATGGGTTAATCAGCAGCTAGAAAGTCATCAAAAAGTAGATTATTTGTTTATTTGCCATGAAGCATGGACTATTGAGAATAATTTAATTACTCCCACCTTAAAAATCAAACGCAATGTTATCGAGCAAGAATTTAATGCGCTTATTGCTAAAGAAATAACGAGTGATATTATTTGGCAATGAAGTAGGCCTTACTTACTGACTTGACGCTCAAAAAAAATGAAGAGAGTAAGCCGAGAATATGACTGGCTTACTCGATTTTTTATTTTTACTCTGTCATTTTATTTTTAATCATCAGACAGCGTTTATCTTCCTGCTGTTTAATTAGCAACTTTCGCTTGGTGCCGGCTGATAATTCAGTTAATTCAATAACCGCTTTGTTTAATCTAGCTACACTAATATCACTGCAGGTAGCCGGAATTAAACTACTGTAACTACGCATAAATACTGGTCCATTAGCTTTGTCTATAGCCGTTAGGCTTGTCATGCGTTGTATAGCGCTTTGCTCATTAAAGCTGTTCTGCTCGCTTGGATAGAGTGCTGTCATGGCAGTACGTAATTTAGAAAAGGCTAAATCATTATGTTTTTGTTGAATGTTTGCCAACCACTCAGTTTTAACTTGTGGGTTTGGGTTGATCACTCGAGCGTAAATTGCTGATTTTTGGCCTGTATCAGAGTTGTCTAATGTTAATTCTTTAGCAATTAAATCAGCCGATTTACTATAATTATAACGACTAAGTTGCGCAATAATATTCCAACGAATATCTTGATTTATCGTTAAATTTTCTAGCGAATGTTGCCCTGTTAGTAACTTATAAATATTATCCAATGCGTCTTTTGTGTGCGCTATATTTAAATAGCTGTTAAACCAACGGCGCTGCATATTTTTATTGTCGCTATTGGTTCTGGTACTCTGCCAAGTAATTTCTTCTAATTGACGAGTAATTTCTTTAACATAAGTATGTTGGCTACCTAAGGCTTTGTTTAGATATACTTTAGCCGATGATATTTGACCTAGCACTTGACCTAAAGTGGTATAATCTTGCTCAAGTGGAGCATTGGCTATGGCTACCAATAAGTATTCATTTAAAGGTAGCTTTCCATTACGAACACTGTCCCATAGACTTTGCCAGAGCATAGAACGTAATAATGGATCTTGAACTTGAGCAAGATATTGCTTAGTCGTTGCAAAAGACTGTTTATCTAAATTGACTTTAACAAATGCCCAATCTTGATAATTTGGGTAGACCAAATCTGGGCAACTTGTACCAATAAGTTCATCAATGGCAGTTGATTTATCTTGGTAAATTACCGAAATCTTTTTGATTAAGCTAAAACCTGGTTTGTTTGCTTTAAATAGTGCAATTTGTACTTTTTGTTCACGTAAGGTTGGATGGCTTTTATCAGCTGTTTGTAATAAGTTGAAGGTTGTAATGCTACCTTGTTCACATTGAAAATTAGCTTCAATGCTATTTACACCAGCTTGGTAGAGCCATTCTTGTTGCCATTGGCTTAGATCTTTGTTGCTAGCTTTAGCTAGACTGTCAATAAAATCGTCTAACACAGCATTCTTATAAGCATTGTCTGTTAAATAATTGTGAATCCCTTGCTGAAATGTTTTTTCACCAAGAAAGTAACGTAACTGATTTAAAACAGCGGCGCCTTTTGAATAAGTAATGGCATCAATATTATCAAAAGCATTGGCACTCGAAGGGACAGGAACTTCAATAGGGTGAGTGGTTACTTGCTGATCTGCTCTGTATGCACTTTGTTTACCGCGGGCATAAAAACTTCGCCATGCATTACTAAACTCTGTTGCTTCACTCGTGGCAAGTGTCGCCATAAAGGCAGCAAAACTTTCGTTTAGCCATAGACCATTCCACCATTTCATGGTGGCGAGATTACCAAACCATTGGTGCGCCATTTCGTGCATGATCACACTAGCAAGTCGCTCTCGTCTACTTTGGCTCATTTCACCATTGGTTAAAAAACTTCCTTCCGCAAAGGTTACTGCGGCAGAATTCTCCATGGCACCATAAAGAAAATCAGGTACTAATACTTGGTCATATTTCTTAAACGGGTAATCGATGCCAAAGTAATCATTAAAAAATTTGAACCCTTGGTTAGTATAAGTAAACCAATGTTTTGGGGTGATTTGTTTAGCAACTGATTGACGAGAAAACAATCGCAATGGATATTTTCCATCAGCATTTTGCCACATTTTATATGGGCCTGCGTGCATTGAAAAGTTGTAGGGGCTTAATGTTAAACTTTTAGGGAAATGCCAAATGTTAACCTTGTCTTGTTCGGTAATTTTATCTTCACGAGTGGCTGAGAATACGGTCCAATTTTTTGGGGCTGAAACGGTTAATTGAAAGGTAGCTTTCAAATCGGGTTGATCAAAGAGAGCAAACATTTGTTGAGCTGCAGCGGGTTCAAAATGTGAATATAAATAAACTTTTCCGTCAACAGGGTCTTTAAACCTATGTAAGCCTTCGCCATTGGTACTGTGCTTACGAGTATAGTTAACAGTAATTGAGTTCTCACCATGTGCTAATTGCTTAGCTGGCAAAGTGATAAACCAATTGTTATAGCTATTGTGAATCTGCTCTTTTGAAGCGCTTTTGCCATTTATGCTTAAACTGCTTATTTGAGCTTCACTTAAGTCGACCGTTAACGGCATCGTCGCATTGTTAAGAGTAAAATCGATTGTAGAAGTGGCTGAAAAACTTTCATCTCCAGTTAAAGAAAAATTAAGCTTGTAAGCTACATTAGAAACGCGTTTAGAACGTTTAAATGCTTGTTCTTGAGACAAGTGTTTATTTTCATCACGAAATTGAAAGTTTGATGTGGTTTGTTTGGCTTTGACTAAGCTTTCCTCAATAACTACTTCTTCATTAGTTAATTGACAAGCATTAAGTAACAATGCTGAAACTAAGGTTATGGTGACTTTAACAAGGAGTTTTTTAATTAGCATTGTTATTTTTACTTCAATAATATAGCGACAAGTTTGTGCAGTATAAAAGAGAAATTGCTCAGGCAAAAGGGAGTTAACTATATAGACAATTAAGCTAACAATAAATTGTAAAGAAGTGAGCACAGTGATAATTGTGAAAAGTGCTTCTTTGATTAAAAAAGATTAGCAGATTTAAGAAAATAGCTTCAATATCTTAATGTAGTAATAGATAATATCTTTGCTAACAATATAACATTATTGGATACCATGAATGCATAAGGAAAAACAATGAAAACGACCAACAGATTAACGCCAATACTCGTTGGTTTACTTTTCGCTTCTGCAAATAGCTTTGCCGATGCGCCTCTGGCGTCAATTTCTAGCCAAGATGCTTTTTTTAATCAAATAAAATCACTTTGTGGAAAGTCTTTTGAAGGGAAGGTGGTTGTTGATAATGCGCCGGCAAGTGATTTTAGTACTGAAAAGTTGATTATGCATGTAAGAAAGTGTACCGATAGCGAATTACAGATCCCTTTTCATATTGGTGAAAACGCTTCAAGAACTTGGATTATTACGAAAACAGGGAGTGGTTTAAGCTTAAAACATGATCATCGTCATAATGATGGAAGTAGTGATATTTCCACTATGTATGGTGGGCATACCCTTGATAAAGGCTGGGCTCAAGTGCAAACTTTCCCTGCTGATGAGTATTCAAAAGAGCTGTTTGTTAAGCTAGCAATACCTCAATCGATAAGTAATAGTTGGCAAATGTATATTTACCCAGAAAAATTTACTTATCGATTGACGCGACCAGGACGTGAATTTAGAGTGGATTTTGATTTAACTCAACCGGTTCAACAACCTATTACTCCTTGGGGTTACCATGACTAACTGTGTTTGTTATTTACATTAATTTGTATCAGTAACAGGGTAACAATGCAAAATGATAATTGCTTTCAATTTGCGAATTAATCCGCAATAAGTCGTCTAGACTATTTATTTTTTAGGCTCTTTCTTATATTGATATAAACCATAGGACAACCATTAATCATATATGTATTAACAACTTAATGTATTAATTTTCAATTTAACTACCAAAAATCATTATTGGTATTAATTTTGCTCTTTCTCTACTAATGAAAGGAGTATTACTATGAAAAGTTTATTGAACATTATGCTATTGTCATGTTTGTTAACTACCACATCCCAAGCTACACTAATACAGATTCATAATTGTACAGGTGCTCAGCAATGTATCATTACTACTGCTCCGCCAAATCCGATAATTGCCAACCCTAACAATAATTTATTGTTAGCTTGGGATGAAGTGCAGAACTTGTTGTTAATAGAAGATTTGATGGTTGATCGTGTCTTCGATGATACCGCCAGTTTTGTAGAGAGTGTTAATAGAGATAATTATTTAATTAAAGCCGGTACTATTATATCAAGTCACTACTTTCAGTGGGATCCTAGCCCAAAGAGAAATAAAACGGTTTCGGCAACAATACAATTAGATTCACAGGTGTTTGCTTTTATAACCTCAGATAACAACCTATTTAATAGTGATGTGTTTTTAGGGCTATTGGGATTAAATTATGCTGACTTTAGATTAAGGGGCCTGGAAAAAAATGATATTACAAACTTTAACGGACCTAATGTTGATATTAGTTGGAAAGCGGGTAAACCAGGCGACTGGGCTAGATTAATTACTGCATATTCACCTAGTGGAAATAATGCTGTACCACAGCAAGTGCCAGAGCCAAACCTGTTGATGATTTTTGCCATGGCTTTGTTAATTATTGTAAAAGTTAAAAGTTAAAAGTTAGTAATAAAAAAGCCAGATACTATAAATATAGTCATCTGGCTTATCGTTATTGTTTCTATTACGAAACTAAAGCAAATCGTTTACTTCTTTTTCTTAACCGCTTTAGGGTTTGGTAAATCGGTAATTGAACCTTCAAAAATTTCAGCGGCTAAGCCAATTGATTCATTTAACGTTGGGTGAGCGTGAATTGTTAAACCAATATCTTCAGCATCTGCGCCCATTTCAACCGCTAAGCAGATTTCACCAAGCATTTCACCAGCATTGATACCAACAATAGCACCACCTAAAACACGGCCAGTGTCTTTTTCAAAAATCAGTTTAGTTTTCCCTTCAGTACGAGCAGAAGCAATAGCTCGGCCTGATGCTGCCCACGGGAAGCTAGCAACTTCAACATTTAAACCTTGTTCTTTCGCTTCACGCTCGGTAACACCAACCCATGCCATTTCAGGGTCTGTATAAGCAATTGAAGGAATACAACGAGGTTCAAAAGTATGTTTTTTACCTGAAATTACTTCTGCTGCACAGTGTGCTTCGTGTACCGCTTTATGAGCAAGCATAGGCTGACCAACAACATCACCAATAGCAAAGATGTGATTAACGTTAGTACGTAGCTCGTTAGTTACATTAATAAAGCCACGTTCATCAACATTCACACCAGCTTTGTCAGCATCAACTAAGTGGCCGTTTGGCTTGCGACCAACAGCGACTAAAATTTTGTCATAACGAACGGGTTCTGCGGGTGCTTTTTTACCTTCAAAGCTAACGTATAAACCGTCATCTTTCGCTTCAACAGCAACTACTTTGGTTGAAAGCATGATATTGAAACGCTTTTTAACATAGCCATTATAAACGCGTACAATATCTTTATCAGCTGCTGGCACAAGTTGATCTGCAAATTCTACTACAGAAACATTTGAACCTAATGAGCTATAAACTGTGCCCATTTCTAAACCAATAATACCGCCACCAAGCACAAGCATTTCTTCTGGCACATCTTTAAGTTCTAATGCGCCTGTTGAATCGATAACACGAGGATCATCTGTCGGTATGAAAGGTAAATTAACTACCGAAGAGCCTGCAGCAATAATCGCATTGTCAAAAGTAATGGTAGTTGACGTACCATCGATACCTTCAACAGCAATAGTCTTATCAGAAGTAAATTTACCATAACCTGAAACTGTTGTTACTTTACGTTGCTTAGCCATACCGCCTAAACCGCCGGTAAGTTGTGCTATAACGCTGTCTTTCCAGTCACGAATTTTATCTAAATCGATTTCTGGCTTACCAAAAGTAACACCGTGTGAAGCCATTTCGCTGGCATCATCGATAACTTTAGCAACATGCAAAAGGGCTTTAGAAGGAATACAGCCTACATTTAAACACACGCCACCAAGGGTCGCACGGCTTTCTACTAATACTACATCTAAACCTAAATCTGCTGCACGAAATGCTGCTGAATAACCACCAGGGCCAGCACCAAGAACTACAACTTGAGTTTTAATTTCGTTACTCATATTATCCTCAATAAACTAATTAAAGTTTTCTAATTTGTGTAAATATTTTTATGGGCGAAATTCTACGCTTAACTGTTGAATTTCGCCAATATTTATTGGCTATTTTGTATGAAAAATTACAATACCAACTTACGAATATCAGACATCACGCCCGCTAAGTGCACAGTAAAGCGTGCTGCAATCGCGCCGTCAATTACACGATGGTCGTAAGACATTGATAAAGGTAGCATTAATTTAGGAATAAATTCACTGCCATTCCATTTAGGTTTCATTTCAGATTTTGAAACACCCAAAATAGCGACTTCTGGTGCATTAACTATTGGTGTAAATGCTGTACCCCCTATGCCACCAAGGCTAGAGATAGTGAAACAACCGCCTTGCATGTCAGCGGCCTTTAATTTGCCGTCGCGTGCTTTTATACTAATTTCGAGTAATTCTCGTGACAATTGATGAATACCTTTTTGATCAACATCTCGTACCACAGGGACAACTAATCCGTTTGGCGTATCAACGGCAACACCGATGTGGATGTATTTTTTCAAAATTAAACTTTCACCATCTTCACTCAAACTTGAGTTAAAAACTGGGAAGGTACGCAATGCATCAGCAGCAGCTTTTAAAATGAAGACTAATGGGGTTATTTTAAAACCAAGTTTTTGCTTCTCACAAACAACATTTTGTTCTTTACGGAAAGCTTCAACGTTGGTGATATCGGCTTCATCAAATTGGGTAACATGTGGAATAGTTACCCAGTTACGATGTAAGAATGGTCCTGATATTTTTTGAATACGAGACAATGGTTTCGTTTCAATTTCACCAAATTTGGAGAAGTCGATAGCCTTGGCACTCACTACTTGTAAGCCACCTTCACCTGAAGCTACCGAGCTGCCAGCATTAGCTTTTGGACGAGAAAGTTCATATTTCACGTAAGATTGAACATCTTCTTTTAAAATACGCCCTTTGTTACCCGTGCCTTTAACTAAGCTTAAATCAACACCAAATTCACGCGCGATACGGCGAATAGATGGCGAACTATAAATAGTACCTTTACTACTGGTGCCTGATTGTGGATGATGCGGCACAGGAGGGCTAATTGGCGCTGTGGTCGGGGCAACTTTTGCTGGTGCAGCAGGAGCTGCTACAGGTGTCGGTGCTTCAGCTACTGCATCAACAATAACGCTGCTTGACGTTTCAAGTTTGATAACTAAGCTGCCTTGCTTAACTTTATCACCGACATTAATAAAGACTTCTTTAACGGTACCTGCATGAGTTGAAGGTACATCCATAGTCGCTTTATCTGTTTCTAAGGTGATTAAGCCATCTTCTTCTTCAATGGTGTCTCCCACATTGACTAAGACATCAATAACTTCTACTTCACCGTCTTCGCCGATATCTGGCACAGTAACTTCAATGACAGCCGATGCTGCCGGGGCTGCTGCTGGTGTCGGTGTAGGAGCTTCAACAACTGGAGTTGCTGTGGCTACTGGCGTTTCAGCGGGTGCAGCTTCAACTATTGGTGTTTCTTCAGCAACGGCTTCGCCAGCACTGTTGATTTCACCAATCATGTCGCCTTCTTTGATTTTATCACCAACTGACACTGATAAGCTTGCTAAGGTACCTGCAAAGGGAGCAGGGATATCCATTGATGCTTTATCGGTTTCAACCGTTACTATTCCTTCATCGGCCTCGAGTATATCGCCAACAGCAACACAGATTTCTATGATTTCAACTTCTTCGCCGCCAACGTCTGGGACTAGAATTTTTTCATTAGACATGTTCTTTTCCTTATTCTAGTAACAAATTAAGCGTAAAGCGGGTTAAGTTTATCGCTGTCGATGTTAAAGCGTTTAATCGCTTCACTCACTACACTACGTTCAACTTCACCACGGTTAGACAATTCAAATAACGCGGCAACCACAATGTAGTTTTGATCTACTTCAAAATGTTGACGTAAGTTATCACGACTATCACTGCGACCAAAACCGTCAGTACCTAAGCAGCGATATTCTGTATCGATATAAGCGCGTACTTGATCTGAGTAATTTTTAATGTAATCGGTGGCAGCAATGGCAGGACCAGCATCTTTAGTAATCACACTACTGATGTAAGGTACTCGTTGTTCGCTTTCAGGATGAAGCATATTCCAACGGGTAACATCTTGACCGTCGCGGGCTAATTCATTAAATGAAGTCACTGAGTAAACATCACTAGAAATGTTGTATTCATTGGCTAAAATTTGCGCCGCTTGACGTACTTTTTGTAAAATTGTACCTGAGCCCATCAGTTGCACATTAGCGATTGCTTTTTTCTTCGCTGATACTTGCTCTAACTGGTAAATTCCTTTGATGATTTGATCGCAAATATCTTTCGTTTCAGGAATCGCCGGATGTTGGTAGTTTTCGTTCATTAGTGTCAAGTAATAGAAAACATTCTCATTTTCTTCGTACATGCGACGCAAACCATCGCGTATAATAACCGCAATTTCATACCCGTAAGTTGGATCGTAGGTAACACAGTTAGGGATCAAGCCTGCTTGTACATGTGAATGACCATCTTGATGTTGTAAACCTTCACCATTTAATGTTGTTCTACCGGCAGTTGCTCCGAGTAAGAAACCTCGTGCTTGGCTATCACCCGCAGCCCAAGCTAAATCACCCACACGTTGGAAACCAAACATTGAGTAGTAAATATAGAACGGAATAGTCGTTGCATTACATGTTGAGTAGGATGTGCCCGATGCAACCCATGAGGCCATTGCACCAAGCTCATTAATACCTTCTTGTAAAACTTGGCCTTTCTTATCTTCACGATAATATGCGACTTGATCGGCATCTTGAGGAACATATTTTTGCCCTTCGTTGGCATAAATACCTACTTGACGGAACAAGCCTTCCATACCGAAGGTACGCGCTTCATCAGGTATAATTGGTACAATGCGCTTACCAATCTTCTTGTCTTTTAATAAGCTGTTTAATACGCGAACAAAGGTCATGGTAGATGACACTTCACGTTCGCCAGAGCCTTTAGTTATTGCGTCAAAAGATTTCAGCGGTGGAATTTCCATTGACTCTTCTGGTTGCTGACGACGTGCTGGTAATGAACCACCTAATGCTTCACGTCGTGACATCATATACTTATACTCTTCACTATCTTCTGGGAACTGATAGAAAGGTAAGTCTTCAATGTTTTCGTCAGCAATTGGCATATTGAAACGATCACGGTAGTGTTTAATCGCTTCAACATCCATTTTCTTAACGTTGTGAGCAATATTCAATGCTTCACCTGAAGCACCTAAACCAAAACCTTTAACTGTTTTAGCTAAAATTACCGTTGGACGACCCTTAGTATTCATGGCTTTTTCGTATGCGGCATAAACTTTTACTGGATCATGACCACCACGGTTTAAACGCCAGATGTCTTTATCAGACATGTTAGCAACCATGGCTTCTGTTTCTGGGTATTTGTTAAAGAAATTCTCACGGGTGTACTTGCCACCTTTAGCTTTACAGTTTTGGTATTCACCATCAACGGTTTCATTCATTAACTGTAATAACTTGCCTGACGTATCACGTGCTAATAATTGATCCCAGTAGCTACCCCAGATAACTTTTACTACTTCCCAGCCTGCGCCACGGAATGTACCTTCAAGTTCTTGAATGATTTTGCCGTTGCCACGCACAGGGCCATCTAGGCGTTGTAAGTTACAGTTAATAACAAACGTCAAGTTATCTAAGCCTTCACGTGAAGCTAAGCCAATAGCACCTAATGATTCTGGCTCATCAGTTTCACCGTCGCCTAAGAAACAGTAAACACGTTGACCTGAACAGTCTTTGATACCACGATTGGTTAAATATTTTAAGAATCGAGCAGTATAAATTGCTTGTAGTGGACCTAAGCCCATTGACACTGTTGGGAACTGCCAGAAGTCATCCATTAAATGCGGGTGAGGATAAGAGGATAAACCTTTACCATCACATTCTTGACGGAAGTTTGCCATTTGCTCTTCCGTTAAGCGACCTTCTAAAAATGCACGAGCATAAATGCCAGGAGAAATATGACCCTGAGCAAAAATGAAATCACCGCCATCCTTGTCAGTTGCTGCTTTAAAGAAGTGGTTGAAACCCACATCATAAAGAGTCGCACTAGAGGCGAAGCTACCAATATGACCGCCTAGATCTAGATCTTTTTTCGACGCTCTCAGTACTAAGGCTAGTGCATTCCAACGAATCGCAGCACGAATACGAGATTCAATGGTTTGATCCGCAGGCATATGTGGCTCTTGCCCTGGTGGAATAGTATTCACATAAGCTGTTGTGGCGTCAAACGGTAAATGAGTACCACCACGGCGTGCACGCTCGATTAATGATTCTAGTAAAAAATGAGCGCGCTCTGCCCCTTCATTTTCTAATACGGCTTCCATTGATTCTAACCACTCTTGTGTTTCTAACGAATCAATATCAATGTTTGGTAGATCTGACATATTGCGTTGTCTCCAATATTATTTGTTTATATATTTAATAATTTTTTACATTCGACGCATGGAACGTTCCATGCGACTATTTTCTTGAGTCAGCTTTAACAATACTTCCTCAATAAAAGCAAGATGACGGTGACTTGCACCCCAAGCTTTTTTAGGCTGTTGACTGATAATAGCCTCCAGCAAATTCTTTCTAAAATCTGTTATCTTGCTAAAGATATCAGGACGTTTTGCTAACACAGTTAAATTTTGTTCAATGTTATCTATTAATAATGCAGACATACTTCTGGCGGTATGCAATATCACGGCATTGTGCGAGGCAGAACAAATAGCCATATAAAACTCATAAACTGCTTGCGCTTCAAGCCGAAAATCATCTTCTAATTGGCAGTTGCCAATTTGATCATGTTTTGCCTGAATATGTTCAAAATCGGCACTCGTACCGCGCATTGCCGCATAAAAGGAAGCCATGCCTTCAATACCGTGGCGAAACTCTAACAAATCAAATTGCGATTCATTGTTATTTGCCATCAAATTAAATAAGGGCTCTGCAAAAGACTTCATAATATTTTTGCTGACAAAGGTTCCACCACCTTGTTTGCGAGTTACCAAGCCTTTTGCTTCGAGTTTTTGTACCGCCTCACGCAAAGATGGCCTTGAAACTTCAAACTGTTTTGCTAGTTCACGCTCTGGTAATAATTTTTCACCAGGCTGCAAACTACCTTCTATAATCATATTTTCTAGCTGCGCTAAAATAATGTCAGATAACTTCTGAGGTTTGAGCTGTTGTTTCAATGGCTGTGGCATTAACGGTTAAACCTTAATTTCTTACTAACTGATCTTTGTACAATAGTGCTAACTATATACATATAGTCACACGGTTATGTTTTGGTAAATTGGTATTACCATTGATATTTTAGGCGATAAAATAGCAAGTGAACGCATTGTTTGCATGTAATTTAGTTGAAGCTTGTCATTAAAGCAAGAATATTTACGAAGAAATAGTGGTTTTTTATTAAGGTTTAAAATTAAAACGCGCGTTTAATTTGAGTGTTTTAAATTAATGGTCTTACCAATAATGAAGGGATAAATGACATTAAGTGATTTATTCATAATTTAAAAAAGCGCAGGTATAACCTAGAAATAAGGTCGAGACTGACAGCAATTGTCAGCTTCATTTATGACACAAATTAGAGTTTAAGCATGGTGTTCACCAGGTAAGTGCTCTTTAATAAATTTATAAATGTCGATTAATTAACGATGCCAACTAAGGTCAACACAGAAATAACGGCTAGCATTAATAGTACGTTACGCTTAGCTAAACGTACGAGTAAGCAAGGTTCAGCAGTACAGTCGTCTTCATCTACCATGATGTCTTCAGATTTTTGTGCTACATCAATTAAAATTTGGTGTGTTGGTTTTTGGCTGTCGAAAAAACTTTCTAACCACATAGGTAGAGCTTTTGAAAAGTGACCGACAAACATATAGCCAAGTGAAGTTATTCTAACCGGTAACCAGTCAAGATAGAACAGAATATCATGGTAATTTTTACAACCAGAAGAGAGTGTTGGCACGCTAAATTGAATATGGTCATCAGCTGAGTTTGCATTAATATTTAAATCTTCGCTAGATTCACTTGCATCTTCTTCCGTGTCGCTGTCTAAAGAGCAACCATTTTGTTGTTCAATGACTGTTGTTAATAGTCGGTAAAAAACCACCCCTGGGGCGCCAAAAACAACAAAAAACAACATGATAGCAATATAGTAACGATAATTTAACCAAATTAGTGCTTGACCAAAGCCAATGTCTGGTAAGTTTTTATCTTGCAGTAATTGCTGATGATAGAGTGCTACACTGGTCGTGTCGCCACGAAAAGCAGCATGTAAATACTTTTTATAACTAGCGCGGATTTTAATACAGCCAAAACTAACGATAAGGATTAAGGTTGAAAAGACGAAGTGTAACAAGCTATCGTCGATTACGGATAAAATTAGGTATATTACTGCAACAGGTAATAGTAAGAATACGCTATAGCTGAGCGTGTTATCTTTTAGTTTTGATAAAGTTGAATTGCGAGTAAAAAAACGGACATATTGTTGATAATAATGATCGAAGCACCAGAAAGAGGACGAAAGTGACTTCTCGGCAGCGAGTGCAATTAATAAACTTAGTAAACTCATATTTTAACCTAATTAAACTGAATGTGTTTTAAACGCTATAAATTATGTACTTGTTTTTAATATAAGCAATATCTTACGAAAATCTGGCCAATTAAATGCTTTGCCAGGATCTGTTTTTCGACCCGGCGCAATATCACAATGACCGACGATGTTTTCATCACTAATTAACGGGTAACATTTTTGCAAACAATGGGTTACTTTTGCTAACTGTAGGTATTGAATATCTTCATAAGGTATATCATCTGTGCCTTCAAGTTCGATACCAATAGAAAAATCATTACACTTATCTTTGCTATTAAAAGTTGAAACTCCAGCATGCCATGCTTTATCATCAAAACTAACATATTGAATAATACTGCCATCACGCCTAATTAAGCAATGGGCCGATACCTGTATATCCGCAATATCTGCAAAACTGGGGTGAGCATCAGCATTTATTTTTCCTAAGAAGAGATCTGTTATATGGCTAGTGCCAAATTCCCCTGCAGGTAAGGAAATATTATGCACAACCAGCAAACTGATTTGATCATCTGAGCATCGAGGATTAAAGAAGCTAGATTGTTGTTTTTCAACGGATGACAACCACCCTCGGTTTATTACGTAGCTTGGAGGGAAATTGTTACCTTTTATGGCTTTTTTCTGCTTGCTTAACGACATACAATAACTTTTATTATTTTGTGTAATGCACCTATAAGAATCACGCTATTATGACTGAAGACGACTCGACAAACAAAATAGGTAAAATTTTTATCTGGCTAGCATGGATTGTAGCGCTAGCTATATTGATGTTTGCTTTTCAAGGTGTGCTTGATGAACAGTATAACCCAAATAGCCAACCGCAAGTTAGTTTAAGTGACTCTGGTCAAGCACAAGTTATTTTGAAGCAGAATAGGCAAGGACACTATATTACTCAAGGCACTATTAATGAGTCGTCAGTAACTTTTTTATTAGATACAGGCGCAACACAAGTATCTATTCCTGCACATATTGCTGAGCAGCTACAACTTGACAGTTATGGTAGCTACCAAGTACAAACCGCAAATGGCACCGTTACGGTTTATCAAACTAAAATAGAACAGCTTAGCATTGGTAATATTTTCCTGTACAATGTCGCCGCGCATATTAATCCAGCCATGAAAAGTGATGCGATATTATTGGGAATGAGTGCGTTAAAAAAAGTAGAGTTTAGCCAAAAAGGCAATCAACTTACCTTACGAGAATACCTTTAACAGGAACAATAAATGCTTAAATCTGCACTAGTAAAACTGCAACAAGATATCTCAACTACGGTTACTTGGGCCCTTAAAGAAGACTTAGGCGCTTTAGATGAGCAATCTCCTAGTACAGATCAAGATATAACCGCTATGTTGATTCCTGAAAATGAACATGCTGTTGCCACCGTTATTACCCGAGAAGATTGCATTGTTTGTGGTGTAGCCTGGGTCAATGAAGTATTTAAGCAATTAGATACTTCACAGCGGCGCCAACAAAATGGTTGTTTTTCGGCCACCGAAATTACTTGGTTTGTCAATGACGGCGAATTGGTTAAAGCGAATACGACCTTGTTTGAACTAAAAGGAAACGCTCGAACTTTATTAACGGGTGAACGTGCAGCCCTTAACTTCTTACAAACGTTATCAGGCACTGCAACCTTAACCAGTAAATATGTTAGAGAACTATCAGGAACTAAAACTAAGTTATTAGACACCCGTAAAACATTGCCAGGGTTACGTAGCGCACAAAAATATGCGGTACTTTGTGGCGGTGGTGTTAATCATCGAATTGGTTTATTTGATGCTTTTTTAATAAAAGAAAATCATATTGCTGCCTGTGGCGGTATAGCGCAGGCAGTATCGACAGCAAAACTTAACCACAGTGATAAAACGGTTGAGGTAGAAGTTGAATCGATGGATGAATTACAGCAAGCTCTTAAAGCCGGCGCAGATATAATCATGCTTGATAATTTTACGCCCGCCATGATAGAGCAAGCGGTAACCGCAACACGCGGTAAAGCTAAATTAGAAGTTTCAGGAAACATGACTATTGAAATTTTACAAGAATATACCAAAGCAGGCGTAGATTTCATTTCTTCAGGTGCCTTAACAAAACATGTTCAAGCGATTGATTTATCAATGCGTTTTCAGTAAAACAATAGGCGACATGCTTTGCAATGTCGCCGTATTTCCTTCAAATATCGATTGGCCTACCGGCATCTCCTTGGTTGTAATCACAAACCCCATCCGCAAAAATACTCTGTAAGTCGGCTAAACGTTCGGTTAGGTCAATATCATCGTACATACCTTGTTCAATCGCTTGTGTTAGCGAAATGGTATGGCATTTAAATATACTGCCTTGCCATGGTCCTTCAGCTTGAATACGACTATTAGAAAATATAGCATACGTTTTGGCACATGTTCCTTGACCAGATATATCGGCTTTAGCTTTGTGTGCTAACAACCAGGTACCATGCCAAACTCCCTCTCCTTGAGCGATAGCTTTACCATGTTCATCAAAACAAGTGTCTTGCAGTTGTTTTGGTTTGCTTTCGACAGCAGAGAGCTTTGGCTGATCTCGTCGCTTCATCAACCAAAGATCCATCATAGCAAAAGCATGTTCACTAGGGTTATAAGCAGGGTCTGCTACCCAAATCACTTGGTTATTGCTATGGCCGTTAGCTTGTTGCAGTCTAAGTCGAGCACTGAAAGAAGCGGACATATGATGCATATCAAGTTCTTTCTCTAAGTAATGACGCATATCAATGATGGGGAGATCAAGTTTTCCAGTAAAAACTTGTCCACCACGGTAGGCGGCATTTATTGCTTTTAGGGAGGCATTTCGCCGTGGTGCTAGTTTACCCTCTTGTTGTTCGGTGATGTTATCGCTCCCCCAAAGTGATAGCCATAATGGCAGCTTTCGTCCAAAAGGGATGAGAATGTTCTCAGCTTTCATTTGATGTTGTGCCTTCCAACTACCAATGTTTTTATTAATATGAACAAACTCTGCGAGGCTGATTTGTTTGTGTTTAAGTGCTTTTAAACCATATTGAACACCGCTATTGTCCCATGTGCTATGTACTAACCCATGTTGATCGCGATCAAATAACCATGCCATATCTTCCCAGTAATTCCAGTTGGTTTGATTGATCACTTGCTTACTAAAAAAACTTCTTAAAAAACCTTGTTTTGGATTATGAATAAAGCTTGATAAACCAAAATAGCCATTGATGCATTCGCTATTTCCTTGGGGGAAACTTGGCACCATGCCTGCCATTAATTGCGCCATAGGTTGGAGAAAAGCTATTTTTTGTGGGAAGTCTTGTAACGTATTCATTCCCTCTAATAGCTGTCTTTGATCAAACTGCTGCCATCGACTGTTATCTTTGGATCTGAAGGTGAAATAATTATTAAGTAAATCGCAATCAAGGGTATAAATAGTTTGGCTGAGCATATCAGGATAAGAATATTGTGGAATTAATCCATCGAGAATCCCTGTACTATTTTGACCGATTAGATATTGTGCTAAGCCACCGCCTGAGCCTCCAATACCAACAGTATAAAAAGGATGCCCGAACAGCTTGGTGAAATTTAATTTAACGCGCCTAGCGGTATCTTCTGCGAGTAACATATTATAAGTATAACTGGTACGGTTCCCACTAGAGCTAATCACTGCATAGCCTTGCTGCATCTCTGGTAAGCGCCGAGTAATTGTTTTGGTGGCCTTTTGACGGCCTTGTCGAAAACCAATGCCAGAGCCACCATTAAATTGATAAATAAGTTTTTTATTCCATAAACTACTGGCGGTACGGGAGCCTAACTCCGTTGGAGTAACACGCATAGCGATAGTATAGATAAAGCGATTGATGCTGCCTTGTTCTGCCCTAAAAAGTGTTAAGGGCTGCTTGGCATTTTTTAATGAGTGGAGTTGAGTAAATTGTGCGATAGACAACTTAGTCAATTTATCTTGATCGGTTAAATAATAAAAATTGAGGTGTGTTTTTATTAAACAGTCTTTTGAGTAACCAACAATGTTTTTTGGATTATTGATATCTTGATATACAGGAACCCCCAAACCTTGTTGATTATCTACCAGCGGTTGGCCGATATGAGAATCAATAGTCATACAGTAGAAGGGGTATTGCTTGGGACCTGAATATAATGAATTAACAGGGCCAATCTCACCTAGAGTTATAGGAAAGTTGAAATGCTCTTTTGGACGTGCCACTTGGCTGATATGTGGAAAAATAGGTAAGGTAAAGTTTGCTTCAGCTTTCGCTAAGCCTTTAACTTGCCTGTGCTTATAAGGGTCGTTGAAATAGAAAGAGGCCAGTAAATACCCAGCAGATATTAGGATTACAATCAGTATTAATTTTTTTACTTGCATAACATCACCACTGAAAAAAATTCCGACAATACTAAACCTAAGTATAGAATAGGGAATTCAATTCAGCTGTCATGCATGAGTTACTTTATTGCGCCTGGCTCACAATTACTTGAGTTTATTGACAAAAGTTTTTCTAAATTTTGCTAGCTTTGGTGAAACCACCGCCTGACAATATTGGCTTTCGGGATTGTTATTAAAATAATCTTGATGATATTGCTCTCCAGCATGGAATATATCAGCAGTGCAGATTTGCGTCACAATTTCGTGCTCAAACATTTCCGCTGAACTCATTTCTTTCATGATTTGCTGAGCCGTATTTTGTTGGTGTTTATTATGGTAAAAAATAGCAGAACGATACTGGCTACCAATATCGTTACCTTGACGGTTTAGTTGCGTAGGATCGTGTAAAGTAAAAAAAATTTCTAATATTTCTTGGTAACTGATAACGGTAGGATCATAGGTTAATTGTACTACTTCAGCATGGCCACTTTCACCAGAACAAACTTCTTCATAAGTAGGGGAAGTTGAAATACCACCCATATAACCCGAATTTGCACTATGAATCCCTTGCACTTGAGAGAATGCACCTTCGATGCACCAAAAGCAGCCTCCTGCTAATGTCGCGATTTCGGTGGTATTGCTATCGTTAATATTACTTTCAGGGATAATAGTTGTCATTTTTATTATTTCGCTCATTACTCTCAGTCTGAATAAGGATAATATAGTATATACATGGAGCTATATAGACCTAACTTTATAACAATTTATGTCATCTTTTTTTAAAATAAATAATTTAACCAGTAATTTGAAATCGAGTAAGCCTATGCAGCTAGTATTGGCTTTAAGAAGTGCCGCTATTGCTGCACAGTTCCTGTTAATCTTGTTCGTAAATCTGGGCTTAAATTATCAATTGCCTTGGACGCCACTTTTTAATGTGATCGTATTTGAACTTGTATTCACCTTAACGAGTTATCTTTTCTATCGAAGTAAACAGCAAATAAGTCAGTCTGCATTGTTGATACAAATTTGTGCGGATATTTTATTCTTATCGTTATTACTACTGTTTAGCGGTGGAGCAACCAATGCTTTTGTGTCCTTATTATTGATACCCATTGCAATAGCTGCGGTAACATTAACACCAATATTACTGGCTTTAGTCGCAATATTAGCGATTGCTTCTTACAGTTTTTTATTGTGGCTTTTACCTATGAGTGTTATGCATGGAAATATGCAAGGGCACTTTTTTGGCATGGGCATTAACTTTTTATTCTCTGCGTTAGTTGTTGCTATTGTTGTGGGTAAAATGGCGCGTAGCATAAATCAAAGAGAGTTGGCTATTGCAGCTTATAGAGAAAATTTATTGAAGCAGGAGCAAGTGACGTCATTAGGGGTAGCTTCAGCGCAAGTTACTCATCAACTAGCAACACCAATTGCAACAGTGCAGTTACTCGTAGACGAACTGGAGGAAGAACTTGCCCATAATGCCATTATTGATGATATTCAAAGCCAGTTAACACGATGTAGCAACAGCCTCGATGCTTTCCGTGATATGGTGTTTGATATTAAAGAGCAAACGATTGTCACTATTAATATTAGTGAATTACTCCAGCAGGTATCTGAAGATTTACGCGTAAATCACCCTGAAATTGTGGTCGAATTACAGCAACAGCAAGCTGATGACACTGCTATTATGGCCGATGCAGCGTTATTGCCTGCTATTATAAATCTTATTAATAATGCTGTTAGGGCAACTAAAGCAAATCAGCGTAATAAAATCTCATTAATTAGTTGTGTTTTTGAAGGGAGTTGGCAGCTTATTATTCGTGATTATGGCTTAGGGTTTGCTTTAGATAAATTGCAGTTGCTTGGAGTTAAACCTATTAGTAGTGAACATGGCTTAGGGATGGCTGTTTTACTTAGTCATGCCAGTTTAGAACGGTTAGGAGGTAAGTTGGCATTAACTAACCATCAAGCTGGCGGTGCATTAGTCACGTTAAGCTTGCCAATTTAGGACAAATTAGAACTAATGAAAAAACTATTATTGGTAGAAGATGATGCTATTTTTGCGAATACGCTAATACGGCGCTTAACAAAGTATGGTTTTGATTGCCAACACGTCGAAACCAATTCAGATGCTTTATTAGCTTGTCATCGGCATCAGCCAAAATATGTTTTGCTCGACATGAAACTCGCTCAAGAAACTACCTTAAGTATTATTACCCCCATACGGCAAACATTGCCTAATAGCCGAATTATTTTGCTCACCGGTTTCGCCAGTATTGCGACAGCAGTAGATGCAATAAAATTAGGAGCAGATGACTATCTAAGCAAGCCGCTTGATACACAAACATTATTAGCTGCTATTAACGAAAGTAAAGCTTCAACTGTTACAACAATGTCAGATGATGTTGAAACACTTTCTGCTGAGCAAGTACAGTGGCAACATATTCAACAAGTACTAAAAGCGAACGATGGTAATGTATCGGCTACTGCACGGCAATTATCAATGCATAGGCGAACCTTACAGCGTAAACTGCAAAAACGACCGGTGTAGTGCTTTAGCATTACAAACTTTGATATACTCACATCAAAAAATTGATAACGACTATTCACGGCAGTCGGTCATAAATATTTAAAAAATCGAGAGGGATTAAGTGATACCAGATCAACAAGCATTGATTGAAGCGATCAACCAAGTGATGCCTTTTGGCAAATATGCGGGCAGAAAATTATTACAATTACCTGAGCCTTACTTAGTGTGGTTTCAATCTCAAGGTTTTCCTGATGGAAAGCTAGGGCAGCAATTAGCGTTGATGTATGAAGTGAAACTAAATGGTTTAGAGTCAATGCTAAAACCGTTATTGCAAGCAGAGTAACCATAGTGAACTTAATCTATCTGGTAGGTGCTTTTTACTTGCTCAATGGCATTTAATCGTGCTTTTGATATTGCCTCTTTTATCGCTATTCCCTTTAGCCCTTGGTCAACAAAAGCCTTAGCGTTGACTTTACAGGCTGCAATCATGGCATGCTTTAAATAGAGTGCCTGCGGGTAAGGTCTACTTTCAAAGCCAAGCCTGCCCAGAAAGTCACTTTTACATGCGATCAGAAAATCATCAAACTCTAGCGGTTTTCGCCAGACATCAAGATGGTTAAACATCTTTAATAAGGTACTGGCCTTTAATTGAAAGGCTTTATGACAGTGTAAATGGTGCTCGCAAACCTTTAACGCTAATTGTTTACAATAAAGTGGCACTTTCAGTTGTTTAGCAATTTTCTCTACCAAAGGTAAACCTGCTTTTTCATGGCCATGATGGCTTGGCCAGTGCTCGCTTGCTGTTAAGCCTTTCCCTAAATCATGACATAATGCGGCAAAGCGAATAGCCGTTTTGTGCTCATTGTTTTGGGTAAGTAAAACAGCTTGTTGCAGAACCATCATAGTGTGGTCACCACTGCATATTTCTGGGTGCCATTGAGCAGGATTAGGAATGCCCCATAGCGCATCAAGTTCAGGCCAAATTGCTTGTAACGCTTGGCATTGACGCAATATTTGAAAAAACACTTCGGGTCGGGCTAGTTCAGTATTGTTATCCACCACCACTTCTTCTGTTAGGGCACGATGCATTTCTTGCCAAATACGTTCTGCACTGAGTGTTGATAATTCACCACTGGTGCTTATGCTAGTCATTAATTCAAGAGTTTCAGCGGCAATAGTAAAACCGTAACTATGGTAACGAGCAGCAAAGCGAGCAACACGTAATACTCTCAGCGGATCTTCTACAAAAGCATCACTTACGTGACGTAAAATGCGATTTTTGAGATCTTTCTGACCATGATAGGGGTCAATAATTTCGCCATTACTATTCATTGCCATGGCATTCACGGTAAGGTCGCGTCTTAACAGATCTTGTTCAATAGTAACATCAGGCTCAGCGTAACAACTAAAGCCAGTATAACCATGGCCTTGTTTACGCTCAGTTCGAGCTAGGGCATACTCGTCTTTCGTTTCGGGATGTAAAAATACTGGAAAATCTTTACCGACTTGATTAAAACCAAGGGCGAGCATTTGTGCACCACTAGCACCCACCACTAAGTAGTCGTTATCTATAACGGCTCGGTTCAACAACTGATCTCTCACTGCTCCACCAACAAGGAATATATTAAGTTTGGAGTCAGTTGCGAAATTGGAAGTGTCAGTGCTCAAGAAAAGGGCCAAAATAGAATAATAATTAACATCAGTTTACCACAATATTCGTGGACATAGCGCAGCTAACAGGTTAATTTTATCAGCGTAATTTATTCTTTTTAACTTTATTAGTCGTTGAATTTTTATGTACACAAATTTTTTCTCATTAAGTGAATTGCCTTTTTCTATCGCGCCAAATCCTAAATACTTATTTATGAGTGATAGGCATCGTGAAGCCTTAACACATTTAAATTATGGTCTTGGCGGTGCTGGCTCGGGAGATAATGGTGGTTTCGTATTACTGACGGGGGAAGTGGGCACCGGGAAAACTACGGTAAGTCGTTGCCTAATGGCTGACTTACCTGAAAATACACAATTGGCGTTTATTTTAAATCCAACCCTTTCTAGTCAAGAGCTACTTGCGACAATTTGTGATCAACTTAAAATTCGATACCGTAAAACCGGTGCCACCTTAAAAACCTTAACCGACAAAATATCTGAAAAGTTACTGAAAAATCATGCTAATGATATTAATACCTTATTAATTGTTGATGAAGCACAACACTTAGAAGCAGAGGTGTTAGAGCAGCTAAGATTGTTAACTAATTTAGAAACGAATACTAAAAAATTACTGCAAGTCATATTAATTGGTCAACCCGAATTACAGCAATTATTGAAACGTCGAGATTTACGTCAGTTAGCACAACGCATTACTGCTCGTTATCATTTACTGCCATTAAACCAACAAGAGTTAGTATCGTATATTAAACATAGGTTATCTGTGGCTGATTGCCATCGAGCATTGTTCAATAAAAGTGCTATCGCGGCAATTCATAAGTTGTCTCAAGGTATTCCAAGACTTATTAATTTAATTTGTCATAGTGCATTAATGACCGCTTACAATTCAAATAATGCTGTCGTTGATAAAAAAATAGTTTATCAAGCAGCAAGCCAAGCCTTAGGTGATGATTTTAAACTACCTGTGTGGTGGCAACAAAAAAGTACTCAATTTGGAGTCGCGGCCGGTGTATTGATGATATTGTTATCAACAGGTTTTTGGATAGGTCAAGGGCAGTTTAATGAGGAATCGTCGCTGCAAGTTGAAAATGATAAGCAAATAAAAGCCCTTCAAAAACAAATACAAGCGTTAAATGATGGGCGGATCGTCAAGCCCGAAGTTACAACAGAACAGGGCGCAGCTAGTAAAGTATCAATTTTGACTACAAAACAGCAAGTTGTTGAACAAAAAGGAATAGAGCAGTTAGTCGTTAATGGTGAAAAAAATAATCAACCTGCACAAGATTCAGAAGTTGTGACAAGCTCAATTAGATCAGTAGAAACTGTGCACGATGAAAGACCATCAGAGCTACTACCTGAACAAGATTATCAAATAGAAGCTATTGATGGTGTATCCGAAGATTTACTCGCCCGTTTCCAAGCTGCGGTTGATGATACCAAAACGGAAAACAGCAAACCTTTAATGGACGAACAAGCACAAATGGAACAGGGTGAGGTTCAGTCATTAACGCAAATGCCAGCTTGGGTGCAGAAAGGTATTCCTAGCTTGAGGTTTGAACAACATATTTATGCTTCAGATGGCGCTGGTTGGGTCAATGTCAATGGCCGTGATCGTTATGAAGGAGACGTGGTTGCAGAAGGCTTGAGTATTGAACAAATTTTACCGCAACAAGTGATTTTAACATATCGCGGTGAAAAGTTTAGTTTGCCAGCGTTAACGAATTGGTAACAGTAGCTAATTTTACCTGTAAATATAGCTAAGCAATTTAAGATTCAGTCAGCTTGTAATACGGGTGTAGAATTGGTTTAAGTATATATTCCTATCTCTTTATTTAGCCAAGCCGTAATCAAATAAGCAGATATAGAGTCACTGCTGCTCATCTTAAATTTGGGCTCTTTTTTGGTAGAGTCTTGAGGGAGGTTTTCAGCCAGCATATTTTGCTCCGCTTTGGTGTTAATAACCGTGGAGTGAACCTCGAAGTTAGTAATTTGCTCACGTGAAAACCATTGCGCATGCTCTAGTGAATCTTGGCTGGTATTAATTTCTTCTGAGCTTGCTTGCGCTATAAAGCCTAGCATGATTGAGGCAGGAAATGGCCAAGGTTGAGACGCGACATAGCTAGGATTTTCAGCAATTACGGCGCTTTCTTCAAGCACTTCTCGAATAACCGCGGCCTCTAATGTTTCACCTGGATCAACAAAACCAGCTAAAGTTGAATAGACGCCCTCAGGCCAGTTAGGCTGTCGTCCTAATAAACAACGCGCTATCCCGTCACTAAACATTTTTTCCACTAGCATAATGACTGCTGGGTCGGTACGTGGAAAAGTCAAATTTCGGCATTCGCTGCATTTTCTGGCATGACCCGCCTCAGTTGCACGACTTAAATTGCCACACCGACCACAAAACTGATGACTTTTATGCCAGTGCACTAATCCTTTAGCTAGTGCCAAAATGCCAGCGTCAAATGTACTAAGTAAAGCAGTGTGCTGCCTTAGTGATTGCCATTGACCTAACGCTAACAATTCTTCTTGGCTAGAAAATCTTAGTTTGCTCTGATCTATTGCAAAAAATGATTTTTGCTCACTTTTTCCTAGAAAAATACATTGGTCAATATGCAATGGTTGCAGCTGTTCTTTGTGCAAGTATAACGGGGATAACTCTTCACATTTGAATAAACACTTGCCGTCATTTATAAGACAGAATAACGTTTCTACTTTATCAAACTCGGACTTCAACCAAGTTTTATTTTTACGTTCATTGCTGCATCGGTCAAGGTGCATCTTGCTATAGGCGAATGTCATACGTTTTGGGCCTCTAGTACTTGTTTTTCCCAATGTTTTGACCAATCACCCAGTGGTAATATGATGGCAATTAATTCAACTCCCTGCTGAGTTAATTGATAACCTGTCTCTTGCATATCAACTAATTGCAAAGCTTTTAGCTCTTTTAAGCGGCTATTTAATAAGGTAGGTGATATTTTCTCACAACGTTGTTGCAACTCACGAAAAGTGGCTGGGCCTTGTTGTAAATTCCAAATAATACCAAGAGCCCATGTTCTACCTAACAAGTCGAGTAGCGCCATAATAGCTTTGCCAGTTTTAGAGCCTCTAACCTGAGAACCGGGAAGTGGAATAGCCATATACATCTCTTGAGAAAATAAAAACTATGCTACACTATTTGTAGCGAGATGGCGATGTTTCACCAAAATTAGATAAAACGATAGCGAATCAGTGTCAAATAGGGCGTTTGGTTGGGGGTATAAGGATGTGGTAAGGAGTTTGCATATTGCCGGCTATGCAAAAATAGACCTAGCTCAGTATGACTGGGCTAGGTTGCATGTTGCTGCGCTATTGCCAAACAGGCATCTTAGCTTCAAAAGCTTTAATTTTATCAAGCTTGCCTAATGTCCAACCAACACTATCTATACCATTTTCTAAACTGTATTGTTGGAATTTACTTAAACTAAAGTTAAATTCTACTTGTTTACCTGCGTCGTTGGTAAAGCTAACTTTGCTATTAGGTAAATCAACTTCAAGGTTTAGTTGTGCATCTGGCGCTAATTGAAATAATTGCTCAATTTCAGCTTCTCTTAACTTAATCGGTAATAAGCCTATATTGATACAATTTCCATAGAAAATATCGGCAAAGCTTGGTGCAATAATAACTTTGAAGCCGTATTCTTCTAACGCCCAAGGTGCATGTTCACGACTAGAACCACAGCCAAAGTTTTCTCTAGCAAGAAGAATACTAGCGCCTTGGTATGCTGCTTTATTTAAAATAAAGTCAGGGTTTGGCTCATTTCCGCTATGATCTAGGTAGCGACTATCGTGAAATAAATGTTTGCCAAAACCAATGCGTTCAGTTTTTTGTAAAAATTGCTTTGGAATGATTTGGTCAGTATCGACATTTGCGATATCTAATGGTGCAACCAAGCCGCTATGTGTAGTAAATTTTTCCATGATATTTCCTGTTAGGTTACGTGTTTAAATCAACAAAGTGACCGGTAATTGCAGCGGCAGCAGCCATCTCGGGACTTACTAAATGTGTGCGACTACCTCGGCCTTGACGACCTTCAAAATTTCGGTTACTGGTGGATGCACAACGATCGCCAGCTGTTAAAACATCATCATTCATCCCTAAACACATTGAACAACCGGGTAAGCGCCACTCAAAGCCGGCATCACTGAATATTTTATCTAAACCTTCACTTTCAGCTTGTGCCTTTACACGGTATGAACCCGGTACAATAATGGCATCAACTGAACTTTGTACGCTTTGACCTTTGTCAGTATAGCTTTGGACAACATTAGCAGCAGCACGTAAATCTTCAATACGTGAATTGGTACATGAACCAATAAATACCTTATTTACGCTAATATCGGTAATTTTAGTGCCTGCGGTTAAATCCATATATTCTAGGGCCTGTTTACAAGACTCTTGCTCAACAGGGTCGCTGAAATCACTTGGTGAGGGTACCTTACTGTCAATGCTGGTCACTTGCCCTGGTGTTGTGCCCCAAGTTACTTGGGCTTTAATATCTTTAGCTTCAAGTGTTAATACTGCATCAAATACGGCATTTTCATCAGATTTTAGTTGCTGCCAATCATTGACCGCTTGTTCAAAAACATCACCCTTAGGAGCATATTCTTTGCCTTGAACATAATCAAAGGTGGTTTGATCTGGAGCAACAAGACCTGCTTTTGCGCCAAACTCAATGCTCATGTTACAAACGGTCATGCGCTCTTCCATGCTTAAGGCTTCAATGGCTTCACCGCAATATTCGACCACATAACCTGTAGCACCAGCACTACCTGTTTTGCCTATAATTGCTAAAATTATATCTTTCGCGCTTATGCCTTTGCCAACTTGACCTTTAACTTCAATTTTCATGGTTTTAGCTTTATTCTGACGCAATGTTTGTGTAGCAAAAACATGTTCTACTTCAGAAGTACCGATACCAAATGCTAATGAGCCAAAGGCTCCGTGCGTAGCAGTATGAGAGTCACCACAAACGATGATAGTACCGGGTAAGGTTAAACCTAACTCTGGCCCCATTACGTGAGCTATTCCTTGATTTTTATGGCCCATACCAAAAAGCTCAATACCAAAATCTTTACAGTTTTTTTCAAGGGCACGTAATTGGTTGGCAGCGCCTTCACCAGCGGCATCAATTTTAATAGAACGTGTTGAAATGTTGTGATCCATGGTCGCGATTGTACGTTCAGGATGACGTACAGGGCGGTTATGAAAACGTAAATTAGCAAAGGCTTGTGGTGACGTCACCTCATGAATTAAATGTCTATCGACAAACAATAATGGCGTTTCGTCAGCTAGATCTTCTACTAAATGGTTTTGCCATAATTTTTCGTACATGGTTTTTGCTGTAGTTGTCATATTATGCGCTCTCAATTTGTTGACAGATATAATCACCCACTTCGCTAGTGGTTTTAGCATTTGCTCGTTTATCCGATGGTAGAAGATCGCCAGTTAAAATACCGTTATCTAAGGCACTGGCTACAGCGTCTTCAATTGCTTGTGCTGCGGCACTTTCATTTAAGCTAAATCGTAGCATTAAAGCGGCTGATAATATTTGTGCTACCGGGTTGGCAATACCCTGACCGGCAATATCGGGAGCGCTGCCACCGGCAGGTTCATACATACCAAAGCCTTGTTCGTTCAAACTAGCTGATGGAAGTAATCCCATGCTGCCGGTAATCATGGCACAAATATCAGATAAAATGTCGCCGAAAAGGTTAGGGCATAACATCACATCGAACTGATTTGGATCGCGCACTAATTGCATTGCTGCATTATCGACATATAAATGCTCTAATTCTACTTCAGGATAGTCAACAGCGACTTCTTCTACTACCTGACGCCATAACTGGCTTGTGGCAAGTACATTGGCTTTATCAACTGAAGTAACCTTATTATTTCGCTTTTTAGCTGCTTGAAAGGCTAAGTGGCTAATGCGTTTTATTTCTCGGCGTGAATAAAACATGGAATCAAAGCCAGTTTCATCTTCGCCTTCACCTTTACGACCTTTTGGTTCGCCAAAATAAATATCACCGGCAAGTTCGCGAATAACTAAGACATCGAAACCTTGTTCTGAAATATCGCTACGCAGTGTTGAAAGTGAGGACAATGCTGGCTGTAACGTTGCAGGACGCATATTACAAAATAAATCAAAATGACCGCGTAAGCCTAACAAAGCGCAACGTTCAGGTTGTTCAGTGGGGGGTAAATTAGCCCATTTAGGCCCACCCACTGAGCCAAATAAAATAGCGTCGCTGGCCTGACAACCTTTCATGGTTGAATCAGGTAAAGCAGTGCCATGATTATCAATGGCTGCACCACCAATATCAAAATCTTCAGTGTTGATTTCTATATCAAATTTCTTAGCGATAATGGTTAAAACTTTTTTAGCTTCAATCATCACTTCTGGGCCGATACCATCACCGGCTAAAATTGCTATGTTAGACATTTTCTAAAACCTTATATATTTAAATTTGTTTCTTGCTAAAGCGATTATTTTGCAGCTTTAAGCTCGGCAATCGTCATGGCTCTGTGGATGCTGTTTAATGCATGAATCAATGCTTGACCAGATGCTTCAATAACATCAGTGGCCAAACCATAACCATGGAAGTTTCTATCTTGCCAAGTAATGACTAAATCGGCTTGACCTAAGCCATCTTCACCCGAGCCTTTGTTTGATATTTTGTAATCACTTACTTCAAATTCTACATCTACTGCTTGTTTTATCGCTTGATAAAGTGCGTCGACTGGGCCATTACCTGTTGTTGCTTGTACTTTAGAGCTGTGTTCACCGGCCAATAATTTAATGCTGGCGGTAGCAAATTCGCCATCACCACATTGCACATTAATGGTATCTAAACGATAGTGATCTTGATTATCTTGTTGCTGGATATTAAACACCATTGCTTCTAAGTCATCATCGAATACTTGGCCTTTTTTATCGGCTAATGCCAAAAAGTCTTGATAAAGCTCTTCAAGGCAATAGTCACTTTCTTGGTAGCCTAAACTGGCCATACGATGTTTAATAACATGACGGCCACTACGCGAGGTTAGGTTTAATTTGGTTTTAGCAATACCGACACTTTCGGGTGTCATAATTTCGTAGGTATTACTCGCTTTTAACATACCATCTTGGTGAATACCTGATGAATGACTAAAAGCATTGCCGCCGACAATTGCTTTGTTTAACTGCACTGGCATATTACACAAGGTACTGACCAATTTTGAGCTGCGAGCAATTTCTTGGTGATTAATATTGGTATTCACATTTAATAAAGCTTCACGAGTTTTCATGATCATGGCAACTTCTTCTAATGAACAGTTACCAGCACGCTCACCAATACCATTTATGGTACATTCTATTTGACGAGCACCTGCTTGAACAGCTGCCATAGAATTAGCAACAGCCAAGCCTAAATCGTTATGACAATGTACAGAAATAATAGCTTTATCTATATTAGGCACGCGGTTGAATAAATTTGTGATAATGCCTTGGAATTCAAATGGCATGGTATATCCGACGGTATCAGGGATGTTTACTGTAGTTGCTCCAGCATCAATAGCGGCTTCAACCATACGGCATAAATTGTCAATCGGAGTTCTACCCGCATCTTCACACGAAAACTCAACATCATCGGTAAATTTACGCGCATACTTTACGGCATGTACGGCCATCGCTTGTACGTCAGCAAATTCTTTACGAAGTTTTTGTTGAACATGAACATCCGAAGTTGAAATAAAAGTATGAATACGAAATTGATCAGCAACTTTCAATGACTGAGCACAGGCATCAATATCGCCTTCAACCGCGCGAGCTAGGCCACAGACGCGAGAGTTCTTAATTGTGCGGGCAATTTGTTGCACTGATTCAAAATCACCAGGAGAAGAAACAGGAAAACCTACTTCCATAATATCAACGCCTAAACGCTCAAGTGCTTGGGCTATTTGCAATTTCTCATGTACCGATAAACTTGCGTTTAATGCTTGCTCACCGTCGCGTAAGGTGGTGTCAAAAATAATGACATTGTCTTGTGAGGTTAATGTTGTGCTCATATGTATTCCTATCAATGTTTTTAAGGCTATTGCCTTATTTACCGTCTTATTTGTTTGCAGGTAAGCAATGATACTTACCAATATAAAGCGCTAATTAACACCTAGACGTAAAAAACCCGCGTTAATTAGCGCGGGTTTTAATGAATTCTTATCTGATTATATTTTTAGAGTAGTCTCTGAAAATGTTTTAATAAGCCATAAAACCTAGCCGCGCACTTTGAGTACGAGGAGGAGGTCGAGGAGAATTTGCTTATTAACTGGTTTCATTTTCTAGATACTTTTGTTGTCTTGTTACTATAAAGAACTAATTATGCACTATTTCAGCATAAGTAACACTATAAAATTTATTAAGGTATCTATTAATAGCGCATTTACTCAATTTTTGTCAAATGAAAAAAACTCCAGCGCTAGATGCTTTAGTTATATAAAGAGCGTAAATGGCTAGTTAAAAGGACCAATAGCGGAGTTTTTTGCGCTGCTTTAAATTGCGGAACAAGTTTAATGGCTTGCTTTTTTTTGCTTTTATTCCTTCACTTAGCATAGCTTCAGTAGCTGATAAAATGCGTTGCGCCGCATCACCATCATTGTAGGGGTGAAGGTCTTCAGCATAGGCCTTAATTGCTAGCTTTAATGCTGCACTTGGATTTAAAGCCCGCTCAATTGCACCTTCTAGTTGAGCAGCTTGATTTATGTTTACCAGATAATCACCAGGCTCTTTATTATTTAGACTAACAGTTGCTTTGTTAAGAAGAGAAAACTCACCGATGACCGAAGAGGTGTCTGAGACCATGATATCGGCAGATTGTAACAGTTGATTTATGCTGGATGTTTCGATGACTTGCACGTTTCCATTGATACCATTCGCCGCTAGTTTTTTATATTCTTCAAGCCATTGAGTTGCCATTTTAGGATGGAACTTTATTAACCAATGATAATCTTTTTGTTCACTCAAACGCTTTATTTCTTCAAATAAGGCAGGCGCAGATGTTAATGCCGGTGAAAAGGTAGGAGCATAGAGGATAACTTTTCTACCTTGAGCATGTAACTCTTGGGTAAGTGGCATCGCTGGGGTTGAAAACAAATAATCAAGTTTTGGCCAACCCGTTTCAACAATGTCAAAAAAACCATGTTGGTTTGCAAGTTTATTAAATCGGCTAGTGGTTGCAGGTCCGTGAGTACAATATAAATCGAAAAAGTCACGAATAATAAAATGTCCTTTCTTTTTCCATTCTAACCCATGGAAAACTTGCACTTTCAGTCCAGGAATAAAATTAGGTATTTCATTACCAGGGGCAAAGCTTGCATCTGGGTTATACTTCCTAGCGTCATCGATAGAGTTTAAGACGGACTCATCACTATCAAAATAACTTAAAGTAACTTCTTTACCAACGGCAAGCCATTTGACCTTATCACCTTGGGCTAATATTACTTTTTGCAAAGGTCTTAAGATCTCAAAAGAGTAATTGTGAGCAATATAAAACAAGTAACGTTTAGCGGTCATAAAGTTCCGGGCCAATTTGAAGAGTTAAAGTCGCTTTGTTTTTACTACTTCGATAATTTCAGTAGTTGAAACCGATGGCGTTCGTGGTAAATAAACTACTTGGCAAATATCTTTTAGATGATCAAATTTACCCTGCCAATCGTCTCCCATGACAAGAATATCGGCATTGTAGTATTTTATATATTCAGCTTTCAACTCTAAAGATTCTTCCAAAAATACTTCATCAACACACCGCATTGAACGAATAATATGCTGGCGATCTTCTTCACAATAAACCGGTGGCCTACCTTTTTTGGATATATTTAACTTATCTGAAGAAACACCTACAATGAGATGATCACCATGTAGCTTCGCTCTTTCAATTATATTTACATGGCCAACATGAAAAATATCATACGTACCAAAGGTGATTACTCTCATATATTTAGCTCCGAATATAGCCTTAAACTTTCGCTATTTACTTACCAAGTATAAGATACACTGGTTTGCAGAAAATTATCACCATAGTTATTTTTGCCTAGATAAAGCTTTAATCCTAAAAAGCCAGATTCGACAACTTTGCTATATTTAAACTCAATTTCATGTGAAACTTGGTAATCGGCGAAACTTGAATTATTAAAGTTAGCTGCTCTATAAAGTATAGATAATTGAGAGTCATTAGTATTTTGCCAATCAAATCGAATACTTCCTGCTTCGCCACCCACACGATCTTCAGGTACTTTTAAACTACCCCACCAGTGCCCCATTTTGACGCCGCCATTTGAATAGCCTTCACCATATATGTGGTGGGTATACCAGCCAAATTGAAAGTCAGTGAACTCAAAGTTTAAAGACATAGTTTCATTGATATAGGGAATAAATACGCCAATACTATTCGCTAAATTTGCCAGCTGATAGTTTTTATAATTGTTGGTGTCTTCCCCAGCGTACTCATAATAAAGGCTAAAAGGAGTATCGAACCAATTCAAGTCGAATTTATTGGTAATTGATGCTTGCTGATTGCCAAATTCTTTGCTGCAATCCTGTAAATCTGTGCCTGCTCCACCACAGTTATCACTATTTACCGGATCGATAATAGCATTCCAAATATCGCTAACGGTTACTTTATCGTCACCACCAAACATTAACGTGCGATTAAAACCTATTGTCCACCACTCATAAGGTTGCGCACTCATATGCATTGTTAATAAGGCGGGTTCACCTGTTACTGCAGGCTTTTCTCGGTCAAAACGTATGCCAGTATGCTCGTCTAATAATCCAATAGACATTTCGTATTTAATATTAAAATCGGTCAATAGTACCGGGTTACTAATAGTAACATTTAATGTCGGCTTAGCTTGAGTAGATAGCAATACTGCACTGTCTTGAAAAGGTGATAGCCAGTGTTCTCTGTAGCCTATATCAACTTGAAAATAATCTACTCCCACAGAAATAAAGCTATTTGTGCTAAGGTAATCGCCATTTTCATAATAACGACCACCGCCATTAATTATTACATATTGATTGGCTTGCCAAAAGCCACTGAAAGAAACGTGATAATTTGCATCAGCCATCTGACCACGTTGATTTGGTAGGGTAACCTTTTCGTTGTCAGCGTAGTTTAATTGAGCTGAAGCGTGTGTCAGTGCAGCGTCTTGTTTATAGCGCTTTAGGTACGAGGAAATACGTTTATATAAAATAGGGTGACTATCGACAATTTTATTTAAATAGCGATTTATTATCACGGCATGATATGGCTTAGTTAGAATAGGTAATTTTGACAGCGTCGCTAAGCGATGTAACTCTAATTCAATTAACGGATCAACTTGCAAAGGCAAATAAGGAGAAGGACCTTTGGCTAAGCTGAAAAAACTAAAAGAGCAAAGAGCAATAACAAGGGGAAATTTAAGAAAGATCAAAAGAAAACTTCACAGTAAAAAACAAAGAAGTATTTTAACGAGCAAATAACATAAATACTAGCCATTGTAAGTTTATTGTCGAGTAAACATTTAAATGGAACGTTATAGTAGTCCTTGAAAGTAGCTTTCCATTTGCTTTACAGTATTGTGATGGGACATTTTGTTAGCAATTGTGCTTGTTGCATTCATGCTTAACTTAGCTAGCAGTTCGGTATTATTTGCTAATAAGCGTATTTTATCAGCGATGGCTTTACCATTGCCAATAGGCACTATATAGCCATTGATTTCATTTTCAATTATTTCCATAGCTCCTTCATTTGCAGAAGTTATCACCGGTGTCGCAACGGCTAATGATTCAAGTACAACTCTAGGTAAGCCTTCACGTTCTGAAGGAAGCACTAAAATATCACATGCTTTGGCTATTTGTGGAACATCAGCACGAAAACCAGTTTGGATAATTTTATCACTCATTCCTGTAGCTAAAATACTACCAATGTAAGGTTCACAGTCAAAATTATCACCTACAAGAATTAATCTAATATTGTCCATATCACTAAGTTCTTTCATTGCATCAAGCATATATAGCATACCTTTTTGCGGTCTTGGACTGCCGATACAGACGATATTTATATTATCTGATTTAGTACCTAGTTTGCTTAGGTCCGTTGCCTCGTCTTGATACCAAGTTAAATCATGCCCCTTATAAATAGTTCTTATATTATTTCGTATGCTCTTGCGCATTTTAGGCTTGACATATTTTCTCACCGCCTCTGATACACAAATCACACCATCAATACGTGGATGGAACATACATAAATAATTAGAAATGTCGCTGTTATATAGGCCGCCTGTTGTGCCACGATAAGCAATCATTTTTGCTCTGGTGCCAATACAAGCAAATGCAGCATTAGGAATCCCTTTAGATTCAGTTGCGTAAACAATTTCAATACCATGCTCTTTGATGTAATTGCGAATTTGCTTGACCACAGACCAGCTATGTTTTTTAAGGGTTTTAAGCTCTATAAATTTAACGGATGAATTTTTATATTCATTTATATAGGCATTAGTAGCACTAGACATGACAGTGATATCGTGACCTGCTTTAGCTAAAGCAATATAGCATTCAGCTTCAGGGCGAACCGCATTGTATGAGCGACCTCTATTGGGAATTACAAGTATTTTCATAATTCTCTCTTGTTAACTCCAACTATCCATTGAGCTACGTCGACGAGCAAAAAGTCGAGGTAATACTAAGCCTAAAAACAAGCCTACGCCTAAGACAATTGCACCGTTATAAAAACGCTGGGTTAGAATTTTGGTATCTTGATCCTTAACTTTACTTTGTGTTTCTTGAAGTTGCCCTTGTACCTTTTCAAGTTGAGTCGATAGTCTCAGTTTTTCTTGGCTAAGGGTTTCTATTGAACTTTTTAACAGGTTAACTTCACCGTCAAGCTGATTAGTATATCCACTATTTGTTGCAATCCTGCCATTGAGTTCAGCAACTACAAAACGCAAGCCGGGCTTGCTACTTACATACTTTGTTTCAACCCAAGTCAGACGACCTTTATCATCAATGATTTCACTGTATTCTTTTTCTAACTTTCCTGTTATTTGTATTTGTGCTCCTGCAATAATAGTTCCTAAAATACGGTAGTTAGTGCCAGGCCCTGCATGCATATAGATTGATAAATCATCTGAAATATATGCTTGATTGGCTTCAGATGTAGATTCTTCTTGGGCTTGAGCAAAGCTAAGTACGGAAAAAAAGATGAAAAAGCCTATTACGCTTTGCTTAATTATTTGTATTAGATTTTTATTCAAAATATTCATGCAGCAACCACTAGGTAAATTAAATCATTGAAAAGACGATATTATGTGTTTGAGGCTTTGATATCAAGCTTTTGAGCGTAATATAAAATTGAGAAAAGGGTTTAACAAGGTGTATGCTAAGAGCGACTGAACAAAGTAATAAAAGAAGTTTGACAAAATGACCACAGAGATAGAGCTTAAATATCAATTATTGACAAATAGTGAAGAAAATAATGCCGTTGCAGACAACATCACCACCATGCTTACAGCACTAAATATAACGTTTGAAAAAAGTCAGTTTCAACTGATGAATGATTATTATGAAACTGAGCTATTAACATTACGAAAATTAGATTTTGGTTTACGTATCCGAACAAAAGAAAAGCAATATGAACAAACTATAAAAACAGCGGGAAAAGTGATTGGTTGTTTGCATCAACGACCAGAACACAATATTTCTATTGATAGAAATCAGTTGAATTTAACCTTATTTCCCAAGTCAATTTGGCCTGAAAATGTCGATGTTATTGAGTTGCAAAAAAACTTACGCGTGGTCTTCTCTACTAACTTCTCACGACAAACATGGTTAATCCACCAAGGTAATAATGTCATGGAGCTGGCATTAGATAATGGCAAGATCTTTGTTCAAGATTCTAATGAAAGTGTCGTAATTAATGAGATAGAAATAGAATTAGTTCGAGGTGATGAGCAGGCATTATTTACCTTAGCCAAAGAGCTTGCAAAAATTATTACAATGGAACCGGGAAAGCATAGTAAAGCGGCACGCGGTTATTCACTTTATAATGGAACAGCTAAAAGTTAGTTGTATATTATGCCTATATTAATTAATGGCTGACAAATCACTCTATTGATTATCGTGACTTTTGACATGTTCAATTAATTCATCCATTAATTTTCTTTTTATTTCAAGCTGTTGCTCAGGGTTTAAACCATATTTTTCAGCTAGCACTTGATAATCATCAGGCGCTAAGCTAACCGTAAGTCTAGGACGTTTAGGTCGCTTATTTATTGATAACCCTAAAATATCGCGAATTTGATCTGAAGGGCTTAAGCCTGCATCTAGTGCTGCTTTGCGTATGGAAAGTTGGATTTTTTCATCCATATCGAATGCCACTTGCACCGCTTTTATTGCCTTTACTGACGACTGCCATTTATCCGGAATTTTTTTAGTCATACTATTGTTACCTAGCTTGCTGAATACATGTCAACAATGTCTGTTAAGGGTCTAAATAGGGTGAGAAAAACATCAGTGTCACCATCTTGCCATACTTCAATGTCTAAGCCTTTGCTTTGATCTTCATTGTATAAGGCGTACAACTCAAATTGCTCACCGGCATCTCTACCCTCATATTCACTAAGGTTTTCACTGCGATGATCTTTGCGATGAAAAAAGCCAACTTTTGCAAAGATACTTTGTTGATATTGTTCACTAGACCAACTAGAAGTTAGTTGGTTATCAATCTTTCTTTGTAGAAATGCTTGTCCTGGCTCATCAAAAACTTCAGAAAACCGCTCTAGATCAAATAACGTTTCTACGTCTTCTGATTCAATTTTAAGTGCAAACTTCAGCTCTATTGAATCATCTACATCCAACGATAAAAAGATTAAAAGATCATCTGTTCCTTGCAACGTCCATTCAGTTTGTGTCGCATGCTCATATTCGTAACTGTTAATAGCGGTTACCTGAAATTGTTGACCACGCAATACTTCAGGTAAAGCAAAACTGTCAGTTAACACAATAATATCACCGGCTAAGAGCTGATCTACATGTGTTAATTTACGTTGAGTTTGCTTTGTTTTACCGCTTATTTTATTGAAAGTTTTTTTTAAAAAACTCATAACATACCTATATAAACAAATATCAAAATTAACAAAGGCGAGCTATTAAATAACTCGCCTTATAATAAATTTTAAACTAAATTACTTTTGTTTCGCTTTAATGCGATCTAATACTGAATTAGCACTACTTTCTTGCGAACCAATACCTGCCGCTTTTAACTGTGCTGCTAGAGAGGTATCAGAATCTTCAGATTCAAGTACTTCAGCAGCCTTCATTTTGTCATCAAACTTTTGCTGTTTGGCCTTAATTCGCTCTAAAGAATCTTTTGCACTTAATAACTTTGAATTGCTTGAAGAAAAATTATCGGTAATGGCCGAAGTTGCTTTTTGCACGCTCTCTGTCGTTTTGACCATAGACAATTGACGCTTATGCTCAGATACTTGGCGTTCGCTTTTCTTAACAAGCTCTTTTAGTCTATTAGCATTACCAGCAAAACTATCGTGTGCCTGTTGCTGTGTCATTAATTCGCTTTCTAAGGTAGCAATTTTTTCTGCAACGGCAAGGGCTAATGTTTCATCACCTTTTTCTAAAGCTTGCCCTGCATAGCCTTCATGTTCACCAATTTCTTTTTTAAGGCGAGTAACTTCGCGTTGGGCAGACATTTGTTCAGCCATTACGCCAGTTAAATCACGTTTAGCCTTAGTTAGATGATTTTCTGCATCGCGAATTTCTTGTTCAAAAATACGGGTTGCGTTGGCATCAATAATTGCTTCACCTGCTTCTGATGCGCCACCGCGAATAGCGGTCATGATTTTTTTAAATATACTCATAATTGTTCTCCGTTAATACTTTTGTTACAACGAACTAATATTACTGTTGATCTATAAAAGGTAATCGCTCATATCATCAATGACTTCTACAGCGTTACTGCTTAATACCGCTAATTCGTGCTCTATATCATCAAAACTTGAGCTAATTGAAAGTGCGCCAAAAACAACATACTTATCACCAATTTTTGAAAATGATGATAAAGGCATTGGAATATTCATTTCCAACATGCTTTCATGCATGGCGCCAACACTGTCTGGTTTGACTTCATCTGCTCCCCAAAGATAACTAATACATAATATTTGGTCATCTGTTACTGATACAAAAACAGGTAATTCTTCGCGACCTAAAATGGTAATTTGCAGTACATCGACTTCACCAGATATTGGTTGACAGTCAAAGTTCATCCCTGTTTCTGAGTTGTCGGCCAAACTGTTTAGATGATCGGCTATAGTATGAATGTTCATGTATTTCCTATCCTTAATCTATTTACTCTACTATCAATGGAAGATGACATAATATGTCGTCTTGGTTAAATTTAGCATCTTGACATATTATGTCAAGTTTTTTTTAATCATTTTATCAGTAATTATTTTTCTGGTTTATTTGTTCAACTATTGTATGCCTTGTTGATCAAGCCAAGCTTTTTGATGCAATTGATACAGAGTATGACTACCTAGTACATTAATGCCAATGGCGTCTTTATTTTTATAAAAATCATTAGGAAAGATAAAGGCCGCTTTTAGTAGATCTAATTTTAGCCAAGTATGTTCAATAGGAAGTTTCTCTAGTTTCTTTAGTCTAGTTAATGGACTCGCTCCTGCTTTTGCTCCTATTGTCCAGCCCCATTCACCAAAGCTCGGAACGTTATCATGGTATTGTTGTACATGAACGAAGCTTGCCGCAGATAACGTTTTTCCTATAGAGATGAATGAATCTTTTGCATGATATGGGCTAGTAGACTGAATGGCAATTAAGCCATCACCGCTCAGTAACTGTTTTAAACGAGCATAAAAATTAACGGAATAAAGCTTGTTAAGATCAGGGTGACTCGGATCGGGTAAATCGACAATGATTGCATCGAATAAAAGTCCCTTTTTTAATAATTCATTAATGGCAATAAAAGCATCACTACGTTGTATTGTCACGCGTTTATCTTGTAAACTATTTTTATTCAAATGACTTATTTTATTGGCAAGGCTTGCCTCTAAATGTTGTGTAGGGTGCTGAAAAATATCAATCAGCTCGCTATCTAAATCAATCAAAGTGACATGTTTAGGAGAGTATTTTAATACTTCACGTAAAGCTAAGCCATCACCCCCGCCTATAATCAATATATTTTCCTGTCGAGCTGAGCCTGCTAAAACGGGAGCGACTAAATAATCATGGTATATATGTTCATCAATAGAAGAGAACTGTAAGCGGCCATTGAGATAAAAATTAATGATGCTGTTGTGTGATTCATCAGTTGTAATGCCCAAATTTCTTTGAGTAAAGGTTAACTGCTGATAACGGGTTTTTTGACTATGTGCCACTTTATCTAAATATAGTAAACTGTTCATCTGATTAAGCCATTGATTACCATAAGTAAACATTAAGATAATAATTAGCGCCAATACCAAGTGCATTGAGATGAATGTTTTTCGCCAACGCAACTTATGCCAATAGCGTATGACAAATATTGCACCGGTAATAAAGTTTAAGCTGGCCGTTAAAGCGGCGGCTTTACTTATGTCTATACTGAGAAGAAAAAGCACCCAAACAGCTGCGCCTATACCTGCACCAATATAATCAGCGCCATAAATAGTGCCTAAATTGTTGGCTAAATGCTTTTTATGTATCTCTTCTCTAATCCTTGCAATTAATGGAATTTCCATACCAATGAAAAACCCTAATACAACACCAAAGAAGTAGGGGCTATTTATGGCTAGCTTACTAAGTTGTTTAAATAGTCCACCCTGAGGTAGCATATCAGGAGGCAGTGCAAACATATCGGCAATGATATGGGGGAGGGTTTGGGTAATAGCTATTAGTGCGCCAATAATCAATATCGCACTTGCTCCTAGCAGGGCAATAATGAGTTCAAGATAAACAAAACCATTAAAGGCACAGCGTACTTTTCGTGCCGCGAAAGCGCCTAAGCCCATTGAAACTATCATCAAGCCGATCATGGTATAGATAGTACTTTCCATCACACCAAGAACACGGCCAGCATAGTGAGAAAGTAGGTATTCGTAGATTAAACCACAACCCGCTAAAATTGCCATGGTCAAGATTAATAAAGTGTCGTCTATTAAACGTGAGTTTATCGTGGGTATTGGATGTTTTTTCATAAAAATTTGCTATAGAAGAAGTATTAGCCTTACAACTAAACAGTAAGTAAGGCTAAAGAATATCAATGTACTGAATTTATACTGACCTATATAATCTTATGCCATCAATGCTGATAAGATTAATGCAATGGAGATACTAGTGGCCATTTCAATACTGGCAACACCTATATTATGTTGTTGATCAACTTCTTCTACCAAGTTAATACCCCATAAAACAATGCGTTTCGCCAGTGAGGTCAGTAGGGAAACTAGTAAAGTCATTATAATGCCAAACACTAACCACCCAATAAGATTCATTACCAAAGTTTCAGGACTATATACTAAGAAGTGACTTGCTGCGGTCACGGCTAAAGCAGTACTAATGACTTGTCCGCTATAGCGAATCGCTAAAGCTAACTGTCCTTCTTTTAATGCTTCTTGTAGGCAGTCTTTTTGATTGTTTTTTGCGTATTTTCGCTCTCTTATACGTGTTACTAACACGAGTACTGCTTGTGCAACCACAAAACCGCTGGTAATTGCTAAAAAGGTAGCAACGTCTAATCCATCAACCCAAAGTAATACAGCTCGAATGATAATTGCTGTGGCGATAGCGCCTGCCGCGTCGATAATACCTATGCTGAGATTTTGTTCTTTTATTAATGCTGTTTTGTCTAAATGTTGCAGAGCTACTTTATCTTGAATGACACGGCCAACTTTAATTAATACTAAACCATAAGCCCCATAAGCGAGCATGCCGAAAATTTCCATCATGTAACTAGTAGCATTTTCGCCGGTAATTGCACCTGTTAATACAATACCTAAGGCTAGAATACTACCTGCAACACTCACACCAAAAGCAAAGTTATCTTTTTGGGCTAACTCTTCAGTGCTATTAACTTGACTAGTTAATCCTAATAAAAATCGCATAGCGCCTAACAAGATAATGGCAATGGTTATATCTATGATCAAATAAACCAGCAGTTCCTGATTAACACCAACGAGTTCAATTAATGTATTCATAATGTTTTAATTCCTATTATTTTTTACTTACCACGACGAAAACTGCGCGATGTATTGGTGTTAGAATTTCTAAAGCTGGAACTTTTGCTAGCTTTGCTTGCATAGCTGCTCTTTTTCACCGTGTTTGAGCGAAAACGGTTAGCACTGGTTTGTGCCGTTTTACTTTTGCTTGATAGGCTGGAAGAGCCGGTACGGTTTTTACTGTATGGGCTGCTAAACTTTTGACCACGACTAGCGAAAGACTTCTTGGTGCGCTGATTTAGCTTAGTTTGTGTATTTAATTGACTTGGTGAGCTATAGCGGGTTCTGCCATAGTCATTGTAGTAACTATAATTACGGTGTCTGCCCCAATCGCTATAAGAAGTGCGCCGACCAAAAAGATCGCCCATCATAGAGTACATACCATACCATGCCCAAAATGACATACCGTTACTGCCTGTTTGCCAATGACCATAGCTGGGGTTGCCAATGAGTTGTTCGCCAGTACCAAAATCTTGTGCCTTGTTAGCTTGTTGACTTTGTGCCTTTGATAAGGCGTTTACTCGCGGTAACAAGCCATCTGACATATCAGCTAAAACATTGAGCGGATCGCTTAAGGCTTCAGAATAAAGCACAGGATCGGCAGCTTGATATATATTGAGCAATTCATCGTATAGTGCTTGGCTTGAAGCAAACATTTGAGGTTGATTTTTTGCAGTGTTTACCCGATCGAGTAAGGCTCGATACATAGGGCCTTGCGTGGTTGCATCTTTTTTAAATTCATCTACCAAAGCTCTCAAACTCGGCTTTATCGCTACAACTTTATCGCTGTACTGTTGAATTAAATTAGCATTGCGCACTTTATTTGCGTTTAAAGCATCTCCTAACTGCGCTACTCTTTGTTCAGTAATTGGGAGTTGTTGAATTACTTGTTCTTTAATTGGATCTCCACAAGCAATCAATAATAAAATTGCTGACACAACGATTGAGTTAGTGCGCAAATTCTTAAAGAATTGCTTAGGAAAAGCGTTTATTAGCCTTTGCATTGCTGCCATCATCTCCATAAAAGTGCTATGTTATTCTTAAGTTATAGCGAGTTAATGTCATATTAATAGCACTAATGACATATTATGTCTATTTTATCTTGACCCAATAAAAGGAATGCGCTTGTCTCTTTTCCCTTTGTCAGTACCTAATGATAGTAAGTTACTGAAACAGCAGCAACAAAAAAGTTGGCAGCAGTTTAGTCAGCAACATCCACAAAGCTATGGTGCGCTTAGCGAAGAACAATTAAAACAGTTTCAACTCGCCATTTCTTTAAGTGATTTCGTGTTAAACAGTGCACTTCAAGCACCTGAGTTAGTACTGGAATTATTTGTAAGCAAAAGCGTCTACCAACAAACAACACCACGTTATGCTGAATTACTCCACCAACAATTAATTGCTTGTCAAAGTGAAGAGCAATTACATCGTCTGTTAAGACGTTTTCGATTGCAGCAGATGGTCAATATTGCCATTGCCGACTTAGTATTAAATATTGAACTTGAAAAATCTTTAGCAAGGTTATCATTACTTGCTGATGCCTTGATTCAAAATAGTCTTTATTGGCTGACAAAGTTTTGTAAAGATAAGTGGGGTACTCCCGTTGATACTGATGGCACGGAACAGCCTTTACTTGTTTATGGCATGGGGAAATTAGGCGGAAAAGAACTTAATTTTTCTTCTGATATCGATCTAATCTTTGTTTACCCCCATAGCGGTGAAACACGAGGATGCCGACGTAGCTTAGATAACCAGCAATTTTTCACTCGATTAGCGCAAAAGTTAATTACTTCATTACATCAACATACAGCTGACGGTTTTGTCTATCGCGTTGATATGCGTTTAAGGCCATTTGGTGAAAGTGGTCCTTTAGTGTTAACTTTTAGTGCAATGGAAGATTATTACCAAGAGCAAGGTAGAGACTGGGAACGCTACGCTATGTTGAAGGCTCGTGTTATTCCAGCAATGAGCGCTTCATTGGGTTCATCTATCACGGTTGATGAAGATTCTTATCATCAGCAATTATCAATATTATTAAGGCCTTTTGTTTATCGTCGATATATTGATTTTAGTGTCATCGATAGTTTACGCCGCATGAAAAGCATGATTTCACAGGAAGTGCGCCGTAAAGGCTTGGTAGATAATATCAAATTAGGTGCCGGTGGCATCCGTGAAATAGAGTTTATTGTGCAAGTTTTCCAGTTAATTAGAGGAGGAAGAGAGAAAAACTTACAACAACGGCATTTGTTAACGGTTTTGCCTGAGCTTGTTATTGCGGGTGCAATTAACCGTGCAAGTAAGGAGCTACTTGAAAATAGTTACCGCTTTTTGCGTCGAGTAGAAAATATTCTCCAAGCATTAGCCGATAAACAAACGCAAACTTTACCCGATAATGCCTTAGATAAAGCAAGGTTGTTACAAGTACTTAATGTTCCTTCCTGGCAAGATTTTTATAAAGTATTACAGATGCATATGGATGGTGTTCATGAACAGTTTGAACAATTAATTGGTGTTGAAAGCCCTAATCACCAAGCCGAAGATCAGCACTGGAGTACCCTTTGGCACAGTCGCTGGAGTGATGAAGAGTCAATTGCTTGGCTTGAGCAAGAACAAACTATTGAAAATGCAAATTCATGGCAGAGTGAAAGTGTTTGGCAATTGTTGTCAGATTTTAGAGGAGATGTTAGCAAACGTCGTATTGGCGGCCGGGGACGGCAAGTCTTAGACAAATTAATTCCACAACTCATTTGGCATATTCAACAAGCTCAACACCCTGAGTTTGTGTTAGAGCGGGTACTGCATGTCTTTAAAAAAATTGTTACCCGTACCGCATATTTAGAGTTGCTTTTTGAAAATGAAGGGGCGCTTAAACAATTAATTCACTTGTGTAAAGCCAGCATTTGGCTCACAGAATACATTGCTAAATATCCGATTTTATTGGATGAACTCATTGATCCCACTTTGCTCCATAATCCACCAAGCTTATCAGCCTATGATATGGAATTAAGGGAAAGCATGTTGCGAATTCCTGAAGAAGATCTTGAATCGCAAATGGATGCGTTACGCTTGTTTAAACAAGCACAACAATTACGAATTGCAGCAGCAGATATCTCGGGCGTGTTAGATGTTAAAACGGTCAGTCAACATTTAACGGCAATAGCTGAAGCTATCATTAATGAAGTGATTAATATTGCTTGGCAACAAGTAGCAAATCGCTTTGGTGTACCAAAATCAACTATTGATAATAACAATAAAGGTTTTGCTGTAATCGCTTATGGAAAAATGGGCGGTAAAGAACTCAGTTATGGCTCTGATCTTGATCTAGTCTTTGTTCATCATAGCCCGGAAGGTGATGAAACTACAGGGTTAGCGCAAGGTGAAAAAATTGTTTCTGCCAGTCAGTTTTATATGAAATTAGCACAGCGGATGATGCATATTTTTAATACCCGTATGAATAGTGGAATTTTGTATGAGCTTGATATGCGTTTGCGTCCATCAGGAAATTCTGGTGTGCTAGTTATTCATATCAATACCTTTGGTCAATATCAACAGCAAGACGCATGGACATGGGAACATCAAGCCTTAGTTAGAGCGAGAATGGTTTATGGTAATAAAACTATCAAGCAGCAGTTTAAACAGGTCAGAGAGCGGGTTTTAACGCAAGAAAGAGAGCTTGTTGAGTTAAAATCTGAAGTGGTAAAAATGCGTGAAAAAATGCGAAACCATCTTGATAAATCCACAGATACCGAGTTTGATATAAAGCAAGGTCACGGTGGCTTAGTGGATATTGAATTTTTAGCACAATACCTAATACTCGCCTTTAGCACTAGTAATCTAACCTTAACTGAGCGATGTGATAATTTAGGTATTTTTAAAGCATTAGCTACTTTGAATGTTATTAGTCAATATGAGTGCAATATATTAACGAATAGCTATCAAAACCTAAGAGGGTTTGGTCACAAAGCAACATTACAAAATGAACCGTTGTTAATAGCGAAACTAGATTTTACAGAGCATGCTGAAGTGATATCGCTATGGCATAAATTTATTTAGGGGCTGTTGAACTTTCGAGATTGTTTTTGCAGCGAATTGTTGGGTATTTATACAAGGCGGAGCTTTTGTCATGTGGTTTCTCCACATAAAAAGGCGATAACATAGTAAAAATGAGCAACAAACGTTGTCCGAAGGATTCGGCTAAAAGCGTGTTATTCTTTGTTGAATTGAATTTGCTTAGAAAGACTAGGCTACACACTGCTCGCCGCTACTAAAACGCTTTTATCTCGAACAGCATTTAAGCCTGACAGATCAACAGCCCCTAGGCTATTTCAACAAGATGCATTCTTCTTCAAGGTATTTTAACGGCTCATTAATGAAAACTAGGGTTCTTTGACGATAGCAAAAATAACTATTTATACCTTCTTGAAAATGCCCAGCAACAGCTTGCCCAATTTGTTTAGCTGTTTTTAAAATGTTTTTATCAATTCTAAACGGGTCCTTAACAATAAAATCTTTATTAAGCCACCATATAACTTCAAGTCCATCTCCTGATGAATATTCAGCAAGTTTTTGGTACAGCGTTTCTCCTTTTCTAAAGGGTCTAGAAGCTTTTGTGCCTCGCCAATTTTTACGATAAGGACGAACTACCATTTCTCGGGCTTGTAAAATTTTGACCAAGTCACCTTGTGGGTCAGGTAAGAAAATAACATTATTTCTGACTTTTCTTTCTTCTTTATCACCATATATTTTAGCGTAAAAATTTGAAAGTCCTTCGGCTGCAGCATTATCCGACTTTTTACTTAGTTGGTCGCTTGCAGCAGGCGCTTTTTTTTCTACAGTACTCGAGGCTACTGAGTTTGGTTGGTTTTGCGGATCTAATGCCAGCAGTAGATCCATATTGAGGAAAAATGCTGCAGCAAGTCCAATTAAAACCAAAGCAATAATGGCATTTCGAATCCAAAAACCCATGATAAATCAACTTTCAAGTGTAGTAAGTTATTACGTTATCTTTATACAATACAAAAAAGTTGGAAAATATTCAAAGAATTACCCAAATCATTATTTATATAAAGACGGGGCATTTTCATCTGGTCGGGTTTTAAAGCGCCGATGTAGCCACATATATTGTTCTGGCTTTCTCGAAATAGCCTTTTCCAATTCTTGATTAACTCTAATAAGATCGGCTTCATCGTCTTTCGTTGGAAAGTTAGCTAATGGCGCTGAAATTTCAAAAGTATAACCACTGTCGTCATCATTTCTAGTGGGAATGAACATCATAGACTCAACATTTTTTTGTCGAGCAAATATTAATGTTCCTGTAGTGGTTGCCGTCTCTTTCATGGCATAAAAGGGGACAAACAAACTACGGTTTCTTCCATAATCTTGATCGGGTAAATAGACACAAGCTTCTCCTTCTTTTAACGCCCTTATTAAGCCTTTGACGTCTTTTTTTCCGAGCATGTATTTATTCGAACGTCCTCGGCCTCGAAACTGAAAATATTCCATTAGTTGGTTGTTATGAGGTCGATAAAATACCACCATAGGGTGGCCATAACCAATGCCTCGAGCAGTCATCTCAGCACTTAAGTAATGCATAGCTAATAGCAAAATCCCTTTGCCTTCTTGTTGGGCTTTTTCTATGTGCTCAAGCCCAATAATTTTTATTTTTCTTTTCACTCGCCAGTTTGGCCACCACCAACCCATGCCTGTTTCAAAGAGGGCTATACCGGTGTTTTCAAAGTTTTTCTTTAGAATGCGCTGTCGCTCTTGTTCACTCATCTGTGGAAAACATAATTTTAAGTTCACATCAGCAATGTGTTTTCTCTTGGAGCCAATTTTATATAGTAGACGACCTAGCACACGCCCTAATCCTAGCTGCCATTTATAAGGTAACCATGAAATGCTATACAAAATGATAACGCCTAGCCATGTTAGCCAATATTTAGGCAATAAAAAGGCTAATTTAAAATCAGGTTGCAATACTTTATTTCTACTCACAAGAGTTAACTCACAGATTTATGGCTAGATATGGCTGCGGGGATTATACCTAAGTTACTTTCAGATGGGCAATTAACTTATGTTAACCATGAAAACTTTATCGTAGAATATGCGACAAAGTTTCAATTATCATTAGTTCGTTGGCCAAATGAATCAAAGCACAATAAAAATACACCATAATGAAGAGATAGAGTTAATTATTGGCAACTCAAATTCAAATTTTTCTGGTGTTACCTCTACTATGTTACAGCTACTTTCTGCACAGCAAAAGCTGATTACATTGCGGGTAATGGGTAAACATCATTTGCCAGATCCGTCTTTAAATATTAGTTTTTGGCAAGTTGCGAAGTTGTGTTGGAAGCCACTAAGTGACGGGCGCTATAGAGTTTTTCATGCTCGCCGCGTTGATGAAATGATCCAAGCTTTACTATTAAAGTATGTTTTTGGAGCTAAAATTAAAGTGGTGTTTAGTAGCGCAGCTCAGCGTTACCGCAGCGGTTCAACACTGTGGTTGACCGATAGAGTGGACGCGGTATTGGCTATGTGCAAGGCTTCAGCAAGTTACTTACACCGCAAGCCTGATACCGTTATTTATCACGGTGTTAAAGCGGATGTTTATTTACCGCCTAATGATAAAGAAGCGGCATGGCAGGCGTTAGATATTTTGCCTGAATCCGCACAGAAAGGAAAAAGAGGCATTGCCATTTTAGGTCGGGTTCGCGCACAAAAAGGAGTACATCTTTTTGTGAAATCTTGCATTGAAGTACTTGAAAAGCACCCTGACTATACTGCTGTGGTTGTAGGCACAATAAGCTCAAGCAATGAAGCCTTTGTTAAAGAATTACAAACAGAAATTGATCTAAAAGGTTTAACGGAACGTATTGTATTTGTTGGTGAACAAGATTTTACTGATATTCCTAAAATATTCAGTGCTTTATCACTGGTGGTGGCTTTAAGTGATAATGAAGGTTTTGGTTTAACTATTCTTGAAGCTATGAGTAGTGGTGCTGCGGTGTTAGCGAGTGAAGCTGGTGCTTGGCCCGAAGTTGTTCGTGCAGGAAAAGACGGTTATGTGGTGCCGATAAATGACTTGCCTGCGGTCGTTGAAAAGATGGATTTATTATTAAGCGATGAGCATAAGCTTGAACAAATGGGCATTAATGGCAGAGAGAGAGTACTTGAACATTACTCCGTACAAAGAGAGGCGAAACAGCTGGTTGATTTTTTTAGAGACTTAATGTGACGCTTTTAAATCAATAACTAGGGGCTGTTGATCTTTCAGGGTTAAATTTTGTTCGAGATAAAAGCGTTTTAGTCGCGGCGAGTAGTGCGTAGCCTAGTCATTCTAAGCAAATACTACTCGACAAAGAATAAAACGCTTTTAGCCGAATCCTTCGGACAGCGTTTGTTGGTCATTTTTACTGCGTTATCGCCTTTTTATGTGGAACAACCACATGACAAAGGCTCTGCCTTGTATAAATACCCAACAATTCGCTGCAAAAGCAATCTCGAAAGATCAACAGCCCCTAAATTGAATAATAACTTAAGCTATCTTAATTTTGCATAAAATAAAAAAGAGCCACGCATTGTGGCTCTTTTACTTTCTATGGATTGTTGAACACAATCACAATGGAACAATCGTGACTATTTTTCAGCCATCAAACCTGTGTTGATGGCGCTAATGTCTTCATCAGTAATAGTACCGCCAGCACGTTTTAACAATAATACATTTTGAATATATGCATAACGTGTTGATGACAAGTTACGTTTGGCATTGTATAAATTACGCGTACTGTCTAATACATCCACAATAGTACGTGTACCCACTTCAAAGCCGGCTTCTGTTGCTTCTAGTGCTTTTGTTGCACTCACTACAGATTGCTCTAATGCCTTAATCGCAGAAATAGTCGCGACTACGGTATTATAAGCATTACGTGTAGTACGCACTGTACTTCGGTGAGTTTGCATTAAATCTTGACTAGCAAGTACAAAGCGGCTTTGTGCTTGACGAACAGAACTTTCAATGGCTCCGCCTGAATAAATAGGTACATTTAAGGTTATACCTACAGAATAATCATCTAACGTAGGACCGTTAATACCATTAGTTTCACCATCGCTACTATTATAGCTAGCACCAAAATCTAGAGTAGGATAATGTCCAGCTCTTGCTGATTTTATGTTTTGTTTAGATATGTCAACACCAACTTTAGCTGCAATCAATTCTAGGTTTTTAGCTTCTGCAGTTTTTTGCCAGTCATCAGCACTGTTTGGGTTTGGTGTTGAAGTACTGAAACGGTCGGTATTTAATACACCAATATTTCTTGGGTAAGTATTGGTAATAACACGTAGCTCTTCTTCAGCATTGTAAATAGCATTTTCTGAGCGAATTTCTTCAGTTACGGCGTTGTCAAATTGAGCTTGTGCTTCATGAACATCGGTAATGGCAGTTAAGCCTACAGAGAAACGTTGTTTAGTTTGTTCAAGTTGGCGAGCAATGGAGGCTTTTTCTGCTTGAGCAAACACTAAGTCGTCTTTTGCACTTAACAAAGAAAAATATGCTTGAGCAACACGAACGATTAAGTCTTGCTTGGCTACTTGATAAGTTAAGTCGCTTTGATGAGCTGCTTTTTCTGCCGTACCTAGGCGTAACCAAGTATCATGATGATAAAGCTGCATATTCAAGCTAGCACCATAACCTAACGAGTTAAATTCAAGGGTTGATACTGTGCCTTCAAATACATCTCTTTCGCCATCTGAATAACTGGCCGATGCACTAATTGTAGGTAGTAAAACCGCGCGAGCTTGAACAATGTCTTCTTTAACTATTTCATATTGCGCCTGGGCTTTTAAAACGACGGTATCGTTTAATAAAGCTTGTTGATATACCGACAGTAAATCATCTGCTTGTGCATTGTTAGCTGACACAGCGCTAGCAATGGCTATAATTAGTGTGCTTAATGTTTTTTTCATGGGTCAAACTTTCCTTGGGGATATTGGTTCCCCTTAAGTAATTTACAATTTCGTTTGTATGCGAGGTTATGTTACAGAACTTTTTAAATTATCCAAATAAAATAAGTGTTTACTAGTGTAACAAATTATTATCAGAAAGAGAGTGTATATGCAAGATAGCAATATAAAACCAATTTCAATGTTGCAATATGGTCATAAGGACGTAGACATTACGGCTATTAAAACTAAGTACCAAGGCTTTTTTAAAGTCGACGAATACCTTCTTAGCCATAAGCTATTTTCAACAAAACAAAGTGAAGACTTTACTCGTGAAGTTTTTGAGCGCGGTGATGCAGTTGTAGTTATGTTGTATGACCCAGAACATGACAAGTTATTGTTATTAGAGCAATTTAGAGCAGGCGCTTTACGCTCAGATGATTCTCCTTGGCTGCTTGAGTTTATCGCAGGCATGTTTGATAAAGGTGAAAGCCCTATTGAGGTTGCTATTCGAGAAAGCAAAGAAGAAGCAAATATAAATTTAGAACCCAGCGATATAAAGCCTGTAATGAAATATCTTTCTAGCCCAGGAGGAATGAGTGAATGCATTCATTTGTTTTGGTCTAAATTTGATAGTAGTGCCGTAATATCTGGCAGTATTCATGGCTTAGATGATGAAAATGAAGATATTTTGTTACATCTTACTTCACGAGTTGAAGCATTGTCTCTTTTAGCGCAAGGGAAAATTAGTAACGCTGCTACCATAATTGGCTTACAATGGTTGGCAATGAATTATCAAAGTCTTTAAGTTGATTATTACGGTATTGAATTTTGAACATATATTGATTAAAGGTGTTTAATGAGTTTTTTTCCAAATAGTACAGTAAAGGGGCGCAAAAGATACCAACCTAACCTGGTTAGCTTGATGAATCTGTGCGCCAACAATTACTTGTTATTGTTAAAGGTGCAAGCTCAGCAAACTCAACTTGATCAACAACGTCACTTTTTTATTAACGATTACCTTGCTTATACTATTAGCGTGAATGAAGTAACACGTTATACATCATTGATTTCTTTTGAACAGAATACTGCGGAACTTAACAATAAAGAAAATGCTGCAAAGCATGTGTATCACCCTAGCATGTCTATCCGTTTATATCATGATGCTCGTATGGCAGAGGTTATCAGCAGTCAAAATATTCGCCAGGTTAAACCTCGTTACAATTACCCTAATAAGCAAATGCATCAACAAGATGAGAAGCAGCAAATTAATCAGTTTTTAAATGAATGGCTACATTTATGTTTAGAGTTTGGCCAAGTTAAAGTGGAGTTACAACCTTAGCCAATGATAAATGTTGCCAAGCCTTTCGTTATCGCTCAATTTAGCGATTGTCATTTATTTGCAGATAAAAATGCAACTCATTGTGGTGCCCGTGTATGGACAAACCTCATACGAGTGCTGGACGATATGGTAAACCGTGAAAATGTCGACTGTGCAGTTTTTACCGGTGACCTTACCCAAGATCATTCTGAAACCTCCTATCAACATTTTGTTGAGGCAGTACAGCAGGCTAATTTTACTATACCTGTCTATTTTCTTGCCGGAAATCATGACGACAGACAATTATTGAACCAGCATTTAACCGCACCAACGTTTCAGTTAAGTAAAACGATTACGCATGACTTTTGGCAGGTGCAATTATTAGATAGTAAAAGTGATACCCCGTCAGGTTTTGTCAGCGAGGCAAGCTTGCAAGCTTTATCAGAACAAATAGACAATGAGAAATGTCAATTACTGATGATGCATCACCATCCGGTTAATATTGGTTATTATATTGATAAGCATGGTTTGTTGAGTCAGGATGATTTCTGGCAAACAATAACGCAGCTAAATGAATCAGCGCAAAATATAAAAGCTATTGCTTGTGGCCATGTGCATCGTGGCAGTCATTTGTCGAAAAACAAGGTGGATATTTATACTTGTCCGGCAACTTCAGTTCAGTTTGGGGACACTAAAGAAGCGCCAGGTTCAATTGAGCCTAGTTATCGATTATTTGATCTTCATAGTGATGGTACAATTCAAAGTAAAATCATTAGTCCAACATAAATAAGTGCATAGAGAGCCTGAAGTGCAAAAAAACATTCTTTATATCCACGGGTTTAATTCGTCACCACTTTCAACAAAAGCAGAACAAGCCCGAAAGTATTTTCATCAACATTACCCTGACATCAATTTTGTTTGCCCACAATTAGCGACATCGCCCGACGACGTTCTTAGGCAACTTGAAGGTGTTCTTGATTCAGCTATAGCGCAACGCTGGTATTTAATTGGCTCCTCGCTAGGAGGGTACTTTTCTCATTATTTAAGCTGCAAATATCAGTTACCTGCCGTGTTAATTAATCCAGCCATTAAGCCATATGATTTGCTTGAAGAATACATTGGTGAGCAAACAAATCCCTACACTAAAATTGTCTATCAAGTGACTGAGCAACATATGTATGCATTAAAAGCGATTGAACAAAGCGCACCAACTTTTAATGATATTCAAAAAAATAATTACCTTGTTATGGTACAAACAGGTGATGAAGTGTTAGATTATCAACAAGCTGCTGATAAATTTCAGCATAGCCACCTTATTGTCGAACAGGGCGGTGATCATAGCTTTATTGACTTTGAGAAAAAATTACCTCTGATTGCTGATTTTTTACAGTTAAATCTCAGTTAAGCAGCATACAAAAATAACAATATTTACATAGAATAAAAACCATGACCGATCAATATAACTCAGATTCCATTGAAGTACTAAGTGGCTTAGATCCCGTTCGCCATCGTCCAGGTATGTATACCGATACGAGTAGACCAAACCATTTGGGCCAGGAAGTCATTGATAACTCAGTTGATGAAGCCCTGGCTGGGCATGCGCAGAATATTAGCGTTACTTTAGATAAAGATCAGTCGCTCGAAATTATTGATGATGGCCGGGGTATGCCCACGGATATTCACCCTGAAGAAGGTGTATCAGGGGTCGAACTTATTTTTTGTAAACTACATGCTGGTGGTAAGTTTTCCAATAAGAACTATCAATTCTCAGGTGGTTTACACGGTGTTGGTATCTCAGTGGTTAATGCGTTATCGACGCGTGTCGATGTCAGTGTTAGACGTGATAGTAAAGTCTATGAAATGGCTTTTGAAGATGGATTTAAAGTAGAAGAGCTAACCGAAACAGGTACGGTAGGAAAACGAAATACCGGTACGCGTGTTAAATTTTGGCCTGATGCTAAGTATTTTGACTCAGCAAAATTTTCAGTGCTAAAACTGACCCATTTATTAAAAGCTAAAGCGGTCTTATGTCCCGGCTTAACCATTAAGTTTCATGACAAAATTGAGAATAAAAAATATCAGTGGTGTTATGAAGATGGTTTAACGGATTATTTGAAAGAATCCGTTAAAGGTTATGTCAGTTTACCTGAACAACCTTTTATTGGTACTTTTACGGCGCAAAGTGAAGCAGCCGACTGGGCTGTTACTTGGTTGCCAGAAGGGGGCGAAGGTGTTGGTGAAAGCTATGTAAATTTGATTCCAACTGTTTCTGGAGGTACTCATGTTAATGGTTTACGCCAAGGCTTGCTTGAGTCGATGCGCGAATTTTGCGAGTTCCGCAATTTAATTCCTCGCGGTGTAAAACTTACTCCTGATGATGTATGGGATAAGTGTAGCTATATTTTATCGATCAAAATGCAAGACCCGCAATTTGCCGGACAAACCAAAGAGCGCTTGTCATCAAGACAATGTGCCGCTTTTGTTACCGGTGTGGTGAAAGACTCTTTTAGTTTATGGTTAAATGAGCATACTGAAATAGCCGAAACGCTCGCTGAATTTTGTATTAGTAACGCACAAAAACGTATGCGTGCGAGTAAAAAAGTGGTGCGTAAAAAAATCACTCAGGGGCCTGCATTACCAGGTAAGTTGACTGATTGTGGTAGTCAAGATTTAGCCTTTACAGAACTGTTTTTAGTGGAAGGTGATTCAGCGGGAGGTAGTGCTAAACAAGCAAGGGATCGCGAAACACAAGCTATCATGCCATTGCGCGGTAAAATTCTTAATACTTGGGAAGTTGATTCAGGGCAAATTCTAGCATCACAAGAAGTACATGATATTTCAGTAGCCTTAGGTATTGATCCAGACAGTGATGATTTATCAGAGTTACGTTACGGTAAAATATGTATCCTTGCTGATGCTGACTCGGACGGGCTTCATATTGCAACATTGTTATGTGCATTATTTACTCAGCATTTTTTACCCTTGGTACAAGCAGGTCATGTTTATGTTGCCATGCCACCTTTATATCGTATCGATGTTGGTAAAGAAGTTTATTATGCACTTGATGAAGCAGAAAAAGATGGTGTATTAGACCGAATAGAAGCAGAAAAAAAACGTGGCAAAGTTAACGTGCAACGCTTTAAAGGCTTGGGTGAAATGAACCCTTTGCAGTTGAGAGAAACCACTATGGATGCCAATACACGTCGTTTAGTACAACTTACCGCGTTAGATGATGAACATAGTGAAACCATTGAAATGATGGATATGCTGCTTTCTAAAAAGCGCTCTGGTGACCGTAAAGAGTGGTTGCAATCTAAAGGTGATATGGCAGTAGTTTAAGTTCCATACTGTTTATCGCTTTTAATTTGAACAACAATCGTTTTATACTGACTTTAATAATAAAAATATAAAAGTTAAGGTCAGTATCCTTGCTCGATAAATTCTCATCTCATTGCTTAAAAGTCATGCTTAGCATTTGTTTTTGCCTGTTGGCACAAACAAGTTTTGCGGCTGCGTTACAAGAGAAGGGTGTAGAGGGCTTTGACGATGACGCATTAGAAATTGAAAAGCTCATCGATAGCAATGTTCCCCAAGCACAAGCGGAACTAAACCGTTATGCAGAACGGTTTGATGAACTATCCTTAAAGCAAAAAATTACTTACCAAAACTTATTAACTGACATATACACCCTTCATGGCAAATATCATTTAGCTAAGCAGGCAGCCTCTGACGGTCTAAAACTCACCTTAAAATTATCTAGCCCTAGTCTGCTAATCTCAGAGTTACTGTATAGCCGAGGATTTTCCTACGAGAGCATTGGTGAAACTGAATTAGCCACAAAAGATTATGAAAGTGGCCTAGAACTCGCTAAATCCTTACATGACAACGTATTAATTGCTACCGGCTTAATTAATTTAGGTGCTATTTACTATCTTACCGATAGATATGAAAACTCGCTTATTGTTTTAAACGACGCCTATAATATTGCCAAACAAACCGACGATGAAGAACTTAAAGGCTCGGTGAACTCCGAATTAGGGATTTTGTATGCTTACCTTGATAGAGCAGAGCAATCCATGGTTTATTATCAACAAGCTTATCAGCATTACAAAAGTGCCGACAAAACTATCTTATCTTTAAATGCACTGGTTAATATTGGTATAAACCATTTATTAGAAAAAGATTATGAACAAGCAATCACTATATACAAAACCATTATTGATGAATCAAAAGGCTTGGCGCCTGATCAAATTATGTATAGTGCGTACTCAGGTTTAGCTTGGGCAAATTTAAAACAAGAACAGGTTAACCCAGAGGCTAGCTATCAATATTTAATGTTATCTAAACAATATATGATTAATATCGAACAATATACTTATGAATTTCAGTATTATTTCGATGAAGCTTTTGTATTATTTGAATTAGAGCGTTTTAATGAAACCCTCGATAGTATTGCAAAAGTTGAGAGTATTCTGCAAGGGCGTATGCCTTTAGGCTTAATAAAAATGGAAGCTCACATCAGCTTAGTCAATTTGAAATCGAAAACCTATGCTAAATTAGGTTATTTCCAGCAAGCCTATGATCTGCAGGCGCAACGACTAGCACTAACAATACAGTGGCGAGAGAAAAAATACTCTCAATCCGTTTCTGAAGTTCGACTTGCCCTTGAAGCTAAAGAGGCTGATTTACAGAAGCAAGTATTGAAAAATAAACAAACCTTGCAAGAAATATCTTTATTAGAGGCGGAACAAAAGCAAGAACAGCAAAAAATGTATTTGCTTTATATTGCCGTAGTCGCGTTAATATTTGCCTGGACCTTGATTAAATTGGTGCAAGGGCAGCGTAAGTTATATAAAGCGTCTAGCATAGACATGTTAACTGGCATCGCTAATCGTAGAAAACTGATGAGGAAGGGGCATAAGCTATTACAGAAGGCAAAAATTAAACAAGCTGAATTCAGTGTCATCATGATTGATATTGATAATTTTAAGCAAGTTAATGATCATTATGGCCATAGTGTTGGTGATCTGGTGTTAAAAAAAGTGGTCGAACTTGGTGAGTTACATTTGCGAGATAGTGACATTTTTGGGCGATTTGGCGGAGAAGAATTTATTATTTTTTTACCCGATACTTCTACGGTACAAGCGACTAAAATAGCACAAAGATTTAGAGTTTCCGTGAGAGAGTATTCGTGGGAAGTTATACATGATTTTGCAAAGTCTTTTACCACTAGTATTAGTCTCGGTATCGCTAACAGTGCAGAAGCCTCTACTGAAAAACAATATGACTTGATGGCATTAATTAATAAGGCAGACAGCTTATTATATCAAGCGAAAGCGCAAGGCCGAAATAAGGTTTGCTGCTAATGAATAAACTCCTTATCGCTATGTTAATTGTGTCACTGAGCAGTGGTTATAACTTAGCTAGGGCAGCAACAGAGGATGAAAAGGAACCGTCAACACTAACCAAAGTGAGAGAGTACGCACTTAGTGAAGATGTCATAGCAACAATAGAGTTGGCAACTAGCTCACCCAATGAAGCAACACTCTTATTACAGTCATTAGCCCTTGATGTTGCAAGTTTAAATTATGCTGAGCAATATTTGATCTTAGTTGCTGAAGCTAAGCTAAAGCAGTTGGAAAGGCAACATAGTGAAGTTATCTCTTTAATTGAACAAGCCAAATCATTAAGAGAACACATTATTGAAAAGCAGTTAAACCTGCCTATTTTTTCAAACGCTCATTTAATATTGGCCAATAGCTATCATGCCATTCAAGATTACGATAATGCTTATCAAGCTAAAAAAGCTTATATTGATGAATACAATGACTTTAGTGATGCGAACCGTGAAATTACCATTAAAGCGCTGACTCGAAAGTATGAAATCACCCATAAAATTGAAGCTAATGCACTGTTGGAAAATCAAAATAAATTAAAAGCACTCCGTATAGCCGATGTTTATAAAACACAACAAGAACAACAACAACAATTCATCTTAATAATATGCACAATTATACTATTTGTTTTATTATTTTTACGGCAATTAAAGGTCAGAAAAAAACTATTACACTTAAGTAAAACAGACAGCTTAACAGGGTTAATCAACCGAGCTACGTTATTTGCTAAAGGCCAAGGAATGGTTAGTGAGGCGAATATTAATCAACTTGATTTAAGCTTGTTACTTTTCGATATTGATTATTTTAAGTTAATAAATGATGAGTTTGGTCATCAAATTGGCGATTTAGTGTTGGAAAAATTAGCACTGTTGGTCAGTGAAACTATGCGTTCGCGTGATGTTTTTGCCCGTTTAGGTGGAGAAGAGTTTGTGGTTTTATTGCCTAATACCGATCTTGATAAAGCCAAAGCTATTGCTGTACGGGTAATGGAAAAAATAGCAAACTTTGATTTCACTCGTTTTGGTGTCGACCGAAGTATTACCTTAAGTATAGGTGTTGCCACCTTAAAAGATTCGAACGGTAGCTTTGATGATATTTTAAATATTGCAGATTTAGCCATGTATCAAGCAAAAGCGCAAGGACGAAATCAAATGGTTAGCTACGATACTATGATAGACACTCAAGAAAGCGTTCAGCGCTAGCTTTTTGCATTCACTTGGTCTTTAAAATCAGATAAGCTAGACGTTATCTCGAAAAATACCATTTATAAGAAAAATAAATCGCCTCATTGGCGGTATTAGGATAATTATTTCATGTCTGATGTACTCGAATATAGTCCAGACGGGGTCGAACAAGTTCCCCTAAGACGTTTCACCGAAGAAGCTTATTTAAACTATTCTATGTATGTGATCATGGACAGAGCTTTGCCGCACATTGGTGATGGGCTGAAGCCTGTGCAACGTCGTATTGTTTATGCAATGTCAGAGCTTGGTTTATCGGCAGCGGCAAAATATAAAAAGTCAGCACGTACCGTAGGTGATGTATTAGGTAAGTTTCATCCTCATGGTGATAGCGCTTGTTACGAAGCTATGGTGTTAATGGCACAACCTTTTTCTTATCGTTATCCGCTTGTAGACGGGCAAGGAAACTGGGGTGCACCAGACGATCCTAAATCTTTCGCGGCTATGCGTTATACCGAATCGCGTTTATCGCGTTTCAGTGAAGTATTATTAGCTGAACTGGGCCAAGGTACTGTTGATTGGGTACCTAACTTCGATGGCACCATGAAGGAGCCAAAAACATTACCCGCGCGATTACCTCATATTTTACTCAATGGTATTACCGGTATCGCTGTTGGTATGGCAACAGATATTCCTCCGCACAATGTGCGTGAAATTGCCGATGCATGTGTGCATTTAATCGAACAACCTAAAGCTGAAGTTGCCGACCTATTGACCTTTGTAAAAGGTCCTGACTACCCAACCGATGCCGAAATAATCACCCCGAAAGCTGATATTGAAAAAATATATCAAACAGGCCGTGGCAGCATAAGAATGCGTGCGGTATATGAGATTGAGCAAGGTGAGGTTGTTATCACAGCCTTACCTCATCAGGCGTCAGGTGGTAAAATTCTAGAGCAAATTGCCGGTCAAATGACCGCGAAAAAACTGCCTATGGTGGTTGATCTTCGTGATGAGTCAGATCATGAAAATCCTGTGCGTTTAGTTGTTGTACCAAGATCAAACCGTGTTGATATTGAACAATTAATGCAACATTTATTTGCCAGCACCGATTTAGAGAAAAGTTACCGCGTTAATATTAATATGATTGGGCTAGATAATCGTCCGGCAGTTAAAAATTTGCGGGAGATCTTGTCTGAATGGCTTGAGTATCGTCGTGAAACAGTAAGGCGACGCTTACAATATCGCTTAGATAAAGTGCTTGCTCGTTTACATATTTTAGATGGCTTGTTAGTGGCCTACTTAAATATTGATGAGGTCATAGAAATTATTCGCGGCTTTGATGAACCCAAAGCAGAGTTAATGTCTCGTTTTGGTTTATCTGAAATACAAGCACATGCCATTTTAGAAATTAAACTTAGACAGCTTGCCAAGTTAGAAGAATTTAAAATTCGTGCTGAGCAGGATGAACTGCGCGAAGAGCAAGAATATTTAGAGAAAATTCTAAATTCAAAAGCACGTATGAGCACGCTAATGAAGAAAGAAATTCTTATCGCTGCGAAAGAGTATGGAGATGACAGACGTTCTAAATTAGTTGAACGAACTGAGTCAAAAGCGTTAACTGAAAAAGATCTTGTACCAAGTGAACCTGTAACCGTTGTAGTATCTGATAAAGGTTGGGCTCGTTGTGCTAAAGGTCATGATATAGACCCAACAGCGCTAAGTTATAAGGCTGGCGATAATTATTTATGTGCAGTCAAAGGTCGAAGTAATCGTCCGGTAGCATTTTTTGACTCATCAGGACGAGCCTTCACTACTGATGCCCATACTTTGCCAACAGCAAGAAGCCAAGGTGAACCTTTGACAGGACGCTTTAATTTAGCCACAGGTGAAAACTTTGTGCACTGTGTTATGGCTAACGATGATGATAAATATCTGCTGGTCAGTGATGCCGGATATGGTTTTGTTAGTAGCTTTAGCGATATGATCAGTCGTAATAAAAATGGTAAGGCCATGATATCTTTACCTGCTGCAGCAAAGGTTTTAACACCACAACCTATCATTGATATAGATAATGAATCTTGTCTGGCGATAACCACCGAAGGACGCATGTTGGTGTTCCCTGTTAAGAACTTACCCGTACTAAGTAAAGGTAAAGGCAACAAGATCATAAATATTCCTTCTGCCAGAGCTAAAGCCCGAGAAGAATTCGTAACCTTACTGGAAATTATCCCTGAAGGTGCCAGTGTAACGCTTCATGCGGGCCGTCGTAAGTTAACGTTAAAACCTACTGATATAGAGCATTATCGGGGCGAAAGAGGCCGTAGAGGTAATAAATTACCTCGTGGCTTACAGCGAGTTGATCAAATAGACATAGAGCTAGCTAAAACGAGCCAAGAAAGTAGTGACGTTGAACAAAACAGCGAAAATTCATCTACAGACTAACCGTTGTATCAGGCTTGCTAAATCAAGAGAGGTAGAGCGTCTACCTCTCTGAATTAATTTTTTAATAAAACTACAGCGTTATCACATTATCTATTAATTTAGTGCTGTACCAACTGTAATGACATTGAAAAACAACTGCCTTGTCCTAGTTTACTATCAACAAATAATTCTGAATTTAAAATTTTACTAAGTTTTTGGCTGATGGCTAAACCTAGTCCCGTATGAGGTGTGCTATCTTCAACGGCGTTACTCGCGCGGTACCTAGCATCAAAAATGTAAGCAATATCTTCTTTACTGATACCTGAGCCATTATCAGTAACCGCTATTTTTATTTTGTCGCTAAGTTGGCTAACAATAATGCCTATTTCGCCTTGTGAATCGGTATGTCTAATCGCATTTTCGATTAAATTAGTGATAATTCGCTCAAGTTTGGCTATATCTGAATAAACAATAAAGCCACATTGCTCAGGTTGTAAACTAAGCGTTATTTGTTTTTCTTTGGCTTTTAAGGAAAATTTGGCAATGATGTCATGTAATAACTCACCAATTGCGAACGTTTCTAAATTCACCGTAACTTGCCCATCATCTAAATGGGCTAATTCAAATATCTGATCAATTAAACGCTTCAGTTGCATACCATTGCGTTGTGCGGTGGACAAAAACTCTGCCTGTTCTATCTCTGTTAATTCTTTTCCCTTAATCACCATTGTTTCAATATAGCCTTGCATAGTCGCAAGTGGGGTACGTAGATCATGAGAAAGGTGTGCTAACAACTCTCTTCGAATACGATCATTTTCAGTTAACAAGGAAAACTGCTGATTAATCTGCTTAACCATGGCATTAAAATTATCACCTAGCATATGCACTTCATTGCTTTGATGATTTTTCCAGCTTGATAAAGACACCTTGCTCTGATCAAATTTAACCGCTTTTATCGCTTGCATGTCATTGGCTAACTGCTTTATTGGTGCGGTGAAGTAACGAAATATTGCTAATAAAATAAGTAGCAACAACAGCAAAGCGCCAATAAATAAGGTGGAATATTGTTGTAAGCGTTTATCATTTTTTACTTGGCTAAAAATAGAGTCATATATTTCGCCGCCAATAATGACATACAAGTAGCCTTGTAAATTATCACCACGATAGATAGGGGAAGCTGAAAATATTTTCTTTTTGTTGGCATGGCGAGGATCATCACCAAAAACGGGTACCGCTGCAGGATTTGAAATCAAATTAACTAAGGGCGCTAATTCTACTTTTTTACGTTTTATTTTATCGGCGTCAGCTGAGTAGGTAATGATATTGCCTGCAGGATCAAGAAAATAAAACTCAAAGGCTGGGCCAAGCAACATTAGGGTATGAAACAAATTTTCTAATGCAGCTTTGTCATAAACACCATCTTGAAGTAGTGGATTATCGTGTGCTAGATGATCGGCAAGCTGTAAATGTAACTTTTGCTCTGCTTGAAATTTTGATTGCTCAGCTAGAGAGTTACTCCAATAAAAGAGTAATGAGGCTAAGACAATAAAAGCCCCGCATACTGAAAATGCAAGTCGTTGGTATAGGGAAAGTTTCATGGATAAACTCTTATAATTTAATGTACACCCGCAGAGTTAAGCTTATAGCCCACACCCCACACAGTTTGAATGATTTTTGGCGCTGCGCAATCTTCTTCTAATTTGTTTCGCAAACGATTAATGTGAGAATTAACGGTATGCTCATAACCACTGTGGTTATAACCCCAAACTCCATCGAGTAATTGCGCTCGTGAAAAGACTTGATCTGGGTTTTTACATAAAAAATCGAGTAATTCAAATTCAGTTGAGGTTAAGTTAATAGCGTTATCTTTGTAGGTGACTTGGTGATAACGTTGATCAACAAGTAACTCCCCCAGACAAGTACCACTGTTTTCATGTTGAACACCATTTATATGTTGTGCATTTTCAGTTGTGTTTGCACGATCCGATAACGCATGTACCCGCCTTAGCTGGGTTCGCACTCTCGCTTGCAATTCTCTGATGCTAAAGGGCTTGGTCATGTAATCATCTGCCCCTAATTCAAGCCCCAATACTCTATCTGTTTCCGAGGTCTTCGAGGTCAGCATTAATATGGCCTGCAAAGGCTTTTCTTGGCGTAGCTGCCGGCAAATATCTAAGCCGCTTATACCTGGTAGCATGACATCAAGCATCACTAACTGATAATTCTTATTAAGCGCTTGCTCAAGTGCTTGCTGCCCATGACCACAAATATCACTTTCAATATCTAGTTCAGATAAATGTACTTGAATTAATTTGGCAATATCCGTTTCATCTTCAACAATTAATATTTTATCTTTCATAATTTGGCCAGTTAGTAGAACAAGGACTAACTGGCCAAGTTCATCTTACTTTGTTCGAGTTATAGTGAGTTTTATCGCGGGGTTATCAAAACGATGCGCCTGCGTTAAAACCGAGTTAGATAAACCATCATCTTGGCTAACAACACCCGAATGATAAGCAACAAAATCAACATCATCACGAATGGCATCAAAACCGGTACCGCCATCGACTGGACCAGGAATTGTTCCCATAAGCTCTGAGTTAGCTTCTGTGCCTGAATCATAGACGTTCAAATTCCATGATTTGCTGTCGTCTAAAGTCATTTCAGAAATATCTATACCAGTAAGACCCGAGAAAGCGTCATTTGTATTCACTAACATGGTTGCAACGGTAAAATATGTTGCATTTCTGTCGGTAGTGGAGATTTCAACCATACCGGCAGAGCCAGGTAAAATCACACCATCTGAAGAGATTGCTGCCAAGGCATTGCTATCAGCGATAAAGTCACTGTTATCTCCACCTTCGGCCAATACTTCTAGTGCGACTGAAGAGGCTTCACCTGTCACCCACATTTTGCTTTCAGCATGTAAAATAACGCCAAGAGGGGAAAGTGGTTGAGCATAAGTTAGGTTAGTAACCGTTACGGCATAAGTGTACTCTGCAGGTGTCTCAGGTGCTGGAGCGGGCGCAGGTACAGGAGTTTCAGCTGTATCATCGCTATCGCCACACGCTGATAACGTAAGTAGCAACGTTGCTGCAATGATAAGCGTGGTATTTTTTTTCAAAGAAAAGGTAAACATAATCTCCTCCTTATTGAATGGTTACAGTTAATTTAGCAACAGGGTTTAACCAACGGTGAATACTATTGTCTACATCACTTTTACCGCCATCTGCCATATCATCACCAATTGAACCGCGATGAATATGTACCATAGTATTGCTTTCGGTATCAGTAATCCCGGTACCATTCATACCATAACTCGCGTCTAGTGGAGGAGGTACTGGCATACCTGGCATGCCTGGTGCACCACTACCGCGAAGTTCATTGTTTGCTTCTGTGCCGGCATCGTAAGCATTTAAATTAATAGTGTAAGTGCCAGCTTCGGTAGGAATTTCCCAACGGTCTAAACCAACAAAACCATCATTTGAAGGAAGAATCATGGTGACCATTGATAAATGGGTGTTGCCACTATCGTTCGTTAATGTGTAAGTGGTTGACATGCCAGGAGCTAATAAGCCTGCAGCAGGGTTTTCATTGTTATTTGCATCAGCATTGGTAAGCATACTTGCTAAACCTGATATATCGCCGCCTTCTGCCATCATTTGTAACTCAGCTGTTGCTGCTTCACCAGACATGAACATTTTATTGTCACTGGTGTGGGCTGAGGTAAGTAATGGCGTAAAGTGTAATCCTTGAGTTAAATTTGTTACTGTAATTGACATGTCTTGTGCCATGGTTGAGGTGCTTGCTAATGCGAGAGCGCCTGCACTGAGTAACGTATTTATTTTTTTTGATGTAGTCATGACCGTACCTTCTCTAAATGTTTGTTAAATTCAAGAGGTAGTATGCCAAGCAGTTATTGCGGTAAGGTCACGAACATATCACAGTTTTATTATTTAATTATCACAAAATTATCACTAACGAGACTTAGGTAGCTTATTTGGTAATGTTAAGGTAAAACACGCACCGGATAAGCTTTTGCTATTTTCAGCGGTAATCTTTCCCTGATGCCAGTCTGCAACTTTGCTACAAATCGCGAGTCCTAAGCCAAAATGACCTTCTTCTCGTGATCTTTGTGCTTCTAGCTTTACAAAAGGTGTGAAAATAACATCGAGTTTGTCGGGGGCAATACCTTTACCATCATCTTCAATAGTGATCATCAGATGTTTATTATTGACCTCGAGTGTCAATAATATTTGGCTTTGTGCATAACCTATAGCGTTGGTGATTAGGTTAACAAGCGTGCGATAGCACCAATGATAATCAAGGTGATAGTATACATTTGGCATAACGCTTGTGAACTCTATGTGTACATGTTTTTGCTTTGCAAGTAATTGGCAATTTGTCACAGCGGAGCTAATTAACTCGTTTACTTTAATTTCTTGTTTATTTAGGTGTAGGGCTTGACGCTCCATCGAGGCGTATTCAAGAAATGCACTGGTCATTTCTTCCATATTAGTGAGTTCACTATCCATTCGAGTGAGGTAGCTATCCTTTTTCTCTATAGTTTTACTATCGATTGCCGCCTCTAAGCCAAAGCGTAGACAAGCAATAGGTGTGCGAATATCGTGAGATAAACTGCGCGCAAGTATTTTGTTATCAGCGACCAACTTTTCAATTTGACTTGCCATATTATTAAAGCTGTTTTCTAACATTGTTATATAAGAAAAGCGGCTTGGGCTAATACGAATATTGAGTTGACCAGCACCAATCTTAGCGGCAGCATTATTTAGTAAAAATAGTCGTCTACTCAAAGGAAATACCCACAAAATCAGGATAGTACTGATACCAAGGTACATAGCGAGTGTCAGAAAAAAGTTGATGGGTTGGTTTACTTCTTGTTCTAATGGGAAATTGAGTTGTAATAAATAAGTTGGATGCTGCACCAACTCCTTTAATAAATATTGATCATTTTGTGATGCCAATAATAGACCGCCATTGTCTGCTAACTGCACCAGTAAAGATTTAGGTAGGGCGATATCGTGACTTAATACTAAGTGGCTGGTAATTTTATATTGTTGTTGAAATTGCTGTACAGTATCGGTAAGTGCTTCTTCAGGAAGCATATCTAATTGTTGAGCTAAACCTTGTGCTAATTGACGATACACTAGCATACTTGGATGTTCAAGCTTATCATCTTGCACAGAATCTGCATGTTCAGCTAGCTTATCTAAACCCCAACCAATGAAAAAAAGTGAGCCGATCACGGTTATGATAATACTTAAATATAACCCGCGCATTGCTACTTGCTTTCCTTGTTCTCTTTGTGGCTCAAATCTTCTAGCTCTCCCCAAGCATCACTGACGAATAGGTAACCCTTTCCCCAAACAGTTTTAAATTTTTTCGGCTTTTGCGGATCATCATGAAAGACTTTTCTTAAACTTGACAGCATCACATCAAAGCGTCTGTCTTGGCCGTCATACTCTCGCTTTTTTAAAGCTAAAAACACAGAATCTCTATCGACTACATGGCCTGCTCGCTCGGCCAAAAATGTTAAAAAAGCAAAAAGGCTAGATGAAAGTTCGATCTCTTCTCCTTGATAAGTGACGCGTTTAGCTTCTTGATTAATGCTTAACTGTCCAAAAGTTAGGTTGTTTGTTTCTTGAATTTTTGGGAGTTGACTTGATAATTGTCTATTGATTCTTGCCAGCAGTGCTCTGGGTCTAACAGGCTTAATGACATAGTCATCTGCACCTGCTTCAAGGCCAATAACTTCGTCAAATTCATCGGCTCTGGCGGTTAACATGATGATAGGTATTTGACAGTATTGCCTGATAAGTCGGCAAACTTCTATACCATTTAAACCAGGCAACATGACATCAAGTAATACCAGATCTATACTTTCATTTTTGACTTTCTCTAGCACTAGGTCGCCACGTTCTACATGAATAACGTTAAACTCTTGCTCTATTAAGTATTCACTAACCCAGTTAGCCAAGCTGATATCATCTTCAACCAATAAAATAGTATTCATCTGATTTTCCTTAAATTTTATGTGATTAAAACAAACGCCAACGACGTCTTCGGGTGTTTTTATGTAGCCAACTGACTATAATTTCTGTTTCTGCAAGTAAGCGATCATCGAGCTGCGTACGTAATTGGTAGGTAAGGTTATCACTAGACTCGAATTCTATATTTGCTTGGCCTGCTTTACTTTCTGGCCAACACATCAACTGTTTTTTACTAGTCGCTTGCTTTTTATTGACGTGAAAAAGGCAGATAGTTTGCGATGTTGGTCTTTGCCACTGAATAAGTATGGTGGCAAAACAATCTCGTCCTTGGTGCAAGGTTACACATTGTTGCGGTTGAGCACTAAAATTAATCTCAGTAGATACGGTAATGCCATTTGCAGCTTTGGCTGAAAACATTATGCAATTCATTAAAACTAAAACAAGCAGAGCAAATCCTTTGCTAACGCTAGAATACATAAAGCACTCCAACCATAAGCTGAGTTAACTTATTTTTATCAATAATAGGGCTGCGTTTTATACTATTTGAATAAAAGCTTTGGGTAATGCCAGCGTTAAAAGACCAGCTCTGGGATAAGGGGTATTGTGCATATACTTCTAGTTGCGCTCTAAAAGTACTGTCAGCAATATGAAAAGGCCTAGCACTACTGACTTCGTCAGCATTTATGCCAATATAATAATCCATAAGCGCTTTTTCATAATAAGTTAGCCCTGCGCCTAAATATATATCCCAATTGCGATAGGGTATTAAGTAACTATAAAAGCTATCGATAATAATACCGGTTGCAGAGTGCCCTTGTTCATTCTCACTTGCTCGAGCGCTAGCAATATCGATATAAAATATAGCATTTTCAAAATAGCGCGAGTAACGTAAAGCAATACCGCTAGTATATTCACGGTTATTCAGGCCGACTAATTCAGGAATATCTTTGTTTTGGTCATCTAGGATTTCGATAGGATCGAAACCTTCAATATAAGCCTTCAATATAACGTCTAACTGCCAATCTTTTTGTACGGTAATTTGATAGCCAAGCTCTTCTCCCCCTAATATTGTTGAAGAGCGCCTAGAGTTTGTTCTTAAGAAAAAACCTTTATAAGAAATATCAAATAAAAGCCCTAATTGCACATAATCCCATAGTTCTGTTTGTTCAACATCAGTAAGCATTACAGGGGAATTAACTAACGCCATGTCTAACATAAACTGCCATTCAAAAGCATCTTTGGTAATAGGAGTATTGCCATGCGTTGTTAAGCTTTGTTCTTCTGGGCTCGCATGAGTAGTTGCGGCAATAAAAAAAGCTATGGCAACAATCGAGTAGATAAATAACCGATTTATAATGTTGGGGTTGATTGGTTTAGTAAACATAATAGCAATATGTACAATGATATAAGTGCTAATATGTTACCACAGTGTTACACGGTTTTTGTCGAACTTGTCGGTAGAAAATGTTTAAAAAATGTAAGGAATTACTTAAATCAAGGAACTTACCTTTTAACGTTGTTTATCTACTCTAACAGTCGCATTGGCAAGATAAATCATTCTAATTTTATCATTAGCAGAAAATAGCATCTGTTTGTCTAAGTCTTGAATCACCATATATTGTTCGCCACTATCAACCTCAATCATTAATTCAACTAATTGACTGACTTTAACTTTTTCCTGATTAGCGCCATTGCTAGTAATAGCGCTACCTATTAAAGCGCCTAGAATAGTGGCCACATCTCTGCCGCTACCATCGCCAAACTGATGACCAATAACACCGCCAATGAGCGCACCGCCGAACGTATGCCAGCCACTATCTTTATCTTGCATTAGTTCTTCTTGGCTGATGTGACGTACGGAGATAACACTGCCAAATATTACCTTTTCAACTGGCACTGCTTTATTTCTGTCGTAATCAGCAAAAACACTATTAGCACCAAAAAATAGCGGTAATAAAAGTAAAATATGTAGTGTTGTCGTTCTCATGATGTACTCCTGAAAATGGTGCTTTAGCTAAGTGAATAATATTGCTACCAGCCTACCAGTTCTTTGCCTTTTGTTTTGCGAATTTCTGTTTCGTCTGCCCACTCAACCAGGCCGCTTTTTAAATCCATTAAACGCAGAGTAAACTTATAATAGACATCTGAGGCATCTTTATTGGATTTAACAATACTCGCGAGATTACCGTATAACATATATTGGGCGCCAACGTGTTGACCGAAGGCTATGGCTTTACTCGTATCAACCAACCCGCTATTTTGTTGGAATTCCAGTTGTTCACGTACTGCGTTAACACTTCCCATATCGACAAAACGAAATTTACCTGAGCGCAACAATCTGGTTGATATAGAATCTGTGACCGATTCTGTATCAATATGTTCACTGGTTTTATTTTTAATGCGTTCAACAAAAATGATTGGACGATTATTTTCGGTTGCCGTGCCTACCACAGGTGATAAAACCAAAGAGTCTGCCATTTGGTTCGCGATTTTTTGTAAATCAGTAGAGCCAAAGTTAACATCTGTTGTTTCTACTGCTTCTGCATCGCCATAACGAACTACAGACTTATTGCTACAGCCACTTACGCTAACTATTGATACGCATAGTGCGGTTACTAAAAACAATCTGTTCATGATGATAAGCCTTTTATATATTAAATGTGTGGTAATTAGTAAAACTGCCGATTGCTGTTAACTTTACCAATGTTATTTTATTTGCTTGGATAGACACGTTAAGCACTTGCGATTTTCCGTTAACGTTGAGTTCTAGTTGATGCTCCCCTGACGCTAAGTTCAATCGTAAAATTTGAATGCTATCAGGTAATGTGCTCCAACTACGTGTATCTGCTTTTTCTGTCGACATATTATATATATTGGCAAATATGTTACCGAGATCTCCACCTTGTCGTTGTGCCTGCTCTCTAAACTTTTCTTTGGCAATTAATCGTGATACCTGCCGAGTGACGATTGCTGGTAATTGATCTTCTAACGATTTTGCCGCCAATGATTGAATTCTAACTATTTCTTCTGTTTGATAATGTTTGTTCTGGTATACCAATTCAACGGGAGAAAAAACTTTTAATTGATTTTGATAACTTGGCAAGGCCACACTATAAAATCTCATATCATCGTGGCTAGTATATACTGGCAAGTTCATTGAATATTCTTGCTTGTTTGCCACTATGCCACTTTCTGCAAAAATAACGATTTGACCTTGGTTTTGTTCATTATCTACTGTTGAACTTGCATAGGCAAAGCGTGCTTTATATTTAGCTATGTCATCAGTCATGTGCAAAGACGTTGCTAAACGCATAACATCTTGTTGTAAATAGCTGTTTTCAGGGTAAATTTCTAAAGCTTTTTTATAATCAATGTAAGCGTCATTCTGCTGGCCTGCTGCTTCATAAAGTAAAGCAGATAAAAAAAACGTATAAGCATTTTGAAAGCCATTCTTGACCTTACCAATGGTATTGCTCATATCTGGATATCTATTTGCTACATCATCAAAGTAAAAGCTATTGTCTCCAAGCTGATTTTGCACATTATAAATACTACCAAGATTGTCTCTCAACGCTTGTTGTTGAACAATGTTAGCGCGCCTAATTTCTACTAGAGCACCAGATAAGTCTTTTTGTTGTAAATAGTTAAACGCTTGATAGCTATGTAGCATACTTTGCTCATACAGTGGAATATCGTAACGAATGACATTGTCATTGCTAAGTATTGCACCGAAATTTTCAACACCTCTACTAAGTTGAAATTTTGCTGCTTGTTGAGATTTTTGTATCACGTTATAAACCTGTTCAAAGTCTTGTTGGCTTTGCTCTGGCTTATTTGCTAAGAATTCTAAGCGTGCTTTTTCTAACATGCTTAAACTATAACTACTATCATTACTGCTACGTGGTGGTATTAAGTTGATAGCTTGCTTAAAGTTTCCTTGCAGCTGTGATTGTTTAACACCTCTCATTTGCTGGTCATAGCCATTAAATAAATCATTTAATGAAGCACTACTACAACCACAAAGTATGAGTATTAGCGCTATCAGTAACCCGTTTTTAAAATGATTTATTTGCATATATTCAATAGATGGTTTTCGTAACATTTTAAAGCTTAAATTGAGGCGCTATACTAGATAATTAAGCGAATTTATCCAACCATTTAAATGAGTTAAAGTTATCTTTTACTTTACAATATCACGCAGTCATCTGATAGCGCACTAGAGATAGAAACTTCATGACCTAGTCTGACTTTTACACAACCAGACTCAGTATCAATTTTTTCTTTTTGGATAACACTAAATGGACCATCAATAGCAGAAGATAAAGAGTACTGGTAAGCTGTATCACTACCTTCAAAAATAGCGGTAAATAAACCACCAACTAATGCGCCTATAATCCCGCCGGCAATCATCTCTTCATGATTGCCGTCAAGTTCATCAAGAACGCCAATAACAGCCCCACTCGCCATACCAGTTTTAACTTCTGATGATAATTTTACCTGCTGAACGGAGCTAACTGATGCATAGAATTCTTTTATAATCTCATTTTGATCTGCTCTGTTAACGCCTTGCGTTGCACAGCCACTTAACAATAGTAACGAAATAAGTAGTTTATTCATTTTGATATCCTTCTTCATTATCAATAGCAAGCCTGTTAATGCATTCGCCATTGATTGTTGGTGAAACATAACATACCGGGTAAGTATGTTATGTAATAAAGTGTAAACCTCTGTACATTTAGAATGTCATTTTCAAACCAATGTAAGGAAAAATGCCAATGTCTTCTTCGCCATTTACACTGTAATTTGTAGTGCTGTCGTTATCTTCAGGATCATAGTAATAACCTGAAATGTTTTCCTGAGCTAAGGCGTTGATAACAGCAAACGTCCATTGAGCATCGTAACCCCAGTATCGAGTTTTATAGTTAGCTTCTAAATCTAAGCGATGATAGGTAGGTAAATTTTTTGAATTAACGTCGCCATAATTAGGTAAAAAATGATCTTCATAATCAGGGTTTTCTCTTAATCCTGTTATTGGAGTGTATTTTGCGCCACTACGTAAGGTGAAGCGTAATCCAAAATCCCAGTGCTCATTCAATTCATAATTTGCGACTACATTAGCCACAAGTGGCGTATCAAGATAATAGTCGCTAGTGACGTTAGTTAAGTCATCAGTACGGTCGCTTTTAGACCAACTCAGCGATGCCCAGCCAAACCAACCATTCTGGCGTTCTCGTCGAACTAACCATTCTACGCCGTGTGCAGTGCCAGACGTATCAGCGGTGTAATGCAAATCTTCGCCAGACGTTGAATTGATACTTAGTTCATCGGTAGAACGGGGTAAGTCATCGAGTTTTTTGTGGTAAATGTCAACTGAACTAAACCATAAGTCATTAATATTATAATCAAAGCCAAGGGAGTAATGTGTTGCTTTAGGCGATTTTATATTTGGATTACCCAGTTTTTTTATTGCCGTATCTATATCTGGAAAGCGGCTGTAGCTACCCGCTTTAGCTTTGATTAATAAGTTGTTCGTTGCTTGCCAATTTACGGACAGTCTAGGGTGAATAAAACTTTGCTCAGTGTAATCATTTCTCTCGCCACGCAAACCCATTACTAATTGTAAGTCACTATTGATTTGCCAAGTTTCATCTAAGTAAACTGCAATATTTTGTTCGGTTAACGAAGCTTTATCTTGAATTCTATCTCCTTTATGTTGACGGCAGTCGTTGTCAAACTCAGTGCAATAATAGGGTATGAGATCAAAGCTATAATCGGCATCAGTTTTACTGTAATCAATGCCAAAGCCGAGCTTGTGATCTTCTAACCAAGCAAGTTGGTAGAAAAACCTGAGGTTATAGCTTTCTTCGTCAACATTAACAAATTGACCTTGGCCGAATTTTTCCTGAGTTTCATTGACATTATGCCCAGCAACAAAATGCATCATTTTGTGATCATCACCATAGTATTGCCAAGAGATACTTTGGTTATCAAAACGAGTAGAAAGCTTTAAATCGCCGATACTGTCGGGATCAATACGTCCGTCTTCAGAATTCTCAGAAATATTAACACCACCCACGTCACTTGCACCGGAAGCGCTGAAAGTAAGTTTGTGTGCGTCACCCAGTAACCACTGATACTTGGCTTGATAATCGTCACTGATTGGTGCTTTAAAAATGGTATAACCTTCATCTTCTTCACCTTCAGGTAAAAATAGGTGAATTTGACTACGACGATATGACAGGTAAAAAGCAGAGTTCTCAGTTGCCGAACCTTCCACCAAAACACCACTTTTTAACATGCTTACGTCTACTGTGGTTTCTATATCCTGATGACGAGGATCTCTAAGTTTCACATCAAAAACGCCGCCAGTGGCATTGCCATATGCGCTGCCAAATGCGGCCGGGTGCAAACTAAAATCACGAATAAGGTTTTCGTTAAAAATACTGTCGCCAAATAAATGGAATAGGTAGCCAGCAGGTAGGTCGTCAATATAAAAGGCATTATCATCAGGGGATGAACCACGAACCGCGGGTGAGCCTGTGTCACCTCCAGCGTATACAATACCGGGTAAACTATACACGGCACTGAGCGGGTCATTACCAATACCAGCAACACTCATTAATTGCTCTGTTTCTGCTGTCATTTCACTATTGGCTTGATTTCGTCTGCCGATAACTTGGATAATTTCATGATCATTATTCTGTGCTTGCTCTTTACTGGACAAAATATCTTGCTCAGCATTGGTAAATGAAAAGGCAGGGGAAGCATATAAACCAAAAAGTACAGCAGCGGTTAATGCCGTCAACTGAGCGTTTTTGTTATTAAAGTGTTTTATTCCATGTAATGTCATTGTTAATCCGATTATATGACTTGTAAGTTTTTGTTGTGATTATTGTGCTGATAAATAGTGTTCGAATCAGTAACTCAAATGTGCAAAAACTGTCGGAAAATGTCAGAAAATGTAAGAACTGCTAGCCTATTTATTGACTTGCTACCTGATTGAATTAGAATTTCATTAACAACAAATATTTGCAATTACCTAAGGTAACTACCTCATGTCTGAACCTGCCAAATCAACACAAAATAAAGCGCAATTTAATTGGCAAGATCCACTCTCATTAGCGTCTTTGTTAACCGAAGACGAGCGCATGATAAGAGATAGTGCTCACCAGTATTGCCAAGAAAAATTAATGCCTAGAATTTTACTCGCTAATAGACATGAAAGCTTTGATGTTGAAATTATGAGAGAACTAGGTGAGTTAGGCTTGTTAGGTGCCACCATTGAAGAAAAATATGGTTGTGCAGGTGTTAATTACGTTACTTATGGTCTAATCGCTCGTGAAGTTGAACGTGTAGATAGTGGCTATCGAAGTGCCATGAGTGTGCAGTCTTCACTTGTTATGCACCCAATTCATGCCTACGGTAGTGAAGCACAAAAAATGAAATATTTACCTAAACTGGCAACTGGCGAGTACATTGGTTGTTTTGGTTTAACTGAGCCTAATTCAGGCTCAGATCCTGCTAGCATGGCAACAAAAGCAGTAGCTGTTGATGGTGGATTTCAATTAAACGGCAGTAAAATGTGGATTACAAATTCGCCCATTGCAGATGTGTTTATTGTATGGGCTAAATTAGCAGGAGTCATCAAAGGTTTTATTTTAGAAAAAGGCATGAAGGGGTTATCTGCCCCTAAAATAGAAGGGAAATTTTCATTGCGCGCCTCTATTACTGGTGAAATAGTTATGGAAGATGTGTTTGTGCCAGCAGAAAATATCTTACCGAAAGCAAAAGGCCTTTCAGGTCCATTTGGCTGTTTGAATAAAGCGCGTTATGGCATTGCCTGGGGAGCTTTAGGCGCGGCAGAGTTCTGTTGGCACGGTGCTCGTCAATATACCCTTGATAGAGAGCAATTTGGAAAACCGTTAGCGGCAACACAGCTTATCCAGAAAAAATTGGCAGATATGCAAACTGACATAAGTATAGGGTTGTTAGCTTGTTTACAAGCTGGTCGGTTAATGGATGCAGGTCAATTACCACCTGAAGCCATATCAATGATTAAACGTAACTCTTGTGGCAAAGCGCTAGAAATAGCAAGAACTGCGAGAGATATGCACGGTGGCAATGGTATCAGTGACGAATTTCATATTATTCGTCATGTAATGAACTTAGAGGCCGTGAACACTTATGAGGGGACTCATGATGTGCATGCGCTTATTTTAGGAAGAGCGCAAACGGGTATTCAGGCGTTCTTTTAATAGCTTGACGTATAGAACTAAAAGCCGTTAATACGATGATGGCAATCGTATTAACGGCTTTTTTACCAGTTTTTTATTACAAAGCTTTTGGCATCAATGCTGGAGTAGGGTATTTAGGTGGAGTAATTTTTTTTGTTTTACGCCCTTCAAGTTGTTCTAACAAGGTTATAACAGCTCGTTCTAATTGTGGATCTTTTCCTTTGGCTAGCGATTTAGCATCTTGATAAACTGCTATGTCAGGAGCTACTCCCTTATTCTCAGCAACCCATTCATTAGCGATAGGATCAAATACAGCATTGTCAGGTGCCGTCAGCGCACCGCCATCTACTAATGAGTAATGTACTGATGATTTAACTAAACCACCCCAAGTACGGGATCCAATTAACTTACCCACGTTTTGCTGTCTAAATGCCCATGGAAAATAGTCCCCACCTGAGCCAGATAGTTCATTTATCAATAATACCTTAGGCCCTTTTATTCCTGCAGGCAGTGGTAAAGGCCTACCATTAGGTACCTCATTAGTTAAACTTGCACGTAATTTTCGGGTCATTAAATCAACCATATAATCATCTAAATAACCACCGCCGTTAAAGCGTTCATCAATAACCGCACCTTGCTTATCTTGCTGCGCAAAAAAGTAGCGATTGAACGAAACAAAACCGGGTGTTGAAGTGTTAGGCACCCAAACATAAGCAAGCTTTCCATCTGATAACTTATCAACTAAGCGTCGGTTATCTTCTACCCATGCCCTTTGACGCAGAGAATATTCACTATCTATAGGTTCAACAATTATTTGCCATGCCTCTTTAAAGCTGTCTTTTTTATTGATATGAAGTACAGTTTGCTTGCCTACAGTGCCATCAAGGTATTGGTATGGATTATCTTTATTGGTAATCTCTTTACCGTTAATACCAACAAGATAATAGCCGTTTTCAATCTTCATCCCCGGTTGATCTAAAGGGCCTTTTAGTTTTGGATTCCAACTTTCTGCCGTATATAAACGCTTTATTTGCCAATGATGTTTAGTGGCGACTAAATCAGCCCCTAGTAAACCAGCGCTGCTTTTTTCAACTTTGGGATAATCGCCACCGAAAACGAAGCTATGCCCCACAGATAGTTCTCCATTTACTTGATCGAGTAAATAGGTTAAATCAGAGCGGTGTTTAATAAATGCTATTTGCGGTTCATACCGTTTAAACACTTCATCCCAATCACGACCATGCATGTTGGGATCATAAAAATAATCACGTTGATATCGCCAAGCTTCAATGAACATTTGTCGCCATTCTTGGCTTCTATCTAGTTTCATTTGTAATGCAAGGTTTAATGGGTCTTTAGTTTTTGCTTTATCCTTACTTGCATCGAGTACATGCCAAGCCTTTTTTATTTTTACTAATAGCTTTTTATTGTCAGCTGAAATAGCAGCCGAATTTATATCGTTAATATAAACAGTACTTTCACGCTCTTTCAGAGTGAATTTTTCTAATACCATAGTTTTCTTGTTTTCGGTACGCTTAGCAATAAACACGGAGCCTTTAGGGCCGTGTAAAGTAAAACGGTAATCAGCACTAGGCATAGGTAAAGGCATAATGCGACGTTCAATATTGGCAAAGTCGATAATAATGGGTTTAACATCATCTTTTTTATTTTTGCTTTTTTTATCGTCTTTTTCAGTGCCTTCGTTTTTATCCTTAGACTTATTATTGGATTTAGCTTTAGCTTTAGCTTTGTCCTTTGTGCTTTCGTCATCATCTACTGATTCTATTTCCTCTTCATCACTTCGCGCGATAAAAGGTGATTTTTCATCCTTAGTTAAATTAATAATATAAGCCGCGTACTCAGAACGTGCACCCATAGAGCTTGTATTAGCCCAACCGCTATTTAATCCGTAATCTGTGCTTGCAAGAAAATAGAGGTGTTTACCATTTTGATCCCAAGCAGGAGCAAACGAGTCGGCAAATTTATTAGTTATGGCAGTCGATTTTTGTGTAGCAGATGACCAAACAATAATTTGCCTAAAACTATTGCTCGCGGTTTTTGAATACGATAGCCATTTAGAGTCCGGTGACCAAACCAAGCCATTTTCGCCACGTTCAAGGTTAGTACCGCCAACATCAAGTGTCATTATTTTTTCTGAAGCCAAATCAACTAAACGAATACGAACATCATCATCAACAAAGGCAATGTATTTTCCATCAGGCGACCATATTGGCTCCCAAGCCATTTTAGACTCACCAATAGATATTGCTTTTGCGGGGAGTAAACCATCTTGATTTTGTAGCATCAAGCGATAGCCCTGTTCATTTTTATCAGAAAACCATGCGATTTTATCGCCTTTGGGTGACCATATTGGTGCTCGATCTGCGGCGTTGGAACTTTGGGTTAAATTGCGTGTTGAGCCATGCTCTACTGGCACGGTAAATATCTCCCCTCGTGCTGAAAATAGCGCTCTTTTACCTGTTGGCGAGAGCGAAGCTGCACTTGCTGATTTACTAACGTTTTGCCATTTAGTTTCTGCCCACGGGAAGTCGCCCTGAATTTTTATATTGAGCTGTTTATGCTTTTTCTTTTTTACGTCATAAGTGTGTAAAAAACCATTTTGTTCAAAGGCTAATAACTTGCCATTTGAGGCTAGCTGCTTTATATCACTGTTTTTAAAGCGAGTAATTTGCTTGAGTTTTTTACTTTTCGGTGAATAAGACCAAATGTTCGATATCCAATCTCTATCGGATAAAAAGTAAATAGTATCGCCTAACCATACAGGCTCAATTTCAATGGTTGAATCACTAGGGATTAGTGTTTCGTTGAGCGTTTTTAAATCAAGTAAAACTAACGGGGTATTTTGACCGCCACGATAATTCCGCCATTCGACATCCCAACGCGTCAAACGATCAATAACGACTTGCTTACCATTGTTTGAAATAGCACCATTAAACGCCCATTGTTTTGACATCAAACGAGGTACACCGCCTTTGCTTGGTACTGTCCATAATCTATTATAGCGTTTTGGCGCAGTTTCACGGGTAGATGCGTATAAAACAGATTTACCATTAGGTGTCCAACCACGCACATACGCCGAGTTTGCATGCCAAGTTAAACGTTTGGCATTGCCACCTAAGTGAGAAACGCTATAAACAGATTTTGAGCCTGAACGGTTTGAGGTAAAAGCAATAGTTTTGCCGTCAGGAGAAAAATGAGGATCACTTTCAACTGCTGCCGTGCTAGTAATTCGACGCACTTGTTGAGTTTTAAAATCAGATACCCAAATGTCTCCACCATAAACAAAAGTAATTTCATGTTTACTTATGCTGGGTTGTCGCAATAATTGCGTGTTTTGTGCCAATGAAATACTCGGTAATAGTATTGTTAGGGCGGTTAACAACATAAACAGTTTTTTCATCATTTTTCCTGTTATTTTTATGATAATTAATGTTGGTTCATTGATTAATTGAAATTATTTTTTACTAATTTATCAAAGTTAGGTTCATATTGGAGTAGAGAAAAGAACAAAGCTCAATAACACCACAATGACAGTCACTAAAGGAGCACTGAGCTTTGGTCGTGCTTCATGACGAATAGAGTGTTCGTCTTCAACATCTTTAGTAAATTTATCCCGTCAGGCGTTAACTCAAGTGCCCATGCAATAACGCAAGTAACAGGAAAGCCTAAAAACAATATAACGGTAGCGAGATTACTGAACATGGCTGGCAGGTTTAAGGATGGAGAAATGACGGTAATCATTTGCAGTGCTAGCCACGTAATTAATAGATAGACACTAGCGACTTTAAAAACGTTACGACGCGTTAGCTCAATTAAAAAATTAATAGATATATCCATACATCCGTGAATGATTATTATTTTTAGTAGTAGTTTAAAAATAGCACTATTAGGAAGTTGTCGCAATTAGGTATATATACATTTGTTGAACACAAAAAAGCTGCCATATAGGCATGATTTAAACTTAAGGTATGTTTGATTACTTCTTTTTAAATAAGCCGCGTTAAATTAACTAAATATGGAGTGGAGCAATCATGAAAGAAATTCTCTTGAAGAAAAAATTACATGTTTATATTCTCTGAAAATTAGCCTTGAAAATAAATATATATGCCATATATTTGTAAAAAGAGGTGATTTTTTAACGTTTATGATTCGGACGTTAGTTTGAGTATTTTTGAAGGAAGTTAAGTTGCAAAAGTTTTGGCTAAAAATGCTAGTTATTTTAAGTTCAGCTTTGTCTATCAATGCCGCTTTAGCTGTTCCATTATCCTCTCTACTCAATAATGATAGCTCAACTCCCTCCTTAGTTGTTGATACTGCTGTACATCCTGAAATCACACTTGAACGCCATGCCTTTGACTTAACAGTTAAATCCAAGCTAAGCCTTAGCTTGTTATCGTTAGTTCAAGGTAAAGTGACTCAACAGATAATAAATGAATTACCACAATTCATAAGCAAGTTTGATACGGTCAGCTTGGCTGATATTCACTGTCAGATGAATGCATTGTATTGTCAATGCATACAACAGCAGCGGTATGTCTTTATCACTGTTAAAGCGTTACAAAACACCTACTTACAACGTCATGTTTGCTATCAAGCCGATAGGAAAAACCTCATTTTAGCTGCTTCTTAATTTAATTGTATTGTTCAGAACTTCCTTAGCAGTAAGGAGTTTTCAATTAATTTAAGGAATTCAGCATGGAAAATGCTATTTATTTAGTACTGGCCCCTTGGCTAGTGTTTATTGTCTTGGCGCTCGTCGCCATACTATTATTAAAATTTGCTAAAAAACGTCGAGGCGTAGCAATCGCTTTTGGAATACTCGTACAAATGTTCAGCCCTGATCCTTTGGTAGAAAGAACCATTGAAACGGTTATTGTCGAGAAACGTCAAATAAGAAAGCAACACGATGGTCAAAAGTTAGATGAAAGCGATGAGTAAATGGTAGGTTAACTATAAAAGTAGAATAAAAAATCCGGCTTTTGCCGGATTTTTAGTTAACTAAAATTAAGAAAATAGTTATTCAACAATATCCATTTCTTCAATTAAGTTGGTTGCACCGTCAACATGCTCCATTACCCAAAGCATGTAGCGAATATCAACGTGAATTGAACGGTTTAGCTTAGTATCATAATCCCAATCACCAATAATGCTTTCATACACGCCATCGAAGACTAAACCAACAAATTCAGCTTTATCATTAAGGGTTGGTGAGCCAGAGTTACCACCAGTAATATCTAAAGTACCGAGATAATTAACCGGAACTGAGCCAATAGCTGCTTTAGCATATTCGCCATATTGTTTACTTTTAATTAGCTCAAGTTGCTTTTTCGGCGCATCAAACGGTGCAACACCAGTATCTTTAGCGACTATACCTTCTAAGGTTGTATATGGAGTAGCGGTTAACCCGTCTTGTGGTGAATAGCCTTTAACATTGCCGTAAGTAATGCGTAAGGTGCTGTTAGCATCGGCATACACTGGCAAATTGTTATCGTTAAAATAGGCTATTAGCGCTGCCATATACTGAGGACGGTATGCTTGAATATTACCTGCTAATTCGTTCGATTTATCTTCGATTGCTTTACGCTCTTCAAAGCTTGCCACTGCTAATTGAATAAAAGGGTCATTGCTACTTTCAAAGTCAGTCACTTTTTTATCCATCAAAGCTAAACGTTGCTCTAACGAGTTAAGTTTAGTTTGCTTGTACATGTTAACTAACTGCTTGCGTAGTTTTTTCTCATCAAAGTTTTTTGCGGTACTGCCTGCCAGAGCAAAAAATTTATCAATTGAGCTAACACGCTCTGCTTTTGGTAAGGCAACGTAATGCCTTAACATAGCAACAATAATTTCTTGATCGATGTCAGCGTCATAACGGCGATCTACAGCTTTCATGCGTTGTTCAAAACGAGCAATATCACGCTCTTGATAACCGCTTTCACGCTCTAAATTAGGCTTTTGTTTTTCAACCGCTAATCTGTGTAATCGATTTGCTGTGGTTAACATTGAGCTATAACGTAAGTAACCTAAAATTAAATCACGTGCTTGTTGCGCATCATCCGTTTTAAGTAATTCATTCAACCCCGATAATGCTTCACCATATTGCGCCTTACGCTTATCACTGCTGTTTAACCACGTTGACAAATTACGCTCAAGGTTTTGTTTACGATCGAAGAAACTACCTTTGTTAAAGCTGTGGATCATTGAACCATAGTTTTTCGCATAGTTTGCCAGGCTAGCTAAAGTACTTTCATACTTAAGGCGTGCTTCACTACCTTCAGCTGAATGCTGATGAATGAGATCGATAATTTCTTCTCTGTAAGCTTTTGCTTGTGGATAAACCCAAGTGAATTGATTTTCAACTTCATATGCAGTGCGGTATCGGTTGGTTCTACCCGGGTAACCTAGCACCATGATGTAGTCGCCATCATCAACACTGCTCTTGTTTACTTTTAAGTGGTGCTTTGGTTGATACGGTATATTGTCTTCGTGAAAGTCTGCGGGTTGACCGTCTTTACCTACATAAGCGCGATAAAATCCGTAGTCACCAGTATGTCTAGGCCACATCCAATTATCGATATCGCCACCATATTTACCAATGCTGCTTGCTGGCGCATGTACTAAACGTACATCACGAATGGTGAGTTGTTTAAATAAATAATATTCTAAGCCACCGTGAAAATTAACAACGCTACAACGGTATCTATCGTCGTTTTCACATTCAGCAACTAAGCTTTTTGAATTGATATCAATAGCTTTATAACGCTCTGTACCTGACATAGTGTCGTTCAAACCAGCGTTCACTAATTTAGTTACTTCGTTTATTTCTTCGGTTACGTATATACGGCTGCCGGGAGTTGCTGGCAACTCGTCATTAAATGACTTAGCTAAGAAGCCATTTTTAAGTAAGTTGTTATCAGCGGTAGAGTTATATTGCACTGAACCATAGACACAATGATGATTAGTTGCGACTAAGCCTTGATCAGAAACGAATGACGCTGTACAGCCACCAAGGCTAACAATCGCGCCCATTGGAAAACCAGTTAAATCAGTTAAATCATTTGGATTTAACTTTAAGCCTGCTTTGGTTAATTGCTTAGCAATGGTAGGTAATTGGTTTGGCTGCCACATCCCTTCATCGGCAAGGACAGTATTAGCGCTAAAGGCTAATGTTGCCGCAATGAATGACGATACTATTTTTTTCATAGTGAGAGTTCTCAATTGTTATTTTAATGTTAATGCATTTTTGATAACAGCAGTGTGCTTGAGTGAGAATGTACAGTCAAGCAGGCTATGCCATTTGCAACTTTTTCGTGTAGAATAATGTCAATATAACTGTACTTATCCTTTAAATTTACCATGGCGAGATGGCATAACAATGACCACACCTAGAAAACTAAATGAATCTAACTTAGTGCATGCTTTCAAACGTTTGTTAAAAGAGCAGTGTTATGGCTCGCAAGGGCAATTAGCTGAAGCTTTATCTAAACAAGGCTTTGACAATATGTCCCAAGCCAAAATTTCGCGTTTATTGTCTAAATTAGGGGCTGTTAAAACCCGAAATGCTAATAACGAGATGATTTACATTTTGCCTGATGAACTTGCGGTGCCTAAATCAAAGCACTCAATTGAGTCTGTTGTCTTAAGTGTTAAACACAATGGCATGCAGATTATTTTGAAAACAGGTATTGGCGGTGCTCCGCTTATTTCAAGAATGTTAGATAGTATGGGCGAATCAGCTGGTATATTAGGTACTCTTGCCGGTGATGATACCATCTTCATAGCCCCCGCTGATGCCAGTCGAATAGAAGAAATAGCGCAGTCTATTCGTGAACTTTTAGGCGTAAAAGTTAGTCATTAAAAAGAGCCAATTCCAGGTGAAGCCATGAATATTAATAATAAAAAGATATGGATAACAGGGGCATCTTCAGGCATCGGCGAAGCACTTGCTATTACTTGTGCGAAGCAGGGCGCATCCCTAGTTTTATCTGCTCGTAATCAAGAAAAATTACTATCGTTAAAAACACGGCTAGTTAACAGTGAACGTCATCATGTTGTCGCATTAGATTTAGCCCAGTCAGCTCAGGTTGTAGATACGGTTAGTCAATATATTGAAGCCAACGGCACTGTTGATATTCTTATTAATAATGGTGGCATTTCTCAACGTGGCTCTGCTCGAGATACTAAACTTGATGTGCAAAGACAAGTCATGGAAGTGAACTACTTTGGTACAGTGGCAATAACTCAGGCCATTTTACCTAGTATGCTGAGTAAAACCGCTGAAGGAGCAAAGGGCATGATAGTGACTGTTGCTTCTGTTGCTGGCAAGGTTGGCGGCAAGAGCATGTCAGGTTACAGCGCCTCAAAACACGCGATTATTGGCTATATGGACTGTTTAAGAGCAGAAGAATCTGATAATGGTTTGCAAGTACTTACTATCTGTCCTGGCTTTGTTCAAACTCAAATATCAGTGAATGCAATGGTGGCCGATGGTAGTCAGTTTGGCGAAGTTGCCCGTTCAATTAAAAATGGTATCACGGTAGATGATTGCGCCAAGCAAATAGCTAGCGCTATTGAGCAAGACAAAGATGAAGTAGTGATTGGCAAAGGCATAAGTTATTGGGCACCGACAATTTCACGGTTATTTCCCAATACCTTTAGAAAAATCACGGCTAAACATAACGTTAGAGACTAGTTATTTTTGCTTGCAAAACTTAGCCATAATTCCTTGCGGTATAAAGGTGTGTTTTTGGGGAGAAAAGGGTTATCAAGTTGATATACTCGTCGATTTTCACTGAGGATTTGATTGACTGTCTTGCCATAATACTTGTTAAACAATCGGTCAAAACTACCATCTGCTAACGATTGTTCAAGGCCATATTTGATATCATTTGCTAATGCTTGGTTATTATTGTTTACGTAAAAGAAGTAAGCAGAGGGGTAGTGAATAAGTATGTTCTTATCGATGACAATACCCATATCTTTGTGTTTAATGTATTCTTTTTTCACTTCAAGAATCGAACGTGGAAAATAGTCAAACCTATCAGCGGCGAGCATTTCAAATAGCCCTTGATAATTACTGCCTTTTTCAACATGCAAGCCATTGCTTTCTAATACCTTAGTATCAGACCAGCTATGTAATTGCCCTAGAGTTAACTGTTTAAAAGCTAAGTTTGAGAACTGAGTTTGAAACAGATCTGTGTTCTTTTTACTCACTAAAGGTATACGCCAACCAAACAGCCCTTTTAATATTGGGAACATGATAGGTTGCAATATCTTTACTCTATCCAACGTTGCACCTGCTGCAATGACATCGATGCCATCATTGTTGGCAATATTTTGAAAAGCCCTCATTTTAGGCAAGTATTGATTGTAAAATTGCAATTGGTAGTTTTTTTCGGGGCTATAACTGAGGGCTTGTTTTAAGGTCTCAACGAAGTAATCAGTTCTTTGGGAACCTTGAATGACAATGTCTTTTGCTGGAGCATTGAAACTCAATAAAAAAGAAATGACGATAAAAAAGCATAATAATAAGCGCACAACATAATCCAACTCAAACAACAGCTGATGTCATCATAACTTAATCCGCTTTGATGTGGCTAATCTCAAAAAGGTATTGATTAGATGGTTCGCTTTGGGAAAATGAACGTCCTAATTTAAGTGTTTGGAATTTAAACTAGAATAGCGATTTTCGCATGCAGCACCTTTAATAAGATGGGTATTTTATGATGGAGAGGAAGTTTATCAATAACGGTTTAAAAACTCGATTAAAGTTATTGGATTTGGCAAGCGTAACTTCTGTGAGTTTTATTGTGTCCTAAATTATCAATTCTTTGTCCAGTATTGTCAGCACAACTCCCTGTTTAAACCCCTGTGGTTTGTTAATATATTTTTAATAAAGAGTAACGTTGAAGCAAAGAAATGAGAGTAGTGCATGCAATATAATCGTCGTAAATTTATTAAAACATTGGTCGTTTCTGCTGGGGCAGTCATAACGAGTAACTTAATGGGCTGTAATAATTCTGATGATGCAGTTGAAACTGAACCATTAACACCAGCGCCAACAGTAACGTCAGGCAGTCACTATTTTCCGCAATCGGTTATGTCGGGTGATCCTAAACCGGATTCTGTTATTTTGTGGACTCGTGTTGAAGATGGTACTGATCTAGATTTAGCGTTAACGCTGCAAGTAGCTAAAGATGACACGTTTAACCAACTGGTGGTTGAGCAAGAATTCATCGCATTAGCTTCAGCTGATAATTGTCTTAAAATTCGAGTTACTGAGCTTGATGCAGGGCAACATTATTATTATCGCTTCGTATATCAAAAAGAGGGTACCAGCTATTTAAGCAATAATGGTCGAACTAAAACAGCCGCTAGCGCTGATAGTGATACCACAGTAAAATTTGCTTATGTTTCTTGCCAAGATTATATCGGCCGCTATTACAATAGCTACCTTTCAGTACTTGATAATGACGATTTGGACTTTGTAGTTCATTTAGGAGACTACATTTACGAGACAACAGGTGATCCGTTATTTCAGCAAAGTACAGATGAACGCGCTATTACTTTCAATGACAGTGACAATGTATTATCTATCGGTGTAGGTGACAATGTCACGCAAGCGGCAAATAGTTTAGATAACTACCGCCAACTCTATAAAGAATATCGCAGTGATGAATTGCTACAACGGGTTCACGAACGATTTCCAATGATAGCTATTTGGGATGATCATGAATTCTCTGATGACAGTTGGGGCGATCGCGCCACTTATCTTGATGGGGCGGCTAATGAGCAGCAAACTCAACGCAAGAAAAATTCGGAAATAGCGTATTTTGAGTATATGCCGATAGATCATCAGCAACCACATACACAAGGTGAACTTGCTGGTGGTGAAATGGTTATTGATGATAGTCACTTATTTCCAAATACCCGCATTTATCGTGATTTTCACTTTGGTCAACATTTACATCTTGCCATGACTGACTTTAGAACGAATCGTCCTGATCATATTATTCCTGAGGATGCATTCCCAGCCACCGTAGCGCTAGATCAAGCAACCTTGACTGGCTTTTTGCTGGCGACTGGCATGATACAAGCGCAAGTAGATGGTGTGGTTGCACAAATGTCACCTTACATTAATATTGATGACTTGGTATTTTCACCCTATAAAGCTGCATTTTTAGAAGTTTTTACCGGTTTATATACACAAGAGATCTTGGCACGCGTCGCCATGGATGAAGCTGAAGCTTTTATAAAGGCTCGTACTCAAGCAATAGCTGCAATAAAAGGAAACCTAGCCACCAGTTATTTAAATCAGGTGTTATCACAAGCGCAAGCAACTTTACCGAATGAACATGCCATTCAGCAATTGCCTCCATTGCCTGAGCAAGGCGTAGCTCAAGGGTTAGCTTTTTATACTATGGGTAAAACCTCATTGTTTAATTACCTTGGCAGTCGTTACTTTGTGGTGAAAGAAACCTACGACTTATACGCAGGTTATAAAGAGTTTGTGGCGCAGCAACAAGGAAGCTCTGCTCAAGCGGGTTTTGATGATCAACAAACTACCTGGTTAGCAAATACTTTTGCCACTTCTACAAGTACTTGGAAGGTACTTGGCAGCTCAGTGTCTTTTTCACCATTGATCTTCGATTTTTCTGCTAGCCGTGCAGATTCGAATATTATTCCATTAGAATATGTTTTGGGTTCCGAGTTAATTCCTGCACCTTTGAAGCAACGTTTTTACCTAGAAGCGGATCAATGGGATGGTTTCCCGCAATTCAAGACAAACTTCGTTGATAATATTCTAAGTCAATTTGGTGTTATTTCTATTGGTGGTGATGTTCATAGTTCATATATTACCGAGCATAAAGCAAATGACGTAACTGGCCTAAAATCATTTAACTTCACCACATCGTCGGTTTCGTCAGGCACCTTTGGCTCGTTTTTAGAAAATGGTATGAATGATATTTTGAGTCAGTTAGGAGATATTCCGCCAGAAGTTGAGCAGTTGCCGCTATTCTTTGACAGCCTCGTTAAAACAGCTACACAACGCGATGACATTAATGATGATTTGGTATTCTCTCGCATGGCGGAGCACGGCATAGTTATTGTTGAAGTTGACGCCAATGCAATGTTGGTTGATTTTCACAATATTCCAGACCATGTTGACGGTATAGAAACGGCGAAGCAAAGCTATTATCAAAATGAGGCGGACTACTTTAATAAAGTGCGTTTATATCAATTTAAAGTGGTTAATGGTCAATTGATACGTTTATCGTAAAAAATAAGACTGAACATAACAAGAGCAGGCTGCTATCACCCGCTCTTTTTTTGTTTATATTTCATTACTTTCAAGTTTGTCGAAGGAAAACTTTTGCCCGCCTAAGGCTGCTTCATACATTAAGCCCCCTTTAATGTAAGTAAACGTCGCCATACCATTTTGGTAAATACCTTGCTGCTCATTTCTATCAGGGCTTGTCGCTGCACCAGCAGAAGAGCCAGTGGTACTGGTTTTTGCATTGGCTCCTGCATTAATTGCTACGGCAGATGCTTGAGCGCTGAATTCGAAGTTGCCGCCAATGAATTTGTCATAAGACGCCTTATTTTTGAAAAAAATAATTTCGCTAAAGGCTTGGCCGCCTACTTGAAAGCCAATAGTTACCTGCGCCATCGTGGTGGTACCGGTTTTCTTACCTTGTTTATAGACACTACCTTCGCCATAAGCACCACCAATGCCAAAGCCGCCTTTGCCAATAGTGGGAAAAATAGCGAAGCCATAAGCGTTATTGAAAAACTCTTTAACTTGGTCTGATTTTTTAAAGTTCTCTATCGCAGTTGAGGTTTCACTTGCTCGAGCAATACTTGAAAACATGTTAACGAAACAAGTAAGGCTTAAGAGTAATATTAAGTTTTTTTTCATCACATACCTTTTTATCTTTGTGGTTAAGTCGCAGCCAATGCTTATTTGATCCAATTAATATCAGAAAATTCTCCTGAAGTTAATTTACTTTAGCGTATCTAGCAATAAATACCTATTTATAAAGCGCTTGGAATTTACACGCCGGCAGTGGCCAAAATAATCTGATTTCTTAACCATTTATTAGCAGGATCAAAATCGACATTAGTATGCCAATACAAATGCATATCTATATCATGTATTTCTACCGGTAATGGAAAAATGGTTAAATTAAACATGTCGCTATACATTTTTGCTGTGGTCTCTGTCAAAGTAAGTAACATATCGTTATCAGCAACAACGCGACAGGCTGAAAAACCATGCTGGCAGCGCAAACCAATTTTCCGTTGAAGCCCTAATCGAGCGAGCTCAAAATCTTCTACACTGGGTCCAGTTGTTCTTGATGAAACTAAGACATGATCTTGGGCTAGATACTTTTCTAAAGTCAATTTAGCCTTAATAGTTGAATGGTCTTTACGTGCTAACACTACAAACTTACTTTGGCCTACTTGAGTATGTAATATATTTTCACTGACCGGTAGTAGGGTATCAACCGCTAAGTCGATATCACCGCTTGCTAATTTATTCTCTAATTCACTGCGATTTACTCTGCGACTACTTTGCAGGTTAATCAGTGGCGCTTCTTTTTTTACTTTCTGCATTAATGGCGGTAAGTATGATGCCTCTAATGCACCATGCAGCGAAATATTAAAATTATTTCTAGAAACAGAAGGATCAAACTGCCTTGATTGCGCCAAACAAACTTGTAATTGGTGTAATGCTTCGCGCACATCAGCAACAACATTATTTGCGACAGACGTTGGCCGCATTTCATTACCTTGGCGGATAAACAAAGGGTCATCAAAATGGTCACGCAGTTTACTTAGTGAATGGCTTACTGCTGGTTGTGATAGATTGAGCGCCGACGCTGCTTTTGTGATATTTCCTTCACAATAGATAGCTTCGAATACCACGAACAAATTCAAATCCACTTTCATACACTTATATCCTTTAATTAGCTGTAAATTAACTAATAGTGTTAATTCTTTATTCTTGCAATGAATAGTTGGTCATCAATTCTATTCATTTGTTTAATTTAAAACTTAGACATAGCATAGTCAAGTAGCATAAAAAGTGTGCTACAACAGTTTCAAGCTATAAGACTGTCGGATGACAAGAAAGTTTTCTTGACAACATAATCATAAGTGCTGTAACAATAAATAACGCTCAAACAAAGTATTTGAGCAGAATTACATTGGGTTAATGAATGTATTTCTGATACTGATAAACATATGGGGATTCAATATGAATAAAGGCTTAGCAATAAAATCTTTCAAGCAATCGTTACTGGTTTCAGCGGTTGCAAGTGCGCTTGCTTCAACTGCAATTTATGCGCAAGAGGATACTTCAATAGTTAAAGGGGATGAGGAGCAGGTAGAACGCATCATGGTAACTGCCTCTAAACGGTTAAGAGGTTTACAAGAATCACCTATCGCTATAACCGTGGTGAGTGGCGATGATATAGATCAAGCCAAAGTGCTAGACATTCAAGATTTACAAACATTGGTACCAACGCTAAGAGTTACCCCTTTACAACGTTCTACTAATACCAACTTTTCTATTCGTGGTTTTGGTAATGGCACTAATAATACCGGTATTGAACCTTCAGTGGGTTTATTCATAGATGGTGTTTACCGCTCTCGTGCTGCAGCACAAATTGGCGACTTACCAAGGTTACAACAAATTGAGGTGTTAAGTGGTCCTCAAAGTACTTTGTTTGGTAAAAATGCTTCAGCAGGTGTTATCAGTATTCGAACCATGGAACCCTCTTATGATTTAGAAGGTAATATTGAGGTAGGCTTTGGTAATTATAATCAACAGCTTATGAAAGGTTATATTACTAATGGTATTACAGAAGAGTTAGCGGTAAGTTTTTCAGGTGGCTTCAATACCCGTGATGGCTACACTGATAGTGTTGTCGGTTTAGATAAATTAAACAACCGCGATCGTTGGAATGTCAGAGGGCAAGCATTATATGAACCAACAAGTGATGTTAAAGTAAGGTTCATCGCCGATTATAGTGAAATTGATGAAGCTTGTTGTACTACACAAGATGCAATAAATGGTTCGACTACAGCTGCAGTAAGAGCATTAGGTGGTGTTGTTTTAGATGAGAGTGATTCATTCCTTTATCAATCAGCTTTAAATATAACCCCAAATAATACCGTTGAAGATGGCGGTGTTTCGCTGCAAATCGATGTAGACTTTGACGGTTTTAGTTTTACCTCAATTAGTTCAATTCGTCAGAATGATTCTGATTTTATTGGTGATGTTGATTACACTTCCCTCGATATTTTAAAAGAAGGCGGTCACACTGAAATTGATACTATCACACAAGAGTTTCGTTTAACGTCTACCGGCACACAAAAATTAGAGTGGATGGTCGGTGCTTATGTTTTCCAAGAAGAAGTAGTAACGGGTGACACCCTTTATTATGGCAATGATGTACGTAACTATTTCGATGTGTTAATGGCTGCGGGTGGTGCACCTGGAATCTTAGGTGCAGTTGAAGGTGTTTATGGACTAGCGCCAGGTTCATTCTTTTCAAATCAAACGGCTGTTAATTCAGAGTTTGTCCAAGACAATGATGCTTTCTCTTTATTTGCTAATTTTGATTACCATATCACTGATGATTTAACGGCAATTTTTGGTATCAGTTACACCAAAGATGAAAAAGATCTTACCATTAACCAAGTGAATAATGATGTGCTTTCGGGTATGGATTTAGATACCGAGTCCACTTTGTTTGGATTCCCCATTGGTTTTATTCCGCAACTTGCACCGGCGGTGCCATTATTGAAAAGCTTGCAGTTTTTGCCGCCTATGCTTAACTTACCAAACTCAGTTGAAAACAGTAAAACTGAAGATGACAAAACCACATGGTCAATGCGTTTAGCGTATGAAGTTAATCAAAACATCAATGTGTTTGCCGCAGCGGCAACAGGTTTTAAAGCATCATCGTGGAACCTTTCTCGCTACAGTAGCCCATTTGAGTCAGATAGAACCGCTGTTGAAAGTGCAGGTATTGCAGAGGCTAATCAAAATTATGGTGGTCGTTACGCCTCACCTGAAGAGTCAAAGGTTTATGAACTTGGTATGAAAGCTCGATTTGATGAGATGGCATTCAATGTCACCATATTTGATCAAACCATTGAAGGTTTTCAATCATCAATCTTTATTGGCACAGGCTTTGTTTTAGCCAATGCAGGTAAGCAGAGTACTAAAGGATTAGAGTTTGATGCGGTATATAACCCAACAGAAAATTGGGGTTTTACGCTAGCAGGTACTTTTCTTGACCCAGTTTATGACTCATTTGTCGGTGCATCAGGACTTACTGGTCCTGTAGATTTGTCAGGAGAGAAACCAGCGGGTATCCATGAGCAAAGTATTACCGCAGGCGTTAATTACAGTTTTGAACTGGCTAATGGCGCTTATGGTTACGCTAGACTTGATTATCTTTACGAGAGTGAAGTACATCTAGTTGAAAATGTGCCAGAGTCATTAACGCGAGAAGTAAGCACATTAAATGCGAGTGCTGGTTTAAACTTCGAGAATGGCGTTAACCTGCAAATATGGGCACGTAACCTGAATAATGATGAGTACTACTTATCGTCTTTCCCACCACCAATTCAAGCGGGTAGTTTTAATGCATACCCGAATCAACCAAGTACTTATGGCGCAAGTGTTTCATATACTTTCTAAAGGGTAGCTAGGTGTCAAGCAGCAGGGTTATGCTGCTTGCATATATTGAGTTAATTACTCGCAGAAAAAGCCTTGTAATCTTGTATTGCAAGGCTTTTTATTTATTTGAAAATAGCTAAATTCTCTATTCTAATAATGAATAGTTGGTCATAGATACTATTCATTTGTTTAATCTGACTGCAGCGATTAGCATAAGGAATAGCATAAAAAACATCGTTTCATCTTAAGCTGAGTATTGACCATGAACGCCTCAAAAATAGTTGTCAATGTAAACCCACTTCAACACAGCAACATACCGGTCTAAATTTATGGCTTCAATTTATCTTATTCGTCACGGACAAGCATCATTTGGTAAAGCAGATTATGACCAATTGTCTGAGAAAGGCGCTGAACAAGCGAAAATACTAGGTAAGTATTGGCAATCAATGCCAGCACCCACTCAAATATATGCAGGTGACTTATTACGTCATGGCCAAACCTTAGATAACTTTTTACTGGGGTATCAAGGAAAAAAGCCTTCCACTATTTTGCACTCAGGTTTCAATGAATTTAATCATGTCGACATACTGTCTTGTTATGATGAAAAGTGGCAAGATTTCGCAAAAATGGCGGCGTTAATAAGCCAAAAATCCTATTCTAATAAAACCTTTCAAAAAGACTTTGCTCAAGCGTTAAATCGTTGGGTAAGTTCAACGTTTGATGATGAATATAAAGAGAGCTGGGGACAATTTAAAAGGCGCTGTATCAGTGCTTTACAAGATGTAATGAATCAAGCAAGAGGAGCAAAGAAAAACGCACCTAAAAGTAATCATTCAGATGAAATTTGTATTTTTACCTCAGGTGGCACTATCTCAGCGATTGTTCAAGAAGTTATGGGTTTATCAGATGAAAAAATATTGTTAGTAAACCAACAAATACGTAATACCAGTGTGACTAAATTATTGTTCTCAGATAACAAGGTGAATATTGATTATTTAAATAACTTTAATCACTTAACTATTGCGGGTAATGACTGGGTAACATTTAGGTAATTGGGAATAATTAGTAGGAGTTTGATCATGGGCCAAAACACAGAAAAGAACTTATTTGATTTAACGGGCAAGGTAGCATTAGTCACGGGTGCTAGTCGTGGTATTGGTGAGCATATCGCCAAATTACTTGCTCAACATGGGGCACATGTCATTGTTTCCAGTCGTAAAGTCGAAGGTTGCCAAGCGGTTGTTGATAGCATTAAAACTGCTGGAGGTAGTGCTCAAGCCATTGCTTGTCATATTGGTGAAATGGATCAAATTGAATCAATTTTCAGTACCATCTCAGCTGAACACGGCAAACTAGATATTTTAGTCAATAATGCAGCAGCGAATCCTTACTTTGGTCATGTCTTAGATACCGACTTAAGTGCTTTTCAAAAAACGGTAGACGTTAATATCCGAGGTTACTTCTTCATGTCGACTTTGGGAGCAAAACTCATGAGAGACAGTGATGGCGGAGCCATTGTCAATGTTGCTTCAATTAATGGCGTTATACCGGGTGATTATCAAGGTATATATTCAATTACCAAAGCAGCAGTTATTTCTATGACTAAAACTTTTGCCAAAGAATGTGCACAGTTCAATATTCGGGTAAATGCCTTATTGCCAGGCGGCACCGACACAAAGTTTGCCTCTACCTTAGTCAATAATAAAGAGATTTTAGAGCAACTTATGACCCATGTGCCGATGAGGCGTATTGCTCAGCCAGAAGAAATGGCGGGTACCGTACTCTATTTAGTGTCAAATGCGTCAAGCTACACCACAGGTACTGCTATCAATGTCGATGGTGGTTTCTTAATAGGTTAACAGCTACCTATATGTAAAGTATTAATAAATAGGAAAAAACATGAACAATTTAGAAAAGTTATTTGAGTCATTCTCAACGCAAGGCCTAGCATTGAAAAACCGTACGGTAATGGCGCCTATGACCCGAACTTTTTCGCCAAATTACGTCCCAACGCCAGACGTAGCTGCTTATTATCGTCGTAGAGCGGAAGGTAATGTTGGTTTGATTATTACCGAGGGCACTTTTGTCTCACATAAAGCAGCTAATGGTTATGAACGCGTTCCAGCCATCTATGGTGAAGAAGCACTAGCAGGTTGGAAGCATGTGGTAGATGAAGTTCACGCAGCCGGTGGAAAAATTGCGCCACAACTATGGCATGTTGGCTCGGTCAGAAAAGAAGGTATTGGGCCTGATAAGTCGGTGCCTGCACATAGCCCTTCAGGTTTATATAAACCGGGTGCTGAAAATGGTGTTGCGATGAGCCAAGCAGATATAGACGAAGTAGTCGCCTCGTTTGCGCAAGCTGCTGCTGACTCAAAAGCCATTGGTTTTGACGCAATTGAAGTTCATGGTGCACATGGCTACTTGGTAGACCAATTTTTCTGGGAAGGCACTAATCAACGTACCGATAATTATGGTGGTTCATTAGAGAATCGCGCTCGCTTTGCTGTGGAAATTGTTGAAGCTATTCGCGCTAAAGTGGGTCAAGACTTCCCGATTATTTTTAGATTTTCTCAGTGGAAACAACAAGATTATAACGCCAAGCTTTGTCAAAATCCTGAAGAATTAGCAAGCTTGTTGACCCTATTAAGCGATGCTGGCGTTGATATTTTCCATGCCAGTACCCGCCGTTTTTGGTTGCCAGAATTTGAAGGTTCAGAACTTAACCTCGCGGGTTGGACTAAAAAGTTAACCGACAAGCCAGTTATTACTGTAGGTAGTGTTGGTTTAGATAGCGACTTTACCGGTGAGGGCAGTGCTGACTTAAGTGGTACATCAAATCCTACTGGTATCGATGGCTTATTAGATAGGTTAAATAACAAAGAGTTTGACTTAGTTGCCATTGGTCGTGCGTTGTTAGTTGACCCAGAATGGGTGAATAAAATTCGCGATAAAAATGAAGAAGAAATAGCCCCATTTAATAAAGAAGCACTGATGAAATTAAGTTAACACTCTACTTTTAAAGAGTCGTTTAATAAATTATTGGCTAATGGCCGAGTAAGGATCACCATGGATTTTGAATATAGTGACAAAGTTAAAGAGTTAATAAAACGTGTAACTTTATTTATGGAGGAGCATGTTTATCCCGTTGAAGAACAGATGAATAAACAGACCCGTGAACTGCCATGGTCAACGCCACCGTTAATGGAAGAACTCAAAGCCAAGGCAAAAGCACAAGGTTTGTGGAATTTATTTCTACCATTGGCTTATGGTGAATATAGCGGTGGTTTAACCAATCTTGAATACGCTCCTTTAGCTGAAATTATGGGCAAAATTCATTGGGCTCCAGAAATATTCAATTGTGCAGCACCTGATACCGGCAATATGGAAGTCTTAGCCAAGTATGGCGATGAAGTACAAAAGAAAAAATGGCTAGAGCCTTTACTTGAAGGAAAGATTCGTTCTGCTTTTGCTATGACTGAGCCAGAGGTTGCGTCAAGTGACGCCACTAATATTGAAACCCGTATCGAACGCGATGGTGATGAGTATGTCATCAATGGTAAAAAGTTTTATATCAGCGGTGCTTGTCGCAAACAATGTGAAATATTAATCGTGATGGGTAAAACCGACCCTGATAATGAAAATCGTTACATTCAGCAATCACAAATTCTAGTGCCAACTAATACTCCTGGGGTGAAAATAACTCGCCCTATGACAGTTTTTGGCTATAACGATTCGCCAGAAGGGCATGCTGAAGTTATCTTTGAAAACGTACGTGTACCTGTTGAAAATATTATTGTTGGCGAAGGTAAGGGCTTTGAAATTGCGCAAGGCCGTTTAGGTCCTGGTCGTATTCATCATTGTATGCGCTCAATTGGCGCAGCACAGCGAGCCTTAGATTTAATGTGTAAGCGTGTTAACGAAAGAGTGGTATTTGGTCGCCCTATGATCAAGCAACAGTCGGTACGTGAAGACATTGCCAAGTCTGCCTGCCAAATTGAGCAGGCGAGGTTAATGACCTTAAAGGCAGCACAGAAAATGGATGTAGCAGGTAATAAAGCTGCTAAAGAACTGATTGCCATGATAAAAATTGTTGCCCCTAGTATGGCGCTTGATGTGATAGATAGAGCCATTCAGTGCCACGGTGCTTTGGGGGTTAGCCAAGATACTTTCTTAGCACATATGTATGCTGGCCAAAGAACATTGCGTTTAGCTGATGGCCCTGATCAAGTGCATATGATGCAGTTAGGTCGCGATTTAGCAAAGAAAAGTGTTTAGTTGTTTGAATGTTGATAAACGGGAATGGATAACATGGCAGCAGTGACATCTTTTGATATCGATAAACTCACGCACTATCTTGAATTGCATGTTGACGGGTTTAAAGGTCCGATAGCATTAGAAAAATTTCCTGGTGGGCAATCAAACCCCACTTATAAGGTAGCCGCACAATCAGGTACCTACGTTTTGCGCAGCCAACCGCCGGGTAAAATATTGAAATCAGCCCATGCGGTTGATAGAGAATACCAAGTATTGCAAGCGTTAGAAGGCTCTGGTGTACCTGTGGGTAGTGTGTATCATCTTTGCACTGATATTGAGGTTATTGGCGCAATGTTCTATCTGATGGAGTTTTGTGACGGCGATGTTTATTGGAGTGCTTCATTACCTGAAATAGACCAGAACAACACGCGTAGCGCCATGTATGACGCCATGAACAATGCCTTAGTTGCCCTGCATAGTGTTGATGTAGAGGCTTGTGGCTTAAGCGAATACGGCAAGCCAGGTAATTACTTTCAAAGACAGTTAGGGCGTTGGACATCACAATATAGATTAACCCAATTGCAAGACATTGCTGCAATGGATGAGCTGATTCATTGGCTTGAGGCGCATCTACCGAGCGATGATGGCCGGGTTTGTTTAGTGCATGGTGATTTTCGATTAGATAACTTAATGTTTGCGAAAAACTCGACCAACATTATTGCCATTCTTGATTGGGAATTATCAACATTGGGACACCCTTATGCCGATTTGGCCTATCAGTGCATGCAACTACGCATGCCACAAGGTTTAGGTAGTATTGATGGCTTGAAGGGTGTTGACCGTAAGAGTCTTGGTATTCCAACAGAAAAAGAATATGTAGCACTTTATTGCCAACGCATGGGCATAGAAAAAATAGATAAGTGGGCATTTTACCTCGCTTTCAGCTTTTTCAGGCTAGCAGCAATAGCGCAAGGTGTGGCCAAACGAGCTTCACAAGGTAATGCCTCTAACGAGCATGCAAACAAGGTTGGGGCGTTTGTTGAGCCTCTTGCACAAATGGCCTTGTCAGTGATTGCCCAAGAAGCAAATGAATAAAACCAAATAATATAGTTAACTTATTACCACAAATAGACGCCACTTTAGCGGCTTTAGGAGAAATCATGGATCCAATTTTAGACTTTACCGGTAAAGTTGCCGTTATCACAGGCGCTGCTCAAGGGTTTGGTATGTTGTTAGCGAAAGAGTTGGCACAACGTGGTGCTAAATTAGTGATCAGTGATGTTAACGAAGCGGGTGTTCATAAGGTTGCTGATGAAATTGCCGCTACAGGTGCTGAAGTTGTTGCCATGAAATGCGACGTGTCAGTTAATGAGCAATGCAAGGAAATGGTCAATGCAGCGAAAAGCCATTTTGGTCGTGTAGATATTGGTGTCAATAATGCGGGTGTGGCTCATGAATTTCACGCGCTTCATGAAATTGAAGAAAGTCTAATGGACAGCCAATTTGCTATCAATGTCAAAGGGGTACAGTTTGGTATGAGTCATCAAATTGAACAAATGCTAACACAAGAAGGTGGTGCCATTTTAAATGTTAGTTCAATGGCTGGCCTAGGCGGTGCAGCAAAAGTGGGTGCTTACTCTATGGCGAAGCATGCTGTTATTGGTTTAACTAAAACTGCTGCCGTTGAATATGGTCGACATAATATACGTGTAAATGCAATTTGCCCATTTTTCACCTTAACAAAAATGGTCACTGATATGGCTGATGCAACAATGCAAGCCAAAATGAGCATAGGTGCGCCGATGAAACGTTTAGGCGAGCCCAAAGAAATCGTTGCCATGATGCTAATGATGTTGTCACCAGCGAATACGTATATGACAGGGCAGTGTATTGCTATTGATGGCGGCGTGTCTGCACATTAGTAATCACCTCAAGAATTAAAGTCCAATAACGGTAATAATAGAAGAATTAATATGTCAGCCACACTACTTAATGAACGTGATCTTAGTTTTATGTTGTATGAATTGTTCGATAGTGAATCACTCACTAGTAGAGCACGTTATCAAGATCATGATAGACACACTTTTAACGAAGTGATGAATACCGCAAAAGCAATTGCGGAAAAACATTTTTTGCCTATTCGCCAAAAGTTAGATACCCATCAGCCAACCTTTGATGGCCAAACAATAGCATTGATTCCAGAATTAAAACCTGCAATTGAAGCGGTAAATTTATCAGGACTGTCATCTGCTACCGCTGATTATGAATTAGAAGGTATGCAGCTGCCACCAATTATTGCTAGTGCCGCTGGTGCTTACCTTACCATTGCAGGTGGTGTTGCCCTTGGTTACAACATGTTAACCAATGCCAATGCCAATTTATTGGAAGCTCATGGCAGTGATGAACTCATTGATAAATGGGTCAAGCCTATGCGCGCAGGGCGCTTTATGGGCACTATGGCCATGACTGAACCCGGTAGTGGCTCAGGCTTAGGCGATTTAACAACAAAAGCAGTGAAAGACAGCGACGGTAATTATCGCATTAGCGGTAATAAAATTTTTATTTCGGGTGGCGATCACAACTTAAGTGAAAATATTGTTCATTTAGTACTGGCGAGATTGCAAGGTGCACCCAAGGGCGTTAAAGGTATTTCATTGTTTGTGGTACCTAAGCGCTTAGTGAATGACGATGGCTCCTTGGGTGAAGACAATGAAGTAGCGCTTGCTGGATTGTTTCATAAAATGGGCGGGCGTGCACAAACGTCAACGGCATTATGCTTTGGTGAGAAAAAAGGCTCTATCGGTTATTTGGTTGGCGAAGAAAACTGTGGCCTAAAATACATGTTCCACATGATGAATGAAGCGCGCATTATGGTAGGCACAAGTGGTGCTTTACTTGGTGTTGCAGGTTTTGTTTACTCGCTTGATTACGCGAAGAATCGTCCTCAAGGGCGACTACCTTCTTGCAAAGACCCTTTATCACCTATGGTCAACATTATAGAACATGCTGATGTTCGCCGTATGCTGCTTGCGCAGAAAGCATACGCTGAAGGTGCTTTAGCCTTAGTACTTTATGGCACTCAGTTAAGTGATGATGAAAAGACTGCAGCAAGTGAAGTGGAGCGAAAACACGCCCATCTACTTTTAGATTTCTTAACGCCTATTATTAAAACGTGGCCATCAGAATTCGGTATTAAAGCCAACGACTTAGCCATACAAATATTGGGTGGTCATGGTTACATTAATGAGCATCCTGTTGAATTATTTTATCGTGATAATCGCTTAAATACTCTTCATGAAGGTACCACAGGTATCCAGTCTTTAGACTTATTAACGCGCAAAATACCTATGAATAACATGGCTGGTTATTTAGCGACCCTGGCTGAAATAAACTTAACCATTGAGCAAGCTTCTTTTGATAGTCATTTAAACCCTTATAGTGCTCAATTACAGGCTGCGGTTGCTAAGTTACAACAAACAACAGAGGTGGTGCTGGCAGCAATGTCAACGCGTAATATTGATTTAGCGCTAGCTAACTCAGTGAAGTATCTTGAGCTTTTTGGTCACGTTATTGTGGCCTGGCTATGGCTTAAGCAAGGTCTTGCTGCAACGAAAGGCATAGCAAATCAGCCTCACCATGATGATGAAAATTTTTATCAAGGCAAACTGCAAGCGCTCAAATATTTCTATAATGTTGAATTACCTCAAATTTATCCGTGGGCAGATTTGTTGATTAATAATGATAGTAGTAGTTTTGATATGAAAGCGGATTGGTTCTAAATTAGTGTACTCTGAGTAATATTTTGCTGAAAATTAAAATACTATCGATTTTAGCAATTGTTGTTATTCTGAGCACCCTAAAGAGCTAAAATTCAGCATGGCAAAGTACGCATGATATGAACTTTTAAATAAAGCAAACGTATTGATTGCTGAGTATAGCGCTGCACTGACCAATTGAATCCACAGCATATGGCAGTCGTTAGCCGTATTCGAGTTTCGTATTATTGCCATTAATCCTCTGTAAAGTATCAGGTCAACTTTTAGGTCCTACAGCAGACAATTTATACTTCTATAATGCTTGGCGAACAGAGCGCATTAACTTAACTTATTTTTCTGAGCTAGAAATTGCCTAGCGAAAGTGGGGAAGTCCAGTTCGCATGGCGCTGTTGTCAGTCTTAAGGTTTTGTATTTCGGAATATAAGTCTATGTGTCCTGCAAGTTTATGAAAGCCTTATAGTAAACAACTTTTATAAAGTTCAGAGCTCTATCAAGCATGGTTTCTTAATTTTAATGTCTTTACTTTTAAATATAATTGTATATAATTTGCGCAGTTTGAAAGTACACCGTATATTTATTCCATACCATTTCGAAGTTTCATATATTTACCTCGTCCTGTTTTTTTATAAGTAACAGCAATACTTCCAGCAACATTGCCTTTTCAAAGGCACAACAATTACTCTTAAATAAATAGGATATTATTATGTCTAACGTAACTACTGGTACAGTTAAATGGTTCAACGAGGCTAAAGGCTTTGGTTTCATCGAACAAGAATCTGGTCCAGACGTATTTGCACATTTTTCTGCAATCTCAGGCGATGGTTTTAAAACTTTAGCTGAAGGTCAAAAAGTACAGTTTGCTGTATCTCAAGGCCAGAAAGGTCCTCAAGCTGAAAATATAACAGCAATCTAATTGTTGGTTATATGGTTCGCCATACAACTACAATAAGTTGCATGTTAAAAGGGTAAAACTATTAAGGTTTTGCCCTTTTTTGTGCGTAAAATTGCCCTAATGATACGCTAACTTACTATAAACCAATTGTTAACTAATAAGTCATGCTCATGAAACTATGTGAACGGCAACAAAAGTGGTTTAGTTGTCTGAAAGGATGAAAGCAGGTTTACGCTTTCTCACGCTCTAAATAATCCAAGAAGCTATTGATGTTAATTTCCCCATTGTCAGATAAGTCGACTATCGCCTTGAAAGATACCTAGCGCGTTATTGGGCACAATATAGTCATCTGTTTTTTTGACCCCTAAAGGTCTTCAAGAAAACAATAAGAACCGAAATTTAGTGCTCGTTTGTGAGGCAGTTACAAGCTCATTGCTGCCAGTGGGGTTTCACCTCGTAACGCTAACTTTTACCACAAA
>CAJXWZ010000004.1 GCA_913062815.1 uncultured Colwellia sp. | reverse complement strand
GTAGGGTTCAAATGGGTATAGTCTTTTCTCTTTTTAGTTATTTGTAAATAAAGCCGCTAGTTCAGTTCAATTTTTAATAAATTAGTTATAAAATTTGCGCTATCTAACGTTGCTTTAGCGCAGAATACTGATATTTATTTGATGCTGACTTTAAAAAGTTAGGGAATTAAGCAATAGCGAAAGAGCAAAGTAATATAAAACTGAAACGAGAATCAATAATGATAAAAAATAACATATTAAAAAATATCCGAGGTTTGTGTCTTGTTTTATTAACATGTTTTTATGCGACAAACCTTATAGCTGACGATAAAGTATCACTAAACGCGGATAAAAAATTAGCACAGCTGATCGCACAACACTGGGATTATTCGATGAAAGAAAGTCCTTTATCAGCAACATCAGAAGGTATTACTAAATATAATCATTTACTGAACAGAGTATCAAAAATTGACAATGATAGGCGACTTGCCGCGGAGACAAAGTTATTGGATCAATTAGTAAAATTTGACCCTATGCAATTGTCTGACTCCAACCGAATAAATCATCAACTATTTAAGTGGGTGATTGAAGGCTCTATAGCAAGCTACCAACTTAATCTATCACGAATTCCACTCAATACTTTTTATAGTTTTTTTCTACAAGTATTAAGTATGAGTAATGGTTTGCCGATGAATTCCGCGAAGGATTATAACGATTACATCGCAAGAATTAACGAGATACCACGCTATTTTAATGAAAACATAACCAACATGCGTGAAGGTATTAATACCAACTTTACTCTGCCAAAAATTGTTGTTGAAGGTATTCTTCCTACGGTTCAAGCACAGATATATGATAAGCCAACGGATAGTAGTCTTTACAAACCTTTTTTAAAAATGAGCACTAAGCTATCAGACAAAGAGCAAGCACAACTTAGAGAATCTGCCAAGCAAGCCATATCACAATCCGCAATACCTGCTTTTAGAACATTTGCCGAGTTTTTCGGCGGAGAATATTTACAGGCAGCGACAATAACGCTTGGCGCAGAGCAAATGAATAATGGTAAAGCTTATTATGCTCATCAAATTAAAAAGTATACGACATTACCTAATATCACGGCTAAAGAAATACACCAAACAGGGCTGAGTGAAGTAAAACGCATCAGAGCAGAAATGAATGAGATAATAAAAGAAACTAAGTTTGAGGGATCATTTGAAGAATTTACACAATACTTGCGAACAGACCCGAAATTTTACGCAAAAACACCAAAAGATTTGCTAAAAGAAGCATCGTATATTGCTAAACGCATTGATTATATTATGCCTGAATTTTTCAAAATCTTGCCTCGTATTCCTTATGGTGTGGTTCCTGTGCCAAAAGAGATAGCCCCTAATTATACTACCGCTTCCTATAATTCAGCCGTTGTTGGTGGAACACGTGGTGGTGCTTATTGGCTAAATACCTATCAATTAGACCAACGACCACTGTATGAACTTACCGCGTTAACATTACATGAATCAGTACCTGGACATCATCACCAATCGGCCATATCAAGTGAGTTAAAAAATGTGCCTAAATTTCGTTTAGGCCTGTATTTTAGTGCCTATGGTGAAGGCTGGGGATTATATTCTGAGAAGTTAGGTGTTGAAATGGACTTATATGATACACCTTATGATAATTTTGGCAGATTAAGTTATGAAATGTGGCGCGCTTGTCGTTTGGTTATTGATACAGGAATACATGCAATGAAATGGAGTCGACAACAAGGAATAGACTTCTTATCAAGTAATACTTCATTATCACCAGCGAATGTTAGAGCTGAAGTAGACCGTTATATATCATGGCCTGGTCAGGCACTTTCATATAAATTGGGTGAACTACACATTTGGAAGTTAAGAAAAAAGGCAGAAAAATCATTAGGGGAAAAATTTGATTTACGTGAATTTCATGATGCTTTATTGAGTAATGGCGCATTGCCTTTGGCTATGGTTGACGCCGAAATAGATCGATACATCGCCTTAAACAAAAAATAAGAAAGATTGCTTATTTTGGGCGTCATATTAATAAAACCGCAAGGTTAATGAGTTGCGGTTTGTTTTCGATTAAATTTGATACTTTGAATGGTAACGGGAATAACACCTTTACTATATAATATGCGGCATATGTACTCATAATTTATTATATATCACGGAATTCACATGAATTTACAACAAGCTTTATTGGCAATAGGCGATGCACAAGACAACGAATTACCTATTACAGGTCTCGAAGTGATTAAAGCAAATTGGTCTGAATTTTATCCGGAATTAGAACGGCTGATAGATCAATTTATCGCAGATGATGCCTCCTTAAGCGACGATCAGCAGACCATTTTATTTTTTGGTACTTTATTATTAGCTGAATTAAGATATTCTCCAGCGTTAGAAAAATGTTTACAGTTATTTGCACGTAGCGATACGTTTTTATCTCCTCTTGAAGGGGTTTTTGGCGATGTACTAACTGAATTAACGCCAACCTTATTTTATAATGTGGTCGATGGTAATACACAAGCATTGTGTAATTATATTGTTGATGGTCATCAAGCTATGTATTGCAAGGCATCTGCTATTGAAGCTGTATTTGCTCAGTTCGAAGCAGATATTATTGATGAATTCGTATTAAGTGCACATGTAACTCGATGGATAGCTGTTTTTTCGGCTTTACCGAATTCAATCAATAGCTTTTTACTTAGCGCATTAGCCGATTCATGTATCGAATATGAACTTGATGATTTTAAAAGTCAGTTTATTCGGCTATGTGACAAAGGTTTATTTGATGAAGAGCGTTTTAAACAAGATGAAGTTAAAGCGTGGAATAGGGCAGATACGCCTAAGTTGATTGAATCGGGTATGATTCAAACCCAATTTGATGTTGTTGCCACTTTAAGTGCTTGGGCTGAGGATGATGCTGACTCAGAAGATGAAGAACTCGACAGTCTTGTAAAAGAAAATCTTGAAGAGTTTGAGGGCTTTGATTCGTTAATGGGGGAAGGTGGTTTATTGGCTAACATTCTGTACGACGAAAATACAATTTTAGAGAACAGTGTGCCCGTTAGTTCATTACCTAGGGTTGGCCGAAATGATCCTTGTCCGTGTGGCAGCGGAAAAAAACATAAGAAGTGTTGTTTACGATAGAACAGTAAGCTGGTTACTCAGACATAGCCCAAAGGTAAATTTATTGAATAAAACCAGCGCCCATACTCGTCCCATTCCTCCCGCTACATTAAGAAAAGCCCGTTAATTTAAAAGAATTGGCGGGCTTTTTGCTTTTTAGTGATAAGTTAAAATAGTAATGGGTTGGTAGCGCTAAACCTTCAAGTAGAGTTCAAATCTCTATCTCACCGCCACATTAAGAAAAGCCCGTTAATCGAAAGATTGACGGGCTTTTTGCTATCCGAAAACATTATGATTAACCAGTACACAGGCACAAGAAGGTCCAATTTACTTACAACGGTCATAATTTTTTGTTTTTACATCGTAATCATAAACATTGCCGAATTTATCAATTTTGAAATGACAACAATCGTCAAATACCTGTTTAAGCAAACCTCTACTTTTTTGAACACGTGATTTTAAAGTTGAGTAACTTACGCCTAATTGCTCAGCATATTGTTTTTGTGATTGATTATTTATATCAATGGCGGTTAATAAGCTCGCGTGTTCATCTGGCAGTGCGTTAATAAAAGGCGATATACAGTTAGATAAGTCAACTTTATTCTCTTGGGGCTCTTCAAAGAGTATAGGGTCTTCAATATTAGTTATTTGAACACGACCATTTTTCCGATAGTAATCAATTATGGTGTTATTGGCTATTTGAAATAACCAAGACTTAACGCTTTTTTGTGTTTTTACGGCATTTAGGTTGTGATGGGTTTTTATCAAAATGTCTTGTAATAAATCTTCAACGTCAGTTTCGTTTGAGATCTTCGAGTGTAAAAATCGCTTTAGCGCTGCTCTGTATTCTAACCAGATATCTTCGATTTTCATTCTACTGACAAGCTCCACTACACGAACGAGTTTTAAAATCTGTTAACCCTTTGAGTTGATTCTGGCTCGATACTAGACCAGTGACAAGCTATAAGGAGATTAAAATTAACATATTTAATATTTTTACGTTAATTTTTCGTCTTTTTGTAATGTTAATCGTCTTATGAGTAAATAAACTAACTGGAAACATTTATGAGCTTCTTAAAAAACGAACAATTTAACCTACGGCCTACAGTTAACAAATCTATTACCCATAAGCCAAGAATATTACTGTTATATGGATCTTTACGTGTAACTTCATTTAGTCGTTTAACTGCTGAGGAAGCGGGACGTATTTTGGAAATAATGGGCGCTGAAGTTAAGTTCTTCAATCCCAAGGGACTGCCGTTATTTGATAACAATGATTCAGTTGAACATCCTAAAGTAGTAGAGCTAAGAAAATTAGTACAATGGTCTGAAGGGCAGGTTTGGTCGTCACCTGAGATACACGGCAACATGTCTGGTGTAATGAAAACTCAAATAGATTGGATCCCTTTGTCACTGGGCGCTGTTAGGCCAACACAAGGAAAGACCTTGGCTGTCATGCAAGTAACAGGTGGCTCGCAAAGCTTTAACGCAATCAATAACATGAGAATATTGGGACGCTGGATGAGAATGTTAACAATCCCTAATCAATCATCTGTAGCAAAGGCTTATAATGAGTTCAGTGAAAGTGGCATAATGAAAGATTCAGCTTATAGAAACAGACTTGTTGATGTAATGGAAGAGTTGATGCGTTTTACTTATCTAACTAGAGACCAAAGTGAACTTCTTCTTGATAGATATAGTGAGAGAAGTGAAAGTCAACCAAAGCTGGTAGCCGTGTAACCTCATACATAACGATATCGGTAATCTTTTTTTGTACATGGATAAGAGTACTTTGAGTGCCTCAATAAATAAATGACTAGGTTTCTGAATAAAGTTAAAACATATCACATGAAATCAGATAAGAGTATAAATAGGAACAAGGATCGTCTTCTTATTCATTATGGGATTTGCTATGCAAACCAATTATATATTGAAAATATCTTATTAGATGGATTGCAGTTTTAAGCAATGATTACATCAAAGGGAGCCTTATTGAAAACACTTGCGCCCATACTCGCGCCATTCTGTCCGTAACACTAAGGTTAACCCGTTAATTCGAAAGAGTTAACGGGTTTGCTTTAAATGATTTCACATGTAAGTATTTGAAATATTGCTACTATTTAAGAACTCACCTGCAAGTAGCTTATTAGTTATCATAGATAAACAACTTAAATTCAAGTGCTCATTTTAAATATGAACAACTAAAAAGTACAAGAAACATTTAGTAAGAGTATTGGCCTAACGAGCTATTTTTAATGATTTTTTGTAGTTTGTTTAAACTATCCTTAGTGTTGCTAATCAGTTCACTATTAAAGATAAATGCGGGTACATTACCACTTGGGTCAATCCATGTTTTATAGTTTATTTCTACTAATGATTCGGATATTTCCTTTATTGTCCAACTTGACTCGACTTGCAACAAACGCAGATATTGTGCATCAATAGACACAAGCTTACTACAAGAAAAAATTTTTATTGTAATTATGGTTTTGGTAAAGTCAGTATTAACGCAAGTGAAGGTTTCACGGTCTTTAAATGGCCATGGACTATCTATTATCGAGCGTAATAAATATTGATAATTATTATATACAGCCAACAGCTCTAAACTGACTATCCTATCTAACCATTGCGGTGTTTGATCAATATCCGACAATACCCTAAATACTAACTCTTTGGATTGATGGGTAAAAACGTTGCCTCAATTTGGTTGAAAGTACTGTGTTTGTATTGATTTAATTTTATCTGTAATGAGGGCGCGGATTGTGCCGCTTGTTTTTGTGTGGACAGTTTGCTTGAGCAACTCGATAGCAACAGTATAGAAACTAACAAATAACAGAGTAGGTGTGTTTTAAAACTGTATTTAACCTTCATTGAGTTATTTTTCATATTGCGATTTTATTACCTCTTAGTGCGATTGCGCAAGTTCCAAAATAAGATTGCTGTATACGGTAAGTAATAGCAGTATAATTGCGGCAATATTATCAAAGGTATTTAAAATCAAAAATGGCAGAGCAACTCACTCCTCCCAAAGCAAACGCTACACAGATTCATTTGACTGAAGTCAATACCCCTACTTTAATAGGGCAGAGTAGCCCTGTTAGTCACACATTAGATAAAGCCTCGTGTAAGATTGTACTTGCGACACTTAATGCAAAGTTTTTTCATACCAGTTTTGGTTTACGTTATCTTTACGCTAATTTAAAAGAATTACAGGAATGTTGTGAAATAAAAGAGTTTATTATTCAAACTCGCGCTATTGATATCGTTGAACAAATCTTAGCATCAAAACCAGATATTATAGGCTTCGGTGTATATATCTGGAACATAGTTGAAACGACCAATGTTGTTAATTTATTAAAAGTGATCGCACCAGAAATCAAAATTGTTTTAGGCGGGCCTGAAGTAAGCTATGAAACGCAGCAGCAAGCTATTGTCGACTGTGCAGATTATGTATTAACGGGGGCAGCAGATTTAAGTTTTTATCATCTTTGTAAAGATATCATAAATGAAACACCACCAGATAAAAAAATTCTTAACTCGAAACCCGTACCGCTAAATGAAATTGAATTGCCTTATCAATATTACACTGATGAAGATTTAAAGCACCGCCTGCTCTATGTTGAAGCATCACGTGGTTGCCCATTTAAATGTGAATTTTGTTTATCGTCTTTAGACAAAGCATCGACCCCATTTGACTTAACTATATTTCTTGAACAAATGGAGACTCTATATCAACGTGGTGCGAGAAACTTTAAGTTTATTGATAGAACATTTAATTTAAATATTAATACTACCATGCAAATTATGCAGTTTTTCTTAGATCGAATGACGGACGATCTTTATTTGCATTTTGAAGTGGTGCCTGATCATCTGCCGAGAAAATTAAAAGCCTTGTTAACTCAGTTTCCTAAAGGAAGCTTACAATTTGAAATAGGCATACAAACTTTTAACACAGAAGTACAAGCCAATATTAGCCGTAAGCAAAATAACGCCAAGTCAAAAGATAATTTACTCTGGTTGAAAGATAATACCAGCGCACATATTCATGCTGATCTTATTTTTGGTTTGCCCGGTGAAACCTACGATACGTTTAGAGAGAGCTTCAACGAACTCTACCATTGTCGCCCTCATGAAATACAACTGGGTATCTTGAAACGTTTAAAAGGTAGTCCAATAATTCGACACACAGAAGCATTTGATCTACGTTTTAATCCATTGCCGCCATTTAATATATTAAGTACTGACAGGGTTAGCTTTACCACCATGCAACGCATTAACCGCTTTGCACGGTATTGGGATATGATTGGCAATTCAGGACGTTTTAAATACTCACTACCCCTTATTTTGTCTGATAAACCTTTTGATGACTTTATGGCAATTACTGAATGGATCTTTAACAAAACAGGGCAAATCCATAAAATTAACCTGAAAAAACTCTATGAGCTTATTTCGCAATCAGTTGAGGCGTTATTTCCTGAAAAACATCTACTTGTTATTTCAAAAATTGAATTAGACTACAATGCATCGAAATTAAAAAGCCTTTTTAATGGACTTAACCTTTATGCAGTTCAGCAAACCAAATCAACACCTAAGAATAGAGCATTACAGCGGCAACAACGACATATGAGCTAATGGCTGTGAATAAATTTAATTGGTTTGGTAAAGGGAAGTGTTAATGTATTGCTATCATCATGATTTTTGATTACTTTGTAAACAAATATTAATAAACTGATCATCTAATAGCATTTAGCGAGAACTTGATTTACGCTTATATTATCCCCTTTTAACTGTGGTTTTGGGAGCAATTATGAAGCGTTTTGTTTTTATTAGCTTAATCTTAGTTATGCCAGTAATTATCTCCTGTCAAAGTACCAGCGAGTATGGCACTAGTCTGGCTATTGCTCCAAGTTCTCTCTATCTTGACAACGCTTTCCCAAAACCAGCCAACCTTATTATACAGACCGAACAAGAAATTTTCATGATCGATGATGCGATGAAAAGCATGGTCAAAGCTAATTTGAATATAACCCATAATACCAAAAAGAAGGCCAAAAGTTTATTGAGCCAAATTTTTGCAAAAGACAATATGGCAATAAATTATGCAAGTAATGCTAATCTTACCGCTAGAGAGGCTTACCACAGTCATGTGGCAAATTGTATGTCTTTAACCATAATGGCTTATGCTTTAGCTAAAGAAGCTAATTTAGATGTCGACTTTCAACAAGTAGATGTTCCTGAATATTGGATTAGAAATGGCCAATATAATCTCTTAACGGGTCATGTTAATTTACTAATAAAGCCAAGTGATAAACTCAATAGAAATATTATTTATGGTAATGATAATATACAAATTGACTTCGATCCTTACGTTACTAGACAAACCTTCTCCAAAAGGATAATTGAAAAAAATACAGTTTTGGCTATGTTTTATAACAACAAAGGTGGTCAAGCCTTAGTTAAAGAGCAATTTAATATTGCTTATCAGTACTTCCGGGCTGCAGTTGAGGCTGATGATAAGTTTAGTCCGGCTTGGGGCAACTTGGCGGTATTGTATCGTTTAACCAATAACCTAGAATTAGCAGAAAAAACATATCGGTACACTATCACGATTGACCCGAAAAATTTAACAGCGCTAACTAATTTAGCCATACTTCTGCGTAATCAGCACAATGATGTTGAAGCTGAAGGCATAGAAAACATGCTATTTAATTATAGAAAGAAAAACCCTTATTATTATGCTGTTTTAGCTGACGAGGCGTTTTATAAACAAGACTTTTCAAAATCGGTAAAACTTTATAAGAGGGCGATAAGGTTAAATAATAAGATTCATGAGTTATATTACGGTATGGCCAAAGCATACTATCAAATGAATAGATTATCAGATGCAAAGCGAGCCATGAAAAAAGCGTTATCGTTGAACATGAATAAATCTACCGAGTATCAATATATCGCCAAGTTGAATTTTCTAAAGGCAGAAGTAACAAATTAACAAATTAACATTTATTTTTATTCTCCTCTTACAAGGATGTTCTACAGCACCATCAACCTTAACTATACCGGTAAATAATACCATAGAGGCCAACTTATCATCTATTGAAGTGAATAAATTAAGTGTGCATCTACGAAATCTCTCTGCTGACGATATGAAAGGGCGGAGGTTTGCCTCTAAAGGCAGTATTGTAGCGCAAAAGTATATAATCTCCTCTTTGACGAAAGGTAAAGTTAACGCCTTTCAACAGAAATTCTTACACCCATTTAGTCATAAAACCTTATTTTCTCAAAAAAATGGACATAATATTATCGGCTATGTCGAAGGTACCAAGTTTCCACATCAATATATTGTTCTGAGTGCGCATTACGATCATCTCGGCGAAAAACACGGTAATATATTTAACGGTGCAGATGACAATGCTTCTGGTACGGCAGCATTGCTGGGGTTTGCCAATAATATTGCAAGAAAACCGTTGCAACATTCGGTATTGTTTTTATTTACTGATGGGGAAGAAGTAAATTTGCTTGGGGCAAAAGCTTTTATAGCGCAGCAAAATAAACTACTCCCTAGGATTAGGCTCAATATTAACCTTGATATGATTGCCGGAAATAAAAACACATCACAATTACACTATATAGATAGACGGCTAGATAATATTTTATCTAATGGAAAACTTAGTGAATTTAGAGAATTATCTGCAAACCAGACAATAAAAGTGAAAAGAGGCTTTAAACAAAATAACTCACATTACAAAAATAAGGTGCGTTGGTATAATGCGAGTGATCACGGAGAGTTTAATCGCGAACATATTCCATTTATCTATTTCGGTGTAGGCGTACATAACAATTATCATAGTGTGAATGATGATTTTGACCAGGTTAATTTAACTTTCTTTATCAAAGCATGTCGAAGTATATTTCAATATTTGTATTTTTTGGATAGAAATATAACGCCTCTACAAGAATAACCTGACTAACTAGACAAATTAGTTTCAAACAATAATAATCACGTTATAATACGTGAAAACACATAAGTAAAAATTAAGGTTATTATTGATGGATAAAAAGTTCATTACTGCACAAGAATTACTTGAAGATTCTTTTAGATTAGCAGCCAAAGTATATGAAGATGGTTTCAGACCTCAGTTTATTGTTGGTATTTGGCGTGGCGGAGCTCCCATAGGGATTGCTGTACAAGAATTTTTTGATTATAAAAAGGTTGAGACGGATCATATTGCTGTGAGAACTTCTTCTTACTATGGCATTAATCAACAAAGCAAAGAGATCAAAGTTCATGGTTTACATTATATCATTGAGAACGCTAATGCAGATGATGGTTTATTAATAGTAGATGATGTATTTGACTCTGGACGAAGTATTAAAGCGCTAATCGCACAACTTAAATTAGCCATGAGAAATAATATGCCTCAAGACGTACGTACCGCATGTCCTTGGTTTAAACCTCAAAATACCCAAGTTGATATTACCCCAGATTATTATGTTCATGAGTCTGAAGAATGGTTAGTATTCCCGCACGAATTATCAGGTTTAACTCCAGAGGAAATTATGGCTGGTAAATCTGATTTGGCAAATATCAAAGAGTTGTTTTAAGCCCTTTATTAAATTTTGATACTAGTGTGAGGGTAGCAAGATGCGCGGTATTTTGACTGTACTATTTAGCCTATTAATATTTTGCGTATCAAGTTATAGCAAAGCAGCAAAACCTATTGTTGTTTTGCTGTCTATTGATGGTTTTGCCTATAACTATCTAGAGAAGTACCAGCCTAAAAATATTTTGGCTTTTGCTAGTTCAGGCGTTAGTGCTAAATTACTTCCGGTGTATCCTAGTAAAACTTTCCCAAACCATCTTTCTATTATTACGGGAGCGTATCCCGTTAAACATGGCATTTTACACAATAGCTTTTATAATCCAGAAATAGGTGAGAAATATTCACTAGGCGCCGGAAAAAATGATAAACGTTGGCTTACAGCTGAGCCTTTTTGGTCAATTGCGGAACAAGCAAAAATAAAGTCGGCGGTATATTTTTGGCCTGAATCAGAAAGCCTAACAGTATCAACCTCTCCAAGTTATAACGTGCCATACAACCATGGCACTTCTAATAAAACAAGAGTAGATCAGATTATTACCTGGCTACAAATGCCTGAATCTAAAAGCCCGCAATTTATCAGTAGTTATTTTTCTACTGTTGATACTGCAGGTCATGAATATGGACCTAACTCTCCTGGGGTTGCCTTAGCAATTGCAGAAATTGATGCGCTATTTGGTTATTTCATTGAAAGGTTAAATAACGAAGTAAAACAGTCTGTTAATATTATATTAGTTTCTGATCATGGTATGGTGGCAGTAGAAAAGCAAAAAGCTATAACTACAAAATCTGTACTAAGTAAAACTGCAGAAAACCTAATAAACATAAATGCAATTACCGTAGCAAAAAGTAGTACACAGTTACTATTCTATTTTGACAAAAGCTTGTTATCTAGAGTGCAGCAAGAAAAGTTAGTTAATGAACTTGAAATTCAGCAACAACAGCAACAATTATTTACCCTCCATCATAAAGGAAAGTTTCCAAAGCGCTGGTACTTGGACAAAAATGAGGACATTGTTCCAGATCTTATTTTAGAAGCAAAACCTGGCGCAACTTTTATAAAAGAAGCTAATAGTCATCATTTTAATCGAGGTGCTCATGGCTATGACCCTTTTGAACGACACGACTTAACAGCAATATTCATTGCATCAGGTCCAAATTTTGATAAGAGCAGGGCAATAGCCCCTTTTAAAAATATACACATCACTCCAATGCTAAATGAGTTGTTTTCATTACCCACCATAAAGAAAATTGATGGTAGTGCATCAGTATTAAAAACTATTTTAAAATAACCCTTTAAGCGTGCAGATTTATTCAATAGTTAGGTATTAAGGTAGCAATTTAATGTGAAAATGTTAATCTTGCTAGCAAGCATAAATCTATAATAAAAAAGTTAAATGAAAAATACTTATATCGCTAGGCAAGCAATTCTAAATGAAAAATCTGAGACTATTGGATATGAATTATTATTTAGAGATAGCCCTGACAATAAATTTCCAGAAGTTGAGCACGATATAGCCAGCTCCAAGTTAATTATCCAGAACCATATCCATGGTGACATCCAGACAATTAGCATGGGAAAACTATCATTTATTAACTTTACCGAGAATTGTTTAATTCATAAATTTCCGTTAATGTTCGATAAAGATACCATCGTTATTGAATTAGTAGGGCAAGAAAAACCCACTAAAAAACTCCTTAAAATCATAAAGTTTTATCATGAAAAAGGCTATAAGGTTGCCTTAACAGAATATGATTTAGCACCACATTGGGACTTACTTTTTCCTTATATTGATATAGTTAAAGTTGATATAGAAAAAATAAATACTAAACGCTTGATTCCCGCTGTTAGTCGTATGAAGCCTTTTAATGTTGCTATAGCAGCTGAAAAAGTTGAAACACGTAATCAACAGCAAACATTGGCTGAAGTTGGTTTTGATTACTTTCAAGGTTATTTCTATCATCAACCTGAAATTATTGAGGGCCAGGCGTTAGCACCAATTAAAACGCAGATGCTAAACCTGCTAAGTGAAACTTTTAATTACCCACTAAATTATGAAACTATTGCTGAAATAATTAGCCATGATGTCAATCTAACGGTTGGCTTACTTAAAATGGTAAACAATGTTGCCACAGGTACTCGTGTTGAAATTACCTCATTAAAACAAGCTGCAGCATACTTAGGTGAAGATAAACTTAGGCAATTTGTTTCAATTTTAGCGTTATCTAATCTAACTTCTGATGCGACAGATGAAGTATGCAGACAAGCCTTAATAACCGGTAAGATGATGCTTGCATTAAGTGCTGAAGATGCCTTTAAACCAGTCAATGACTCTGCCTTTATTACCGGTTTACTCAGTGCTATAGAAATTATGCTATCTATGCCAATGGCTGAAATTGTTAAAACCATGCCATTAGCAGAGCCGATAGAAACGGCACTAGTTAAACATGATGGCTTGCTTGGTCAATTACTCGACCTGACCACTAGCTTTATCTTAGGTCGAGAGCATTTAAAAACTGAAACTACTTTGGCCAATAGTCTAGATAAATACGCCTTAGATAAAACCTTAGTTCAAGAAGAGTTTTTAAAAGCTAGCCAATGGTGCAAAACGCTAAACTTGGAAAATTCATAACTTATAATATCAAAGTACATATTTAACTATAATATTAATTGTATTATAGTTAAATAAAGATAACCTTTTAAAATATGTATTTTAATAAGTAATAAATATGGCTATTTATCAAAGTATTGGAAACCTTTAGTAAATGAATATGTGACGCTCTGTGAATTCTAGCGGTGAATTAAGGGTAATGTCTGCTATTTTTTACGTACGACAACTTTTTGTACCGCGGTAATATGGCGTTCACCTATTTTGAGAATTTATAAATGAGTTTAATAACCAAACAAACAGCTTCAGATATTTACTTGTTATCTCTACAGTCAAAACAAAGCCGAGTAACAATGGCTTCTATGTTAAATATTATTGCATTCAAACTTGCTAAAAAAAAATCTCATCAAGATGTAGATTGGTCAATCTTACATTATGAGAAAATATTAATGCTGCTTTCAAATTTAACTGACGAAGGAAAATCTCCAGCAACGATTAATGTGTATCTATCAGCGGTAAAAGGTGTAGCAAAAGAAGCTTGGCGTAAAAAGTTAATTGATGTTGAGAGCTATCAACATATTAAAGAAATAAAACGAATTAAAGGCACTCGTAGTATTAAAGGCCGTGCGCTTGATTTAGCCGAATTAAATACTCTAATAGATTACTGCATGGCGCAAGATGGCGTGATCGCGATGCGCGATGCTGCAGTAGTTGCGCTTGTATATGGTGCGGGTTTGCGACGCCATGAAGCGGCAGGTTTATTATTATCAGACCTAGATGTTAATGAAGGTACTATTAAAGTACTAGGTAAAGGAAATAAAGAACGTATCAACGCCCTTCACGACCGCAATTTAGACATTATTCAAACGTGGTTAGATGAACGCGGTTTAGCACCCGGTCCTTTGTTTTTAAGAGCTAGAAAAGGAAATAGACTTGTTAATGAACCTATTAGTGGTCAAACAATATATGACATAATTATTCGACGCTATAAAGAAGCAGGCTTGAAGCGTTTAACACCTCACGATCTGCGACGTACATTTGCCACTAAATTACTTGAAAACGGTGAAGATGTGTTTTTAGTGCAGGATTTAATGGGGCACTCTTCTGTTGAAACAACTAAAAACTATGATAGACGTGCAGACAGCGCTAAGAAAAAGGCTGCGAAAGCGTTACCCTTTTAATGGGATATTGACCAGCGGTTTATTATGTTAGTTAATTTCCCACTTTTTCTTAAGGTATTTATTGCAACGTTAACCTTACTTAAATCTTCTTCATTACAACTCTTTTTACTAAGCATTATATGAATATCGCTTTGATATATTTCAAGAGGATGTATTTCAAATTCATTTTGAAGTTTATATTTGTCTACAAATGATTGCATAGCTACTGGATCAGCTAAAAAGCCATCAATATGTTTTTTTAATAACATTTTCACATTCTGCTCAATATCAAGTACACCATGTATACGTGCCATAAATTTAGCATTCTTTTGTAGCTTCTCGTATCTCTCTCCATAAAAATAACCATTTTCAACGCCAATTAAATAATTACCCTTACTGATATCTGATAATTCGGAAAGTTTAATCAGCTCACTAGTGCCTTTAAGTACGAATAAATTAACCAATTCCTTACGGTATGGAAGAGAATAATAGGCTGTTTTGGCCCGCTCTTTTGTATATGAAGCACCAAAGGCGACATCAATTTTCCCACTCTTTATGTACATCAGATGACGCTGCCAGGGTAATTCTACATATGATATTTCCATTTCTGCTTGCTTAGCAATCAAGTTGAATATTTCTATATCTACGCCAGTAAGTTGATTCTGCTTATCATGAAATTGATAAGGATACCAAAGCTCCCAGCCAACGGAGAAGTCTTGTCCCTGCACAGGCAAAATAATACATAGGCTTAATATAAGTTGTTTTATTTTAGAGGAGGAGTTAAAGCACATAAAAGATATTTTACTTTATTGCTTTAATTTTTAATGCTAATTGTGGGTCAAAGCGAACACTGTGCCAATTCATACGCCAATCCAAGTGCGGTCCAGTTACTCTGCCGGAGTTTCCTACCTTTGCAATCACCTGCCCTTGTTTAACTTTATCGCCCTCTTTAACTAATGAATCGCTTAGATGTAAAAAATTCGAAGTGATGCCATGGCCATGGTCTATAACCAAAGTACCGCCAGAATAAAACATATCAGGCACCCACAATAAAACTTGGCCATTGGCTGGTGATTTTACAGGAGCGCCAATGGCACCAGCATAGTCAACGCCGAAATGGGGGTTTTTAGGAATACCATTATAAAAACGTTGGCTGCCATAAACACCTGTTATACGTGCTTTGCGAGGCGCAATGAAACCTTGAGAAAAATCAACCAAATCGCTCGAAATTTTTCTCACGGCAACCATCATTTCCCTATCTTTTTGTGCTCGCAAGTTTGCCTTTTTATTAGGGTTCATAATACTTTTTTTAATACCTTCAACACGTGATATTTTATATTCACGTACCGCAGGCTTTAACGTTTTTTCTTCTATGCTACCATCAGGTAATACAACCTTTAATAAATACTCCTTTTGATCGTCTCTGGAAAAAGCAAAAACATAATCTCCATTCTTTGATACAGATAAAACTTGTTCATTGAGTGTTACCAGACTATTTGCTTTAGTTTTACCAATAATTAAACCGCCCTGTTTTACTTCACCCGAAAGTTGAATTTCAGCTTGAGTTGTCATTGCAGTGGCAGCAATAAGTAAAGAAAAACATGTTTTTTTATAGTTAAACACTTACGATTGCCCCTTTAGCTACACCTTCGTACGCTATTACTTTTACAGTATTAGTGGGGCATTCCTGCTTTAATTGTCTAGCGATAAAGTCAGCGAGTAACTCTACCGTTGAATCACAGTCAACAATATCAAGTACCGAAGTTTCTACTGCGATATCAAATCGACCTTGTGGTGCGGTATAACTAAAGAATTGATGATCGGGTGTTAAATTTGACAGAGCGCTTGTAGAAAGTTGAATTTCATTCTTTGAAACGCGGTCCGCTTCACTAGCAATATAGATGTCCTGCCAACGCAGACACCATTTGTTTTCTAATGCTTTATTCTTAGTACCATCAACAAATATTTGAATTTTAGAACGATGACCATGTGCGATACGTTGACAATTACCATCATGAAGTTTTAGACCATGGGTATAATGGTAATAATCATCGGCAATGTTTTCAGGCCGTAACGTTAACGTTAATCCTTGCACATTATTTGGTAGTTCGGCCAGAATAATCTTATTTAGATAATCCGTAACTGACGCGATAGATATTGTTAAACAATTTATCTGCGCAAAGGCACAACTAGGCGATTGTAGATAGTAACTTGCACGCTCACTAATAAAATCTAATGTTAAGTGCCCATCATGGTATGTTGATTCATTAATCGTTAATGACTTTTCTTGTATTGGTAATAAAAGCTTATGATCTACCGCATCATCGATTATCGCTTTGATCTGTTTTTTAACAATGGCGAAATCAAGCACCATAGACTGTTCATTTAATGAGCCATCTAACAGTACATCTACTATCCAACTTTCACCTACAACACCACGCTCTTTACAAAGATAGGAGAAATCTATCACTGTAAGGTCATCAACAAATAACTGCATCTTAACTTTTCTCCTGAAACTTAATCTTCAACCTGCCAAGCAATAGTATCTTCACTACGGATTGGTACAACAACATCATTACCAAAATTCATTGTTGCTGGAACTTCCCAACTTGTTTTTGATAAAGTGATTTTATCAGAATTAACGGGTAATTGATAAAAAGCTGGGCCATTTAAACTAGCGAATGCTTCAAGTTTATCTAATGCATTTTCATTTTCAAAAACCTCGGCGTATAGCTCTATTGCTGCATGTGCAGTATAAGAACCCGCGCAACCACAACTCGATTCTTTGGCATGCTGTGCGTGTGGTGCAGAGTCTGTTCCTAAAAAGAACTTGTCACTGCCACTGGTTGCAGCCTCAATTAATGCTTGTTGATGAATGTTACGTTTTAAAATGGGTAAACAGTAATAATGTGGGCGGATGCCACCTACTAGCATATGATTACGGTTATACAACAAGTGATGTACCGTAATGGTAGCGGCAACATTATCACTAGCACTTTGGACAAAATCCACCGCATTTTTAGTGGTAATATGCTCCAAGACAATTTTCAAATCAGGATAATTGGCAACCAGCGGTGCTAATATAGTATCAATGAAAACTTGTTCACGATCAAAAATATCAATGTTGTCAGTTGTCACTTCACCATGAATCAATAAAGGCATACCAACACTTTGCATCGCAGCAAATACATCTTTCATTTTAGCAATATCAGTAACACCTGAAGAAGAATTAGTTGTTGCACCTGCAGGGTATAATTTTGCCGCAAAAACTATACCAGACTCTTTTGCTTCAATGATATCTTCACAGCTTGTAGTATCTGTTAAATACAACACCATTAATGGTTTGAAAGTAGTACTGGGTTTAGCTGCCATGATTCGGTCATAATAATTTTTAGCTAACTTAGCGTTTGTCACTGGTGGTACAAGGTTAGGCATCACTATAGCTCGGCCAAAATACCGACTAATATCTGCTACTGTATTGTGTAGTACATCACCGTCGCGTAAATGTACATGCCAATCATCTGGTCGGGTAATTGTTATGGTGTTTATCTCGGATTTATTTGTCATGATATTTCTCATTTTGCTTTTTCAGAATTTACGCTTGGTTTGCCTTGTGACTATACATCATTGATTTACAACCAATAACATATAGTCAAAGGTAACGCGTAATCAAACTTGTAAATATGTTTAGTCTTATTATTCGTCAGTAATTTCATCTTTGTCATTTGACGACAACAATGCTTGTAATTGCTCTTTCAAATTGGGTGGAACTTTAAAAAGGGTAATTGAGTCGTTATGAGGATTATAAACTACATCTTGACCAAAGTGGCTACGCTCAAAACTTAAACTTATACCATTGCCATATCCAGAGTATTTTGTGATTTTATTAACCACTGTTTGATCATGAGGAAAAGACTCTTCAAGGGGATAAGATTGTTGTTGACAAAATTGGTAAAAATCTTGCTCATTACCACTGGAGTCTGTTGTGGTGTGACCTATGACTTTACCTACTTCTTGCATAGACACATCTTGAGAACTAGCTTTTTGCTCTTTACAATAACTTAATAACTCTTTCCGAGTTTGTTGTTTTTCACCAGCATCAAGTTGATTAACGGCAACATAATCTTCTACAGCCTGAACTAACGTTTGTGTCTGCTCTTTAGCATTTAAACCCTCTTCACAACCTAAGAAGTCAAGAAAGAAGTCAGAAACTTTACGACCAGCTCGACCTTTAATAAAAGAAATATAACGATTACCACTGGCATTTTGTTGGTAGTCAAATAAATCAATGCGAGCAGCGAGTTGAAGTTTATTGATATCTAGGTGCTGATCTGCAGAGATATTCAATTCACCGTCTACGCTGTAATGTTCAGAAACAGGAATTACCGCAACAAGTAGGTATCTACCGCCCATAAATTCATAATGACAAACAACTAAATATCCGCTTTCTTCAAGGTCATACTTTTCAATTTCATTTTTAAGGGTATTTGCTGATTGTGTACTAAATTGATAAAAGCTCTGCTTTTCAGCGAAATAACTTTCCATTAAATCAACAAAACGTGCAGAGGTATTTTCACCGTCACCTTCACTGTTTCCTTCTGCAGGCATTGCCGAAAAGCTACCGTAGGCTTTAGAGCCTTTACCATTATAGATGGTATGTAAGCCATCAACAAAAGCGGTGATTTTGCTACCTACTTCAATATTTTCAGGCCCAAAGCGTACTGAAACTTCACCTGATTCAGTTTTTTTGGATATAAAATGTAATGCAATATTCGAAATGATTAAACTCATAGTTATAAAGGTCTATATATTAGTATATTGTCCAGGCATTTGATAAACTAAGAAAATACTATTTATCATCAGCAATTAAGTGTCATTATGCCCATTGTATCTAAATACTCCAATGAACGTGTAGAAAAAATTATCCAAGAGTTAATGGAAGTTCTTGTTAAAGAATCAGCAACAACCGATTTAGCACTTATGTGCCTAGGAAATACTGTAACTAATGTTATAAGTAAGATCCCGGCAGATAAGCAAAGTGCTATTGTAGACAATTTCACGCGTGCATTAAATCAATCTATTCAAAAAACTCACTAGTTTTTATTTCATAAATTTGTCGACATAATAAGAAGAACTGCTCTCAATGGTTTCATTTGATACAAAAAGCTATAGTAAAAAACTATTACATTTAATCAGTTGGAGCCATTGGTTCACATTTTTCAATATTATAGCGGCAATTGCCCTCTCCTCCTTTTACCTTTTTAGCGAAACAGCACCAGATACGTTTCTCGGGCAAGTTTATTTAGTAACCACTTGGGTCAGCCATACCGCATTTCTCACTTTCATGAGTTTTGTGCTGATATTATTTCCATTAACAATTATTTGGCCAAATACACAAGTAATTCGTACCAGTGGCTCTATTATATTCGCTTTCGGCTTATTACTGTTATTACTTGATGGTTTTATTTATAGCCGATTAGGTTATCATTTAAGCGCTTCATCAAGCACTCAAATAATAGGTTTAATTAAAGAAATTGCCCAGCAGAACCCTATTTTTTATACCGCAAGTGGCATATTAGCAATACTGATATTAGCGTTTGAATTTACTATTAGTAACTATGCCTGGAAGCACTTAAAACAACTACAACGAACTATTTTTGCACGATTTGTTATTGCTACTTTGGTCTTAGCATTCTTTTTTAGTCATATAACCCATATTTGGGCTGACGCCAACTTAGATTACGATGTATTGCGACAAGATACTGTTTTACCTTTATCTTACCCTGCCACAGCAAAAACATTGTTAACAAAGTATGGGTTATTTGATGTTGATGATTATATTGAACGTCGAACAAGCCCATTATCATTTACGCATGAAATTCCGCAATACCCACAGATATCTAATGGTCAGTGCACACAAGTAAATACAACACAGTCTGTCTTTATAGTGCTAACCGACGATCAATTAACAGAACGTCAAATACAGCACTTTAATCGCCGTATCACGACCAATAATTATCAACTAAATAATCACGTAGATACTGCACTAGTTGAAGATGCTTGGTTTAATTTGTTCTATTCTTTACCGAGTATTTACCAGCAAGATATTCTGTCTCAGCAAGCTAGTCCTTTATTATTTCAAGCAATAAATGCTAACAAGTTGGCAAGTTCAATGACTTTAATTACAGCTGACGGCCATGAGAATGAAGACGATAACTCGCTTTGGTTTGCATCTTTATTTTTACAACATAACCAATTGAACGATATATCCAGTCTAATTTTTGCTAATAAACTCAATAATAGACAGCCAGGCTTACACCTAATTTATTTTAAAAACTCAAAAGTTGGAAACAGCCCGTTAAATAATAAATATCAATTCGAATTATTTGTTGATGCTTTATTACTGGCACAACAGCATAAAAAGCAAAAAGATATTATATGGATAAGCTCTATCGGTAATAAGGATGAAGATACTCGATTATTGACAAAAACCGCTTTGTTAGTTGCTCCTCAGCAAAATTCAAATGATAAAAGCAGCAACTATGTTTTTAATAAATTAACCAGTCATATGGATGTACAGTCAACATTATTGAGCAATTGGTTGTCGTGTGATGTGAGTGCAAAAAATAAATTGAATGGCACTAATTTAATAAAACTAAACAAAGACCGTGTTATTGCCAATACTTCAAGCCAAGGTTTGATGGTATTTAACAAGGACAAGTCAGTTTTTATTGATCAAAATGGTAATTTTCAAAGTTACTCTAGCCAATTAGCTGCCCCGATCACCGTAAATAAAGATTTTCCATTAATGATTGATGGAGTTCATTTTATTAAGCGTTTTAGTGAACAAAATAACCAAGTGAGCAACTAATTGCACAGTAGTTAAGCAATTAACAATGATTAACGACTTTATTAACTAATTGTCGTTGCATTAACGCCATAAATCATTAATATAAGCTTCGCAAAATAAGACTCTGCTAGGTAATCACCCCTAGATTATACATAAATTATTTAATAGTAAGTCTAGTAGTATTTTGTACGTCGGGGTATAGCGCAGCTTGGTAGCGCGTGCGTCTGGGGGACGTGAGGTCGCAAGTTCGAATCTTGCTACTCCGACCATCTTCTTTTATATAAAACAGTCACTTAAAGAAAGACTACTTGTCTACTTAAGTGATTTTTTTGTGCAAACTAACTTGTGTCTAACGCATCGTGAGATTAGGTGATATTTGTAGTCTAGCTGAAAACCTTTAGTTGGCTAATTTATGCCCGTCATTATTTGTTTTTTGTTCTTGTTCTATTTGTTTTTTTCGCCTTTTTTTTGTTCTTGACTTGTTTAACCGCTTTTGAAAACTCTTTATGGAAAGGCTGTTCTGTAACAACAGGAATAACTTGTCCTATGCTATTTTCAATAGTAGTTAATTGCCTCATATCATTTTCTACAGCAAATGTAATTGCCATTCCACTTTTCCCGGCACGAGCCGTTCGTCCGATACGGTGTATGTAGTTTCTTGGATCTTCAGGAAGATTATAGTTAATAACTAACGATATATTATCAACATCAATACCACGCGCAGCAACATCTGTTGCCACTAACACTCTTAAAGTTGACTCTTTAAAGTTTTGTAACGTTTCTTCCCTAACGGCTTGTGTTTTACCACTGTGAAGGCTAGCGGCAGCGATTGATGCTTTTTCTAATTCTTTAACTATGATGTCCGCGCCATACTTTGTTTTACAAAAGATAAGCACTTTTTCATAGTCAGGTTTTGTCAGTATATTAAATAATAAAGGGACTTTATTCGATTTATCAAGGTGGTAAACGCTTTGATTAACCAAGTCGATAGTAACCGTTTGTGCAGTAATTTGAATTTTTGTTGGCTGCGTTAATATGGCTTCTGCAAGTATCTCTATTTCTGCGGGCATAGTTGCTGAAAACAATAATGTTTGCCGGCTTTTTGGCAGTTTAGATATGATGCTTTGAACATCGTTAAAGAACCCCATATCCAGCATGGTATCTGCTTCATCTAATACAAATACTTCTAACGCCTTAAAATTTATATCGCCCGTTTCAATTAAATCTAATAACCTTCCAGGGGTGGCCACTAAAATATCAAGCCCACGTGCAATAGAGTCAACTTGAGCTTGTCTTCCAACACCACCATAAACAACCTTAGTTTTGAGGCCTAAACCATCAGAGTAGTCATCAATGTTTTGCATTATTTGCGAGGCAAGCTCACGTGTGGGCGTTAGTATGAGCGAACGTGTGCTCTTCGCTTTGATATCAATTCTATTTCGTCCAAAATTATCGATAATAGGTAATGAAAAGGCCGCCGTTTTTCCTGTTCCCGTTTGTGCTATACCAAGAAGGTCATTCCCATTAATAAGCGCTGGGATACATTCTTTTTGGATCGGTGTGGGCTGTGTATAGCCTTTCAGACCAACGCGGTCAATTATTGACTCTAAAAGTGAAAATTCTTTAAATTCTGACATGTTGTCTCGGTATTCTATAATCAATAACCTATTATTCTAACAGAATGCTTTAACATATTTAATACGTGTTCAAGGACGATAAATATGAATGTAAAACAACATGTTTCCAAGATAGTTTAAATTGTTCTCGCAAGGCGCAATCTATGTCTATATATCTTTGGTGAGTCTTGACCGAGCCCCTAGGGGCATCAATCATTCCAGCTATTCGTTTTTTTTCATATAAACATTTCAACAATTTTTACAATGTAAGTCAGAAACAATAGCAACCCACATACAATAAAAGTTGTACCTGTAGAAGTATCATTACTCGAAGCGGAAATACCACTCGAGCTTTTATTATCTCTTAATGATTTCCCTCGGATTATAAGGGCAATTGAAATGATAATTACCACGAAGTTTATTATCAACGAAGACATTAATTCAGATCCCACAGTATTTCCTCGAAATATTGATATTACCCATGAAATAGTTGCTTAAGATTGGCTAAGATGGGAAAAGCTTTGTACTTTTGCTTATTTTTAATCGTTTATCAAGTACTAATATTGCCAATTCTTTTCATCATACGCCAATGAATTACAAAAATAATAGAACCAATAAGCATTATTATTACGTTAAAAATAATTTTTTGTATAGCGAGAAATTTGTGATTGGAATATAACGCCTCAAGTTGTTTCAATCTTATCACTTCTATTTCTTTATCACTAAAATGTATAGGTTGTTGCGAAGTAATTACTGTATCTCCTTCAGCAAAACCCATAGGTTGAGCTATTGGGGGAATATTAGTTAAAGCTGACTGAGCTACCGCTGAATGATCGGTATTGTATTTTCTTAAGCGCTCATTTGATTTATATTTTGCTAACAGATGGGGATTTATAGTGCTGTCTGGGACTAATACTTTAACAACATTAATAAGAAATAATCCGGCTGCAATTGAGCCACATAGTAATGATAGAAAACATATTGATAACGCATATGTTTGTAATCTTCCATGATCCATTATTCTCTCCTTTTCAATAATACATTCGTTTTAAGACCATTATTCAGTAGGGTTTCCATGTGATTTATTAGACAGTACTGATATTACTCGTAAAGTATAGTAGAAAATGTTTTACACAAAATATAATTTTCTTTAAATATCTAGTTATACTTAATATGCAATTGCCCTCGCTACTACTACAGCCTTGCCAACCTATTCGATGCACCTCTATGTAAACTGCACTAAGCTAATTAAACAATAACTATATGAGGTAGTTCGGTTGAAGCTAATAACAAAGTTTGCGCAAACACTATCTTTTGCTTTCTCCGCAATGATATTACCAATATTTTTAATACAAGCATTCTGGGTAAAATTAACCGTATTGCGTTTACCTGAGCCCTCAGGTCAACGCTCTGGACGTTGCGGTGATGGTAAAGTTCTTAAATTATTAATTATTGGCGATTCTGCTGCCATAGGTGTTGGCGTTGATGAGCAAAAAGATGCTTTAGCTGGACAACTATCAACAACCCTTGCTGCTAAGCATGAGGTGTATTGGCGTTTAATAGCCAATACAGGGTTTACTTCAGCGGATATAATCAAAGAACTTAAAACCTTAACAAAACAAAAATATGACTACGTACTAGTTTCTGTTGGCGTAAATGATGTTACCCACTTAAAGCGAGTAAAAGATTGGACGACTAACCTTAAAGCCATAGCAGATTTATTGAATTTTAAGTTTGGGGCGCCAATCGTATTATTAACTAACATACCCCCTATGAACAAATTTACAGCCATTCCTTTCCCACTTAATTGGTGCTTAGGCTTACGTGCTCAAAAGTTTAATAAGTTAATGATTAACCTCGCAAGAAATTATGACTGTTGCTCCGTATTAACATTAGAGTTGCCATTTAATCATAAATACATAGCCAAAGATGGCTTTCACCCATCTAAACTTGCCTATAGTGTTTGGGCAAAACAAGCGGCTGAAAAAATAGCCTCACTTGATTAGTACTCCATTTTACCTTGATAATTTCCTGACGACTCTGTTAACTCAACTAGTCATTATTAATCACAAAAAGTAATGTTTTCATGCTAATTCTTAGTATTGAATTGTTCAACCAATTTAATTCTATCGGCTGTTTTCGGGTGAGTTGATAGAAAGTCATTCATCGCGCTATTAGTATTCCCCTCGATTCCAGTTAGATAATAATTTTCTAACCTTGTCATTACATCAACAAAACTCTGCAATGGTATATTATGCTCGTTTAACAAAGCCAACGCATAATTATCCGCTTCTGTTTCAAACTTCCTAGAATAGGTCAAATCAAGCAGTAATGTAGGAAGTGCGGTAACTAAGTCAAATGTTTCCACATCGCCGGTTATAAAAACTACCATAATGGTCAACATGGCATCTTGAATAACACGCTGAGTCATGTGTTTGTGCGTTAAATGGCCGAGTTCATGGAATAACACCGCAATTAGCTCATCATTGGTTTCGGCTAAGTTTACAAAGTCATCAGTAAAAACAATAATGCCGTTTGGCAGTGCTAAGGCATTCGCTTTCATACCCGATCTAAACACTAACGTAGGCTTTAAGCTTTTATAGTTCGAGAAGTACGGCGCCGCTAAATCCCTTATTTCTTGTTGTCTTTGCTCAGGTAACTTTGATTCCTCAAAAACTGTTTTATCTAATACATCTAAACTCGATACAAATTGAGCAGAAGAAATATAAGGAACATTGTGAGTCATCATTTTTGCTGCACTTGGAATGCCATAAGTGATCATGCCATATAATAAAATAGCGGTAACAATGGTGGAAAGGCAGATTAATTTAATGTTATTTTCTAGGCGGTATAGCCAAGTAATATTATTGGGTGAACTGTTTTCTTGCCAAGTAATTAATTGGTCAATTTCATCGTGATTATCACAGACAAAAAGTTGAGCATCCTCAAAGAGTATCTCTCTAGGTGTATTACCTAAACGAGACTCAATCGTATAATGCTGTTGCTCAAAAGATAAAACTTGCTGCTGTTCAGTGAGATGAATATGAGTAATTTTATGGTCATCGTTAACCTCTAAACGTGCAATATGACGTTTAGAGGTTTTACCATCGAGATAGATTCCTGCTATAAACATGAAGCGCAGCTTTTAGGCAAAGTCGAATACTTGACCAAACTCTTCACCCAAGGCGCTGATACTTTCTTTTTCAGCCGCGCTGAAGTTATCTAAACTTCCGCTTGCGTGCAATGTTAAACATGAACAAATGTATTTCGTCATGCGAACTTTTGCTGCAGGTAAATATAGTCCAAAAGTAACAATCGTTAGTAGCAGATTAATTAGAATCACTTTAGCTTGGGCGGGTACAGTTAAGTTTGCTTCGAATTTATGCTCAACTAAGCTTAAACTGGCGTAAAACAGATTCGTAAATGACACGATTACATAAACAATTAAAGCGAAATACATCACTATGAAAACTAGCGGTGATATTACACTAATAGCCGGCACGAAATAAGTAAGGATTGCAATAGGGGCTCCTACAACTATTGCTATGCCTAACACGGTTAAAAATATCATACCGTAATCTTTATAGGTGGCGTTAAAATCAAAGTGACTAGTACCATAAGCACTATTTCGAACAAAGTATTCGTTCGCTTTTAATAAAGCTAGTGGGTACAAAATGCCTAAAGTAAGCATTCCTAGTATTGGCCAAATATAAACAACCATAAATGCCTGGCCATATGAGCCTTTAAAGCGAAATTGAATATTTTTATATGACGACATTCTATTCGTAAAAGCTACGGATTGATTAATAAAGTAAGGCACTGCAAAAAATAACGCTATAGCCAAAACGATAGCCACAATTGGCAGAAAAATTGATGCCACATAATAAGCAATTAATGCCGTTAAGGCGATAAGACGCCCTTTTAGTATCGTAATCGGGTCTGCTAGATAACGAAAATTGTCATTATCTACATATAAATTCGAATAAAAATAGCGGTTATTTCTTACTTTTGCCCAAGCGGAATATATACCCAAAGTAACAATGGTGAGTAAAATATTCACAATCCAAATTTTAAAATACTCCATGCCGTCACCGCGAAATTCAAAGCCTAAACTCTTACTGGCTGGTGTCGGTTGGTTCGAATTATCTGCAGGGGATATAGCTGAGGTTTCAATCATGTCATCATCCTTAATATGTAATTACGCAAGGTAACAGCTTATTTATTTAAGCTTTTTTCATAGTAAACCTGTTTTTACTGCTATGCAAGTTCGTCGTAATTATCTATAAAAATAACCACAGCGTTTACTCAACAGAAATTTTAATTAGCTACCATTTACTTATATTGATGCTTTTCAAGCTTTTGTCTCGTGCAGGAAATAAAACCGGCAATTCTTCAACTGTGGCATTAAACCAGCAATTAGTATATTCAGGTAATACAAATACGGGTATACGCTGATGATATTGTGCATAGCCAGCATCTGGAGTTGTAATAAACGTTACCAGTTGGTGAATATCACTTTCATACCAGCCAAAGTAAGGTAGAAAACATCGTCTTAAAGCTAGGGATTGTTGAAACGTTTTTTTTGTGGCTACTGTTTCGGTTTGGCCGTTAAATAATAGCTTTGTAGATCAGGTGGGATTTATTCCCCATCGAGTATCTAGTTACTGAAATCCGCCCAGTGGTTTTATATTAGTGGATACTGTGTCACTAGGACAAGTGTTGTTATCACCTGCGGCAACAAATGATATGCCAAGAGTATCCGATACCACTTGGCATATGAATTGATTTATATCTAATCGACCACACATTTCATACTGCTTTCCTGTTAATGTTTTGTTGACGAATATAAGGTGTTACTTGAACATTTTGCTATGGCTTTAAATTGTTTCAGCAATGCTTTTCCTTCTTTAGAAGATTCCATCATGTTGTCTCCAGCAGCCCAAGATTCAATACTAGGGTAAACATCTACAAACATAAAACCATCATGATTTCCCACTTTTGCGACAAGATCATAACTATTGATGCCACCACCTTTTACCTTAGCATTCATAAACTTAACCCATTTATCATTTAATGCGCCGGCTTCTTTCATAGTTTTACCATCATGTAACTTACAATTCCACACATCGACTACGGGCTTTGCCGCTATACAGCAAGCGCTAAAAGTTAATGTTATTATCAATAATGCTAATGTTTTCATTACTTGTCCTTATCAATTTATTGTTAAGGAAAACAAGGAAACCAAACTACCCAAGACTTCTTTCCATGCAAGAAATTTGCATGCTAATTATCGGATAAAAATCTTACTTTGGCCAATCTAATGCTTGACTGCTTAATTAATTAAATACCAAAGTAAAAAGCCAATCCAGTTTAAAATTAACAAAGCCCAAGGCAAGCGATAATAGGCCGAATTTGACACCTTAATTATTTCAGGGCTAGCAACTGTATCTCTAAGTTGTGTGCTTCGTGCCTTGCGCGCTTTATCTTGTTCTCTTGATTTTTTACTTTGTTGTTTTTTGTATTCAGCAATGCCTTTTTCTATGCCCTGGGAAATCAGCTTAGTCTGCTCCTTCGTTTGCTTGGGACGTTGCGTAGCTCTGGCAACTTTCATTGCTTGCTCTTGGGTTTCTTTAGAAATTTTATTCATAATAATAAATACTTGAGTTTGTTAAAATGATGACAGTCAAATGACAGTCGTATCGAGTCTTAGATGTGAGCACTAATTATGCATAATTAGTGACGAAACGCTTTAGGTGTTTTCCCTGTCCAACGTTTAAATGCATGTATAAAACTTGCTGATTCGCTGTAACCTAAACGCATAGATATTTGTTCAACACTTAACTCGGTAGTTGATAAATATTCCAATGCTTTTTTACTCAGTTCTTCATTGACAATGTGCTGAAAGGTTACGCCCTGCTCTTTCAACTTGCGCCTTAAAGTACGTGCTGTGATAAAGTGCATTTTTGCTATCGATTCTAAACTTGGCATTTCTCCTTCCATGGTTTGGATAATTTTTCTAATTTTTTCATCAAAACTAACTGGCCCATAAAGTGCTATTTCTTGGTTTTTACATTGCTCTTCTAATAATTCACGTGTTAAGGGGTTTGCTAACGGTAATGGTAAGTCTAAATAGCGCTCATCTACCAATATTTGATTATACGGCATCGAAAAATATACGGGGCATTCATACATTTCCTGGTATTGTTCAACTGTTGTGGGACATGGAAAGTCAAAGTGAATCGTTTTAGGTTTTTGCCCTACAATTGAGCGTGGAAACATATCACGAGTAGAAAGAAAGGCAAAAGAAAAATCCCTCTCTAAATAAAATCGCCGCAGATTACCTAGTATGTATTTATCGCTAAAACGTAAGATTGCATTACCGTCTTTGGTAAAGAAATGTATATCAAAATGTGTATAGGCTAATCGAATATATTTTAGAAAAAACTCAATAGCATCACTAACGGTATTACTTGAACTTGCCGCCAGTCCGATATGACCAAAGGCATTAAGTCGATAGTACTGACCAGCTTTAAATCCTAAGCAATCATCAGTTAACGTGTTTATTAGCGCTCTTGTGAAGGCAACTTCTTGTTGAAAAGAGATGGTTGCCTTAGCATCATTTAACAGCTGTTCGTTGATTTGAGCTTGTTCGAACATATAAGACACATTATAACCATGACTATCTACCAATTTAGCCAACAAGGAGATGCCTATTATTGATTGGCGAGAATTGACCTCTTCGATCGCTAATAGTTTATTAATCACAAACAACGTGTCCTAAATTATCAATTATTAAACCTATTAAAACATAAAACTGAAACGATATTCAGTTTAATATTTAAAAATAGCAATTAAGACAAAATGAGATTAGGCATGAAACGTTGGAACGGTTGGGGTGATGAGAAAAACAATTTAGCTTTCGAGTTGAGTAGTACATCAAAAAATTATATTGAAAATATTATTGGTACAAGCAACCCTCTTGCAGAAATTTCACTGGAAGAAGCCATAAAAAAAGTACCAAAAACTAGAGCGCCAAAGCATCGACTTATCTCTACTGATCCCGAAACACGACTACGCCATTGCCGTGGTCAAAGTGTGCCCGATTGGTTAGCTACCCATAGTGGCGACTTTGAAGCCTTTCCTGATGGAGTAGCGTTTCCAGAAACATCTTCTGATGTACAAGCGTTATTACAATTTGCCGAAAAAGAAAATTTAACGGTAATTCCATACGGCGGCGGCACCTCTGTTTGTGGCCATATTAATCCCGAATGTAGTGAATTGCCTATAATCACCGTATCGCTAACGAAAATGAATAAGCTCATTGATTTCGACCAAAAAAGTCAAATAGCAACATTTGGCGCGGGTACTTTGGGGCCAGATGTTGAACAGCAATTGAGTGAATATGGTTATACATTAGGTCATTTCCCTCAGTCTTGGGAGTTATCTACTGTTGGTGGTTGGGTTGCAAGTCGCTCTAGTGGCCAACAATCACTTCGTTATGGTCGAATTGAAAAGATGTTTGCCGGTGGCACAGTCGAAACTCTACAGGGCACGCTAGATATACCGACCTACCCTGCATCCTCCGCAGGGCCAGATGTACGAGAAATGATATTAGGGAGTGAAGGCCGAATAGGGATAATTACCGAAGTAAAAATGCGTGTGGTAAAAATAGCGGAGCAAGAAAATTTTTATGTCGCTTTTTTCCCAAGCTGGCAAGCGGGTATGGAAGCAACTCGAGAAATAGCGCAAGACGGTATTCAACTGTCAATGATGAGATTAAGCAATGCGGTTGAAACCGCATCCCATTTAAAACTTGCGGGTCACGACACTGCCGTTAAATACTTAGAAAAATACTTGGCATTACGTGGTAACAGTAAAAATAAAACCATGTTCACTTTTGGTGTTACGGGCAGTAAAGCACAATGTAAATCTGCCTTGAACATAACAAAATCATTTATTAGCAAACATCAGGGTGTATACATAGGTACCTCATTAGGTAAACATTGGCAACACAGTCGCTTTCGAAGTCCTTACCTACGTCATGGTTTATGGGATGCGGGTATTATTGTTGATACCATGGAAACGTGTTTAGATTGGTCATCAGTCCCCAAAGCGGTAGAAGCGATGGAGGCGGACATTGCTAAGGCTTTAGTTGATCAAAATGAGCAAGTGCATGTGTTTACCCACCTTTCACATTTTTATGGTCAAGGTTGCAGCGTTTATACAACCTTCCTATTTCGTATGGATGATAACTACGCTAAAACAAAGCAGCGTTGGCAAAAACTTAAAGCAGCAGGTGCACTAGCAATTGTAGCCCATGGTGGCACAATTAGTCATCAACACGGTGTCGGCAAGGATCATGCACTCTACTTACCTGCTGAAAAAGGTGAATTGGGCATAAAAGCAATAAAAGAGCTATGTGAAGTATTCGACCCATCACAACGCATGAACCCTGGAAAGTTGGTTTAAGGGCAATGGATAATGTCAAACACTCGTTTACTGACAGAAAGGCGTTATTAAATAGGCTGCGTGATGAAAGTCAGCATAATAACCAACAGAGCTGGGATGTGATCGTGGTAGGAGGCGGCATTGTTGGTGCAGGTATTTTACAAGAGGCTACTAAACGTGGTCTTACGGCCTTACTCATTGAGCAAAAAGATTTTGCTTGGGGCACTTCAAGTCGTTCATCAAAAATGATACATGGCGGATTACGCTATATTGCACAAGGCGACATTAAACTAACCAAGCAATCGTTAACAGAACGCGAAATTTTGTTACAGCAAGCTCCAGGTTTGATCAATCGTTTAGGAAATTATTTTGTTATTAGACAAAAGCAGTTTCCTGGCAGATTCATTATGAATACCTTGTTATATTTATATGACTGGCTAGCAGGCATAAAAGATCATAAATTTATGCCCGTTAAAGACCTATTAGAAAAGTTTCCTAATTTAACTAAAAATAAACTTAAAGGTGCCTGTTATTATACCGATGCTGTGGTTGATGACGCACGGTTAGTATTAAGGGTATTACAGCAGTCAGTTGAATCAGGGGCAAACATACTAAATTATGTGAAAGCAACCTCATTACTTAAAGATCCTAGTACTGGGAGAGTGTTAGGCATTACCATTAAAGAAAATACCTGCGCTCATACAGATAATTTAAATGAGGAAATCACCTTAACATCATCAATAGTTATTAATGCAACCGGCGCTTGGGCAGATAAGCTACGAAATGAGGTTATTGATGAAAAAAGAATAAGGCCGTTACGAGGTAGTCATCTCGTCATAGCCAGAGATAGACTTCCTGTTATGGATGCCTTACTAGTTTTACACCCAACAGATAAACGCCCTGTTTTTATCTATCCATGGGAAGGCGCAACGATAATAGGCACTACAGATCTTGATCATCATGAAAATTTAGATAGCGAAGCATCGATTAGCCAACATGAAGTTGATTATTTATTGCAATTGGTGTCACATAGTTTTCCTTCGGCGAATATCACAACAAAGGATATTATCTCAACATTTTCCGGCGTTAGGCCGGTAATAACTTCAGAGCAAGAATATAAAACACGCTCAAAAGTAGCTAAACATAGCAAAGCTAAAAAACCGTCTAAAGAACGTCGTGATCATGCTGTCTGGGCTGATAACGCACTAATTACCGCTAGTGGTGGTAAGTTGACTACCTTTCGCTTGACGGCAACTGAAGCGTTAAATGCCGCAAAGCCATGGCTTAAGATGCGCAACCAGCATGACACTGAACACAATAAAGCGATTGATAGCCATCGATTATTTACAAATAAACCTTTAACTCAGCTTTTTAGCTCAGCACAACGAATGAAGGTAAAGCATAGCAAAGCTTGGCTACAGCGTTTGTTAGGTCGATATGGCAACAATACTGCGATGATCCTTACACAGACTAATGAATCAGAGCAACTTGCCCTTGGGCAAAGTCAATTTTGTTTGGCAGAATGTCGCTGGGCTATAAAGCACGAAGCGGTAATTCATTTAGATGATTTACTGTTAAGGCGAACACGATTAGGCTTGCTACTTACTAACGGTGGTGAAGCCTTATTTCAACAATTAGCCACAATATTTTATCAAGAGCTTGGCTGGGATAACGCAAAATGGCAAGATGAAGTAACACGATATAAAAAAATCTGGCGCAAGTCATATTATCTACCTGAAACCTAACCATAATCCACAGAAAATATTGGCTGTTGCCATACAAGAAACCGTTATGAACAAACAACACAACGATAAAAATTTTGTACTAGCTCTTGATAATGGCACGCAGAGTGTTCGCGCTTTACTATTTGACCTTTCAGGAAATTTAATAGTAAAAAGTAAAATAGATATTGAGCCATACTTCTCTAAGCAGCCCGGATGGGCAGAACAAGAAGTGAACTATTATTGGCAAATGCTAAGTAAAGCTTGCCAGTCGCTATGGCCGCAACTAGCGTCATTAAACATATCAAAAGCACAGATCAAAGCCATTTCGCTAACCTGTCAACGCGCGACAATGGTAAATGTTGACAGTCAAGGGCAGCCTTTACGGCCAGCCATTGTTTGGTTAGATCAACGAGAACAAATTGAGCAAGATAAAATGAGCTGGTATTGGCGTGCGCTGTTTAGATTTGTTGGCGAAAAACAAACAATCGACTATTTCAGAAGCCAAGCAGAAGCGAACTGGATCAAGCATCAACAACCTGACATTTGGAATAAAACCCATAAGTTCATGCTACTGTCCGGATACCATAGTTATAAGTTAACAGGTAACTATGTTGATTCGGTTTCCAGTCAAGTTGGTTACTTGCCTTTTGACTTTAAACGCCATGCATGGTGTAAGCCTTTTGATTGGCGATGGCAGGCATTACCTATTAAAAAAGCAATGTTGCCAACATTAATTCCCTGTGGTGATGAGTTAGGAAAAATCTCAAAACAAGCAGCACACGAAACAGGTATTCCCGAAGGACTTCCATTAATATCAGCCGGCTCAGATAAGGCCTGTGAGGTACTCGGCTCAGGCTGCTTATCGCCTGACATTGGCAGCTTAAGTTACGGTACTACAGCCACCTACAACACCACTAGTACCAAATATGTTGAAGCTATCAAGCGGTTGCCTGCCTACCCTGCTGCTATTCCTCATCGTTTCAATACAGAATTGATTGTTCAGCGTGGTTACTGGATGGTGAGTTGGTTTAAGCGTGAATTTGGCTTGAAAGAGCAGCAAATTGCCGATCAGCAAGGTATTGCGACGGAAGTACTTTTTGATGATCTTTTAAAGCAAGTTCCGGCAGGCTCCATGGGGTTAGTCTTACAACCCTACTGGAATCCTGGTATTAGAACACCAGGCCCAGAAGCTAAAGGAGCAATGATTGGCTTTGGTGATGTTCATACTCGAGCACATATTTATCGCGCTATAATAGAAGGTATAGGCTACGCATTACGTGAAGGTAAAGAACTGTCTGAAAAGAAATCAGGGGTTAACATTACTAAGATGATGGTTTCTGGTGGCGGCTCTCAAAGCGATGAAGCCATGCAAATAACCGCTGATATTTTTGGCATGCCAGTACAAAGGCCACATACCTTTGAAACTTCGGGCTTGGGCGCCGCCATAAATGCAGCCGTTGGCGTTGGCTTATTTGAAGATTATGAAAAAGCGGTTACCAGCATGACCCATGGTGGAGACATATTTACGCCTATTAAAGAAAATACTGAAATATATAATGCATTATATCAAAGCGTTTACAAAAAAATGTATGAGCGGCTGAACCCTTTATATAACGCTATTAGGAAAATTACCGGTTATCCGAGATAAAACTAATTATAGCGCCTTAGTTGCTTTTTAATAATTAACCTAGTTCCAAGACAATGTTCTAGGTTACATTGAAATTATTTAAACCAAACTTTACCACCAATCATTTTAAAAGCAGGTGTTCCTTTAATTAAGGTTTCTCGTGCGAAGATTTTATCGCAAGCTGGGCATACACACGCTACTTTAGTAAAATCTTTGGCAATTCTTGTTTTAAAGCATTTTACTAACGCCCCTTTACCATTTTTTCGATATTTATTTAGCTGAGCATTACAGGTTTTACAATAAATAGTTATGGTCTTCGAAGGCCCTTTTTTGTTTGGTTTAGCCAACCGAATTACACTGAACTTTCTTTTGCATCTTGTGCCCTCATTGCCATTAATTTACGCGTAATTGCCGGTATGTCAGAATAATCAGCTTCAGGCTCGACAAAAGTTAACTCTTCACCTAGATATTCATTTTCAGTACTAGCTTCTGATAGTGATTGGTTGTTAATAGTTAGCTTAGTATCAATTGTATTATCATCTATACCAGAAGCAACAATCAAAATTTCTATTTCTGATGATAAATTTGGATCTAAAGTAACACCAGGTACAATCAGAACGGACTTATTAGTGATTTTCATTCTAATATGTTCAATCAGGCTATTATAAGTAGATAACTGCGGCTCTGATTTACAAAACAATTGAAAAATAATGCCTTTTGCAGTATCAATCTTAGCAATTGAAACCAGTGGATTGTTAAGCGCTTGATCTAATGCTTCAAATGCCAGCTCTTCTGAATCTGCTTTACCTACACCTAAAATAGATTCACCTTCGTAAGACAAAATACTAGAGAAGTCGTTTTTATCTACATTAACATAACCCGTTTCCGTCAACATCTGGGCTAAAGAAATAAGTAAATTCTTTAGTACTTCATTACTTTGATTAAAGGCTGAAAACAAGCCCACACTTTCACCTAACCCTCTGAGTAATAGATCATTTGAAAGCGTAATATAAGCATGAATGGGAGATTTTATTTCATTGATACCTTGCAAAGCAAAGTCCATGCGCAACTTGCCTTCAGACTCAAATGGTAGCGTTACTATCGCTAAGCAATTAATATTTAATTCACGTGCTATTCGAGCAACTAATGGACTAGCACCTGTACCCGTTCCGCCACCAAAGCCCGCAGTAATAATGACAATATCACTGCCAATTAAGGCATTCGTTAACAGTACTTCACTTTCTTTGGCTGCCTGCAGCCCTACTTCCGGGTTACTGCCAGCCCCATAGCCTTTGGTGAGATCTTCCCCTATCAGTATTTTATTTTCTACTTGTAGTGAATTTAGCGCGGCAAGATCGGTATTAATAGCAATAAGGTTGACACTTTCTGCCAAGTTATTTTCATATAACATGTTAATTGTATTACAACCACAACCGCCTATACCGACTACAGTGATTAACAAATCAGGTGTTGCATCTATTAACTCTTTCATAACTTTTCCTAATCGAATATTTATCAATACGCGAATATGTATATCGACATATGCGTGAAATATTTTACCTATCCCTTATGTAACTACATGGAATAAGGCCGCTAAAATACAGTGATCACACTTCATTATAATGATCATTCTATTAATCTTCCACACTAATCAATAACTCTAGCTCTCTATATATCAACAATTATTAAAGATCCTTTCTTTTCGTGTCGTTAAAAATATCGACTAGTTAAATTTGAACAAATAGTACGATAACAAACTAGTAAACACTTACTTTAGTTAATTTGGAGTTGTCAGGTTTATCGATGACTGGCTGTTCGGGGTTAGCAGGGTTACATTGAATATTACCACAAGGGTTGCTGGAGTTATTCATATTTTGACTTCTAGGGTTTCTGGGGTTATAGTTGAAGTGACTTAATTTTAGAAGAGTGTGTTAAATGAATTTTGCTATTGTGTTCGACAAACAACAAAATGATAAAGAATATAAAGTAAGTGTCCCTGACCTTCCTGGGTGTAATGTCATGGTAGAGACTGTGGCATTAGGATTAGAAAAAGTGAGGCAAAGTATAAAATCTCACCTTGCGATATTGGCGGAATATGGAGAGAAAATTCCTACAGCAAAGAGTATAGATTTAGTAAGACAAGCTTACACTAATGATAATCCATACACCTATATGCATGCTTTTTGGGCAATTATAGATATCGATATAACCGCCTATTTAGGTAGGAGTCACAAAATTAATGTCACATTGCCTGAACTATTGATTAAACAAATCGATGATCGAGTAAGTAAAAGTACGGCTTATAAAACCCGATCAGGCTTTATTGCTAGCGCTTGTATGGTGGAGTTAGGGAAGTAATATCAGCTAAATTAATAGGCTAATATTGTATTTTTCTTTGGTGGTAACTAAATTACTTGAAAGGAGTTAGATCTATCATTTTTGCAGCAACTGAAATCTTTTCATGTAATGACATAGCGGTATCTTGAAAATATTCAAACTGTGCAATCTTTGGCATGGGCAGCAATTTCTCCAGTGATGCAATATTCTCCTTTAGGTTAGACATAGGCTCGACATTGGCGCTATTAGCGACCCAAGCAATACAATTCAACCCGTCAGCAATGATAGCTTGATAAGTTAATAAAGCGTGATTCAAACACCCTAACTTCATATTAACTATTAAAATAACATCCTGTTTGCTTGCCTTGGCAAAATCAGACAAGAATGTTGGTTGATTATTATAAGTAGCATCATTAAAGCTTAGCGGCAATCGCCAACCTCCGGCCCCTTCAGTGATATTAATATCAGCATGAAGCGATAATACTTCTTCAAAACCGTTATTTATTTCTCCAAGGGATATTTCATAATCAGCATGTGCTGCTGCTATGTGTGGGGCGATAGCTTCAATTAATGCTATTGGATTTACAGACGGAATGTCTTGGTTACAGTTTGAGAAAAAAGCTAACAAAGCTGCGTCTTCATTAACTAGTACACCATTTTGTTCTTGGCAACCAGCGGCAACCGGTTTATATGCGGCTATTCTTTTATTTTCTTTAACCAGTGCACAGATTAAAGCACTTGCTACAAAAGTTTTTCCTGCATCTGTATCGGTTGCAGTAATAAAGTAGTTTTTCATATTTGTAGGCTAGCTCACTTGGACTGGATTAATTATTTAATTTTACCACTAAACCTGAGTACAAACGGTATGTTGCCGGGTATATGCCGTTAGGTTCAAGGAAGTCTTGATAATGTTCTGTCATGGCAAACCATTTATCTTTTCCAGATAAGCCGCGATTCTTTTTGTTAGGTAAGTGATTTGCGCCTAAGCCTTTTAATTCACGGGCTAAATGAATAACATTTTGATATTCAAGTACAATGTCTTGGCATTTATGCTCTAAAACACTTGATGATTCTGTATTGAAATATTTATCTAGTTGTTGTTCAGATTTAAAGTCAATAACATGCTGATCATCATCCACCTGTCGCCAAGATGATTTTAACTCACGTAACGTGCCATCAACTAAGGTAGTGAAAATAATTAAACCACCCGGCTTTAACACCCTTAACATTTCTTTAATCGCTACATCAAGCGGCTCACACCATTGAATGACTAAATTTGAATAAATAAAATCGATACTTTCATCTTTTAGGGGAATTTGATGAGCGTCTGCCTCAAGCCACATAATGTCTTTATGTCTGCTTTGCTTGGCAAATTTAAGCATTTGTTTTGAGAAATCTAAGCCGATAACTTGATTATATGAGCTTGCTAACAAATCGGTAAAAAAACCAGTACCCGAGCCTAAATCAAGGACACATAAATCATTTCTATTAGGTAGCCAAGGCATAAGATGCTTGCCTGAATAACGCTGTAATCTTGCTGAAACATCATATGATTTACTGGCAGAGCCAAAGCTTTCAGCTATTTTTACTTGATTTTTTTTATGAGAAAGTTCTGTTGTCATTTAAATAAGAGCCTCATTCAAACATTTAGCTAGGTGTTTGATATCATTATGATTGTGTTGAGCACATACGGTCACGCGTAACCTAGAACTACCAACAGGAACCGTTGGAGGCCTAATAGCGGTTAACCAAATCCCTTGCTCTTTAAGTTGCTCACTAACTTTTAATGCTTTTTGTTCGCTGCCTACTATTATTGCATGAATTGACGATGCTGAAGGAGTAACTTCTATGTTAGGGTCGAGCAAACTTTTCAGTAAATCACTGAGTTCAAATATTTTATCACGGCGCCATTGTTCTTGTTGGATTAGTTCAATACTTTTTATTGTTGCCCAAGCAAGTGCTGGTGAGATAGCAGTGGAATATATATAGTGGCGAGCAAAATTTATTAAATAATCATGCAACTGTTCATCACAGGCTAAAAAGGCACCACTGGTGGCAATAGCCTTGCCAAACGTGCCCATAACAATATTAGCGGCAGGCGTTTTGTTACTATTTAATATAGCACTACTCCCCTGACCTTGATCACCGATGACACCAATACTGTGAGCATCATCTAAAAATAGCCAAGCATCATGCTCTTTGGCTAGTTGCTTAAGTTCGTTAACCTCCGCTTGATCACCATCCATACTAAAGATACCTTCAGAAGCAATTAATTTATTACTATCTCCACTAGCAGACAATAGTTTTGCTAATTGGGTTGTATCGTTATGAGCAAATCGCTTCACTTTTGCTTTACTGGAGAAAGCACCATCAAGCATAGAAGCATGGGACAATTTATCGAGGTAAAACTGACAGTTACTTTGTAGAGCGTCATGCCCTAATGTTTGAAATAAAGCAGTGTTTGCAGCAAAGCCGCTTGAGAACAATAAACACTTTGGCTTATTCAACCATTGACAAATCTTGTCTTCGAGTGCTTGGTGAGCATAGTTGAAGCCGGTAACTAAGCTAGATGAGCAGCTAGACAAACCAAATTTGTCTAGCCCTTCTTGCATCGCTTTATTGATTTGAATATGGTTATTCAGGCCAAGATAGTCATTTGATGAAAAATTAAGATAGTTTTTACCGGCAATATTAATTTTAGTAGACTGACTTTCAACATCTGCTTGTACACAAACTCGCTTGCGATAGCGAGCAAGTGTCTTTCTGTCGTCTAATTGCTCTGTTATATAACTAAATGCCATAAATATACTGTTTATTTAGTTAACTGCATCGTAAAATAAATCTTTATGCTGCGCATTTACTAAAGAAGTTTTTATTCTCTTATCTTGATTAGAGCTGTCATCTACGACAGTTTCAGTATTGATACCCAGCTTTTTGAATAATAAAGTGTCTTGATCTGTTTCTGGATTCTCAGCGGTTAGTAACTTACAACCATAGAAAATTGAATTGGCACCAGCAAGAAAACATAGTGATTGCATTTGCTCATTCATGGCAGAACGACCTGCAGATAAACGTACATGAGATTGCGGCATCATTATACGTGCTACGGCTATACAGCGTATAAAGTCAAAGCTTTCTAAATCATCAACATTAGCTAAAGGCGTTCCTTCAACTTTCACTAACATATTGATAGGGACACTTTCAGGCTGTTTAGGTAAATTGGCTAATTGGACTAAAAGTGAAGCTCTGTCAGCCGCTTTCTCACCTAAACCAACAATACCGCCACTACACACTTTCATACCAGCACTTCTTACGTGATCTAAAGTATCTAACCTGTCTTGATAAGTGCGTGTAGTAATAATTTGATTGTAATGCTCAGGTGAAGTATCAAGGTTGTGATTGTAATAATCTAAACCCGCATCTTGTAACTGCTGGGCTTGATCTTCGTCTAACATACCTAAGGTCATGCAAGACTCAAGTCCTAACGCTTTAACACCTTTGATCATATCTAGAACAACTGGCATATCCCGCGCTTTTGGATTACGCCAAGCAGCGCCCATGCAAAAACGGGTTGAGCCCATAGCTTTTGCTTTTTCTGCCGCTTCCAATACTTTTTCAACTTCCATTAACCTTTCTTTTTCTAGGTTTGTTTTGTTACGGGCACTTTGGGAACAATACTTACAGTCTTCTGGACAAGCGCCTGTTTTAATTGATAACAAGGTACTCACTTGTACTTCATTAGCATTGAAGTGTTGCCGATGAATAGTCTGTGCCTCAAACATTAAGTCATTAAAAGGTAAGGCGAATAAGGCCTCAACTTCAGCAAGGGTCCAATTATGACGAACATCTGCTGGGTCTTTATTTGTGGTGGCATTTATTGAAGAAGATAAGGCTGCTTGTGACATGACTACTCGTTTGCATCTAGTTAACTTAACGGGTAGTCTAGCGATCACTACCTTAATGTCAACAACAAGCAAAAGATTTAGTTTACATATGAGCAAAAAACAAACAGAAGAGTCTCAACTTACTTTATTGGAATTTGATAAAAAACATGTTTGGCATCCTTATACTTCAATGTCGTCTCCTTTACCTTCTTATCATGTTGAAAGCGCTAATGGTGTTTATTTAAAATTAGCAGATGGTGAAAAGTTAATTGATGGCATGTCATCTTGGTGGTCCGTTTTACATGGATATAATCACCCTAAACTTAATGCGGCGCTTATAGAACAATCAACAAAAATGTCGCATGTTATGTTTGGTGGTTTAACTCACAACAGTGCTATTGAACTGTGTAAAAAGCTTGTGCAATTGACCCCTGCGGGTTTAGACCGAGTATTTCTAAGTGATTCAGGCTCGGTTGCGGTTGAGGTAGCGATTAAAATGGCGCTTCAATTTCAACAAGCACAAGGTAAAGCAGATAAAGCTAAGTTACTAACCGTTCGAAATGGTTATCATGGCGATACCTTTGCAGCAATGTCTGTTTGTGATCCAGTTACTGGCATGCACCAAATATTCGATAAAGTATTAATGAAGAATATCTTTGCACCAGCCCCTAGTTGCATGTTCGGCGAAACATGGCAAGAAAACGATATAGAAAAACTAGCCGAGTTGTTTGAGCAGCACCATAGCGAAATAGCCGCATTTATCATTGAACCTATCGTTCAAGGTACCGGTGGCATGAGATTTTATCATCCGCAATACCTAAAAGCCTGTCGCAAGTTATGTGATCAATACGATGTTTTACTCATTGTTGATGAAATAGCCACAGGGTTTGGCCGCACAGGGAAATTATTTGCTTGTGAATGGGCAGACATCAGCCCCGATATTATGTGCTTAGGTAAAACACTTACCGGCGGATATATAACCCTAGCAGCAACTTTGTGTAGCAGCATAGTTGCAGAAACCATCAGTAATGGTGACGCCGGTTGTTTTATGCATGGGCCAACATTTATGGGGAATGCATTAGCCTGTGCTGTTGCTAATGCTAGTATTGATTTGTTGTTTGAGAACAATTGGCAACAGCAAGTCGCCAATATTGAACAAGAACTCATAACATTATTGTTACCATTAAAGTCACATGCTCGAGTCAAAGAGGCTCGCGTATTAGGGTCTATTGGTGCAATCGAGTGTATCAGCCCTGTAAATGTAGCGACAATTCAGAAACGTTTTGTTGAGTTAGGCGTATGGATTCGTCCTTTTGGTAAACTCATTTACATCATTCCGCCACTTATTATTAACAAAGCGCAAATGAAGACGTTAGTTGGGGCAATGGCAACGGTGTTAGCAGAAGATAATTGTTTTATATAATGCCAGCCGTCTTTAGCACATGCTGTAATATTACCGATAACCAAATTAAGTTTACGATAAGCAAAAAGTATAAATTATAATATGGATTATCATAGCCTCTTCTACTACGATATTTATCGATGAGAATAGCCGTGTAGCTACCAGCAGCACTAGACCAAATAATAATATATAAATAGCCCGTTAACGGCGTTAACCAGAATTTTCTTACTTCAATCTGATGATAGCGCAAAACGCCAAAATCGGTTTCAGGAGCAACAAAATAGGAAATATTCAGCGCGACTAAAAATGCAAGCCAACTTACAATGGTAAGCGTTCTTGCTAGATATATCCAAAAGTCGACTGATTTACGCCGTTCTTCTTTTGGTGATTGTCGCGCTAGTTTCATTCAGGTTTCAACTTTTATTCATTTATTGGCACAATTAATTAAGTTTTTTCAATAATGTTAATGAATTTAGCAATTATTACTTGTTAAACATAATAGTCACGGTAACATATCACCCCATTTTTTGCGTAAATGCAACTTTTCAAGAATTAGATAATATATAAGAGGTCATTACATGTCAGTTATAGCAATTACTGATGTATTAGCGGGAAAATATCCTGTTGATGAAACTATTTCCGTACACGGTTGGATTAGAACTCGACGTGATTCTAAAGCGGGCATTTCTTTTTTAGCTATCCATGACGGCTCATGCTTTGATGCTATTCAAGCTATCGTACCTAGTGATCTTAATAATTATCAAGAAGATGTTCTTAAGTTAACGACTGGTTGTTCAGTAAAGATTACCGGTACCTTGGTAGAATCGCCAGGTAAAGGTCAGTCGTTTGAAATTCAAGCCAGCGCAGTTGAAGTATTAGGTTTTGTTGAAGACCCTGATACTTACCCAATGGCTGCTAAGCGTCACAGTATTGAGTTTTTGCGCGAACAAGCGCATTTACGTGCCCGTACCAATATTGGTGGTGCAGTAACGCGCGTTCGTAACTGTTTAGCACAAGCCATACATCGCTTTTTGCATTCGAAAGGTTACTTTTGGATCAGCACGCCACTTATTACCGGTAGTGATTGTGAAGGTGCCGGTGAAATGTTCCGTGTTAGTACCTTAGATATGGAAAACCTACCAAGAGATGATAAAGGCGGCGTAGATTACAGTAAGGACTTTTTTGGTAAAGAAACCTTTTTAACTGTTTCTGGACAGTTAAATGTTGAAACGTACTGTAACGCGTTATCAAAAGTATATACTTTTGGCCCTACTTTTAGAGCTGAAAACTCTAATACTTCTCGACACTTAGCTGAGTTTTGGATGGTAGAGCCAGAAATCGCTTTTGCCAATTTATCAGATGCAGCCGATTTAGCTGAAGAAATGCTTAAATATGTATTAAAAGCTGTATTAGATGAAAGAGCCGATGATATTGCTTTCTTCCAACAACGTGTAGATAAAACGGTTATTGATCGTTTAACATCTGTAATTGACACAGATTTTGTTCGCTTAGATTACACCGATGCCATCACCATTTTAGAAAATTGTGGTAAGAAATTCGAAAATCCGGTTTCTTGGGGTGTTGATCTAAATTCAGAACATGAACGCTTTTTAGCTGAAGAACACTTTAACGGCCCTGTGGTTTTACAAAATTACCCGAAAGATATTAAATCATTCTATATGCGTTTGAACGATGACGGTAAAACTGTAGCTGCCATGGATATTCTAGCACCTGGTATTGGTGAAATCATTGGTGGTAGTCAACGTGAAGAACGTCTTGATGTGCTTGATAGTCGCTTAGGTGAAATGGGCTTAGATGTTGATGATTACAGTTGGTACCGAGATCTTCGTCGTTACGGTACAGTACCACATTCTGGCTTTGGTCTAGGTTTTGAGCGTCTTGTTGCCTATGCGACCGGTATGCAAAACGTACGTGATGTGATCCCTTTCCCTAGGACACCAAATAACGCCGCTTTTTAGTTAAATTAAGGCTAGGACATAAGCGTTTTGTGTTTATATAACAGATATGGCAACAGCTAAGCTATGGAAAGGCAAAACGTTGGTGATGTGATTCTTTTACCGATAATCTCAAATAACGCCGCCTTTTAGTTGTAGTCATTGTCGAGTTAATAGTGTCTTTTATGATTACTATTAACTCGACTACTCTTTCATTGTTACTGCCAAAAGCTCACTTTACTTTCAACTTGTTTAGCTGGTTTTAATGGCAAAGTCCTACTTTCAGTACCTAAATATAAAAAACCAACAATTTCATCTTGCACTTCAATATTCAAACCTTGTTTAACGGCTGGATTATAGGCTAAATCGCCTGTTCGCCACATAGCACCGTAACCCAAAGCAAATGCGGCCATTTGCATTGCGTGAGCACAGCAACCGGCCGCAATTAGTTGCTCCTGTTTTGGTACTTTTTCATGAGGCACAAACTTAGTACTAATAACAATGATCATTGGCGCTCTAAAAGGCATTTTTGATATTTTGTCTAAATTCGCTTTCGCCATATCACTGCTTGCTACAAATAGGTCACTTAATCGTTGTAAACCGTCATTGAAAACCACAGTAAAATGCCAAGGTTGCAAGCAGGCGTGATCGGGCACACGCATTGCTGCTGCAAGAATTTTATCAACGTCTTCACTTGTTGGCATTGGGGAAGTAAGAAGTGGATTAGATTGGCGCTGTAAAAGTAATTCTATACCTTTCATATGGATTATTATTGACTAAAGTAAAAGTAACTTTAGTTTATCTCTAAGCTTTTATTCCTGCACTAAATATATTTAATAAATTGCCTTATTATTTACTTGACTTAATTTATCGCTAACAGCAATATGAAGGCACATTGCTTAAGCAAATTAAAAGTTAATTCTGTAATCTATTTATGAAAAACGTTATCGCCATTAGTAACTACCTTGCTAATAATATAAAGCTCAATCGAAACTTAATTCTGACAACGTCATGTTGGCAGAATCAAGTCATTCTTTTATGGCTTTTAAATGCGGAGCGTTCAAGTTAGAAACAGTAATTAAAGATATCTAACATTAAATTAAAGCCGCAGAATTTATCTTTTGCGGCTTTTTTTATGTTTAAAGCAAATGCCGCCAAAGTACTGCCGTTAATAATCGCAATAAAAAAAGGAGAGTGAAAATGCAAGTATCTATTGCCTATTTAGCCGTATTGTTAATTTGGTCAACTACCCCTTTGGGTATCGTTTGGAGCAGTGAGTCAATCAATCCAACCATGGCGGTTTTATTACGTATGTTAATTGCGGTGATACTTGGCGCAATCATAATTTTCATTCGCAACATAGCATTGCCATGGCATAAAAAAGCACTACGTTTATATAGTTATTCCGCGCTGGGAATTTTTGGTGGTATGTCTTTTTCTTATTTAGCTGCTACATATTTACCATCAGGGGTACTTTCGCTGGTCTTTGGTTTAGCCCCGGTTTTATCGGCAATTTTGGCTCGAAGAATACTCGCTGAACCTAAGATCTCAAACTTAAAAAAATTATCCATGTTGTTATCTTTTATCGGTTTAGCATTAGTTTGTGCGGATAATTTCTCGCTAAATAGCGATAGCATTTATGGCTTAGTTTTTGTGCTTATAGCAGTCTTTCTATTTAGCTTAAGCAGTGTATTGGTTAAAAGTGTTTCATTAGCAATTCACCCAATGGCAACAACCGTGGGTGCATTAACTTTATCTTTGCCTTTGTTCATAATTAACTGGATTTTACTTGATGGTAGTCTAGATACAACTGAATGGCAGGTGCGCTCAATTTGGGCAACTATTTATTTAGGTGTGTTTGGTTCATTAATCGGTTTTTTCGCCTATTTCTTTGTTTTACAGCGGTTAACTGCAAGTACAGTTGCTTTAATCACGCTGATTACACCGATCATTGCCTTAACTTTAGGATCTGTACTAAATAACGAAGTTATTAATCAAAATTTAATTTTAGGTGCCCTATTGGTTACGTTAGGTCTAGCCATATATCACTGGGGAGAATTTGTTATGACAAAGTCAAAACTAACGTTAATATATGTCAAAAAAGCTATAGTTAAAGAAAGTTAACAATAAGAAGTGACTAAATAGCGCGGCTATTTAGTCACTTGCAGTTAAAGCTATAAATTCAAAGTGATTAACCTCTTACTAATAGTCGCTTAGCTAAATAATAATCAAAGCTAGTGTAGCGCCCTGCTCCAATAAAAAATAATGCTAGCAACATAATGAAGTAAGTAGTTGAAAATTCAATACCATTGTTAAGAACAACAATATTTCCTTTCTCATACAACCAATCAGTGTTGCCATTTTCTGCCAAAATCTCACGCATTTTACCAAGACGATTGGCTGTCTGAGTACTGTTATCTAAACTAACTTGTGCTTGCTTTATACCAAGCCAACTTACTACCTTTGCTGCGCTAATATCTGGATTAGTGGGAGTAATAGCAAACCAGCCATTTTCAGCATGTACACTTGTTGCCGCTACTATCATGGTAAACATTAATGGAATCGAAATTAAACGCGTTAATGCACCAACAAGCAATAACCAACCGCCAAAAAATTCAACTATAATAACAAGATTCGCCAACAGTGCCGGAAATGGCAAGCCTAAACCCCAGTCATTATTACCAAACCAAGCAATGATGTTTGGGTCTGCCATAATTGAGGAAAGTCCGGTTACATCGGGATTTAACATTTGTGTTTTACTGTAACCCGCCATTATAAAGATAGGGGCCAAATATAAACGTAATAACAACGCAGGAATACCATCAAAGAAAGGTAATCTTTTTAGAAAACTTTGATAAGTGTTTAACAATAAAGTCATAGTAGTTGTTCCCAATAATTAAGTAACATATTTTAGGGTATAAGAACCGCGCAAATCATTATTACTTTCAACGTTATCACCTATCTATAAATCAATATAGGAAATACGCATTTATTTACAATCTATTGGTCAATTTAATAGCGGATTAAGGTAATATAAAGCAATCCTTTATATTTGATCTTAGTAAAATTTATGAATGCATTAGCAAATTTATTTAAACGTATTCTTTCAGGAATATGGAAGTTATTTACCCTAACCCGCTCACTTGTGTTGAACGTAATCTTTATTGTTTTTTTTATTAGTTTTATTGTGGTATTAACTAGTGATACAAACAAGATTCAAGTGCCAGATAGAACAGCGTTAGTATTAAATTTGGTTGGTGATCTTGTTGAGCAAAAGCATGAAATCAGCCCTGTTGATGCCTTTTTAACTGAAGCTCTTGGAGAGAAAGAAGATAGGCCTGAAGTTTTACTAGCTAATGTTCTGGATGTTATTGCAAAAGCAAAAAATGATGATCGGGTACAAATATTAGTATTACAACTTCAAGGACTACGCTCTGCTGGTTTAACAAAACTACAAGATGTCGGTGCGGCCTTAATTGAATTTAAAGCTTCAGGTAAAAAAGTTGTCGCTTTAGGCGATCAATTTAGCCAAGATCAATATTACCTTGCAAGTTATGCCGATGATATTTGGTTAAACCCACAGGGTTTTATGCTACTAGATGGTTATGGTCGCTATAAAATGTATTTTAAGTCTGCTTTAGAAAAACTTGCTATTAATCAACATATATTCAGAGTTGGTACCTTCAAATCTGCGGTAGAGCCATTTTTACGTGACGATATGTCTGCAGCAGCCAAAGAAGCAAATGAACTATGGTTAAATGATTTGTGGCATCAGTATAAAGTAGACGTTGCAAAACAAAGAGGTTTTGGCATTGAGAACTTTGATGAAAGTATCACAACGCTTGTTGAAAAATTTACCAAAGCAAAAAGTAGTTTTGCCGACTATGCATTGGAAAATAACTGGGTTGACCAATTAAAATCACGCGCCCAAATGCGTGATGAGCTAATCAGCATGGTAGGTGAAAATGAAAAAGGCACGAGTTACAGCCATATTGGTTATAAAGACTATTTAGATGTCACCTCAACTAATAACAGAGCATTAAAATCGTCGGTAGGCACTTCGCTAAACAAAGTAGCAATAGTCGTTGCTAAAGGAACAATATTAGATGGCAGTCAAAAACCAGGAAATATTGGCGGTGACTCTACGGCAAAATTATTACGTAAAGCGCGTTTAAATGAAAAGGTAAAAGCCGTGGTTCTTAGGGTAGATAGCCCTGGCGGTAGTGCTTTTGCATCAGAAATTATTCGACAAGAAATTGAATTATTAAAAGCGGCAGGAAAACCTGTTATTGCTTCTATGGGCACTTATGCTGCATCAGGCGGTTACTGGATTTCTGCACCCGCTGATAAAATATATGCTGCACCTTCAACTATCACTGGCTCAATAGGTATATTTGGCATGATGATGACTTTTGAAGATTCGTTAGGCAAGCTTGGTATTCATACTGATGGTGTAGGTACCACTGATATTTCAGGGTTTGGACCAACTCAACCACTAACAAAAGGTATGTCGGAGTTATTCCAACTGAGTATTAATAAAGGTTATCAAGACTTTATCACCTTAGTTTCAACTAACCGTAATATGACGTTAGCTGAAGTTGATGCTATTGCCCAAGGTAGAGTTTGGTCTGGTAAAAAGGCCAAAGAACTTGGTCTGGTTGATGAATTAGGTAATTTAACCGATGCCGTTGTAGCTGCCGCTGAGTTAGCTAAGTTAGACAAATATGACACCTTGTTAGTTGAAAAAGAAGTGTCTGAACGTAATAAGTTTTTGCAAAAACTCATGGGAGAAGCCAAATCAATTATGCTCAGCAATACTTCGTTATTTAGCGAAAGTGATTTATCTTCTCCAACCAAAATAAACGCGAAGCCAATGACACAATTTATTGCTCAGTTACAAAATGAATTAAACAAAATGAATCAGTTTAATGATCCTCAAGGCATGTATACACTTTGCTTAGCTTGTAGTGTTCACTAATATGACATTGATAAGAAAGAAAATATATGTCGCCTATACTGGCGGCACTATAGGAATGAAAAAAAGTGAGCAAGGGTATGTGCCCGTGGATGGGCACTTAACAGAGTCAATAAACGCGCTACCTGAGTTTCATCGTGATGAGATGCCAGAGTTTACCATTAATGAATATCAACCGTTAATTGATTCTTCAAATATGACACCGAGTGATTGGCAACGTATCGCCGATGACATAAAGGTACATTATGATGAGTATGATGGCTTTGTGGTATTACATGGAACCGATACTATGGCATATACAAGCTCAGCTTTATCTTTTATGTTTGAGAATTTAAGTAAACCGATAATAGTTACTGGCTCGCAGATTCCGTTAAGTCAATTACGCTCAGATGGTCAGGTCAATGTACTCAATGCTATATATGTAGCAGCGACTTACCCAATTAATGAGGTAGGTTTGTTTTTTAATAACAAACTTTATCGTGGTAACCGCTCAATAAAAGCGTATGCCGATGGTTTTAATGCTTTCGACTCGCCTAATATGGCTCCCTTATTGGAAGCGGGTATCAATATCAATGTGATTGCTGGTAAAGTTTCATCATGTGTGGAATTAGAGCCAGATGTCACTGTCAGAGACATAACACCACAACCCATAGGTGTTGTTCACTTATATCCAGGTATCAGCAGTGATGTTATTGAAAATGTTATAAGGCAACCAGTAAAAGCGCTAATTCTGCGAAGTTACGGGGTAGGAAATGCACCGCAAGATACTGCTTTACTTACCTGTTTAGCTAAAGCGAAAGAGCAAAAAATAGTGGTAATAAATTGCAGCCAGTGTATCCAAGGAACAGTTGATATGTCTGGATATGCCACTGGCAATGCGTTGCGCCAAGCAGGTGTTATTAGCGGTCATGATATGACATTAGAAGCTACCCTGACAAAATTACATTACTTACTTAGCCAAGATATTGGTTATGATGAGATATGTCGTTTAATGGAAATTAATCTACGGGGCGAACTCACCAGTAAGCATTAGTCTCTTAATTATTACAAGCACAAGCTACTGAGCCATCTTCTTGAGTCCACTCAACATAATCACCATTCGCACCGCAGTTGTTCTTTACTTGAGGACACTGCGTTGCACTATAACTAATGTCTGTATTTGTTATCGCTTCCAAGGCTATTTGCGCTGCAGCATCATTTACCTGACTTGAAGTGCATCCCTGTAATACAAATAACATTACCGGTAATAAATTTAAGCTAAATAATTTCATATAATTCCTTTGCTTTTAGGCAATATATTTCGTTATCTAGGCAAAATACATCGCGTTAATGTGTTCAACTTGCTATTTGACATAAATAAGCTGTAAACGTTCAAGTAAAGTCAGTTCATGTTCTACTAATTGTCCTAGCTTTAACCATTCAACAAGCGCGGACGTTAAGTCTACTTCCAAAGCAGAAAGCATTTGTTCTTGTATTAAACTGACTTGCACAGCCATCCGTTGTTGAGCAAACTCTGCAGGTGAGTCTACTTTTGCCAAAATTTCAATTTCTAAGGTTTTAATATTTCGCGCATCTGACGCTACACTAGTTGACACTTCAAGTTGTTCTACTATGCGTTTTTGCCAAAAATTTGTCAGCTCATTATATTCCTGGTTGCTTAATATATTTTCAGTAGCAACAGTATTTCCACGACTCGCAATTTTTTTAAGTAGCATAAAAAGGCTATGCCAGTTTTTACGTTCAATATTTACAGCAACATCGTCAATTGATTTCTTTAACTCTTTAATAAAAAGATCAATTGATCTGATTATAGGTTTTAAAGCTGGCTTACAAGCATGCACTAATTCTAATAATGATTCTGCCTTTTGTTTTGCATCAAGTAATGGAGCTGAGTCACTATTATCAATATCTTTAATACTTGTCTTTATTTCCAGCAGTTGCTTATCAAAATCAGCTGATATTTGCTCAAGTTCAGCTTGTTGTGCTGATTTAAATTGTTCTCGTTTGGCGAAAACCTGATCATTAATATTTCGAAACTTTTGCCATAATTTAGATTCTTGGCTCGAACCGGCAAAACCTATTTCTCGCCATGCTCGCTGTAAACCCTTGATAATTTCGATTGCTTGATAAATATCTTCAGTAGCTAATTGTTGTTCAGCTTTTACTATGAGTGCTTGCTTTTGCACCGTATTGTCATCGTGAAAGCTTTTGATTAATATCTTTATTGGCTCAATATTGTTTTTATATTGTTTAAATAGCTTTTGGTATTCAGAACGTGCTACTTCACCAGCTTGTTGCCAACGTTGGTGAATCTTATTTAATTTTCCTTCTAGCAGTTTGAAATCAATTGCCTGTTTATCAATGCTAGTGGCCGATACTGACGCTGAAAGTTTTGCTGCTTGGTCGATTACCTGCTGGCGAATAATTAAATGTTGAGCCCTAAGCTTTTCTTGCTCACCATAAAACAAACGACACGGAGCAAAAGCCTGTTCACAAGCGAGGTTGAACTGATCATTTAAGTCCTTATCTAACCCTTCTTCCGCATGACCTAAAGTATTCCATATTTTCCTAAATTGCTTAACTTTATCTGCTTGATCATTTGGATTATCGACAGGATTGGTTACCAGCTCATTGATTTCTGTAAGTAATGCTTGTTTACGCGGTGTGGCAATGTAATGTTCCCAATCACTGATCTCCGACATTTTCTCACTAGCATTATCATAGTCTCGTTGTAATTGATGTTTTTGTGATACTGACAATAACTCAATCCCTTGATTAACACCTTTAAACAAACCAAAGCAGACTTTATATTTACCACTAGCAAGTAAACGCTTTAAATCTGCTAATTTTTTCTTAGTTTGGTTAAATAAGGCTTTTTGTTCTTGCTGTAAAGGGGTTAAACCTTTTTGCCATAGTTGCTTGATTTCTTTATGCGCATCATTAATGGACTCAGGTAATACACCACAAGCTTTCTTATCTACCGCTTTCCATTTAGTTAACCAATCAACATAAGTTTGCTGGCGGTCGTTTAATTCTACCAGCGTTTGAGGTAGTGAAAGCTGTGAAATATTAGAAATAAGGTATGTTGCTTCGCTTACAGACTCTGCAATTTCAGGCAGTTGAGTTAAGCGTTTTTCAATTTGACTTATTTGAACGTAAAAGGCTGCTCTTTCATTTTGATTAAGTACGCTATTTTCTAATAGTTCATTGAGTTGCTGTAATTGCTCAGTTAAGTTTTGTTGAGTCAATAGCTCTGCATCACTACTGTCACTCTCAAAAACTGCATTAATGATCTTTTGGTTAAAGGACAATATAGCCTCATTTAGATCATTTGTTGCTTTTGCTTTTTCAGCCAATAATTGTTGTGCGATTATGGCTTGTTGATGCGTTTCAGCTTTCTGGGCAAACATTTGCTTTAGCTGTGCAATAATTTTATCAAATTTAGTCAGCAGTGTTAGCCGCTCTTCTTCCGTTAAACAATCCAAACTTGACGAATTACTATCCCACTCAGCTAATAATAATGTCTTCTTGTTCAAATACGATTCGAAATCTAGGGTATCTTTCAAAGCTAATAACTTGGAAAGTAATAATTGGGATTGTTTGAAAGCTCTTTTTGGTTTTTCTGCTTGTTCAGATAAAAGCGTTAACTTGCTATTAATAAGCTGTTTAACTGAGTCATTTACAGATTTTTTCTCAAGTTTGTGTAACAGCGCTATTTCGTTTAATTCATCAAGTTCAAGTGATAGTAGTTGCTTTTGAATTTCTTCTTTTTGTTTGTTTGAAAATACTTGCTGTAAAAACTGACTTGTGTTTTTCTTTTTTGTTATCAATACGTTAAATAACAAAATAATCATTTGCGATTCTGTTTCATGTTCTAGCCAATAATTCAATAACGATGAACTTAACGACGTATCATGCTTGTGACTAGTTAAAAACTGCTCCTTTAGATTGAAGCTTAGTTTGAATTCGTGTTGATCAGTTAAAATGCCTTTAACCTGCAACAAAGCAAAATCTTGTATAGCTTGCAATTCATTTACCATACTCGCAGCATAATATTGTTCAAAATTGTTAAACTTTAACAACACAGCTCGACGAACTAGTTCGCTCGGATCATTGTTTAAAAGCGTTAATAAGATAGCTTTTTGAGCCGCGTTATCAACAGCTAGCTCTTCATTTATCGCCGCAATACGTACATTAATATCTTTATGTTGCCAATTATTTTTACTTTTAAACAGATTGAAGATCATGAGTATTTTCTATTAGTTATTTAATGGAGTTTTAAGGGTGAAAATTACAAATTGGTAAAGTGTGCAATATCACTACTTGAATGACTGTCGTCAGTAGACGGTTTCGAACATGTACTAATGGGTTTATTTTTTGCTGAACTAGTAAAGGCATCTTTTAATTGTCGTTTATTTTTATGAACGACTTGACCGGAACGATCAATACTCAACATTTCATCACTATCAAGATGTCTTGATTGGTAAGCCATTATTAATTGTAATGCTGTGTCACGTTGAGCTTTATCAACCGATGTTCCTTCTGGCCACTTGCCGGTTTCTGCTGCACATTTCAATCTTAAGTACATTGCTTGTGGCATATTCTCAATGGTGTTTGCTAAATTCATAACGACCCTATTTCTGACGCTTAAAGAACAGTAATTTAATGCGAATAATAATATACATAATAAAACCAATGACCGTAGCAACCATGGCTAAGGTATGTTGCCAAGATCCCTGCTCTACAGTATCCCAAAACATGAATAAAAATCCTCCACAAAATAATAGCATGGCAATAAAGGAGTAATTTAATAAACGTTGGCCTTGATTAATTCGGTTGACCTGACTTAAATTAGCCATTTTATCACTATCTAATGCTTGTAAAGACAAGCCACAATGGCTGCATTCTTTTGCTTTATCAGATATTTTCTTTTTGCAATTTGGACAATTAATTACTGCCATTGAGCTAAACTTCTTTAATACTATTAGTAATAAATATTCTACCTTTTTTCAGACAAAAAAAAACGTCCTTCAGGACGTTTTTTAAATTATTATTTAACTTAAATTGCGCTAAGACATATTATCGCTATTATTTTTATTTTTCGCGATCCTATCTTCCCAAAAAGTAGCACCTTGAATACCTAATTTTTGCGGATCAAAACTGTATTCTTTAACACCTGCACGCTGTTGTGCTTCATAATCTTCTAGTGCCTTTATGGCAGGTTTAGACATAAAGAAAATAATAATAATACCTACAATATTTAACCAAGCCATTAAACCAACACCAATATCACCCATGCCCCAGGCAATATTAGCAGCTTTAATCGTGCCATAAAAAGTAGCAGACAAAATAACCGCTTTCAAAATGAACACTGCACCTGGAAGCTTAAAGGTTCTTTTAATATAATAAATGTTGTTTTCGGCGATAAAGTAATAAGCCAGAATGGTTGTGAAAGCAAAGAAAAACAATGCTAGAGCAACAAAAGGTTTACCAACCCCAGTAAAAACACTTTCTACGGCTAATTGAGTAAACTGTGGACCATTAGCTGCAATATCACTGGCTACGTTTTGAATAATAAATGCATCACCTAAACCGTGAACATTATATGTGCCAGTAATGATGATCATAAAAGCGGTTGCAGAACAAACAAATAAGGTATCAATATACACGGAAAATGCTTGTACTAACCCTTGTTGAGCCGGATGTTCTACTTCAGCTGCAGCTGCAGCATGTGGACCAGTACCTTGGCCCGCTTCATTAGAATAGACGCCACGTTTAACACCCCAACCAATTGCTGCGCCAAACCCTGCCATTGGTGTAAATGCATCACCAATTATCATCATAAAAGCCGTAGGTAACATTGATATATTCAAGGCAATGATAATAAGTGATATTAAGATATACGCTAGCGCCATAAATGGCACCACCACTTGGGTGAACTGAGCAATACGCTTAATACCACCAAAGATGATAAAGCCTAATAAAATGACAATGCCTGTTGCAGTATAAAGTTTGGCATAACTAATCACACCAAGGAATGTTTCAATGCTGCCGCTATCAGAGAACACTTGCTCTACGGCAGTACCAATGGTATTAGATTGTACTGTAGGTAATAAGATACCTGTGGCAACAATTGTTGCTATAGCAAACGTCCAGGCGTACCATTTTTGTCCCATAGCTTTTTCAATATAATAAGCTGGCCCACCATGGTATTTACCATCATGCTCTTCTTTATATATTTGCGCATTTGCAGATTCTATATAGGCGGTGGCTGCTCCAAAAAAAGCGACTACCCACATCCAGAAAACAGCGCCAGGACCACCAAAACCAATGGCAGCGGCAACACCCGCGATATTACCTGCGCCTACTCTGCCAGAAAGGGATACGGCAAGAGCTTGAAATGATGAAATCCCCTGCTCCGAGCTTTTACCTGATACTAATAAACGCCACATTTCTGAAAATTGACGAACTTGTACGAATCGGGTTACCACGGTGAAAAATAATCCTGCGCCCAAACACAAATAGATCAGCGCGCTACTCCAGATATAACCATTGATGGTATTGACTAATTCTTGCACTTAATACTCCTGAAACTTTATTGTTATAATTTTTTGTAGGACAGCCTACACGTATGTAGTTGATTAGACAATACAGATGGAATAGGAAGTGGATTATTAAAAATTACCAAACCGGCATTCTCTATAAAACACTGTCCTATTTTTTCACCTACAGCCTAATTGAACTTTATAAATGAGTATTTATAAAAGGAAAATAGCTGATGCCAAGTTTATCTTAAGTCATCAACCATATGATATACACCGGCTAGGAAATCACGACCTAATAGACTACTACGTATATCAGACCAACCCATACTGTAATCAGGTAATAAATCATTATCTTTAAATGGCATTTCAATTGTATAGGCTAAACATTTAAATTCATTGCCGACCCAGTTTGTACCTACTGTAGGGTTAGCTTTTCCTGGTTCATCTTTATCGTATCCACGATCATCTTGAAACTCAGGTGTTATTGAAAGTAATATTGTCTTAAATTTATCTTCAAGCGCTTTATGACGTTCGTCATAATTAACAACACCTTCACAGCCAGCAACAAAGTTTACTGGCAGCGCTTCATCACCATGAACATCTAAAAACATATCTACGCCGGTCTCAAACATTTTTTCCCTCACGAGATAAACTTCTGGACTGCGTTCCATAGTTGGCTCTAACCATTCACGGTTTAAGTTAGCACCAACCGCGTTAGTGCGAAGGTGTCCTCGAACACTGCCATCTGGATTCATGTTAGGCACTATGTAAAATACTGCTTTATTTAATAATGCACGGGCAACGCCATCATCTTCATCAAGTAATCTATCAAGTAAACCTTCGACAAACCATTCGGCCATGGTTTCACCGGGGTGTTGGCGAGCGGTTATCCAAATGATTTTTTTGTTTTCACCTTCTTCACCCACTTTTAATAGACTCATATCACGCCCATCGAGTGTCTGCCCTAACACTTGCAATTGGCAATCTAAATGCATTTGAGCATTATGAAGTAGATCTTGATGGCGCTCAAAGCTGTACGGAGAGAAATAGGCAAAATAAACCGAATCATATTCGGGTGTTAAAGTGATGGTTAATTTTTCACCATCATAGGTAGTGGGTACTCGAAACCAATGTTCACGATCATAAGAAGCAACGGCATGATAATCTTCCCAACCTTCAACATATGCCGCCTTGCCCGCATTAGTTAGGTGAATCACATGCTCTTGTCGATCATTTTCTTGCTGAGCATCTGTTTGCAATTTGAAGTGAAACCATTGGTAAAATTCAGACTGATTGTCATGTTTAATTTCTAATTGAATGTTACTTGCGTCATTTGCTTCAATAACACGTATATTACCGCTGTCGAAGTTATCAGATATTTGCATAAATAATTTGCCTTTTCGTACTATACCCAGTAACTATAAGGCATAGATTAAAGTATGAAAGGCACAGTGTACACAAACATAATCAAGATCACTACAAAGATCTTAGATAAAGACCTAGCTCAGAAGAATACCCCATAGATTTAGTAATAATGGTATTTTCTTCACTTAAAACATAATAACTTGGGTAGGCTGAAATAGAAAAAGCTTGTTTAATCTTTTCGTTGCCTAGCGCAATGGGAAAGGTTAGTTGGTGTTGTTTGGTAAATTCCATGACTTCATCACTATTGTTAAAATCTAAGGCAACAGCGATAACATCAAGTTGTTCATTTTTTTCGTATAATGATTGCAAATTACCGATACTGACATGACAAACTTGACACCAAGGCGCAAAAAAGTAGATAACTGTTTTCTTATCTTGAGCATTTAATGAAATAGTGTCCCCCATAATAGTGGCAACTTGATTAAAAGCTAGTTGATTATCGAGGCTTAGCTGACTTTCTGTCGACAGCATACTGGTCTCTCTTAGTATTGATATCCCCTGAAAAACAGCTATAAAAAGAAAGGCTTGAATGGCAAAGCTACGAAGTATCGATATCAATTGGAGTTTCCCTTTATACGCTAAAAACAATAGTAATAATAATTAGACCCGATCATCGCTAATATATTACAAAAAGAAATCGAAACTAGATTAAAGCACAAAAAAAAAGCTGTTAGTTTACTAACAGCTTTTAATATGTACTAAAAATGGATTAACTTATGTTCGTTAAGCCTTTCATATAGGGTTGCAATGCTGTAGGAATATTAATACTGCCGTTTGCTTGCTGGTAGTTTTCTAAAATTGCCACTAAGGTACGCCCTACTGCTAACCCCGAGCCATTTAACGTATGTAATAACTCTGGCTTGTTGGTCTCACTATTTCTAAAACGCGCTTGCATACGTCTGGCTTGAAAAGCCCCCATATTTGAACAAGAAGAAATTTCTCGATAAGTATTTTGTGCTGGTAACCACACTTCTAAATCAAAGGTTTTAGTAGCACTAAAGCCGACATCACCACTACAAAGCACCATGGTACGATAAGGTAATTCAAGTTTTTCTAAAATTGTTTCCGCGTGACCTGTTAGTTCGTCAAGCGCGTCAAATGAACTTTCTGGTTTCACTAACTGAACCATTTCAACTTTATCAAATTGATGTTGACGAATTAATCCACGTATATCACGACCACCTGAGCCAGCTTCGCTTCTAAAACATGGCGTGTGAGCAGTCATTTTTATCGGCAAATCTTCTTCATCAACAATTTCATCTCGGTACATATTGGTAAGTGGTACTTCAGATGTTGGAATGAGTGAGAAATTTTTACCCGATAAATCCGTATGGAATAAATCTTCACCAAATTTAGGTAATTGGCCAGTGCCATACAAAGAACTAGCATTTACTAAATAAGGTACATACATTTCGTCATAGCCATGTTCTTCAGTATGTATATCAAGCATAAACTGGGCTAATGCCCGATGTAATTTGGCAATTTTACCGCGCATAACGGCAAAACGAGTACCGGCTATTTTAGCGCCACTTTCAAAATCTAAACCTTTATCTATAGCTAAACCTAAATCGACATGATCTTTCACTTCAAAATCAAATGCTCTAGGTGTGCCCCAACGCCTAACTTCTACATTTTCGTCTTCGTCTTGACCTACAGGCACAGAGTCATCTAGTAAGTTTGGAATGGCACTGGCAATATCATTAATTTTAGCAAGGACTTGATCCTGCTCAGCTTTAGCTTCATCTAAATCGCTACCCAACTGGCTAACGGCTGCTAATAATGGTGCAATGTCTTCACCACGTGCTTTTGCTTGACCAATGGACTTTGAACGGGTGTTGCGTTCATTTTGTAGTTCTTGAGTTTTTACCTGGATCGCTTTACGTTGTGCTTCTAACGTATTTAACGCTACGATATCAAGGGTGAAGCCACGCTTTGCTAATTGGGTAGCAATATTGTCTAAATCTGTTCTTAGTAGTTTTGCATCAAGCATAATTATTCACGTTTTTGCTAGTTAAATTTAAAGAAAATGTTTTGTTATTTTACTAATGCTGAAACTAAATATAGTCCCAAAGTGGCAGCAGCTATACATAGCGATACATTTAATAAAATATTAATTGCAGCCTTAAGCAAATAACCTTGTTGGATTAATAACACAGAGTCTAATGAAAATGTGGAAAAAGTAGTAAAGGCACCTAAAAAGCCAATACCTATTAACGTTCTATGCACATTAATTTCTAAAATTTCCTGCTCTATTAGTTGATATAACAAACCCATAACAAATGAGCCGGTGATATTAACCATCAATGTCGCAAAAGGGAACCCTTTTCCAAGCCAATTTAACACTAATTGAGAAATATAAAAGCGTAAACTGGCGCCACATGCACCACCAAGAGCAATAAAAGTATATAAAGTAAAATTGCTTATAGCGTTAGTCATAACGTTGCTCACTACTATTTTGGTTTAATTGTTTCAAATAATTTAATTTTTCTTGTAATTGCTTTTCCAAGCCACGATCACTAGGTTGATAAAATTCAGTATCAAAGCTTAAAGATTGTGCTAGCGCTTGCGGAAAGTAATTTTCGCCACTAGCAAAGGCATTGACTTCATTATGAGCATAACGATAACTTTCACCATGGCCTAAATCCTGAGTGATTTTACTGGTAGCATTTTTCAAATGGTCTGGCACATCAAGACTTGACGTTTGCTCTGCTAAGACTTTTGCTTGATTAAAGGCTAAATATACCGCATTGCTTTTGGGCGCTAGTGCCATATAAACGGTCGCTTGAGCTATAGCACGCTCCCCTTCACTTGGACCAACACGGTGAAAAGTATCCCATGCATTAATGGCCAATTGCATGGCTCGAGGATCGGCATTTCCTATATCTTCACTCGCAATCGCTAACAACCTTCGTGCTACATATAAGGCATCACCGCCACCGGTTAAAATCCTTGCATACCAGTAAAGTGCCGCATCAGGGTCAGAGCCACGAACTGATTTATGAAAAGCACTAATTAAATCGTAAAAGGCATCGCCGCCTTTATCATAAAGCGCTATTTTACTCCCCGCAACCTGAGCAATTAATTCGACAGTGATAGCTTTAGTTTTGCCATTAGCTAATTTTTTGTAAGTTTGACTGTCAAGACAGTTTTCTAACAAATTCAGTAGTCGTCTAGCATCACCGTCACTTCGATTTAATAAACTTTGCCTTGCGTCCGCATTGAGCGATATTACCGCATCATCTTGTTTATTCACTAACGATAGTGCGCGACTAAGCACTAACGCTAGTTCGTCATTGTTTAATTTTTTCAATGTGTAAACACGTGCCCGAGATAATATCGCTTGATTTAATTCAAAGGCAGGGTTTTCTGTAGTTGCACCAATAAAAATTATAGTGCCATCTTCGATAAAAGGTAAAAAAGCGTCTTGTTGCGATTTATTAAAGCGATGAACTTCATCAACAAAAAGCACCGTAGCTGATTCAGTTGCCCTATTTTTCGCTTGTTCAATCGCTAAACGTATATCTTTTATACCCGAGGTGACTGCTGATAACCGTATAACAGAAGCTTTGGCATGCTTAGCAATAATTTCAGCTAAAGTTGTTTTGCCGCTACCTGGTGGTCCCCAAAAGATTAAAGAGTGACAGTGTCCCTCTTTAATTGCTTGTTTGAGTGGAGAATTTAGACCTAGGATATGTTGTTGACCAATATAATCACCTAGACTTTTAGGCCGCATTCTCGCCGCTAAAGGTATAGAGCCTGATAACAAGGCATTGGCTTGCGTGTCATGTTCATCTGTTGAACTAAATAGACTACTTTGGTGCTGATCTTTATTCACTAATATTCCAAAACCAACTAATTTATACGTTGATCATCAATTTGAACACCGTCTGGCACGTCAAATTTAAATAAACTAGCCACTGGTTTACTTTGTGAGTCAAAGTTTGTCAGCGTGATGTTACTTGTCTGGCCGGTAGCATCTAAAAATGAAAAGGTTTTTAATTGATCTGTTTTATCTTTACTGTCAAATACTAAAGTCAGACTCTTAATTTGGCTATTTATGTCTAATGATTTTATAGTAAAGCTTGCATTATTATCAGCTCTATTAACAGACACATGATAATCTTGCCATAATGCTTCATCACGGCTAGTTAATAACAGTATCGGTGTTTTGGCGATAGCTGCGCTTAACGAATAGACACTTACTTGCTCAATCCACGGATTATAAAACCAAACATCTTTACCATCAGACACTATGGCAAGTTCATCGGGTTCACTGGTATGCCAATTGGCTAAATTAGGTTTACTAATGACTAGCTTTCCAGCGCTTTGCTCCAATAATTCCCCGGTATCGGTAATGACTTGTTGAGAAAAATTAGCACTAAAATGTTCAAGGCTGACAAGTTTTGCCATTAATATCGATTTGGCTGTCTGCTTTGTTGCTAAATGCTCTAAAGGCCTTTCATTAGTGTTTGAAACATCATGGTTACTCGCAAAACCAATGGTTGAAAAACTGAGTGAAACGGCTAAAGCTAGTATGGGGAACTTTTTAACATTCATTATTATTAATCTTTCTTATTTATTGGAATAATAATTCCATTGTTATTAATCTCTAATTGGAGGTGGCGCCAATACATCACGAGAACCATTGGTTCCCGCCGTAGAAACAACGCCCTGTATTTCCATCTGCTCAACGATTCTAGCAGAGCGGTTGTAACCAATTCTAAACTGTCTTTGAATACTCGATATAGAAACACGTCGTTTTTCTGTAACAAAATTAACGGCTTCATCATAAAGTGCGTCTAACTCTTCTTCTGCGCTACCTTCGGCTTGTTCACCAGGTAAGAGCATATCAGGATCGCTACCACCTGCTAATATTTCTTCGATATAATCAGGCTCTCCGCGCAATTTCCAATCTTTAACAACGGCATGTACTTCATGATCATCAATAAAGGCACCATGTACCCTTGTTGGTACACCAGTCCCCGGTGGCAAATACAACATATCACCCATGCCTAATAACTGCTCTGCCCCTTGTTGATCCAAAATAGTACGTGAATTTAAGCCTGAAGATACTTGAAATGCCATACGGGTTGGAATGTTTGCTTTAATCAAACCGGTAATAACATCAACTGAAGGTCGTTGAGTTGCTAATACAAGGTGTATACCAGCAGCACGCGCTTTTTGTGCTATACGAGCAATAAGTTCTTCAACTTTTTTACCGACAATCATCATCATATCGGCAAATTCATCAACAATGACCACAATGCTAGGTAGTTTTTCAAGCATTGGTGGCGTTTGATCTAAGCCATCACTAGGCTGCCATAATGGGTCGATGATAGGCTCCCCTGCTTCAATAGCACTTAATATCTTTTTGTTATAACCTTTTAAGTTTCTAACGCCTAAAGCCGACATCAGTTTATAACGACGCTCCATTTCACCAACACACCAGCGTAATGCATTGGCAGCATCTTTCATATCAGTCACGACTTCGGCAAGTAAATGTGGAATACCTTCATAAACACTTAACTCAAGCATTTTGGGGTCAATCATTATCAAGCGCACATCTTCAGGGGTCGACTTATACAGCAAACTAACAATCATGGTGTTCACACCAACTGACTTACCAGAGCCGGTAGTACCGGCCACAAGTAAGTGCGGCATTTTAGCTAAATCAACCACCACAGGCTCACCAGCAATGTCTTTGCCTAAAACCATAGTTAATGCTGAGCTTGCTTCTTCAAATTCAGGACAAGAGATAACTTCGCTTAATCTTACTATCTCTCTATGTTTGTTAGGAAGCTCTAGACCAATTACCGACTTCCCTGGAATTACCTCGACAACGCGTACACTAATAGCGGATAAAGCACGTGCTAAATCCTTTGATAAAGAGCTAATTTTACTGACTTTCATACCCGGTGCTAAATCCAGCTCAAAACGTGTAATAACTGGGCCAGGGTATACCGCTACCACTTGTGCTTGTACTTTAAAATCAAGTAATTTCGCTTCAACTAAACGGCTAACCTGTTCTAACTCTTCTTGATTAATTGGGTTCTGTGCTTTGTCTGCCCTATCCAGTAAATCTATTGATGGCATACCATCAAACTTTTCATCATTAGGGACTAAATTAACTTGGCTGGTATCTGAGCTAGTCGTTAATTCACTTCGCTGTGTTTTATCGTCAGCGACAACTACTTTCTCAACGTCTGCGAAAGCGGCAGTTATTTCAGCATCACTAACATGCTCTTGCACGTTAATTTCAAGTGGACCGCCCATTAATTCGTTAATATCAACAAATGGTTCATCTGCATGTGCTTTTTCCTGTTCAGTATTCTTATTCAGGAATGGTATCGTTATTTTTTTCTTGATGGGTGCGGCTTCTGTCGGCTTTTCACTTACTCCCTCTAGGTTTGTATTATCACTAATACTCAGTTCTTCAGCAGATGTCCCCTCTTTTTCCTGTACTGGTTCAACACCGAACTTCTCTTTTATAAAACTAGGTGACCGCTGCAACAACACAACAAAGCCGATGGTATAACGGCCAACATTATCAATAAAATTGAGCCACGAAAAACCGGTTAATAACACAAAACCTGCACAGCTAAACATCAAGAATATTAGCGTACTGCCAACAAATGAAAAATAAGGCAAAAAGGTTTTACTTAATACATCACCTAAAATACCACCAGCGGAGAAATAAAATAAATCATCAAAATTCATGCTAGCTAAAGACGTTATACCAAGATAAAAAATAATAAAACCAATTAGCTTCAAGCCTAAAGTTAGATAATCAAGTTGCATCAACTGATGAAATTTTTGAAAAAGTAACCAACCAATAATAGCGACAACGAAAGGTAAGGTGTAGGCAATAAATCCAAAAAGGTTAAGCAATAGATCTGAAAGATAAGCACCTACTGCTCCGCCAAGATTTCTGACAGGCGTTTGATAGCCCGTTTGTGCCCAACCAGGATCAGCAGCATCGAAACTAAATAGTGCCAGCATTAAGAACATAGCAAAGACACTAAAAAAGAGTAAACCAGTCTCTAGTAGTCGCTGTACGCCACTCAACTGTTTTAGCGAAGTTTCATCAGGCTCAGTATTCATAGATTCACGATACGTTTCGTCAGTTTGTTTCACAAGTTCTGCAGACAATTAAAATTCCAGAAAAATTATTCATTTTTAATGAAGATGATCTTATAAAGATAAAATAACAAATTATCGCTTAATTGGTAATATATTACTGGATTTTATTTCATCCATTACCACATAAGTTCTACTTTCACTAACCGCAGGGAGTCTCAATAAGGTATCACCTAATAATTGTCGGTAAGCTAGCATATCTTTTACCCGTGTTTTTAGCAGAAAGTCAAAATCTCCTGAAACGAGGTGACATTCTTGAATTACGTCAAGTTCATGTACGGCTGCTGAGAAGTCATCAAAAACATCTGGGCTAGTTTTTGTTAGTGTTATCTCTACAAAAACCAATAAGGCAAGTTGAAGTTTAACTGGGTCCAAATTGGCTTGGTAGCCCGTTATATATTTTTCTTTTTCTAGTCGCTTAACACGTTCTAAACAAGGAGTTGGACTTAAACCAACACGCTTGGATAGTTCAACATTTGAAAGTCGCCCATTTTTTTGTAACTCAACCAGTATGTTTCTATCAATGCGATCTATTTTTTTTATTGAAGTTGAATCCATCGATATATCCCACTATTTTTTTGTGTATTTTTAGCATTATATATCGCCACTGAATAAATTACGATAGGTTATTCTAGCCAATCATACCTATACTAGTCGTATATAAAACAAAGCAACTTCTACTTGAAGCGGCACTAAATATTACAGTAAGTCAAAATTAAGAGAGCGTATTATGATTATTGGTGTACCTAAAGAAATTAAAAACCACGAATACCGTATTGGATTAACCCCTGCTGGCGTTAAAGAGCTAGTTGTTAATGGCCATGAAGTTATTGTAGAAAATAATGGTGGTGCTTCTATTGGTTTCGACAATGAACAATATATTAGCGCAGGCGCTAGCATTATCGGTAGCGCTGCAGAAATATTCGCTACTGCTGAGATGATTATAAAAGTAAAAGAGCCACAACCTGTTGAATGTAAGATGCTTCGAGCGGGTCAAATACTTTTCACTTATTTACATTTGGCACCTGATCCACAGCAAACAGAATTGCTAGTTGCTTCAGGAGCTACGTGTATTGCCTATGAAACGGTAACGTCTGCTACCGGTGGTTTACCATTATTAGCGCCAATGTCTGAAGTTGCCGGCCGTATGTCTATACAAGCAGGTGCTCATGCACTAGAAAAGGCGCAAGGTGGTTTAGGAGCACTACTCGGTGGTGTTCCAGGTGTTGCTCCAGCTAAAGTATTAATAGTGGGTGGTGGCGTTGTAGGTACTCAAGCTGCTCGTATGGCTGTGGGTATGGGCGCTGACGTGACTATCCTAGATCGTTCACTACCGCGTTTACGTCAATTAGATACTGAGTTTGATGGTCGTTTAAAAACAGTTTATTCGACGGCTGACGCAATGGATCAGTTAATTGGTGAAGCTGATTTAGTCATTGGTGCTGTATTAATACCAGGTGCTGCAGCGCCTAAATTAGTAACAAAACAACACATCAAGTTAATGAAAAAAGGTGCTGTGGTAGTTGATGTTGCTATTGACCAAGGTGGTTGTTTCGAAACGTCTAAAGCAACAACCCATCAAGATCCTACTTATGTTATTGATGATGTAGTGCATTATTGTGTAGCCAACATGCCAGGTGGTGTTGCGCGTACATCAACAATGGCGTTAACTAATGCTACTTTGCCGTTTGCAGTTACCATCGCAAATAAAGGTGCTAAGCAAGCTTTATTAGATGATGAACATTTACTCGCAGGCTTAAATGTAGCGGCTGGAAAAATTACCTACAAGCCTGTAGCTGATGTATTAGGTTATGAGTTTGTCGATGCGAAAACAGCTTTAAACTTATAATAATCGGTTAAATCTTCACAAGCACAATATAAACTGTGCAACAAAGAGCGCACTTTTGCTTACACTTTAGCAAAAAGCGCTCTTTTTTTTGTTTACCATATAACAAACAAGTTATTTACCCCCTTGCTTTATTTACTTATCATCCCAATCATTAAAGTTAATATAGTTATTAACTACATATTATAATTTACCAAACACAGATTCTGGAGAACTCTTTCATGAGCGACGTTAGACATTGCCCACTACTTATCTTAGGCTCAGGGCCTGCAGGTTATACTGCTGCTGTATATGCAGCGCGTGCTAATTTAAAACCAGTAATGATCACTGGCATGCAACAAGGTGGTCAATTAACAACAACCACAGATGTTGAAAATTGGCCGGGTGATGCCGATGATCTTACCGGTCCAGCATTAATGGATCGTATGCAAAAGCATGCTGAAAAATTTGATACAGAAATTGTTTTTGATCATATTAACAATGTAGATTTTTCAAAACGCCCTTTCTCATTAACAGGTGACAACGGTACCTATACTTGTGATGCGCTTATTATTTGTACTGGCGCATCAGCTCAATATCTTGGTTTACCTTCTGAAGAAGCGTTCATGGGGCGCGGTGTTTCGGCTTGTGCAACTTGTGATGGTTTCTTTTATAAAAACCAAAAAGTAGCTGTTGTAGGCGGTGGAAATACCGCCGTTGAAGAAGCATTATATTTATCAAATATTGCCAGTGAAGTTCATTTAGTACACCGTCGTGATACTTTTCGTTCAGAAAAGATATTAACCGACCGTTTGTATGAAAAAATCAAAAACGGTAATATTATTCTGCATACCGATCGCACCTTAGATGAGGTATTAGGCGATAATATGGGGGTTACTAGCCTACGTATAAAAGATACTAAGTCAGATGCTACAGAAATAATCGAGGTAGCAGGCGTATTTATTGCTATAGGTCATAAACCAAATACTGATATTTTTGCTGATCAATTAGCGATGAAAAATGGTTATTTAACCATAGAAAGTGGCACTCAAGGAAATGCCACTCAAACCAGTGTTGAAGGTGTGTTTGCTGCTGGTGATGTGGCAGATCATATCTACCGTCAGGCTGTTACTTCTGCCGGTGCTGGTTGTATGGCTGCTTTAGATGCTGAACGCTATTTAGACGCTAAATAGGTTTAGCTACAAACAAGTGCTTTATCAACTTGATGATAACCATTTGGCTTTCCCGCCGCTTCACTGTGCGCTTACTGAGCCAAATGGTCTTTTAGCCTTAGGTGGCGATTTATCACCACCACGTTTAATCAAAGCATATCAACAAGGTATCTTTCCCTGGTTTAGCGAAGACGATCCGATTATGTGGTGGTCTCCGGACCCCAGAGCCATTATAAACTTAACAGACTTGCGTATTAATCGGACTTTGCGTAAGGCCATCAGAAAATCCTCATTCACAGTAACGGTGAATACTGATTTTGAACAAGTGATCAAGTTATGCGCTAACGCACCTTTTCGAAATGAAGAAACCTGGATACTGCAAGATATGCAGAATGCATATATAAAATTACATCAACTAGGACACGCTCATTCCATTGAAGTTTGGCAAGACATTAATATTGATACGCTAGCTACACCAAGTAAACAACTTGTCGGTGGCTTATATGGCGTTGCTATCAATGGCTTCTTTTCCGGTGAATCAATGTTTTACACACAAGCCAATGCATCTAAATTGGCATTGATCGCTTTAGCTGATTTATTACAGTCTCTAGGTAGTGATTTTATTGATTGTCAGCTACTTAACCCATTTTTAGCTGACATGGGCGCGACTGAAATATCCCGTGATAAGTTTATCAAAATCAAACAAACTGCTATAAATAAAGAAGTAGCTGCTAGTTTTTGGCTCCCCCGACAATTAGCGCTATAGCATTACAACATATTGAAAAGTAGTAATATGAACGATAGCAGTTATAAAGTGGGCATTACCAAAGTATTTCCTTGCAGTTATTTAGCTGATCAAGAAGAGCGCCTATTAATTGCTGTTGATGAACGCTTGCAAAATAATCATAGCTATAGTTTGCTTATGATGGAAGGTTTCAGACGTAGCGGTGACCAATCTTACCGTCCTCATTGCCCGAGTTGCAACGCTTGTCAGTCAATTAGAGTTATCGTTGATGAATTCCAACCATCGAAAAGCCAAAAACGTTCCTTAAAACGAAACGCTTCTTTAGACTTCGTTACCTCATCCGAGTTAAAAGACAGCTACTACCCGCTTTATGAGCACTATATTAATACTTGTCATCAAGATGGCAGTATGTACCCAGCGAACTATCAACAATTTAGAACTTTTCTCTCCAGTAAGTTGACTCAGCAATTATTTATTGAAACCTGGCTTGAAATTAATGGTCATAAACTACTTGTTTGCGTTGCGGTTACCGATCAACTTATTAATGGTTTATCAGCGGTATACACTTTTTATCATCCTGATTTTAAATCTCGTGGCTTGGGAGTATTTTCAATTCTCAGTCAAATTAACATTTGCAAACAACGTGAGTTACCTTACTTATATCTAGGCTACCAAGTCGATGGCTGCAAAAAGATGAATTACAAAAACCGTTACTTCCCTTATGAAAAGTTTTTTAATCAACAATGGTTACGGGTTCAAAAAAAGTAGCGCAACCCGTAATCGCTTACATAGATGCTGCTATATAAGAAATAAAACACCGCAAAGCTTTACTTTAGCTGCGCAATTAGGCATCATTCGCGCAGCTTTTTTTATCGGTCTCAATTTATAACAATTTTAGTTGAAATTTTGACTTGTTTGCACAACATATAGAGGTTTAGCGCCCCATGGCGAAAGAAGAAAATATTGAAATGCAAGGTACGGTATTAGATACCTTACCTAACACTATGTTTAGAGTTGAATTAGAGAATGGCCACGTGGTTACTGCTCATATTTCAGGTAAAATGCGCAAAAACTATATTCGTATTTTGACTGGCGATAAAGTAACTGTTGAATTGACGCCATATGATTTATCTAAAGGTCGCATCATCTTCAGAGCCAGATAATTATCCGCGTGAGATAATCTACCCTAGCCTTAGCGCGATAAAGGGTAATAAACAAAAACCAGCAATTGTATATCTGCTGGTTTTTTTGTTTTTATTGAAAATGAATTTAACTGCTAGGCATCTCCAAATGGAAGGCGTTTAATTCTCGCTAAGAGATCACTTTCTTATACTGATTGATATTACATAACCTATCATGAGCAAGTCCTGCCTGATTCAAATTAGCTATATGAAGTTAACAGCTTTATTTCAAATTGCTCAGCACAAATCGTTAAATTTTTGTTAGCAATTAATTCTTCTATCTTAAGCAGTTCCTTCTTAACCGTATTAATGGTTAAGGTATTATCATCTAATTGATAAACTTGCTGTAAAGTTTGGTAGTAGAAAGTTAAAATAATTAATGCTTGTTCTTCATTATTATCGGCGGCAATTTTAATTTTTTTTAATTTTCTATAGATTGAATTGTGTATTTGTTTAATTTGCCAAACATAATAAATTTCTGTAAAAAAAATAGTCTTTTTTACCGTGTGTAAAATAGCGGCACAACCAAGCAGGGCTAGCACTACACCGAGTAGGTTATATTTAAAGTTACTTTGTCCTACTAGTCCAAAGCCTGCGATTAACAGTTGACCAATGCCTAAAGACAAAGCGAGTAATGTGATTATAAAACCAACAATGACTATATTTAAGTGCTGACGGTAACGTTTTTTATCGATATTAATTAACTGCATAGAGCTTAGCTTTCCTTTCCTTTCCATAATTGCGCTGATAAAGCGCCATTAGTATAATCCCAATCAAGCGTCATGTTCTTGAAAGTTTGCGCTTATTAAAATTTGAACCATTAAATAACCTCATAGGTATAAATCAAAGCATTAATCCAGAATGTCGCTTCATGGCGCTATTGACAGCAAATTTCCAGGTAGATTTATTGCTGGCAATGGTTAAATGCCGTTTTGCACGCGTTATTCCTGTATATAGAAGTTCTCGTGAAAGTAACTGATGTTCACTTTGCTTAGGTAAAACCATGGCAACGTGTTCAAATTCACTCCCCTGGGTTTTATGGATAGTCATGGCGTATACACTATCATATCGAGGCAGACGTGAAGGAAGAAACATTCTATAACTCAGCGTGTCTGACTGTTCCTGTTGAACGGTTTCAAAAAATGCCATTAAATGTCCGTCATCTGTGCGCCAAAGCAGACCGATATCGCCATTGAACAGTCCTAGACGATAATCATTAACACTGATCATTATTGGCATACCGTGATAAGTTAAATTTTGACCTTGAGTGTGTTGCGAAGACACCTTGCCAGTTACTTGCTCTCTTATTAAATTATTAACCGCATCGACACCAAATTCACCTTGGCGAGTAACGCAAAGTACACGAAATTTGGCCAGTAATCTAAAGGCTTGTTCAATGGAGTTACACTGTGAAAGGCCTTGGTAATATTTCTCCACTAAAGGAGCTAACCACGCTTGAAGATTATTGCTTGCCAATGAAAGCTGATTTAGTTTTTTCTCGGTAGTAGAAAGCCTGTTTGCAGAAGCCTCTTTAACTATCGATGCTGCTAATAAATCCCAACTAGCATTAGCTTTACCTTTAATGACATGGTTGGCCAAAACGCCAATACCACCTTCGCCATCAAAACGACGACTTTTAACTAACAAGCTTAAGTGATCACTATTGTTTGCCGTGATGGTATTACACTGGGTTAGTGTATTTTGTAGTTGTTTAGCTGATATAGCGCAAATTTGAGCTAGATAATGTAGATTGTCCTCGCTGAAACCACGGTGTGGTCGCGGAGCTATATCAGCTAAAACACAGCCAACAGCAACGGAGGGTAATTGATCGGCATCACCAAGCAAAATAATTTTGCACTCTGGTTTTAGTGCCCTGAATAAGCGCGTCATCATAGGTAAATCAACCATAGACACCTCATCAACTAGCAAAACATCACAACTTAATAAGTTATCGCCATTATGTTTGAAATTAGGGCTATTAGGTATAACACCCAATAAACGATGAATGGTGCTAGCTTGTGTAGGCATATCCGCTAAAACACTATCGGCTATCAGTCCTTTAAAGCCAGCAATGGCTTTTATTATAGACTCAGACAATCGTTGTGCGGCTTTGCCTGTTGGTGCAACAAGTGCAATATCAAATTTGTTAGCGCCTTGCACGTTTTTATCGCTAGTAAGGTTGCGCAGCATAAGCATTGCAGCCAATAATTTAGTGACTGTGTAGGTCTTACCTGTGCCGGGGCCACCCGCTATAACTGCAAAATTTTTATTAATAGCATTAGCTACGGCTATTTTTTGCCAGTCGAGTTCTTTTTCATCATCTAAATGCGACTCACTAGCTACCGCAGGAAATAATTGCCTGACAATCTCACTGATTTGCTCAGGTAGGAATAACGATTTAGTATTTATGCGCTGCTGAATACTTTCAACTAACTCGGATTCAAATTGAAAATACCTGCGAATATAAATATTATCGAGCGAATGCACTATCAGCTTGTTTGCTTTTGCTGTTAAATCAAGTTTTGTTAATAAGCTAGACATTGCTATTTTGTCTGGAAATTTAAAGCCTACATGTGCAGTTTGTCCATTTTCATCAACCGTATACGCCCAATGACTATTGGCTATAGCATCTAAAGGTAAACAGGTATTGCCATTACGTAAACTTACACTTAAGGCCAAGCCAAGGTGCATAATAAACTGCTCTTCAGCCTGAGGTAGCGGTTGCTCAGCAGAAAGAGAAAACAGCAGCTCTTTCGCGAAAAAATAGTCAATGGCTTCAATGTCGGCAATGGCTTGTTTTACTTGATTAAAATTTTGGTACATTTGTGTCATTAACATCTACCTTCAGTTGAGTGAGTCATCTCACTGGTAGATTGTCCTTTAAAGATCTCATCTAAACTATTTAATTCCTGTTCGGTAATATTGCGATAATAAACACCAGTACCACGTGAGCTTTTATCATTGCTCATGCCACGTAGGTAAAGATAAAAAACACCACCAAAGTGAACTTCAGCATCATAATCACTAATTTGTTCAGCTAAATAACGATGTAACGCAAGGCTGTAAATAAGGTATTGTAAATCGTAATAATTCTTCTCGATATTAAGGCGCAGATCTTCGTGTTGATATGCCGATAACGTGTCTCCTAAATGACTAGATTTATAATCACAAACATAATATTTACCTTCATACTCAAAGATAAGATCAATGAAACCATGCATCATACCTTTTAGGGCTTTATAACTCGGTAATCGAACGGTATTAGCATTAGTTGTGTTCGGTGAATTTGAGCTTGATGATAGATTTCGGTGATCGGTTAGCAATTTCTCTAATTGAGATATTGATGCTTGCTCCATGGGAAAATAAAACTCACTTTCACGTAATGTTTTGCCACTTTCAATAGAATTTAGACAAAAATAATCGACTTGCTCTGCAGAATGAGCGCTTGTATCACATAATGGCGCGGTTATGATTTCATCTAACCATGAAATTAAATCATCTAGTGCAAAGCCCTCGGTTAGTTCTCCATATTTAACCAAGGGCCATTTGATGCTCTCGCGCCAATTGTTCGCACTGTCATCTAAGCGAATAAAGTGACTGTGCTCTAAAATATCATGTAATAAATTACCGCTATGTGCGCCCTTCGCTAGTTCAAATCGTAATTGTGGCTTTGTCGTATGGTTGAGCATGCTATCATGGCCAACATGCTCCATCGAATCTCTATCAGGTGTAGAAACCCCGCCATGGCGAATGTTTCTACTTAACGCAGAGAACGAACTAAGCCACCAATCACGTTCAATCTTGCCTTTGAAGGTACTGGCTGCAAGTTGTGTTAACTGAGACTCTGCCTGCAGCGAATCAAAGCTTTTTACAGCAATACTATCAAAATATATTTGCTCATAATTAATTGCTTGTGTTGATGTTAAGGCTAATGACTGCAAGCTTTTACTGATATCTTGTTCATTTTGCCATTGCAAGGCTTTGCCTAATGGAGATAATGCGTATTTATCAAATGATGTTGATAGCAAGTAGCAACGATTTTCTGCTCGGGTAATGGCAACATATAATAAACGAATGCTTTCAGCATAAGCCTCTTCGGCCATATACCTTTTTGCTTGTTCATCACCATCTAAACTAAGACATAACTGTCCTTTTGCATCATGATACTCAAGATAGCTAAGGTTTTTATTGCCAAATTTAAGCGGATCTTTATGTCTGGTTGCAAAAGGAATGAAAACCACGGGATACTCCAGCCCTTTTGCGCCATGTTGAGTAACAATACGGATCAGATTGCCATCACTTTCAAGTCGTTGTTCTGTTTCGAGTTCATTAACGGCTTCTGGACTATCTAATTTACATTGTTGTTCAAACCAATACACTAATGCTTGCGGGTCTAATATCCTTTGACTAGCAGATTGCAATATTTCAAATAAATGTAATAAGTTTGTTAAGGCACGATCTTTATCACTGATTGAACTAAATGAAGAAAAATCAAAATGCTGGTGCATTAAATTAATCGCCATAGTGATAAAGCCCTGACGCTGCCATTGAGACTTATAATCAATGAAACAAAGTTTTAATGCTTGATAGGCTGTTTCATTTTGCTGTAAGGAATATAATTTTTGGCTGTTATACCCCAATAAGCCACAAGCCAAGGCACTTAAATACAAACGTTCATCTTCTGGTACTAAAATGCCCTTTAATAACGAAATTAGCTGAGCTGCTTGTAAGCTATGAAATAAATTAGCACGGTCAGATAAAAATACACTGGCTAAATTAGCATTAAGCAAAGCTTGTTTAATATCTCTTGCCTCGCTGCCATCACGCACTAAAATGGCAATATCTTGTGGTTTTACCTTTTCAGTTTTAAACAGCTCAATAATTTTATTTGCACACCACCTTGCCATTAATGGCCGAGTCGATTGTTTTACTTTTTCTTCAAGGCTGCCGCTTTCAGGGCAAAAGTGGATCAGTTGTAATGCTTTATTGCTGTCCTTTATTTCATTTGTTTGTTTACTAGCTTTACCTGCGTGCACTACTTGATAGTCAATACCATAACCAAATACCGACTGCGAACTTTGACTATTATCGGTAATACCATCCTGCTTAGCGAAAAGGAAAAGCTGATTATAGGCATCAATCATCTGTGGTGTAGAGCGCCAATTGGTATCCATAAGCCAATGAAACTGGCAATCACTTCTTGCGTTTAAATAGGCGAAGATATCGCCACCGCGAAAACCATAAATAGCTTGTTTTGGATCGCCAATTAAATATAAAGCGCTTGCTGGCTTATTACTTTGTTGCGCCGAAAGTGTTTCGTTTGCAAAATATATATTTTGCAAAATGGAAAACTGTTGAGGATCTGTATCTTGAAACTCATCAATTAATGCAACGGGGAATTGTGCTAATAATGTTTGAGCCAAATGATTGTTTTCTTCAGTTTGCAGACAAGTAGCTAAGGCATGTATAAGATCGTCAAAATCTAGGGTATTTAGTTGCTGCTTTGAATCAATGACTTGCTGACGAATTTGATATATCGCCGAGCATACCACTTGATACGCTTTAGCTTTATTAATGTCTTTGTGCAAGTTGTTAACTTTAGCTTTAATGTCTTTTGCACCAGCCAACACACTAGTAAGTTGTGATTTGAAAGCTTTAGGATGTCGATTACCATTTAACAAATAATCTGGCATTGGTGTAGAAATCGCATTGAGCAAACTCGTTTCATCTTCGCTTGCACTTATTTGGTTTAGCCAGCTAAGTAATTTTTGTAATTCATTAGTACGCGTTTGAGTCTCATCTACTTTTTTATGGGCAATTAAGCCCTGAGCGATTAGTGGTTCATTGTCAATAATGGCTTGTCTTGCTTGTTTCGCTAACAAAATAAACGTGTTAACAATGCTTTGTACATCTACTAAGGTCAGTTTATGTCTGTGGGAAATAGCTTTTGAAAAACTACTAATAAAACCATTAGGCGTAGACCAAAATTGTGTTACTAAACTAAAACCTTCACTGTTGCTCTTTGCTAGCTGTCGATACCAATCTTGAACAGCGGTTAAGACTAAATCATGACTACTTGCAGACATAGTGGCGTTAAAGGGTAAACCTGTGGCAAAAGCATGCTGGGTTATGGTTCTTTGACAAAATCCGTGAATGGTAAAAATAGCGGCTTCATCTAAAAACAGCAAAGCACGCTTTAGCAAGAATAAAATTTTCTCTCGGCTAACTCTTTGATCAATAGCCTTAAAGTAACTATCATTTTCACATAACTCAGGCCAATTATTTAACGCATCACGAATAAAAACATCTATCCTACCTTTGAGCTCTTGGGTAGCGTCCTTAGTGAAGGTCATTAATAATATTTGTTCAACTTTTAACTCACGTTCAAGTAATAGCCGTAAATAAATGCGGGTAATATTATAGGTTTTACCTGTACCCGCACTGGCTTCAATCAAATGTCGTCCAGTTAACTCAATAGTTGCTGAATCTAGGTTTCTTAAAGTGTACTCAGGGCAATTTAGTTTATTGGTCATGCGCTTACTGCCTTTTTACTCACTTTAGTGACATCGTCATATACACCTTGATATAAAGCAGTTACATGGGGCAATATTTCAGATATTTCCGGACATTTAGGCCAAAAATATTGAATATAAGGGTCTGCACCAAAAGGTTTAATAACATCAGATAATTGATTGCTAGTGCCATACCAAAACTGTTCAAATCGCGCTTGAGTCATTTCAATTAGCTTACCGCGAGATTTTTTAAACACCAGTTGTGCTAGTTCGCCATTGACCAGTAATGCTTGGCGTTGTCCGTGTTGGAATGCTTGCAATAAATTATTTAGTTTCATAGGGGCGTTTTCAATATCACTCGTAACATATTGCTCAACCTGTTGTGATTTAGCATTAAAATAATAGCCACGACTGCCTTCGACACGGGTGAGTGGCATGTCCGCATCACCAGTAGTCGCTAAGTTTTGTTGCTGCCAAACTTGAATAAATAACTGTGATAAGTACAAAGTAAAAAGGTCTTTGGCTTTAGCACTAGAGCTACGATAATAAATTAAATAGTAGCCGTTTGAAGTCTTTTTAACCGGCAGTTTGGCACTAAGTTGTACAGGTGTTTGTTGCTTACTATTTGAGGTCGCCTGTAGTGTAATCTGGCAGTCAATGTATTGGGGATTATCACAATCATTACTTTTTATTTCATCGCTAAACTGGGTGGTATCTTCAAGCCAAGTATCGAAGTATGCTTGTGTACTTGGCTGATCTGGGAACTTACCTGAACTTTTTGCTTGTTGTAGTACGTCATTAATTCTATCGACACTAACGTCTCTTTCTGGCAATAAACTCGCCGTCAATAAATCTTGTTTAAGTAGGTAACTTGATAAATGATCTACACTAAAAGGCTCCACATCGGATAAATCAACTACTTCATTGTCTAAATATAAACTTAAACTTTGCTGTGCAAAACGTCTACTGGGATGCTGAAAAAAACTCACTAACGCCATTGTTGTTATACTGGAAATGTCAATTTCATCATCAAGTATCAGTGAAGTGTTTGCTATCGTTATTTCGTGTTTATTTTCTACTATTTTAAGCCAATTAGCGTCAAAACTTGGCGGTAAAATTCTGTTGTCACTGTAATTAGCTTCACTAAAAGCCTGCATAGGTATCTGCTTAACTTGACCCGCTTCATTTGCTTTAATTTCGCTTAGTTGCGCTTCAGATTGCCAACCATAAGCTTTAGCTAAGTAATCTAATAATTCTTTAAGGACAAGTGAAGGTTGTTTTTGTGTATTGTTTTTAATGTTCCTCCCTTGGTAACTTAAATAGAGCGCTTGTCGAGCAGAAATTAACGCTTCTAAAAATAGATATCTATCATCTCCTCGCAGAGATCTATCACCTAAATTGGCGGGCATTTGAGCCATTAAATCAAAACCAAGAGCTTGTCGTTGTCTTGGGTAGTCGCCATCGTTTAAGCCAAGAATAGCAATAATTTTGAACGGGATGCTTCTCATCGGTAACATAGAGCAAAACGTCACTTGTCCAATCATAAATTGCCTACTTGAGTCACCTTGGCTAAAGTGATGATTTAAAAAATCCACCACAATAGCTAAGTCAATTTTTTCTTCAAAATGTGCGTGATGGCAATATTCTACTAAAGCCGCAATAGCTTGCTCAATGATAGCGATGCTATTATCAATTTGACTGGCGAGCTGTTGATTTCTCTCTACATTATCAATATCTGCAGCAAAAAGCCCTTGACGGGCAAAAAGTAAATCAATTTGAGCTAATAAATAATTTTGCCATTGTATTGCTGTTCTTGGGGTATTTAATTGTAAAGTAAATAACTGTAATTGTTCAATAAACAAACATAATCGACCTAAGGTTATGGCATCTTCACCTTCAACGGCAGATAACAATAACTGTGTTTGAAAAATACTGTCATGATCACTATAGGCAAAACCTTGTAGTAAACGAGAGAGACCTGACTGCCAAGTAAAACTATCGTTGACACTATCGCCTAAAATCTGAGCTTTATGTTGCTGATTTCGGCCCCAATGAACACTTGCTTGCTCTAGCCATAGCGTTATTTTTTCAAGATCATCGTTATTGATGCAGAATTTATTCGCTATGGCCGGCAAGCGGATAAAGCTGAGTACTTGCGATACTTGAAAACGAGAATCTGGCAGCGTTAGTAGTTCACTAAATGCACATACTAGAGGATCACTGTCTTTAGCACTGCGATCGGCAATAGAACAAGGTAATGGCGGTACTTCATCATTCAACTCTTGCCAACCTCGGGTAAAAACAGCATTAACATAGGGTGCATATTTTTCTATTTGAGGGCACATCACTAGCACATCTTTTGGTGTTAACCTGTCGTTGGCGTCTTCAGCATCATTGAATTGATGTAATAAATAGTCATGCAATGCTTGAACTTCTCGCAAAGCACTATGACAACTAACGATGGTGATTGAGTCATCAATATGTTTTTTAGGGGCTTTGGTACCATCTTCTAGCGCTAAAATATCATCTTGGAGACAATGCAAAAGCTTATTTTTTTTATTGTTTTGGTTATTACTTTCACTATTAGCTTTAATAAAAATCTCTACATTTATGGTACTAACGTCTTGTAATAAAGCGAGAAACTCTCTTCCTTGTTGACCTAAGTTTGCTAATAAAGGATTGCCAACAAATAAGTGCTCATCTGCAACGTGTTCAGACCAATGGGACAACCTTTTCATTGCTTGCTTTTCACTGATGAGATCACCCCAATATGAAAAACAGGGATTAAGGTGAAAAAAGTCAACTTCAATATGTTCACTTAAGGCATTAATAAAACTTAACCACATAGGTGCCATACTATTGATACCAAAAAAACTTAACCTTTTAGGCAATAGCAAAGGGGTATCGATCAGTTTCTGCTTTATATTCGCTACTGCGTCATTGAGTAACTCAATAGGATTATAGGGTAATTGGCCAATTAAATGCTGCCATAGTTTTGCTTGCCAGACATTGTCATTTGCTGCTGCGATAGAAAAATCACCACGTTGCCAAGCGTCTAACCATTGCGGTCTAAATATCAAATACTGTTCATATAAGTCAGCCATTTGTACGGCTAGTTGATAACGCTTTAGGTTGGCTTGATTTGAATAGGCAGTATTGTCCTCCGACTTAAGCCAATAATTCGTGGTCGCGGAAAAATCGTCATCTGCTAGAACAAGTTCAGAAGCAAGTAAAGCGTAAATACGCCATGTCAATACTTCTCGTGAATAAGGCGACTGCTCAGGCACTTTATCATTACTGGCAAGCGCTCTAATAGTTTGCCATAGAAATTGCGCTGGCAAAGCATAATGAATATTCATACTAATGCCTCGCTCTTTTGCTATTGCAAGATTTAGCCAATGTTGCATGCCAGCGTTTTGAACAATGATGACTTCTTGATTAAAAACACCTAATGGGGAAACTTCGGAAATTTTATTGAGCAGCAGCAACAAATTTTCCATTTTGTTGGCAGGATAAAGATTGATCAATTCTGTGCCTATTATGAATAGCTTTGTAAAGTAAATTTAACCATAAGCAAGAATTTAACACCATTAATTTTGTAAAATAAACAGCTTTAGTATGACTAATATTTAGAATTCTTATATTATTTAACTCAAAAGCGAATCATTTTAAATTTATGCTAAAGGTTATAAATAATGACGAATAGGTATGTTGTAGAATTAATGACTTTGGCTGCAATTTGGGGCGCTTCATTTATTTTTATGCGCATTGGAAGCCCGGAATTTGGCGCTGTACTTTTTATGGCACTGAGAACATTAACTGCCAGTCTGTTTTTATTACCGATAGTTTTTATTAGCAAAAAACAGGCAGGTTTTAAAGGCTATAAGTTTAAAATATTTATCGTTGGTTTATTCAATACGGCAATACCCTTTGTACTATTTGGTTATGCTATTTTAACGCTATCGGGTGGATTAACGTCGGTACTCAATGCTACTACGCCAATGTTCGGTGCTATCGTTGCTTACCTTTGGTTTCGTGACAAAATGTCAATAACTGCGACTATTGGTTTGTTAATAGGCTTTGCTGGCGTATATTTATTGATGGCTGATAAAGTTTCTATGGGTCAAAGTAACGTGATATTACCGACACTAGCCGCATTGGTAGCTGCACTATGTTATGGCATAAGTGCCAACTTTACCAAAAGATACCTCAGCGGTCTAAGCTCAATCGTATTAGCATCAGGCAGCCAAGTTTCAGCGACACTAGTGTTATTACCAATAAGCTTATTCTTTATGCCTAGCCAGTTGCCAAGTAATTCAGCAATTATTTCAGTATTATTGGTTGGCGTGTTATGCACAGGTGTTGCTTATATTATTTTCTTTCACCTGATTGCCAATTTAGGACCGACAAAAGCTATCTCAGTAACTTATTTGATACCCGCATTTGGCTTGCTTTGGGGGAGTTTGTTGCTAGACGAAGTTATTACATCTAGCATGATTGTCGGTGGTGTTTTTATTTTGTTTGGCGTTGCTTTATCGACAGGTCTATTAAAATTTAACAAAAATAAAACCCGTGTAAAAGCAAATTAATTAAGCGTTATTTTTTAATAACCTTGCCTGATTTCATGACGAAAGCAACAGCAAGTAACTCGTTAATATCAATCAGTGGGTTGCCATCAAATGCAATGATATCGGCGATTTTGTCTTTTTCTAAGGTACCTAAACTTTCAGACATTCCAAACAAGTCTGCGGCATTAACAGTAGCCGATTTCAAAATATCACTATTTTTCATACCCGCTTGCGCCATTAGCACCGCCTCTTTACCGTTATTTCCATGAGGAGAAACACCACTGTCAGTGCCGTAGGCAATTTTAACACCGGCTTTAAAAGAATTTATGAAATTCGCAGTCATGTCTGCACCGACTCGAATTGCTTTAGCCTTAATTGCGTCAGACATAAAGTTGGTATTTTTAGCAAGTCCAACCACTGTATCTCCTGCCATTAACGTTGGCACTAAATAAGCGCCGGACTTTTTGAACAGTTTAATGCTTTCTTTGTTGGCGTAACTGCCGTGCTCTATACTGTCTACACCGGCTCTAAGCGCAGCATTTATTCCATCAGCTGCGTGGGCATGGCTTGCCACTTTTCTGCCCAATGCATGTGCGGTATCAACAACTTCTTTTAATTCATCATCGGCCATTTGTTGACCAGTGCCCGTGTTTGTATCTGACAAAACACCCCCAGTAGAGGTTATTTTAATGACATCTGCGCCAAATTTAATGGCACGACGAGTAGCACGGCGACAATCATATGGGCCATCACAAACAGTTTCACTGGTACGCATCTCTAATATATCTGGGCTCAAACCATCTACATCACCATGACCGCCAGTAACAGAAACTGAGGTGCCAGCAGCAATTATTCGCGGCCCTTCAATCCAGCCCTTAGCGATACCATCACGAAGCGCAAAGATTTGCTCTGCACTGGCGCCTAAATCTCTAACGGTAGTAAATCCAGCAAGTAATGTTTTCTTTGCGTTGAAAGCGCTTTGCATCAACACATCAGCAGCTGACATTCTTAATGACTGGCTATCGTTTTTAGGGCCTAGTTCGCCTTGTAAGTGGACATGGCTATCCATTAGACCTGCCATAACGAAACTTGCAGATAAATCGATAAGAGCAGCGTCTTCACCGTATTTATTAACACTAACAAAGCCTTTATGGATATTAACGATTTTACCGTCTTTAACGACTACTGAATGTTTTAACAGAGGTTTTTCACCCGCAACAGTAAGTAAGGTACCTGCGTGAATTACTTGTGTTTGTGCCAATATATTGAAGGAGGAAAGCAGAGAGAGTGTTAAGAAAGAATGTTTCAGGCTTTTAAACGCCTTTGTTGTTTTTATTGTCATGTTAGCAATACTCATTGGTGTTTTGATGAAAAAATAGCTGCCAATACCTTAGCAGCTATTTAACATTCGTCAATCAAACAACCATAAGGAAAAAGCTAATGATGATGACCACCTACACCATGGGCATGACCGTGCTCTACTTCTTCATCGGTAGCAGCGCGAACATCAACCACCTCAATATCGAACGTAATAACTTTACCCGCAAGTGGTGGGTTAATATCAACAGTGATCATAAACTTCCCTGCTTTTATTACAGTTACTTGCCGTTGACCTTGTTCAGTGTGAATTACAGCTACCATGCCAGCTTTCCATTTAGCGTTTTTGCTAGGCAAACCTTGTAAATGTTTAACAGGTACTCTTTGAACCATTTCTTCCTGCCGTTCACCGTAAGCATCTTCTGGTTGTAAAGTGACACTGAACTTGTCACCAACTTCTTTATCGGTCAGTGCTTTCTCTAGACCTGCTAACGTATTATTTGCACCATGTAGGTAAGCAAGCGGATCGCTACCTTTAGATGATTCTATTTCTTCACCCGCTTCATTTTTTAATACATAATGGAATTGAACAACAGTTTTATCGGTAATTTTCATTTTATTCTCTTAGCATACAATATCATTTCATAAATTATGGCGCGCAGTTTAACATTATTTGTTTGCTTTTATGCCCATAAAAGCAAAATAACCACGCTTAAAACAATTAAGAACATGCCTACATATTCAATGAACGTTATTTTTTCTTTAAATAAACGATAAGTAAGCGCTAAAGTTATAAAAAACTCTACCTGCCCTAAAGCTTTGACATATGCCGCCGTTTGAAAGCTTGCACCAGTAAACCAGCCAATAGAGCCAAGGACACTGGTGATACCCACAAATAAACATAAGCGCCAATGTTTGAGCATTAACATTAACTGCTGCTTATCTTGTATATATACATATAGTAGCGAAATTATCGATTGTACTGAGATCATAAAAACAAGGGTAACAGCGGCGCTAACTAATAAGTCAGTGTTTAATACTAAACTTGCCTCTCTTATCAGCAAAGTCGTTATTGCCAACCCTAACCCAGCACTTAAGCCAAAGGTTAATCCTGACATTGAATCGGATCCTGCAAATATATCTCGGGGGTTAAATTTAACTTTAGAAACCAAAAACACCCCTACTACACCCACTATTACACTAAACCAACCCATCAAACTCAATGGGGCTGCAAAGAGTAAAGCACCAACAATAGCAACTTGTATCGCTTCAGTTTTAGCAAGGCTCGTCGCGACCGCAAAGTTCTTATATTTAAAAGCGGCTACTAAACAAGCCGTACCAATGATTTGGGTTACACACGCAATTAACGCATAAAATAAAAAATCGTCATTGAGTACGGGCACTTCGATATTTCGAAATTCTAACATCCACCATAAATAAACCCAAGCAAATGGCAATGCATACACGTAACGCACCGACGTGGTTGCCATCGCATTTAATTTGCCAGAAAGCTGTTTTTGACCGGCAGTACGTACTGCTTGCATGGTAGCGGCAAGCAAAGTGAAATAAATCCAAATTTCCAATGAAAACCCTTTATTAAATAATATTCAATTTGTTAAGTTAATGAATTCATGATGAAACAGCGAATTTTGGCTCTAGAACACTAATGCCTAAACCACTTTGCTTCTCAACTTTTACTTGCACTGCAATACGCTCTTTTAACGCTTCGACATGGCTGATGATACCAATCATTTTACCGCTAGCATTAAGGTTGTCTAAAGCATCTAAAGCTATTTCTAATGTATCACTGTCTAAGGTACCAAAACCTTCATCTAAAAAGAGCGAGTCGATACTAGTCTTATTACTGACAAGGTCAGACAGTGCTAGCGCAAGGGCTAAACTGACAAGAAAACTTTCACCGCCAGACAGTGTTCTAGTATCTCTAACACTATCACCCTGCCAAGTATCCAATACTTCCAAGCTTAACGTTTCACCTTGCTGACATTGCAATTGATACCGGCCATCAAGTCTATCCAATTGCTCATTTGCCAAATAGACAAGGTGATTTAAGGTTAAGCTTTGTGCAAACTTTCTGAATTTGGCACCATCAGCTGAGCCAATTAGGCCATTTAAGTAAGCTAATTCGTCCAGCATCATCTTTTCTTTTTCAATTTGCTTTAATAAACTTTGCTGCCTAGCTTTATTTTGTTGGTCATGATGTATAGTTTGCTGATGATGACCTATACTTATTTGCTGAGTTTTAAGCTGTTCGGACAAGGTCTCTAATTCACTCTCTATAGTGTGTAATGGTAAAGCCTTTAGCATTGCGGCTTTTTCTTTCAATATATTGCTAGCTATTTCATCGGATGAACTATTAGATGAAATCTCATGCTCGAGTCTGAGCAAAAAACTTTCTTGGGCTATATTTTTCGCAGCAACTTTTTCTTTAAAATGCAAAGTTGAACTTTGTTGTTGTCCAACTAAAAGCTGTAACTGTGCTTCGTTGTGCTTTTGCTCATTTTGTAATAGTAACAGCTTCTGAATTAATTCGCCGGCCAACTCCGTCAAATTATTTTTAATTATATCAAACGATTGCAAGCTTTCATCCTGATACCCTAACGCTACAAAAGCCGTTACGCGTAACCTTTTCTTCGTGGCAACATCCTGATTTATATCAGTGAGCTGTTTGGTGAAACTCTCTAATCTTTCTTGATCAAAGCCAACTTTTGTTATTGCGATAGATAGTGCTTGCTCTACTGCGGTTAACTGTGAAAATAGCGTTTTCTGTTGAGTAGATTTTTGTTCAAAAATACCTAACTGTTCTTGTATCAGTTGAAGCTGATGCGTTATTTGCACATGCTTAGTAGCTGTTGGCATAAACTCACCGAATAAACTAACAAGTTCAACACTATTAATTTCGCTTAACAAGGTTGTGACTAGTCTGATATGTTCAGCATTACCTTGCTCGATTGTGCCCTGTAGCTGAATAATTTCCTGCTTAGCATAACTCTGTTTCTCAACAAGCATAGCTGCCTGGTGTTTGTCGCTTGCTAATTGCTGTTCAACGACGCTAGTTTGTTGGGCTACCTCTTCAATCTGTTGATTTAGTCGCTGATAAGCAACATTGAAAGCATTTAACTGCTCAGTGCGCTCAGACAGCAGTGCGAGTTTACTTTCTAACAAAGCCAAATCACTAATGCTGTCATGTCCTTTGAGCTTAAGCGCAACAAAACCAGCATTAAGTTCAGCTTGTTCTTTAGTGATTTGTTGTTGTCGCTCTTGAGATAAAGTAAGTTCAGATTTTTGTTTGTTTTCTTGATTAGCAAGCTGCTTACCTTGTAGCTCAAGTTGCTCTAATTCATTAATAACCTTTTGTAAGCGTACTTGATGTTCATCGATACATAATTCTTGGTACTCAGATATTGCAGGATGCTCTGTTGCGCCACATAAAGGGCAAGGGTGCTTATCGAGTAGCTTTGCTCTATGTTCGCTTAACGACATAATCGTTTGCTGTTGCGAAATTAATGATTCAACATCCTGTTTTTGTTGTTTTAAACTACTAAATTGTTGACGTAATTGGGCTAACTGTTCTTGATTATGTGCTATATCGGGTATTAAACGTTGTTGCTGCGCCATCAAGCTGGCATTTTCATCTCTAAGTCCACTAAAGCGTTTCGCCAGTTGCAGTCCTTGCGCAATTACATGCTGCTGTTGATAAGTATTATTAATGGCATGGTGCAGTAAGTCATTGCTGATATGTGCAGTTGACAATTCCGCTGCACATAATAAAAGCTCATTATCATTAATTAGTTGGTTTCGCTTACTTTCAATATTACTTTTTTGTGTGTAGCTGTGTTGTTGCTGTTGCTCTTTTTGTGCAATGATAGACTGTTGTTTTTGATTCTCATCAATAAGTTGTTGGTAATAACCTTTACTTTGGCTTTCCTTTTGCTCCACTTCGCTTAGCTTCTGACTAGTGGCCTCCAATTGTTGCAGTTGACTCTGCCACAGTGGTAACAGCTCTTTAACGTCAGTTAAAACCTGATATCTTACTAAGTAGGACTGCAATTGCGCATTGTCATTGTCTAGTCTTGTTTTCTCGTGTTTATTTTGCTGCTGATGCTGTATTGACTCGTGTAACAATTGTTCTTGTTGGTTTATTTGTGCAGTGAGTTGTAATGATTGGCTATGTAGACTGTCGAGCTCATTATCAAGGGGTAGAATTTCCTTAATCAGTTTAACTTCAATAATTTCATGCTCTGCTTGTTGGGCAGCTTGTTGGCTAAGGTATTCATTAATGGATAATTTACCGGCGGTTACTTTTACTTCTACTTGTTTAATTTGAGCTACTATGTTTTCAATGGTACTTATCTGCTTTTGCTCGGCTTGCTCTGCCAGACATAAATCCTTTAGCGCTTGAAAACTATGTTGTGAATTATTTATTGTCTTAGCTAACGCGGCTATGTTTGTTAGCTCTTGTTCTAATATTATTAGTTCTTGCGCTGTTAAGCTGTCAACATCTTGTGATTTGTCTTGGAGTAACTTGAGCGATTGTTCATGCTTTTTATGGTTTTCAAATACTTGCTTTGAAATATCACCGTAAATTTCAGTTCCAGTCAATTGCTCTAATAGTTGTGCTCTTTCATTCGCTGGAGCATTTAAAAAGGCCGCGAACTCTCCTTGTGACAGCATCATCGATTTTCTAAAGCGAGAAAAGTCCAAGCCAGTAACACTGGCAATTTTTTCTTTAACATCTTTTAACTTTTCAGCGATGATAGTACCGTCAAGTAAAGATAATTGCGCAAAAGGAGCTAATAAATTTCCATCTACTTTATTGCGAGCCCTTTTTTGACTCCAAAAAGCACGGTATGCCTGTCCTTTTACTTCAAACTCGACTTCTGCCATGCAATGTGAGGTGAAACGGGTCATTAATTGATTTTGACTTGCCGACACTTTAATACGTGGGGTCTCATGATAAAGTGCCAGACAAATGGCATCCAAAATGGTTGTTTTACCTGCGCCTGTCGACCCTGTTATTGCAAATAAACCATTGCTATCAAAAGGCTCTTGAGTAAAGTCTAATTGCCAAGCATTTTTTAAAGCATTGATATTTTCAAATCTTAAACGCAATATTCTCATGACTTACCTGCTAACACTTGCTCGACAGTTTGCTTAAACAAATTCTTCAAGTTCATTTTTCGTTCTGTCGACTGTTCAGTGCCATCATCTTCAATGAATTGCGATTCGTCATTATTTTCTAGCCAAGGCTCTTGTTGCAAACGCGATTCAAATACCTCATCTAAGCTAAGTTCGTTTAAAGTGCTATTATCTTGTTGGTTTTTTAACATAAGGTTTTTTCTTACTTGCTTCTCACGCCTTACCAGCAGTACTTCAATGGGGAAGTCTTCAATCAAGGGGGCAATTTTTGACTGTAGATCACTTAATAAATGAGCATCAGATAACTCTATATCAAGCCAAATGTTCTTATTGCTTTCACTTACTGTAGCATTGATAACGATTGCTTCGACATCTTGTTGAAGTTTATCTAAAGAGGTTTTCACCATTGCTAATGGCTGAAAACAAGGTACGGTTAATTCAGTAACTGTACTTAATTTTTGTTGTGCAAACTCAACCAAGAGTACCCGTTTAGTTTGTTTTGCTTCATCAAAACTCAAGGATATTGGCGAGCCACAATAGCGAATATGTTCTGTTTTTCCTACTCGCTGACATTTATGAATATGCCCTAAAGCGATATAGTCTGCTGCAGGAAAAGCGTTACTTGGCAGCGCTTCAAGAGTGCCAATATATATATCTCGCACTGAATCAGAAGTAGTAACACCAAGCGCAGTTAGATGACCCGTTGCAATGATAGGTATATTAAGCTTACTGGCTTCAACCAACTTTTTTGCTTGTGCGTATAACAATTGATAATGCTCAACAATTGCTTGTTGTAAGCTGTTCGACTTTTCACTTGCTGATTGCCCTGCTTGACTTTTAATTACGTCGCGAGGGCGAATAAAAGGCACAGCACAAAAAACCGCCATAGCTTCACCCTGTTTATTTTCGATAATAAAAACTTGTTCAGTCAAGTTCTGACCAATATGAGGGTCGGTGACATTGGCAATAACACGGGTTGATAATGCGCTAAGTAACTCTTTAGATTCAGCCAACATACTGACAGAATCGTGATTACCTGCTAGCACTACAAGTTGACAACCGGTAACTTGCAAGTCGCTAATAAAATTAAAATACATCTGACGTGCATAACTTGGTGGTGTAGCGGTATCAAAAATATCGCCTGCCACCACAATAACGTCAACCTTGTGTTCTGTTACTGACGTCAATAACCAATTAAGGAACTGTTGATGTTCGTTTTCACGACTTTTCCCGTAGAAATATTGACCTAGATGCCAGTCGGATGTGTGAATAAGGCGCATAAAAAAAGGCAGTGAGAAGAAAATAATAGGTTGATAATTCTACCTGAATAGCGACAATAAGCTATTAAAGAATATGACTTTTAACGCCTTATACTATGACACCTGCTATCAAACAACTTACCAGCGAAAATATCACTTTTGCATTACATCAATATTCCCATGAGGCAAATGCTAGCTCTTATGGGCTAGAAGTTGTTGAAAAGCTGGGGCTCAATGCCGAACAAGTTTATAAGACACTGGTAGTGTGTACGGATGCTAACCAATTAGCGGTTGCTATCGTGCCTGTTAACAAAAAGCTAAACTTAAAAAATATTGCGAAAGCATTAAAAACCAAAAAGGTAAAAATGGCTGAAGCAAAACGAGTAGTTACAGTAACCGGCTATATTTTAGGAGGCGTCAGTCCGCTAGGCCAAAAGAAAGCGTTGAAAACAGTTATGGATAGTAGCGCTAATAATTTTGAGCAAATATACATTAGTGGTGGCCGCCGTGGCCTTGAAATTTCAATATCAGCTAATGATTTAGCAAGTTTATGTCATGCAATTTTTGCAGATATCTCCAACTAAGCGCAACAATTTAAAGTAGTATTTTTGGCAATGATTGTAACAACGCTTTTGCCGGTATCGGTTTAGAAAAATAAAAACCTTGTAAATAGTCACACTGTAACTCACTAAGTAACAGTGCTTGTGCTTTTGTTTCAACACCCTCAGCAACAACAGACAAGCCCAAACTATGTGCCATGGCTATGGTTGCTGAAACAAGCTCTCGATCCGCTTTATTATGGGTGATGCCGCTAATAAAGCTCCTATCAATTTTCAATATATCAAAGGCATATTGACGCAGATAACTCAAAGATGAATAACCCGTGCCGAAATCATCCATGGATAGTTTAATGCCAAGTTCATTTAAGGATTTTAATGCATCATCAATATAAGATTGACCGATCATCAATACCCCTTCGGTTATTTCTAACTCAAGACATTGAGCTGAAATTTTTGCTTCCTTTAACGATTGTTCAATGAAGTTTATTAATTGGCTGTCTCTAAATTGTCTTGGGGATAAATTTATGGCCATACGGTATTGTTTTCCTTTAGCCGTTTGCCATCTATTGAGCAATAATAATGCCTGCCTAACGACGAATTGACCAATGGGAACAATAAGTCCGGTATGTTCAGCGATCGGAATAAACTCATCTGGGGTAATGTTGCCAAGCTTAGGGTTGTGCCATCTAAGTAAAGCTTCTGCACTTACTATATCGTTTTTCTTAACATCAAATTGCGATTGATAGTAAACTTCAAATTCGTTTCGTTCTAAGGCACCGTGCATTTGCTCTTCAACCTCTAGACGCCGCAACATGGTTTCATTCATTGCTTTAGTAAAAAATGAATAAGTATTACGGCCCAGAGCTTTTGCTTGATACATGGCGGTATCTGCGCTCTTAAGTAGATCTGAAGCCGTATTACCGTTATCAGGCGATATAGCAATACCAATACTTAATGTTAGTATCAACTCTCTATCACCTATTTTAAAAGGCTTCCTAAAGACTTTCAGTAAGTTTTCAGCAATGGTCAAGGCATTATGATCATCGGTTAGCCCACGTAACAATACAATAAACTCATCACCGCCAAGGCGTCCAACAGTATCCTCTTTACGAACCACATAGTTCAATCGTTTCGCCGATTCTTTTAACAGTTTATCGCCTATTTCATGGCCCAGGGTATCATTTACTTTTTTGAAGTCATCTAAATCAAGAAATAGAATCGCTGTTTTATCATTATTTCGTTTTGCTTCATTCAATAATTGGGACAAACGGTCGAGGGACAAAAATCGATTTGGCAACAAAGTTAAGGGATCAAAATAAGCATGATTACGAATAATTTCTGCCGTTTCATATCGTTCGCTAATATCACGAACGATTGTAACAACTTGATTATGCACAGGAAGGTGACTTATTCTAGCTTCAAAATGTATTGTGCCATGAGGAAAGGTTAATTGGTATTCAAAACAAGCGACAATTTGTTCTGTTAAGACTTTCGCGATATTAACCTTAAAAAGTTGAGCAACTTCTGATGGCAAAATATCAACCATAGGCTTACCAATAAACTCATCCGCTGGAACATAAAGGTTTTTTTTATTGCTCGCGTGATAATCAATAATAGTACCTTCTTCGGTCATTAAGAAAAACAAATCAGGAATTGCTTCGAAGGCCGCTTCAAGCATGTGTTCTTTGAACATAGCTTGCGCTTGTGCATATTTTAAATCAGCAATGTCTATATCAATGCAATACATTTGCTTTTGTTCAAATTGATTAGTAAACAAAACATGACTGGAGAAAACGTTAATTACTTTGTTGTCTTTATGCCGAAGCAAAAGTTCAGCGGCAGGTAATGGAATGTCCTTGGTGAACCAGTTATTGATACTTTCAATAACGTGCTGTTTCATTTGCACTGGAATAATTAATTCTTCGATTTTATTGCCAATAGCTTCTGCTTTTGTATAGCCATAAAGGAGTTCGCTGCCTTTATTCCAATAAATGACGCGCCTTTTAACATCGTAACCTTGAACAGCGATTGTATGCACAGCATCAAATAACTGATGTAACGGATCATTAATAACATATTTATGACTCAGTACATTGCTAACATCCGTTAGTTCCATGTGATAAACCCACTTACAAAAGAAAGCTTCTCTAATATTAGACCTAATTGAACAAAAACACCTCTTTTGCGAGCATTATTACGTGTAATAACTTTGCTCATACCATAGATATTTTGTGGAATCATTTACCGCTTTCAGTACGTAAACAAAGTTAAAGCTGTAAGTTATTACTAGCAACGCGCGCTATTAACCTATTTTTGAAGGAGTTAAATCCTAGTTAAGTGAACTTAATGTAATGGGTTTTAGCTAAAAAAAAGAGCAGCATGACGATGTCATGCTGCTCTTTTAACTAAATATAAAAGCTCTTTAGTTAGCTAATTTATCGGCTAGGTATAGCCATGTTGGTAAGACGGTATCTGGATTTAACGAGACGCTATCAATACCTTGCTCTACCAGCCAAGCAGCGAAATCTTCATGATCAGATGGACCCTGGCCACAGATGCCAACATACTTACCACGTTTTTTACAAGCTGAAATAGCCATTGATAAAAGCGCTTTAATGGCAGGGTTACGCTCATCAAACAAGTGAGCAATCAAACCTGAATCTCTATCTAAGCCGAGTGTTAATTGTGTTAAGTCGTTCGAACCAATAGAGAAACCATCAAAATAATCTAAAAATTGATCGGCAAGTAACGCGTTAGAAGGTAATTCACACATCATAATAATACGTAAACCATTTTCACCGCGTTTTAATCCATGGTCGGCTAAAATATCAATCACGGCTGCTGCTTCCTCTAAGGTTCGAACAAATGGGATCATCACTTCAACATTAGTTAAATCCATTTCATTGCGAACACGCTTTATTGCTTCACACTCTAAAGCAAAGCAGTCACGAAAATCTTTGGAAATATAGCGCGCAGCACCACGGTAGCCAATCATGGGGTTTTCTTCATGGGGCTCGTATTCTTCACCACCAACTAAGTTTGCATACTCATTTGACTTAAAGTCTGACATACGCACAATGACTTTTTCTGGGGAATACGCAGCTGCCAGTGTTGAAATACCTTCGGTTAATTTTGCGATATAAAATTCAACAGGACTTTCATACCCTGTAATAATATCGTTAATTTCTTCTTGTAAATCGACTGACTGCTTATCAAAATTCAATAGCGCTTTAGGGTGAACACCGATCATTTTATTGATAATGAACTCTAATCTAGCTAAGCCAATACCTGCATGCGGCAGTTTAGCAAAGGCAAATGCCCTGTCTGGATTACCAACATTCATCATTATTTTGAGTGGTAATTCAGGCATTGAATCAATTTCTGAAGTGGTGACGGTATAATCAAGTTTACCTTGATAAATAAAACCGGTATCGCCTTCGGCACAAGAAACCGTTACTTTATCACCGGTGGTAATTAATTTGGTGGCATTGCCACATCCGACAACCGCGGGTATACCCATCTCACGTGCAATAATGGCTGCATGACATGTTCTACCACCACGATTAGTGACAATGGCAGACGCGCGCTTCATAATAGGTTCCCAATCAGGATCCGTCATATCGGTAACAAGTACATCACCAGGTAAAATTTTATCCATTTCATCGATAGAAGCTAAAACTTTTGCTTCACCGCTACCAATTTTATGGCCAATAGAGCGGCCTTCACAAATGATATCGGCAGAAGTTTGCAACTGAAATTGCTCCATTACATTAGCATTTTCACGACTCTTAACTGTTTCTGGGCGGGCTTGAACAATATAAAGTTTATTGTCTAAACCATCTTTTGCCCATTCAATATCCATAGCACGGCCATAATGTTTTTCAATAATCACCGCTTGTTTTGCAAGCTCTTGTACTTCCTCATCAGTCAATGAAAATCGGTTGGAGTCTTGTTCTTCAATATCAACAATTTCAACTTGTTTATTGTGCTCTTGAGATTGGGTATACACCATTTTAATCGCTTTGCTGCCAATATTACGACGAACGACAGCAGGTTTATTTTTTGCCAATGTTGGCTTGTGTACATAAAACTCATCAGGGTTGACTGCGCCCTGCACTACCATTTCACCTAAACCAAAGCTTGAAGTGATAAAAACGACATCTTCAAAGCCTGATTCAGTATCAATAGAGAACATAACACCCGACGCTGAAATGTCACTGCGTACCATGCGTTGGATACCTGCAGATAATGCCACGCCACGGTGATCATAACCTTGATGTACACGATAAGAGATAGCTCTGTCATTAAATAATGAAGCGAACACATGTTTAATAGCCACCATTACCGCAGCTAAGCCTTTAACGTTAAGAAAGGTTTCTTGCTGACCGGCAAAGGAAGCATCTGGCATATCTTCGGCAGTGGCTGATGAACGCACCGCAAAAGAAGCATCTTCAGTAAAGTTTCCTGCTAATTTATTGTAAGCTTGTTCAATGTCATGTTGCATTTGAGGTAAGAAAGGCGTGTCAATGATCCACTGACGTATTATTTCGCCGCATTTAGCTAACTCATTAACATCGTCAACATCAAGGGTATCGAGTAGTTGGTATATTTTTTCATTAATGCCGCTTTGCTCTAAAAATTCATTAAAAGCAAAAGAAGTAGTAGCAAAGCCTGTGGGAACTTGCACACCAACATTTGCTAAATTTGAGATCATTTCACCAAGCGATGCGTTTTTACCACCGACACGATCAACATCACCCATTCCCAAGTTTTCATACCAAAGTACGTTTTCTTGCACAACAATTCTCCATTAAGAGTCAATAAAAATAAAATATGCTTATTTATTTGTAGCTTAATACATTCTACACTGCCAACTAAAGAAACTAAAAGTTATATATGAAATATAGCTTAGAAGTTTTCACCTGACTTTTCAGCACAACAATATAAGGATTTCTATGCGAACTGCTTTTTACATATCAGATGGTACTGCTATCACTTCTGAGGTTTTCGGCCATGCATTATTGTCTTTATTTCCGACCGAGTTTGAACATGAAACCATATCGTTTGTAGAGACCATCGAGAAAGCGCAAGAAGCTAAGGAGAAAATCAATAGAGTTTGCGCTCGATCCAATGAACCAGCACTGGTTTTTCATACTTTTGTGAACAACGACATTAGAGAAATAATTGATAGTTGTGATGGCGTTATTTATAACTTTCTAGAACACTTTGTTGCGCCTCTTGAAAAGCAACTTGATATGAAAGCTAAACCCAAAGCTCACAGAACTCATAGTATTCATGAAAATAGTTACGATTACCGTATAGAGGCCGTTAATTATGCCTTAGCTAACGATGATGGCTCTGTTGTAACAAACTATGAAGACGCTGATGTGATACTCGTTGGAGTCTCTCGTTCAGGTAAAACACCAAGTTCATTATATTTAGCCCTACAGTATGGTATCAAAGCGGCGAACTATCCATTTACTGATGATGATATGGATGAATTGAAATTGCCGGCATTTTTGAAGCCGCATAAAAAAAAGCTATTTGGCTTAACTATTGATGCACAAAGGTTGATTGATATTCGTGAAGGTAGGATGTCAAACTCTAAATATGCCTCAGCGAGGCAATGTCGCATGGAAGTACGAGAAGTGGAGAAACTCTACAAAAAGGAGAAGATACCATTTATCAACACGACTAAGTTTTCTGTCGAAGAAATCACGGCAAAAATACTCAATGAAACCGGACTGCAAAGATATAAGTACTAATTAAACTAAAGCATATCAAAATATCATGATATTTATCGCTAAAATAGTTCACATTAGCCGCTAATTTAGCTATGTTAGCGGCCATATTTTAAGTTTATGTGTACTTGAGCTTCTTTATTAAAAGTACCAAATAAAAGCATACAGATTTCATGACGATTAAAACAGATGAATTACGCACAAGTTTAATTGAAAACTTAGTGTCTCCAGCTCAATTAGCTGAGCAAATTCCTTTAACGAAAACGACTGCGGATTTTATTATGCAAAGTCGACAAGAAGTTGAGGCTATTATAAGTGGTGAAGACAAACGCTTACTGGTTGTGATTGGCCCTTGTTCAATTCATGATACTACAGCTGCAATTGACTACGCTAAGCGTCTGAAAAAGTTACGAGATAAATATAGCAATGAACTGCTCATTGTTATGCGGGTATATTTTGAAAAACCACGTACAACGGTAGGTTGGAAAGGCTTAATTAGTGACCCTGATTTAGATAAATCCTTTCATGTGGCGAAAGGGTTAAATCTTGCACGGCAATTGTTGGTTGATATTAATGAAATAGGTTTACCCGCAGGTACAGAATTTCTAGATATGGTTACCGGCCAATATATTTCTGACTTAATTAGTTGGGGAGCTATCGGAGCGCGAACCACAGAAAGTCAAGTACACAGAGAGTTAGCATCTGCGCTTTCTTGCCCTGTTGGTTTTAAAAATGGTACCGACGGGAATGTTAAAATAGCCCTAGATGCTATAAAAGCGTCAAGCGTACCACATGTGTTATATTCGCCTGATAAAAGTGGCCAAATGTGTATTTATCGTACCCATGGCAATCCTTTTGCCCATGTAATATTACGTGGTGGTAAAGTACCTAACTATCACCAAGCAGATATTAAAGATACTTGCGATGCTCTTAACAAAGCCGGACTTAAACAAAGTATTATGGTCGATTGTAGTCACGGTAATAGTTACAAGGACCATAACAAGCAAATAGATGTAGCTCAGTCGTTAAGCGAACAGATAAAACAAGGTGAACAGAGTCTCTTTGGCGTGATGATTGAGAGCTTTATAGAAGCAGGAAATCAGGCTGTAAAAGTTGATACACCACTAGTTTATGGTAAAAGTATAACTGATGCTTGTGTTGATTTAAGGGTAAGTGAAGATATATTAACCTTATTAGCTGATGCGGTAAAAACTCGGTTATAAGTATTCAAAGGGTAGCTGTAACTGAGCTAAGTTATGGCTTATACCTATTTACTAATGCCTTTCTCATAAAGACTTATCCATTGGTTAACTGTCAGTTTCTTCACCAGTTCAGCTATTAATTCATACGGTATTTTACTGATATTTTTAAAGCGGATACATGACTTACCCATATCAAGTTTAGTTGTACAATGTTTATCATATTCCTTAACAAACCAATCGAATAAACTTTTATCGGCATAGATACCTGCATGATATAAAGCAATAAAGTTTTTTTGTGAAGCGAGGTTAATGAAAGGTAAAGGCAACTTAGGGTCGCAATGATAACCTTGAGGATAACGTTTAAAAGGAACAACATAGGCTAACATGCCATAGCCCATAGTTTCCTCAAAACCATTAGGTAAATTATTTACTATTGTCTGGCGCAATTTATTGATAACTATCAGACGTTCATTTGGCAAACTATTAACGTATTCTAGTGCCGATTTTGCGTCTGAATGCATAAGCCCTACCCCATCTTAGTTTAATCTATTTAACAAACCATCACTGGCATCCTCGACTAAATCTAATACATAACGGAAACCGTTTGCACCACCATAATAGGGATCAGGTACTTCATTTTCTTCATGGTTTTCAGCAAAATCTAAAAAGAGCATCGCTTTACTTTGTAAGTGTTCAGGCGCAATTTTTAATAAGTCTTCCAAATTGGCGTTATCCATCGCTAAGATAAGATCAAAGTCTTCAAAATCTTGTGTTAAAACTTTCCTAGCCTTTATGCCTTCAAAAGAATAACCCCGTTCAACCCCCATTTTTTGTGCTCTATGATCTGGCTTCTCTTTTACATGTGCACCAACGGTACCAGCCGAATCAATTCTCAATGACAATCCTTGAGCTTGCGCTTTATTTCTAAAAACAGCCTCAGCACTAGGCGAACGACAAATATTGCCCATACAAACAAATAAAACGCTGCTAATTTCCTTTATATTCATAACGTTACCATAGAAAAATTGCTAATAAAAAATATACTTAACTCTTAACGTTTTAAAAGAACCAATATATTAGGTCTAGTAAAAGTGAGTAAAAACATTTTGAATTGTTTTTAATAAAAGGTAAAGAATAATTAAAATATTATAAACAACAAGAAACGGGTATATCTACTTCGATTAAATCAAGCTAATTTTATTTCTTCAGCGGATTAATACTAAGAATCAGTAGCGCTAGCCAGATAAGTATCAATATTTTGCATAACCAAATTCAGCTCGGTAACAACATCCTTTAACAAGGGGGCGTAACTTGCCTCATTTTTTTCATTGATGGCAATATCGAGCAATTTAGTGACTTCAAACAACTGCATAGCGCCAACGGAACAAGATACACCTTTTAGTGTATGGACTAGATGTTTACTACTCTCGTAGTCATTGTTTTCAATGGCATTGCTTAGTTTTATCACATCACCTGCATGATCCTGATAAAACATAAGCAAAATATCTTTATACAATTGCTCGTCACCTAATACGTTAGCCATGCCAATCTCTATTTCAAGGCCCTCTATTACAAACGCGCCTTGTGCTTCGTTAGCATGTTCTGATTCACTTTCTCTTGCTTTGATAAAATGTTTCTCCTCTTCGGTATACTCGCTAAAATCGCCAATGGTTACGATTGCATTGTCAAGTAGTTGATCTGCATCTACCACCTGGTTTCTACCATTGGATTTGGCATGATACAAGCCTATATCAGCTTGCCTTAGTAAATTTGTCATGTCTAGAGTCGCACTTGTACTTGAGGCAACGCCAATACTAACGGTAATATCTACTTCCTTGTTAGTATCATTATTTAATGAAACCCTCATTTTAGCAATAGTGACACGAAATCTTTCACAAGCAATTAATGCTTCATCCATTAAGGTATTAGGTAAACAAACAGCGAATTCTTCACCACCAATTCTAGCCACAATGTCATAGTCTCTAAAGCACTCAGCTAAACAACTTGCAAATGCAATCAATACTTTATCACCAATTTCATGACCGTAATCATCATTGACTTGTTTGAAAAAATCTATATCAAACATGGCAAAAACAATGGGGAATTTATTTCTTTGTGCTTGGCTTATTGCGTTACTACAAAGTTCGTCAAAACAAGCTCTATTTTTAATACCGGTTAAAAAGTCGGTTTTGGCCAAATCTTCAAGGGCTTTAGTTTTTTCTCTTAACCGCAGTGCTGTGCGCATACGGGCAAATAAAACTTTTGATATATAAGGTTTCACTACATAATCTGACGCTCCTAATTCAAGCGCTGACACTATTTCATTCTCCCCATCTGACGATGACAACATGATCACTGGAACCATCTGCCAATCGCCCTTATCTTTTATTATTTCAAGTGTCGCTAATCCTGACAAACCAGGCATATGTAAATCAAGTATGATTAAATCAATATCAGTAGTCGCTAAAATAGATAACGCTATCTTGCCCGAGCCAGCAGAAATAACTTCACATCCCACCGATTGTAAATCAAAAGCGAGTAGCATTTGACTATCTTTGGCATCATCAACAGCAAGGATTTTATAATTTTTATCAAATATCAAATTACATCCCTCCAGTACATTCTATTTTGCTAAAAACTCTGCAAGTTCTGTTGAGTTAAAAGGTTTCCTTAAAACCGGATAATCCCAGCTTCTGTCTTCAATGGCAATATAGCCACTAATTGAATATACTTTTATGTCAGTAAATTTTTCCGTAACCATGTTAACGGCTTCTCTGCCAGAAAGATCAGGCAAAATCATATCTGTTATAAAAATATCAAAAACATTTTCTTTTTCCAGTATATTTATTAACTCATCTTTATTATTAGCAATTACTACGTCTGCACCTTTACTTTCTACAAATAAAGCAACAAACTCAGCAATACTGATTTCATCATCTAACACCAATATTCGTTTGCCCTTTATATTAGTATTGTCTTGAGTTGGTTTAATTCTTTGAAAACGCTCTTTTAGTTCTTTGCATTTGAAAACCAAGGTGAAATGAGCGCCACCTAAATCACTTGTACCTTCAACTTGAATTAGGCCATTATGTTTATACATGGTGTTATATACATTAGCCAAGCCGATACCATTGCCTTTGTTCACTGATTTTGAACTATAAAATGGATCGAATATTTTAGTTAAATTTTCTTTTCGTATGCCAATGCCACTATCTTTTACATGAATTTCTAAACGGTTATCACCTGCTAAGTTTGCGGTAATATCTATTTGACCACTTAACCCTTTCTCTTGAATCGCATCTTGAGCATTGAGTACTAAATTAAGTAAAATATTTATAAATTCTCCCTGGGGAAATTTTATAGTGCAATTCATTGGTTTAAAATTAAAAGTAAAATTAATAGTGCTTAGTAATAACTGTTTAAACAAATACTCATTCTCTTTAATATCTTGAATAGGGTCGAAACTGATAACCTTAATTGTTGGTTTACGAGTAAAAGCCAATAACCGCTCAGTGACACTTTTCCCTTTATCAATAGCATTTTTCACGCGCTCGATGTAGGTTTCAATATTTTGATCACCACGCGAAAACTTCAACTCCAACATTTCTATGGCGCCTAATGCCACTCCAAGTACATTGTTTATATCATGAGAGACATTGCCAAAAGTATTGCCTAATAACGCTAATCTATTAGAGATAATTTGTTGCTGTTCTTGGCGAAATTTCTCTGTAACATTTTCAACAATCCAAATATAAATCCCTTCTTCAGATTCATAGGTTACCGATAAATCAAAGACACTATTGTATTTATCAAAACTAACATTATTTTGTTTTATTTGACCATTTTCCATCGCCATTTTTTTATAGTTCATATATTCAGAAATACTAAAGTTTATATAATTAAATAAAACTGAACTTTCATTATCATGATGTGGCGAAATATCTTGATAAACAATATTGTCATTATCATCGATAAAAAATATTGGCACTTTAATTGTCAAATTAACCATAGCCAACAACTTAAGTTTTTCAAAAATAGTTTCTTGTCGGGTAATATCTTTTACAACACCGAATAGCCCTTGTGCAAAACCAAAAGAATCTCGTTCAATCTCGGCGATTATCTCAACTTTTAGCTTTACACCGCCTTTTTTTATAATGGTGCCCTTAAAATATAATGGTGCTAACTCCTCTATAGACTGCTTGATTTTTTCTGTAAACAAACAACTATCTTTTTCAATAAATAACTCTGCTATGCTTTCTAGCGTAGGGGTGAATGATTTTTTTGATAAGCCATGAATTCTAAAAACTTCACGAGACCAATTAAGTGATTTATGCTGTAAATCGTAGCGCCAGTGACCAGCGTTACTAATTTTTTCTGTTAAGGACAACCAATCATTTTGCTTTTTCAATTGTGAGTAGAGTTTTTTACTATCGGTAATATTCCTTACTGTACCAAAGATCAATTTAGCTCGTTCACCATCATATTCAATTATTTTAGCCACACCATGAATCCAAATAGTTTCATTGCTATTTGTTTTCAACGGATACGATACATCTACGTTATTAATTTTCCCTTTTAAATGCAGTTCTACTTGTTGATAAATCTCAGCAAGGTGCTCTTCTGCAAAGTGCTTCGCCCAAAACTCTCTTGAGTCTTTATATGCTTTAGTTTTGTAGCCTAATAATGACATTAATTGCGCAGAATAAAACACGGTATCGTGTTCTAAATCCCACTCCCAATATGCTTCATCAAGCTCTTCAAGCGCCCTATGTGTATACTCTAGATTAAGCGAACGTGGTTTCAAAATAATTCGTCCTCGTCATCGTCATCGTCAAAATCAGCATGTTGTTGTACTTCAAGTTTATGTAGTTTATCAACACTCGCTAAAGCGTTATCCAGTAACTTAATAACTTCCATAAAATTAACATCATCTTGGGTATGCCTTTTCAATGCATCATGAACAAGATTTGTTAGAAAGTCTTCTTGTTCCATATTCAAATCTAAAACATGAAAACTCATACCAATTTTCGTTACTATCTCATTCATCACTTCTTGTTGATGATGCTTAGATATTTCTACCATCTTTTTGGTAGACACTACGGCTTGCGTTATCTGTTCTTGCACATTGACCAATGAGCTTTTATAGGCAATAAACTCCATTCTAGCGCCAATACACTCAATTACCGAAGCGAGAGCGTCTATGTAAGCATCGGTTTCTACTGTGCCTTGTTTAAGGTTTAAAATAAGCAGAGAAACTAAGGGGTGATTGAAAATTGTTCGTTTACCAAACTGATATAGTCTTGGCTTAGATTTTAATAACTCCATGACTTCAATTTCTACCGGCGAACACAAGCCTTTTTGAGCACTATAAAATAAGGGATGTTCATTAAGAGGATAAAAAGCAATACAACCACTCAAGCCCATATTATAAAAATAAGAAAATACTTCGTCTCTTATTTTCTCAAAGGTAGCGCAGTGATTAAGCTTAGAAGTTAACAGCATGCAGCTGCCATATTTAGCAGCTTGTGTCATCGATATATTGATAACATTTTCTTTAGACTTTATGTCGGCCTCAAAATCCTGAATTTTTTCTTGATAAATTATTAAATGCTTTAGCTTTTTATGAAGAGCTAGTAGTGAAATTGGTTTAGAAAGAAAATCGTCTGCGCCACATTCTAAGCCTTTTAAAATAGCTTCTTCATTAGCTAAACCAGAATATAGTACAAATGAGGTAGGCGCTGTTGCGTCGCCTTGCTGAGATTTAATCCATTGAGAGCCTTTATCTTCACCAATATATTCATCGACTAAGGCAATATCAAAATTAACTTCTTTTAACAGGTCATTAGCAACCTCAATATTATTAGCACATTTTACTTCAAACTCTTCTTCTAAACTTTCCGCTAATAACTGTAGATACTCTATGTCATCATCAATGATCAAAAGATTATGTTTATTCATTCTACTTATCCTTGTTTGCTAAAATTGATTTCCTAACTTTCTAATTTATGCTGATTTTAAGATTTAATGTTTAATGTTTAAGGTTATGCCAAACATAGTTTGCAGATACCAATGTACCGTTGTCCTGGTAATCTAGGGTGTCACAAAGTTGATTGACGAGCTCGATACCCCTGCCACTTAAAATCAATCCCTCACTTTGAGCACAACTATTACCTTTCAATACATTAAAAACATCAAAACCAGTGCCACTATCTTTAAAACTAATATGCATTTTTCCTCCGTGTTCAAAAGGGAAGTAACATAGTTCGATTATTATAAAACCATCTGTTAAGTTTTCTAAGCGAATAGCTCTTTCCTTAAAGTACTGTTCAAAACCCTCGGCGGATTTTTTGAGTGAGGAGTCTAAACCTAATATGCCGTGATCTAATGCATTCACAAATAGTTCGGTTAAAATCGTGTATAAACTTTGCCAGTGTTCCCCTGCTCCTTCTATATCATTGACTTGGTTCATAATAATAGGAATAGGGTTTATACCTGCGAGTAACCCACCTTTTAACTCTAGCCGCCATGACCAACTTGGGCTGGTGTCGTAAAATGAATCTTCAACAATAAAAGTTTCAGGAATATGGGGTTGATTCGCTTGGTTTGCTAATTCTTCACCTTGCCAAGCAGCGCATGGCACATCAATGAGTGAAATATCATCTTCTTGAGGCATGCCTTGGCAAAAATCATTAAGGTTAGATAACACATTGGTTGCAATATCACTGACTAAAATGCCTTGGGTTGCAGCTTGTTCAAACCGACTTTTACCATATTCTTGACCTTGTTCATTTCTCGCTTCGATTATGCCATCAGTTATTAGTACAAACCTATCAGTACTGTGCAATTGATTAAGTTCGGGTTTTGCTGACGCTACTAATTTTACTAAAATACCTAATGGGGGATGAATAGATGAGAAGCGTTGTTTAATTTCACCCTCTGATGAGAAAAGGTACCCCTCAGGTAAACCTGCATTGAAAACAGACACTGAGTTGTCATGCTCTGATATATTGGCAAAACAGGCAGCAAAGAATAAATCCCTTGGTAATAAGTCAAAGAGTTGTTGATTAATTTGAGCGATAATATCAATTAAAGAAAAGCCTTTTTTCGTCATCGCTCTAAAGGTTTCTGTTACAGGAATAGCGCCAATAGAGGCTCTTAATCCATGGCCAGTAAAATCACCTAAAAGCACATGCAAATCACCATTTGGACACAGCGCAGTTAACTGCATATCGCCACTAAACATGGTAGCCGCTTGCTTAATCACCCCTGTTTTACTTAGGGCAAAGTTCCTTGATTCTATAACTTCAGACATCATTTTTTCAGCCAGTTCAGCATCTTGCTGCTGTTCTTGCTGTAAATTTCTTACCTGTAAGTACAAATCACTGATGCGTTCTATTGACTTTATTGTTGCTTTAAATACTCTCGGCGAAAAAGGTCTAACAAGGATGCCATCTCCGCCTGCTTCAACACTTTCAATATAGGCTTCTTCACTATCCATACTGGTGATAAAAATTAAGGGAGCTAAGCTTTTTCCAGAGACTTTTTTAATACGTCTGGTCGCTTCGTAGCCATCCATTACCGGCATGTTGATATCCATCAGCACAAGATCAGGCTGATGTTCTACATACTTTTCAACTCCAGTAGCGCCATTATTAGCAATGACAACTCGGTAACCTTCTTCTTTAAGAAGGGCTGATAGCATCATGCATTGTGTCTTTGAGTCATCAACAACTAAAGCTAACTTAGTTTGAGGGTTTATATGCGTCATAGCATTAACAGCCTTGCTAGCTTAATGCTCTATGGTCATTAAGCGATGAAACTGGGCAATTTCTAAAATTTTGTTCACCGTATCACTTGGTTTTCTAATAACCAATTGACTGGCATGCAGGTCGACATGATCCTTAAGCAGCAAAATCATACCTAGCGCTGAACTATCCATATAATCAGTTTCACTTAAATCTAAAACATAATTCAGTTGTTGATCCAAACATTGGCTATAGGAATCACGAAATTGTTGATGTAATGAAAAATCAAACCTTTCATTGATACTGATAACTACTTGATTATTCTCATGTGAAATATTGCAACTTACCGACATAATTGTTCTCCCTAAAGGTTATCTACTAAAATAATTCTATTTCGCCTTCATCCATCGTAATTTGTTTAACACTTCTACCATTTTCTGCTTGCTTAGTTTGAAAATATACATGTTGGCATTTATCTTTTAATGATAGTAGTTGCTGATGAACAGGTAAGTCTTTTTGTTGTTCAAAGCTGATTAATACATCACTAATTTCATGAATACTGAGCACATTCTCTTGTAATGAGTCTAGCGATTGTCGCGTTAGATCTTCAAATTGTAGTGACCTAACACCAATACCCACTGCTTCAGTGATTTTAGGGGCTATCGCTGCTAATGATTCAACGCTCTCATAAGTATGCTGATTAACGGTTTCAACATGTTTCATCATATCCGACATTTTATCTTTTGCTTCTAGTGTTGAGGTCATATCAGCAGAAGCCATTTGCTCAACAGAATTTCGTAGTTTGGCTATAATGCCTTTGGCATTACCTATTTCATTGCGAATATCCTCGTTTAACTCAGTAGAGCCAACGGATAACGAACGAACTTCATTAGCAACTACGGCAAACCCTCTACCCGCATCACCTGCTCTTGCTGCTTCAATTGCTGCATTTAATGCTAATAAATTGGTCTGACTGGCTAAACCTTCCACTTGGGCTAACAATTTGAAAATACTATCAAATTGTTCAATCATTTCATCAGTAAAGCCCATAGTTTCAAGGCTTTTTTTACTGGTATCAATAATTACACTAACAAAATCACCCAAGGTTTGATTAGATTGGCTAACAAAGTTTTCTAAGGTAGCGTTTTCATCATTCTCATCAAACGTGGTCGAGTTCTTTATTAATTCTCGGATCATTACCTGCTGCTCTTCGCTTAAACATTGCAAATTTTTAAAACTTGAGGAAATACCTTCAACAGCTTCTTTTACTAACGTTTTCGTTCTGCCTAGTTCATTCTCTATGATGTTAATTTCTTGATGGAGAAATTGTTGTAGTTCAAAAACTACTTCATGTATCAATTTATCGTCAATATCAGTCAATTCAGACGTTTTAGATGTTTCACCATGTTTATCTGCAGGTTCATTAGCAAGCTGCTGACGACTTCTATGAATAAACAGTCCAATTAGTAGCAATATATCGATAGTGAAAATCAAGCTACTTTCAAACCAAAATTGATTGAATATCAGTAGGGAAAACAAGCACCCTGTTAATATAATTTCTTTCTCACTTTGACTCATTTGTTTCCTCTCTTGTTCTATCCCTACCTAACGAAGCATAAGTTAAAAGTGATTTACCAATATTATGTAACGGTAGCGCCAAGCAATGCGCATCAATATCGTGTGCTTTACCTGGCATGCCCCAAATTAAACTAGTATGTCTATCTTGCACTATGGTTCTCGCGCCCTGCTCTTTTAGCCTCAACATTGCTTGGGCGCCATCTTGGCCCATTCCAGTAAGTAAAACCGCTTGAGTGTTACTGGCCATGTTTAATAATGAATCAAACAATACTTCTACGGCAGGTTTATGACGATTAACTTCTGGAGTATCAACAAGTACACTAAACAGGGAGCCATTTTTATTGACAACCTCTAAGTGCATGTCACCGGGAGCGATATAAACATTACCTTGCTTAATTTTTTGGCCATGACTCGCTTCATGTACCTGCATTTGAGACAATTCATTCAATCGTTTAGCAAAACTGGCACTAAAACTCTTAGGAATATGTTGGGCAATGACAATTGGGGGAGTATTTTCAGGTAGGGTCTGTAATATTTTCTTAATTGCTTCTGTTCCGCCGGTAGAGGCGCCAATAGCGATAATATGATTGGTGCGCTTTGCCCCTTTAAATTTCAAAACATTGTCATTGACCTTTTTCGATAAATGGCTACTTAATTTATAGTTTTTCTGATCAACTTTTACGGCATGAGTGATCTTATCAATTAAGACTTCTTTAAAGCTGTCTTTTTTAGCTAATAACTCTTGTACACTTGGCTTTGCAATAAAATCTATTGCACCTAATTCAAGTGCTTGTAAGGTAATATCCGCACCTTTGGTCGTTAAAGTGGATAACATGATGACTGGCATGGGTCTTAAGCGCATCAAATTTTCAAGAAAGGTAATACCATCCATTTTTGGCATTTCAACATCAAGGGTCAAAATATCAGGGTTTAATGTTTTAATTAATTCTCTGGCAATGATAGGGTCTTCAGCTTCACCTACCACTTCAATGTTAGGCGCAAGACTAAGTGCATCTTTAATAATGTTTCGAATTACCGATGAATCATCGATTACTAATACCTTAATAACACTCATAAATAAATCCTTTCGCTTTGCCTACCTATATAAAGCCACATAACTTCCATCGTCATAATGGCCTTATACGATCATATTTGAACTTGTAAAGACACTTTAAAACAGCTCTACATCACCCTCTATCGGATCTATTTCACTACTGTAGCTAGTTTCACGTTCTACAATAGTATCGTTATGTAAATTATCTAACCGCTTAACAAAAGCGCGGCCATTATGAGGAACAAACAAGACTTTCCTCGGATAAACATCGCCAACATCGGTGCTATCTATTTCTATACCTTCTTGGTCTAAATAGTTAAAGACAAAATCAATATTGCGTTGACCTACATTCGACATTTTCTTTAATATCTTGCCGCCACCAAACAATTTTGCTTTTAAATTTGGTCGCTTGCCGCCACTTTTTAAAATTTCATTAATTAAATGCTCCATAGCAAAGTTACCGTAACGGGTCGCATCAGTAATTTTATCTCGACTACCCCAATTTACTTCATGCACTTCTTTTTCTGTTGCGGGTAACATGAAATGGTTCATACCACCAATATTTACTTCACAATCCCAAATACATGCCGAAATACAAGAGCCGAGCGTGGTGGCAATAGCGACATTACCTGTAGTCATATAAAACTCGCCGGGCAAAATTTTTGCTACCACAATTTTTCTTTGTTTATCCCAATAATGATTAATATGGGTGAACTCAGGTAAACACTTGGCCATACAGGCTTGTACCATTGGGTGTTTAGCTCGACTCACTCTATCCCTCTCTTCATTATTTTTTTAGTAATGTGCTTAAAAACGGCAACCAAAATGAAATTCTTTACTTTTTTCATAGCGGTTTTCTAAAAATAGTTCGGCCAACATTGTCAAAATGTTGCTGGTAGGCGCCCAAGTTTTCGCTGTGTCCTAACATTAATAAACCTCCGGGAGCCAACATGTCATAATATCGGGTAAATAAATCTTGCTGCGTGGTTTTATCGAAATAAATAATAACGTTACGACAAAAAATCACATCAAATGGCCCCTTAATGGGCCAATCATGTAATAAATTAAGCTGCTTAAAAGTAATTAAATTATTCAACTCTTTAGTTACACGAACGTTGTTCTCATTACTGCCTGCGCCCCGTTTAAAATATTTAGCTTTATACTTCTCATCAATGCTTTCAATTTTGCGATATTCGTAAACTCCAGCTTTGCCAACAGATAAAACATTTGAATCAATATCGGTTGCCAACAGTTTTATATCCCAAATAGATAATTCTGCCTGTAGAGACTCCAACACTGTCATGGCAATACTATAAGGCTCTTCACCGGTAGAGCTGGCTGAAGACCAAATTCTTAAGCGTTTTTTACCATTTGCTTGTTTCACTTTATTTGCCATTAACCTTGGCAGTTCATGTTCTGTTAAATAGTCAAAATGATGTGGCTCTCTAAAAAAACTGGTCAAGTTGGTCGTAATAGCATTAATAAAATAGTCTTTTTCTTGCTCCTCTTCTGTGCGTAATAAATGGCAGTAATCACCAAATGAGTTAAGTTTTCGTTCTCTAACAATACGGGTAAGTCGGCGGTAAACCATTTCCCGTTTTTTATCATTAAGTACGATGCCAGTTGACTGATAAACAAATTGACATATAAATTCAAAATCTTTGTTTGTCAGTCGTACCGCCTCATCCCGAATACTTTGTGACATCAGTTGTTAAAACTCCTCCCACTCCTGATCAGTAGCCGTTTTAACTCTTGGCGTCGCTTTTGATCTTCTTGGTCTGCTTGCCTTTGCCGCAGGCTTTCTTCTTACTGGTGATTCAATTTTCGGTGCTTCTTCTTCTTCGCCATTATTGAAAAATGCTACTTGGTCAAGTAATGCCTGAGATTGTTCTTCCATTGATTTACTTGACGCTGCAGCTTCTTCTACCAGGGCAGCATTTTGTTGGGTCATTTCATCCATTTGACTCACTGCGGCGCTCACTTCACCAATACCCGCTGATTGCTCTTTACCAGCATTATCAATGTCGGTGATCATACTTCCCACTTCTTCTATGGCAGAGACCAATTCAACAAAGGTTTGTCCGGTTTCATCCACTAATTTGGTGCCTTGCCCTACGGCTTCGACACTGTCATTAATCAAGCCTTTGATCTCCTTAGCAGCCCCTGCTGAACGTTGGGCTAAATTTCGAACTTCTGCGGCAACAACCGCGAAGCCTCGACCTTGTTCACCCGCTCTGGCCGCTTCAACTGCGGCATTAAGTGCCAGCAAATTCGTTTGGAAAGCTATTTCATCAATAACACTAATAATGTCGGCAATTTTCTTACTGGACTTATTAATATCACTCATGGCAGTGATGGCATTTCTAACTACAGAGCCTCCATTGGTTGCTTTTTCCATGACCGAGGTTGATAGCTTACTTGCTTCAGTAGAATTTTCGGCATTTTGCTGCACGGTACTGGTTAACTCTTCCATGGCTGACGCGGTTTCTTCAAGACTTGATGCTTGAGACTCAGTTCTATGGCTTAGTTCATTGTTACCTGCTGCAATTTCGCGAGAAGAATCAAACACATTGGTTGAAGCATTACGAATCTCATCAACCATATTGCTTAAATTATCGATGGAGCCATTCATGGCATTGGCTAGTGCTAAGAACTCACCATCATAGTCATTACGCATAGTTTGCGTTAAATCGCCATCAGCTAGCGCTTGGGCAATATTTATCGCATCGGTAATGGGGTCAATAATCGCTTCCATCAAGCCATTAATATTTTCACCCAGGTCTTTCATAAAACCTTCATACTCTTCGGTATCAATTCGGGTGTCTAAGGTTCCCTGGGTTGCATCACTTATTAATTTATCTATTTGATTTTGTGCATCCTTCTCTTCGGTTAAATCAACCCACTGGATGGCCGTACCAACGTGATTGCCTTCTTCATCTTTCAGTGCGATGGCAATTAATTGGAAGGTCAAACCAACCACGGTTATTTCTGTGGTGTAAGGTAAGTTATCAGGGTTGCCTAATAAATTTTGTTGATGCGCGGGATTTTTATGGAAGGTATCAAAATTAGTGCCCACCAAAGAATCGACTCTTAATGCGGGTAGTGCAGTTCTCAGTTGAGCCTCGCGGCGTCTAAGCATGGTAATTACTGCTGGGTTAGCATAGACAATATTGCCTTTTATATCGGCCATCATCACGTTAGTGGTCATGCCTTCCATTGTCGATGTTAAACGGCCAACTTCAACTGATTTCTCACGTGCTGCTGTGACATCTTGCCACTCTAACGAGTTACCTATGTAAGCCCCTTGAACATCGGTAATAGCGGTAACATTTAGCTCAAAAGTTAAATGTTTGATGCTGATATCCGTTGTATAAGGTAAATTACTTGGGTCTGACAATAACTTACGTTGATGTGCCGGATTTTTATGAAAGGTATCAATGTTGGTACCAATAATCACTTCTGGGTCGGCTTTAAAACCAGGCCAGTTTTGTGCAAAAGTCACTTCATGCTCTTTTAATAACGCTAAGGTAGCGGCATTGGCATAGGTAATAGTAAAGTCTCTATCAATCATGATATTCGCCGTGGCCGATTGATCAATAGCTCCCTGCAACTGTGCCGCTTTATCGGCTTGAACGCGAGCTTGGGTTACATCCTTCCACTCTAACGAATTACCAATATATTCACCGTCAACATCGGTAATAGCGGTAACATTTAATTCAAAAGTTAAATGCTTAATAGTGATATCAGTTTGATACGGTAAGTTATTCGGGTCATCAAGCATTTTACGCTGATGCGCCGGATTTTTATGGAAGGTATCAATGTTGGTACCAATAATCACTTCAGGGTCGGCTTTAAAGCCAGGCCAATTCTCAGCAAAGGTGACTTCATGCTCTTTTAATAAGGCAAGCGTCGCGTCGTTGGCGTAGGTGATATTGAAATCACGGTCAATCATGATATTCGCGGTACCTGATTGGTCAAGCGCACCTTGTAACTGTGCGGCTTTATTGGTTTGAATGCGGGCTTGGGTTACATCCTTCCACTCTAACGAATTACCAATATATTCACCGTCAGCATCGGTAATAGCGGTAACATTTAATTCAAAAGTTAAATGCTTAATAGTGATATCAGTTTGATACGGTAAGTTATTCGGGTCATCAAGCATTTTACGCTGATGCGCCGGATTTTTATGGAAGGTATCAATGTTGGTACCAATAATCACTTCAGGGTCGGCTTTAAAGCCAGGCCAATTCTCAGCAAAGGTGACTTCATGCTCTTTTAATAAGGCAAGCGTCGCGTCGTTGGCGTAGGTGATATTGAAATCACGGTCAATCATGATATTCGCGGTACCTGATTGGTCAAGCGCACCTTGTAACTGTGCGGCTTTATTGGTTTGAATGCGGGCTTGGGTGATTTCCTTCCACTCAAGGGCATTGCCAACATATTTCCCCGAGGCGTCTAGAATTGCACTTACATTTAGCTCAAACGCTAAATGTTTAATGGTGATTTCTGTGCTGTAAGGTAAATTATTCGGGTCATCGAGCATTTTGCGTTGATGGGCCGGGTTTTTATGAAAACCATCGATATTGGCCCCCATAATTTTGTCGGCGTCAGCGCTAAAGCCTGGCCAGTTATCAGCAAAGGTGGCTTCATGCTTTTTCAATAATGCTAAGGTAGCGTCATTGGCGTAGGTAATATTAAAATCTCGGTCAATCATAATAAAAGCAGTAGCAGATTGATCAATGGCACCTTTAAGTGATGAAGAAATTTCGTCACTTTGGCTCTCGTGCGCAGTTTTCATGTCCATGGTAGATCCTTTATCAGTGTTATTTGCTGCGGCATTTGCTGCATCAATCATTGTGGTTGCAAGGGTGGTATATACTGCTGTCCAAGCTTTTTTAACAGGTGCGGTAAAATCTTTGCCTAGCCCTGTGGCTAGCGTTTTGATTAAAGCCGCGCCAACGGTATCGTAGTGTTCTGGCATCGTGCCATAACCTAAGTGTCTTTCACCTAGTTTTTGTACTGCAGGAATTAATTTATCGGGTTTATCAAGCAACTTAACGGCCGTGTCTATCATCGCCATTAATTTTGTGCCTTGTTCGGTCAAGTCGTTAGGAAATAACGCCTTCAATGCAGGATCCATTTCAAAAAGTGTCGTATAAAATATATCCGCTGCTTGTGGGGCAATGGGTAATACTTTTTCCCAACTCGTTTTAACTAAACTTATTTGTTTTGGTGTCATAAGTTTTCCTATTTTTATTAATGGTTTATCTGTCTAAATTACGCGCGTTTACTTTGCTTAGCGTTAAACTCTTTATTGTGCATGCTCTTCGGCTTGTAATTTTGACTGCTCTGCTATTTTATTCGTATTAACTTGAGACTTATCAATGCAATATAAATCGTCTTCATTGAGGAGTACGTTGCTATCAAGCAAGATAATGAGTTTTTCTTCAATCGATGCTAAACCTTTCAAAAAGCAGCTATCGATATTATTACCAAATGCCGGTGCGTTTCTGATTGACTTACTATCAAATTTATAAACTTCTGAAACCGCATCAACCACTATGCCTACCACCATGGTGCGTTCACTTGATTGTTGCCGCAAAATAATGGTGACAGTTTGTTCGGTATAATCTAAGGGCTCTTTACCAAAGCGCACACGTAAGTCAATAATGGGAATGATGACACCCCGCAAATTAATAACTCCTTTCATGTAGCTTGGTTTACTCGGTAATTCGGTTACTGAACTCCAGACGCGAATTTCTTGCACGCATAAAATATCCACACCATATTCTTCACCTTGCAGTAGAAAGGTAAGATACTCTTGTTCTATATCAACCATCTTATTGCTTCCTTTTGTTAATGTGTCGCGGCGTGTTGTTCCACTTTTTGTAATTGCTCAACATTTAATAATGTGACCACATTTTTACCCACGTTAATCAGTCCATCTATGTACTGAGGTTGTACACAACCACCAAAGGCAGGTGAGTTTTGAATCTCATTGGTTTCAACATTGAGTACATCTGATACCGCGTCAACGACAAAACCAATTGTTCTTGAGGAATCATTTACATTATAAGTAAGTACAATAACCACGGTTGTTTCCTGGTAATTTGCCTCACCAATTTTGAATTTGAGTCTTAAATCAACAATAGGCACGATGACACCACGCATATTGATGACGCCTTTTATATATCCAGGTGCATTAGGAATTTTGGTTGGCACTTCCCAGCTTCTAATTTCTTCAACACATAAAATATCAACCGCGTACTGCTCATTGGCGAGTAAAAAGGTTAAATATTGTTCGCCGCTAGTAATAAAATCTATGCCTTCCATGGCATGTTCACCTTCCGCTGGAATATCTACCGCGAGATCTTGAATATCCATTAACTATGCTCCCTAATGTTTCTTTGACGTAACTTACCGTTAGTTGGGTTAGTTTGGGCAGAGCTAAGCGCCATTTGGATCATGCCTGGTATGTCTAAAATCATAGCAACTGAGCCATCTCCTAAAATGGTTGCGCCAGAGATACCAATAACTTGTTGATAATTATCTTTTAAGCTTTTTATCACCACTTGCTGTTGGGCCAGCAAATGGTCTACCATAAGCCCTACTTTTTGTCCGTCAGCTTCTACTACCACCAGTAACGCGTTATCTATTTCAGTGAAGTCTGTTGTTAAGCCAAATAACTGATATACCGGTAAAATTGGTACATTCTCGTCACGTAGGCGATACAAGGTCATATCACCTGAGACTTTGTTTAGCAGTTCTTTATCAACTTGCAATGACTCAACAATAGAAATTAACGGTATGATGTAAGTCTCGGTACCAACCTTAACCAGTTGTCCATCTAAAATAGCAAGAGTTAGCGGTAAATTGACCTTAAAACAACTGCCTTCGCCTATGGTTGATTCAACTTGAATGCGACCACCTAATGACTGAATGTTTCGTTTAACCACATCCATGCCAACGCCCCGACCCGAAATATCGGTGACTTGATCAGCAGTAGAAAAACCCGGTTCGAATAGCAGATCAAATACTTGGCTGTCATTTAGCGTACTATTTGGTTCTACAATGCCTTTTTCTACCGCTTTGGCGAACACTTTCTCTCTATTAATACCACCGCCATCATCAGCAATTTCAATAACTATATTGCCGCCTTGATGGTAGGCATCGAGCGCTATGGTGCCTTTTGCTGACTTGCCATTAGCCAGTCTTACCTCAGAGGGTTCAATACCATGGTCAACGGCGTTTCTGACTAGATGCACTAATGGGTCGCCAATTTGTTCCATGACCGTTTTGTCTAATTCGGTCTGCTCCCCTTTAATGACCAACTCCATCTCTTTACCCGTTTTGTTGGCTAAGTCATGTACTAAACGTGGGAAACGATTGAAGGCAAAACTTATCGGTAGCATTCGAATGCGCATAACACTCTCTTGCAATTCTTTAGTATTTTGCAAAAGTTGCTCTAAACCACTCGTTAAACGTTCAAGCTTATCCATTTGAAAATCGCTGCCGAGCTCAGACAACATAGATTGGGTGATAACCAATTCGCCAACTAAGTTGATTAAGCTATCAACTTTATCAACCCCCACTCTGATTGAGCTCACTTCAACTTTTGCTTTTGCTTTGGGTTTGCTGTCAGATTTTTGAATGTCTGCCGGTTGAGCAACTTCATCTGCCTCTACCGGTAGCGGCGGCGAACTTTGCTGTTGGGATTCTTGGGTTGGCTCTTCAACCTCCACGGGCTCTTGCTCTGCTTGTGCTAACTCTGCACTATTGTCATCTCCTGCTTTAGTTATCTCTAAGTGGCATTCATCTTCTACCCATTCAAAGACTTCATTAATATCTGCTTCACTTGCCGTTGTTGTCAGTGTTAAGTCCCAACTCAGATACAGCTCTTGGGGGTCTATATCTGTTAATGCGGGGAGCTCACTAGTATTGGCAATCGTGGTTAATTCGCCAAGATCTGCCAGGGCATTAAATAAGAAGAGTGGATCATTACCTGTTTTTGCAAGGTTGTGCTCAGGCACAAAGTGAATTTTAAAGGTTGATAACTGTTCGGTATCATTATCACTTGCACTAGCATTGTTATGACTATTCTTAACTGATGCACTCGATTCACCAGTGCCATCTTCATTTACTAGGGTTTGCGCCAATTGTCTGGTAGTTTGATTAACTTTTTCTTCATCATATTCTTCATCATCTCTTGCCGCCTCTATAAGTAAGCGCATGCAATCAACCGATGTTAGTAATATTTCAATATCTTTAGGATCGACTTCACGACGGCCATCACGCATTTCGTCGAGTAATGTTTCCACTAAATGGGTAAACTCGGTAACCGATTCAAAGCCAAAAGTTCCGGCTCCACCTTTAATGGAATGGGCAGCTCTGAATATTGAATGAATAGTTTCATGATCGCCTGCTTTTAAATCCAGCAGGCTTGATTCCATAAGCTCTAAGCCTTCGAAGCTTTCTTCTAAAAAGCTAGGTATAAATTGGGATAAATCGACGCTCATAATGTTTGCCTTTATAGGGTACTTGTAGCGATTAGCGAACCACTCTTTTTATTGTTGCTAGTAATTTTTCAGGATTGAAAGGTTTAACTAACCAACCTGTTGCACCAGCAGACTTGCCACGCATTTTCATGTCAGTTGAACTTTCTGTCGTCAACATTAAAATGGGCGTAAATTTAAAGTTTGGCAGCTTGCGAAGCTCGCCGCATAAGGTGATGCCATCCATGTTAGGCATATTGACATCTGAAATAACCAGATCAAACTGTCCTGATTGCGCTTTAGATAATCCATCACAGCCATCTTTTGCTTCAACGGTCTGGAAACCAGCACTTTTAAGTGTAAAACTGACCATATCTCTAATCGAATTAGAGTCATCTACAACCAGGACGTTTGCCATAATCTTTTTCCTCTTTCATTCTACTTATTGAGCTCTGTATAATTTACAGAACTTTATAAAGTCTACTGTTTAACTCGTTATTTAGTGATCGGGTAAATGTTCTATCAAAATGGCTTCTTTAATCCCTAATTGTTCAATGCTTTGACGCAAAGCCTTCGACTTAGAATCCCACTTAAGCTCTTTTCCTTGCGCTGAAATATAAGTAACAACCGCTAGAATAAATTGCACACCAATAGTGTCGATACGTGCTAAATCGCTATCATCAAGAGAAATTGTTGATTGCTCGTCAATGATGGGCTGAATTTCTAAACGGTATTCTTCTACTTGGGCTATGGTCAATTCATGGGGGAGCTTGATCATTAAGCTATCCTTTTCGTATATAAATCGAGCTAAAAGAAAATGATTAAGTTTTTAAAAAACAACTTACTAATTTATTAATCATCGATTTTAACTATATGTCAGATTTCCATTAAATCAAGAAATGTGAAAAAAAAAGATTTTGTCATGCTATAACTATGAATAATAAGTAAATATTAATTTTTAGTAATTAATTTTAGCAACATTATTTACTGTTTAATTTGCTAGCACAGAAGATGAAAATCGCAAGGAGAAAGTTGAATTTATTTTTTGTTTTTAATGGTTTAAGATAAATAATTACCTTTGGTTGAAATATACATGGTCAAACTTGGCTTAGGTAAGCTTATGAAGACTCAGTTGGCTTTTGAAAATCTAGAATAGGATCAGTTTTAAAACGAGGGGTACATTCTTTTGCGGTACTATTGACAATATGACGACGAAATGACTCATCTAACGCTAACCATTTATCAACAAGTTGTGCATTAGCATTGGTTTCAGTAAAGGCTTCCATCAGTAGTTGTTGCCGTATTTCAAACAATTCATTGGGAATAAACATGTGTTTATGGGTTGCTGGTGGTGGTTTGCCTATATAGACATTACTGCCACCTAACACCTTTTGCATAAAATCTATTTGTTGATCTTCAATATGTTGTTGGGGTATTTCAATAAAGTATTGTTTTAACCAAGGGTGTTGATAGACTTTGTCGTAAAAACATTTGTTAATTTTAATCAAACTTTCACGGCCTCCCATTCGTTCAAATTGCGCTAAATTTGTCATGTTCATCCCATACAAAAATTACCAGTGAAACAAACTATAGGTCAACTCACTAAAAAGACGATTATTTTGTTAGAAAATGTGAATATTAGTTTGGGGTATTTAGCATTAAAAATGTGTAGTACATCAATCTTGGTGTAAGTATAGTTTTTATCATTAGCTTAGTTAAGTATGGTGCGATGACTATCAACAGGTGCTAAGAGATTTACACCTTTGGATTATTTTTGACTTAGTATATTAAATTTTAATCCATATTATTGCTAATCACTTTCAGCTTTAACTTTTAAAGTACCGGGAGTTTCGTTAGAATCAGCTTTCGACTTATTTTACCTTATTTTTATATGCACCTACTTCTTGAATACCTCCCCTTAATTATATTTTTTATCGTCAATAAATTTGCCGACTTTTATTGGGCTACCGCATCGTTAATTTTTACTACGACTTTACAATTAGGCTATTATCGATTCAAAAAAGAAAAAATACCGACCAGGCACTGGGTAATATTTTCCTTAGTGTTAGTTTTTGGCGGCTTAACCATTTATTTGCAAAATGATGCTTTTATAAAATGGAAAGTGACCATTATTAATTTGTTTTTTTCCATAGCACTCTTGGTGAGTAATCATGTTTTTAACAAGAATATTATCAAGCAGTTTTTACAAGAATCATTAACATTACCTGACAAAGTTTGGACTAAACTCAATATTTCTTGGGCTATCTTTTTCGCTTTTATCGCTGCTCTCAATTGGTATGTTGCTTTTAACTTTGATCTTGATACTTGGGTTAATTTCAAAGTATTTGGTTTAACTGGTTTAATGTTTGTATTTTCCATTATCACAATTCTATTTCTAAATAAATATATGGATGTTGAAGATGAAGAGCTAAGCAATGCAATAGAAGATAGTATTGAAATAACCTCGAATGTGATGAGTAAACCTCAGCATAATCAAGATAATGATAAATTATAGGACGTGTTATGTTTTACCTTATATACAGTGAAGATGTTGAAAATAGCTTAGAGAAAAGGTTATCTGTAAGAGAGCATCATATAGCCAGACTTAAAGCATTACAGGAAGAAGGCCGCTTGCTAGTTGCTGGCCCGTGTCCTGCTATAGACAGTAACGACCCAGGCTCTGCTGGTTTTACTGGCTCACTAATCATTGCTGAGTTTGCTAGTTTAGCGCAAGCGCAAGCATGGGCGGATGCCGATCCTTATATTGCGGCTGGGGTTTATGAAAAAGTTACTGTTAAGCCTTATAAAAAAGTATTACCAGCTTAACTTTTTAAAAAGTGCATTTTAAACTAAGCTGATATTAGTTATCTAACTGTCAGCTAGAAAACATCAGCATAGAACGAGAAAACCTTTAGAGATATGATAAAAAAGACATTATTTTTAACGCTATTTACTTTGGCAAATTACACTGTTTCATCACTTGTTTACGCGCAGAAATCGCTAACTGAATGTGAAAGTGAGCAAGATGAAGAGGAAGCGCGTTTATCCCGTTGTTTAGATGGCGTTAAAGACACACAGGATAGAAAACTGCAAACTTGGGTGAATAACCATACTTTTAATTTAGAAGAAAAAGCCTTAGTTACAGGCCGTTATTCCGCATTAAAAATGTTTAAGCGTTCGCAGAGTAATTTCATCACTTTCCGTGATAACAATTGTCGTTGGCAATACCTTGCTATTTCACCTGAAAAAGGCGCTGGCATAGCATATAAAAAATGTTATATTTTAGTCACTCAAGCTCGTATTAAAGAACTTAGTGAAGTTAAATGAAATAGCGTTCAACGTCGTTAGTGTTTATTAACTTTGTTGAACTTGTTCCACCTCTTGATTAACACTTTCTTCATCACTGAGCAATATAGCTAACCATCGCCCTTCGGGTGAATTTTCTAAACCAATTTTTACAATCATGGTTAAAGGTACACTCAGTAACATACCGACAGTGCCTAACAGCCATCCCCAGAAGATTAATGATAAAAAGACTACCAAGGTTGATAGTCCAAGGCCCTTGCCTAGGTATCTTGGTTCAATGATATTACCCATGACCATATTGATGGCAATAAAGCCCATGCCGATAAACCCCGCCTCTGTTAGCCCTAATTGCAACGCGGCTAAAGTCACTGCAGGTACGGCGGCAATAATAGAGCCTATGTTAGGTATATAGTTAAGCAAGAAGGCAAACACTCCCCACAAAAGGTAAAAATCGACACCAAATGCCCACAACATAATGGAAACAATAATCCCGGTAGCGATACTCACCAGTGTTTTAATCGCGATGTAATGATTAACTGATGCTAAAAAACGCTCAACTTGTTTTAAGCGCATGTCAGGATCATCTAGAGCAAAATGCATTTTCAATGGAAAGGAAGAGGCTTCAAATAACATGAAAACCACGGTAAGTATTATTAAAAACAAGTTGGCCATTACTGAGCCAAAGCCACTTAGCATATTGGCAGCCATACCCATAGCGGCGGCAGGATCAAAGTATTCTAATAATATGGTTGAGGATATTTGAATATTATAACGAGATAGGAAGGCTGTGAGCCAGGTAAATTGTTCTTTTAATTGTAATCGATATTGTGGGATAAGCTGTGACAACTCATTTAACGATTTACCCACTAACCCTGCTAGCGATAAGGCAATAGTGACAAATATGCCAATAACTAAGATAACGGAAATAGCTTTTGGAACTTTAAATTCACTCGCTTTGGCGACTAGCGGATTACAGATAATGGCAATAAATAATGATAACAAGAACGGCACCAATATATTCGCCGCTGTTTTTATACCCGCAAAAATTATAAAAATAGCGGCTACGGTAACAAACGCTTTTAACATAGAGCTATTTTTTATCGATGAAACCATGAAAATTAATCCTTAATTTTTTATGGTTTCAATATACCTTAATTACCTTAGTGACACTAGCTAACTATGTCTAAAACTTAACGAATCAATTAGTTAAGATAAAGGATTAGAGAACTGCCTTCACAACTAAGGAAGGCAGAACACACAAATTAAGCCAGTTTTCGTAATAAGCCTTGGGTATTTTGTTTCATGGTATTAGACACCATAAAGTAGCCTATTACCGAAACAAATAGACCGCCGCTTACTGGGCCTAATAACCAAATATAGGGATGCAAACGCCCCTCAACATCAAAGAGTTGTTGTTGAATAACCATTAAGACAATGTCACTCACAATTGCCGCAACTAAACCAGCAATGACGCCTAAAAGCAGAAACTCATAGAGTGTGGCCAGTTTTATCAATCGGCCTTTAGCTCCTAGTGTTCGTAATATTACTACTTCTTGCATTCGTTCAGCCAGGCTTGCTTGTACTTGTGAAATAAGCACTAACGCACCACTAACCAATACTATTGATAACACAAAGCCAATCGCCAATGACACTTGCGCAATGATTGATTGCGCTTGATCTATCTGTGCCTTGATGTCGATCATACTGATGGTTGGGTAACGCTGTAATAATTGGCTGATGTCTTTGGTGTGCTTGTCTTGTAATTGCGCGGCACTAAAGTAAGTAACCGGCACTTTACCTGCCATGTTTGGACTTAAGATCATAACAAAGTTAGGTTTGAGACTGCCCCAATCAACTTTGCGAAAGCTTGTCACTTTGACATCAATCGCTTGCTCATTTATCAACAGTGTTAGGGTGTCTCCTAATTCTAACTCGAGTACCTCTTTCCAGCCTTCAAATACTGACACTTCAAGCTCATCACCACCGGTGAACCATGCACCTTCAGTAATTTCATTTCCCTCAGGTAATGTGTTTAACCACGTTAAATTGGGCTCTCTACTTACACCTTCTCTAGCGCCCTCTTCTTTTTCTTCACCTTCTTGCTTTGATTTTCTGCGTGAGAATTCTTCTCCATTAACGGCATCAACGCGGCCACTAAATACTGGGTAAAATGCTTCATGTGCAATATTATTGTCATTAAAGAATTGTTTTATTGGCTCTACTTCTTGTTCAGCAATATTGATAATGAACATATTGGGCGCATCTTCGGGTACTTGCATTTGCCAATCAGTAATAATGTCATTTTTAAGTACCACTAAAAACAGCATCAATTTGATAGCCAAAGCAAAACTAATTAATTGAATGGCATTTGCATTAGCGCGTTTTTGCAAGGTTGCTATCGCTAAAGACCAACTAGAGCCGGGGCTAAGTCCTAAGCGTCGACCTGCAGAAAACAATAATCGAGAAATACCAAATAACACGGCAATAACAAATAAGGTAGATGCAAATAAAATTAACGAGGTTTTAATGTCACCACTAAATAGCCACATCAAGGCAAAAATAGTTAATAAAGATAATGCTACATGAATTTTACTTAAGGCTAAGCTATCACCCAAATTACGCCTTAGTACACGAAGCGGCGGAATATCAAATAAATCTAACAAAGGCTTTAACGAAAACATTAATGCACAAACAAGACCGATAAAGCATGACAATAACCAAGGTTTAAAACCCGCTGCTGGCAGTGCAGTACCCATAAAATTCGCTAAATAGTCAGCACCTATCGTTTGCAGTATAAAGCCCAATGCTAAGCCGACGAAAATAGAAAATAAGGTAACTAAGCTGAGGTGTAATAAAAACACATTACGAATTACTTTCCTGCTACCACCTAACGTTTTCATCATAGCAACAGGATCGTACTGACGTTCACAATAGCGTTTAGCTGAAACTGCCATAGCAACCGCTGCCAGCATAATGCCAAATAAACCCGCCAATAATAAAAAACGTTCCGCGCGATCTAGGTTTTCCCCTAAAGGAGACTGTCTATCTTTAATGCCTTGCCAGCTTTGATTACTTTTAAGTTGTGGTTTAAGCCAAGCATAGTATTCACTTAACTGTGATTCACTCCCTGCAAAAAGGAGTCGATGATATACTCGGCTGCCAGGTTGAACAGCTTGGGTTGTATCAATATCTTGATAACTAAGTAAAACACGCTTATTTCCTGACAACGAGAAAAATGGTGCGTCTGGCTCTTTAACTAATACTTTGGCAATATTGAAAACACCTGCGCCTAACTCAACTTCATCACCTACCTTTACGCCTAACGTATAAAAAAGCCCTTCACTGAGCCAAAGGTTACCCGCTTTAGGTCCCGATTCAACGTCATAGGCTTGACCTAATAAGTTGTCTTTAATGGTAATTTTACCGCGTAAAGGGTAAGAAGTTGTGGTCGCTTTTACTGAGCCTAACACTAACTCATCGTTGGCAAACAACATAGAATCAAAATACAGCATTTTCGCCGTTTTAACGCCAAATTGATTAGCCTGTGTCAGTATTTCTGGTGAAAAAGCATGATTACTAGATAAACGACGATCTGCCGCAATAAAATCACTACTCTTTTGCGCGATATTTAATCCAATACGTTCTGTAATTGACGATAAACTAAATACTGTTAGTACCGCCAAGGCGATTGCTGCAAAAATTATGGTCAATTCACCACGTCGAAATTCCCGCATGAAAAGCTTTATTGCTAACTTAACCCACATTAGCTGCTCCCCCTTCGCTAATTTTTTCTAGTTCGCCACCTTCGATATGAATAATACGCTGACACTGTTTTGCTAATTGCTCGTCATGGGTGACTAATACTAACGTGGTACCATTTAGTTTATTAAGGTCGAACAATAAATTCTCAATAAGGTGCCCATTTTTGCTATCTAAGTTCGCGGAAGGCTCATCGGCAAAGAGTATTTTCGGTGAGCCAATAAATGCTCGGGCAATAGCTACCCTTTGCTGTTCACCGCCTGATAACTGTGAGGGGTAATGTTCTAAACGATGTGAAAGGCCTACTTTTTCTAATAATTCAATCGCTTGAGCTTTAGCATCATGATCACCGGCTAGCTCAGCTGGTAACATGACATTTTCAAGCGCGGTTAAGCTTTGTACCAGCATGAATGACTGGAATACAAAGCCAATTTTTTCAGCTCGTACCCGCGCTCTTGCCTCTTCGTCTAACGTACTTAATGCATCACCATCGAGATGAACGTCACCTTGACTAGCAACATCTAAGCCCGCTAATAAACTGAGTAAGGTTGACTTACCCGATCCAGAAGCGCCAACAATCGCTACTGATTCTCCCGACTTGACAGAAAAGTTAATATCGCTAAGGATAGTAAGGCTTCCTTCTAGGGTACTAACACGTTTAGTAAGCCCGGTAACCTGAATAACATTTAACTGAGAAAGTACTGACATGACTCGTTGTTTCCTAAAATCTATTATTTTCGTCATTTTGACAAATATATCATTTAACAGCATTGCAAATGATAAAATTCTACTTATTGGTGACAGCTTAAGCGCTGGCTATGGTCTTGAGCAAGCTCAAGCATGGGTTCATTTGTTACAAAATAAATATATTGAAAAAAACAAACCCATCACAGTAATTAATACCGCGATAAGTGGTCAAACAACAGACAATGCTTTATTAAAAATTGATGCCTGGTTAAAGGCTCATCAACCAACTCATGTGCTACTAGAAATAGGCGGTAATGATGGTATTAGAGGCTTTCCTGTTAAGTTGTTACAAAAGCATTTGACCCAATTGGTAACCAAGAGCCAACAACAAGGAGCAAAAGTTGCGTTAATGGAAATTCAAATCCCACCAAATTTAGGCCCTAGATATAGAAAACTATTTACGGGAAGTTATAGTAAAGTTGCAGAGCAAACAGGTGCATACCTTATGCCTTACTTTATGACCAGTATTGCTGTTGACCCCAGTTTAATGCTTAATGATAACTTACACCCTAATGAAAAAGCTCAGCCTATTATTCGTGATTTCATGTATAACGAAATAGATCAATGGCTTAAAAACAGTAAAAATTAGATCTAGATCAAGGTTTGACTAATTTCTTCTTAGCTTACTTTGTATTGATTAAGTTATACTACGATTGATAAAGTGAGGCTTTCTATAGGTCTATTATCAGACACTTTAAACCTGATTTAGGCCTTACTTTAAAGAAGTTGACGTTCCCACAATTATTACCATTTCAATTTAAATACGATAGAGTGAATTAATGGACTTCATTTGGATATTTTTTGCCTTTATTTGTGGGCTAGCCGCTAAAACTATTTCCCTTCCGCCGTCAATTGGCTTTCTAATTGCCGGCTTTGCTTTAAATATGGCTGGTTATCAAGCAGACAATACTCTCGCTACTTTGAGCCATTTAGGCATAACCTTAATGCTATTTACTATTGGTTTAAAACTTAATGTTAAAAGTTTATTCAAACGTGAAATATGGCTCACAAGTACATTACACACCATTGCCTGGCTTGTTTTAAGTGTTATCTTGATAAAATTTATTACGTTCGCTGCCCTAAGCTATTTTGGAAATCTAGAGATTTTCACTACTAGTATTATTGCTTTTGCTTTAAGTTTTAGCAGCACAGTTTGTGTTATTAAACTATTAGAAGAAAACGGGGAAATGCGTACTAGGCATGGAAAATTGGCCATTGGAATATTAGTAATTCAAGATATTGTAGCGGTTACTTTTCTCGTCGTTGCAACGGGAAAGCTTCCTTCTATTTGGGCTTTTTCTTTGTTACTTTTATTTATTGTTAAACCATTGATCAATAGGATTGTTTCGAATGTTGGACACGGCGAACTAATACCCTTGATGGGTTTTTTCATTTCATTAGGAAGTTATGAGCTTTTTGAATTAATTAATATCAAGGGCGATCTAGGTGCTTTACTTATCGGCATGTTTTTATCATCTCACCCTAAAGCCAGTGAAATTAACAAATCACTCATGAGTTTTAAAGATCTATTTTTAATTGGATTCTTTATCTCTATTGGTTTTAGTGCAATTCCTACTATAGAAATGCTTGGCTTAGCTGCTTTATTAGTAATGTTCATCCCAATTAAATTTGGCTTGTTTTTCCTTTTATTGTGCTTACTACAAATACGTTGTAGAACTGCTTACTTGAGTGCTCTTGCCTTAAGTAATTTTAGTGAGTTTGGCTTAATAGTTGCTGCAATTAGCACAAGAAATGACTGGTTAACTAAAGAGTGGTTAGTCATTTTGGCCTTAGCTGTGGCTCTATCTTTTGTTATAACTAATGTGCTCTATCGCTTTGCTCATCCGCTCTTTGCAAAATATCAAACTTTTTTCCATCAATTTGAACGTAAACAAGCGTTAGCAGAAGATGTTTTCTGTCAACCTAAGCAAGCGCCTATTGTCATAGTTGGAATGGGAAGAGTTGGCATGGGTGCGTATAACGCTATTAAGGAGCATGGTGACAAAATAGCATGGGGCTTAGATGTAGAACCAGAAAAAATTAATTGGTTATCGGGACAAGGAATAGACGCCTATTGTGGTGATGCTGAGGATATACTCTTTTGGGAAAGAGTAGATTTAGCTGACCTTGAATTAGTACTTTTAGCTTTACCCAATGTAAAAGACAGCATGAGTATAACCGAGTTACTTAAATCAGCTGGTTATAAAGGAAAAATTGCGGCCATTGCACGTTTTGATGATGAAAGAGAACAACTCCAAAAGTTTGGTATTGATCAAGTGTTTAATTTTTACAACGAAGCTGGTGTAGGTTTTGCTGAAGAAAGCATGGCAATGATTGCAAAATAACCAACTAAACTACAACGCAAACCACCCTGTGCATAACTTGTTAACAAGCACTTTATAAGCAGTGGTAAGCCTGTTACCAAAAAGATAAACCCTTCTTATCACAACAAGCCACCAAGCGATATTAACCGTTTTATATCAACCACTTAAAATTTAATAAAAAATAACTCGCATTAATAATATCTTGCACTACACTTAATTTATACAAGAAACATGCAGTATGATGATTGTTGCATATAATCAATGTGTTTTTCTTGAATTGATAGAAAAAATGCTCGCTGCATCTTTAGTAAATGCTAACCATTTACGACCTGATTTAGATTTAAATGTTTATTGTTTTTGTTTGATTTTTTAATGTGAATTAGCGCACGGCTCAAACCCCTTGAGCCATTTCCTTAAGCCCAAATTGAAAAAATTTGGGCTTTTTTTTATTGTTTTTAGCAGTACAAATGCTTTATAAATTAAAAAGACGATTAAAGTTATCGGATGATAGTTTAGCGATAGTTTCGACCGATTGACCACGAATGCTAGCTAAATGTTTCGCCACTTCAACAACGTATGCTGGTTGATTTTCTTTACCTCGATGTGGCACTGGAGCAAGGTAAGGTGAGTCAGTTTCAATCAAAAATTTATCATCTGGCACCCGCTTAGCAACTTCTCGTAAAGCGGTAGCATTTTTGAAGGTGACAATACCTGAGAATGAGATATAAAAGCCTAACGCTAGTGCTTGCTCGGCCATTTCCCATGTTTCAGTAAAACAATGTAAAATGCCACCAACTTCATCGGCCCGTGCTGAACAAAGCATAGCTAAAGTATCATCTTGGGCAGCACGAGTATGAATAATCAATGGCTTTTTCAGTTTTTTAGCTACCTCAATATGCTTTTTAAAAGAGTCTAACTGTAAGGCTTTAGTTTCTGGTGCATAATGATAATCTAAACCGGTTTCACCTATAGCAATAACATTTGGGTTATCTGCAAGTGCGTGCAACTCGGTTGAATCTACTATGTCATCTTGATTCAAGGGATGCATGCCGCAAGAAAGTAAGACATTATCAAACGGTTTAGTTTTCTCTACCATACTAGGGAAGTCTTTTAAGGTGACGCTAACACATAATAGTTTATCTACTTTTGCATCACTGGCCGCTTGAACAACGTTAGACAAATCTCCTTCATAAAGGGATAAATTAAGCCTATCTAAGTGGCAATGGGAATCAATAAACAACGGGGCTCTCCAATATTTTCTAGAAATTATAAATTAAAAAGCCCTAATAAAGGGCTATAGTGGTTAGTTTAACAGGCACTCGTTTACATGGTTAGTGTTGCCTCAGATGAACTTAATTGTCTCGCTATGGATTGTTCAATTTGATGACGAATTTTATCAGGGTCATCAACAAAACTAACACCAATACCCGCAGGCGTACCATTTTGTGCACCTGTAGGTGTTAACCAACAAACTTCGCCTTTAATCAAAGCTGGTTCTAACGAATCTGGCAGAAGAACATTTAACTCTACTTCTGAGCCTAATTCAAAGGGCTCTGCTGTGCGTATAAACAAGCCACCTTCTTTTAAAAAAGGCATATAAGAAACATATAAGTCATGCTCGGATTGAAATTCAATATTGATTGGGATCAAACTAGCTCTCCTGCTCGTTAATTTGAGCTTGTTCAATTACAGCACTAATGTCCATGATAAGTTGCTGACACACAAATTGCTTATTCGCTTGTGTATAAGATTTTATTACTTTACACCCATTGATGATAACTTTATAGACTTTATTGAGAAATTCACTACTAAGTAATGGATTTTCATCATTAATGTTAGCAAATTTCTCTCGTAATAAATTGACAGTAATTTGTTCTAGCCAGCGAAGCGCATGTTCATTATTTAGCAACTGCTGTAGCAGCAGCGACTCCACATGCTGTCCTTGAAGGTAGTTGACGTAACAACCTTTAAAATGAGTAAATGCCTCATTAATTGTTTGGTCAGTTAGCTCAGGTAGTTGAGTAAGGTTCACAAACGCCATACTGGTGTCTGAGAAAGCTGCTGATTGTAGGGAGTAGTTTACTTCAGGCATGTTTTCTAATAATGTCTGACCAACATTAGGCCTAATATTAAGTACCCGACAACGACTTACAATCGTAGGGAGTAGCATTTCTATGTCATTGGTTAATAGGATAATAACACTGTTGTTACTTGGCTCTTCAAGGGTTTTCAGTAAAGCATTGGCTGCCGCAAGTGTCATGGTCTGAGCATGTTCAATTAATACTGATTTGAACTTGCCTAAATGTGCTGTTTTTTGCAAAAAACTATTCGCATGGCGTATATCATCTACACCTAGGCTATTTTTTTCAGCAATAACATTAAGAAGATCGGGATAGGTGTTACTTTTAAGTAATAGACATGATTTGCATTGTCCACAACTTTGCAACACTGGGCCTTGTTTATTATCAACCTGACTCGCATTTTGACAATTTAATAAATTAATTAACCACAGTGCAAGCTCTAACTTACCTGCACCAGTAACACCATTAAAGAGAATGGCGTGAGGTAAGGTATTACCACTAAATTGCTGACTAAGTAATTGTTGGTGATCAAGTAACCATGGTTTCATATTAACTTACTTACCTAATTGAGAGGCTAATAGTGAATCAATGACTTGAATGACGCTTTTAAGTACATTTTCTTTTGATTGACTGGCGTCAATGACGGTAAATTTTTCAGGTGATTGTTGCGCTTGAACTAGATAACCATTTCTCGCTTTTTCTAAAAACTCTGCTTTTTCATCTTCTAGGCGATCTAAGCCTTCACCTCGGCTATGTACCCTTTTTAAGCCTTCAGCCGGCTCTAAATCTAAAATAATATTCATATCGGGGCTGAAACCGTTCAGCGCTAAATCGTTAATTTTAACGATAGTTTGCAACTCTATACCTCTTGCATAATGTTGAAAACTAAAGGTGGCGGCATCAAACCGGTCAGATATAACTATTTTACCTTGGGCTAAAGCGGGAACTATTTTTTCTTCAATGTGCTGAGCACGGCCAGCGCCGAATAACATTAATTCAGTTATATATGACATTTCAGGTGTAGAGGGATCTAAAATAACCTCTCTTATTTTCTCGCCTATTGGTGTACCGCCAGGCTCACGAGTAAGCAATACATCCAACCCCTTTGAGATTAGGTATTTTTCTACTCCTTTGATCACTGTTGTTTTGCCCGCACCATTGCTACCATCAAAAACAACCATAAAGCCTTTATTCATATCTCTCTCATTCAAAGTGATTTTACTTTTTCATTCGCAGGCAATGATATAGCGCTTTACGAATAACAACAAGACTAACGATGTGTTGAACATAAGCCATAAGCGTAATCATCTACATAGTTGTCGTTTATTAAGGTGTTTTTCTTTAATAACGCTTCTCGAGTGAATGCAAATTTTTCTAGCAACTTAAATGAGTTTGTATTTAACGTAGAACAATAGGCAATTAACTTTTGCAGATTTATCACATCAAAGGCATAGTTAATGACTAAAGCTAATGCTTCACTAGCAATGCCCTTACCTTGCGCTGTTGCTTTTATCATAAAGCCAACTTCAGCAACTCTATCGTTTTGATTAGTCACTCTTAAACCAATATTGCCGAGCTTTTCACCTGTTGTTAAATCCTCAATAGCAAACGTTAACCAATGGTCACATTCATACGACCAGGGTTTTGACTTATCTAAAAAGGCTATCTTCGCCTCAGCCACACTACCTGGGTTGTAGACATGTTGCATTTGATTTGGACAAGTAAACATTTCAATAAAAAGTGATAAATCAGATTCATCAAGGTTTGTTAGTTTGATACGCTGACCTTCTATTCTTACCTTACTGCTACCCATGCTATTTAGTTTTTATCCCATGTTTTCAATTGCCGCTGCATTAGTGCAATATGTTGCTCATAACCTCTTTGATTAAAGTTGTTAGAAAGAGCATTCATAAAGCCATGTAAGTAATCAACTTGCTTGATATTTACGTGTTTCTTGTTTGAAACAAGCTGTATTAACGCTGATACATTAAAGTGAGGCTCTGATTCAGGGAAAATTAACGTTACATCAAATTGAAGGGATATTTCTGTGGAATGTCTAATTTGTCCGCCATAAAAACAAAAGGCTGCTTTTACGTTACTAGCAATATTGTTAGCAATAATATCTGATAATTGCCAAATAGCAGCAGCGCCTACACTAAAACCGATTAAAACAACATCTTCTTTAACGTTTGCTATTTTGTTAGCTAATTGAGCGGCATATGAATCGAGTCCAATATTTTCACTAAAATATTGGTATGCCTGTGATTCATCATCAAATACCTTATTGTTGTTATGGTAGGGTTCAATAATCATATCCGCATTTAATAACTCAGCTAATGCAATTAAAGCCGGAGTTTTACCAAAAATATCGCTAACTATTATCCGCTTCATTACTAATATTCATTCCTACTTTTGCTAAAGTAAAATTAATTTTTTTTCTGACCAGCCAAAAATTTTCTTACTGCAGCATTATGTTCGGTAAGCGTTTTACTGAAAACATGTTTGCCATTGCCACCACTAACAAAATAATAATAATTACTCGTGGCAGGGTTAAGCGCAGCTTTTAGCGATGAAAGACCTGGCATAGCGATAGGTGTAGGCGGTAAAGCATTAATTTTATAGGTGTTGTATGCAGTTTTTTCTTTTAAATGCGCTCTGGTGATATCACCTTGATAGCGTTCACCTAAACCATAAATTACGGTTGGATCAGTTTGCAAGCGCATTCTTTTGGCAAGTCGATTGATAAAAACGGATGCTATCAATGGTTGCTCTGGCAAATAGCTCGTTTCTTTTTCTATAATAGAGGCCATAATCAACGCTTGGTAAGGCGTTTTATAAGGTAAGTTTTCTGCTCTTTGCTGCCACAACTCAGTCAAAGATGTGCTCATCTCTTTATGAGCACGTTTTAATAAGTCGAGATCATCATCTCCTTGAGTGAAAGCATAGGTTTCTGGAAAAAACCAACCTTCGGGGTTCTTTTGTTTAATACCTAATTTTTCAGCAATTTGAGCAGACGTGAGTGCTGTTAAAGTATGCGTTAACTCGGGTTGTTGTGCTAACTGTACCAACCATTGCTTAAAGCTTGATCCTTCAACAAAAGTTAACTGAAATTGATGCTCTTTACCTGTTGAGATAAGTGATATTAAAGATTGTAAACTTGTCTGTGGTAATACTTGATAAGTACCTGCTTTTATTCTTACTTTTTCGGGATACAAACGCGCATAATTTCTGAGCCAAAATCTATTTTTAATCCAACCTTTATTAACCAGCTGTTTGGCAAAATGGCTTACGGACACACCATTATCAATAGTTAACAACTGGGCTTTATTTACTAATAAGGGATTTTGCATTTGCTTTTCCAACAGCAAGAAAAAACCGATAGTAATGAACAACAAAACGGTAAAACAGCTAAATATTATTTTTTTTATGACTTTAGTCATCATGATTAATTGCTACCTTATTCATGTCGTTACGTATAGCCAAACTGAGTGCTATGGGTAATCGCCTTTGCTGATAAGACGAGACCGGTATAACCCCCGAGACACAATTACAGATAAAGATTTCTTGCGCTTTATCGATATCATCAGGCATAAGTGATGTCACCCTAGTGTGCTGATAGCGTTGTAGTATCGCTTGACGCATTAGGCCATTAACCCCACTTTGACTTACATCAGGGGTGTATAGTTTATCTTCTATAAAAAGAAATACATTAGCACTAGTTGCTTCAATTAATTCCCCCTTAATATTGGTTACCAATAAATCATCAAGATTGCTCTTTGATAATTCTTGACGTAACAATACTTGTTCAAGGCGGTTTAGGTGCTTTAAACCAGAGAGCATCGGGTTTAAACCGAGTTGCTGCTGGCTAAGCCCCAATTTAATGCCTGAAACAGCTAAGCTATCATAATGCTGTGGGTAATCATGCACCATGATAATTAAATCATGATTGTTACCACTTGCACGGGCATAACCTCTACCACCACTAGCAGCCGAGATAATAACTTTTAGTATGGCTAACGAATAATTACTGGCTATGGCAGTAAGCTGATGAAGTAAATCCAAATCATTTGGTGGGGTAATACCTAATTTATCACAACCTAAAAGTAGCCGTTTTATATGTAAGGGTAAATATTGTATCTGGCCATTATGAATTTTTGCGGTAGTGAATAAACCATCACCATAGGCGATACTGCGGCTTTCGATATCAAGATGATTTTGTTGTACACCATTAACCAAACAAAATTTCATATCTAAAATATATCCTTAAAATAAAAAAGCCTGAATACTTTACAAAAAATGCAAAATACTCAAGCTCTCTATTTTGTCGGTCGGAGTTTAGTCCGTCAACTTAAATTTTCTTAAATATCAATGATCCGTTTGTGCCACCAAAGCCAAATGAATTACACAAAACATAATCTAAATTTATCTCTCTAGCGGTATCGCTAATATAATCTAAATCACAGCCTTCATCAGGATTATCTAAGTTGATGGTAGGTGGAACTATACTGTTGCCGAGTGCTTGGATACTAAAAATGGCTTCAACTGCACCAGCGGCTCCTAATAAGTGCCCTGTCATTGACTTTGTTGAACCCATCAAAACATTATAGGCATCAGCACCAAAAATAGATTTCACTGCATTAGTTTCGGCTATGTCTCCTGCTGGCGTCGACGTACCGTGGGCATTGATATAACCTATTTGATTTGCATTTAATTGCGCATCATTTAAGGCATTTTCCATTGCGCGTGCTGCACCGGCACCATCAGCAGGTGGAGAAGTCATGTGATAAGCATCACCGCTCATGCCAAAACCCACTAGTTCTGCATAAATTTTTGCTCCGCGCGCTTTAGCATGTTCATACTCTTCAACAACAACCACACCAGCACCGTCACCTAAGACAAAGCCGTCACGGTCTTTATCCCAAGGGCGAGATGCCGCTTGAGGATCGTCATTGCGCCTAGATAAAGCACGTGCAGCCCCGAAACCGCCCATACCTAAGGTAGTTGAAGCCTTTTCAGCTCCACCAGCCACCATAGCATCAGCGTCGCCGTAGGCAATCATACGAGCAGCATGACCAATATTATGTACACCACTGGTACAAGCCGTGGTAATTGAAATGTTTGGCCCTTGAAGTCCAAACATTATAGACAAATGACCAGAAATCATATTAATGATAGTTGAAGGAACGAAAAATGGAGATAACCTTTTCGGGCTTCCTGCTTTAATCATCTTTTCATGATTTTGTTCAATTAGGCCTAAACCACCGATTCCTGAGCCAACCGCAACACCAATGCGTGGCGCATTTTCATCATTGACTTCAAGGCCTGAATCTTTAATTGCCTGCACACCTGCAGCCACACCATACTGAATAAAAAGATCCATTTTTTTGGCTTCTTTTCTTTCCATATAGTCTGTTGCATCAAAGTCTTTTACCAGTCCTGCAAACTTAGTGGTGTACTCTGATGTGTCAAAGTGGTCAATATTACTGATACCGCTTTTCCCAAGCAGTAAGTTTTCCCAGGTTGCTTCTGGTGTGCTGCCTAATGGGCTAAGCATACCAAGGCCGGTAACAACTACACGTCTCATCGCTTCTCTACCTTTTGGAGTTCAAATAAGAGATACAAAAAAAGCGGCCACTTAAATTATAAGCATACCGCTTTTTCTTAACTACTTTTAAAGTTACGCGCTACGGCGTAACTAATAATTCTGCGTTAGCAATTATTGATTAGCGTTAACGTAATCGATTGCTGCTTGAACTGTAGTGATTTTTTCAGCTTCTTCGTCAGGGATCTCAGTATCAAATTCTTCTTCTAACGCCATTACTAATTCTACTGTATCTAATGAATCAGCACCTAAATCATCAACGAAAGATGAATCAGTTTTAACTTCTGCTTCACTAACACCTAATTGTTCAATAGTGATTTTTTTTACGCGTTCTTCGATAGTACTCATTTTTTTTCCTTTACTTACTGAAAGTGTAATTTTTCAAATTGCGTGTAGTTTATTCGTCAACAGCTCGCCATGCAAGCCTCAAGTTAGTTTTTTTGTGTGGTCTAACCTGTTAACTTATATGAATTTATTAAATTTCAACAATAACAACACAAAGCAAAGCCTTTAATTTAAAGGCTTAGACCATATACATACCGCCATTTACATGAAGGGTTTCACCGGTGATATAAGCAGCAGCATCTGATGCTAAAAAGGCAACAGTACTGGCAATTTCTTCTGGTTTTCCAAGACGATTGGCAGGAACTTGTGAGAAAATCCCTTCTTTTTGCTCGTCAGTTAACGTTTGGGTCATATCTGTATCAATAAAACCTGGCGCTATTGTGTTCACAGTAATACCACGTGAAGCTATTTCTCGTGCTAGAGATTTAGTAAAGCCTAATAATCCAGCCTTTGCCGTTGCATAATTTACTTGTCCTGCATTACCCATAGAACCAACCACAGATCCTATATTGATAATACGACCTGCACGCTTTTTCATCATTGGGCGAATAGCCGCTTTACTCACTTTAAAAACTGAGGTCAAGTTCGTATCGAGTATGTCTTGCCATTCATCATCCTTCATACGCATAAACAAGTTATCACGAGTAATGCCGGCGTTATTTACTAAAATATCCACACCGCCATGTGCCTCTTTTATTACAGCAAACATCGCTGAGATTGAGTCATCACTGGTCACATTTAAGACTAAACCGTTGCCAGCGCCTAAATAATCTGCAATTTTATCTGCACCATGTTCTGAAGTAGCGGTTCCTACAACCGTCGCTCCTAGTGCTTGTAATTGAGTCGCTATCGCTTTACCAATACCACGGCTTGCACCAGTAACTAATGCAACTTTTCCTGTTAATGAAAACATATTTCTTCCTATTATGACTTTTTATGCTTGAATAAGCTCTTTAGCTTTTATTAAAGTGTCTTCACTGTTAAAAGAGACACAACTAATACTTTTATTTATGCGTTTAACCAAGCCTTGCAGTACTTTACCCGGTCCTACTTCTAACATCTGATTAATGCCTTGCTCGCCAAGTTGAGTAATTGTTTCACTCCAACGTACCGGGCTATATAATTGTTTTACTAAAGCTGCTTTTATTGCTGCACCGCTGGTTTCAATAGCAACATCAACGTTATTAACAACATTGATACTTGGCTCATTAAAATCGATAGCTTCAAGGTCTGCAGCTAATTTATCTGCGGCATCATTCATTAAAGCGCAGTGTGACGGAACACTTACCGGTAATGGCAGTACACGTTTTGCGCCTGCAGCCTTACATAGGTCACCGGCACGCTCTACTGCGGCTTTATGACCTGCAATAACCACTTGACCAGGAGAGTTAAAGTTAACCGCAGCGACTACTTCACCCTGTTGTGCTTGTGCACAAGCAGCAATAATAGCTTGGTCATCTAAACCGATAACAGCTGCCATTGCTCCCATGCCAGCAGGAACACATGCTTGCATGTACTCACCGCGTTTTTCCACTAACTTTACCCCGTCAGTCAACGAGATAACTCCAGCACAAACCAGTGCTGAATATTCGCCTAAACTATGCCCAGCTAGAACAGTAGGTAAAACATTTGATTCAACTTGCCATAATCGCCATAAGGCCACACTTGCTGTTAATAATGCCGGCTGGGTGAAGTTTGTTTGATTAAGTTGTTCTGCTGGGCCTTGTGCAACCAATTGCCATAAATCGTAACCTAATGCACTTGATGCTTCTTTAAAGGTGTTTTGAACAATATCATTTTCACTGAAATCACTTAACATGGCGACAGTTTGTGAGCCTTGTCCGGGGAAAACGAAAGCTAAATTGTTTTGTAATGGTGTTTTTTGCATATGATTTAACTTCTCTTTACTATTTAATTTAAATAATTTACAGGTTATTGTGACGAAAGACCTTGCTCTAAAGAGTTCTTTATTTTTTCAGGAACTTGACGCTCTACTTCCTTTACCGCTTCCATAATCGCTGAGAAAAAAGCATTAGTATTCGCATTGCCATGACTCTTAACCACAATACCGCGCAATCCTATCAAACTTGCACCGTTATACTGGTCGGGGTTCATTGATTTGAACATTTTTTTTAAGCTTGGCTTAACTATTACGGTAAGTAATTTAACTAAAAGGTTTTGACTAAAAATTGATTTTGATTTCTTATAGACTAAGCGTGCCACACCTTCACAAGTTTTTAGTGTTACATTACCAACAAAGCCATCACAAACAATAACGTCGGCTTTGTTAGAGAAAATATCACAACCTTCAATAAAGCCGATGTAATTTATCGCTTCATTTTCTGACAACTCAAGCGCTGCTTGCTTTATATGGTCACTACCTTTGATGGCTTCTTCGCCCATATTTAGTAACGCGATACGAGGCTTGGCTATACCATCTACCTGTTCAGCCATCACTGAGCCCATTACCCCAAACTGATAAAGCACATGAGAGTCACAAAAAACATTAGCCCCTAAATCAAGCATAAAAACATGCTTATCATCATCATGCGTGGGTAAAGATGAAATTAATGCCGGACGTTCGACACCAGGCAATGTCTTCAAAACAAAATGCGCCATAGAAAAGAGTGCTCCGGTATTACCAGCACTGACACAAGCTTGGGCTTTACTTTGATGGACTAAGTCTAAAGCTTTTCGCATTGATGAATCTTTTTTATTTCGAAGTGCAAAAGCAGGTTTATCATCCATTTCTACAGTTTGAGATGTTGCAAAAATAGACAGTTGTTGATGCTGTAGTAAATCTTGTTTGGAGATATTTAATCGAGCAAGCTCTGTTGTAATGATATTTTCATCACCACAAAGAATTAGGTGCAAATTGGGCAGTTGATTAATTGCCTTTACTGCTGAGGGGATCGTTATAAGGGGGCCTTGGTCGCCCCCCATAACATCTAACGCTAAGGTTAGGATATTTTGACTATTCAAGCTTAATTACACTAGCTTTAAATAGATAGCTTAAAGTAATGTCGCTTAATTAGCGATTACTTTAACGCCTTTGTAAAAGCCATCAGCTGTTACATGGTGACGACGATGCGTTTCACCTGATACTGGATCTACTGATAAGTTTTCTGCTGTTAAAGCATCATGTGAACGGCGCATGCCACGTCTTGAACGAGACTTTTTGCTTTTTTGAACTGCCATGAGTTACTCCTAAATCGGTTACTAGTTAATTATAATTAACTATTTGAGTTGTTTTAATACGTCAAATGGATTCGGTTTCTCAAGCTCTTCAGGCAATTCTCCCCAAACACTATCTGCATCAGCAGAACAGTCTTTGATTTCATGCCGTGGAATTAATGGAATCATGAGCAATAACTCTTCTTCCACTAACTCTCGCAAGTTTACTTCACCATCTTCATTTAATTCTATTACGTCATAATATGACGGAATGTTTTCAGCGGCTTCTTCATTTTTTGCTGGACTAAAAGTAAAATCTACATTCAGCTCTGAATCAAAAAGTTCATTACACCGTTGACAAGTTAATGCAACTAATGCCGATGCTGTGCCAGACATTACTGTCAAACCACGCTCATCCACATCAAACTTAACACTAACTTGAACATGCTCACTGCGAATTTCACTAACAGCAAGTAGCCTAGTCATTTCCGACAACTTAAATATGCCCTCGCACACAAGTCTACGTTGTGCACTTCGGGTCGGACTAATTGTTATCGGAAGCTTAAGATTCTGCATAAGGCGCGCATAATAAAGCCCCTAAGGGCAAGTGTCAAAAGAAAATTAGCATATTTCGTTTAAAAACTAAAGATTGTCCTTATAATAGCAGTTCTTGAGCAGTTTTTGCTTAATTGTTCATCGACATTGTAAATTCATTCACTTTTGCAGGTAAAACATGAAAACCTTAGTTTTAGGCTCAACCTCCCCTTTTCGAAAAATTATTTTAGAGAAACTTAATTTACCCTTTAAATGTGCAAAACCCAATATAGATGAAACAGCGTTAATTCACGAAACACCACAAGCCTTAGTCGAAAGGTTAGCAATTGAAAAAGCACAAGCGGTTGCCAATAATTACCCTCATGCACTGATCATTGGCTCTGACCAAGTTGCTGTATGTGATGGTGAAATATTGGGTAAACCACATAACTTTGAAAATGGCGTAAATCAACTAACAAAATTTAGCAATAAATCGGTAATTTTTTATACTGGTTTATGTGTACTTGATAGTAGTTCAAATACAATAAAATCATTGGTAGAGCCTTTTATAGTGCATTTCAATGAACTTTCACCCGTTGAAATTAGAAATTATTTAACAGCAGAACAGCCTTATAATTGTGCTGGCAGCTTTAAAAGTGAAGGTTTAGGTATTTGTTTATTTAAGAAATTAGAAGGTGATGATCCTAATACTTTAATTGGTTTACCCTTAATAAAGCTGGTAGCGCTGCTCAAAGCACATGGTGTGGATGTGTTAGCTAAGCAAAATATCGTTTAAAGTGCACTCGCTGTTTATTCCATGCCTTATAAGGTTATTTGGGTAAAAAATCAATTGCCCATATTGTGGTCATTAGTTCAACATCTTCAACAGGGAATCGAATAGAACGTATAATAGCCATAAGCTGTCGCTCTAATTTATTGTGGTTAAGTTCACTTGATTTAATCAAAACTCGACTGACTTTACCATTTGGTTGAATGTCAATTTCGAACATGACTTTACCTTGTAGAAATGGATCTTTACGTAGTGCTCTATTATAACGTGCATATAAACGTGCTTTATGTGCTTCTAGGCTTCTACGTAATGACATTTCTGAGCGTTGCCCTGAGCTGCCATCAGTTAACTCTTCGTCAACCATAACATCTGTGCCTGCGAGTACTTCTTCTTCGGATAATCGAACCTGTCGGGTATTTCTTGTACTCAGCTCTTCGCTAACTACCGTTTGAGTAATATGTGCTGCCGATAATGCATTACTTTGTTTGTTTGCCTGTGCTGCGAGTAACTTTCTTTTTACTTTCGTTTCAGTTGACTGTTGTCTATTTAAGGCAACTGGCTCATTAGGTTTTATTTCAAAAGCATCACGCATAGAAAAAAGTTCATCTTTCATTGCCGCCAGCCCCGATGATTTAGCTTTTTCTTTAGCCGCTTGGCTCTTGGCTGCGGGTGTTTTTGGTTTTTCTACTTCTTCTACCACTGCTGGTTTCTTTTCTTGCGGTATAACTTTTTCAGGAGGAGGTAATTGTTTCTCTTTTAAAATAAGTTTTGTTAAATGGACAGGCAATTGCTCTTTAGTTGCTCTTGGTACTTCCACTTGCGTTAAAAAAGGTACAACGACACCAATGATGAAATAGACGGCAAATAAAATGAACAATATGCGAACGAATTTTTTGTCTTGCTCACTGACTTTAAAGAGATCATAAAAGTTTTGAAATTGACTTGTGTTAGTAAAATGCACATGAGCTGGTAAGGAAGCTGAGTTCATAACTGCACCTCCGTTTGCTTAGTCGCTATTTGCTGAACCGCCAATGACATATTTCGATAGTTACTATCTGCACAAGCGGCCATAATTTGCTTTAAAACTTGATAAGGTACTAAAGCATCACCAATAATGGTTACGGCGCGGCCTTTTAATTGCTCTGATTCAGTTAAGGTTTGTCGTTTGGACGCCAGATAAACCAGCTCTTTTTTCAATGCTGCCACTAACTCAACATTATTCTCATCTGCTAAATTAGATAAATTTTGTGCTTGTTGCCATACCGCCCGTTCTTGCACTAATACCGTGTTAGTGAGTACTGTTACCACAATATTTTCATTCGGTAACTCATCAGCAATGGACACAGGTAAGTTGATCTCTTTAATATTTTGTAAGACTCGAACTTCTGATTGATTTACGATGAGAAAAAACACCAAAATAGTGAAAATATCCATCAATGAGACTAAATTTAGCTTTGCTGAACTATTGAAACGTTTATGGTGTTTAGCTAAACGTTTCGCACGCGCTGATTGTTTCATGACTTACCTCCGACAGCTTTATCGTCGTCGCTGACAACAATACTTTTATCATGAACCGCGTCAGGAGCATCGCCAAGCGAAATGAAAGGAAATAGCTCGGCATCAACTACATTAGCGGCGACCACGGCTTTAAATGAGCGTACGGTATCCATAGCCGAAACAAGGGTTTGATATTCTACTGCTGGGCTGAGCAAAATAACAATATCATTTTTATCGGTGTTATTTTGTTGAAAGGTTAGCTTTAAATCTTGCAAGTAACTCGATAACAAAGAGAAGTTATAACCAGCTTCTGATTTAGCTATTCTCTTTAACAATATGCCACTTGGATAATTTAGCTCGAATCCTTGGCTATCAATTACTAGTTCGAGAAGTTTGGGCTCTTGATTGTCTTGCTCTTGGGCTGTTCCCTCAACAGGTAACTGCAAATTTAATATTCGCACTTGTGAAAATACTAAACTAAGCAATAACACAGGTACCAACACTATCATTAAGTTCATAAATGAGGTGATATCAAGCTCAGCTTCTTGGGTATTAATGCGACGACGACGTCTCATAATATTAGCCTCGATTTGATTCAGTTGGCCCAAATGATAGTGAATTTAGTAACTTGATACCCGCCATTTCTAAAGAGTCAACAATGGCTGCGGTTTTACTCATTAAAGTGGTATGAAATAAAATTAAGGGAATAGCCGTAATCAAACCAAAAGCGGTGGTATTCATAGCAACAGAAATACTTGCCGATAATAAGTTAGCTTTTTCTGCCGGGTCGGCATTGGCAACGGCGGAGAAAGCCGCTATCAAGCCCATAATTGTCCCTAACAAACCGAGCAAAGTGGCAATATTTGCTAACGTCGCTAGATAAGGTGTGCGCTTTTCAAGGCGAAGCATATATTCCATAATGGTCTCTTCCATAGCGTATTCAACATCTTCACGGCGCTTTACCGTTGATAGTCGCGCGATTCCTGACTGCAATACATCAAGCACAGGTGCTGAGCTTTGTTTAGCTTGCTTACTTATTACATCAATATCACCTTTTTTTAGCGCACTTTGTAAAGACGCGAGCGCTCTTCTGTTTGTTTTGAGCGCTGAACTAAGGTACAGCCACCGTTCAATAGTAATGGCCAAACCTACCACTAGCACTAAAGCGATTGGGTAGATAAATGAACCTCCGTTTTGTAAAAAGGCAATAATGTTATCGATAATACTCATGTTGTTTTCCTTTCTTTGTCGTTATTGCTTGATTAGTTCTTATAAAATTAATTTGGGATGTTACTGTTGCATCGCTTTATTATTATGATGAAACTGCTCCACCTGCTTTCTAAACGCTTTAGGGTGAATAGGTTGAAAACTGGGTAACCTTGCTTGTCGCTGATGTTCACTGATACTGACTGGTTTATTTATTCCTTGCCAGGGCATGATATAAATCACCTTAGGTTGCTGCTGCGACCCTTTCACTTGGCTCTTAATAATGAGCGGAGGTTTTTTAGCTTGATTTGCTTCTTGCTTTACCGCTATCGCATTAAAACTAAATATGCTTAAGGTAGTTGTTATTAATAATACTGTTTTAACATTCATACTAACCACCATACTCTGCGTTTGTTAATTTTATTGTTGGCGTGGGTGCTAACCCTGCACGTTTTAGTTTGATTTTTAAACCAGCAAGCCACCGCTCTACTTGGCTGTCTTTTGGTTGCAATACTAAATACGACTGATAATAGCTAAATGATTCGAGTAACCTTCCGCGGTATAACTCTAATAATATCGCCATACTTAGATGTACTTCGGTATAGTCAGGCCAAATCAATAATGCCCTAAGGTAGCTTTGCTCAGCTTTAGCAAAGTTACCTTCAAGCTTTAACAACTGTCCTTTTAAATGGTGTGCATAAGGATTTAATTCATTGATGCTAATGGCTTTATCAAGATAATCATGTGCTGTTGGTAGTTGTTGGCGATCTTTAGCAATAAGTGCCTTATTGACATAACTGCCTGATAACTGTGGTTGCTGGGATATAATGTTATCAAATATCTTCTCTGCACTTTGCCAGTCTTTATGGCGCATAAAGGCAATCGCTTTTTTATAATCCTCAATAATAACTAAAGGAACACCTGTCATTTTTTCGCTTTTTTGTTGAGCAAAACGATTACCACCCTGCGTTACCCTCGTCTTGTTTTCATTAAATAATGACTTATCGGTTTGCCCCGATGAAGAAGTACTTTTAATATCAACCATGTCAGAGATATCTTCGCTTAATGTCTTTAAATCAACGTCTTTAGTGGCTGACTCAATGTTCTGCTTTTTCTTATTTTCATCAAACACTTCTGTGTTGTCGTTTATTGAACAAGCAAATATGCTCATAGAGATTAGCAGCACAATAAACGATTTAATAGATTGCGATAACAGCATTTATTTCACGCTCCTGTTTGTTATATTGGGCCGGCTCTAACTCCGCTAATACTGCAAAACTTTTTGCAATCCAATGATCATAAGTGTCTTGCCAAGCACGTTTGCTATTACTGACATGGATCTCTATGGATTTTTCTTCAAACGGGTAGGCTATTTCTTCCAAAATCAGTTCATACTCTTCAAGCGCTAAATCATCAAGATCCTTGGGGCGTACAGATGACATAACATCTACCGCCAATTGCGTATACATTTGCGCTAAGTTAAATGTGCCATGAGGAACAAACTCAGCCAATTGGTAGGTTAATAGCTTTTGATAGTAATGAATGGCTGATTTCATCTGCTTTTGTTTAATTCGTAAACTTGTCTTTAAAGGTAAGGTAAGTTTCGCACGCGTAAAGGTTTGTTGGTGTGCTTCACCTAAACCTAGCGCAGCAATAGAAGCGAGATATGCTGATCGGGCATAAATATTTTGCCCCTGCTTTAACGAAGAGTCATCATGAAATTTGATTAATTTTCTATACCAATAATATTGTTTATTCGGTTCGTTAGTTTGTTGATAAAATTGACTCATTTTATAACGAACTTCTTGCGCGACATCAAAAGGCTTAGGATAACTGTGAGCGTAAGCTCTAAAAGTAATGATAGCTTTTGAGAGGTTACCTGCCTTTAAATAAAACTGTGCGGCATTATATTGAGCTTCGCGTTTTAATTCAGATGAGGCTTGCCCTTGCGTCATTATCAGCAATTGCACTGCAGCCAATTGCCACTGTTCAAGCTGCTCATATGACATGGCTAACTTGGCGGGAATACTGCTACTATATTCATGTTGTGGATATTGTTTTTGAAAATTTAGTAAAACATCAACAGCTTGTTGCCACAAATTTTGTGACAATAAGATATTTGCAGCATCAAACTCGGCCGTAGCACGGTAACTCGATTCAGGTATAACAACACCTAAGCGTAAGTAATGTTCAACCGCAATTGAAGGTGAGTGTTTTTTACTTTGCTGTGCTTGAAAATAAATGCTGGAAGCAAGTAAATCACGCATCACTTTTCTATTCGCATTGTTTTTATCAACATAATGTAAAGCTAATACATAGCCTTGCTCTGCCTGCTGATAATCTTCTCGTTGATAACTACTGTTCGCCTGTAGCTGACTAGCAATTTGAACTTGCTTTAGCCCAACGTTATTTAGCGGCACTTTATTGTTGATAAGAGCTTTGTTGTTTGAAACAGGTGCAATAACACCATAAAATTGTAAGATATAATCCGTATGGCGCTTCATTAGTGGATAGTCAGCTTGATTAAAGGCTATTTGGGCTGCCTGAATAGCGAGTACCAGCGCCCGGGGATCATTGGGAAAGTGTTCAATAAATTCACCATCAAGGTGTTGCTGTACTTGCAATAATTTTTGTTGCTGAGCAAGTTTATTGTCACTTTTTCCTAACGGAGTTAATTGAGCTAATAATGCTCTAACGGATACCGTAGTTGCATAAGCTGCGTTTAAATATATTGTCGCACTTTGCTCTGTTTCTTCTGCTAATGGGGAATCATAAGCAATATACTGATAACTGCTCAATGCCTGTTGATAATGTTTGGCTTCAAAACAAGCGTCAGCAAATAATAGTTCATCGGCTAGTATACCTTTGCTCCCTGCTAAATCAGCTATCAAAAACTCGGACTGTTTAAGTTTTGCTATTGATAAATAAGTACTTAACCAGTTTGCAGTTTCTGCAAAGGCCTGTTCTCTTGCTGTGCCTACGGCAAGTGCTTGTGCCTTTGCGTACAAACGACGGCTATGTTGGTAACTAAAGTTGAGTAAATTAGGCAAAACTTCATGCACTAATACACGCTCATTAACTAAAGCATTATTTTTGGCGATCATTGCTTGTTGCCAAAATTGACTAGTTAAGCCATAACGCTGTACATATTGCTGTTGCAGTGTACGTGCAGCACTATACTTGCCTTGCTGTTGATATAAAGAGAGTAGCTCTATGGAAAATCTACTTGCCCATAACGAGCCAGAATATCGCTCGATATAGGCTTGATAGGTTAATTCGCCATCATGTTTTAGCTCATTTTCAATGAGGAAATTAGCTAAGTTTTTAAATAACAAATGACGATACAAGTAAAGGTATTTAATCTGTGGATTGCTCTCTTCTTTTGACAACAAAGATAAGAGTGATACTGACTGTTGCTGCTGACTAAGGGAAATACTTAACACCCGCTCGATATCACTAACCAATCCTTGATAGCGAGTATTTAGACTGCTAAAGCGAAAATTATCTTCATAGGGCTGTACTTTTTCTTGGCTTACCAGATAATCTAATACGGCGATAAATTGACTATCAGCCTTAGCTAATTTATTTGATTTAAATAAAGTCCAACCTAACATATACAAACTATTGATATAGTATGCTTGATTATTTTCAGCGTCTAAAACTGCCTGAAAAGCAGATAAGGCCTTGCTGTAAAATTGTAAATTATAATAAATATCACCGCGTCTAAAATTTAGCTCTGCTGCATATTGGCTGTGTGGATATTTTGCTAATAACAACTCCATTTGACTTAAGCTTTCATTAATTTTCCCTTGTAAACCTAGCGCTTTCGCCAACTGATACTGGATATGCTCGTTATCTTCACGCTCTGGAAAGCGTTCTAGTAGATTCCGGTAAGACAATATTAAAGCCACTAGATGCTTATCTTCATTGATGACTAAGCGCTCATCTATACTAGTTTTTTTATCATAAGGAAGCTTTTCATCAACTTCACTTTCAAAAACGTCCCCATCCAACTCATCATACTTTTTGCTATCGATTTGAACTAATCGATAAGTTATCTGCGCCCTGACCTCTTTACTTGGCTCTAAAGATAAGATGGTTTGATAAAGCTGTGTTAGCTTAGCTTGCTTTTGAGTTTTAGTTAAATTGATTGCTGCGAGATCATAGACTGCTTTTGCCTCTGCCAAATCGGCAAATGTTGCTCGTTGTTTGGTTTCACTTGCTAGCTTAGGAGAATTTTGGCAAGCGACAAGCAAACAAGTCAAGGCGACAAAACTTAATTGCCCTATACGATTAACTGTCATGATCATGGCCTTGCCTCAGTTTTTTGAGGTGATATTGATAGCTTTAGTTGTTGTTCAACTTTGCTATCGTTAACAGTCATTGTTTCTATGATGTTGGCCATCGCACGCTTAGTACTTAATTGATGCTGAGCGATGAGTTGGCGCTCTTGCTTGATGAATTGATTGACAGTGTTGGTGATGTTGCTGGTAATGTCCTCATGTAATTGGTGGGATTTAGCTAATAATCTTTTTACCTGTGCTGAGCCCTGTAATTGTTGCTCAATAAGCTTTGATAATGAATGTTGCGATTGACTCATAGCTAAATTTTTTTCTTGCTGTCTTTGTGTATCAGCTAATAAGGTATCAATGGTTTTCAACTGTTTTTTATGCTGCCAAGCTCGTTCTGGGAATTGTTGATTTAGCTGCCATTTTAATAGCCCTTGCACGCGATTAAGTCGATGTTGGTAATCAGTAAGCTTAGTTTGTTGTTTCACGCTACTTTTATCACTGTGCTTACTAATATAACTCAAGCTTCGCTTACTTTTATTAATTCGTTTAAGCCATTGCCGCTCAACATCGTTGGCAAATGCTGTTCCAAAGATTTGAATATTATTGCCTTGAGTTTTTTTATTAATAACGTTCACCCTATTCACGGCAGATAATTTATCAGCAAATTCATTGCGCTGTTGAGTGAGGTTGTTTATTAAAACTTGTTGTTTCTTGTGCTTTTGTGAAGTTAACAATAAGGATTTTCTTTGTTGATTTAAGCTGATGGTTTCTGCTAACCAGTGGCTTTTCGCTTGTAGCGATTGCAGCTTTTTAGTTAAAGCAGCCACCTCTACTAACTCTTGGTACAAGTGACTTAAAGAGGGCGATTGTAATGCCTGTTTCAACCAAATCGAGTTCGCTGTGTCTATATTTTGGTAAGGTAACTGTTCAAAGCCATCAAGCTCTGTTAAACGTTGTTGATAAAAAGTTTCAAGTAATTGATATGCTTGCAAGCCATGTGCAAGCGATTGTTGCTCGGTTAACTGCTCTGCAAGCAGCTCACCTGCCTGCCAACTTAAATGTGAATAAGGGTATTGCTTATGTAATAAAGAAAATATGTTAAAAGCACTGGTATATCGTTTACTTTCTTGCGCTGCAAGTGCAAATAAATACAGTGCTGATTCACGATAAGGACTATGTTGCGGAAAACTTTGCAACTCAAAATAAGCAGATTCATATTTTTCCTGTAACACATAAACTTGTGCTAATAATAGCTGTGCATAATCATTAATCCCTTGGCTTTGTTTCTCAGTCGCTGACGGCGTTGAATCTATCAAGCTAGCATTATCAAAAGATAATAGTGCAGATGAAAAAAGCAGTTGCCAAAAAGTTTGCTCGCGAGCAAACCAAGTACTCACTTTAAGAACATTAAGCAAATCGACTGCCTGCATAAAGTCACCATTTTCGATAAACTTCAAAGCAGTATTTAATTGGATGTATGGAGTGAACAAACTATCTTCTCTAGGCTCATCAAACGCTGTGCTTGTATCAACTTCCGCAACTATTAACTTACCACTTCCAGGCCAATATGCGAGTTGATTTAGCATGGTGTACTGTGGGTGATAACGACTATACATTACAGAGATACTTGCTAAGGTCTGTTGTGCTTCAATGTTTTTACCTTGCTCAATAAATTGCTCTGCTAATGATAACTGCGCAACGAGTAATAATTCAGGTGCTCTTTGACCCTCTTGGCCGTCAGTATCATTAAGGTAATTATGGTTAAACTGTAATAACGATTGTTGAGCTTGTGTATGCAAGCCTAATGATACTTGCAGGCCAGCTTGTAAAAGCCGAGTGTGGTCATTAAGCTGTCCAAAACGTAATTTAGTGCGCTCTACTTGTGTTAATGCGTTAACCGGCTCACCTTGAAAATAAAAATAAAGTGCTTGTCGGTAATATTTGTCTGCTAAGTCTGTTTTAACTCGCTGTTGCGATTGGCTATTAGCAAGCGGACTCACCAAGGTAAAAACACAGACTATCAGGCTAAATAAACGCTTAGTCATAATATGCACAACTTATAATACCCATTCTTCCACAACAACTTTAGTTCTGAAATTGCTGGTCTCATCTACCAGTTTTAACTCTATCATTAGCGACTCGTCATCTTTTTCAAATTGATAGTTAACCGCCCTTTTAACTGCTCGCTGCTCAGTATCAAGACCATTGAAAATAGCAGTCAGTTCATGGTTACCTACTTTAAGGTTACCTAAATAGAGTTTTTGAATGCCACCTTGCTCAAGCGCTTCTCTTTGTCGCTGTGTATATAAAAACCCAGCGATATCCTGGTTATTAATTTTAACTTCGACACTATCTAGTTTAAAAAATTGACCTATATCAATGGAGACAAAAATAGCTACTTGAGTGCTTGCTGGAAAAAGTAAGTCTTCTTCTAAAATATATAACTCACGATTTAGTTGTAACACTTGTGACTTTAACTGCTCAAGTTCACTCTCCAATTTGAGATCTGATTCAATAGACTCTAATGCATGTGAATAGCTTGCACTTACGCAAACGTATAAAAACACAACTATAATCAAAGCATTACACAGTGGATTATTATTCAATCTGGAAAGTTTCAACATAAAATCAACCTAAGCAATATGAAAATATTTTACTAAAAGTACACACTAATAAATGCTCTGATCACATCAGTAGAAAAACCATATAAAGGCTCTTCACCAAGAGCCGCGTCAGCGGTTGGATCTCTAAAATTATTATAATTAAAGGTAATGTGATCCCATTGAAGAGAAATTTCAGAGCGCCAGTCACTAATAGCGTATTTTTGCGGTATTAAATAAGTCACACCAACACCCAAAGTTAGATCATTAAAGTCACTGAGCTCTTTGTCTCGGGCCATAAAGTTTTGGGCATTTTGATGAGGAAATAGATCACTATAAAAACTGGCTTGAGTTTGTTGGTAATAACGTACCTTAAACTCTAGCTCTACGCTTTTAGCAATTGGATGACGATAACTCAGTTCAACATCACTAGCATCAATTTGCCAGCTATCAGTGAAATATCGATAATGCAGAAATAGCGCGGCACGATAGGGTAAGTAATAACTGGCTGATAATTTAGTTGAAAATGAATTGCGAGTGTTTGGGTAGACTTCAGATTGATAACCAACACCCGATGGTATAGATGCATCAAGGTATCGTACTGTTCTATAAGGGTTATTTAAATAACCTTCATCTGCAACGCTTTCGACATTAAGATTGATGGACAAGTTTTTCGTTAAGATTTGGCTAATACCGGCGCGAATTCTATATTGTTGACTGTGTTCTTGAAACAAATCATCACCATTGCGCATAATGTCATTATCGCTATAGGCAAAACCTAAACTTAGATTAGTGAGATCGCCAAAAGTATCATGGGAAATATTAAAATTAACTGAGTTCGATAAGTAATCATCTTCATCACTTTGCTTGACACTTAGTGCCATGATGGTTTTATCGTGTAAATATTCAACACCTAATTGCCCTTCTTGTCTTTCTTCACTATATGGGCTTGCCGTACTTAACACATCAACGGATGCAGAAGATATTGTATCAACATAATAATAAGCTGAAATCGCTACTGATTCAGTCGCTTTTTTTCGCAATAACACTGCCGGGCCGTCAATTTTCATGCCGCCGCCATCGTAACTATGATAAAGCACATCAACGCGATCTGTTGCTAATACCGCTGCTTGTATTGAATGATGAAGAAACAAAGGCAATAGCGTACTAACGAGTAAAAGGCGCTGAGAAATAAGGATTGCGCTTTTAATTACAGCCACATCCACCTCCACCCGTTCCATCAGAGCCACGACTTGATTCCCTTGCTTCATATACATGAGCGACATGCATATTCGCTATGGGGTGCCTATTGGTTTGCATAATAGGGTCTGCTAAATTTTGTCTTTCATAGGGTTTTACCCAGGGCTCTATCGGTAACTGTGCACAGCCGCCAACATTAAGTAAAATAAAGGCCAATAACACTCTTGCTAACGCTAACCTTGAAATCATTATCTTTACTCCCTGATCAGTTTCTTGATCGCTTTAGCATATTTTTTCTCATAACCTGCTTTATAGCCCTTGAACACTGACCTAACTCTACCATCTCTGTCGATGATGACTGTGGTTGGCATTGCTGCAACTTGATAACTGGCTGATATATTGTTGGTCGCATCAAAAAAAATGGGAAAAGTTAACCCTAAGCCTTCTAAAAAATCTCGTCCTGCTTGGTTTTCTTGCTCGACATTTACCCCCCATACCGAAACGCCTAAATCGGTATATTTATCATGAAGATCTTGTAGAACAGGCATTTCTTGTCGACAAGGCCCACACCAAGACGCCCAAAAGTTAATAATGATAATTTTGCCACGTTGCTCGGTTAAATTAAGATTGGTGCCCTGTAAATTTTTTAAGGTAAAGTCTGGGGCTATTTGTCCCAACTCAAGTGCCTTAACTTGCGTGCACATAACTAACAGGCTAAAGAGTAAAGAGTAAAGAAAACGCAGATTAACTTTGCTTTTAGCTACTTTACTGGCCATTTTCTTACACTTTCTCATAACGCTACTCTTGTTGATTAAAGGTACAAACACATTAAAAATAAAACGAAAATCCGGTGGTGAAATTTAAATTATGAGTAGTTTTATCACTGCCGGTAATATTGGTATTAAGAACATAATCACTCATAGCTATATCCCAAGTAATCCAGTCATTAATAAAAACACGAAAATTGGCCACTAGATTGACGGTGAACTTATCATCGCCTGCGAATTCAGTACTGCCGCCACCTAATTCGATTGAAAATACGCTATTAAATGCCAAGTCTTTACTAAGAAAAATTTCCCCTGGCATTAAGTTGTAGCCGAAATTTAAACCATAATAATTGAATTTTCTCTGCTCATCGGTAAGTAACGGTGGCACGTTAGCCAATTTTTCAAAACTACTTTCTCCTGCTGTTGCCGTACCGTAAACCGCTTTTGCGTAAAAATATTCATTAATATGATAGGCCAAATGGCCACTGACCCAAAGGTTACTTTCAAAGTCTTCAATGGAGATAAATCCCAGTTGTACGCCTACTTCAAAGTTCTCACTGTCTAGCAATTCATCAAGTACTTCTCGGCGTTCAACATCCGCTTTAACAACATTAAACTTGGTTATACCGTCAATATTTTCGCCAGAACTTTGTTCTGCTAGATAATAGTTAATATTGGGTGATACGCTTATATCATCAATCAACACATTATGATCGGCATAAGTAGCAACACTTATGGTCGACATAGCCAAATAAACAAAAACGGTTAAAAAAATACGCTGAAACCTAATTTCCATACTTGAATCTCTTCATTGTTATCACGATCCGTTAGTACTAACGAATATTTATACTCAGCCCGTAAAACGAAGTTACGTGCTAAATGATATTTAACGCCAATGGCGGTTGACATTAAAGTGTCTTGCCTAGTTTTTGAATCTGCTAATACACTGTGTGGTTTAGTATTTATAATGCCTCCACCAATAGCAACATACGGGGAAACAACTAGTTCAGGTAAAGGCTCTGCTAATAACAATAACTCATAGACATCACTGTCTGAAATACTACTTAAAGCTTTACCAGCTGACACTTCAGCACTAAATACTTCTGAGAGCCTATAATCTAGCTGAATATTATAAAAATTCGCACCATCAAAATCACCATACATAATACCTACTTCATAATCTCTGCTTTGAAAATCAGTGAAAGTCAATTTGCTATGGCTCAGCTTAGTACCTGATTTACTAAAACCCAAAAGCTTACTCTGAGGCAACCAACCTTCATTGGAACGTTTGTCTTTCACTTTCAACCAACCAGTGCGCTTAAACAAAACACTGACACTTTCACCCTGTTCAATCACATATAAAATGGGATAACCAATACCTGGACCCGAATGTAATTCAATATAAGGTACTTCAATTTTTAACAATAAAGGTGTTTCACTTTCACCGTAAACACAAAGACTGTTAGCAATAAGAAATAAAATACTGAATAATTTTAAGTATCTGAACTTTTTTTTCATAGCGGGTGTATTGTCATGCCTCATTAGTTTTCATATTCAATCTTGTATACTCAAGTTAATCAATCTTGTGGATAGAACGGTGTGTTGTAATACTGACCGCCAATATCAAGCCATTCACTCATAAGTTTTAACTCATGAATTGACAACATCCCTTGATGACTTTCATCTAAAAACAATTGAAAGAAGTCCTCATTCGCGTTTGCGCCGTTAACCGATAAAGCGGCGCCTACTGGCACGGTAGTCAATACCGCAAGAGGATTTCCATCACTATCTAATATTAATTCACCTTCGCTGTCACGTTGATAAACAATATTTCCTTGAGCATCTAATAGTTCAATTAGTTTATCTACTATAATGCCTGCCACGACTTCTTGCTCAACGTCATTAAAAAACAGCTCTCGATAGCTGGTAACATGAGCAGGCTCATCAACCGATGGTAAAGGTGATAAATCTAACTGACCGGCGGGTACCTGCGCTAAATTATTATTGTCCGTTGGGCCATGACAAGCAGTACAAGTATTATCTGCTACTAATGCCTGGCTACTTTCATCAAATACTTGCCGTGATAATTCCCACAAAGGCTGGATATGGTCCACATAATTAATTTGAATACGACAATAAGCCGTCCAATCACTAAAGCATTCACTGCCATTAGGCTGTTGTGTTGCTAAATCATTGTAACTAAGAGTTATATCTTCATTAACCGTTGATATTTCCTCGTTAGTCCAAATATCTCGATAAAGAATATCTGCCGTTAATGAACTTAAGCCATTAACCATAACATCCGCCTCAGCCATGGTTTGCCCTGCTTGAGGCACTATGTTGTTGCTCGTATTAGTAAAAGGAACACCTGAGGATAACGCGCCAACATTGATACTTGGAGCTTGCGCACCCAAGCGACCGTGTGGCAACTCACTGCTTTGAGTATGACAACCATGACACTCTAACGTTTCGCCAGCTTTAACGCTCAGCCATTGACGATGTCTACCGCCAATACGTCGTCCTTGTGCATCTAAAATGCTTAAGGCAAAAGGCACATTAGCCGGTACTTTCACTTTAACCGAGCCATCAGGCTGGATAGGTGTATAACCAATGATCTCACGCATAAGTTGGTTACGGCTACGACCAAAATCAGTATTACGAATTTGTCTAACTTCGTCTGGCGGCATTGGCACGCCGCGAACTATCCGTAAAAATCGCATGGGCAATTCAGTGGCAGCAGTTAGACTTGGATCTTGCAAACGGGTTAGGTCGCCACTGACATCAACACCATCAAAATCATAAACACTGCGAATATGGATAGCACCCGCTTGTTCATTAGCTAATTGTGCATCAAGTCCTGTGCTGAAGTTTTTATCTGCAATATACTCACGTTCAATCGTGCTAGGCTGCATCACAATAGCTTCGGTAATCATCTTACCTGCTGAGGTTTTCGCTACTAATTGCTGAGTATTTTCTTTGCCATTGTAAAGCCATAGTTCATAAGCGTCAGGCGCTGAAACAACACCTTCTTGGGCTAATTCTTCAGCTGATAACTGCCCACAAGCTTTGATCACTTGTTCGAAAATCACTCGGCATAAATCCCAACTGAGTAAATAACGTTCACTGTTATCAGGTAAAGGAAACAGATGACTCAAATGCCCTGACAGAGATATATTTTCAGTGAAAGTAAAATTAAACACTTGCGAAGAAAACAATTCAGTTTGAGCATTGCCTGACGCAGTAGAGTTTTCAGATGGCTGCTCATTATCGATAAAGTCAGTGATATTAATAAGCATTGGACGCTTTTGGTATACGTTCTCATCATCAGATGCTAATAACATAAAAACCTCGCCCGAGGGTAATTGTTGCGCCTTAACGAACTCGATATTTTCTATATCGTTTGCAAACATAGTTTGATGTGAGTGCCACCCGTACACCAATTGATGCTCGGTGCCATCAGGATTCATTTGATATAAGTTAATTTTGTTATTTCCCCCCATAGCATCCCAACGACTATATAGAATATGGCCGCTGTGCAGTACTAAAGGATAGAAATCATGACTCAGATTGAAGGTTAATTGTTTAATATTAGTGCCATCTGCATTCATTACATGGATATTAAATGCAGTATCATCGCCAAGTTCATTCAACGCTGTATATTGTGGCTTACCTTCATCAAGTAATATGGCTCTTGAAGTTCTTTGCCTATTGGAAGCAAATATAATTCGCCCATCAGGTAAGAAACTAGCCATTAAATCATCACCTTGCTCGGCGATATTGTCGCTAATTACCACGCGTTCTAAGCTTTGACTCGCTATTTGATAGCGCCAAATATTCCATTTAGCTTGTTCATTATCATCGATATTGGCTATTTCAGGGGCACGAATTGACACTAAAAACTGTTGACCATCATCAGCGACGACAATGTCTCTAATATCAATGGCTATGCTTGATGAATCATCATCTTGAATGAATAAATCACTGGTTAAGTTGACCGCAAGAGAATCAGCAAAAGCATTGTTTTTTATAAAAAGAGCTGCGCCAGGATTGAATATAGCGGGATTGCGTGCAGAAAAACGGGCTTGATTTATTTCTTCATTATCACTGGTAGTGTTGACACTACGTTCAATGTAAACAACGGGGAATTCAACCAGCACAGGATCGGTTTTATCATCTGTTGGTGCCGTGTCAACACCACAAGCTGTTAGCAACAATGCTACAAGTGTATATCGACAACAAGATGATACTAGATACATGAAATCCCTCAGTCACTTTGTAAACGTTAAGTTAATGAAATTACTTATGCAAATGTTCACAATATAATTTTGATTATCAAAAAACGTTTTAATAACCAGTTAAATAATTGGGGGATTATTTATTGAGCTTACATATTGAAATAAAAAATCATATAACGCAAATAAAAATTCAAAAAATGTTAGTTAGCTGAAAAATTTGAAATTAATATTTGCTCATTTCCAAATCATTATATACACTCAAACGCTCTTAACTGCTTTTTTTTTGAACAGTTGATTTTGCAATATAACATCTTCAAGGAGGCTGTATGAGGGTGTATATCAAACCATTAAACCGTGTAGGTTTATGGCGAAACTACGCACAAAAAACACTTTTATTTCTCTTATTTGTCAACACATTAGCCACATTTACGCATAAAGTTAATGCTTCCGCATTGGAACAAGCAAAACGCTTACACGATCGCATTGCGGGAGTACCTGCATCAAAGCAAACCCTAAGCGAAATGGTCAGCTTGCTTAACTCAAATCAAGCAATTGCTGCAGCTTATCAAGCAATGGAATCTGAGCATTTTTATTCAACTACGCTCAAAAAACTTTCCACTCCATGGACTAATAAAGAGCAAGATATTTTTGGGGAATTAAACGATTATTCAGCCACTTTTATCGGCCTAGTAAGGGATGACATTGATTTTAGAAAAATACTGCAAGATGACATTGTTTACATTGGCAATAACAACCTGAATATCCCCAATTACAATAACAATAACAATAGTCATTATCAGGCATTAGAAACTCAATTCATTAATCTAAAAGACGGCTTGATAAAAACCACACAATCCAGCTTAAATGGTCTTCCTAGTGAAGCAACTGCTGGCATACTAACCAGTAGAGCAGCAGCAAAAGCCTTTTTTTATCTGGGTACTAATCGTGCCATGCTACGTTTCACTTTAATAAATCATTTATGTACCGATTTAGAACCAATTAAAGATAATACCCTTACTCCAGATAGAATTCGCCAAGATGTTAGCCGAAGTCCCGGAGGAGACAGTCGTTTGTTTTTAAATAATTGTTTAGGCTGTCATAGCGGCATGGATCCCTTAGCTCAGGCTTTTGCCTTTTATGATTACCAATTTGATGCTGAATCAGATCCCCAAGCTGAAAATGGTGCCCTTACCTACAACCAATCCGGCATGATAAACCCCCTCACTGGTACTCGCGTTGTTACTAAATATCATCATAATGCCACTAGTTTCCCCTATGGATTTATCACCTTGGACGATCAATGGCGAAATTATTGGCGCACAGGAATTAATCAAAAATTAGGTTGGGACCCGCAACTTAGTGGTCAAGGTAGCGGTATTAAGTCATTAGGACAAGAGCTTGCTAACAGTGAAGCTTTTGCTCAATGCCAAGTAAAAAAAGTATTCGAAAATATCTGTTTAAGAACGGCTGAAAATGACGATGACTTAAACCAAATTGCTACTACAACCCAGTCATTCAAGCAAAATAACTACCAATTAAAGCGAGTATTCGCAGAAATTGGCAATTATTGTATGGGAGAGTGATAATGAATTTAGCTTGTATGACTTGTTGCTGCCAAAAACTGATAACAGCACTCTTACTCACGACAATTATCAGTTGTGGTGACTCTGAAGTTAAAACACAACCGCCGGCACCTGAAAATAACCCTAGTCAAGCATATAATGGGCCCGCGCCACAAACTGAAGATATTCAAAAATATAAAACCTTTCTTTGGGATAACATATCAACCAGTGATAAATGTGGTGCCTGTCATATTCAAGGAGAGCAAGCGCCCTATTTTGCTAGTCGTCATGATGTCAATAATGCCTACGCTGCCACCAACCCACTAGTGAACCTGACGGCACCAGCACAATCGCGTTTAGTGACTAAAGTCAGTACTGGTCACAATTGCTGGTTAAACAGCGATCAAGCTTGTAGTGAAACGATGCAGCAGTGGATTAAACTATGGGCAGATGACAGGGTGAGTGTCGCTAATACCATAGAACTGACAGCACCGATAATTAGAGAGCCAGGTACAAGTAGAAACTTTCCAGCAGATAGCAGCTTATATAGTTCACAAATATACCCTTTAGTCAGACAATATTGTGCAAACTGTCACAGTGAATCGGCAACTACTGCACAGTCACCGTTTTTTGCTAGTGCAGATCTAGCGCAAGCTTATGAGTCTGCAAAGCGAGTGATTAATTTGGATAGTCCAAGCCAATCAAGATTAGTGGTGCGACTTGGCAGCGAGTTTCATAATTGTTGGAGTGACTGCCAATCAAATAGCGCTGAAATGCAAACAGCTATTCAAGGCTTTGCTGATGCAATAGAACTTGATGCTATTTCACCGGAAATGGTGGTTTCAAAATCACTACTTTTGACCGACGGCCTTGTCGCATCAAGTGGTGGACGTTTCGAGTCAGATGTTATTGCCTTATATCAATTTAAAACCGGAGAAGGCAATACAGCTTATGATACTTCGGGCATTTCACCTGCAGCAAATCTCACCATTACCGGTGAAGTTGAATGGTTAGGCAGTTGGGGGCTTTCCTTTATTAATGGTAGAGCGCAAGCAAGCACTGCAAATTCTAAAAAATTACATGATTTAATAACGTCAACCGGAGAGTTCTCTATTGAGGCATGGTTGACGCCAAATAATGTTGTCCAAGAAGGCCCCGCGCGTATTGTCACTTATTCTGCCGGCGATAATGAACGTAACTTTACTTTAGGTCAGAGCCAATATAATTATGACTTTATGTTACGTACACAAAGTAGCACTAACAATGGTATACCTGCATTAAGTACACCTGACGCCGCTGAAGAGTTACAAGCAACATTACAACATATTGTGCTTACCTACTCTCCTACAACCGGACGAAAAATATATGTTAATTCAAAGCTTATTGAAGTTCAGGATGAGCAGAGCTCTCCTTTAGCTTCGTGGGATGATAGTTTTGCTTTAATTCTAGCGACTGAAGCATCGAATAATAATCGTTGGCAGGGAGACATTCGTTTATTAGCAATCTACAACCGTGAATTAACACAAGCACAACTTACTCAAAATTTTGATGTGGGTGTTGGTGAAAAATTCTTTTTACTATTCTCTATCAGTGAACTCGTTGACTTAACCAATACTTACATTGTATTTGAAGTAAGCCAGTATGATAATTACAGTTACTTATTTAATCAGCCAAGCGTGGTTAATTTAGATGGCAATAGCTTTGTTCAAGATATTGCCTTGAAGAATATGCGTATAGGCTTAAATGGTAAAGAAAGTACACAAGGCCAAGCATACATCAATTTAGATATGCTCATGACTAGTGGACAAAGTATTGTTGAGCCCGTCGTGCTTTCTTCTTTAGGTACGATTATTGGATTAGAAAAAGGTGCCAGTAACGATGAATTCTTTTTAAGCTTTGAACGGCTAGGTGAACATGAAAATGTAGTCATTCCTGCTCAATTTATTCAACCTGATGAAATTGCGACAAGTATTGATAATGCCCATATTGGTATTCGAAATTTTGCTGAAATAAATGCCACTATGAGCGTACTCACTGGGGTTAAACAAGAAAGCAGCAAGGTTTTTGAAACCTATCAGTTAGTTAAACAGCAACTCCCCACAACAGTTAACATCGAAACTTTTATTTCTGCGCAACAAATGGGCATCACACAACTCGCAATCGCTTATTGTGACCAAGCAATAGACGATACTAGCATCCGTAGCACTTGGTTTCCAAACGTAGATTTTTCACAGTCACCTGAATTTGCCTTTGATAGTACTGGAAGAGCTAACTTGCTAAACCCGTTACTGGATCAACTGTTACCTTTAAACTTAACGAGTCAGCCAGATAAAAGCCGAGTTTTTACCGAATTAGATAATTTGATCACAAGACTCGCAAGTTGTGAAAATGGTTGTGATGCGCTGCGTACACAAACGATTGCTAAGTCTACTTGTACCGCGGTACTAGCCAGTGCTGCTATCTTGGTTCAATAAAGGCTTAACCAGTGTTTTTTTTACGAAAAATGGCAATATAAAAAAGTGAATATAGGACTAATGACATGAGTAAGACCAAGCATTTCCAGCCAGATACCCCTTTATTATATGGCGATCATCGTAAACTGATGTCACGACGAGACTTTATTGCTGCGGGATTACGCACAGGTGGTCATACGGTTGCAGGCTTATCCTTATTAAGCTTATTTTCTAACCCTAATAAAGCAAATGCTACCCTATCTGCTGATTTGGATGCATTACGAGAAAGTTGTGGTATTAGTACTCAAGGGGCTGGAAAAATCCCATTTATTAGCTTTGACCTTGCTGGTGGCGCGAATATCTCAGGCTCAAATGTATTAGTTGGAGGCTCAGGTGGCCAATTAGACTTTCTCAATACCGCTGGCTATAACAAATTAGGTCTACCTGGAGAGATGTCTCCTGCAATTGCTAATCCCAATACCCAAGAATCTGATTTCATTAATACGGATTTAGGTTTAGCTTTTCATTCAGATTCCGCCTTTTTACGCGGCATTTTAGAGAAAGTGTCAGCTGAAACTGCTGCGCGTATTAATGGTGCAGTAATACCTAGCCGTTCAGATAATGATACCAGTAATAATCCACACAACCCCATGTATGCTATTGCCGCAGCCGGTGCCAATGGTTCACTAGTACCATTAGCTGGCTCAAGAAATACCGACTCAGGGGGTAATTCAATGTCGCCCTCTCGCTTTATTGATTTAAGTATGAGGCCAACTAAAGTAGACCGGCCAAGTGACGTTACCGGCTTAGTTGATGTTGGCGATCTATTTAATTTACTATCGCAAAGTGATGCCGTGGCAGTTATGGAGAGCATTCAACGTGTCAGCGCGCAAAAGATGTCACAGGTAAACACTCTAGTAACCCGCGACGACGTTATTAAAGATATGGTCAATTGTGGTTATGTAAAAAGTGCTGATTTAGCTGACCGATTTGGTAATCCTGCTACATTAAACCCCTTACTAGATGTTGACATAGTGGGGCCTGGTGGCATTTTCACCCTTGCGGAATTTGATGCTGAAAGAGAGTTTCAAAAAACCGCTTCTATTATGAAACTGGTAGTCAATGGTTTTTCTGGGGCTGGCACAGTGACTATGGGTGGTTTTGATTATCACACCGGCGAACGTGGTACAGGCGAATTAAGAGATTTACGTGCCGGACGATGCATGGGTGCCTGTCTAGAATACGCGGCTAGACGAAATCAACCGCTAATGATGTATGTGTTTAGCGATGGTTCAGTTGCCAGTAATGGCCGTATTGATGACTCAGCGGAAGGTAGGGGAAAAGGTGAATGGACAGGTGATAATTCATCTACCGGAGCGGCCTTCTTTTTAGTGTTTAACCCTACTGGCAAGCCACAATTAATGGGAGGGACGAGTGAGCAAAATGCCATGCATCAACAAATTGGTCATATGCGAATGGATGCGTCGGTTGAAACCTCTTCAGCCCCGTCAGCCAACAATGTCAATTTATTAGTGGAAACCGTGTTATTAAATTATATGGCTTTACATGGTGAACAAGGGCAGTTTGCTAATTTAGTCCCTGGGCAAGGGTTAGGTAATGCAACTATGCGAGATTCATTAACGGCTTTTCAACCTATCATAGGCGGATGACTATAATTAACTTGCTAGTTATTGCTGTAAACCGTTAGAAAAGTGCAGCCTTTGTTTGTTATCAATAATAATAGCTTCGAAATTGTCTAGGTTATTTATTAGCTGCATACCTACTGTTAGACCCTTTACAAAAACTGTAGTCGAAAGCGCATCGACGTAAGTAGGATCATCACCAATGATTGATACACTGACGACTTTTCGTGCTGAATCTCCTGTTTTAGGATTAATGATGTGATGATACCGTACGCCATCTTCGACAAAGTATCGTTCATAATCACCCGACGTTGATATCGCTTCATTGGTTAATGGAATAACAGCGGCATTTTTATTTTCCGCTCTGGGATGTTTGATAGCCACCAACCATGGACGACCATATCTATCACCTAGTAAGCCAGTGTCTCCGCCAGCACTCACTAAAGCATTCTGGACTCCTGCTGACTTTAACAAAGCTAAACAACGTTTGACCGCGTAACCTTTAGCAATACCACCTAAATCGATTTTTACTTGGTCACTAGTATATCTAACCGTTAATTTTGATGATTCTAACTGCACTGAAGCATAGTCAATCAGCGGCAGTGCCTCAATAATGGCTTGTTGATTCGGACGTTTTTGTTCGCGATAATTGTATTGATAGCCAATAGAGGCGTAGGTGATATCAAAGGCACCATCACTGAGTGTTGATATATTTTGAGCAATGATGAGCAAATCAAATAATTCTTGGGATATTTTAACCGCCTTTACACCAGCCTCACGATTTATCTTACTCAGTTCACTTTGCTCAATATAAGGGCTCATTTGCTGATCAATGCGAATCATTTCTTGCTTAACGACTTGAATTAAGGTGTCCGCTTTATCGTTTATCGCTTGTTCTTTCTCCACTTCACTATTATCGAGCCAGAACTCAACATGAGACATGGTGCCCATCACTTCAAAACTATGTTGATACCATTGCGCATTTGCTGAAGTCGACAACAGCAATAATCCCCAATAGATGCGTTTAAAAATAACTAAGCCTTTCATTCAATTACCCTATAGTAATACCTGTTGTAATTCACTTAGAGAATCAACTACAGCTTTGGGTTTATACTGTTCAAGTACCTGTTTGTCATGCACACCGTAAGTAACGCCGATACTGTCTATACCTGCATTTTGTGCCATTTTCAAGTCATGACTAGTATCACCAATCATAAGTGCTTCATGTGGGGCAATGGCTAATTCATCAAGTATACTGTTAAGCATTTCTGGATCTGGCTTTGAGGCCATTTCGCCTGCACACCGAGTGGTATGGAAATAGTGATTCGTATCACTGATTTGTAAGACCCTATTTAACCCTTCTCTGCCCTTGCCTGTGGCTACGGCTAAAAACTTGCCACTTTCTTTTAGCAGAGATAACAAGTTAATGGCATTATCAAATAATGGGGTTGGCGTACTACTACCCTCTAAATATTCATATTTATATTGTAAACGCATTGTTTCAATTTGTTCATCTGTGATACCGGCAAACAATGTTGTTAATGCTTCTGGGATACTTAGGCCAATAATTTGTTTGGCATCATGAGCAGATGGAATCGCTAAGCCGACAACTTTTGCAGCGGTCTGCATAGAAACAACAATTCGGTCCACTGAATCCATCAAGGTACCATCCCAATCGAAAATCACTAATTTATACTGTTTCATCTTTTCTATAACTTCTCTTTAACTAGTTTACTTAACAGTTTTTCTAAACTTGGCTCTAAAGGCGCTTCTATTTTCACTCGTTCTGCTGTTCTAGGATGAGTAAATTCAATACTAGCAGCATGTAAAAACAAACGTTTTAAACCTTTATTTTTCATATCTGCATCAAAATCTTCATGGCCGTATTTTGCGTCCATCGCAATTGAATGCCCACTCACTTGACAATGAACTCGAATTTGGTGAGTTCTACCCGTAACAGGAAAAGCACGAACTAAGGTAGCTCCTCGATAACGCTCTAACACTTTATAGCGAGTTTCGGATTCTTTTCCATTGATATTGTCTACGATAACAACTCGTTCACCAGATTTCAGATCGTTTTTTCTTAACCCTTCTGTGACCCGTGTTAACTTAGTTGGCCAATGTCCCTTTACTAAGGCATGATAAAATTTCTGTACTTTTTTATTCCGTAATTGTTCGTGCAAATGACGTAAAGCAGATCGCTTTTTGGCAACAACTAAACAACCTGAAGTATCTCTATCTAAACGGTGTACCAATTCCAACATAGGAGCATTAGGGCGTAGCGCTCTTAGCGCTTCGATTAGACCAAAACTAAGACCACTACCACCATGTACAGCCATACCTGAAGGCTTATTAATAACAATTAAACGTTCATCTTCAAATAAAATTTGTTTTTCAAGATTCGCCACAATGTTTAAACCTGTTGAGACGTTATCTGTTTTTTCTGAAACGCGAATCGGCGCAATACGTAATATGTCATCAAGCGCTAATTTATAAACCGGTTTAATACGCTTTTTATTAACTCTGATTTCTCCTTTACGCATTAAACGATATAAATGACTTTTTGGTACCCCTTTTAACGTTCTAAGTAAAAAATTATCTATTCTTTGGCCAGCGTCTTCTTCATCTATTGTGATAAAGCGTACTTTAGGCTTATCAACCTCTTTTGTATCGGTTGACTTACTAAGTGTTTGATTTTGTTTTTTTAGTGGCTTTTGTGACATGGTCTGTCGCTTACTTTGTATCGAATAATGCAATGCGCGCAGTTTAACATACTTTTTTTAGTGCTTTTTAACATTTAAGCTGTTTTTTTATTGGCTTATCCTAACTTTATAAGGGATAATAAAAAGGTAATGCTTAATAAAAATACCTATTGGCGAGATTAGATATCATAACCATAAGTAAATAAGTGTTAAATTTGAAGCTCTAAAGAGAAATGTAAGAGGCAAACTGCGGCCACGTTTGTGCGCATATACTAATTAACTATAGTAGATGACTCACAAATAGAACGGCCTATTGCAACAACTAACGCGTGTAACTTGTTAGGAAAAGCATAAACAGTTTTATCACCAAAGTGATACTAGTCCAGCTCCAAAAGCAATTTTATTAAATTAACTTACTCTGTGGAAAAGTTTACACAAACAATTATGTCTCCCGTATGAAAAGCGTAAAACGTCGCTGGTCAGACTAAATTGTTAAAAAACCTTCAGGTAAGTAAGCACAGCACACCTGCTGAGCACATAAAGAAACAATAGTACTATGATTTTGTTTACTCAAACTCCTAGTAGATTAGAAACAATCAGAATTTATAACAGCTTAGCGTGGTAATACGACACGTTAAGATTGACAACCGTGAGGCTGACAACATGCTGTTACATCACCATAGATTGCATTGCTTTGTGTACTAAGCAATAGTGTGTTGTGACCAAAAAAATGAGTCACACAAACTATGAAACGTATGTTAATAAACGCTACCCAATCAGAAGAATTGCGCGTAGCACTAGTTGATGGACAAAAACTTTACGATTTAGATATTGAAAGTCCAGGCCATGAACAAAAAAAATCCAACATTTATAAAGCTAAAATCACCCGCGTAGAACCTTCTTTAGAAGCTGCTTTTGTTGACTATGGCGCTGATCGCCATGGCTTTTTACCAATGAAAGAAATAGCACGCGAATATTTCCCTAAAGGCTATAGTTTCCAAGGCCGCCCGAACATAAAGGAAGTATTGCATGAAGGCCAAGAAGTCATTGTCCAGATAGATAAAGAAGAACGTGGTCAAAAAGGCGCAGCATTAACTACATTTATCAGCCTTGCTGGTAGTTACTTAGTGTTAATGCCGAATAACCCTCGTGCTGGTGGTATTTCACGCCGTATTGAAGGCGATGAACGTACTGAATTAAAAGCGTCATTAAGTAAGTTAGACCTTCCTAAGGGCATGGGCCTAATTGTCCGCACTGCCGGTGTAGGCAAAGCATATGAAGAACTAGAATGGGATTTAAGTGTATTATTACACCACTGGAAAGCCATCAGTGATGCTGCAGCAAGTCGCCCTGCTCCATTTCTAATTCATCAAGAAACCAACTTGATTTTACGTGCTATTCGAGATTATTTACGTCGTGACATTGGTGAAGTGCTTATTGACCGTCCAAAAACCTTCGAAAGTGTCAAGAAGCATATAGAAATAGTTCGTCCTGATTTCTTAAGTAAAATCAAACTTTATAATAGTGATGTGCCTTTATTTACGCACTATCAAATAGAAACACAAATTGAAACGGCCTTCCAACGTGAAGTGCGTCTACCCTCTGGAGGCTCAATTGTTATTGACCCTACAGAAGCAATGACTTCTATAGATATCAACTCTGCTCGCGCAACTAAAGGCAGTGATATCGAAGAAACAGCATTTAATACTAACTTGGAGGCAGCAGAAGAAGTAGCTCGCCAACTTCGTTTACGTGATTTAGGTGGTTTAGTGGTTATCGATTTTATTGATATGACCCCTGTTCGACATCAACGTGAAGTTGAAAATCGTATGCGTGATTCTGTACGACAAGATAGAGCTCGTATTCAATTAGGACGTATTTCTCGCTTCGGCTTATTAGAAATGTCGCGTCAACGTTTACGTCCATCCATTGGCGAAACTAGCCAAGGTGTTTGTCCTCGTTGTAGTGGTACTGGCCAAGTTCGCGGTGTTGAATCATTAGCTTTATCTATTCTACGCTTAATGGAAGAAGAAGCCATTAAAGAAAACACCCAGCATGTTCAAGCTCAAGTGCCTGTACCTGTAGCTACATACCTTCTTAATGAAAAACGCCGTTCAGTGATGCATATTGAAAAACATCATGGGGTTCGTGTACTTATCATACCTAACCCGCATATGGATACTCCACAATATGAAGTATTGCGTGTTAAAAAAGATGAAACAATTGCAACTGCTAGTTATGATATTTCAGTTAAAGAAGCTGAAGTTGAAGAAGCAAAAATGCCTAAGTTTGATAAAGAAGTGGCTAAGCGTGATGAGCCATTAATTCAAGCCATGGGGCAAGGAATGGCAGCACCCAAAATTACTGAGACTAAAGAAACAAAAACTACTGCTTCCAAACCGCAACCTTTGACAGAGCAAACGAAGCCAACAGGCTTCTTTTCTTGGCTAAAAGGCTTATTTGTTACTGAAGCTATTGTCAAAGATAAACCTGCAGAAACGAGTCCTAAACGACAAGACAATCGTGGTCAGCAACGAGGAAGACAAGGCCAACGCCGCTCAAATACTCGCAACAACCGTGGTAATAATCGAAATGATGAGCGTAATACTGAGCGCACTAATAATCGAAATACTAAAGGTAATAAAAATCGCAATGTTCACAATGAACGTGACGAAGCTAACAAGCAAAGTAATAAAACTACGGGGCAAAATCGTAAACCTGAACAAGAAAAAAATAAACAGGTAAAGGAAGAAGTTGTCGCTGAACGTCGTCAGCGTAGAACTAACCGTAAAAAAGTTCGAGTAAATAAAGCCGAAGTCAATCAAGTAGCGGTAGAAACAATAACTACTGAAAATGTTACGAACAAAGCTAATTCTTCAAATATAGCGACTGAGCCTGAAGTACTTAATACTGAAAAAGTAATAAGTAATGAAGAGGTAATTGCTTCAGAAAGTAAATCGAATAAAGAAGATCGTCCTCGTAACAGACGTTCGCCAAGACATTTACGTTCTAATGGGCAACGAAGACGTCGTGAGAAAAAACCTGAAGGGGAAGTTCAAGAAACGTCACTAGAAGCAGAAGCGAATAATGAAGCTATTGAAGCTCGTTATCCTGAGACCGAAACTATCGAAAATACAGAGGTTGAGAGTACTTCGGTTAAGAATATGCAGGCGTCTATAGAGGAAAGCTCTACAACAACCGAACCAGCAAAAATCGAAGTTGAAATGTCGAGTGAATTGCAACATGATCTACCTTTGGCTGACGTTAATGCTGAAAGTATATCAGTAGAAAGTGACGCTAAAATAGAGAGTTCTGAACAAAGCTCTGTATCAGTTGAAACTACTGAACCTGTTGAAGCTACTGAAACTATTGAGAACTCTAACCAGGAACATGCTGTTGAGGTAGAGCCAGTTCAAACGACTATTGAATTACCAGATGCTGTGACTGTCGAAGAGACTGAGATCGAGGTTAGCACTTCTGAAGAAGGTAAAGTAAACGACCTAGAAGCAGTTGTGACTAATGTTGAAAGTGAAACAACTTTGCCACATGAAACCGAGACGGAACAATCAGAAAAACCTGCTCCTACCGTTAAAGTTAAAAAGGCAACTAGTGCAACTAAGAAAGCGCCGAATAAAGATAAAAAGTTAGCAAGGCAAGTTAAAAAGGCTAACCGTCTATCAGGACATGCTTCTTCTCCAATGAAGAAGACAGAAACTATTACGACTATTAATGAGATTCCTACTAGCTTTATGGCTAGTGAAGATAGAATAGCGCATCAAGTTTCTGGGCGAACAGCTATTTCTGCTGATGCAATAAGTAGAAGCTCGGCGGCAATGACAAACCCTAGTTTGTAATAAAAGACTAAAAATGAAAAGCCAGTTGTTAGCAATATCAACTGGCTTTTTTATATGATTTAATTAACTAATTCAATTTCTTTTCCCAGAAAAGTGCATGCCCTAGGTTAGGATCAAGTTCATAAGCTGAGAAACCCAGTTTTTTATAGGCATTTTTGGCAACTTCATTACCTTGCAACACTTCTAACGTTAATTTGCAACAACCACGCTCGATAGCAATTCGCTCAACTTCAGCGAACATTTTTAAACTTATACCCAGCCCCCGAAACTTATCTAACACACCACAATCATGAATATTGACTAATGGCTTACAGTTAAAAGTTGAAAAGCCTTCTACGCAATTTACAATTCCTGCAGGTTCATTGTCAACATAACAAAGTACAGTAAAAACATCATTGCGCTGAGCAAGCGTTGATACAAGATTCTCTTGAACATTAACAGCAAGTGCTTCTCCACCACCCATACTATCCATCGCATAGGCATTTAATAACATGATTAAATCTCTACCATGTTGCTCATTATTATAATCCGCTGTAATTAATGTTATTGACATATTCTCATCCTAGCTACAATTTATTCAAAGGCGAACTATACTTTAGCTATGCCAAAAATACAGTCTTTATGCAAATATCAAGATCCTGATAATTCACCTCAGCAAGAATTCTGTTGCCAAGAAGAACCCAATGACACTGGGCTTTGTTATTGGCATGATAAATCGTTCGACAAAACTGGCAGTGAAGTGAAAGAGCAGTTAGAACTTTATGCAAAAAATGGTGGCTTATTACGAGGAATATGCCTAAAAAGAGCTAACCTTGAAAATGTTGATTTAGTCAATCACCACAAAAAAGTAGGTTATGATTTCTCATATGCAGACTTCTATCATACCGATCTTAGAGATAGTCACCTCTTCAATATCAAATTAGATCATGCCAGTGTAATGAAAGCCGATTTACGTGGGGCTAATTTAAACTGTGCTGATTTGCAAAACACCAATTTTCTTGGTGCAAAATGGCAAGGGGCTAAATTTGAAAATGTCAAAATTGGTAAAAAAATACGACAAGAAAATGAAGCTAAAAAATCGATAAAAAAAGGCAAAACGCAAGAGTCTCAGGATTATTTACAACAAGCAGAAGAAATTTATCGCGATTTAAGAAAGCACGCGGAACAAGAAGGTATATTTACTTTATCTGGTTTCTTTATTCACAAAGAGCTGACCATGCGGCGGTTACAACTACCAAGATATAGTACCAAAAGAGCTTTATCCAAATTGGTGGATCTTTTTTGCGGCTATGGGGAGGCGCCATTGAGAATTATTAGTCTATCTATAATGATCATCTTTATTTGTGCATTGCTCTATTCTTTTACTGGTCTAAATTATCAAGATAATATCCATAATGTCAGTAGCCAGCATACGATAAGTGAGAATTTTTCGGTATTTTTGTCATCCATATATTTTTCTGTTGTTACATTTACCACTTTAGGTTACGGCGACATAACACCCATTGGCATATCGAGAACTATTGCTGCCGTTGAAGCTTTTACTGGCAGTTTTACCCTTGCACTATTTGTTGTTGTTTTTGTTAAGAAAATGACTCGATAGATTATCTGTACAATTGTTTATACGGTTGATTTCAATAAATACGATGAAAATATAATTTATTACTTTTTCAACACTTATCTCCCTGCTAGAATAGCGATAATTTTATTTGCCCTTATGCAGCCTTATATCTAATTTGCTTGCATTTATTTCGGAATTTTTAGTAATGCGTACCAGCCAATATTTATTGTCTACTTTAAAAGAAACCCCTGCTAGTGCCGAAGTCATTAGCCATCAACTAATGCTTCGTGCCGGACTTGTGCGTAATCTTGCTTCTGGTTTATACACTTGGTTACCAACAGGTTTACGCGTATTAAAAAAGGTAGAGAACATCGTTCGTGAAGAAATGCAACGAGCTGGCGCTAATGAAATATCAATGCCTATGGTTCAACCTGCTGATTTGTGGGAAGAGTCTGGACGTTGGGACGATTACGGACCAGAGCTTTTAAGATTAAACGATAGACATAAACGCCCTTTTGTTTTGGGTCCAACACATGAAGAAGTGATCACAAAACTAGTCGCTAATGAACTCAGTAGTTATAAACAGTTACCCTTATCTTTATTTCAAATTCAAACTAAATTTAGAGATGAAATACGTCCTCGATTTGGTGTAATGCGTAGCCGTGAATTTTTAATGAAAGATGCATACTCTTTTCATTTAGAAAAAGATTGCTTAGAAAAAACTTATCAAAAAATGTTTGATGCTTATTGCCGTATTTTTGACCGTTTAGGCTTAAATTACCGCCCTGTCTTAGCCGACACCGGCTCTATCGGCGGTGATGCAAGCCATGAATTTCATGTCTTGGCTGATTCAGGTGAAGATGATATTGCTTTTAGTGATGTCAGTGATTTTGCTGCAAATGTTGAAAAAGCAGAAGCACTTGCCCCAACACGTGAACGTGCTGAGCCAAAGCAAGCATTAGCAAAAATTAATACGCCGAATATTAAGACAATTGAAGATGTTGCCAGCTTTTTAAATGTAGACATCGACAAAACTGTAAAAACCTTGCTTGTATGTGGCAATGAAACCGAGCAAGGCGAACAGCCACTTATAGCCTTAGTACTTCGTGGAGATCATCAACTCAATGAAGTGAAAGCGGAAAGCATTGCTCAAGTTGCTAGCCCAATAACCTTTGCAACTGATGAACAAATATTGGAAGCAGTTGGCTGTAAAGCTGGTTCAATTGGTCCAATAGGCATGAACATTGAAATTATTGTCGATAGAAGTGCAGCTCAGTTAAGTGACTTTGTTTGTGGAGCGAATGAAAATGATGTTCATTTTACCGGTGCAAACTGGCAACGTGATAGCTCTACAATCGAAATGGCCGATTTACGTAATGTGGTAGAAGGTGATCCTAGTCCTTGTGGTGAAGGTAGTATTGTAATTAAACGCGGCATTGAAGTGGGTCATATTTTTCAACTTGGTTCAAAATACGCAGAAGCATTGAACTGCTCAGTGCTAAATGAAGGAGGTAAAAACCAAACCTTAACGATGGGATGTTATGGTATTGGTGTCTCACGTATAGTTGCTGCCGCGATTGAACAAAATCATGATAAGTTTGGCATAAAATGGCCAAAGGCTATTGCACCATTTCAAGTAGCCATAGTGCCAATGAATATGGCTAAGTCCGCACGAGTGAAAGAGACAGCGGAATCATTATATGAACAATTAAATAACGCTGGTATAGAAGTATTATTTGACGATCGTAAAGAACGCCCTGGCGTTATGTTTGCAGATCATGAATTAATGGGTACACCGCTATTACTTATTATTGGTGAGCGAAACCTAGATGCACAACAAATTGAAGTGAAAAACCGTATTTCAGGTGAGAAGTCATTACTTGCCATTGATGAAATAATGTCGCTATTTGAATAACATAATTATCATCTAAAGAATAAGGGAGCTTTATGCTCCCTTTTTTTGTTGCCAATTTCGTAAAGGTTTTACTTCTATCAGCGAGATCGCAATCTTATTAATGTTGGCATACATCCCAATATATAACACGGTTGAAATATTTGGCTAATTTATAGCTAAATGCTTTAAAAGTGCTAAATTGGCTATCTTGCTGGGAAAAGCATTGCCATATAAAGCGATGACAGTTGTTGTTTATCACATCATACTCGTAATAATTAAAAACGCTTTTTGTAGCTTGATCTGCGGCTAACTTACAGGTTAATGGCCGTCCCTTTGAGTCACAAGCAATAAAGATAAGCTCTCCTGAGCGATTATCTAGAAAGCGTTCCATAGATATCGCTCTGACCAAACCATTTCCAGCCAGCTCTACAATAGTATTTTCTCCAATATAAATGCCGGTATGATCTAAAATCCCACCTAAGCCACAGCATACTACAGAGCCAATTTTAGGCTTTATTTTAGGGACATACTCTGAAGTCATATTTAAGATAACTTCACTTGGATAAACAGCAACAGGCGAATCGTACTTTGCTAGGTGCGCTAAAGTTTCTACTTTATTTCTTCGTTTACGCTTACGCTCCATGCTATCCCTGTCGTTAGCAAAGCTTTGCATGACAAGTGCTGAAACTGAAGCTGCACCCAGCAATAATAGTGGTAATGCCATAAAACACCTTTTTCTTTCTAATAACTTTATAATATTGAGCATATGCAAAAATAATTAATTTGCACGAAAAAAGTTGCAAGTAACTGTTTCAAAATGAATCATTATTAGCAACAATAGGCACTTACCCTCTATTCATTTATTTAAAGAAGTAAGTCATCATGAAAGCGATTATCAAGTCCTCTAAACTCAACAATGTATGTTACGAAATTAGAGGGCAAATAGCCGCAGAAGCCCGCCGTTTAGAAGAGGAAGGTCATAAAATACTGAAGTTAAATATTGGCAACCCTGCTCCCTTTGGTTTCGAAGCGCCTGACGATATTTTAAAAGATGTTATACACAACTTGCCTAGTTCTCAAGGTTATAGCGAATCTCAAGGAATTTACTCTGCTCGTGTAGCAGTTATGCAATATTTTCAACAGCAGGGTATTAAAGACGTTCGCGTGGATGATGTCTTTATTGGTAATGGTGTTAGTGAACTCATTGTTATGGCGATGCAAGGACTTCTAAATAATGGTGATGAAGTTCTAATTCCTGCGCCAGATTACCCTTTATGGACTGCTGCTGTTGCCTTATCTGGTGGAGAGCCGGTGCACTATAAATGCGATGATGACAACTTTTGGTACCCTGACTTAAATGATATGGCCAATAAAATAACTGATAAAACCAAAGCCATCGTTTTAATTAATCCAAATAATCCAACGGGTGCCGTTTACCCAGAAGAAATTCTTCTAGGTATTATTGAACTGGCGAGAAAACACGATTTAATTATTTTTAGTGATGAAATATACGATAAGATCTTGTACGATCAAGTGAAACATATTCCAACAGGCTCTCTCGCTCAAGATGTTTTAATTATAACAATGGGCGGTTTATCAAAGAATTATCGAATTGCAGGCTTTAGAGCAGGATGGATGGTAGTATCCGGGCCTAAAATTCACGCTGAAGATTACTTAGAAGGTCTTAACATTCTTGCTTCAATGCGTTTATGTGCAAACGTTCCATGTCAGCATGCTATTCAAACAGCACTAGGTGGCTATCAAAGTATTAATGAACTTATTTCAGGCGATGGCCGTTTGTTAAAACAGCGTAATGTAGCTGCTGAAATGATTAACGATATAGATGGATTATCATGCCATCCAGCAATGGGAGCACTGTATTTATTTGTTAAAGTCGACGCGGAAAAATTCAATATCAGTGATGACGAAAAAATGATTTTAGACTTATTAAAACAAGAGAAAATATTACTCGTGCACGGCAGTGCTTTTAATATCAAAGCGAGAAATTACTTTAGACTCGTTTTTTTACCCCACGTTGATGAACTTATACCTGCGTTAGAAAAATTAAAGACCTTCTTTTCAACTTATAGGCAGATATAGAGCTATTTATATCTATTAATCTGGGCGAGATAACTCGTCCAGCGTCTGCATACACGCAGGGAATTGCGATGAATAGAACTCATTTACTTCTGGCCAATGCAAGCAATGTTCACTCACCCTTTGCTTTAATAATTTAACCGCATCAATAAATTCTCGATTACCACCATTAACTTCAGATAAACTATAATGATATGCGGCTAAATCATCAGCTGCCTTTACAATAGCCTTCGTTTGGTTATCTACATTTGCTTGAATCACTAAAGGAGCCATTGCTTCGTGCATATATTCAGGTAACCCTTTGTAAACCATAGAATGTTCAACTTCACTTTCAATCTTTTTAATTAGCTTGGTTAAGTCTGGGTTATAGTATTTCAAAGGACTGGGAATATCACCTACGCCTCCTGATTCACTTGCTTCATGATATAGTGCGGTTAATGCAATTAAGGAAGGGTCATAATCTCTAGAAAATTTTATCTGTCCAATTAACGCTATTTGATGACTTATTAATGCCACTTCAAATGAATGCTGTGCACATGTTTCAGCCTCTCTTGAGGTCATTAATGGCCAACGAATTAATTTCCTAAGTCTTAACATCCATGCGCTAAAACTACCTTTTTTATGATGAAACATGTAATTTTGTGGACCTAATCCACCCTATAACTAATTATCTGGGAATTGTTTTCTTATGGCAGTAAATGCATCAAAATTATCAATAACAATATCGACCATAGACGCATCAAATTTTTTATTTTTTTCAGCAATCATAAACTCTTTAATTTTATCATTAGACCAAGGTTCTTTGTAACAACGTTTTGAACCTAACGCATCGAATACATCAGCAACGGCCATAATTCTCGCCTCAATAGGAATGTTATGCTCAAGCAATCCATCGGGATAACCCGTACCATCCCAATTTTCATGATGATAATGGGCTAACCTTGCGGCCAATTTCGATACACTAACTGTAGACTTTTCTAAAATATCCCCTCCCAATTGTGCATGGCTTTGCATTATTTTCCATTCGTCGCCTACCAGTTTTCCTGGTTTATGCAATATGTGCTCTGGTATGGCAATTTTACCTAAATCATGCAAAGGCGCTGCTAAGCGTAAGGCTTCTATAAAGACTTCATCTAAACCTAGTTTTGTTGCTAAAAGTTCGCAAATTAGTGCAACCCGTTTGACATGTGACCCGGTTTCTTTACTGCGAGCCTCTACTGCTTCACCAACAATAAACAATAACTCTTTTTGAGTTTTTTCAATCTCCTTCTGTTTTGTTAAGCTTTCTAGTATTAAGGCAACATTGGTGGCAAACAGTTCAGCTAAATTACTTTTAAAGTGCTCGTTCGCATTTTCAAATTCAATAAAAAGTACAGAAGCTGCATTTACCGATGCCTGATAATAACCAACAAAGCAGTGTTCATCACTATAGTGCTTCTTACTTATAAATACCTGTTGTATTTTTTCTTTAACCTCTTTTGCAATGTCTGATGATTCAAGAGAGTCTGATTCACAAACATACTTTCCCGTACAAGCAATAATTAAACTTGTGCTATGGAGATCAAAATCAATTTGGGTTCGGGCAATGTACAAAGCGGAGCTATCAACGTTCATTAACGACAGCAAATGATTTAACGCTGCTGAGCCAAACGATTTCAAGTGCTTAACTTTTAATAAATCATGAGTCGCTTCAATTAATTTTTTAAAGGCATCTAGACTACGTTGTATAGTCATAATGTCACGATATGCTCGAATACTAGCATAGACAGTCGTGATCATTTTATTCGAAGTGAAGTCGGTCTTTTCTTTATAGTCATTTATATCATAATCTCGAATGACTCTAGCTTCTGGTGCTGAGCCAGCCTGACCTGTTCTTAGAACTAAACGTATCGCTTGATTTTTTAAACTCTCACGAATCCATTGCACTAGCTCTAACCCTGCGTGATCTGTTTCCATAACCACATCAACAAAAGCCATACAAAAGTCGCTGTTTTCTTGCAAGATTGTTTTCGCTTCATCCATCGAATACACAGAAACAATTTCTAACTGTCGGTTTTCAATTTCCGTCCCAGCCAAAACCAACTTAGTGACTTGGTGAACTGAATCGTCATCATCAACAACCAAAATCCGCCACGTTTTATTAGATAACGGCAGGGATAAATCACTATTATCCTCTGATTCTTCCTTAAAAATAAAATCTGTCATTCGAATTTTTTTTATATTTTAGATAAACCATAACGTTAAGTGTAATGCAGAAAACTAATAATGCATTAAAATATTAAAAATATACAAAAAAAGCGACCTAAGTCGCTTTATATAATGGTTAACTTACTTGCTGATTAATTAAATTGTGCTACAACTTCACTCACTACGTCTTTAATGACCATTGAGGGTGATTCTTTTTCACTCGAGCTTAAACGTTTAGTTGCCCAACCATGCCAAGCTGGCTGATGAGCTTGTACATCATAAACATCAATAGCCAGTTTACCTTCAGTATATTGACGCACATGTGTTTCATTATGCATATGTGTTGGGTACATACCACCATAATAACCACCGTAATACCCTCTTCCCCACGCAAATCTTGCATTGTAAGTTGCAGGGTAGCTACTTACCTTAATTTTATCTCGATTACCAACAGTATATGACACGGTAAAATCAGCTTTCTCTGGTTCTGAAATTAGTTGATAACCTTTAGCAATAAAGGCCTGCTCAATTTCTTCATCTACACGCAGTTTCATCACAGGGTTAAAATCTTCATCGGGTGACATTACTTTCTCAGGTAATAACCAAGCAAAAGTTTTATAGTTTGCCGTATCTATATTAGTGTTTTTATCAAATGAAACTTTTGCTTTATAGGTACTCGCACAACCGGCAATTATATATATTAATATCACCGAAAATAATTTTTTAAAATTGCTCATAATTCCTTCCACCGCTTTGCATACATTAAATTATCTAAAGTTTACTTTAAAAATTATCAACAAGTTGTCTTTAAATGTAACTGCATCCACTATAAGCCATAAATGATAAGTAAAATAGTAAAAACAAATGATTAACATTAAATAGTGTGCCTAATAACCCAAACCCTATACTTGACTAAAAAATATAAATCATCTGTTTTATATTTAATAGTTGACAGCAAATGCTAAACCCTTTAAAAATAGAACTATGCACTAACCTAGTTTTACTAAAGATTAAATTTAATACGTAATATGCTTTCAATTATTAAACATAGCAAACTCAACGTCGTCCTCATGGTCGTAGTGATAGTCAAATCACTGCGAGGATTGGGTTGTGCTAAACGTTAATTTTAAGTAAACAGGTAGCAAACAAAAACCAAACCCTCGCTCTAATTTAGGCCGAGGGTTTTTTTATATTTACTAGTCAATAAGAAATAGGTATCAATATGACAACAGAGCTTTTTAGCGGTGCAGAAATGGTGGTAAAAGCATTATCTGCACTCAAAGTGAAATATATATTCGGCTATCCAGGTGGTTCAGTTTTAGATCTTTATGATGCTATTTTTCAACAAGATGAGATTGAACATATTTTAGTTCGGCACGAACAAGCTGCTACTCATATGGCAGATGGATATACTCGTGCAACTGGTGAGGTAGGCGTGGTATTGGCTACATCAGGGCCCGGCGCAACAAACTGTGTGACAGGTATAGCTACCGCCTATATGGATTCAATTCCAATGGTAGTACTTGCAGGTCAAGTACCTACTACGCTCATTGGTAATGATGCCTTTCAAGAAACTGATATTGTTGGTTGCACACGCCCTATTATCAAACATAGTTTTAACTGTCGTGATTTAGCCGATATTCCAAACGTTATTGCCAAAGCATTTTATATTGCCAATACTGGACGGCCTGGCCCTGTTGTGGTTGAGTTACCAAAAGATTTACTTATCCCTCAAAACAAAGCAGAATTTCGTATTGAAACTGATGTAAAAATGCGCTCTTACAACCCCAATGTAAAAGGCCATCCGAAACAAATACGGAAAGCAGTAAAAACAATACAAGGGGCTAAAAAGTTAGTTGTCTATTCTGGTGGCGGCATAGTTCTATCTGACACTGCTGAGTTATTAACGACATTAGTTGAAACACTAAAAGCCCCTATTACTAATACCTTAATGGGTTTAGGTGGTATTTCAGGTAAGCATGAAAATTTTGTTGGCATGCTAGGTATGCACGGTTCATTTGAAGCAAATAAAACCATGGCAAACGCCGATGTTATTTTAGCGCTTGGTGTAAGATTTGACGATAGAGTTACCAACAATGTTGAGAAATTTTGCCCGAATGCCACCATTATTCATGTTGATATTGATCCAACATCAATCTCAAAAACTATTAATGCTCATGTACCAGTAGTCGGTTTAGTTGAAATTGTTATGCAACAGTTGTTAGATGAATTAGCAGCAACGAATTTCATCCCCGATGAAGAAGCCTTAAAAGATTGGTGGCAACAAATAAACTTGTGGCGGGATATGCGTCATGTTGGCTATAAACAAGTTGAAGGTGAAAAGATAAAACCACAACGTGTCGTTGAAGTAATGTATAAAATTACCAAAGGTGAAGCTTATGTAGCCTCTGACGTTGGTCAACATCAGATGTTTGCCGCACAGTACTACCCTTTTGCAAAGCCCCGACAGTGGATTAATTCTGGCGGTGCTGGCACCATGGGCTTTGGATTACCTGCAGCAATGGGCGCAAAACTGGCTTTCCCAGATAAGCATGTTATTTGTATTACCGGAGACGGTTCTATACAAATGAACATACAAGAACTTTCAACTTGCATGCAATATAACTTACCTGTGGTTATTGTCACCTTGAATAACCGCTCCCTTGGTATGGTCAGGCAATGGCAAGACATGGTTTATGATGGCCGACATGCCTCATCTTATATGGAGTCGTTACCTGACTTTATTAAAGTGGCTGAGGCTTACGGTCATATTGGTATTAAAATAGATACCTTAGATGAACTTGAGACTAAACTAGCGCAAGCTTTTAGCATTAAAGACAAACTTGTTTTTGTTGATGTACTAGTCGATGAAAAAGAACATGTTTACCCTATGCACATTAAACACGGTGGAATTGATGACATGTGGGTTTCAAAAGGAGTAAAAGCATAATGCGCCATATTTTATCTATTTTATTAGAAAACGAAGCGGGAGCTTTATCTCGCATTGTCGGCTTATTTTCGCAACGAGCCTTCAATATTGAAAGTTTAACGGTTGCACCTACTGACGATAATACCTTATCGCGTATAACCATCGCGACTATAGGTAACGATAAAGTTTTGGAGCAAATCGTTAAACAAGTGAACAAACTTGTCGATGTTATTAAGATTTCAGACTTAACTGAGCGAAAGCATGTTGAGCGAGAACTATTACTGGTAAAGGTTGCGGCGATGAATGATAGGTCAAGAACAGAAGTTAAAAGAATTAGTGATATTTTTCGCGGCTCTATCGTCGATATTGGTAAGCAAATTTATACCATAGAGCTTACTGGCAGTAGTGACAAATTAAATGCCTTTATTGAAACACTCAATAATGAAACCGAAATTATTGAGTCGGTTCGCTCTGGCTGTGTAGGTATTGCTCGCGGTGAAAAGGCACTAAGAGTATAATTTACGGGTACATTGGCTGTAACATAAACTTTTACAGCCTTTTTAATTTCATCAATGTATTGAAGGTCTAAATGTTAAAACTAGGTAAATATCAACACTTTAAGGGTAACTACTATCAAGTATTACATCTTGCCAAACATAGCGAAACAGAAGAATATTTAGTGGTGTATCATCCTTTAGATAAAAAAAATGACCTTTGGGTTCGCCCGCTGACAATGTTTATTGAAACCGTCAGCCGAGATGGCAGCAGCTTCCCCAGATTTAAATTTGTAGAGGAATAATTACCTTAACTGAATGTTAACTTATTGAAAAGAAGCTGTGTTCTTGCCAATCAACTTGCTTTTGTTGCATCTCAGTTACTTGTGCCTGTTCAGGTCCATGCTGTAACCATGCCAGCATCTTTTCAACTCTTTCTTCTTCACCAGAGAGGAAAACTTCTACGTCTCCATCGGCTAAATTTCGGGCATAGCCACTTAAGCCATAATCTATTGCTTTTTGCTGACTAGACACTCGAAAATATACCCCCTGCACCTTTCCTGATACATGGGCAATGTAACTAACATTCATTATTTATACTCTAATTTATTTTGTTATTCATTAGAGTATAGACTGACTTTAAAAACTAGGAGGAAAAACTGAAAGGAAAACTAGCTATTTATTGCTTGTTTAACTTTTTCTTTGTAGCTACGGCTCACTTTTAACTCCTTACCATTTTTAAGTACTAAGAAATATTCACCGTTTACTTGGCTACAAAATTTATGAATATAATCTTTATTAACAATGGTAGAGCGATGGTTTCTTATAAAAAGTTTTGGATCTAGATGAACTTCCAATTGTTTCATGGTTTTACGTAAAATATGAGTGTTTTCTTGTTCACTATTTATACCTGTACAGGTGTGAACACACATATAATCACCCGCGGCATCTATCCAGACAATATCTTTTACCGGTACTCTACTTACTTCGCCGGCATCTTTAATCGCTAATATATCTGAATAATGAGAGAGACTAACAGGTTGGTTATTCGCAAGTTCGGTTAATATCTGTTGACAATCATTACCCGTTACATCACTCACTAAACGAATTAATTTTGATTTATGAACAGCATCAGTGTTTGACCTAAAATGCTGCCTCACTTTTTCAAGTGTCTGAGAAAGCCGTTCTTCATCCGCGGGTTTCATAATGTAATCGAGCGCGTGTACTTCAAATGCCTTTATCGCATATTGGTCAAAGGCAGTAGCAAATACTACCATTGGCATTTTTAGTCCTTGGTTAGCAATTTCTTCAATGACCTGAAAACCATTTAAACCTGGCATTTGAATATCAAGAAACATTAAATCAACTTGATATGCTCGTATCGCTTCTACAGCTTCCCTACCATTGCAACATTGAGCAATAACATTAATATCAGAAAAACCTTGTAAACGAATGTTTAGGCCTTTTCTCGCTAAAGGTTCATCATCAACAATAATTGTGCGAAAAGTCATGGCAAAATCCTATTAGCTTGATGCTTTAAAGTTAAGTACATTTAAGATAACTCGAATGGCATACGAATACTAACTTTAACACCTGAAGGACTATTATTGGCAACAACTAATGAAAAATTATTTTGATATAAAGCTTGCAGGCGTTCACGGGTATTGACTAAGCCTACGCCGTTTTCTCGATATAGATTACCATTAATAATTTCAGCGCCAGGGCCATCATCGGCAACTTCAATCAATAAATCATTTGCAAAATGACTAACAGATATCGTTATACTGCCACCTTGTTCTTGTGTGGCAATGGCGTGTTTAATAGAATTTTCCGCAATAGGTTGTAAGATCATGCTTGGCACTAATGAATTTTGACATTCTTCGCTAATGTTAAAATGTACTTGCAAACGCTCTTCAAAACGAACCTTCTCTATCGCTAAATAAAGCTGCAAGGCTTGAATTTCACTAGTTAAGGTCACCTTTTTCATCGGGTCTTTATCAAGTGAGTATCTTAAAAATTCACTTAACTTGGTCACCATACCATTTGCGGTAACGGTGTCTTTTAACAGAATAAGCGTTGATATTGCATTAAGGGTGTTAAACAAAAAATGTGGGTTAAGCTGATAACGTAACATTTTTAATTGGGCTTGATGTGCCACTGTATTCGCTTTTAAGACATTTTGTTTTTCGATTTGTAGCATTTGATAATATTTAGTACCAAAGTATAAAACACTCCAACTAAGTACAATATAGAAAGACCACACACTTGATTGTGTATACATCAGCCAAAAATCTGGTTTATAACCGTGTTTATAGATTTCCCAGTGGTTAATGTTTTTTACTATCTGCCACAATACACCAGTAAAATATGAGGCAAAAACAACCACTAATGCTATTTTAACTGGAGGGAAATTCCAAACCCTTCGATATAAGTATCGCAAAGGTACAGTGAACAACCAACCGGCATAGGCATTTAAGAAAATGATCACCACAAATATATCGCGCAAATCATGAAGTAAAGATCCAAGATAATGCACTAAAGCAAAACCAAACCAACCAGCAGAATGTGCTAGCCAAAACAAACGGTTTTTATTTTCGAGTATTTCTTTCCAATTCACAAAACATCCTAGAACGGGCAATTTCATTTTTATATAGTAATTATGCGATACCCTAACCCTAAGTGCACTGTCTTTAATCTTACCTATATTACCGTTTGTCGCTTTTTTTGGGGCATATTCAATTATATGGACAACATAGGTCCTAAACGCTGGCCACCTAATAAGTGCATATGAATATGAAAAACTTCTTGTCCACCATCTTCATTACAATTAATAATTAAGCGGTAACCGTTTTCATCAATGCCTTCTTCTTTAGCGAGCTTTCTGGCCACAGTAATCATCCGACCCATGGTGAGCTCATCGGCATCAACGACATCATTAACGGTTGCGATTAGCTTGTTAGGTACAATTAATATATGCGTACTAACCCGTGGAGCAATATCACGAAAAGCGCTAACGAGTTCATCTTGATATAACAAAGGTGTCGGAATTTCTTGGCGGATAATTTTTGAGAAAATAGTTTCTTCAGACATGGGCTGCTCAGGTAATAAAAATTGTTAGCATAGTCTACGTTAAAAGAAATAATGACAAAACTACTATCATAATTATATTTTGTCATAGGCAGCTAAAATGGTATCAAGCGTTCACTTCTATATTTTAAAAGCCTAAGGAAAGGTAAAGGAGATCGTTCTTCAATATCAAACTTGTTCTATATATTGATAGTCTGTATCTCATTATAATGTGTCCTAAAGTAAAAAATCCAAAGCACCCTATATGAAGTAGGCGACCTTGGATGATTAATAATAGTTATTTTAAATACAGATGATACTGTTAATAAATAACCTTAGGCTCTGCCACTGGCTCCGCAGAAAAACTCATAGCCTCAATGTACTGTTTGCTAGCTTGCTCTGCGCTATCAAGTGAATTGGCATGTACTCTAGCCAAAATATCCCCGCGATTAACTAAGGTACCAATAGGGAGAATACGATCAAAGCCAACACTATGATCAATCGCCTGCGAGTTACTAATTCTTCCCCCACCAAGACCAACGACTGAAAAACCAATATCGCGTGTTTGCATTGCACTAATATAACCATGAATAGGGGCAATAATTTCAACAATATGCTCAGCTTTATTCATTAAACGCCAAGGTTGCTCAAGGTAGTCACTTGGCCCACCCAATGCATGAATCATTTTCCCAAATATTTCTGCTGCTTTACCTGAGGATAATGCATGTTCAATTTTATGGTGCGCATCTAATTCGTCGGTTGCCAGCTTGGTATTTACTAACATTGCTTGAGCTAAGGTAACCACTACTTTGTGTAACCTTGGCTCTCTAAGTTTGCCAGTCAAATACTTAACTGTTTCATACATTTCAAGAGCATTACCAGCAGTGCTCCCTAATACTTGATTCATATCGGTAATAATGGCTTGGGTATTGACACCGGCACCATTGGCCACAGTCGTTATGCTATCTGCTAACTTTCTTGCTTCTGCTAAAGAAGTCATTTGTGCGCCATTGCCCACCTTGATGTCCATCACAAGGGCGTCTAATCCTGCAGAAAGCTTTTTCGATAAAATAGATGCTGTGATCAGTGGAATAGAGGCAACGGTGGCAGTAACATCACGAATAGCATATAAACGTCTGTCAGCGGGCGCCAAGTCTGGTGTTTGAGCAATAATTGCTACACCTAATTCTGCCACAACTTGCTTAAATTCATGTAAACTTGGCTGCACATTAAAGCCTGCAATACTTTCTAGCTTGTCTGCCGTACCGCCGGTATGACCAAGACCGCGGCCAGATATCATTGGCACATAACCGCCACAAGCGGCGATAATTGCTGCTAACATAAAGCTAACTTTGTCACCTACTCCGCCAGTTGAATGTTTATCAACCACAGGGCCATCTAAGCCTTGCCAAGAAAGCACTTCACCAGAATTCATCATAGCTTTAGTAAATACAACGGTTTCTTGCTCTGTAAACCCTTGTTGAAAAATGGCCATGGCCATCGCGCCAACTTGTGCATCATTAAATTTATTTGATACTAGGCCATCAACGAAGCTGTGGATCTCAGCTTCGCTAAGCATAATATTTTCGCGTTTTTTTTCAATTATTTCTTGTGGTAGCAACATGTGTTTAGCTCCTTGAATTTCTGTAACTTGCTATTAATTAGCATTAATTAATGCGTCTGGTGTAAAAGCGCTCGGCAAAATTTGTTCAACCGTCCATTGTTGTTGCTGATTAAGATGATTTATTGCAATAACCTGCGCACTTTTAGGGAAAAACTCACTGATAACTTGCCTACAAGCACCGCAAGGTGGTGTTAGCTTTACCTGCTCTGTATAAATAACAATGACACTAAATCTAAGGGGCTCATCAGCCTCATGACCAATGACTCCTTGCGCTATACAGTTACGCTCAGCGCAAACAGTTAACCCATAAGAGGCATTTTCAACATTACACCCCTGCACTATGCGGTTGTCGGTTGTCATTGCCGCCGTACCAACTTTAAAGTTGCTATATGGTGCATAAGCTTTGTGATAGGCATCGCGAGCATTTTTAACAAGTTCCTGCCAGTTACTTTCATCAATATTATGTTTTATATCGTTCATCGTTTATCCATAAAATCTAAACTGACCAACTGGTCAAGTATTTATCTATAGTAGCATTAATATTTTTTAATGGAATAGCAATCTGTTAAATAAGTAAAAAAAAACCGTACACAAAGGTACGGCTTTTTAAAATCAAGACAAACTAGTTACTAGAAATCGTAACTTACACCTAAACGGATTTCCCACAAAGAAGCATCTTTGTAGTAATCTTGATCTTGATTGCTTTCGTTGAATTCTTCATAAACATACTGGCCATCTTCAATAGACATGGCAACCATACGGTTGCCAACAAATGCGCCTTGGTTCATTACACCCCAATCATCATTAAGCAAGTTACCAAGATTTTTAATGACGAAGAAAGCATTACCTTTTTGTCCTTCAACAAACCCTGGTATTTCTTGGTTTATTTTCAGGTCAAAGGATGTATGCCAATCAGCATTTTGTGCATTACGGCCAGTAATTTCACCACGTGTCAAGCCTTCAGCTGCAATAAAATCATTAAAAGCTGCTTGATCAAAGTCTGGACCATATACAACATTGGCATCATCTGCTGTTGGTATATAAAGTAATTGACGACTACCGTTCCAGTTATCGTCACCAAAGTCGCGATCTGCTCGTTCAAAAGTGAAAGAGTATGGCTGACCTTCACTTGCTTTACCAAAGAGGCTAAAGCGTGTAGTTAAACCATCAATTAGCTCTACTGCATAGCTTAAATTAAGAGTGAAACGGTGTGGTACTTCATAGTTTGATGTTGTCATACCCGGGTTAAGCGCATCAGTTGCCGCTAAGTTACCATAGTTTGAACCAGCAACCGCACTGGTCATTGGGTTGGCATCTTCAGAGCTAGTATAAGCATAGCTAAGTGATGCGTCTAAACCAAAATCAAAGCTTTTACTTACTGCCAAAGAAAGGATAGTTGAACTACCATCTTTACCACTGTTGGTTAACACGTATTCACTTGAACGACCAGCAATACGTTCATACATTGGACGTCCGTCTGGAGCTGTTTCCGTCGAATATTTTAAACCTGCATCAATGATGGTAGCAGAATCAACTTTTTGGTTATATAACAAATCAGCCGATATAATAATATCATCTTCAGTAGTATAAGTAGCGCCAATTGCATACTTCCACTCAGAAGGGATTGCAAAATCTGGGTCTAACGCATTTACAGAGCCATCACCGCCACCAATTGGTGTATTTTGAATTTCATCATACATAGCCTGTGGAACTTCATAACCTGGTGTACCACCATTTGTCCATTCGTTAGCAAATAAGTCGACGAGTCCATCTTCATTTTCAATCAAACCTACTTGCCATTCACGTAAACCAATTTGAACGATACCGTCATTTGAATAAGAGTTAGATAACCAAACATTTGGGTTACCGCCAGAATAAAGACCGAAACCTGCACGCACTTCTAAGCTTTCATCCACAACCCAGTTAAAACCTACACGCGGTTGAAATAAATCAATTCCGTCAAAGTTAGCGTTGTTAGCAAAGCCATAGCGCTCTTCGAATTGTGCGTTATATCTTGGGTTATCGTCACTGGTGTATCTATCGTAACGGAAGCCAAACATTAACGTGGCATCAATATCTTGGAAGGTATATTCATCTTGAAGGTAGAAAGTATGCAATCCATAAGTAAACTCTTGACTAGCATCACTAGGTACGTTTGTACCCGCAGAGTTATTATAATAAATTCGGGCAGCCAAACCTGCTTCATAGTCATCAATAGAGTCAAAACGGAACTCACCTTGAGTATGCTGCATAAATAAGTTATATGCTGTTAAGGTTTCATACTCATAACCGGCGGTAATAGTGTGCTCATCAAGGTAATAGTTACCAGATAGTTTAAAGGTAGCATTTTCCCAGTTCATTTCATTTGATTGACGAGAATCATCAGGACCTAAGAAAATAGTGGTACCGTTGTGTCTAATTTGTACTTCACCAAAACTGCTTGCAGCATCTAATGAGTTTTGTCTATTTTCTAAATCTGTATGGGTAATACGTACTTCAGTAGAGAAGTTATCAGACCAATCAGAGTTTATCGCAGCGGCGAATGAGTTCATTTCAGCGCCAGACTCATAAAAATGGCTGTCTAAGGTCAAAGCCCAGCTATCAGATTGCGATAATTTAAAACCATCATTGTAGTTATAAACAAAACTTGCGCGATGATCTTCATTAATGTTCCAATCTAATTTAATTAAGATTTTCTCATCTTCAACTGGCATACCTGCAGGAGTGCTACCGGCATTGTAACCATAAACACGGTTAGATATTTCTACTACACGGTCTACGTCTGCTTGGCTAACTTGGTCATCATCAAACGGGGAGTATTGAAATAACTCTTCGCCGTCTAGTTTTTCATACGACATGAAAAAGAATAATTCATCTTTAATTAAAGGCATACCAAAATTAAAACCGTAACGCTTCTCAGCATAGCTACCGTTATCCTGATCTTCTCCTTCTATTGAATCACCTTTCATTGAGTCATTGGTGTAATCAACAAAAACACTGCCGTGTAATTCATTGGTACCTGATTTAGTCACTGCATTGATATTACACGCAGTGAAGCCACCATATTTAACATCAAATGGTGCTAATTCAACCGACACTTGATCAATTGAATCATAAGAGAATGGAATACGCGTTGTCGGGTAGCCATTATCATTTAAACCAAAGCTATCGTTCATACGAACGCCATCAACTGTCAAGCTATTAAAGCGTGGGCTACCACCACCACAGCTTATTGCATCGCTACGGCTCTCATCAATTGAGATACGCGGGTCAATACGGACAATATCTTTTAAATCACGGTTAATTGCCGGCGCGTTTTTCAGATCATCAGCACTAAAGTGAGTTGCCGGACCTGTTCCACCTGCATGCATACTTAATGCACGACCTGTGACAACAATAGTTTCTAGGTTTTGTTCACTATTTAGTGCAACATTCATCGGGTAAGTTTCACCCAAGGTTAAGAAAATATCTTGTACTTTAGAATCTTCAAAGGTATCTGAATCTAAAGTTACTGTGTAAGGACCACCTACACGTAAGCCTTTAGCAACAAAAATACCCGCTGCATTTACTGTTGCAGATTTTTTTGTGCCTGATGGAACATGAGTAATAATTACTTTTGTTCCAACTGCTGCATTTCCTTGAGGACCAGAGATCTGGCCTTTAATTGCTGAGGTAGTAGTGCTTGCTAGTGTATCAGTTGAAACAACCGATGTTGACAAACCAAGTGCAACAACCAGAGCGCCTGCTATACGAGATAGAGAGTGGGTTTTCATCTTAGTATTCCTATGTGTTTGATGTCTGTTATATGTTAATTATTATATTCTTTCGATGATGTATTCATCTAAAGCGTGTTTAGAGCTAATCTCAGCTAAAACAATTTAAGCTAAAATCTTTACACTTTTATTACATACACCGATAAATTAACTTATATTTTGACAAAAAAACAGCACTATTTGAAAAAACATACCAAAAGGTCAACTTTTTGCAATCTTTAACGAATAGCTATAGGATTGGTAACAGTAGAAGATGAGAAAAATAGACCAGTGGGACAATACTGCATACATACCGATAATATATGCAGAGAATACATAGTGAAAATAAACGAAGTAAATGTATGTTGTAAAACAATTAGCTGTTTCAGTAAGTTATCGTTGTCATTTAACCAATAAATGATTAATAATTAGCGTCAAAATTAAACTGACTTTACTAAACATAGTCGATATTAATTAAAAGTAATAATAACAAACATGAAAAAAAACAATAAACCACAAAAAGTAAGAGCCATCAGCATAGAGAAAATACTTAATGCTGCTCAAGATGAATTTATTTTACAGGGCTATAAAGGTGCAACAGTACAATCTATTGCTGATAGCGCCGGCTTACCTAAAGCGAATGTGTTGTATTACTTTAAGAATAAAGAAAACATTTATCATGCGGTATTAGAGCAAACATTAAATATGTGGGATGAAGGCATTGGCGATATAGAGGCTCATGATGGACCAAAGGTTGCCATAGAAAAATTTATCCGAGCCAAAGTGGCGATGTCATTTAACAATCCTAAAGCTTCTAAAATTTATGCGATGGAAATAATTCAAGGCGCACAGCATTTAAAAGATTTTGCCCGAACATATCAGCGTCAATGGGTAAGAGAAAAAGCTAAAATATTTAAGTGTTGGATTGATAATGGCGAAATGAAACAAGTCGATCCAGTAAGTTTGATTTTTCTTATTTGGTCTACTACTCAACATTATGCTGACTTTGATAGCCAAATCTTGACCATTATGAACCGCGCAGATTATGAAGACGATGATATAGAGCATGTCACTAATTTTCTAACTGACTTTATTTTACGCGGCTGTGGATTAAAGCAATGATGAACTTAAAAAGTATACTCTCACCTTCCTTTAAACATGTACTTTGTTATTTTTGTATTTCAGGTGCAGTTATATCAGGTAACGTTATGGCTACAGAAGCACCAACCAAACTTCGTATCGCTAGTTTTAATGTCAGTATGGAAGCTTTGAACTATATTGATCGAGAGACCAAGAAAAAACCAACTGGCTATGAGCTAACCGAAGCGCTACAGAATAACGCGGCACAAATAAAGAATATCGCCGAAATTATTCAGCAAATTAACCCTGATATCATCTTACTTAATGAATTTGACCGCCTAGATGATAGCCATAAAAATCTAACAGTTTTTCTTAATCAATATTTAGCTAAGGGTCAACAAAAGCAAAATGGCATAAAATACCCGTACTTTTATCAAGGCCCGGTCAACACTGGCGTTAAGATTAATGCTGATTTAAATAGCGATAACAAAGCAAGTGAACTACCAAATGATGCTCATGGTTTTGGCTACTTTGAAGGCCATTTTGGCATGGCATTACTTTCTAAGTACCCGATAGATGATAAAAGTATCAGAACTTTTCAACATTTTAAATGGCATGATATGCCTAATGCGCTCAAACCAGTAAATCCTGAAACTCAACAGCCTTGGTACAGTGAAAAAGCCTGGCAAGCATTACGTTTATCATCAAAGTCTCATTGGGATATTCCTATTAAGGTTAACGACAAAACTATTCACATATTAGCAAGTCACCCTACTCCCCCTGTATTTGATGGGCCAGAAGATCGTAACGGCAAACGTAACCATGACGAGATACGTTTTTGGTTTGACTATATCAATGATGATCAAGCACGATATATTTATGATGATTTAGGTAAGAAAGGTGGTTTAGCTAAGCAACAAGCGTTTGTGCTTTTAGGTGACCAAAATGCTTCTATCATCAATGGCAATGCTATCTCTGCAGCAGGAACTTCAGGCATTTACGCGCTATTAGATAGTGATAAAATTCAAGACCCCATGCCCTCTAGTATTGGTGGGATGCAACATGACACCAGTAAGAAGGATGCCAAATACTTTACCGCACATTGGGGTATGAGGCCGGACTATGTACTGCCCTCAACTTTTGGTTTTACCTTGTTAGATTCTGGGGTGTTTTGGCCTGAAAAAGAACATGACAACTACCGCTTAATTAAAGATAGACAAGCATCTTCTGATCATCGTTTGGTCTGGGTTGATGTTGAAATAACACAATAATTTTTTATAATTGGAATAATTAATGAAACTTTTTTTACCTGCATTAGCGCTTTCTTTACTCACCGTCTCTTGTGCAAAAACACCCCTTACCTCAAAAGAACTTGTTGCACAAAATAATAATGAACAAGCGATAACAGCGCCGAAGAACATTATCATGGTTATTGGTGATGGTATGGGACCTGCTTACACTTCTGCTTACCGTTATTTTAGTGATAACCCTGATACTAAAGCAGTTGAGCAAACCGTGTTTGATCGCCATTTAACCGGTTCATCAAGTACTTACCCTGCTGCGGTATCGGGTGTGGTAACTGATTCAGCAGCGAGTGCAACTGCACTTGCAACCGGTGTCAAAAGCTATAACGGCGCGATTGGCGTTGATGAAAATAAAGTGGTCGTTGAAACGGTTTTAGAATGGGCAAAATTACAAGGGAAAAAGACTGGTGTAGTCGTTACTTCTCAAATTAATCATGCCACACCAGCTTCCTATTTAGCGCATAATGAAAGTCGCAGAAATTATAATGAAATAGCAGATAGTTACCTTGATGATGGCATTAAAGCTGATTTATATCTTGGTGGCGGCCAAAAGTTCTTTATTCGAGAAGATAGAAATTTAGTTGCTGAATTTAAAGAAAAAGGATTCCACTATTTAGATAGTTATCAAGGGTTAGCAACATTACCAGAAGGTAAACCTGTTTTAGGGCTTTTTGCTGATGTAGGCTTACCTTGGGCATTAGATGATAGTAATAAGCACCGATTATCTGCCATGACCAAAGCGGCTGTGCATCATCTTAGTGCTCTACAAAAGCACGACAATGCTGCTGATGAAGGTTTCTTTATGCTCATTGAAGCCAGTCAAATTGACTGGGCCGGTCATGGAAACACGATAAGTGATGCGATGGCTGAAATGGATGATTTAGCAAAAACCCTAGAGTATTTAGAGCATTTTGTCGCACATCACCCAGATACTCTCGTTATTGTAACAGCTGACCATAGTACTGGCGGTTTTACTGTAGCAGCGAATAGTAAATACGAATGGAACCCAGAGAATTTACGCACTATGAAGCATTCTGTATCTGCAATTGCTAAGCTGCTGACTACAAATAAAATAGATGGGGATTATGCCAATAATTTATTTAATTTTAACTTGACTGAAGAAGAAGTTGCGTTATTAATAAAAACAAAAACGGCTCCAATTCTGAACAAAAATAACAATATCTATCAAGATAAAAAAACGTCAGCAACTGAGCTTGCATTACTCAAGCAGGTAAAAAAACTGATAGATAAACGTTCTAATAGTGGCTGGACTTCTGGTGGCCATACTGCGGTGGATGTGCCTGTGTTTGCTTTTGGTAAGCAGAGTGAGTTATTTATCGGTTTACAAGATAATACCGATATAGCAAAGAAGATATTTAAATTGCTAGGTAAATAGGATTATTAACAAAAAAACTAAAAGTTAAGTGTTTGTAACCATTCACGATCTATACTATTTTCTTCCCTATTGCATCATGATGAATTTTACTTTATTGTAGTATTATTAATCAAATCAGGGAAGAAAATAATGAATAATCAGCAACTAGAACGGTTTAATCTTTTATCTCAAAAAGTTATCGATGAAAATGCATCATTTAATGAATTAAAAGAGCTTAAAGAAATATTAAGCTCATTTAATAATTTGGTCGGTTCGAGTCTCCCGCAAGTAATTATAAACTTCAACCAATACATGCGTGCATCACAAACCAGCCTATAGTAGTACGTTTTAAATTATAGTGTGAAAAACCCGTTATAATTTTTCGTTAAACTTTACAAATGCTTGATTTAGATCCTCAATTAAATCATCAACATCTTCTAAACCAATGTGCAAACGTATTAACGGATATTTTGCTGTCCATTTGGTAGCACTACGCATTGAGTCAACACTAGTAATACCTAAGACAAGAGATTCAAATCCTCCCCACGAATAACCCATTTTGAAATGCGATAGACCATCTAAGAATGCTGTGAGTGCTGTTCTATTACCGCAATTTAAGGTAAAAGAAAATAAGCCATTTGAGCCGGTAAAATCACGCTTGAAAAACTCATGTCCTGGGCATGACTCAAATGCTGGGTGTAAAATTGTCGCTACTTCAGGTCTTGATTTTAACCAGTTAGCCACTTTCAAAGCACTTTGTTCATGTTGTTTCAATCGTACAGCAATGGTGCGCATACCTCGCAGGGCAAGATAGAGATCATCTGGAGAGGTGCACTGTCCCATTAAATAGCTATTATCGCGTAATTGCGGCCAGTATTTTTCCGTAGCGGTTGCAGTGCCTAACATTACATCAGAATGACCAACAATATACTTTGTTGCCGCTTGCACACTTACGTCTACACCATAGTCAAATGGTTTAAAGTTAAGGCCCGCACCCCAAGTATTATCGAGCATTACAATACAATCGTGTTGGTGGGCTATTTCACTTATTGTTGGTACATCTTGCACTTCCATCGTGATAGATCCCGGAGACTCTAAAAACACAATTCGTGTATTGGCTTTAATTAAGTCCTCGATACCAGCACCAATCAAGGGATCATAATAAGTCGTTTCCACGCCCATTTTGGCTAAAATCTTATCGCAATAATCTCGGGTAGGCTCATATGCACTATCTACCATTAAAATATGATCGCCAGATTTCACAAATGAAATGATAGCATTGGTAATAGCTGCCGTTCCTGAAGGATACAGTGCACAACCTGCCCCACCTTCGAGCTCAGTCATAGCATCACTAAAGGCAAATGACGTAGTTGTGCCACGTCTACCATAAAGCATGGTAGGTTTATGACGATTCTTTAACGCACTATTCATTTCATCAACGGTATTAAAGACAACTGTCGATGCACGGGTAACGCTTGGGTTTACCACGCCGTTAGTCCATTTATCCTTACGTCCAGCGTTAATAATTTTAGTATCTTGTTTCATTTGTTTTTACCTTTGAAGAACATCGCAATGGCTATCTAGCCATCTAAAACTTTTAGTATTTATAACCTGAATGAACCAATCTTGCACCTGTTATCTTTAATAACGTTATAAATAATGGATCTAACTAGTTACATATTCGACGTCATTGTTAAAATAGGCCTAATTGCGAATCGGTAATTTGCTCAAAACTACTTCCAATAAAAGGCAAAATAGCATTAGCTACCGCACATAATTGCCTGTCGATATAAAATTGATAGTCCAAAGGTGATGATAAATGTTCCACCGTTTGCGGGCCATTAACAGTAATATAATATTCAATCCAACCACGTTTTTGATATCTCAGTGGTTTTCCTTGTTGCTTATTAAGTTCATCTGCTGCACGGGCAGCTTTTACATGGGGTGGTACATTTTTCACATAGTCTTGTAGCTTTCGCCTAATACGTTTTCGATAAATTAATTTATCATCAAAGTCACCACTTAAGGTTTTTGCGACCGTTCCTTTAACATAGTCATCAACACTTTCGCCATTAAATACTTTTAAATATAACGTCTGTTGAAAGTCTTTTGCCAATTGAGTCCAATCGGTTCTTACACTTTCTAAGCCTTTGAAGATTAATCTTTGAGATTTGTCGTCGTCGGTGTTTCCCTCATCTAAAACAAGGCCCGCATAGCGCTTTTTGGTGCCAACATCACGACCACGTATAGTCGGCATTAAAAACTTAGTAAAATGTGTTTCAAATTCAATTTCTAAATCACACTGCAAATCAAAATCGTCTGCTAAAATTGTTTGCCATTTTTCATTAATAAGTGCTTGTAGCGTAATGCCTAAACTTTTACTTTCTGCGGAAGAAAGATGACTACCTCCATGGACAAATATAGAGTCGGTGTCGCCATAAATTACGCTATATCCTTTATTTTCAATCCACGCTTGAGTCGTTTTTAAAATTTCATGGCTACGTTTGGTGATTGACCCTGATAAACGGGGATCAAAAAACCGACAGCCCGTTGAGCCTAAAACACCATAAAAACTATTCATAATAATTTTTATGGCTTGTGATAACGCCGCATTGTTTTGTAGTTTGGCTTTATCACGCTCTAACCAAAGTGAGGTAATGATATCGGGCAGGAAGTGTTTATTCCGTGAAAAAAAAGCGCCGTCAAAACCTTGAATACAAGCCTTTTTATTTTCTTCATGGTCAATTAAGCCTTCAATAAGCCCCATAGGGTCAATTTTAAAGGTACGGATAATGCTGGGGTATAGGGATTTAAAATCAAGCACCAAAACATTGTCATATAGTCCCGGAATAGAATCCATGACATAACCACCAGGAGAAACTAACTCAGAGACACCGTCACCCATGTTAGGGGCAACGTAACCATTTCGATGAAGTTTGGGCAAATAAAGGTTGGTAAAAGCAGCAACAGAGCCACCTATTCGGTCAATAGCTAAGCCTGTCAATTGTGCTCTAAGCTGAGCAAAAGCCAACAGTTGTGTTTTTTCGAAAATTAGCCAAACTAAGCGGCAATCTTCGAGATTATAAGCAGCTAAAGCCGGTTTATTGTGTGTAAAGTTTTCTGTGATTTCAGTGACTCTATTTTCTACGTCTGCAACTTTTTTACCTATACCCAATAAGGTATTGGCAACATTATCAAGAGAAAAGCTAGGAAAGTTATAAGTCGCTGTTTTCAGTAAATCGATACCATCAAGCACGACCCGTCCAGCAATTTCAATGAACTGTTGTTCCTTATTATTACTATTTGTTCGCCAGCGCGGGGCGCTACCGTCACGGCCTATGGCAAACTTGATCTGATACAAATCCATACGCTTTTGCAACAGTCGAAAGTCAAAGTTAATTACATTCCAACCAATAAAGATATCGGCATCAATAGCCTTAACTTGCTTTATCAATTCATGGAGTAATTGCTTTTCATCTGCTACCCAAATAATGTAAGGCTTTGCATCATTTTGAGCATCACCAATCATAATGACACAGTTAAATTCAGTGGTGTTTTTTGCGTATAAACCAATAGAATAGAGATCTCCCGCCATTGAACATTCAATATCAATCGACAGCATGGTTAGATTAACCGCTAACTTTTCAGGCGCTTTTTTACATTTTACTTGAGTATGAGGCGAATCACTGGATATATAGTCTATATCGGCTGTAATAAAGCGCTCCATTAAATATCTATCATCGGGGCGAATATCATCTTCATAACATTTGATTTGTTGTGCCTTTAAACAGTCACGCGCGCGATAGAATTGTGTTAGAGAGGCAAAATAAAAACCATGCACTTGCGTTTGATTAAAGGTTTTTAACGCCAAGGCTTGTTCTTTGACGAGTGTGATACCTTGTTGGTTTATTAAGTGTATCGCTTGTTCAACTTTTGAATACTCAACAAAAAATACCGCCAATTCATGCTCTATGACTAATTTTCGAGCACCTAAAGCTGTTTTTAACCATAAGGTAATTTGCAAAGCAGACTCGTTGCCGTGCGCTTTGCGCTTATCCTGCACTTGCCGACTAAGTAAAAAGCCACTATGTATCGATTGTTGAGAAGTTGGCATATTTTCTAATGAATTTTTAAATGAGTGGGTGTCATAAACTCAAAACCTGTTAATATATACAGCATTGTACTTGATTATCAGAACTTTGGAAACCACCGAGAAATGTTAACTGACAAGTTAAAAAAAGTTATCCGTCAATCCTACAAAGCGATTGGTGAAAACTTAAAAAATTTCAACCCGCGTAAACAACAGACATTTCTGATTGCTGAGATCTCAAAAACACTGGCTGGCGAATACAGTAAAGATAGAAAAATCATTACTATTGAAGCAGGCACGGGGACAGGTAAGTCTCTTGCGTATAGTCTAGGTGCTATTCCTCTGGCATTATCACGTGAAAAGAAAGTCTGTATTTCAACGGCAACCGTGGCCTTACAAGAGCAGCTTGTTGACAAAGACCTACCCTTTCTAAAAAGTCACGCAGGACTAAAATTTGAATTTGCCTTAGTTAAAGGACGTCAACGTTATGTTTGCCGTCAAAAACTAGCGCAGGCCGTTACTACTGATGCACCACAAGCAGGCTTCACTTTCGCAGAAAAACCTAAAGCAACGGATATCCGTAGCTTAAATAGCATGCATAAAGCATTAAATGATGGTTCTTGGCTAGGTGACATCGATTCATGGAAAAGTCCTATACCGCATCATATATGGTCACAAGTACAAAGTGATAAGCATAGCTGTTTAAAAACCCTGAGCGATCACGCCCATTGTCCCTTTCATAAAGCGAGAGAAACTATGGAACAAGCGGATGTGTTAGTGGTTAACCATAGTTTGTTATTAGCCGATCTGGAGCTTGGTGGTGGTAGAATATTAACTCCCCTTGATGAAACTTTTTATATTATTGATGAAGCACATCATCTGCCAAAGGTAACGCGTGACCACTCCAGCGCCAGTATTACACTACGTGGTGCTATCGATTGGCTGTCTAAGTTGAGAGAAACAGGCGATAAGATGGCGAAGTTAATTAAATCGCAACGCGCTATTTCACCCGCACTCAAGCTTAGTGATGATTGCCAAGATTTATTAATTGAAATGCAAAAAGTGTTAACCTTTGTTGAAAATAATGCGAATGTATATTTTCTAGACACTCAAAGTAAAGGTAACAATAATTTTGCTAAAAATGATGAGCAAATATTTCGTTTTGAAAATGGCATCATTCCTAAATCGCTTAAAAATTGGGCTGAAGACTGTAACGAATTGAGTAAAAAATCTCTTAGTCATTTAAACAAACTCTACAGTGCCTTAATTGAATCGGTAAAAGATGGCGATACACAAATGTATCTTGCTGAGCCGGTATTAAGTGAAGCAGGCTTTATGTTACAGCGATTGGAAAATTTACAACGCTTGTGGCATATGTATGCTAAAACGGATAGTGACAAAGCCGCACCGATGGCGAGATGGTTACAAAAGCAAGAACCTCATAAAGGAAATGCCCGTCAAGATTATTTGCTTTGCGCTGCGCCTATTGAAGTAGGATTTACCTTAGAGGATAAGTTATGGAGCCAGTGTGAAGGAGCAGTACTATGCTCTGCGACTTTGCTTGCACTGAATTCATTTGATCACTTTCGCTTTCAAGCGGGATTAAAAAATAATGACGGTAGTCAATACCAACAAGTTACCTCGCCATTTGACTACCAGAACAATGCTCAATTAGTGGTTGCAAAAATGAATAACGAGCCAAGTGCGGTAGAATTTACAGAAGAGTTAATTAGCAAACTACCTAAGTATTTAGCGCAAGGTAACGCCAGTTTAGTGTTGTTTTCATCATATTGGCAAATGGAAAAAGTGGCACAAGCGCTTAGAGATAAACTTAAACTAAACATTGCGGTACAAGGTGAGCATTCTCGCCAACACATTATCGATAATCACAAAAAGCAATGTGATGATAACAAGGAGAGTATTATTTTCGGTACCCAAAGTTTTTCTGAAGGGCTAGATTTACCGGGTGATTATTTAAACAACTTAATAATCACCAAACTGCCTTTTTCAGTACCAACATCACCAGTTGAACAAGCACAGGCTGAATATATTAGTGCCAAAGGTGGTAATCCTTTTATGAGTCTCTCCGTACCTGATACTTCTAAAAAGTTAGTACAGGCTTGTGGCAGATTATTACGAAATGAAATGGATGAAGGCGTGATCACCTTAATGGATAAACGCGTGGTTACTAAACGCTACGGCAAACAAATACTTGATTCTTTACCGCCCTTTGCCCGCGTATTTGAACATTAAGAATTGCCGTTTTGGCTATCATTACCATTATTAAACGCTCGTTTAATGTAGCCGTCAATAATACGTTGATATTGGCCGTTCTGGATCAAGCTTTGTAAGCCCTTATTAAAAGCATCACGAGTCCGTTTACTTTTAAATACTACGTGGGTTGGGCTCTTAATAGGTATTGAGCCAATTAAGCTTACATCATGAAAAATAACTTTTTTACTTGTATCTACTTTCGATATTTTATTTCGCCAATAGTGGAATATACTCTTATCGATAAGAATAAAATCAACTCTTCCTTTAAAAAGTAGAGCAACTTGGTTTTCTTGATTAGCTATCTCCTGATAATGTGTGCTGTTCTTTGCTAGCTCTGCTAAGTCTACAAAGACTTTACTTGCATCCTGAAATGCCATTATCCGTTTGTTGTACAAGTTAGATAATTCGGTTAAGTGGAAGTTATGTTTGGCAAGCGATATTAATGATGTATAAAAATAGCTTGTTGTATCAGAGTAATATCTCGCTGCAATTTTATTACCTTCTACCATTGCTACCGCATTAATCCCTTCTTGCTCCAGAATGGATGTCATACGAGCAAAAGGAATATAGTATGGAACAATATTGATCCCTTGTGTTTTCATTGCCTGACTTACTATATCTATACTAATGCCACGATCTTGTGATTGCATTACCCAAGGAGGAATATTTTGAGGGAATGCGACGGTTATAGTTTGTGACGATACAGAAAAGGTCAATATATAACTAAGCAATAAAAAAAGAATGATGGTAGCGCGATTGTAAGTAAGCATAGTTAAATATTAGGAGAGGGAGCTTTAAAAGTAAACTCAATAGCTGGTTAGTTAATCCTATTTACTATATTTCGACTACGTTGTTACGACCTTTCTCTTTTGCTTGATATAGTGCTGTATCAGCAATAGAGATTAATTCTGTTAATTCCATGTGTTGTTCTGGCTTAAGTGAAGCTACCCCTACACTGATAGTGATATATTCAGACGTTGAAGACTCTTGATGAGGGATTTGTAATGCCTGTACTGCTCTTCGGCAATACTCTCCAATAATAAATGCATGCGTTGTGTTAGGTAAAACAATGACAAATTCTTCTCCGCCATATCTTGCGATAAGATCGGTTGTTCTACAAATAACACTTTTCATTATGATGGCGACTTCTTGCAAACAAGCGTCTCCACGTACATGTAGTGGCATAGTTAATTTGGCCACCTAATTAGAGGTGTTATCATACATCTCATCAAACTTTAGGTGACACTATG
>CAJXWZ010000003.1 GCA_913062815.1 uncultured Colwellia sp. | reverse complement strand
TAATAGATTCGACTGCCTACAACAATCGCCACATTCTCTTAGAGAGTAAATAAACCTAGCTTCGGCTGGGTTTTTTTATGTCTAAATTTTAAAGAAAGGTAAAATTACGAACCAGGCAGTGATGCTAGCATTAGCTTCGACTGCCTGCAGCAATCGCCACATTCTCTTAGAGAGCAAAGTAAACCTAGCTTCGGCTGGTTTTTTTATATCTAAATTTTGAAGAAAGGTAAAACTACGAACCAAGCACTGATGCTGGTAATAGATTCGACTGCCTACAACAATCGCCACATTCTCTTAGAGAGTAAATAAACCTAGCTTCGGCTGGGTTTTTTTTATGTCTAAATTTTGAAGGGGAGTGAGAGTACAAACCAAGCACTGATGCTGGTAATAGGTTCGACTGCCTACAGTAATCACCTCATTCTCTTAGGGAGTAAATAAACCTAGCTTCGGCTGGTGATTTTTATACCTAAATTTCGAGGAAAGGTAAGGCTACAGAGCAGACATTGATGCTTGCAATAGCTTCGACTCCCACAGTAGTCGCCATAATTACCTTAGAGAGCCATAAGTTTAAGGTAATGTGCATTATCTATAGGTTTGAGGGTAAATGAGCTCTTCTCGGTATGTCATTAGTACCACCAAGGTGTGAATTGCCATCAATGCACTCAGATAGAGGAGGAGTTGTTCATAGATTGAGCAAGGATAAAAGGAGACCTCAGAGGAAGGTAACTCTAAACTCTGCATGGTTGCGGGTTCCGCGGTCAAAAAGTGTTCTGTTTTTCTAATAAATAATTACAAAGCCAGATGCGCTCAGGCGAGTAAGTGCATATTATTCATATATTCTGAATAGTTTAAATGTTCAGGTATATTGTATAAAATAAGCTGCAGGTCTGTTTGATAGCTGCTATTCATCGGAGTTATACTGTATACAATATCTTGTTTATGCAATTTTGTTTGAATATTTAGTAAAAAATGATGAATAATCGTGTTTTTGCTACTTGACGAGAAATTATTTTTCTGAAACAGCAAAAAAAAGTTTGTTTTTAATAATTGGAGTGATTATTCTAATTTTATTGATTTTCGAATGAAGAATGAAAAATGAACAATATGGAACAGCAATTTGTAGAAGCAAGTACACTTATGCTTGCTGGAATGGTATTTGTTTTTGCTTTTTTAAGTGTGTTAATAATCTTTATTAATACAGTGTTGGCAAAACTGGCGATTAGATTCCCTGATGCTATCGCACCAACCTCAAGTCGTTCGAATAGAAAGAATAATATAGTCGCAACGGGTGAAGTTTCACCTGCTATTGTTGCAGCCATAAGCGGAGCGGTTAGTCGTTACCGTCAGCAAAACTCTAAACAGAATTCTAAGAAATAAGGGCATAATCATGAGCAAACCATTAGGTGTTACTGAAGTTGTTTTAAGAGATGGTCATCAATCAATTTTAGCAACGCGTCTTCGTTTAGAAGATATGTTACCCATTGCTTCAACATTAGATGAAGTTGGCTATTGGTCAATAGAGTCTTGGGGTGGTGCTACTTTTGATTCTTGTATTCGCTACTTAGGTGAAGATCCTTGGGAGCGTATTCGTGCTTTAAAAAAGGCAATGCCGAATACTAAACAACAAATGCTTTTTCGCGGTCAAAATATTTTAGGCTACCGCCATTATGCTGATGATGTGGTAGAAAAGTTTGTTGAACGAGCTCATATAAACGGTGTTGATGTTTTTCGTATTTTCGATGCAATGAATGATGTTCGTAACCTACAGACGTCAATTAAAGCTGCTGTAAAAGTTGGTGCTCATGCGCAAGGCACGTTAAGTTACACAGAAAGCCCAGTTCATACCCTTGAAGGCTGGTTGACAATGGCCAAGCAACTTGAAGACATGGGCGCACACTCTTTATGTATTAAAGATATGTCAGGCTTGTTAAAGCCATATGATGCAGCAGAATTAATCGGTAGATTAAAAGAAACTGTTTCACTGCCTATTGCGATGCATTGTCATGCTACCACGGGTTTGAGCATAGCGACTCAAATGAAAGCCATTGATAGTGATATTGATGTTATTGATACTTCAATTTCTTCAATGAGTATGACTTACGGCCATTCGCCAACAGAAACTATTGCTGCGATTGTAGAAGGTACTAGTCGAGATACTGGCTTAAATGTAGAAAAAATGGCTGAAGTAGCCGCTTATTTCCGCGATGTTAGACAAAAGTACGCTGCATTTGAGGGAAGTTTAAAAGGCGTTGACGCTCGAATACTTACCGCACAAGTGCCTGGTGGCATGTTAACTAACATGGAGAACCAACTAAAGGAACAGGGCGCATCAGATAAATTTGATGAAGTATTAACTGAAATTCCTAAAGTACGTAAAGATCTTGGTTATATACCCCTTGTGACACCAACATCTCAAATTGTTGGTACACAAGCCGTGTTAAATATATTAACAGGCGAGCGTTACAAGTCTATTACCAAAGAAACTATGGGTGTTTTGAAGGGAGAGTATGGCTCAACATCTGCACCAGTTGATGCTGAGCTACAGGCACGTGTATTAGATGGGCAAGAAGTGATTACTTGTCGTCCAGCTGACTTGCTTGACCCAGAAATTGATAAGTTATCCAATGAGCTACAAGATTTGGCTAATGAAAAGAATATAACTTTAGCAGATGAAGTTATTGATGATGTATTAACTTATGCGTTATTCCCTCAAATTGGCTTGAAATTTTTAGAAAACCGCAATAACCCTGCTGCATTTGAACCAATTCCAACAAAAGCTAATGCTAAGACTACTACCGCTAGTACTGCGCCTAAATCAGCAACGGAACCAGAAAGCTATGCAGTAAGCGTTGATGGTAAAGTTTTTGATGTAGTTGTCGCACCTGGTGGCTCAATAGAGTCTATTACACCTCCTGCAGGTGATGATGCGATTAAACAGTCGGCATCAATCTCAGCGGAAGAAACCTTAAATGCACCACTTTCAGGAAATGTATTTAAAGTGTTAGTGAACGAGGGTGATGCGGTAGAAGCTGGTGAGGTTGTTATCATTATGGAAGCTATGAAAATGGAAACAGAAGTTCGTGCGGTAAATGCCGGCGTAATTACCAATGTGCATACCAAAGAAGGCGACTCTGTTGCTGTTGGTGATGCCTTACTTAGTTTCTCGTAGGGGTTCGCATGGAGAAGTTACATACCTTATGGCTTTCAACTGGTTTAGCTAATTTTGCAACAGGTCAGGTCATCATGATGCTCGTTGGTTGTGGGTTGCTATACCTTGCTATCGCTAGAAATTTTGAGCCTTTATTATTGTTACCTATGGGGTTTGGCGCCATTTTAACCAATATACCTTTAGCTGGTTTTTCTGATGTAGGTGGCTTACTGCATTACATCTATTATGCCGGTATAGATACTGGCATATTCCCATTGATTATTTTCATGGGGGTTGGTGCAATGACAGATTTTAGCGCGCTCATTGCTAATCCTAAAACGTTGCTTTTAGGCGCTTCAGCACAATTTGGTATTTTTGCAACCTTGTTTGGTGCAATAGCATTAAATGCTGTGCCGGGCATTGAGTTTACCTTAAAGGACGCTTCAGCTATTGCTATTATTGGGGGGGCAGACGGTCCTACTGCTATATTTTTGGCTTCAAAATTAGCACCTGAGTTACTGGGGGCAATAGCGGTTGCTGCCTATTCTTATATGGCGCTAGTACCTATTATTCAACCACCAATTATGAAGGCACTAACGACAGAAGATGAGCGAAAAATTGAAATGGCTCAACTTCGTCCAGTAACTAAAATTGAGAAAATAGTATTTCCTTTAGGAGTACTGTTGATGACCATATTTTTCTTACCTGCGGCAACGCCACTGGTTGGTATGTTTTGTTTAGGTAACTTGATGCGCGAATCAGGTGTTGTCGATCGCTTAAGTTCTACAGCACAAAATGAATTGATCAATATTACTACGATATTTTTAGGCTTAGGTGTAGGTTCAAAATTAAGTGCAGATGCCTTTTTAAATGTTAAGACCTTAGGCATTTTAGCGCTAGGTGCTGTGGCCTTTTCTATTGGTACTGCATCTGGGGTACTAATGGCTAAGTTGATGAATAAATTATCCAAAGAGCAAGTTAACCCATTAATTGGCGCAGCAGGTGTCTCTGCAGTACCAATGGCTGCTCGTGTTGCAAACAAGGTTGGTTTGCAAGCTAACCCGCATAACTTCTTACTTATGCATGCAATGGGACCAAATGTAGCCGGAGTACTTGGCTCTGCAGTTGCGGCAGGTATTTTATTGGCACTTGTTGGTGGTTAATCAATGTTTGCATAAGCATTGATACTGTTAGAAAATAACCGAGCATGTCTCGGTTTTTTTATGTGCGAATGTTATGATCAATTTTTGAATGTCAATTATTGTTAGTCTATGAAAAACTTTATTTTTGTTTGCTTTTTTCTATTCACTCTGACCGCTTGCTCTACTTCGTCAACAGGGCGCAAGCAGGTTTCACTGTATTCGCCTGCTGAAGTAAATCATATGGGAGTAACTTCATTTGAGAAAATGAAAACAGATATTCCCATCAGCAAAGACAAGGCTATCAATAACTTTGTTCAGTGTGTTGCTGACGCTATCACGGCAAATGTGCCTCAATCAGCTCATCAAGGGGAATGGGAGGTTGTTGTGTTTGAATCCGCACAAGTGAATGCTTTTGCTTTACCGGGCGGAAAAATAGGGGTCTTTACTGGTATATTGAATGTCACTGAAAATCAACACCAGTTAGCTGCTATTATGGGCCATGAAGTAGGGCATGTAATAGAACAGCACTCTAATGAGCGCTTATCAGCGAATAAACTGTCTAATGTTGGCTTAGCTGTAGCCGCAATAGCATTGGGAGCTAGTGAACTCGATAACAAAGAGTTATGGGTTGCAGGCCTTGGAATTGGTATTCAGTACGGTGTTGTTATGCCATATAATCGCTCACACGAAAGTGAAGCTGATATCATAGGGCAAGATTTAATGGCTCGTTCCGGTTTTAAGCCTCAAGCAAGTATACAGTTGTGGCGAAACATGTCGAAAACTGAAGGTATGTCTTTACCTGAATTTATGTCTACTCATCCGTCAAATGAATCACGAATTCATCAACTAACCAATCACTTAACTTTTTCTGATCCGCTCTATAAAGCTGCAAAAAATCAAGGTGAATTGCCTCAATGCATAAAACCTAAAATTATGCCAAAGGCTAAAGAAAGTTAATAGAACAGTGTTTTAGCGAGTACAGCTGGATTTAGATTTGAAACTGAAAATAACAAGTACCGCTACTAAAGTACTTGTCTTGATTAGTGATTATGCGTGACTGATTGATTAATTTACGGGTGTAGCTTAAAGTTATGCCATTCACCTTGTTGTTTTTCAAAGCAAACTCGGTCATGCAGACGATTAGCTCGTCCTTGCCAAAACTCGATATAAGTTGGTTTAACACGCCAACCACCCCAAAACTCAGGGTGTGCTACTTCGCCCTGAGCATATTTTTCACTATAGTGCGCCATTCGTTCAGTTAGCTCATTATTATGAGTTAACTTTTGACTTTGCTTTGATGCCCAAGCGCCAACTTGGCTACCTCTATCACGGCTATGGAAGTAGTTTGCGGATTCTTGTTTACTGACTTTTTCCACTGTGCCTTCTATGCGGATTTGTCTTTGCAAAACATTCCAATGAAAAAGTAGCGCTACATGACTGTTCTCATTTAGCTCATTGCTTTTACGGCTACTGTAATTGGTATAAAAAACAAAGCCCTGCTCATTAAAGTCTTTTAATAAAACCATGCGAGAACTTGGTTGGCCGTTTTGCCCACAACTGCTTACCGACATAGCTTCAGGTAGCAAAATACCTGACTTGTTAGCATCATTAAACCATTGTTCAAACAAAGCTAACGGTGTCGAATTTTTTGGTATTTCAGGTAATGGCAAGGCAACGCCTTGACCAAAGGTAAATAAGCAACGCAGCTTTTCAAATAAAGTCATAAGGAGAAATGTAAATTAAAATAAGAGGTATTTTATCAGTATCTTAGTTAAAGAAAAACACTATACCCAAGTAGTTTACTATACTTAATTCTGTATGTTGAAATAACTTGGGTATAAGCGCAATGAAGTTTAATGATGGTTTGTCATATAATTTATCGTTAAATTAGTTAATAGCTCCACACCAAGCTTCATACCGCTTTCATCAATTTCAAATTCCGGGGTATGGTGATCAGGTGCTTGTTCAGCAGTAATTGATTTTGAGCGTCCACCAACAAATAAATATAACCCAGGGACTTTTTCTTGGAAGAATGAGAAGTCTTCAGCGCCAGTAACAGGATTGGTTACTTTAGCGTTATCAGCCCCTGCAGTAGCGTGTAATACTGGCAGCATTTCCGTCATCAAGTCTTCATCGTTATAGGTAATAGGGTAGCTATAATCTAAGGGCAAAGTCACCGATGCTTGAGCATTCATACTTTTAGCAATGCTGGTAACTTTATTGTGAACTGACTTATGTATATGCTTACGTATTTCCGGGTTAAGGGTACGAATAGTACCCACCATTTCAACTTCATTTGGAATAATGTTAGAGCGTGTGCCACCGTGAATCATACCAACAGTAACAACCGCTGCACTGTCAATTAACTCAACTTCACGACTTACAATAGTTTGTAAACCCATAATGATTTGTGCCGAGGTGACAATAGGGTCAATACTATTCCAAGGATAAGCCCCGTGTGATTGCTTACCTTTTACTACGACTTTAAACGGATCAACAGCAGCCATTATGCCACCTGCACGATAATGAACGGTGCCAACTTCTTTAGCAGAGCTTATGTGCAGGCCAAAAATAACATCAACATTCGGTTTACTTAACACACCTTCTTTAACCATTATCTCAGCCCCACCTGTTTCTCCTTCTGGTGCACCTTCTTCAGCGGGTTGAAAAATGAACTTAACCTTACCGTGCAATTTATCTTTCATTGACGTTAATATTTTTGCCGCGCCCATAAGCATTGCTATATGAGTATCGTGACCACAAGCATGCATTACGCCTACATCTTGTCCGTTATAAGTAGAAGTTACTTTTGAAGCAAAAGGTAAGTTGACACTTTCAGTGACCGGTAAACCATCAATGTCAGCACGAAGGGCTACCACAGGGCCTGGTTTTCCTGAATCCAAAATGGCAACCACACCTGTTTTGGCCACACCTGTTTGTACTTCCAGCCCTAAAGATCTTAAGTATTTAGCAATTGTCTTGGCGGTTTCGAATTCTCTATTTGAAAGCTCTGGGTGTTGATGGAAATGACGACGCCACTGAATTACATCGGCTTCAATTTTAGTGGCAAACTTTGCAACATTCTCTGCAGAGGTATGCTCATTAGCTTGAATGTTTGCGCTAGTACTTGCCAGAAGCACTAGCGGAAGTAATGTACGGGTGATTTTCTTAGGGGTGCTTTGTTTACGTTTATTGAACATATTTAGGCTTTTATTGTTATTGAATTTGTATATGATTAAACCATACTTTATTTATTCAATGAACACGAATATTACTTAATAATTACGAGAGTAACTCACCAGTCATCTTCGTCATCTATAAGGTCCTTTAACCTTTTTCTCTCTAGTAAGTCATCTATTCGTTTACGAGCAAGCAAATTCTTTTGCGCCTGTTCTTCTGCTTTTCTCTCGGCGAGTTCGCGTGACTCAATGTCAACTTCTGGTTCAAAGTTATCATTACCCTCATCAATGTCGTCTAAAAATTCATCATCACTCATCATCAGATTAACTCACAAAAAAATAACGTCTTTCAATATCAACATAGGCAAGGAATTAGACATTTTCAACAAAATTTTATGATAGTTTTCTATTTTATTTTATTGGTGTAGTCGAAATTGCTTGATAAACTATTGCTATATATAAAATTAACTGTTTGACATATTTAGCATGCAAGACAAAGCATTTTTCAGCTGGTTTCATCAAAATCAACAACAAGCATTGATGTCAAATGAACGTCGTTTAGTGGTATTGTCCGGGGGAAGTGATTGGGCATACGAATTATTAAAATCTATTGATGAACAATTTACCGAAACCACTCAGCCAAGCAGTAAAACATGGTTGATATATGGAGATGGTGATCATTTTAAGGCTAATGTTAACAAGCAACGCTTTCGAGATAAGCTTGGCAGCGAAAGTGATGTTGTAGTTTTTCAAGGAGAAGGCTTTTCAATTGACGCTTTTGCTGCACTATCCGGTACATTAGTTGCCGGTGGCATCATGATTTTGTTAGTGAATGATCTTTCTGGTGTTAAGTCTAGCCGTTTCTTTCAGCGATTCTATCGTTTGCTAAATGATTATGCAGAGCATGTGGTTATTGAACAGGGCGATAATATTGTTCAGCAATCATTAAAAGAAAGCTTTCAAAAATCAACTGATGAGTCAGACTCTTTAGCTTACCTATGTGCAACTCAAGAGCAAGTCATCGCCGTCGATGCAATTATCAAAGTATTAAGAGGCAAAAGAAATCGGCCGCTAGTACTTACCGCCGATAGGGGGAGAGGAAAGTCATCAGCGTTAGCTATTGCTTGCGCAGAGTTGCTCGCTAAGGCTACAAATGACAATAAATTGGCTATTGTTGCTACCGCCGCGGATATTGGTTCGTTAGCTATATTTTATAAACAATTAGCAAAGAGCTTTCCTGCAGGGGAATTACAAAATAATCATTTTATCACTCAATTTGGCACTCTTGAATTTATTGCTGTAGATCAACTGCTTAAGAAAAAAGTGACCGCTAGCTTATTATTAGTAGATGAGGCAGCCGCTATTCCTATCTATTTGCTTGAACAACTACTTAATAAATATTCACGTACCGTTTTTGCTAGTACTATTCATGGTTATGAAGGGGCAGGGCGTGGTTTCACTCTAAAGTTCCAGCAGATCTTGACGAAAAATTTTCCTCAATGGCAAAATTTACATATTAATGAACCCATTCGTTGGCGTTTAAATGATCCTTTAGAGCGATTAACTTTTGATGCTTGCTTGCTCGATGCAGCATTAAAAGATATTGCTAGTGATGACCAAGCTATCGAGCTGTCATCACTATCATTTGAGCAAGTAAGTACAACTGAATTAGTTAATAATGAGAAGTTGCTTAGGCAGGTATTTGCCGTACTTGTTACCGCCCATTATCAGACTAAACCAAGTGATGTACAAATGCTATTAGATAACGAGCATGTACAGCTGGTATGTTTGTTCGCCAATGAGCAAGTTGTTGGGGTGGCTATGTTAATGAACGAAGGTCGTTTAAATAACACTGATATTGGCGTTGATGAAGTGCATGCAATTAGCCAGTCAAAACGTCGATTAAAAAATAATTTTGCTCCGCAATCTTTATTAACACAGTGTGGTTTTGAGCACGCTTTTCAGTATTATTATCTACGGATTGTGCGCATTGCTGTGCATCCTCAATTACAGCATCAAGGGCTTGGCCAATATTTCTTAGCTAAAATAGCAAATCTTGCCTCAAGGCAAGGAGCTGACTTTTTAGCCGCTAGTTTTGGCGCAACTACGCCTTTACTTTCCTTTTGGCTACAAAGTAACTTTGTACTAGCGCGTATAGGCTTTACTAAAGATAAAGCTAGCGGGGAGCAATCAGCACTGGTGTTAAAAGCGCTGTCAAATACTAGTGAAACGGCATTACTTGATATAAACACAGAGTTTTATCGAAGCTTTGACTATTTACTCACCGATGAATATAAATTTTTACCTACCGAGTTAGTGGCACTCATTATTCATTATTGCCCTGTAATTTTACTAGAAAAGTTAAGCGAACGTGATAAAGCCAGTATCAGCGCTTTCTCGCTTGGCCATCGTCAGTATTCGACCTGTGCTTTTAGTTTACATTTATGGCTAAAACAGCAACTTATTGTCGATAAAGCGTTAGAAAATAAAGGTTTGTTAATATTGATTATGCGGATTTTACAAAAGCATAATGTAAAAGCAGTATGCGAGCACTATGGTTTTAGTGGTAAAAAAGCCTTTGAGCAACGTTTACAATCAATTGTTCAGTCGCTAAATGTAAGCTAACATCTCGCTTGCCAACACCAATATTTTTGCATCACTAAGTAATCACAACGCTTAAAACCACAAAAGTTAATATCGTCGTGATGTAAAAGTCTACTTAAGTAATAGCTAATTGTTTTGGCTAAGCCGATGCTTGGGCTATCTTTATAAGTAGTGATAAGTATTGTTAACCAGCTTTCTAATTGTAGAAATTCTGTAGATGCTTTTAAGCACATAATTGACTCTCCCTATTTGTACCGTTACTTATATCGCTATTTGTACTGGCAGTTAATAATGCTTGCCAAAGCACTTGTTTGGCACTGGCATTTAAGCACTTGCAATCATCGCCATGTAGCAAACCTGACTTAAGTAACTCTTTAAGAATATTGCTAGAAAACTCTACCTGTACTTTAATGTTAGTTTTGGCTGAACTAGGTAGTTGAGTAGTCATGTCTTATCCTTATAATCTTTTTTGCTAACTATTATTAAAGGTAAACGAAGATAAAAGTAAATGCAAATGATAATTGTTATCACTTGTGAAAATGTAATGCTATTTCAATTAAATTAAGTACAATAAAGTGAACAGTTAGTTGTTGCTATAAGGATTTATAAAGCATGAGTGCTGCTATTTGTGTTGAGGGTTTAACAAAAAAATATAAAGATGTAATTGCCGTCAATGATATTAGTTTTAATGTTCAGCAGGGACATTGTTTTGGCCTGCTAGGACCTAATGGTGCAGGTAAAACTACCACCATTGAAATTATGGAAGGTATCATTGCTGCAAATGCTGGCTCAGTTGTTTATCAAAATATAAACAACCAAAGTAAAGCCGTTGATCATAATATCTCTCAGCAAATAGGCATACAATTTCAGCATACAGCGTTGCAAGATTTTTTAACGGTAAAAGAAACACTGAATTTATTTGCTTCTTTTTACCAACACGCTTTAGCACAAGATAAAATCATTGACCTTTGCGATTTAAGCGAATTTTTAAATAGAGATAATCGGTTACTCTCGGGCGGACAAAGACAACGTTTGTTACTTGCCTTAGCGCTTATTAATGATCCTGAAATTATTTTCCTCGATGAGCCAACAACAGGGTTAGACCCGCATGCTCGACGAAACTTTTGGCAACTAATTAAAAACATTAAAGCACAAAATAAAACCGTTATTCTAACTACTCATTACATGGATGAAGCGGAGCAACTCTGTGACGATATTGTTATTATGGATCAGGGGAAAATTATTGAATCAGGAACGCCTCAACAACTGCTAAATAAACACTTTAATGATGTCTTTATTTATTTGCCGCAGCAGCAGGTTCCGTCGACTTTAGTAGAAAAAAACAAATGGCTTTTATCTGCTGGTCGGGTAGAAATTACCACACAGAATGTTGAACATACTTTGGCAATGCTGATGGAGCAAAAAGTTTCTTTGTCGGGTTTACATGTTAAATCGCCAAATTTGGATGATTTATTCTTACATTTAACCGGTCATTCTCTAAGGGATTCATGATGAATATAAAACGTTTTTTTGCCGTCTTTAAAGCCAGAAATATCGAGTTTTTTCGTGATAAATCATCACTAGGGTGGAACTTGTTTTTTCCAGTTTTGTTGCTGGTGGGTTTTTCTTTTATATTTTCTGGAGATGGTCGCTCTGCTTATAAAGTGGGTATAGTGCAAGCGCTAAATAACGAAGTAATGACGAGCACTAAAGCAAAGGATACTATTTTTAGTGAAGTGAGATTTATTGATTTTATTAACTACAACGAAGTCGATTCGGCAAAAAATAAATTGAGTCGGCACACGATCGATATGGTCGTTGAACCTGGCACTAATCGTTATTGGGTAAATAATGAATCGGCAAAAAGCTATTTGGTAGAAAAAATATTCGCCAATAAACTGCAAGGATATACCCGTTTGCTAACTACGGGTAAAAAAATTCGCTATGTTGATTGGGTGCTTCCCGGTATTCTCGGCATGAATATGATGTTTAGCTGTTTGTTTGGTGTAGGTTATGTCATTGTGCGTTATAGAAAAAACGCTGTGTTAAAGCGACTAAAAGCAACGCCATTATCAGCCTTTGAATTTGTCTCAGCGCAGTTATTATCTCGCTTATTTATTGTGATGTTTATGTCTGCCATTGTTTATAGTGGCTGTAATTTGCTGTTTGATTTCTTTATGTTAGGTAGCTACTTCGATTTGCTTATCATCGGTATGCTTGGCGCTTTTTGCTTAATTAGCTTAGGATTACTGGTCGCAAGTCGAAGTAAAAGTGAAGAGTTAATTGGTGGCTTGTTAAATCTAACTTCATGGCCAATGATGATGCTTTCAGGGGTTTGGTTTAGTTTAGAAGGAGCGCCGCCGGCATTAAAAAGCTTTGCTGATATATTGCCGTTAACGCATTTAGTTGCAGGGGCACGTAAAGTGATAACCGAAGGTGCAACTTTGGCAGATATAAGCTATCACGTAACCTGTTTAGTGGTGATGAGTGCAGTATTTTTGTCTCTAGGTGCTTATTTCTTTAGCTGGAATACTGAGCGATAATTCAGCACATTGTGAAAGTTATGCTATGATTGGGTTATATCTATAAACTTTCAGTATTTCGGCTGAACTTGATTCACTCTTCATAGGAATTTAACCATGGAATGGCTAACTAACTTCTTTACGCAAGAACCTTTCTCAATTGTAATCCCTGTCGTTATCATTATTAGCATTTTTGCCTATGCGGCTCGTCGTGCTCATATTAAACATTTAGAACGAATTAGACAGATTGATGAGCGTTATATACAACAATCTACTTCTCGGTTTGATGGTTAATAACACTTAAAAAAGCATCGCTTTATATTATCAGTGAATAATTTGAGATGTAAATGTATTTACCTCACCCGTATATTGTTATTTTGATAGCGATACCTGCACGTTAAAAGTAACAACATCATGAGCACTAGATTAAAGCTACCACCACCAGAGCTGGTTTCTTTTGTTTCTATAACTTTGGGAGGAGGAGCTTGAACAGTGAAGTTGACCGTACCCGTTAGCGTATTAACACCATCAGATACCGTATAAGTAAATGAGTCGGTACCTGAAAATGAGGCATTAGGCTTATAGCTATAGACTCCCTCTGCTGACAACTCTAAAGTACCGTTTGTGGTGCTTGTTTGGATATTGTAACTTAAACTTTCACCGTCAATATCTTGCTGTGGCAAGTTGCCGGAATAATCCGTGCTGTTTGACAACGAAAAATCTTGCACTGTTACTACAGGTATATCATCAACGGGTAGAACCGTTAACGTGATATTGTGCTCTGCACTTGCCCCTTCACTATCGCGTAAACGAATTTGAAAACTTGACATGCCGTTGTAGTCTTCACTTGGCGTATAAGTAAACTCTCCTGCACTATTTATGCTCAATTCGCCATTCACCGCGCTTTTGTCTACAACCTCTATAGTGATTTCATGGTTTTCAATATCACTAACCTCTACAGTAGTGGTTAGTGTGCTGTCTTCATCTAGTGTAAAAGCTGGCGTAAGAAGGTGAGGTACATCATTAATGCTACTGATTTGAAGCGTGACTTCTCCTTCTACACTTAAGTTTTCGTTATCAGTGACTTTAACGCTAAAGCGATCAATCCCTTGGTAGTTTTGCTCAGGTATATAAGTAAATTGGCCTTGGTTTAATGTCACACTGCCGTGGCTTGGCGTTTCAATAATTTCAAAGCTATGTTCATCAGAATCTATGTCATTAAAGATAATAGTTGAAGATAGCTCGCTATCTTCAACCATAGAGAAAACATTCACTCCTAATGTAGGCGCGTCATTAACGGGTATAATGGTAACGGTCACTTCAAAGGTGCTAGACCCTCCTTGACTATCAGAAACTACAACTTCAAATTTATCTTCTAAATCAAAGTTTAACTCAGGTTGGTAAGTGAAACTGCCATCCTCTGCCACTGAAAGCGTGCCAAACTCAGGAGCTAGGCTGGTATTAAAGCGTAATGAATCTCCATCTACATCTGTGGCTGTTAATAGCTCTGTTAAGGTTTCATCTTCTATTAAGGTAAAGCTAACATGGTTTGCACTGGGCGCATCGTTTACCGAAGAAACAACTATAGTGATTTCTGAGGTGCTACTTGCAGCTTGGCTATCAGTAACTGAAATAGCAATACTGTCGCTACCGTTAAAATTCTCTGAAGGGGTGTAAGTTAATTCACCTGTTTGAGTTATTGTTGCTTGCCCTGATAATGGTAATGTGGCAATTGCATAAACTAAACTATCGCCTTCAACATCGGTGGCGTTAATTTGACCGATAAAAGTGGTATCTTCAATGGCTTGGACTGTTGTTGTGGTGATGCTTGGCGCATCATTAATGGGGTTTACTTCAACTAATATGGTCTCTTGAATGGTTATCTCGCCATCAGTTATAGAGACAATAAAACTATCTGAGCCATCAAAGTTAGTATTAGGCTGGTATGAGAAGTTCCCCGTATCTTGTAATGTTAAAGTACCAGAGGTTGCTGTGCTATCAAGTGTGTATGATAAGACGTCACCGTCAATATCTGTAGCAATTAAGCTAGCATTTAATACAGTGTCTTCATCAGTGTTAAAGTTGTTTTCAGATAAAGTAGGAGAATCATTAACAGGCGTTATTGTTATTTCAATTACTGTACTAAAACTTGCACCATGGCTATCAGTAACAGTTATTGTAAGGCTATCACTACCATTAAAATTGGCGTCTGGCTCAATGGTTAATTCTCCCGTTTCACTAAGTGAGGCAGTAGCATGTGAAGGGTTTTCGTCTAAGGTAAATTGTAACGTGTCACCGTCAATATCTTCACCTTCAATTTGAGTAGTGAGCAGGGTGTCTTCATCAATCGTCAAGCTTGATGTATTAATGGTTGGGGCATCATTCACCGGCTCAACGGTAATGCTTACTTCATGCTCAATAAAGTTACCATGAACATCTTGTGCTTTAACAATGACGCTATCTTCACCATTGAAATTGATATTAGGAAAGTAAACTAAGCCCAACTCTAAGAAAATAGCTTCACCGTGAGTTGCTGCTTGCGTTATGGAAAATGTCATGCTGTCAGATTCAGGATCAGTGAAAATGAGTATAGGCTCAGGAGCAGAATCTTCATCAATGGTGAGTTGCTCTACAGAAGCTGTAGGAGCTTTGTTTATTTGATAAAACTGAATGCCGCTTGGCGTTATTGCAATTAGCGTGTCATCACTTTTTTGAAATTCAGCGAAGGAAAACTTCCCTAATGGTATTTGAAATTTATGAAGAAATTTAGGGTTTTCCTTCGAAGTTAACTCAAAGAAATACACATAACTAAGCGTGTAAGCAATTAAATAATTACCGACTACTTTTAATCGTAAGCTATGGTAATTTTCCCAATCCATACTATATGAGTTCATTTGAACAAGCTGGTTGCTATCTGACAATGAATATATAGCCAAACTATTATTTGTTGCATAATAAATTAAGTTATTAGCAATTTCAGGGGTAGCATGCCCTGATGGATCTTTAATGAGCTGTTCAATTTCGAAATTGTCATTATTGATATTATTTAAAAGATGAATACCATTGTAGCAAGGGTCGTAAACCGCTAATTTATTATTTATAAACCTAAGCGTCTGTGGGCACTTTTGGCCTTCAGGAAATTCAATTTCTATCGGCTCTCTATAAATTGAATAAGGAGTAGAAATATCATACCTTGATACAAAGTTACCTACAGCGCTATAAAGAGAATAAAAGAATTCCTCATTTTTAATAGAGTCATACAAGAATCTGCTTCTACTATAGTTTATTTCATGTTCATAAATGAAATCTAGAGTATCGGTTAGCTCACCAGTAATTAAAGAAAGATCACTTTCTAAAATATATTTATCACCATGTTGGGTAATTTTTTGAATGCTTTTATCAAGTCGCTTGTGTAAAACAATATTACTCTTGTCCATGACATTAATTACATCTATTCGGTTTTCTCGAGGTAATAAATAGTATTCCCCTTGCATAACACCTTTATCAAACTTACCTGTTTGATTATAGAAAAATTTAATATTTTCAAACTCGTTATTGCTGAACTCAAATTCAATTAGTCCATATCCTTCTGATAAGGCTATTAAGCTATTATCTAACCATTTCATGTGAGAGACTTTCACCGGAATTTGCAAATCAGTTGATTGTTGAAAAATAATTTGATGGTCTTCGGCTATAAAATAGGAGTCTATTTTTCCAGAACGATATAACACTTTCAGCTCGTTGTTTTTATAGGCATGCCGATTCCAATAATCGTACTGAGTATTAGGGTAACTACCCAAGGTGTTGATTGCGTTATTGGAGATGTTTATTACTTGAAATGCGGATTCTGTAATTATAATAAAACGTTCTTCGTCATCAAATAATATTTTCTTTGTACTATCTAACCCCTCAGTTACTACTGAGGCTACAAGACTATTGTCAGCAACCTTATATTGTTCTATGGCTGTAATCCATTTGCTTGTTACGCTATTGTAATAAACAACAAAAAGATAAAAATAGTTATCGCTCGCAAATATGTAAAATGAAGGTTTCTTCGGCAATACCGATTCAATTTCTTTTTCAAGGCTGTAAGCGCCATTGTTCTCACTGATGACATATATTTCATTATCATAACCGACGTAGTATATTTTCTCATCAATAGCTATATCCTTAAAACTATATGAATCTGAAGAGCGAGAACTACTAAAACGAAAATAAAAATTCAAGGTTAATTCTGTGATATTGCTTACATCATATATCGATATTAGATGACTAGTAAGGATGACCAAGCGATTATTATGCATTCCTAAGAATTCAATTTGATCGTCTAAATTTATCTGACCAACCAACGATTCAGCGGTAGGCATACTTGGATCGAATATATCTATTTGTCCTTCATTAGTAGCAACATAATAAAGATCATTAAGGAGTACCATTTCCTTATAAGTACCCGAGCCCCATTCTCCTTGCTTTAGCAATTTAGCTTCTTGGGCGATAACGTTGTTGGTACTAAATTGAAGTAATATTAGAATGAATACAGGAAAAAATTTTACGAAGAATGTCACGTTTTAGTCCATTAAATGATGATTGGCGAAAAATATAACAAAATCAGATGCTTTTAGCTATATCTTTGTCGATACTCCAAAAGCTGTAGAAATATTGCTAACCTGCCTCTATTAAAACAATAAGCAGCAGATTTAAATGGTTTTAGGTGCTTGGTGGTGAAAATTTGCCAAACGTTAACTTGTCTGAAGCCTTTTGAGTAACCCCCTCAATTCAGCGACTCGATAGCGGCTCACTGGAATGGTTTCCTTGTTTGTCATTTCTAACCAATATTTGCTACCTTCTGCTGACTTAAGCACCGAAGTCGCATTTAGATTAACCGCAAAAGACTTGTGCACTCTGACATAATTTTTCGGATTAGTTTTCATTATCACGCCTAATCCGTCTTGGTGTAATACGGACTCACCACTTAACAACATAACTGAGGTAAAATTACCTTCTCCCTTAAGTGCGTAGCAACTATTAACCGAAATAGCTTTCACTTCACCTGCCGATCTAATGTTGAAATGCTGGCATTCTTCTTGAGTAGGCGGTTGGGCGGTTTGTTCAGTGTTATCAACATAAGTCCAAACCCAAGCACCGCCAATAAGAATTAGAGACGCGATGAACAGGAAGCTGTCAAGAAAAAGCCCTATTGAGAGTATTTGAGAAATAACACAGGCTAACCAAAAAATAGGTAATGACGATAAATAACTTACTTGCCTTTTAAATAGCAAAATAATGAATACCAATGACGGTGCCAGCGTCAGTAAACTAAACTCTTGTGCCATTCTCATGTCGCCACTATTCATTGGCACAAAATAACTCGCTAAAACTGATGCTATCCCTGTGATTAATAAAAGCTTTGCCAATTTACTATCAACTAAACGGTAACAAGTATATATCAGGGCGAGTCCGGCACCTATATTGCCAAGCCAGCCAAATATCCCCCGCAGCTCATGGTAATGATAAGGATAATTAATGACAGCGCGCGATACTTCAGCCATCAAGGCTATAGTGATGCAAAACCCGAACAAACCCAGTCCTGTATGCATTAAATTGCCAGCACTTCGACCAATGCGAAAGCTTTGCAGGCTGAGTACGATTAGCGCACTTAGAATGACTAACGGCGCGGCATAATAGCGCAAATCACGTTGCCCATCTTGGCGGTAGGGCATTAGCCAAATATAGTGAAAAACTGAGGCGTCGTGTGCTATCAGGTGCTGGGTTGATAATTGCAGTTGTATTTGATGATTACCTTGTGTTAACAATCTCGATGGTACGAACAAGGAAGAATCTATGGGCCCTGCAATTTCATCCTCAATCACGTTACCCACAGCACCTTTTTTACCAATACTTTCCCCATCCCAATATATTTCAGCAGAAAATGGCCCACCAATCATTAAGCTAATGGGCTGTTTCCATTTGTCTGAATCGTCAATATTAAGGTTAAATCGAATGTCTTGGACTTTATTTGAACTACCAATTTGCATACGGTTGCTATCAACCCAAACACTATCGTCATTCAAAACTTGCAGTTCATAGCCTGACCAATAAGTGGCTTCAATCACCGTGGTACTGTGGCTTATAAATAGCCCAACTATATAAGTTGTTGTTATTAAAAGTGCAAACTGCCAAATACTCAGTGCGCTTTTGGTCCTTTTATCCGAGCTATTCATCAAGTTCCTGAGTTATTCATCAAGTTATGGTTGTTCAATACAGCACATAAGCGGTATTTCTTATAGGGGTAATATAAGTATATCGCTACAAGATGTAAATTGAGATTCAATATAAAGGAAAAAATTAATGAATAGGAAACACGTTTTAAAATGGGTTGGCGGAGTATTCTCAATAGTTGCTATCTATATGGGAGCTATTGGCTATTGGTCATGGAAGTGGGACAACCCACGTTTGCCGCTCCCCGCTAAACATTTAGTGCATCAAGATGCGCATAAATTTGATAGTTCTGATGGTAAATGGAGTAAAAAATCGCAGCAAAGCATGATTGATTTAGCTGAAAAAATGCAATCAGTATCTATGTCTGGCGCCATGACGGTAGATGGCGAGTTGGTATGGGCGGGTACTGTTGGTTTAGCCAAAGTTGAACCCGAACAAGCAGCCAATGTTAAAACCCAATACCGTGTTGGCAGCGTTTCAAAGGCGATAACGGCTGTGGCATTAATGCGTATGGTTGAAGAGGGAATGATAGATCTTGATGTGCCCATACATAATTATCTACCAGATTATCCTCGTTATTCTGCTCAAATGACCGCAAGGCAATTAGCTAGTCATATGGCAGGTGTGCGCCATTACAACTATGACTTTTTGAAGTTTCCGCCTACGGATGGTCTTTCAAATATTCATTATTCAGACGTTAATGCGGCGCTTACACAGTTTAAAAATGATGATTTATTGTTTGAGCCAGGGCAAGGCTTCTCATACTCAACTCATGGGTACACATTGCTAAGTGCTGTTATGCAAGCTGCAGGTGGAAAATCCTTCGAAAAACTGGTGACTGAGTTAGTCACAAAACCTTTAGGTTTATCTCAAACACAGGCTGAGCATCGTTTAGAAAATACTACTGCACTTGCAGGGTTTTATACCTCTGACGAAGGTCTTTACGGCATAACACCGGAGCAGAACTTATCTAACAAGGTAGCAGGTGGCGGTTTGGTTTCTACGCCTACAGATTTGGTTAGATTAGGAGCCGCTCTAATGAATGGAAGCTTGCTAGCACAAAGTACTTTCGAGGAAATGGTTACCGTTCAACCAATGTTTGATGGCAGTGAGCCACCACAAAGTTATACCTTAGGTTGGCGCCATTATGAAACGAGCCATATTATCGATAAAGAAAACAAGATCGATGTCATACATCATGGTGGAGTAGCATCAGGCGCTAACGCTTTTATGATGATGGTACCAGATCATGATATCTCCATTGCTATTCTTACCAATGGCAAAGGAGAAAAAAGCCGTGGAGAAATTCAGATGTTGGCCTACCGGTTAGCTGGTATGGTTGTTAAAGAGCGCCTGAATTCAAAAAGTGAAGGGAAAATTGCTGTAAATGCTTTAGGCGAGAAATAAAGTATTGACGGTACAAAACGGTAAAGGGTAGGTGTTGGAGTGTGTGTTTTGGGTTTTATGATGGAAGCATCATAAAACCCAATAAAGGAGTAATACTCAAAAGTCATAGAATTTTGACAAGGTTTTTTAATTGGCGTTTAGAAAAAACAAAGCTACCTTGTGATGACTTGGAGGTCTGTAAATAACTGTACTAATTGATTAAACTAAAATAGAATCGTTTTTCTGTAAATGCAAAATAGCTAAGAAAAGGAATGAATTTAAGCTGAAACACACCAGTTTAATATTTTCACTATCAAGCTCATCTTAAAGGAACTAAGAAAAACGATGTTAGCACTACAAAACGCCACAAAACTACTGACCTTATGTTTATGGCTGTTATTAACTGCTTGTGGCGGCGGTGGCAGTGAGTCCCCTCAACCTCAACCAGACACCACGCCCCCTGTTATCACCCTTAATGGCGATAGTGCAATCAGTTTGTTTCTTAATGAAACCTATGAAGAGCTCGGTGCAAGTGCCGCCGACAATATAGACGGTACAGTTTCAGTGGTTATTTCTGGCACAGTTGATACCAGTACTTTGGGTGACTACACCATTACGTATTCCGCTACCGATAGTGCAGGTAATGCTAGTAGTGTTACCCGAACTGTGACTGTAGTAGAGCCGCCAGATACTACACCGCCAGTTATCACATTGAATGGCGAGAGTTCAATCAGTCTATTTCTTAATGACGCTTATGAAGAGCTTGGCGCAAGTGCAACCGACAATATAGACGGTACAGTTGCTGTGGTTATATCAGGTACAGTCGATACCAGTACTTTGGGTGACTACACCATTACGTATTCCGCTACCGATACTGCGGACAATAATAACAGTGTTACCCGTACTGTGACTGTCGTAGAGCTGCTAGATACTACACCGCCAGTTATTAGCCTTAATGGCGATAGTTCAATCAATCTATTTCTTAATGAATCTTATGAAGAACTTGGCGCAACAGCATTAGATGATAAAGATGGCGTGGTAGCGGTGGCTACTTCCGGCACTGTTGATTCTAGTACCTTAGGTGAATACACCATAACTTACTCGGCAACAGATAATGCTGGTAACTCAAGCAGTATAACTCGCACTGTTACTGTAATAGCACCTGACACCACCCCACCTGTTATTACCCTAAATGGCGACAATTCAATCAGAGTACTTGTTCACAAAAGCTATAATGAATTAGGTGCCACAGCTACAGATGACAGAGATGGCAGTGTTGAAGTTAGCATTAGTGGTATCGTAGATACTACAACAATCGATATATATATCATCACTTATATGGCGGTAGATAGTAGTGGTAACACAGCCACCGCAATGCGCGAAGTTATTGTGGATGAGCCGAAACCTTTTATTACTGTTTGGCGGACAGATGTTAGTGATACTGTTTCTAATGATAATCAAATTATGATAATTACTAACGATTTATATCGACAAGAAGTGGGCTATGATTACCGGGTTGACTGGGGTGATGGTAGCTTTAGCGAGAATGTGAGAGGTGATATAACTCATACCTACGCCTCTGCTGGAACTTATACGGTAGCAATCAGTGGGCGTTTTCCTGCACTAGATTCTGAGAGGAATACGATAGGGGGTGCTGAGTACAGAAAAATACAGTCGATTGAACAATGGGGAGATATAAAATGGTATTCAATGACAAGCTCCTTTCGCGGAGCTTCATTTTTAGTGGGTAACGCAGTTGACACCCCCGATCTATCAAACGTAAATAACATGGGAGGTATGTTTTCTGGCGCAACTAATTTCAATCAAGATATTGGTAACTGGGATACATCGAATGTTACTGGTATGCATAACCTTTTCTCTGGAGCTAGCGCGTTCAATCAAGATATTAGTGGTTGGGACGTATCGAATGTTAACCGTATGGATTCTATGTTTGAAGGAGCTTCCGCGTTTAACCAAGATCTTGGTGGCTGGGATACATCGAATGTTACTGATATGAATAAAATGTTTTCTGGCGCTACCTTATTCAATCAATATATTGGTGGTTGGGATGTGTCGAAGGTTACTGAAATGAGCGAAATGTTTAATAGTGCTGAATTATTCAGTCAAGACATTAGTGGTTGGGATGTGTCAAATGTTACTAATATGTGGGGAATGTTCAATGGTGCCAAATTATTCAATCAAGACATTAGTGGTTGGGATATGTCGAAGGTTACTAATATAGGATATATGTTCTATAAAGCCACTTCGTTCAATCAAGACATTGGTGTTTGGGATACGTCAAATGTTACCAGTATGTCGTCGACATTCTTTGGAGCCACCTTATTCAATCAATATATTGGTGATTGGGATACATCAAATGTTATGTATATAGGGGGAATGTTTTATGGCGCAACCGCGTTCAATCAAGATATTGGTGGTTGGGATATGTCAAATGTTATTGGTATGGATCGCATGTTCAGAGAAGCCACTTCATTTAATCAAGACATAAGTACTTGGGATGTTGGAAGGGTAACCGATATGTATGAGACATTTAGGGGAGCTTCATCATTCAATCAAGACATTAGTGGTTGGGATGTATCGAAAGTTACTCGTATGTCTTACATGTTCTCTTCTGCCCTAAATTTCAATCAATATATTGGGGATTGGAATGTGTCCAAGGTTACTTCTATGGAAGGTATGTTTTCTTACGCCATTAAGTTTGATCAAGACATTAGTGGCTGGGATGTGTCAAAGGTTTATTGGATGAGAGTTATGTTCCGCAACGCCACCGCATTTAATCAGGATATTGGTGGCTGGGATGTATCAAATGTTACTAATATGATCAACATGTTTGATAGAGCATCTTCATTCAATCAAGATATCGGAGCATGGGATGTATCAAGCGTTGATGATATGCATAACATGTTTTTTGGAGCTACAGCCTTCAATCAAAATATTGGTGACTGGGATGTGTCAAGTGTTAGAGATATGAGTGACATGTTCTCTGGAGCAACTTCTTTCAATCAAGATATTAGTAGCTGGGATGTTTCTAATGTATACCTCATGGACTCAATGTTTAAAGATGCGACACTTTCTACAGTAAATTATGACGCCTTATTATCAGGTTGGAGCAGTCTCAATTTAAGGAATTCAGTTGTTTTTGACGCAGGTAATAGTCAGTATTCTGAAAGATCATTACCAGCGAGGGATGTTTTAACAAATACTTATGGATGGACCATCACTGATGGTGGTGTTGACAATTAATGATGGCGCTATAACGATATTCTCTAATAAAAATAACTTTATTGAGATGTTTTATGAAATACGGTGACTACATGCATGTTGCCTACACAAAAACGTAGGTAACATGTAATCTTTTGATATTAAACTTAATTTGTTTAATTTTAAACAAATAAGCTGTTCTGGGGTAATAATTTTACTGACAGCTTATTAGAAATGCCTCTTCATAAAGACTTTTCCAATTCCAAATAAAGCTGCTACATATGTGCAACATAAAATATTTATTCGGTTTTTTTGGTGGGTACTTGCTTGTAACTGATTGGTTTTTATGGCGCCCTTGAGAAGATTCGAACTTCCGACCTAGCGCTTAGGAGGCGCTTGCTCTATCCGGCTGAGCTACAAAGGCATAATGTCATTGTATGGTTTAATAGCAGCAAAGTTAAGTTTTTATCTTAGCTGCTGGTTTTTGTATACCTTAGTTAATAACGAACGGCTAAATCGTTGATTTGAATATTGCCTAACAAATTATTGTCTAAACTCGTCGCGGTTGCGCTGTGCTTAGTTAACGAAGTTACTTTGACTTTAAAAGGGCTTATATTGAAGCCTGCATAGATTTTACCTTGGCTAGTAGTAAAACTGCTATTGTGTAATAAAGTAAATTCATCACCAATTTTCACACCTTGATGACGGCCTATATTAATGATTATTTGACCGCCTTGCACTTGTACTATTTTACCTTCGCTAGGTTCGCACATAATATTTTCGTCAATATCGCTCACCATAGTATCAAGTAAGGTGTTAACCATGCTTCCATACTCACTTTGCCAAAATGTTTTGGTATTTACATCGATATGCTTCCTTTTATTAAAGTCCCATACTGCAGTGTCTTGATAGCTTTCCTGCCATATTTGTTCACCATTTAGGCCGTTGTATAGGTAAAGGGTAAAATCAAAATTTCTAGGGTAGGTACCTTGTTGCCATACTTTCCAACCATTGCTTCTATCCTGTTCAAATGAGATATCATTTATTTCACTGAAAATAACATATTGACTGTCAGTAGTGTCGGCTAATGACATAGCTAAGGTTTTTATTTTTTCTTCGTTAAAGCTGTTATTTAATCGAGAAAACTCTGTGGCACTTTTTAATAACAACTTGCCATAACTATAACTGCTTTGCTTCGTGAGTTTTTTATTTAACGCTGTAATTACCGCAGAGTCTAATTGATAAATTTTACCTATATTGGCTTGTTCTCTATTATTCAAATGACTTTTAGTGATCAATAATGATTTTTTATAATCTAATGCGAAACACTTTTTTTCTTGTGGGAAAATATCAGCACGCACTGTTACGCTTATCATGTCGCCATTGTGAAGCTCATCAATAAGCTCTATTGAATTGACATTACCGCTAGCACGAATACTTATTTGGTCATGGGTTAATAAACCATTCACAACTTGTTGTATACTTGAAACACTTGCGCCTGCAACAAGCAGTGCTTTTTTAAGTGCATTTTCCATAGCCTTTGTTCGTGCAATTTCTACAGAGTCTTTAGCGGTTGATGCATGCCCTTGTGCTTCATACCATTGTGCATTACAAGTAAAGTTAGTAAGGGCTAAGCATAAAAATAAAGCAGCTGTTTGGATAATAGTACGCATATTTTCTCTCATGAAAACGAAGGCCAGTTTAGGCATAAACAATCTACACTGATTTGTGTAATGCACGATTTGTGCCTTTTATTTTTGACATAATGTTCACTTCAGTTCACTTGGCTTGATATGTGCATTATATTCAGCAAGCAGTAATTAACCAGATAAGTTGTCAGTACTATTATAAGGTTCAATCGCTTATTATTGTGCTGAATTATTAAGGGGAACACCATGAAAAAGTGGCTTATACCATTGCTTTTACCAACACTTATCTCTTGCAGTAGTTTAAGTGTATGGCAGGAAGATGGGTTTTATGATTCTATGCAAGTGGAGCAGGGTGAAATAGACAGTTATAACCTGCCTAAGCATGCCATAAACGATGTGGTGAAAGGGTTAGCCTATCAAATGTTAGAAAGCAGCGCTTTTGTTAATGCAAAAACGCCTGTAGCAGTGGCTTCATTTGTTAATTTAAAAGACCTTGAGTCAACAAATTGGCTTGGTAATCAAATAGCTGAGAACTTTGTTCATGAATTACAACGTCATGGTTTAATTGTTATAGACTTTAAAGCAACTGGCCATATTCGTGTAACTAAAGAAGGCGACTACATTTTCAGTAGAGATTGGAAAGAGCTACCTGAACGTCAGATTATTGACTACGTTGTTGCTGGTACCATGATGGAACAAGAAAATGGTATTTTGATTAACGCCCGTATGATCGGTATTCAGTCTCATGTTGTTGTTGCTACCGCGCAGTCTTTTATACCTAACTGGGTGTTAGGGGAAGAAAAGCGTAACAATGAAAATGTGAAAATGAAAGACGGCATGATTATTCGCAGCAATGCTATGTTACTCAATAATAAACGCGCAATTGAAATTCAAAATTAAATTAGTAGGTGCACTCATGAAAAATACATCAATTAAATTATTGTTTGTGGCTGTTGGCTTATTAACAGTGTCTTCTTGTTCAACTATTTATGACAAGCATGTGCAGTGGCAAGCAATAGAGCCAGAAGTATTTCCCATTATCCATGGTATTGGTTATGCGCCTATTAGTTTACAACGTTCTGAGCATAAAACTCAGCGGATGTTAATGGCCATTAAAGCGTCGAAAATTGCCGCTTACTCTGAATTAGCTGAGCAAGTTTATGGTCAACAAGTGAGTAGCAAAACCACTATGGCTGATATGATTATTGAAAACCAGCAACTCGCCTCATCAGTGCAAGGCTTGATCAAAGCCGCTAAAGTAGTAAAAAGTTACCCCGTAGGGGACACTTATACCACTGAGCTTCAATTAGATTATAAAGATGTATATGAAATTTACTTGGCAAGTTTGAATCGCAAAGAAATAAGAGATATATCATACTTTTAAAAGGTGAAGCTTAAGCGAATAGTTTAAGCTTTAATGCCAATCGAGGTTTTACTAATGGTAGTTTTACCTTTACTATCATAAGTCATCGAATTATTTGAAATGCTTTTCTGCAACATGTGTTTAAAACGATTAATGGCAATTTGGCTGTTATTTATTATTTGACCATTTATCTCATTCTGTTTTTTACATTCATGCAATAAATTAATAATACGTGCTACTTGCTCACTGTGAATAGTGTCTTGTTGTAATGTCTCAAGAGAGGCGTAATGACTAATTTCTTTATCAAGTAAGTTTACTTTAGTTAATATAGCTTCTTTTTCTGCTGAAGCTTGTTCTAGAACCGATAACTCTCGTTTTTTTAATATTTCAAGTTCATTACAAAGTAAAGTATGAAGTTTAGTTAATTCATGCTCTTGATTATTAAGTAGTGGAGTTATCGTTTCATTATTGATCATAATTTTTGATCTTAGCCTTCAAGTAAATCAAATTCATAAGCAAGCATGTTTTTCATTAACTTTTGTGCGTCAACTTTATACTCGCCGGATTGAATAGCTTGTTTTAGCTCTGCTATTTTTTTCTGATCAACAACAGGCGCAGAAGCCGCTTTCTTTTCTAACTCTTTAAACTGTTGGGCTTGCGCAGTTAAAGAAACAGAATCACGAGCCACATGTTTTACTTGAGCATTATTGTTGGCAGTTTGTGCAGCTTGTTGCTTCACTTCTGCTTGTTTGTTTTGGTTAACTTGAGTTTGGTTATTCAAGTTGTTGATATTTATTGTCATAATATTACCCTGCGGTAAAAATGTTTTTCTAAAAATTACTTACTAACTTTATATCGGCAAATAATGCGATACCTTGAGCAATAAAAACTTAAATAATGCTAGTAAAATTATAGGTTAATAGTAACTTGATTAACAGCACTTATTTTGGGCTTAATCACACGCCCAGAACGAGTGTTTTTTACTTTTATTTGCTGGTTTAAATTTCCTGAACTTAACGCCGTACCTTGGGTTTTAATCATAAACTTATCGTTTTTAGCGATAATAGTAATTGCATCGCCTTTGCATACAAGGCATGCACTTTTACGAGTAATAGGTCTACCTTTACCAATTCTTTTTTCTGCTTTGCTCCCTAAAACTGCGTTTATATCTGTCAGCCTTTCGCCACGTAATTTACTACTTGCTATATAATCTAGTGCAATATTTTGTTTCGTCAGTACAACGCCTTTTTCAATGATGCTGGTCGCAATAACAACAGCGAAGGCTCTTTCTATTTTGGCTGGTATATATATTTGCCATGGTGTTGAATCAACGCAAGTTATTTTAACATTTACGTTTCTACGGCTGGTATTTTCAGGTATATTTGCTTTTAGAGGTGCTTGGCAAGGTTTTATTATTACTCTGGGATCAATATTAGCCACTTTAATGGATATTTTTCCACCGATTGGCACGGGAATTTGCTCTTTAAGGTAGTTTTTTGCAAACGACTGAATATAGGCCCTATCCCAGTTTGTTGCAAAGCTGGTAATAGGGTTTAATGCAATAAAGCAGGTAATAGATAAAAAAACTTTTAAAGTAGGCATCGTTTTTGTCATTTATCTCTAGGTTAATTGAAATACTCGACTATGCTTAAACTAAGTTAGCATGGTTATAGTTACGTCAATTGTGTGCTATAAAATTATTAATACTTGTCTTGTTAATCACTTATAAAATGATAACGTTATAGATTACAAATTTTTGTCACTTTTGTTGACTTACAATAAATACAATCAAGAATTGTGCCTTCTTGTTTTTGAGTTCCCTCAAAAACGATGGCTTTTTGATTATAAATGAGGTTTTTATGGCAGGTATACTAGATGCAGTTAACCAACGAACGCAACTTGTTGGTCAAAACAGACTGGAGTTATTACTTTTTAAATTAGTGGGCAGACAACGTTTTGGCATTAATGTTTTTAAAGTAAGGGAGGTTTTACAATGCCCTAAATTAACGATACTACCTAAGCAAGATGCTTTTATTAAGGGAGTGGCTCATATTCGTGGGCAAACTATTTCCGTTATTGATTTGAGTAAGGCAATAGGAGCACCTGCTATTACCCAAACTGAAGACTCTTTTATTATCATTGCGGAATATAACCGCAGTGTTCAAGGTTTTCTCGTTGCTGGTGTTGAGCGTATCGTAACCTTAAGTTGGAAAGACATGATGCCGCCGCCAGAGGGGGCAGGTAAGTCGAGTTATTTAACTGCTGTTACTGAAATAGATAAAGAAATGGTTTCTATTTTAGATGTAGAAAAGATTCTTAATGAAATCAACCCTGTTTCTACGGATTTAAGTGAGGATGTCGCTGATGAAACGGTTGGTGAAGAACTCGGTGACCGTATTGTAATGATAGCTGACGACTCAACGGTAGCTCGAAACCAAGTGAGAAGAGCCTTAGAGCCATTAGGTATTAAAATGGCGCTAGCTAAAAATGGTCAAGATGCCTTAGACCAACTTACCGCCATTGCCGAAACTTGTGAAAACAGTATCACAGAGAAAGTCGCGTTAATGGTATCTGATATTGAAATGCCAGAAATGGATGGTTATACCTTAACTGCAGAAGTGAAAGGCAACGAACGAATGGCGAAAATGCCCGTTATTTTACACACCTCGCTAAGTGGTGTTTTCAATAATGCGATGGTGGCAAAAGTTGGTGCCGATGATTTTATTCCTAAATTTCACCCTGACGAATTAGCAACATCCGTTAAAAAATGGCTTGCGCACAGTTCACAATACCAATAAATAACTAGGAAGCAGTAATAGTGTCAGCAAAGCAACTTGACGATAAGAGTTATCATCAGTTTAGAACATTCTTAGAACAACAGTGTGGCATAGTGCTAGGTGAAAATAAGCAATATCTAGTGAAAAGCCGCTTGGCGCCGTTAATGAGTAAATTTGAAGTAAGTTCACTCGGCGAGTTGGTTACCCGGACATTGTCACCCGTAGAGCGTCAATTACGTGCTACCGTAATTGACGCTATGACCACAAACGAAACCTTATGGTTTCGAGACGATTACCCCTTTAAGCTACTAAAAAGTAAATTATTACCTGATTTTGCTAACAGGCGCACGCCCGTTAAAATTTGGTCGGCGGCCAGCTCATCAGGACAAGAGCCATATTCATTAGCTATGTCAGTATTAGAGTACCAACAACGTAATCCTGGGGCTTTTCCTCGCGGTGTAGAAGTTATTGGTACTGATATTTCAACAACCATGCTGGAACATTGTAAATATGGGCATTATGATTCACTTGCCTTGGCTCGTGGTTTATCGCCTGAGCGTAAACGCCAATTTTTTGAAAATGGCGATAACGACATGTTGAAAATTAAAGATGAAGTAAAAAAAATGGTCAGTTTTAGGCCGCTTAATTTACTTAACAGCTATAGTTTAATGGGGCGATTCGATATTGTCTTTTGTCGTAATGTGCTCATTTATTTTGCGCCTGAAATAAAAGCGCAAATTATTAGTCAAATTCATGGCACATTGAATGAAGGTGGCTATTTGTTTTTAGGCGCATCAGAGTCTTTATCGGGATTAAGTAACGACTTTACTATGTTACGTTGTAATCCAGGTATTATTTACCAGAAAAAATAACCTTTTAGTAAATAAACGAGTTATCAGTGGCTAGCTTGCAACGTAAGCTATTATAAATAACCCTTACGTAACTCGTATTTTATTATCGGCTCATCTTATTTCATCACAATTTAACCTTCTCTTCTAAAGTACCTTCTTCTTTTGGCATAAATATTGAATATCTTAACGTTAAATGAAATTAACGGTGAGTTGTTATGGCTATCGGATTTGATAAAGGTTTCGAGCTTCATGCTCAGGGCATGCAGTTACGCGCTCAGCGGGCAGAAGTGATCGCTGGCAATATAGCCAACGCCGACACTCCTGGCTACAAAGCCAAAGGGATGGACTTTCAAAAAGCCATGCAGCAAGCAAGTCAACAACAGCAGATGGGTATGAGTAAAAGCAATGCTAAACATTTCGATGTGCGCACCGAACTCAGCAATAACGTCGATTTTCGCATTCCAGATCAACCAGATACCGGTGACGGTAACACTGTCGATGTACAAGTGGAACGAAACTTGTATTTAGAAAACTCATTAGAGTATCAAGCTGGTGTGCAATTTCTTAACGGCAAAATCAAAGCCCTGAAAAATGTCATCTCTGGAGGTAGGTCATAATGAGCCTTTTTAACGTATTTAACATTACTGGTAGCGGGATGAGCGCACAATCAATGCGTTTGAATACTACGGCCAGTAACATAGCTAACGCAGATAGTGTGAGTTCAAGTATTGATGAAACTTACCGAGCTCGTCATCCAGTTTTTGCCGCTGCTATGCAAAAAGCTGCCGATGGCCAAGAAGGCAATGCTGGTGTACAGGTTTTAGGCATAGTGGAGAGCAATAAACCACTAAATATAGAGTATGCGCCAGAGCATCCTATGGCTGATAAAGAAGGCTATATATATAAGCCCAATGTTAATGTGATAGAAGAGATGACGAATATGATTTCAGCGTCTCGTTCATATCAAACCAACGTTCAATTAGCCGAGTCTGCCAAGAACATGCTGAATAAAACCCTTCAGCTTGGTCAAAGATAATAATTAGGAGTAGCAAATGGAAACTGTTAACAGTGCCAGCACTTTAGATTCACTTCGTTGGCAAAAAGAAGAATACGAAGTCGCTGATGACAATCAGGGCATGCTAACCCAAGCAGACTTCTTTGCGCTATTAACGCAAGAGTTAGCTAACCAAGATCCAACTAAACCTGTTGACAATAACGAGATGATTTCGCAAATGACGGCGTTCTCAACGACCGACGGTGTTTCTCAATTGAATGAGCAATTTACTTCATTTGCCAGCTCAATGACTTCAAGCCAAGCCTTGCAAGCTTCTTCATTGGTAGGCCGTAGTGTTTTAGTTGATGAAAATATTTTTGGTTTATACGAAGGCGAAACTGTTAAAGGCAAAATTTCTACTGAAACTCCGGCAAGTAATGTCAATATTTATGTTGAAAATGCCGCTGGTGAAGTCGTTCAAAGTATTCCTATTGGGAGTGTTGGTGCAGGTGGCGGTAACTTCACTTGGGATGGCATGATGACTGATGGTAGTGCAGCTCCTCCGGGCGCATATCGTTTCAGAATAGCCGGTATGGTTGATGGTGAAGCAGCAGAATTACAAGCCATGACTTTTAGAAAAGTCGACAGCGTTACCATAGCAGGTAACGGTGGCAGTGTATTATTAAATCTAAATGGTGGAGGCTCATTGCCTCTTGATGAAGTAGTTGAAGTATCAGAAGGCAGTTAAGGCTTTTTGCAATAATTACCCAAGAAAAGAATTTTTAAGAGGAAGAGATTATGTCATTTAATATAGCACTGAGCGGGTTAAACGCAGCTCAAAAAGATTTAGATGTAACATCAAATAATATTGCCAATGTAAACACCATAGGCTTTAAAGAGTCGAGAGCAGAATTTGTTGATGTTTATGCTTCATCACTTTTATCAGGTGGTAAAACAAAATCAGGCGACGGTGTGTTAACTTCACAAGTAGCGCAGCAATTTTCGCAAGGCAGTATTCAATTTACCCAAAATTCACTTGATTTAGCCATCACTGGTGCAGGTTTTTATGCCACTGTACCGGGCATTGATAGCTTAGAGAAAAGCTATACTCGTGCTGGGCAATTTAAATTAAATGATGATAACTTTGTGGTTAATTCTGCCGGAGGCCATTTATTAGGCTTCCCAGTTAATGATGATGGTTCATCATCATCGGTCAGTTTAAGTACCGCATCACCTATATTAATTCCAACCGCCTCAGGAGCGCCACAAGCGTCAACGGAAGTTGACATTAAAATGAATTTACCGGCCGGAGAAAGTTATATTACTGGCGCGCCGTTAAATTTTGACCCAAGCGATCCATTAACGTTTAATCACTCAACCTCTGTTACTATTTATGATTCACTGGGCGATAGTCATGTAATGACTTATTATTTCGTTAAAGACGATCCGGCAGTCAATCCAAATGAATGGATATTATTTACCGCTATTGATGGTAATACCATTGATATCGACGAAACAGTAGCGGGTGATGCGTTAGCTGATGGTCGTGAAACAGCGGGTGGCTTGCAAGGTGGTCGCTTAGTTTTTGACAGCTCAGGAGATTTTACTAGCATACTTCCAGTGACTGGCTTTTCTACTATCCCGTTGGCAAATATTACTGGCGCGCCTATTTTGGGTAATGGTGCAGATGATACCCAAACCATCGTTATCGATTTTAACTTAGATACCGCCGGTCCGAACCCAAATGAACCCACTCAGTTTGCCTCTAACTTTGAAGTCACCTCATTAGCACAAGATGGTTTGGCGGTAGGGCGCTTAACTGGTATTGATATTAACTCAGACGGCCTAATTCGAGCCACTTACAGTAATGGTACCTCACAACCGTTAGCCCGTATTGCTTTAGTCAACTTTGCTAACGAGCAAGGCTTAACGCAAATTGGTGGTACTTCATGGCGTGAAAGTATTGACTCAGGCTCACCTTTAGCTGGAGAGGCTGGATCAGGCACATTTGGTTCAATCAATTCAAAAGCGTTAGAGCAAGCAAATGTTAACTTAACGACTGAATTAATTGACTTGATTTCGGCGCAACGTAATTTCCAAGCCAATTCAAGAGCGCTAGAAGTTGATAACCAGTTAAACCAAACTATTTTACAAATTAGATAATTCTGGCAGCGCTAAACATCTTTTTTTGAAATAAATAAAGCTGCCCGTTGAGGAATATCTTTCCTTTACGGGCAGTTTTTTCTTTTACCTTCTTTCATATGTATAACTCTGCACTTTAATCTTGTGAACTGGCACTTTCCTTGCATTTCTTAATTTAATCTATTTCAATTTTATGGAAACCATTATGGATAAGATGTTATATGTCGCCATGAGCGGTGCCAAACAAAATATGCAAGCCTTGGCGGCCAATGCTAATAATTTAGCGAACGCCAAAACAACAGGCTTTAAGGCTGACTTATCACAAGCGCGCAGTATGCAGGCGTTTGGGGAAGGGCAACCAACCCGAGTTTTTTCAATGTCAGAGCGTGCCAGCCAAAATTTTGACTCTGGCGCTTTATTAACCACAGGTCGTCCGCTTGATTTAGCCATTAACGGCGACGGATGGTTTGCTGTGCAAACACCTGCGTTGTCAAATGCTAATGTTGGTTTTGGCGGTTTCGGCAATAATGAAGCTTATACCCGTCAGGGCAACTTACGTCTCACCGAAGATGGCACCTTAGAAACCTCAAATGGTGAAATAGTTTTAGGCGATAACGGCCCAATAGTACTGCCTTTACCAGTCAGTAATATTCAAATATCAGCAGACGGCACCATAACCGTTCAGCCCGAAGGTGCACCGAGCACTGAAACAGAAGAAATTGACCGAATTAAACTGGTAAACCCCGATGTGCGCTTATTAGAAAAAGGTAGTGATGGCTTATTTAGACGCAAAGATGGCCAAAACGAGTTTGCCGATGCCAATGTACAAGTGCGGGGCGGTACACTCGAGTCGAGTAACGTTAATCCGTTATACGAAATGACCGACATGATTGCTTTACAAAGGCAATTTGAAATGCATCTAAAACTAATGAAAACGGCAGAAGAAATTGACGCCAGTAGCGCGGCTTTATTACGTGCATTCTAATTGTTGTACAGTGAATAATGAGCAAGCAAAGCATAAAGAATATTTTTGAGGTGACATATGAATTCAGCATTATGGATCAGTAAAACAGGTATAGAAGCGCAAAGTAAAGACATTGCGGTTATTTCTAATAATCTAGCTAACGCTAGCACCATTGGATTCAAAAAAAGTCGAACAATATTTGAAGATTTACTTTATCAAAATATTAATCAACCCGGTGGACGTAGTGCACAAGATACTGAAGCGCCTTCAGGATTAATGATTGGTGCAGGCACCAAAGTTGTTGCCACTCAAATGGTACATACTCAAGGTGATATGTTAACCACTGATAATGCCTTAGATATTATGATCCAAGGTGAAGGTTTTTTTGAGATATTATTACCTGACGGTAATGCCGCTTATAGCCGTAATGGTCAATTTACCATGGATGCAGAAGGTAACATGGTAACCCCTGGTTCAGGCTATTTATTACAACCCCAAGTAACTATTCCCGATAACGCATTGAGTATAATCGTTTCTCAAGACGGCGAAGTATCGGTAACACTACCTGGACAAGCTGAGCCGGCAGTAGTGGGACAAATTAATACTACTAACTTTGTCAACCCAACCGGCCTTCAACCTGTCGGTCAGAATTTATTCACCGAAACCGCAGTAAGTGGTGCGCCTATAGAAGGGGTGCCCTCATTAGAAGGGTTTGGCATGTTGGTACAAGGTGCTTTAGAAACATCCAATGTAAACACCACTGAAGAATTAGTAAATCTAATTGAAACACAGCGGGTTTATGAAATGAATTCAAAAGTAATTTCGGCGGTTGATGAAATGCTTAGTTACATTAACCAACAACTGTAGTTGCTCTTTAATGTTTTTATTCTTTTTTAAAGTCCATCAGTTGGAGGCGATAATGAAAATTAACTTATTTCAAGGCAGCTTACGTTTAGCATCGGTTTTGCTTATAGCACAGTTAAGTGCTTGTAGTAATACGGTAGAATTAAGTAAGGCTTTGCCAAACGATCCTGATTTTGCCCCAATATTACCAGAAGAAGAAGAGGCGGCGCTTATTCCGACCGGCTCATTGTTTAAAGAAAACTATGTCAATAATATCTATTCTGATTCTAAAGCACATCGTGTTGGCGATATTATTGCGGTGATTTTAAGCGAAAGTACCCAAGCAAATAAAAATGCTAAAACCGAGCTAAAAAAGGAAAATAATTCGGTACTTGATGCTGTTGTAGGTTTAGGTGGTACTCCCGTAACTATCAATGGTAATTCACTACAGTTTGGTGTGAATCAAAACAGTAAATTTAAAGGCGACTCAAAAGCTGATCAAGGTAATAGCTTAACGGGTGATATTTCAGTGCATGTTTTACGTGTGTTACCTAACGGTAATTTGATGATACGCGGAGAAAAATGGCTCACCTTAAACAACGGTGATGAATATATCCGGCTGACCGGGGTGATTCGCCCTAAAGATATCAACTCTAATAACACTATTATGTCAACAAAAGTGGCGAATGCACGCATTCAATATGCGGGTACGGGTAGCTTTGCTGATGCAAATGAACAGGGTTGGTTAACGCAATTTTTTAATAGCTCTTGGTGGCCACTGTAAACTGCTAAAAGTCGATTTAACGCTCGGTAGTTAAATTGAAGTAGGCAAGTTTACACTTTTTCTATAGGCAATATTATGAAAGCAGTACTGACATTCTTATTAATAATCATAACTTTTTCAAGTTACGGGCAACGCATTAAGGATTTAACCGATGTTGCAGGGGTGCGCTCTAACCAGTTGATTGGTTATGGTTTAGTGGTCGGCTTGCCAGGTACAGGTGAACAAAGCCCTTTTACCGAGCAGAGCTTTAAAACCATGTTAAGTAATTTTGGTATTACCATGCCAGACAATTTAAAACCTAAAATTAAAAATGTTGCCGCGGTTGCTGTTCACGCAGAATTAAATGCTTTTGCCAAACAAGGGCAAAATATTGATGTTACCGTTTCAAGTATGGGGAGTGCCCAAAGTTTACGAGGCGGCACTTTAATACAAACCATGCTTATGGGGCTTGACGGCAATACTTATGCCGTGGCTCAAGGTAGCTTAGTGGTAAGTGGTTTAGGTGCTAATGGTTTAGATGGCTCAAAAATATTAGTCAATACACCAACCGTTGGTCGTATTGCTAACGGCGCCACAGTTGAACGTGAAATTAAATCGCCTTTTTCCATGGGTGATCACATTACCTTTAATTTACGCCAATCAGATTTTACTACTGCAAAACGCCTATCAGATACCATTAACGATTTAATTTCTGGCTCAGCCAGAGCCATTGACGCTACATCTGTGCAAGTAACTGCGCCACGAGATATGGCAGATAGAGTAAGTTTTTTATCGGTATTAGAAAATTTAGAATTTGAACCCGCTACGCCATCGGCAAAAATTATTGTGAATTCTCGAACCGGTACCATAGTTATTGGCTCAGAAGTTAAGTTACTCGCTGCGGCTATTACCCATGGTGGTATCACCGTAACCATTAATGAATCAGAAAGCGTGACTCAACCTAATGCATTTGCCGAAGGCGAAACCAAAACAACCAATGACTCAAGTGTTAACGTAACTCAAGAAGATGCACGTATGTTTGTGTTTAATCCAGGGGTTACTTTAGATACGTTAGTAAGAGCAATTAATGAAGTAGGCGCCGGTCCGGGCGATGTTATGGCTATTTTAGAAGCGCTTGATCAAGCTGGCGCCATTCGTGGTCAATTAATTGTTATTTAGTTTATTGAAATTGAATGATAAATAGCAAATAAACGACAATATTGGAAAACTAGCTTTATGACTGACAGCATTTTAAATACCGCTCATTTTGATCAGGCACGTAACTCATTAGAGTTGACTGGCTTGAACGATATACGTCAGAAATCAAAAGAAGCGAATAGCGAAAGTAAACAAGCAGCATTGCAAGAAGCGGCTCAGCAATTTGAAGCTATTTTTATGAAAATGCTGTTAAAGAGTATGCGTAAAGCACAAGAAGTGCTGGAGTCTGACAGCCCGTTTAATTCACAATCTACTAAGTTCTATCGTGACATGCATGATCAACAAATGGCAGTAGAGCTATCTTCGCAAGGCTCATTGGGTTTAACTGAACTCATTGTTAGGCAATTGGGCGGGGACAATGGCAATTTCACCCCAAGCTCGGTATTGCGAAATGATGGTAATCTTGAACAAGTTAAAGCGTTTGCAAAGCAAGCTAAGTTAGCAAGTTATTCAAGCTCGTCCAATCTCGAAACAGACACCAAGGCATTTGCCATGCCTAGTACAGCAGAAAACCAAAAGCAGTTCTCCTTAAACAATGTCACTAGAATTCCTTTTGCGCCAAGCAATAGCAGGGTGAGTGATACAAGTGAAACACCGCAAAGCGTCAAATTTTCCACGCCATTGTTTGCCGAGCCAAAAGATTTTGTTACTGCGCTTATTGAACCGGCTAAATCGGTGGAAGAAAAACTGGGCGTGCCTTTTCAAGTTGTTATTGCTCAAGCCGCACTAGAAACTGGCTGGGGTCAGAAAATAATAAAAGATCAGCAAGGCAGTAGTTCAAACAATTTATTTAACATTAAAGCGGATGAACGCTGGGCTGGACAACAAATTCAAAAAGACACTTTAGAGTTTGAAGAGGGGGCTATGGTTAAAAAATCATCTCCCTTTAGAGCGTACCAATCACTCAAAGATAGTGTAAACGATTATATCAATTTTCTTTCTGGCAATGATAGATATAAAGATGCACTACAAAATTCAACTAATGTGGAACAATTTCTGCATGGTCTACAAAAAGCAGGCTATGCGACAGACCCACAATACGCCAATAAAATTATGGCAACCCTTCGCACAGTCAGCAACTTAATTTCAAAGTAGCTTTGTCGGTTTAATCATTACCCATAAGGCCATAGAGAACAGCTTACGCTGACAGTTACGGAGTATTAGATATGGGTGTTAATTTATATGGGCTAGGTGTGCAAGGTTTGCTAGTAGCAAAGCAAGCACTTGATACCGTTGGCCATAACATTGCCAATGTTAATACTGATGGGTATTCGCGCCAAAGCACTATTCAAGTTACCTCAGGCGGACAAGAATTTGGTACCGGATTTTCTGGCATAGGTACGCAAATAGATGATGTTATCAGAAGCTTTGATCAATTCTCTTTTGCTGATTTACAAGGCAATACTAGTAATTTAAGTTACAACCAATTCTTTCTTAACAGTGTTACCCGTGTTGATCAGGTGGTATCAGATTCAGACACCTCTATAACCAATGTATTAGCACAATATTTCTCTGCCATGAATACCGTCGCTGATAATCCTAATTCATTGGAAGCACGTAACAATGTAATTCAAGTATCGCAAAACATGACATCAACCTTTACTCGGTTGCATGATCAACTCGACCTACAATATCAATCACTCAATAATGATGTTGAAAACATTGCTCAAGAAATGACAGCTTTGGCGCAAAATTTAGCCGAAATTAACGGTCAAATACAACTTGTATGGGAAGATGGTACTAGTCAACTACCTAATGATCTATTAGATCAACGTGACCGGTTAGTATTAGAAATCAGTGAATATACCGATGTGTCTACTGTGCAGCTTGATAATGGCGCTATCAATTTATTTATTGGCTCAGGCCAACCATTAGTACTTGGACAAGAGTCTTTACAAGTAGAAGCAATAGTGGGTAGAACAGATAATGCTAAACTAGAGCTAGCGTTAACAAGTAATGGTTCTGTGCAACGTTTACGTGGCGATGTCATGGGCGGAAAAATTCAGGCGCTATATGACTTTAGAGATAATGTGCTCGATAAAGCATTTAATCAGTTAGGACAAACAGCCATTGGTATCGGTCATTTAGTCAATGAGCAACAGCAGCTTGGCCTTGATTTAAATATGCAAGTGGGTACTAACTTCTTCAATGATGTTAATAGCACAACTGCTATGGCTCAACGTGCGTTAATAACTAACGATGGCCTAGGTGATGCAACTTTAGGCGTGCAAATTGAAGACGTGTCTTTGTTACCGCCGGATAATTTTGAATTAACAGTACTAAGTTATGCCGCAGGCCCACCAGAAACAGTGCAATTTCAATTGACTAATATGGATGATGGCACACAGCTGACGCTACCCGCTGCCGGTGCGCAAGATTTATCGGTTTCAACCAATATAAACGTGGCGGACTACGGCTTTAGCATCAATGTCGACTCTGTTAATGCTGCCGATCCTTTACAGACGGGTAAACGCTTTGAGCTAAGACCAACCCGTTTAGGTGCTCAACTTTTCACTACTGAAATGTCTGACCCTGCCTTAATAGCCGCGGCAGGCAATCAAATATTGATTACCGATGGTGCTACGAACACGGGTATAAGTGAAACGCGAATTACCCAGATTAATAGCTCGAATGATGTAAATTACCCTTCACCTGAAGATGTGACCACAAACCCTGTGACGGCTGCCCAAGGTCTGCGTATAGAAGTCACAGAAGCGCCGCTAGGTACGTTTACTTACCAAGTTCTTGATGCTAATACTGGCGTGCCTATTGAAGAGCCAGCAGGTACACCATTAACAGGCTTAGCTTTTACGCCGCCTCAGCAAACATTGAGTCATGCTGGCTTTGATATTGAAATATCACTCGAAGATACTGCTGCATTAGATAGTTATACTTTTACCCTTGACTACAATGAAACGGGTGTGGGTAGTAATGAAAACTCCTTGGTTATGGCAGGCTTTCAAACCGATAAAACTTTAAATGGCGGTCGTTCAACCTTTCAAGATAATTATGCATTGTTGACTGCTGATGTAGGTACCGTTACTAGTAGTGCTGATGTACGTTTACAATCGTCAGAAGTTTTGTATGAACAAGCAAGTAACAGAGTCACGTCAGTTGCCGGGGTTAACCTTGATGAAGAAGCGGCAAATTTATTAAAGTATCAAACGGCCTATAATGCAGCGGCAAGAGTTGTTTCTGTTGCCGATGAGCTGATGGAAACCTTACTTGCAGCAGTAAGATAAACTGCCTTTGATATTCGAGATTAGAGTTTTACTCTTAACTAAAATCCCTACCCGTCTTTAACACCTTGTCAAAGCTATGACAGCGTCTATGGCACCAACTTTGCATTTGAATAAGTAATCAAACCAATAAATGCCAAGTAGAGGTCTGTTGTGCGTATTTCAACACAAACATTTTTTCAAAGAAATACAACATCTATTCTAGAGAGCCAAGCAAAAGTCAGTAACCTAAATGTTCATTTAACTGAAGGTAAACGCGTATTGCATGGTGCCGACGACCCTGTTGCAGCAGCTTCAATTCAACGACTTAAACAAACAATTTCAGTAAGCGAACAATATGTGAAAAATATTGAAGTTGCAGATGCAGCAAATGCGCAAGAAGAATCTACATTGGGCTCGATGGTTAACATATTACAACGTGTACGTGAGTTATTAGTTTCTGCGGGTGATGGCATCTACAGTACCGATAATTTAGATACCGTCGCTCAAGAACTTGAGTCACTTAAAGAAGAGCTAATGGGGCTTGGCAATACACGAGACGGTAATAGTGAGTATATTTTTGCCGGTTATGAAGTTGACTCTCAACCTTTTCAGGTAAACGCATTTGGCACAGTTGAGTACTATGGTGATCAGGGTATTCGTGAGTTACAAGTTGGCTCAGGAGTTGATGCTGCCATCAATGATAACGGCTTTGATTTGCTGATGAATTTATCAAATGGTAATGGCTCATTCAACTCTACCATAGGCTCTACAAATACCGGCTCTGGAGTTATAGAGCAAGGGGTTGTTTTTGACCCTGCGGTTGCTAGTACTTTCCAAGGTGAAGAATACAGTATTCACATAACTGATCCCGGTGGCGGTCAACCTAATCAATATAGTGTTTATAGCATTGAAGCGGCAACAGTTGCCGGAAATGCTACGGTAAAACTTGCCGGTGTTGATTTAAATGATGTAAATATTGCCAATGTTGACCCGGCAACCGTATACCCTAATGCCGGTAGCTCAGTTAATGTGGCCTTTATTGCCACAGCTACGCCAGGTGAGTTTGAACTACAAATAAACGGCCAAACGTCATTGCCTGCCATATATGATTCAAACGTAGCTACTGCTCAGCAAATTACCATAGATGGTATGACAGTTGAAGTTGAAGGCATTCCTGTTGCTGCCGATAGTTATCAAGTGAATAAATACACAGCACCAACACAGTATTACCAAGATCAAAGTATCGAATTTAATGGCGTAAGAACCAAGCTAAAAGGTGAGCCGCTAGATCAAGACGTGTTTACTTTATCACCAAGCAGCAATACCGACATTTTTGCCACCATTCAAAGTGCCATTGATGCATTACGTATTCCGGGTGACACCGATAGCCAAGAAGCCTTGCGCTTAACGCAGCTAAATATGGCGCAGTTAGAACTTGATGCCGGCCTGGATAATGTCGTAAATATTCGCTCCCAAGTGGGTGCTCGAATGCAAACACTAGTTAATCAAACCTCTATCAGCGAAGAGTTTAAGCTCGTTTCTCAAACAGCTATGTCAAGACTAGAAGATTTAGATATGGCCCAAGCAATCAGTGACTTACAGATAGAGCAAACCTCTCTAGAAGTTGCTCAGCAAACATTTGTACAACTGCAACGATTAAATTTATTTGACTTAATACGCTAATTAGTAGCGCTGTTTTTATAGTTGGCATGTATTTCGCTTAACTTATGTACAACAAGAAAATAACACTGATTTTTGACACTTACTGGCAACTAATTGCCACCGCAAATTAAAGCGGCAAAGAAAAGAAGACAATAGGAGCTAACCATGCCACAGATTATTAATACTAATATAATGTCGCTAAATTCACAGCGTCAATTGAATAAATCTCAATTGATGCAGAATGAAGCCATGGAGCGTTTGTCTTCTGGACTTCGTGTAAATAGCGCAAAAGATGATGCTGCCGGTCTAGCCATTGCCACAGGCATGGAATCGCAAATACGCGGTATTAACCAAGCAGTACGAAACGCAAACGATGGTATTTCAATGTCGCAAACCGCTGAGGGTGCGATGGATGAAATGACCAACATTTTGCAGCGTATTCGTGAGTTATCAATTCAGTCAGCAAACGATACCAACTCAACATCTAACCGTCAGTCGATACAAGCGGAAGTAGATCAGCTTTATGATGAGTTAGACAGAATTGCTAATGTTACTCAATTTAACGGCGTAAATGTACTTGATGGCAGTGTTGGCTCTACCACATTACAAATTGGTGCTAATGCGGGTGAAAACTTAACGTTTTCAATAGACTCGGTAACTACAAGGGATTTAAACCTTAATGCCGTATCTGGTCTAGGAGAGTTAAATGGTGGCCGTGTTAATACTAATGCTGCGACGTTAGCAGATGAAGTAACCATTAACGGTGTGGCTTTAAGTGCAGTTGCCAATGGCTCAAACAGAGCGGTAACTATGGCAACGGCAGTTAATGCTAGTTCAGGTATTACCGGTGTTTCGGCATCTGCTTATAATACTGTAGAAGGTGTTGGTAATCAGTCAGGTGTTTCAGCTAATTTAGTGATAAACACTATTGCTATAGGAGCCACGGGCTCAATGAATGAGCTGGTTGATACCATTAACCGTGATGTTCCAGGTGTTGTAGCTTCTATTTCAAATAGTGGAGCTCTACTGCTATCAAATGATACTGGTGCTAGTATAGATATTGGCGCAGGTGGTAGCGAAGTAGGTCTTGTCAATGATAACTATAATGGTTTTATTGCTTTAACAAGCTCTGATCAATCTGAAATTGAGTTAGGTTTAGGTACAGCAACAACCGCTTCTGCAACACAGTTGCAAGAGTTTGGCTTTAACCTCGCGACAGGGTCAGACAATGTTACGGGTGGGGAAGTGACTGCCGGAGTAATTTCTGGTGCAGATGGTATTCAGATTAACGGTGTTGATTTAGGCGCCGTCACAGGTACTTCAGCAGCAGATAAAGCCTTTGCTATTAACGCAATCAGTGACCAAACAGGGGTAACTGCCTCAGCAACCACTGAAATTCAATATGAAGTATTGATTTCACAAATTGCTATTGAATCAGTATTTACCATTAACGGTTTATCAATTGATTTTACTGCTGCAACAGCAACAACACCGCCAACTTCACTAGATGATGTAGTGGCGACCATTAATAACTCTGGCATTCAAGGTGTAGTCGCTACAGCAGATAATGCCACTGGTAGGATTATATTTACCTCACAATCTGGTGGTGATTTATCAATTCATACTGTTGTTGGTGATGTGTTTAATGATAGCGCAGGCGTTATTGTTAATACAAATGGTGCCACTCAAGTTACCCGCGGTGAAATCACATTAACCGGTGCTTCAGGCAAAGATGTATCGGTAACCAGTAACGCTAACTCTGAGTCGGCAAAAGATACAGCTCTAGGAAAATTAGGTTTAGTTGACTTTGGTGGCAGTGCAACGGCTATTGGGACTGGCTTAAGCGTACTAACAGTCGCCAACTCAGAAAATACTATTGAACGCATTGACGCAGCATTAGAGAAAATTTCTAATGCGCGAGCTGGTTTAGGTGCGGTACAAAATCGCTTAGCTTCAACTATTTCTAACCTAGAGAATGTATCGCAAAACTTGTCAGCGTCAAAATCTCGTATTGTTGATGCGGATTTTGCTGCGGAAACATCCAAGTTAAGTAAAGCGCAAATATTACAACAAGCGGGTACCGCGATGTTATCGCAAGCTAATGCAAGTACACAAAATGTACTATCGCTGCTCCAAGGCTAATAATTTAGCATTTAAAGAAAAATAAACAGTGAGAAGTATTTAAGCTGTTTATATCAACCAAAGTCAGGCTATTGCTTGGCTTTGTCGTTTCTGCTTCAATAAATATTTCAGTCTCTGGCAAGTTAAAAGTTAATTTATTCAAATTAATTTAAAAAAAAGGTAAAGAAAAAATAAAAGCGTCCGATAAAGTTTGTAAGTCAGATTATTGACATAACTTATTCTTCAGACTTTTCTGTTGATTTTATGCAAACCTAGGAGCTTATCATGCCTCAAGTAGTTAATACCAATGTGATGTCGCTAAATGCGCAACGTCAATTAAACAAATCGCAGTTAATGCAAAATACGGCAATGGAACGTTTGTCTTCAGGTTTACGAATCAACAGTGCAAAAGATGATGCTGCTGGTTTGTCTATCTCAACGGGCATGTCTTCTCAAATTCGTGGTTTGAACCAAGCGGTTCGTAACGCAAACGATGGTGTGTCAATGGCACAAACGGCTGAAGGTTCAATGGACGAAATGACCAACATCCTTCAACGTATGCGTGAGCTAAGTGTTCAAGCAGCTAACGATACTAACTCAGATTCTAACAGAGCGTCTATCCAAATTGAGATTGACCAACTGTACTCTGAATTAGACCGTATCGCAGAAACAACTTCATTTAACGGCATCAACTTACTTGATGGCTCTAATAAGTCAACTAGCTTACAAATTGGCTCTGAAGCAAACCAATCATTATCTTTCTCTATTGAAGCAGTTACCACTAAAGATTTGAACCTAAATGCTGTGTCAGGTCTAGGTGAGTTGAATGGTGGTCGTGCTAATACAGCAGCGGGTCTAGTTGTTAGTTCGGTAACTCTTAATGGTGTCGTTCTATCTGGTACTGCAGCTCAAGCTGATATGGCAACAGTAATCGCTACTGAAATCAATACTCAAACTGGCTTGACAGGTGTTACTGCTAGTGCATATAACACGGTAGAAGGTACGGCTGGCCAAACTGGTGTTACTTCAGGTTTAACTATTAATGGCCAGGCAATTAATTCCAATGGTGTTAGTGGCGGTACCGGTAGTATGACTGACTTAGTTGATACTATTAACCGTGATGTATCAGGGATTACCGCTTCACTTAATACTTCAGGAGCATTGGTGTTATCAAATGATACCGGTAACCAAATTGATGTTGGTGGTGTAGTGGCTGGCTCAGGCTTAGTAGTAGATGATTATCAAGGCTTTGTGTCATTAACAAGTGCTGATGGTAGTGAAATAACTGTCGGTCAAGCAGAAACTACAGGTATTACTACGGCAGACGCGAGTACTACAGCACAGCAAATGGGCTTCATGCTAGGTGCAGGCTCTGATAACTTAACAGGTAGTGCGGTAGGGTCAACGGCCGTTACAGCTTCTGATGGTATTCAAATAAATGGCGTTGATTTAGGTGCGGTCACAGGTACTACGGCAGCAGATAAGGCCTTTGCAATTAATGCTATTAGTGATGAGTCAGGTGTTACTGCCTCTGCTACAACAACGGTTAGTTACCAAGCAATTATCTCAGAGGTTGCAGTTGAAACAGCATTGTCAATTAATGGTGTATCAATTGACTTTACCGTTGGTGCGGCCACTAGTGTTAATACATTGGACGACTTAGTATCGATATTGAATTCATCTGGTATTCAAGGAGTAGTAGCTACTGCTGATAATGATACAGGTGCTCTAGTTCTAACGTCTCAAGCGGGTAGCGATATTATTATTGAATCAGGTACCGGTGATGTTTTTGCAACTACCGCAGGTGTTGTCGTTGCCTCAAGTACAGCAACGCAATTTACCGCAGGTTCAATCACCTTAACGGGTAAAGATGGTGCTGATGTTATTGTCTCAAGTTCAGCTGGAGATCAAGCTACAAAAGATACAGCGCTAGCAAAAATTGGTGTGACAGATGTAGGTGGTAGTGCAGCATCAATAGGTGTAGGTTTAAGTGTTACTTCAGTGTCAGGTGCTAATAATACAATTCAACGAATTGATGATGCCCTAGATAAAATTAGTGATGGTCGTGCAAATTTAGGTGCCATACAAAACCGCTTAGGCTCAACCATTTCTAACTTACAAAATGTATCGCAAAATATTTCAGCGGCAAATTCTCGAATTAGAGATGCAGATTTTGCTGTGGAAACGTCAGCATTAAGTAAGTCGCAAATATTACAACAAGCAGGTACTGCCATGTTGTCACAAGCGAACGCTTCAACACAAAACGTGTTGTCGCTACTAGGATAAGCTTTAATGGCTATCTAGTAATAATAAAGCTTCTCGGTTTACCGAGAAGCTTTAGTCGTTTATATACAGGTAAGGTTTTTGTTTTAAAGGAATATTGCCAAGTGTATAATTTAATAGAAGTAAGTTAAATAAAAGAGGTGAGAATCATGATTGATAATACTTCATCAACAGTTGATGCAGGCAGCCTTACACCCCAAGCTAAAGCAAGTGCCGCCAATCAGGTGAAAACTGCAAATATATCAGAATTAACCAAAACAGAACTTAGTGCACCAGAGCAAGTTGTTACAAACGTTAATAAAACTGAAGAAAAGGCAGAGGTAGCACCTGAAGAAATAGAGCAAGTCGTTGAGAAGTTGAATGCTTTCGTACAATTAACTCAACGTGATGTAAGTTTTGGTGTTGACGAACAAAGTGGCCGAGATGTTATTTCAGTTTTTGAAGCAGATACACAAGAATTGATACGACAAATCCCTAGTGAAGAAGCTTTAGCGTTATTAAAAAGAATGGATAAGGCTATCGGCTTACTTTTTAGCGAAAAAGTTTAGTATATACTAAGGATATACGCTTTCTTTTGGTAAGAATATTGCATTAGTTTATATTAAGGGTATCAGCTTTAATTATTTGAATTAACGACACTTATGAGTGCATTGTTAATTTTGTTTGCATTGGGGAATTTGTTATGGCAGCAATTACATCAACCGGGCTTGGCTCTGGTTTAGAAGTTAATAATATTGTTACAGCAATTATTGATGCTGAAAAAGTGCCTGTCCAAAGTAAAATAGATAGCGATACCGACTTAGCTACTGCACAAATATCTGCTTTTGGTAGCATTAACAGTGCGCTATCCACCTTCAAAGACTCTTATAAAGATTTATCAAGTACGTCCAGCTTTTCTGCAGTTAGTATCAGCTCTTCTGACGAAAGTGTATTGACAGCAACAGCAGGAATTGGTGCTCAAACTGGTGTGTTCGATATTGAAGTGAAAGAAAAAGCACAAGCACAAAGTGTAGCGACTGATGCTTTTGTTTCAGTGAATGACACCATCGGAACTGGTACATTAACTATACGATATGGTTCATATGAAACCGGAACGTTTGCAGTTAATGCTGATGCCACCATACAAAATATCACCATTGATTCAACTAATAACACTGTAGCGAGCCTACGAGACAGCTTGAATGCTGATGAAGACAATGGTTTATCTGCGTCAATAATAAATGATGGTTCAGGTTATAGGCTGGTTTTAACCAGTGATAATACTGGTGAAGATTACGCTATGGAAATAGTGGCTGCTGACGATGATGGCGATCACACCGATAATACCAGTGGTATTTCACGGCTCGCTTATAATGATACCACTAAAAACGCTACAGAAACAGTTGCAGCCAATGATGCTGAAATTGTACTTAATGGCATCACCATTACCAGAGACACTAATACTATCGAGAGTGTCATTACTGGTGTAACCATTGAGCTACAAGATACGGATCCTGGAAATAATATAAGGTTGAATATTAACAGTGACACATCAACAGTAGAGTCACAAATTCAAGCTTTTGTTGGCAATTATAATATATTAATTGGTCGTTTAAATGAATTTAGCAAAGTTGATTCAGATAGCGGAGATAAAGGTGTTTTAGTAGGTGATGCTACTGTTCGTGGTATTGAAACACAACTTCGCGGCGTGCTGAACAATCGTTTAGATCATTTAACCGGTACCATTAAGAGCTTTGCTAACTTAGGTATTTTTACTAACCGAGATGGTACTTTAGAGATTAACGAATCTAATTCGGCTTTACCAAAATTTTCAGAGGTTGTGCAAAATAATATAGCCGATATAGCCGATTTTTTTACCGCTACGGGAACAGCAAGCGACACGCAAATCGATTTTGTCAGCTCAAATTCATTAACCGAACCTGGTACATATGATGTTGAAGTGACCCAGTTAGCAACGCGAGGAGAGTTAACAGGTACTACGGTTAATACATTAACAATAGGGGCAACAAATGATACCTTTACAGTACGTATTGATGGTGTGTTATCTAATGAAATTGTGTTGGCTAATCAAACTTACGGCTCCTTATCTGATCTATTAGCTGAAATGCAGTCAAAAATAAACTCGGATAGTATTTTGCTAGATAAAGGCGTTAGCGTAATTTTAACAGAAGATGCTGGGAAAATTAAAGTTGAGTCTAGTCAGTATGGCTCAAGCTCTACCGTGGCTTTTACTGATGTAGGAGATGGTAGCTCTACATTTTTAGCAGATCTAGGTATTGATGTACAACAAGGTACTACGGGAGTAGATGCAGAAGGAAAGATTGATGGCGTTGAAGCTTTTGGTGACGGTCAGTTTTTATTATCTGAAAGTGGTGATTCTGCGGGTATTAAAATAGAAGTACTTGGTGGAGCACTGGGCAGCAGAGGAACTATTACGTACTCTGAAGGTAGTACTAAAATAATGAATGATTTATTACTAAGTATGATTGATAGTCAAATATCTAGCTCTAGCGCTGATGTTAACTCGTCAAGTGTTGAGGGCGCTTTAGCATCCACATTGCTTGATTCTAAAACAGATTCTTTATATAAAAAACTGGAACAACTTACCCGTCAAGAAGAAGACCTTGCTTATCGCATGGATAAGTATGAAGAGCGTTTATATACTCAATTTAATGCGATGGACAGTGCTGTAGCAGCGCTGAATGCAACATTAAATAGCCTGACTTCAATGCTTGACCAATTACCGGGCTACACTAAAGAAAAATAGTAGAATAAGTCTATTTTTTCTTATCGGTTCTTCTTAATAAAGCTAGTTTAATCGCTTGTTTTGGCGCATATTTTGCTTTATCTTGATAATCAAGAACACTATTATTTAGTGTCAATTTTTTGTTATCAGGATTATTCATGTCACAACTTTCCAATCTTGAATTAGATATTCAAACAAAATTACTTCGAGCGACGTTTTTAACCAATATGGCGGTAATGAAAAAATTCATGCCAGAGATATTTGAATTTTATCAAAACTATACTCCTACTAGAGCAAAGTTAACCTTTGATCACAATGGCGAAATAAACATGGTTTCTGAGGGATCTCTAGTTTATGAAAGCCACGCTAAAGCGAATAGTTATAAGCAAGCAGAAGCTTTTTATGAAGAGCCTAGATTATTCTCCTATAGCTTAAGTAAAGATGGGAAAAATAAATACGAGCATGAAAGCGCTTTAAAAGAGATTTACAGAAAACGAGAGCAAGATAACCCTGATTCAAGTCATAATTTATTGAAGCATGAACAACATATTGACTTATTAACAATGATAGGTGTTGGTTTAGGCTTTCACATAGAACGACTATTTCAATTAGTTGATGTGCGCTGTTTCTATTTGTATGAACCTGATCCTGATTGCTTCTTTTGTGCTATGCATTGTATTGACTTTGGCCCCTTAATTGAAAGGTGCTTTAGTTTGGGGGGCGCTTTTACTATAAAGTTAGGTGGTAATGCTAATCAATATGTTAATGGTCTGCATACCTTTTTGGTAACTCATGGCTTTTTTAATGTTTCTCGATTTTTTAATTATCGCCATTATTACAGTGAAGCGACAGATGAAACCTTCAAGAGAATTTACGAATTAGCTTACCGTTTAAGTAGTGGGTGGGGCTTTTTTGAAGATGAAATTATAAGTGTTGATCATACTCTTGCAAACGTTGATGCTGGTTTTCCAATTATTTTAAGTAAGGATTGCTTTAAAAATGTTCTTGCGGATAGACCTGTATTTATTGTAGGCAATGGGCCATCATTAGATGAAACAATGAGTTACATTAAACAAAATCAAAATAAAGCAGTAATATTTTCATGTGGAACGGCATTAAAGCCTCTTTTAGACGCTGGCATCACTCCAGATTTTCATATTGAAATGGAGCGCAGTGTTGAATTATTTGAATGGGTAGATGCGATAGGTCATAAAGAGAAGCTAAAACAAATAAATATTATTGCTCTTAATACGGTTTATACCAAAATATTAAAGCTATTTAAAACGGCCTATTTACTGTCAAAGCCCAAAGATGGCGGAATGGATTTTCTGTATGAACATCTTAATTCGAATAAGTACCCTGCTGTAGATGCTTGTAACCCAACGGTATCCAATGCGGCAACAGCTGCAGCGGTATATTTAGGTTTTGAAACTATGTACTTATTTGGTGTTGACTATGGTTGGGTAGATGAAGAACATCACCACTCAAAAGGCAGTATTTATTATCAGAAAGGTTCTTTGGCCGAACGAAAAACCATGGCGGCTGATATGAAAGTAGCGGGTAATTTTGAAAAAGAAGTTTCGACAACACAGCATTTTGATAACTCACGTGCATCATTGGAGATTTTGTTAGAAAACAACCCCTACATAAACTGTTTCAATTGCAGTAATGGTGCTAATGTTCAGTTAACAAAACCATTGAAATACACTAGTATTGGTGAGTTGAACACAATAGATGCAAAACCTGACTTAGTTGAAAGCTTGCTAAATAGTGCCTTTTCATTAGACGAAATATGTGATCTAAATTTGAATGCATTATTTGATGATAAATTGAATAAATTAGAGAAGGTTATTAAAAATATAGTTGAAGTAACGTCTGTTAAAATTGAATCTCGTTTACACTTAACGCAACTATTTTCAAATCAATTTAAGTATGTAGCTAGTTTTAAATCTAAAAAAGAAACACAAGTTATTTATAGATTCTTACAAGGCTCTCTAAATTATTTTCACTCAAATATCATGACGAATGCTTATTGTTATCAAGATAAGGAGCAACAATTAGACTATATCAATTATGCTTTAGATATATTTCATTCGCATCTGTTTTGGCTCCATAGTAAGTTGTCTGAAAACCGAAGACTCACTGAAAAATAATTGGAAAAAAATTACTTTTGAATAGACTGTGTTACTTTATTTAGCTCAGTTTTTCTTGGGAGGTCTACCATATTGCACGTATCAGCATAAAAGCTTCTGCTGATTCGACGCCAACAGAGCTACCTCGTACTTTGTTCAAATAGCTAATAGCTTCAAATGAGCGAGTATGCGGGTAGGGTTTCATTTCTTCTTGATACTTTTCAAGTAAATGTTGTTTATCGCTTTGATAGTTAGTCATATCAACAAAGTAGTTTGGTATAAATGTCGAGCTCATACTGCTTGAAGCCCACTCGGTACTTGAGTTCACTTCAAAGGACAATATTTTTTCTATGGATGAATTTGGTTGAGGTCTACACGCAGTTAAAACTGCTTGATGAACGATTCGGTGATCAACATTAAGATCGCCACCGTGATGGGTGTAGATAATATCAGGCTGATATTCACTAGCGATTTTTTCTATTGTTTGTGTTACATCAATTAATGGAACTTGATCCATACGATTGTCTGGAAAATTGAAGTTGTAATATTTACTTGTGTTAAGTTGCTTACACGCCTCTTGTTGAGCAGATAGTCTAATTTTACTCGCTTCATTATTATCGCCTCTTGCACCAACACCATCAGTCATATAAATAATGCGTATATCGTCACCATTGTCGTTATGCTTTAATAAGGTACCGCCACAGCCTATGGCTTCATCATCAGCATGAGCAACGATAACAAGTATTTTTTTATTTGAGAAAGACGTTTTACTTTTATTCATTTAATAGCTCCCACGATACAGGTGTACCTAGACTAATATCACACTTTACGGTACAGCCTATAACATCGTTATAAAATTTAGGTGCCAAACCAGAGCTCGGTCTTATCTTTCTAACATGTTCATTCGTTATTTTAGTGCCTTTAGCTATATCTTTTACAAAAAACAATGAACGCCTAAACTTCAAGTTCGCTAACTCTGCGGGTTTTCTTTCATAACTTGCTCTGCCAAGTGATTTCCATGCTAATTTACTTTGTTCAACAAGTTGCTCTAACTCATTCGGCTCTAATGAAAACTCACTATCAGGCCCCTTATCATCTCTACTAAGAGTGACATGCTTTTCGATTACACAAGCACCTAATGCAACAGCAGTTATTGCAACACTGGTACCTAGGGTATGATCAGAAAGGCCTGGAATAACTTGCCAGCGTTGCGCAATATCGCTAATAGTATGTAAATTACTTTGATCAACCGGCGCGGGGTAAGAGCTAATGCAGTGTAATAAAACTAAATTGGTACAGCCGGCATTTTTTGCTGTTTCTACAAGATCGTTAATTTCTTCTTCATTTGCCATGCCCGTTGAAATGATTAAGGGTTTTCCAGTTTTAGCCACTTTCTCAATAAGTGCTAAATCTGTTGCCTCAAAAGAAGCTATTTTATAGGCAGGGCAATCAAGAGACTCTAATAAGTCTACTGCAGTTTCATCAAATGGCGTACTAAATACCGTGATACCTATTTTTCTAGCATGCTCAAACATGGCTTTGTGCCATGAAAATGGCGTTTGCGCCCATTGATATAACTTGTATAAATTGAAACCATCCCATAAACCACCATGTATTTGAAAGTGTTCGTTATCACAATCGATAGTCATGGTGTCGGCACTATATGTTTGCAATTTTATCGCATCTGCTCCCATGGCTTTAGCCATATCTATAGTAGCTATTGCGCGATCTAAAGAGCCGTTATGATTCGCAGATAGCTCAGCAATAATGTAAGGGGGACTATCTGCGCCAATTTTAGTGCCGTCTATAGTAATTTCAGTAGCAAATTTATCTATCATATTATTAGCTCTTATCCATTTTTTGGCTATGAGAGTTATTATCTATTTGAATATTCAATTCATTAAAGGTTACTTTAGCAGTTAGAGAGCCATTTTCTAATGTGGCTTCAGAAAATTCAAGCTTGCCATTGCCATGCGTTATGAAAGCTTTGGGGTAACTAGGTGCGTCAAGCATACGGATGAAATCATATAGCTCAGCGGGAGCTAAGTTACTCGGTATTAAACTTTGCTCAGGCGTTCTTCTTTCAAAGTAAACAAGGTCACCTGATTGTTCGATTGGTTTAGGGGTAGTATTAACAATCTCTTCAATCATATCGGCCACTGTCATGGATAGTACTTTGAAAATACTTTCTGCTGTACCAGTAAGGTCCATAGGGTACTTTAAATACACAGGCCCAGCATCTAACTCTTTTATCATTTGTAGGGCTGACACTTTGGTTTTCGTCACTCCCCGCATAATTAAATTTTGAAGTGGACTTCCACCTCGACCGAATGGAACATCAGTCATATGGAAACAAACGCAAGACCAATTGTTGAATATGCTACTAGGCACTGGCCAACTCCAATGAGGAAAAAAAATATAGTCAGGATTAATACGACTGATAACTTCATTAGTAAAGTCGTCTTTGTTGGTAATTATATGCCAGTTGCCCCTCAGTTTTTTACTGTAAATTTCGAAAGCTTCAATATTCCATGGGTGAATAGTCGCGACAATATAGTTAGCCATTGTTAACTCCTAAGTTCGCATCCAATTTTATACAATAGACTGTTTCTGATATTTGCTTAAAGCCTGCACGTAAAAATAACTTATGAGAAGCAATATTGTTGTTATGTACTTGCGCAATAATACCTCGTTCTAAAAAAGAGTATGGAATTTTACTTATTGCTTTAGCTGCTATTTTTTTTCCTTGATAGTCAGGATCTATGATGATCGAAATTTCCCATTTTGCATCTATTTTACATTGAGAATGTTTGATTAAATCTAATCTAAGCATACCTATAGGTTTAGCTGTTTCGTTAAAAGGATTGTTTAGTTTAATCATATACAAATATTTATCTGCGTCATCTAATGTGCAGCTCAGCCATTGACAATGTTTTTTCCATTCAACGGGTTTAGGATTGTTAAAGTATTTTCTAATCTTGATATTTGATTGCCAATCAAATAGCACTTGGCAATCATCATAATTGGCTTCAATAAGTGATGTATCATTTGAAATATTGTCTAAAATTGCAGTAATAACTTTATTTACCCCAAGACCATCACAACAAGCAAAGCAGTTTTTTACCATATTTGTATAAGTGTCTTTTTCAATTAATATTTGTGTAATAGCTTTTATAAAGCTTGTATAGTTTATTGTTGAGAAGTGACCAAGACTAATAATAGCGCCAGCATTAGAAAGTTTTTCACTTAAGAACTGCTGATTATCTGCACTAATAATCGATATGCAAGGTAAACCTAAACAACAACGCTCCCACGCAGTAGCTCCTGAAGAACCTATAGCTACTTCTGCCTTTAGCATTAAATTTGCCATTGACTGTGGATTGCTTACTATGCTGATCCACTTATGGTTACAAGCGATCAATTTTAACTTGTCAAAGAAAGTGGAAGTTTTATTCGCAACTAAAGTAATTTGAATGTTTGAATTAAGTTTCTGAAACTTAATCAACCAATTTAATACACTTTCAGCAATATTATCTGGATCAGTACCTCCCATAGTGATGAGTATGTTTTTTATTTCTGATGTTTTTTCTCTTATTGATTCTGCTTTCATCCGGCTACCTTCGAACTCATCACGAAGCATAATGAATTCGTTACCTAATAGAAGCTGACAATGATGAGGAGTTAACTCTTTATAGTCTTGGGGGATACGGCCTAAAGTTTGATCTAATAAAATATCACAATGATGCTTACGGTTGGCTAGATCATCAATGACCATAAATTTAGTAGAGTACTGTTTGTTCAAATCACTATTGAGTTTGTCTTTAAGAATAGCCTGCCATTGATGATCTAAGCTGTAGTGGTCAATAATTAGCAAATGAATGTTAAGGCCTGTAAGAGCATGCAAGCATTCTTGGGCATCGGCTTGATAACTGCAACCTAACCATAATTTATCATCTATTTGTGCCTCTATACTTTCTACTGGCGCCGATAGTTTTATTAATTCAAAACCTTGTTGTTCAATGAGGTGATTTAAATTTCCTTGATGATTCTTGGTTAAAAAAATGATTCTTAGATTTTGAGATATTAATTTGCTTGCTAAAGTTAAGCAGCGCATAACATGACCTGAGCCCATTCGAGTAGACGCATCAACTCGAATAGCTACTGTTGCCTTCCAAGTGCTATTTTCAGCTGGCACTTTTTGAGCCTTAGTCATTATTAGCGGACCTTAAATAAAGGTTTTAGTACCTTACCGTGAAAAATGTCATCAAAATTTCGTTGCTTAATAGTTTCAGCAATTAAAGGCAGTACTTCATTATAAGCGATTAGTAAATCTTCAATATCTTTAAATTGATGGGCATAATTGAGGTTATGACCGCCGCCGAGCAAAAAGCCTTTTTGCGCCATTTCTTGTAAAAATAACGACTTTAATTGCCAACTAGAATAATGCGTGCAGTCTAAAATCTGTAGGAAAGACCAACTAGGGTGACCGCAAAGTTTAAGCCAAGTAGGGTTACCCATATCAGCAAGTAATTGTTGTAGGCCTTTCATTAGCTGTTTGCCTATATTATGAATATGAGGTAGCACATCGTTAGTGTTAATTTTAGTTAATACAGCTTTTGTTGCCGCAAGTGACAAGGTTTCTCCGGCAAAAGTTCCTGAAAAGAAAATGTCTTCCATTAGCATCATTATATCTTTACGACCAACGACTGCAGAAATGGGGTAACCATTAGCCATACCTTTACCAAAAGTAGCTAAATCTGGTGTAACTCCAAATAACGCTTGTGCGCCTCCTTGAGCGAAGCGAAAGCCTGTGATCATTTCATCAAAAATCAGTAATGCACCATGTTGATGACAGAGACTTTTAACTTCCTGTAAAAAGTTATTTTCTGGGTAAGCCACATTCATCGGCTCCATAATAATGGCTGCAAATTTATTCTGGCTTAATATGTTTTTTAATGATGCTATATCGTTGTAATGAAAACTGTGAGTCAGCGCTTTAGTTGCTACAGGCACTCCTAAATCACGAGTAGTAGAACCAATATACCAATCTTGCCAACCATGATATCCGCAAACTGCTATATGCTCATTTTGTGTAAAAGCCCTAGCTAAACGAATTGCCGCAGAAGTTGCATCACTGCCGTTTTTACCAAAACGAATCATTTCGGCACATGGCACCATATCAATGATCATTTCAGCAACTTCCATCTCTAATTTATGAGGCAGTGAAAAAGTGACGCCAGATTTTAATTGCTCTATTACCGCGGCATCAACATCCGCATCACAATACCCTAGTGAAACTGATAATAAACCACTGACAAAATCAGTGTATTGGTTATCATCAACATCCCATACTTGGCAACCTTTGCCACGTTCAATAAAAAATGGTGAAACTCCAAAAGGATAGGCAGTTTTAGATTTACTAAATGTTTGTGAACCTAACGGAATACTTTGTTCGGCTCGCTCAAGTAAATGTTCTGATTGACTGAAGTATTTAGTCATAGCCTTGTTCCCTATCTAATACTTTGGAAGTTGCTAAACCTTGATTACGGTTAAATTTTTTGTTTATATCGTTCAATGTAGGCTGTTTTGTAAGCAAATCAAGTATGTCTTCCATGGTAAAGTGTGAGGTGTTTGGGTAAAAATGTTGATAAATTTTATCGATTAACTCAAAGTCTTCAGGCTCATCAACCGTCCATCTATGCATAGATAAGTCTGGTGTGTGCTGATAATTTGCAAAATTAAATAACTCTTCATTATTAAGGATGTATTGTGTCACATGTTCTCGTTCAGAGGGCTTTTCAGCTTGTTGCCAACTTTTTCCTAAAGCGGCTTTAGTTAATATTTCAACATCGAGTCCATCAGGTAGACAAGGTGTAAAGCAATTGCTAGTGTAATCCGCTTTTTGTGCAAGGTGCAAAGTAATGACTTGATCAATTATGCAAGGTTCAATTAATGGGCAATCACCGGTAAGACGCACTATGTGCCGACTAGGAAATTGTTTACTTGTTTGCCAATAACGATCTAATACATCATCTAAGCTACCTCTATAACAAGAAATAGATAACTTTCTACATAATTCCTCAATAGCATCATCATCCTTATTAACGCTTGTAGCGACAATGATCTTATCAATTAGTTTCGCTTCTTTTATCCGTTCTATCTGAAGTGCTAACATAGGCTTGTTAACAATTTTTTTTAATACCTTCCCTGGAAGACGAGAGGATGAAAATCTTGCTTGTAATATGACATTAATGCTCATGATTATAATTCACTTTTTAACGCTGTGAAAATTGCTTAGCGGTGATGCCAAGTTTAACTAATGCAACACCAAGGTTATTCACTAAAACATAATCTTCGACTTCACCTTCAATTTTATAACCACACTTTTGAAAAGCTTTAATGCTACCAGTGTTATTTTTATAGGCACCAGCCATTATTTTATTCAAGTTCAAGGTTTGAAAGGCAAACTGACTAATTAGCTCGATAGCTTGGGTCGCAATTCCTTTACCCCAATAGGATTTATTGCCAATTAACAAGCTTATCTCTGCACGGCGATGGTACCAATTGATGGGGCCAAGCTTTATATTACCAATATGTAAGTCATGCTTTTTATCACAAATAGCTAATAATATTTCGTCAGAGTTACCATCTTTACTGGTAACAAACTCCGCAATTTTAGTTTTTGATTGTACAACAAACCGTGTTTCTAAAAACTGATTAACTTGTGGGTCATTTAACCATTGATAATAACTGTCGTTAACATCGTCTAAGCTAACATTCCTAAGATAAATATTATCATTCTCTAAAAAACTCTTATCATCAAGTAGTGATTTATTCATAAGTTAACTTCCTTAAGGCCAATTGCTAGGAATGAGTAATTTTACATCTTCACAAGCGAGGGAAGATAAATCTTCATCAATATTCGCTGCTAGTTTGTAGGCTGTAATTATTTCTGATAATTGATTTACACTGCAGCAACCAACAACAATTGAACTAATACTACTTTGTTGGCAACCAAGCGCTAATGCTAAACTTAAGGTGGACACTTTTAATTGCTCAGCAGTATCTAAAAAATGTTTAAAGTAATGCTTAAAAGGCTCAAAGTAAGCAGGCAGGTGTTTAAAGTCCATTAATAACAAACCTTGTAAGAAAATAGAGCGACAATGAACTTCAATGTTTCTCTCTGCTAATTCATCTAGTTGTCCGGTACTTATAAAACGTTGATCTAAGCAGTTTAGTGGTAATTGAACAATGTCTACAGGGTGGTTTTTAAGACAAAAATCCAGCTGTTTTGGCGTATAAACAGATATGCCTACTTTATCTATTTTACCGCTTAACTTCATGTCTGTTAAAGCTTTGAAGCGCTTTCTTCCTTCAGAAAGAGACATAACATCTTCAACATGATGAAATAAAATACCAGCGAGCTTCTTTTGCTTTAATTTTTCAAGGCTGGTCTTTACATATTGTTCAATGTTGGCATTAGCATTTTCTAAAGCTGGTATTTTACTAATAATTTCGAATTGACTTGTGATACAACTTTGGCCTAAGACCTGTTCACTGCCACCATATGCCGGAGCAGTATCAAGTAAACTGATACCTTGATGTTTTGCAAAAGTTAAAATTTCTTTTACTTCATCTGGGTGTACCTGTCCCTGAGTATTGCTTACACCATAGTCTAAACCAAACTGTGCTGTGCCAAGTGCAAGCCTCATATTAAGTTTTTCACTTGTTCAATAATGTATAACTGTTCTTTTAAGGTTAGTTTAGGGAATAAAGGTAATGATATAACCCGTTGGTAATATTGCTCAGCAATGGGATAATCTCCAGCCTTAAAACCAAGTTGCTGATAATAAGGTTGTAAATGCACAGGAATATAGTGCACATGGGCGCAAATACCTTGTTCTCTTAAAGTAACAATGGCTTGTTTGTGCTTTTCTTTATTTACATCAGGTAATAAAATTAAATATAAATGGTAGGCTGAAATTCGATTCTCTACTGGGGATAACACTCTGATACTTGAGCCTGAAAAAGCCACATCATAGACTTTAGCTAATGCATTACGCTTATCGACAAATTCATCAATTCGTGACAACTGCGATAATCCCAAGGCAGCTTGAAGGTCTGTCATTCTATAATTAAAGCCAAGCGAAATTTGTTGGTAATACCAAGGACCATGGCTTGGCTCTGTCATTTCATTGTTATTTGAAGTAATACCATGACTACGAAAAAGTTTCATCCTTTTAGCAAGTTCAGCATCATTGGTTAATGCCATACCACCTTCTGCGGAGGTTATTATTTTTACTGGATGAAAACTAAATATTGTAATGTCACTATATTGACAGCAGCCCACCGACATTCCTTGATATTCACCTCCTACAGCATGAGAGGCATCTTCAATGAGTGAGAAATCATACTCTTTTGAAAGAGCATAGATTGCTTCCATATCACATGACTGGCCCGCTAAGTGAACAGGAATAACCACTTTAGGTAAACAATTATGTTGCTTTGCCCAGAGCAGCTTTTCTTGTAAAGCTTTTACTGACATATTGCCAGAGTTCAAATCAATATCAACAAAATCAACATTGGCACCACAATACAGAGCACTGTTTGCTGTTGCTACAAATGTTATTGGACTTGTCCAAACAACATCATTTTTACCAACGCCTAAAGCGAGGTTAGCGATATGCAATGCAGAAGTAGCGCTGTTCACTGCAATACCATATCCCACAGAGCACTTTGTAGCCAAAGTCTGTTCAAATAATGGAACTTGTGGGCCTTGAGTTAACCAATCAGATTTTAATACTTGTATTACAGTATCAATATCTTGTTGGCTAATATCTTGTTTACCGTAGGGGATCATTTTTGAACTCATTGAGGCTCAAAGCTCAGCTAACGTGTTGAAATTTAATAAACCATCTTGCGATAAAAACTCACTATTGTTTTTGGAGTTATATTCAAAGCCAGCTTCAACCTGCTTACCTTTTTCATGGATAGCGTTGATAGTAAAATCATTACTGCGACTTGAAAAAATAATACTTGGTGCAATAACAAAATGGTCATCATATTCATAGGTATGATAAGAGTCATCGGCAGGACACATAATTTCATGCAACTTTTCGCCAGGACGAATGCCGATTATTTCTATTGCTAAGTTAGGTGCCATGGCTTTAGCCAAATCTAATACTCGCATAGAAGGAATTTTAGGAATAAAAATTTCACCACCTAGCATGCGCTCAAAGTTCTTTAAAACAAAATCGACACCGTCTTGTAAAGTAATCCAAAAACGAGTCATTTCATCATGGGTAACAGGGAGTTCGGTTGCTCCCTCATCAATCAACTTTTGGAAGAAAGGTACTACCGAGCCTCTAGAGCCGACAACATTGCCATATCGTACTACTGAGAATGTAGTCTTGTGTCCTCCAGAGATATTATTAGCGGCAACGAAAAGTTTGTCTGATACAAGTTTGGTCGCACCATATAAATTAATGGGATTTGCAGCTTTATCAGTAGAAAGCGCAATAACTTTTTCAACATCAGTAGCAAGGGCTGCAGAGATAACATTCTCAGCTCCTTTGATATTTGTCTTAATACATTCCATCGGGTTATATTCAGCAGCTGGCACTTGTTTTAATGCTGCCGCATGTATAACAAAATCAACACCATTCATAGCTTGTGTTAAACGTTCTTTGTCGCGAACATCGCCAATAAAATAACGCATGCAAGGCTGATTAAAGTCTTGTTGCATTTCAAATTGCTTTAATTCATCACGAGAAAAAATAATTATTTTTTTGGGGGAATAACGTTCAAGCAGTGTTTTGACATATTTTTTCCCAAAAGAGCCTGTTCCACCGGTGATTAAAACGGTTTTGTTAGTAAACATATACTTGTCTCCAAACAGTTTAACTTTTATTGTTAAAGTTAAAATATACTTTAACTTATAATAAAGCATAATAAAGCAATAAACATGCCCAAAGATTATTTTTATTCATGAAATTAAGGCAGTAGAGGTCGTATGGATAAATTATTTTTTATTTATGACATGCGGTTTTTGGCTTGCTAAGTTCTTGAGACAAAAAGCATCTGTCCAGTAAAAAAAATTCTCTATAGGAATTTCATTCAATAGTGCCAGCTCGATAATTGATTGTTTGTCATTGATGCCATACATAACATCAATGAAAGATAACCAGTACTGCTCTAGCTTGGGGTCACTGCGCCAGTCAGGGTATAGGTCATAGCCTGATAGAAAAACAGGCCCAGGATGATTCATTTGTATGCAATAATCTTTTTCTAAATAATCAACAACGCCTAAAATTATATCTTTTGCTTCATTAAGTTTTTTAGAGCAGATTAAGTCTATGTTATCTGCACTTGAATGATATTCTTTATAAGGATAGCGAGTAATAGAAATAGTTGGTATATCAACCCCTTGAACATCTAATGATTTCTCGTCATTACCAACACTTTTTAAAAAGGGTACTGTAGAGTAAATTAAGCCTGATTCGTTTAAAACTTGCTGCATAATGAAATTTAGATAATCATTACTTCTGCTTTGTTGACCAACTAAAGGCCCATCTGTGCCTAGCATCTCGCAAACAATACCATATATACCATTCTTTATTACATCGGGGTTGTTTGCTAAGTAGGCTATACTACCAATAGTTTCAGGTACAGCTAAAAATAGGTAAGAATACTTACGTTTCGTTCTTTTTTTTAGTTCAGACATTATATTCATTGCAGCGACAAGGCCTGTTAATGAGTCGTTTGCTTGCGATGGGTGGCAAATGTCGTTGCAAAAAATAATGGTCTCTTGTGATTCTCCAGGTAAAAAGTACTCTAAAACATTCATATCACCTTGTTCAAATTCAGTTTCAATCTCTATATCGTAGCTATCGTAAGTAAACTTTTCCATCCATGAGTGTGGAATGCAAAATCCCCATTTAGGCTCGTAAAAGCTAAAAACAAATGGAATTTGCTCAGGGTGCTTCGGATCAGAGTGTAAATGTTCTAGTAGCTCTTCCTTTGATATAGTGCCAGAAAATGATTGTGAGTAGTTTACTAAATGTAAAACGTGCCAATCAAAATCAACTAGAACTTTACCGTCAGCAATTATTGTTGCTTTGGTCACTTCCCAGCGCATAGGTATTTGCCAAGTCCATACTTTAGAGCCACAAGTAAAGCCTTTAATTGTTGAGCCAGGTAAATATTCTTGGACAACCTTTAAGGCTTGATCTGTTTCTTTACTAGCAAGTGTCCTGTTTAATGGCGCTATTTTTTGTAGCACTTCCATCATGTCGATAGCATTTTTATTCGATTTCATTATGCACTTACTCGCTAGTAAATCTGTCGTGATATAAATATTTATAATTCATCCATTTGTAAAACTCACCTATACTATTTGCTTTTTCAGCATCGCTGCTCTGTAACTGATAGTCAAAAGTTAACATTTCCTCTTTAAACATTAGCTCAATAAGAGCAGCATCAGCAGTGCTAATTCTTTCACGCCATCTACCAACATTCTCACTACTAACATTATTAAACTTAATATCTTCAAAATTGTTACCTTGATTTACCTCTCCAAAAATTGAAGGTATTGTTAGGCAGTCTTGATATGGAATCTCTAGCCATTGGCATACATCAGTCATGACACTTTTTGGATTTGAAGCTAAATCTTCAAAACGTACAACTTTGTAACGATTTTCGCCAAGGAGTTGCTTGTTTATTGCCGCCATCTTAAATCCGTATAAGGCCCTGTTTATCATGCTAAACATTAAGGAGTTTTTAGAGTCCCCATATCCTTGATATTTAGTATCTAAACCTGAACTAATTGATGCAAAGTTATCTCGGGGATCTCTAATTAAATGAAGAAACTTTCCATTTGGAAATTTTTCGGCCAGCTCTTGAGCGTATAACTCAATACTTGTCTCTTTAAATAAATGATATTTAAAGTAATTGTTTTTTGTGTGCGTTTCTGAGTAACTCTCAAGTAGGCTAGTCATCACCAAGTCGATATCATTTAAATTGTGTTGACTTACTTTTTCATAAAACAGTGATTTAAAAGCTCGAAAGTTTACTTTCCCCTGAAGGGCTGGGATAGTTTGGAGATCTTCAAATATAACTCGATTGAGTCTTTCTTTTAATTGCTCAACAGAATAAGAGTTTTGAGTAAATTGCGGAAAATAGCCATAAAGAATATTTAAATCGACAGGGTAAACGCTAACATCATTATGACCATCAAATAAATTGTGGAACATGGATGTACCGCCTTTTCTGTGTCCGCACACAAATATAATAGGTTTCATTAATATCCTTTAAAGATTATTCTACAACACACTCAAGGTTATTATCTTAAAGTAATGTAAGTTATTAGAAAGTCTTTTCAAGATAAAGCAAAAAATATGCCTGAAAGGGGTTTTTAGATTGTTTAAGTTTTATGAAAGTAGACTCAATACACTCGAGATACTACTATTGGCTTGAGAAATCATAGCACTAGAAGATTGCTGTAGAATTTGTTGTTTACTTAATTGAGAGGTTTCAGCAGCAAAGTCGGCATCAGTAATTCGCGAGCGGCTAATACTTGCAAGTTGGCTAACACTTTCATTAACGGTAATGGTACTCGCTAAGCGATTAGCAATGGCACCTAAGTTTGCTCTTTGGTCAGATATATAACCTAGAGCTCTGTCAACAAGGTTAATAGCACCTGTTGCATCTGTTTCAATATCAAGTTGATTCAGTCCAAGCACATTTGAATCAACTCTAAAAAAGCTTAGCTCAAGATTATGGTCGCTTTCTGAGCCAACTTTCATGTTATATAAATTAGCGAGTAAAGGATTTACTACGCCAGAGCTATCAACCGTGACATTATTATAGCCTTCTAAAGGATCCGTTGATAAAAATATATTACTATTATCAACCACTGACTCAGCCGTTTTTTCTACGCCACCATCAACGTCCAAGCCACCTATAGCACCGGTATCTTCATTAGATAAATTTAACGTTTGAATGTAATTATCTGCTCCTGCAGTAAAGGCTATTTTAAATGCCGCATCTGTTGCATAGGATGTTAAGCCATCGGTATTGAGTTGGGCTAACGCATCGTTAAGTGAAGTTAATCCACCTGCAAGGTTATCTTCATCACTTAAAAAACTCATTACATCTTTAAGACCATCGCCACCATTAGCAACAATGTCATCGTGCAAAAACCTCACGGCAACGTAACCCTGTGAGTAATGTTTACCTGTACTATCCCAAGCACTAAAAAAGGTATTATCAGTGGCATAGTTGTTTCTGTCGACAGCACTAAAATGGCTGGTAGTGTCATCTTCGGCGATTAATTGGTTAAGCACATTCTCATCTGCGCCATGAATAAGTTCAGCCGCACCTTCTTTAAACCAAGTTTCTAATGAGTCCATATCCATAGTACGCCCCATAACAGCATGCACCATTTCATGAGCAATGGTTCTATCACTAAAATTAGGTGTAGAACCTCCATCAGGTGCCTTTCCTATTGGGAACGCTTTGGTAAATAGAGTGAGAGTTTGTTGTGTTGCTCTGCTTAAACTATCATCATTTGCTGCATTATAGCTAACAGTTGCTGCAAACTCGCTGTTAGGGTCGTCATCAAAAACAATACTAAGATTTTCTTTGCCATCAGCCTTTAATCCATAGGCGCTTTCAATCATGCGCTCAGACTCTGCTAACCAATTACCAAACATTTGGTCTACATTAAATTGGCGTTCTTCATCAACCCATGCAGGTAAATCTCCGCGTTCAAATAAATTTTTACCATTAAATGCAGTAGTAGAAGTCACAAAGTCTATTTCTTTAATTAATACATCAACTTCAGCAGCAATAGCTTTTTTATCTGACGCAGAATTAGTACTATTGGCAGCTTGAACAGATAACTCTCTGATTCTCTGTAAGTTATTAACAACTGAGCCAAGAACGCCATCACTGGTTTGAATAGCCGAAATACCATCATTAATATTTCTTATCGCTTGATTTGTTCCTCTAATTTGAGAGGTAAAACCGTTGGAAATAGAAAGCCCTGCAGCGTCATCTCGAGCACTATTAATTCGCAAACCGGAGCTTAACCGCTCCATGGCAACACTTTGATGATTAGTCGCTTTGTTTAGCATACGCTGCCCAAATAAGCTGCCAATATTTGTATTTACCGATAATGCCATAAAAGTAATCGAGTCCATGAATCCAATGTGTTTATATCGGCATAAACTAAGAAGTCTTTAATTTATTTTGTATTAAATTCATACAAAATAGAGAGGGGAGGTAAATAGATATTTCTTAAATGTTTATTTATAGGCTTTTTTAATTTTATCTACTTGTTTTACTTTGAGAATATCTTGTTTAGTTTGTGCAAAAATACTTTCACACTGTTCGGTCACTTTTGTGGAAAGTTCTACTAATTGTTGTAATTTTTCGCTAACGACGACAATTTCATCTTCGGTATAGTCTAAAAAGAATTGTTCAATGAGTTGCTGTCTAATCAGTTCTTTAGTTTCAAGTAAAGGATATTTTTTTTGCTCTATAATGCTAAAAAGCTGTTGTGTTTTTATTATAATAAAGTCTATATCACGTTCAATATTGTTCATGGGTAAAACCTTTAATCTCTATTAACTAATGAACATTGATCTTGAAACATAACTAGGCAGGTTTAGCTCTCTTTTCTGCAGGAATAGCATCCCAACCTTCTTTCACCTCAGTGATAAGACCTTTAACTTCGTCTAATTTTTCACAGTCATTCTCTAAGTTTGCCTGCACCAGACAACGAACAACATAGTCATATAAATCAAATAAGCTTGACGAAATTTCACCACCTTGCTCCATATCTAAACTATCTTGTAGCTCACCAACTAATGCTATTGCTTTCGTTAAGCATTTACCTTTATTTTCTATTTCATTTCTTGTAATAGCACCGCTTGCTATAGCAATATTTGCTAAAATATGTTTAAAAATAATGCTAATTAGTTGATGAGGATCTGCATCAGCTACGTTGTCAGCATTGGCATTTCTATATTTCTTTATTGATGCTCTCATAATGATATTACTCAATTCAATTAAAAGTGTGTCATACAACTTATGATGTATGCAACTAGTAGGCCAAATGAAAAAGAGTAAATATTTGGCTCACTATTACTATCTGATAAATAAACACTTAGTGCAATAGCAATTTCATCTAGCAACTGTAAAAAGCCTTATGTGCTTTAAAAACAAGCAAAAAACTATTGAAAATTGAATAAAGTCAATTAAATGACGGGCCAGTGTCAAAAGTTTGTTGCCAATTTAGTTTAAGCCGCTAGAATCAACCTTAGCTTAAACTATTATTATAATCCATGAGCAGTACTATGCATTTAACCGGTCACAAACAGATCCTTATTATTGATAATGATGTGAGTAGAGCTCACCAAATGGCAACAGTGTTGTCATTTGTGGGAGAACATTTCATTCAATGTACTCAAGAGCAAGCGAGTGAAGCTTTTAAAGAAAGTGAACATTTACTGACGGTGATTTTAGCGGGCAATTTATCATCCGCAACAGCAGCGCTTATCAAAAGTAACCCTAAAATACCTTTTCTACTGCATGATGTGCTTGATGCTAACGCCTTGAATGGCTATGTAAATGTTATAGCAAGTTTAAGTAGCCCTTTAAACTATGCTCAATTGACAGAGTTGATTCATCATTGCCATCAATATCATAATAAACTACCCAGAGCAGGGGAGAAGTTAAGCTCTAGTGCCTTATTTCGCTCATTAGTAGGCACGAGTAAACCAATGAACGAAGTACGATTTTTAATTGAACAAGTGGCAAAAACCCCTGCTAGCGTGTTGGTGTTAGGTGAGTCAGGTACAGGCAAAGAAGTGGTAGCTCGAAATATTCATAATTTATCAGCGCGTGCTAAAGCTACGTTTGTACCGATAAACTGCGGCGCTATTCCTGCAGAGTTATTAGAAAGTGAATTGTTTGGTCATGAAAAAGGCGCATTTACTGGCGCCATTTCATCACGCAAAGGTCGCTTTGAATTAGCAGAAGGTGGCACATTATTTTTAGATGAAATTGGTGATATGCCTCAGCCAATGCAAGTAAAACTTTTACGCGTATTGCAAGAGCGTACTTTTGAGCGCGTAGGTGGAAGTAAAAGCTTAAAAGCCGACGTGAGAATTATTGCGGCGACGCATCAAAATCTTGAAGATATGATCAAAACGGGAGACTTTCGTGAAGATCTATTTTATCGCTTAAATGTTTTCCCAATTGAAACGCCAGCATTGCGTGAACGAAAAGAAGATATTCCATTGTTATTAAAAGAGCTATTAACTCGCTTCGAACATGAGCAAGATAAAACCGTTCGCTTTACTGAAAAAGCAATTGAGTCGTTAATGGAGCATGCTTGGCATGGAAATGTACGTGAATTATCCAACCTTATTGAGCGAATGTTGATTATGTATGGTGATCAAATTGTTGATGTGGCAGAACTGCCTAATAAATATCAGCATATTGATGTCGAAGCATACACCCCAGAGTACCCCGAAGAATTACAAGAGCAAGATGCAATTAATGAATTATTTGCTGGTTTTGATTACGATGATGATGAGAACGATATCACTGATGATGCAACCGTTTTGCGAGCATTACAAGCTGATGAGAACGGTTCAAATTCAGGTCTATTACCTGATGAAGGCTTGAATTTAAAAGAACATTTGGCTGAACTTGAAGTATCGCTAATCTCGCAGTCGCTTACCAAACATGATTATGTTGTTGCCCGTGCGGCAGAAACACTGGGTATGCGTAGAACAACCCTGGTTGAGAAAATGCGCAAATATGATTTACAAAAGCCCGCCTAGCCGTTTCTTATAAAAAATTGTCTTTCTTAAACTTTGCTTTAGCCAATATTTTGACAGATTACCATTCTTTATTTTTACTCTAAGTCACTAAAAATAAAGAATAAAAACTATGGCATGCTAAATGCTTTATCCAATGTGAAATAAATTTTATTTGGATATTGGTTTTATGGCACTAGCACAGCATTTTATTGCTCATAACGGTTTTAACCCAGTTAACATTCCTCTGGCTAAGTCACCAGTAGACAACGCTACCTTAGAGAAAGAGGCATTTCCAGGTGAGCTAGCGACGTTACGTGCGCAATTATTGAAAAATAATGACAGAAGAAATCAAGCCATATCCGAGTTTTCCTTTGCTAACCAGTTTCCTAAATTACAAAAAAACAGCATTGATTTAAAGCAAAGAGATCAGCAGCAATCTTCACTGCTTAATCAATCTCAAATGGCCGATCAACTTATTGAAATGATGCCAACAGGCTTAGTAATGCTTGATGGCAATGGCATTGTCGTAAAAATTAATAAAGTGGCGAGAGGTTTACTAGACGAGCCTATTTTAGGACAGCTCTGGTTTAATGTTATTGCTCGATCATTTAAGCCAAGAGCAGATGATTGGCATGAAGTGTCCTTAAAAGATGGCCGACGAGTTAAGTTAGAAATAGCGAGTTTAGGTGATCAGCCAGGTCAACTTATTATGATCACTGATTTAACCGAAACACGTTTATTACAAGATAAAGTAGGTCAGATGCAACGCCTTTCTTCACTTGGGCGAATGGTGTCAACATTAGCACATCAAATTCGTACACCGCTATCTGCGGCAATGCTTTACAGTGCTAATCTATCTAACCGAAAGTTATCCGATAGTGCTCGAGGAACTTTTCAAGAAAAATTAAGTTCGCGTTTACATGATTTAGAACAGCAAGTGAATGACATGCTGTTATTTTCTAAAAGTGGCAATGAGCAAGTTGTTAAGTCGTTATCAGTCAATGAACTTATTAATGATTCAATACAAGCGATGGATGCATTAATAAATAAAGCAAATGCACAGGTCAATACGCATTTGTTTGCCGATGAGCATCATATATTGGCAAATAGAAATGCCTTAACCGGTGCTATTCAAAATCTAATTCATAATGCACTACAAGCGACTAGTTCATCAAAGACAAAACAAGCCACTATTAACATTCAAGTATATAACCAGAATGACGCCGTTTACATCAGTGTTAAAGATAATGGCCCAGGTATTAACGATGAAAATATTGCTAAAATATTTGAGCCATTTTATACCTCAAGCAGCCAAGGTACAGGCCTTGGTCTCGCCGTTGTTAAATCAGTGGTTGAAGCACATCAAGGCGAAGTTAATTATTTAAGCAAAGTTGGGGAAGGGGCGCATTTTTGTTTGAAGTTACCCCTTATAGCGCAAGCTGAAATCTCAACACAAACTAACGTACAGGAGAATTAACATGAGTCATCATAAAATACTTGTCGTTGAAGATGATGCCGGCTTGCGAGAAGCTTTAATTGATACTCTCACTTTGGCACATTACCAATGTGTAGAAGCAGACTCAGCTGAAACTGCTTTATTATTGTTAAAAAACCAGAGGGTAGACATAGTAGTTAGTGATGTACAAATGGGCGGGATGTCTGGTTTGTCATTGTTGAAAAGTATAAAAAGCCAACAACCTAAATTGCCGGTTTTATTAATGACCGCTTATGGCACTATTGATGATGCGGTTCAAGCAATGAAAGATGGTGCTTGTAATTATATTGCTAAACCTTTTGCCCCTGAAGTGCTACTTAATATGGTTAGCCAATATATTCCGCCGTCTGAAATTAATAATAAGGCACCGGTCGTTGCGGATAAAAATAGTATAGAGCTATTGAGTTTAGCGCGTAAAGTAGCAACAACTGAAGCATCAGTAATGGTACTTGGGCCAAGCGGCTCAGGTAAAGAAGTGCTTGCGCAATATGTTCACAACAACTCTCCTCGAGCAAAGCAGTCATTTGTGGCCATTAACTGTGCGGCTATTCCTGAAAATATGCTTGAAGCAACTTTATTTGGTTATGAAAAAGGCGCTTTTACCGGTGCAATTCAGGCGTGTCCAGGCAAATTTGAGCAAGCGCAGGGTGGTACCATTTTATTAGACGAAATTACTGAAATGGATTTAGGACTTCAAGCTAAAATTCTTAGGGTATTGCAAGAGCGTGAAGTAGAACGTTTAGGTGGTAGAAAAACCATTAATTTAGATGTGCGAGTCATAGCAACCAGTAACCGCAACCTTAAAGAAGCGGTAAGTAAAGGCGACTTTCGAGAAGATTTATATTATCGCCTCAATGTATTCCCATTAACTTGGCTTCCTCTAGCAGAGCGAGTAGATGATATTCTACCTTTAGCAAAACATTTAGTTACTTGTTATTGTCAAAGAAATGGCGAGCAGATTGCTGAGTTTAGCCCGGCTGCTCGCAGTAAGCTTAACGCCTATCATTGGCCAGGAAATGTTCGCGAGTTAGATAATGTTATTCAACGCGCATTAATTTTGCACGCTAATCAAGTGATTGATGCGGGTGATTTAATGATAGAAAATTTTGAAACGGCTAATGTTAACGAAGCAGAGCAAGTCGCAACACCGGATGATAAGTTAGGTAGTGAGTTAAAAATACAAGAACATCAAATCATTCTAGATACTTTACAAGCCTGTCATGGCAGTAGAAAAGCTGTGGCAGAGCGCTTAGGTATTAGTCCGAGGACGCTACGATATAAAATTGCCCGCATGCGTGATTCTGGTATTCAGATACCAGCTTAAGTTAAGTCATACAACAATAACCATAAGTTATTGAAATAAATTAAAATAATCTCGGGTAACAAATCTTGTAGCTCGAGTTTTTTTGTCATTTGAAACTTCCGCTATTCTTAGCCTTTTTTGGCACCATGCTTGCAGTATCACTAGTAATAGATAACTTTTTTGCTTTTAAGCAAAAAAATTGACACAAGTGAGACGCTCATGGACATTAAAACAAATTCTTTATTTGCACAAATGCAGAATATGTCACTGCAAGCTACAGGTAACAAACTACCTACTGTTGGCGGTGATATACCTGGCATGTCTGGTGTTAATCCTACGGCTAAAATTAACGCATCAAGTAATGATTTTGGAAATTTGCTCACTGATGCGCTCAAAACAGTCAATGAATTACAGCAGGATACCGGTGCTAAAAAAATGGCTTTTGAGATGGGCGATCGAAACGTTACTTTGGCTGAAGTGATGGTTGCTTCAGCTAAATCAGGCGTAGCACTAGATGCAGCAGTACAAGTTCGCAATAAATTTGTTGAAGCATATAAAGAAATAATGAGTATGCCAGTTTAACAAGTGACGAGTTGAAAGTAGAAAGTTTCGAATAAAAGAAGTTTCCGAATAAATTCAAAAATAAAGTAGTAAGCGGAGAAGTTAAGTGGCTGATACAAATGCAATGGTAGCAACTGATGGTGGTAGCGAAATGATTGCCAATGATGCTGGCGATGATAATGCTATGGAAGAACAAAAATCAGGGTTTTCAGCTGCATTAGGTAATGCTGATGTGCTTCGCCAAATAACATTAGTCGTGGCTTTATCTATCTGTTTAGCCATCGCTGTTTTTGTCATTATTCTTGCCAATGAACCAGATTATCGAATTTTATCTAAATTGCCAACAGAGCAATTAATTAAAACCATGGATTTTCTTGATGCCAATAAAGTCGAATACCGTCAAGAAAGTAACACTTTATTAGTGCCAACCGATGAATATCAAAATGTAAAATTACTGTTAGCTCGAGAAGGCTTAACTAATGAGCCCTCGCAAGGCGAAGATATTTTAATGAAAGATATGGGCTTTGGCGTAAGTCAACGGTTAGAGCGTGAACGATTAAAGTATGGTCGAGAGCAACGTTTAGCGCAAACAATAGAGCAATTGAAAAGTATCTCTCGCGCTAAAGTGTTACTTGCTATTCCACGTGAAAATATTTTTGCCCGCCGAGAGAAAAATCCTTCGGCAACTGTTGTACTTACCATGCAACGAGGACGATTATTATCTGAAGAAGAAGTTGATGCTGTGGTTGATATCATCGCTTCTGCCGTTCAAGGTTTAAGCCCCAATCGAGTAACCGTTACTGATCAAAATGGGCGATTATTAAATTCAGGTAGCCAGAACTCTATTTCTGCACGTTCACGCAATGAGCTCGATATTGAGCAAAAACGTGAGCAAGAATACATGGGGAAAATTGATAATATTCTTATTCCTATTGTTGGCTTAGGTAATTATACCGCGCAAGTTGACGTGACCATGGATTTTACCAATATCGAAGAGACAGCGCGTCGTTATAACTCTGATTTACCGGCGCTTCGCAGTGAAATGAAAGTTGAAGATAATAGCATTGGTGGTGCTTTAGGTGGCATTCCAGGCGCATTAACTAATCAACCACCACTTGAATCAAGTATCCCTGAAAATGCCAGAAACCAGCAAAACAAGAGTATCCCTAGCAGAAAACACAGTGAGTCTACAAAAAACTATGAGCTTGACGAAGCCATTAGTTATACTAAACAGCAGGCAGGTGTTATTCGTCGAATCAGTGTTTCTGTGGCATTAGACTATGTACAAGGGGCAGCACCATCAGATGCTGGCGGTGATGGTGACGCCAGTGCGGAAACGCAAACAGCAAGTGTTGCTAAAGAGCCGAGAACCGTCGCTGAAATAGCGTCTATTCGTCGTTTATTGCAAGGCAGTGTTGGCTTTGATTTACAGCGAGGTGATGTATTAGAAGTCGTTACTATTCCTTTTAGTCGAGCAGATTTTGGTCCGGTTGCAGTAGTGCCTATGTGGGAACAACCTTGGTTTATGAAGGTACTCAAATTGGTTATGGGTGCCTTAGTGATTATTGTCTTAATTGTCGCAGTCGTTCGTCCAATGCTGAAACGCTTGATTTACCCTGATCAAACACCGGAAGATTATGGCGATAAATCCCTTGATAGTCATATTGATCTTGGCGATGAAACCATGGATATGTTGACCTCTGATTTTGACGCTGGCAATGTTGGCTTTGCAGCAGATGGCAGTTTACAATTACCCGATCTTCATCGTGATGAAGATGTATTAAAAGCGGTTCGTGCCTTAGTGGCCAATGAACCAGAATTATCGTCGCAAGTAGTTAAAAGTTGGTTGAACGAAGATGAGTGATGAAACACAAGTAGGCGGAGAACTTGCCGCCGCTCCAGCGGGCTTTGATGTAAACAAGTTAGAAGGTGCAGAAAAAGCGGGAATCTTATTATTAAGTTTGTCTGAAGAAGATGCCGCGCAAATATTAAAACACCTTGAGCCAAAGCAAGTACAGCAAGTGGGTACTGTTATGGCAGCGATGGAAGATTTTACTCAAGAAAAAATTACTGCTGTTCATAAGCAATTTATCCATGAAATTCAAAATTTCTCGACGATCGGTTTTCAAAGTGAAGATTTCGTTCGTAAGGCGTTAACTGCAGCTTTAGGTGAAGATAAAGCAGGTAATTTAATCGATCAAATTGTCATGGGTGGCGCTTCAAAAGGCTTGGACTCATTAAAATGGATGGATTCAAAGCAAGTGGCCAATATTATTCGCAATGAGCATCCTCAAATTCAAACGATTGTGTTGTCCTATTTAGAGCCAGAACAATCAGCTGAAATTATGAGTCAATTTACTGAAAAAGTACGTTTAGACTTAATGATGCGTATTGCTAACTTAGAAGAAGTGCAACCAGCGGCATTGCAAGAACTTAATGAAATAATGGAGAAACAATTTGCCGGACAAGCAGGTGCCCAGGCAGCTAAAATGGGCGGCTTGAAAGCGGCGGCAGATATCATGAACTACCTAGACACCAACATGGAAGGTATGCTGATGGACTCTATGAGAGAAAGCGATGAAGAAATGAGTCAACAAATTCAAGACTTGATGTTTGTCTTTGAAAACTTGGCTGATGTTGATGATCGTGGTATGCAAGCAATTTTACGTGATGTCGAGCAAGATGCACTCATGAAAGCAATTAAAGGTGCTGATGAGGCGTTGAAAGAGAAGTTCCTTGGCAATATGTCTAAACGTGCCGCAGAAATGTTAGCGGATGATCTTGAAGCCATGGGACCTGTTCGTGTCAGTGAAGTTGAAGTGGCACAAAAAGAAATTTTATCTGTTGCACGTCGATTATCTGACGCAGGTGAAATTATGCTCGGTGGTGGTGGTGGTGATGAGTTCTTATAAGATACTTGGTTAGTCAGGCTACGGCTTGAAAACCTTTTTTGATAGTTGACGAGTGAACTAAATGAATAAATCCTCACTGCAAGTGATTAAAGCTGACAAACAAGAAACGCTAGATGTTTGGTCATTACCTAATGTGCAAAAAAAGCCCAATGCGGAACAAGAGAAGAGTACTAATGCCCTTGGTAAAAAAAGCTCTTGGCGTTATGAGCCACCTGAAGAAGAAATAGCTGAGCCTGAGCCTTTAACAGCTGAAGAAATTGAAGAAATAAGGCAAGCAGCTTTTGAAGAAGGCTTCAACCAAGGTAAAGAGGAAGGTTTTACTAAAGGGTACGAAGAAGGTAAGGCCCAAGGTATCGAAGAAGGTACAGTACAAGGCATTGAAACAGGTACTGAAGAAGGGTTAGCGCAAGGCAAAGCAACAATAGATGCATTAGGCGAAAATTGGCAAAATTTAATTGAGCAACTTGATAAACCATTGGCAAGTGTTGAGAAGAATGTTGAAGATCAGCTGCTAAATTTGGTTGTTCAACTTACCGAAGCAGTGGTATTACAGGAAGCTAAGACTAACCCGGATATTTTAATGGCGGCGATTAATACCGGTATTAAATCGCTACCAAGCAATGAAGCCAATACTCAAATTTACCTTAATCCTGATGATATTAAACAAGTTGAGCAACAATTTGGCGAGCAGCATATTAAAGAAAGTGGCTGGAAGTTACTTCCTGCACCGCAATTAAGCCCAGGAAGCTGCCAAATTGAAAATAGCACCTCAAATATTGATTTACAGATGAAATCCCGCCTAAAACAAGTCTTGGAATCCTTCTTGCAAGATGCTTTACATCAGTAATTTTTTTGACATGTAAGCAGAATTTTTCTCCTTCGTGTTTATCATCTAAAGGTCAACATGGTCGATAGTCTACGCATTAGCGAACGATTAAAAAACAGCCAAAACTTTATTCATCCTTTTAAAGAACCTGTTGCTGGGCGTTTGGTTCGAGTTGTGGGATTAACCCTTGAAGCAGTGGGTGTAAAAGCACATATCGGCAGCCAATGTTTGGTGGAAACAGCCCATGGTGATTTACTCGCTGAAGTGGTCGGTTTTGCGCAAGAGATTACTTACTTAATGCCTGAAGAAAGCTTGCGAGGTGTACTTCCTGGCGCGCGAGTTTTACCTGTTTCGACAAGATTGCATTTACCCTTATCAATGAGCCTACTAGGTAGAGTAATCAATGGTATTGGTAAGCCATTGGATGGTAAAGGTCCAATTGCTACCGATGAAGATTATAAAATCGACAACAAGCCAATCAATCCATTAACACGTCGAGCTATTACTGAGCCTTTAGATGTTGGTGTGAGATCTATTAATAGTTTTAATACGGTGGGTAAAGGCCAACGAATGGGGCTATTTGCCGGCTCTGGTGTTGGTAAAAGTGTGTTAATGGGCATGATGACACGGGGTACTAATGCTGATGTAATTGTCGTGGGCTTAGTTGGAGAACGTGGGCGAGAAGTTAAAGAATTTATTGAAGAAATTTTAGGGGAAGAAGGTCGAAAGCGTTCAGTAGTCGTTGCTGCACCAGCAGACAATTCACCCTTAATGCGCTTAAAAGGTTGCGAAAGTGCAGTACAAATTAGTGAATATTTCCGCGATCAAGGTTTGAATGTTCTATTACTTTTAGACTCACTCACGCGATATGCCCAAGCTCAACGTGAGATTGCTTTAGCTGTAGGAGAGCCTCCTGCTACAAAAGGCTATCCGCCATCGGTTTTTTCAAAATTACCACAATTGGTAGAGCGTGCAGGCAACGGTGGTGAAGGGCAGGGCTCTATTACAGCCTTTTATACTGTGCTTACCGAAGGGGATGATCTTCAAGATCCAATCGCTGATGCAGCTCGTGCTATTTTAGACGGTCATATCGTTTTGTCACGAGAACTAGCTGATGCGGGTCATTATCCTGCCGTTGATATTGAAGGCTCTATTTCGCGGGTTATGCCTATGGTGGCCAGCCCTGAACATCAAAGTCTTGCCCGTCAGCTTAAACAAATTTACGCGCTTTATCAGCAAAATAAAGATCTCATTGCTATTGGTGCATATACCAAAGGGAATGATCCTCGCATTGATCAAGCGATTAATGTACAACCGGTGATCAACTTCTTTTTACAACAGCAAATTCAAGAAGTTATACCTTATGAACAAAGTATACAGCAACTGCAAGAAATCATCGCAGCAGCAACGGCTAATAGCCAAGCAAATGCCAACCAAGTAGCTTCAGGTTAACCAGTTTATCTTCAGTTAAGGAGAAATGATTATGGCGGCAAATAACAATAAACAATTAGAAACTTTATTAAAATTTGAACAAGGAAAAGAAGAACAAGCAGCCAATACGTTACGTAATGCTGAGAATGATTATCAGCAAAATTTAATCCGCTTGCAAAGTGTTGCAGACTATCGCTTAGAGTACATGTCTCGCTTGAGTCAACGATCAGTAATAGGTTTAGATAGCGCCACTTACAATCATTATCACGCCTTTATTAACAAACTTGATTATGCCTCTGAGCAAGTCAAAATAGCCATGCATCAAGCTAAAGCACTAGTTGCACAAAGCAAACAACATTGGCTAAAGCAAAGGCAAAAAGTTCAGGCAGTTGAGATGCTTAGTGATAAGCGTAAACAAGCGTTAGCAAAAATAGCAGATAAAAAAGAACAAAGTATGTTTGATGAAATTGCTACTCAACAATTTTTACGACGTAATTCTAATTTTTAGTTTCCAACTGTTAAAAGTTCATCGCAACAATTGCACAAGTAATTTATTGGAATACTTATTGCTTGTTTCATATAACTAAAGAAATATTTTCCATTACACATTCAAATTATTATCGATTTTAACGATTGGGATTAATATGCACCAACTCAATGTTTTACCAATTAATGTATCGAAAAATGTCGATATCAAAGACGAAGTACTGGCGAGCTCTTCTACTTCACCTACAGATGACTTTTCACAGCATATTGACTCACAACTAGCTAAAAACAAGGAAGTTAATAATTATAGCCAAAGCGCTGAAAATAAAAAAATAGACAATCATTCTCCTCAAACGAGCGCTATAAAATCAGCTGAAAAAACAGCAAAAGAAAGTGCAGTAGATGCTGATATGGTAGCTAATGCTGCGGTCGACAACGAGTCGGCAAGTAATACACCAGAAGTTGCCACCAGCGGCAAAAAAGACGCAGGTGAACAGATTGAAGAGCAGTCTATTCAAGAGTCAAAGGAGATGAATGATTCAGAAAAGTTAATGTCCTTCTTGCTTAAAGCGGATAAAACGCTAACCAGCAATCATCTTGTTGAAGATATAGCTATGGAAAAAGCATCTATTCAGCCGAAAACAACCGTTCAACCACAAATAACCGTTCAACCACAAACAATCGTTCAGCAAGAAACAGGTGTTAAGCAGCAAACAGCCGTTCAACTTCAAGCATCTGCTCAGGGGCAAGCAAAGCATGATACACAGCTTTTGTTAAAGTCGAGCGAATTAGTTGCCCAATTATCGAGTGTTAGTCAAGCAATAAACTCAGAAGCTGAACCTGTGGTTGATGCAATTAGCGAGCAAGAAACAATACGTGCAGCTTTATTAGCTTCAGCTAAAGGTAAGATTAACAATGACCAAGTACCAACACAAAAGAATAATGTAATTCACGCTGATGTAGAGAGCAATGATGTCGACCTCAATAGCTTTAGTGATGAAACCACTGCTGATGAGCTGAGTAAAAAGCTTAATGCTGAATTAATAGGAAGAACACTCAAGGGTGAATTATCAATAAACGATAAAGCTGTTATGAATAACAATTTAGCCAATGGTGCTTACATTGAACAGCAGGGAAATAGTGCATTAACCGATAAAGAAAAAATGGCAGAGACAATGCAAAATATTGCCAAGCAGTTACAAGGTGACAGTAAGCTGAATAGTAAAAGCCAAATAGCAACTGCAAATGACAAAGTCATGCAACAAACTTCAACCTTTGAAAACAGTACCAAAACACTTGAAGACCTAAAAACAACGTCAAAAACAGAGATTGAAAAATTAGTGTTAAATGCTGATAAAAAGCAATTTGATGTTAATGGAAAAATAAAAGATAAACTATCTCAGCCAATACAACCCATATTGGATAGTAAAGCATTGGGTAAAGTAACGACGGAATTAATGTCAACAATGGCCTCTCAACAGACAAATAATAATAAAAAGTTCGCTGTTGGTAGCCCAGTTCAAGCAACCGGTGAAGCTTTAATAAAACAAAACGTAACTATTGAAAGTCAGTATCAACTAAATGCAGAGTCGGTAGAACATTTAACTGAGCAAAGTGAAGAGTTTAATAAAATTGAAAATACAGCAACAGTTAGCAAAGGTATAGCTAAACCTAGTCCTGCTCTTTCTAACAGCGTAAACTTTGTTGATACAAGTAGTCGAGCAGCTGGCATTGCTCAAGATATGATAGATCAGCAAGTCGCCGAAGTTTTCAACCCAATTGGCAGTACAGAAATTTCGCAAAGCCAAAAAACTAATACTCAACTCCATCAAGAAACTATCGCTATTTTCAGAAGAGATTTCTCTGATGCGGTAAAAGATAAAGTCATGCTCATGATTTCGCAAAAACTGCAACAGTTTGATATTACCCTTGACCCACCTGAATTAGGGAATATGCAAGTGAGAGTAAACATGCAAGGAGAGCAAGCGACAGTTAATTTTGTAGTGCAAAATCAGCAAGCTAAAGAAGCATTCGAGCAAAACATGCACAAGCTAAAAGATTTATTGGCTGAACAAGGGGTTGATGTGGGCGACACTAATGTTGAGCAACAGTCTCAGCAATCAGATGATGATGCTTACGATGAAGAAAATGCTGACAATAATTCTCTTAATTCTATGGCAAATTCTGCAGATGCAACAGATGTTGTGGAACATAACTTGTCGGCTAGGATGATTAATTCTGCAGCGACGGCAATAGATTATTATGCTTAAAAGTAATTCTTTCGACATTATTGCAGATAATTTAGGCTAAATATCACTAAGTTGGCGAAAACACATTGGCTAGAATGAGATTCAACGATATAGTTTAACAATACATGCAAAGATAAAATAATAAAGGTAACTCATGGCTGACGAAAAGGGCAAAGCAGACGGTAATGAAGCTGACTTAGAAATAGATGGCGGCGGAAAAAAGAAGAAAATGATGATAATCATTATTGCCGTCGTTGTTTTAGCTGCCGGTGGTGGTGGATATTTCTTTTTTATGGGCGGTGATAGTGCTGCACCAGCAGAACAAGCAACTGCTGCAGACTCAACAGGTGAGTCATCAGCTGAAGATAGCGATAGCGGAGCAGCAGCTCAAGGTGCTTCTGTTGGCACTGCGCTCTATGTGCCTATGCCAAGGCCATTCCGCTTTAATGTTCCAGGTGCCGCCCGTGATCGTTTTGTTGAAATTCGAGTGCAATTGTTAGTCAGGAGCGCTGACAATGAAGAAAATGCAAAAATGCATATACCCTTGATTGAAAGTACTTTGTTAAATGTCTTCTCTCAAGCTAATGCTGACGACTTAGCTACCAGTGCTGGTAAAGAAGCGTTAAAACAGCAGTCATTGGCTGCTGTGCAAATGGTGATGAAGGATGTTGAAGGCAGTAACACCATAGAAAAAGTGTTATTTACCGGTTTTGTTATGCAGTAGCATTAAACATTTTAAGTGCTTAGAACAAATTTTAGTATGAAAGATAAATGGTTTGACCAATGAAAGTTAGTATTTATTTTAAAAAGCTAATCATAAGTAAAAAGAGAATGATGAGTGAGTGATTTATTATCCCAAGACGAAATTGATGCGCTATTACACGGTGTTGATGATGTTGAGGAAGAAGAAGTAGTTGAAGATTCTGCCGAGCGAGAAGACGGCAGTGCTGACTATGACTTTTCTTCTCAAGATCGGATTGTTCGTGGTCGAATGCCAACCTTGGAAATGGTTAACGAACGTTTTGCTCGTCATATGCGTATCAGTCTATTTAACATGATGCGTCGAACAGCTGAGGTGTCTATAAATGGCATTCAAATGATCAAGTTTGGTGAATACATTCATACCCTATTTGTGCCAACGAGTTTGAATATGGTGCGTTTTCGTCCGTTGAAAGGCACAGGCCTTATCACAATGGAAGCACGTTTAGTTTTTATTTTAGTTGATAACTTTTTTGGTGGTGATGGACGATATCACGCTAAAATTGAAGGTAGAGAGTTTACGCCAACTGAGCGTCGTATTATTCAAATGTTATTGAAATTAATATTTGAAGACTATAAAGAAGCTTGGTCGCCAGTAATGGATGTATCTTTTGAATACCTAGATTCTGAAGTTAACCCCTCTATGGCAAATATTGTTAGCCCGACAGAAGTTGTAGTTATCAGTTCTTTTCATATTGAGTTAGATGGTGGAGGAGGTGATTTTCATATTGCCTTACCTTACTCGATGCTTGAACCTATTAGAGAACTATTAGACGCTGGTGTGCAAAGTGATAAAGAAGACACTGATATGCGTTGGTCTAAAGCATTGCGTGATGAGATTATGGATGTACCTGTGTCCCTCAATACTAAATTCTTAGAAGTCGACTTGCCCTTGAATCAAATCATGGATCTTCAGGTAGGTGACATTATTCCAATAGAAATGCCTGAACATATCACAGTGCTTATTGAAGACTTACCAACTTTTAGAGCTAAATTAGGTCGAAGTCGAGACAATATAGCATTGAAAATTGAAGAGAAAATTAAACGTCCAGAATCAGTTAAGTCTGAATTAACTATTTTAACTAAAGGCGGTAAACGCCTTGATAGTGATGCAGAACTTGAGTTGCTAGAAGATGACTTATAAACAACAAAATACAGTAAAGAATTGAAATTAAGGCGAGCGGTATGAGTAATGATAATGATGAAGATTTAAGTATGTGGGATGAGGCTTTAGACGAACAAGCTGAAGCTTCTGCTGAAGAATCTAACAAAGCCGAAGCAGTAGAGCTTGAAGAGCTAACTGAAGATGATGTGCCTATAACCGGAGAAGAAAAGCGTAAACTGGATGCTATATTAGATATTCCAGTGACAATTTCAATGGAAGTAGGACGAAGTAATATAAGTATTCGTAATTTATTGCAATTGAACCAAGGCTCGGTAGTTGAACTGGACAGAGTAGCCGGTGAAGCATTAGATGTACTCGTTAATGGTACCCTCATTGCGCATGGTGAGGTAGTGGTGGTAAATGATAAGTTCGGTATCCGTTTAACCGATGTTATTAGCCAAACTGAACGAATTAAAAAATTAAAATAATGACTAGATTTCTTGCACTGCTTATAAGCGTTTCCTTATTTTTCATAACACCAGTGTCGTTAGCTCAAGAAAACACTGAAGCTAGTGAAAGCATTGATGTAAACGAGGTCATAAACACTGAAAGTGCAATAGAGCCAGTCGTTGAAGAGCAATCAGTACAAGTCGGTAAGCATGCTATGGTTAATATGGATGCCGGTAGCATGATTTTATCTTTGATAATGGTGCTGGCTATAATATTTGTTAGCGCTATCGTGTTAAAACGCTTTAATCTCCTTCAACAAAGCTCGAATCAACTAAAAGTTATTGGTAGCCTTTCACTCGGTGCTAAAGAGCGAGTTGTCGTTGTTCAAGTAGGTGAACAACAATTAGTGTTAGGTGTTTGCCCCCAACAAGTCACTCTACTTAAAGATTTAGAACATCCCTTAGACATTCAATTAGGCAAGCCGGTCCCATTAGCCGGTAATGTACTGGCGTTTTTACAAAAAAGCACTATCAAAACAACTTCTGCTAGTGACATAGTAGCAGATAAAAAACCTTCTAAAGATTCAACGAGTAGTCATTAGTTATTATGAAAAAAATTATCATCTTGTTTTTATTGACATTGTTAACGGCTACATTGAGTTTTGATGTTTTTGCAGCTGAAGACTTATCAATGTCAGCATTGAAATTAACGACAAATGCTGATGGCTCTCAAGAGTACTCTGTCACTTTGCAAATCTTAATGTTTATGACCGCTCTAGGTTTTATACCTGCGGCTGTTATTATGATGACTTCTTTTACGCGTATTGTTGTTGTTATGGCGATATTGCGTCAAGCCTTTGGTTTACAACAAACACCATCAAATCAAGTTATTATCGGTCTAACCTTATTTATGACACTTTTTATAATGACGCCGGTTTATAATCAAATAGATGAAACGGCAATTCAGCCCTATTTAGCTGAGCAGCTAACTTCTGTCGAAGCAATCGATAAAGGGAAAGTACCTTTACGAGCCTTTATGTTAGAGCAAACGCGCCTCAAAGATTTAGATACTTTAGCTTCAATGGCAGGACTTGATGCGGTAGATAAGCCAACCGATTTACCGATGACGGTAATTATTCCTGCCTTTATTATTAGTGAACTAAAAACCGCCTTTCAAATTGGTTTTATTTTATTTATTCCCTTTTTGATTATAGATTTAGTTGTGGCGAGTATCTTAATGGCAATGGGGATGATGATGTTATCTCCGATGATCGTCTCATTACCGTTTAAATTAATGCTATTTGTATTGGTTGATGGTTGGAATTTAGTTATTGGTACTATTGCAACCAGTTATGGTTTAGGTAATTAGCGAGATAATGTTACCGTAAAATTGTGTATATCAATGAAATTGAAGCACTAAACTGGAAGAGAAAATAAGATGGGCCCAGAAGTCTTTGTAGACATTTTAAGAGATGCATTGCTACTAGTGATTATGTTAGTAAGCGCGGTGATTTTGCCTAGCTTATTTGTTGGCTTACTTGTTGCCATTTTTCAAGCGGCGACGTCTATTAATGAACAAACGCTTAGTTTTTTACCCCGTTTAATTGTCACTTTACTTGCCATTATCTTTGGTGGTCATTGGGGGATACAAAAAATAATGGACTATACCTTTCGTTTAGTGGCTAGTATTCCAAGTGTTGTCAGCTAATGGAGTTTACTGAGTCAGTTGTTAATCAATATCTGGCTGATTTTATCTTACCATTTACACGTATTGCTGCATTGGTAATGACAATGATAGGTTTTGGCGCACGCACAATTCCTACTCGTATTAAACTTTTTTTATGTGTTGCGGTCACCATTGCTATTATGCCAGCAATTCCTGCAACGAATATTGAGCAACTGCTTTCATTTAAGACCTTTTTAGTCATAGGTCAGCAAATGCTAATCGGCATAACACTCGGTTTTATTACTGTGATGGTTGTTAATACTTTTACCTTAGCAGGACAAATAATCGCAATGCAATCAGGTTTAGGCTTTGCTTCCCTTGTCGATCCTGCTAGTGGCATGAATGTACCCGCAGTGGGCCAATTTTTCTTAATACTATCGACTTTACTTTTTTGGGTGATGGATGGTCATTTGGCTTATTTGCAGTTTGTGACATTAAGCTTTGATACCTTGCCTATTGGGAAAGAGTTTTTTCCTAGTATTAAATACAAGGAAGTTGTTTTGTGGGGAGGCTGGATGTTTGCCACGGCATTATCTTTAGCACTGGCACCGTTAACTGCAATGTTACTAATTAACTTTTCTTTTGGTATTATGACACGTGCTGCGCCCCAACTTAATATTTTTGCTATCGGCTTTCCGATTACCATGATGGCAGGTTTACTTATTATGTGGTTGACCTTTGGTAACTTCCTTACTCACTTTGAATTACAATGGCAACGAGCGCTTGATTTTAGTTGTTATCTAATTGACTGTGAGGCGGTCTAATGGCTGAGTCAGACAGTGGTGAGAAAACAGAAGAACCCACGGCAAAAAAACTCACCGATGCTCGAAAGAAGGGACAGATAGCCCGCTCAAAAGACTTAGGTACCATGTTTGTTTTGGTTGGCAGTGCTTTTGCCATGATGGTGATGGGAAATTCTTTAGTGTTGGCATTATCGGCAATGATGAAGCGTCTATTTTCATTGAGTCGCAGGGAAGCAATGGATGTTCATGCGCTCACCAGTGTTATTTCTAGTGGTGTTAGTGCGGTTATTTTCCCGATGTTAGCTATCTTTTTTATTATCATGTTGGCAGCTTTTATTGGTAATACTATGCTTGGCGGTATGGCTTTTTCTTGGGAAGCTATGGCACCAAAGGCTAGCCGACTTTCACCCTTAGCTGGCTTTAAACGTATGTTTGGCGTGCAAGCAGCAGTAGAGCTATTAAAATCTATCTTAAAGTTTTTAGTGGTTTTTACTGTCGCTTTTATGTTACTCAGCGGGCTGTTTGAACAAATTCTTGGTTTAAGTTTAGAAGCGATACCAACCAATTTTGGTCATGCTGTTAATATGCTCTTGTGGATGTTTCTAGCATTAGCCTTATCTATAGGTATTATTGTCGCGATAGATGCCCCTTATCAAGTGTGGAATCATACTCGTCAATTAAAAATGACCAAACAAGAAATTAAAGATGAGTTTAAGAGTACTGAAGGTAACCCTGAAATAAAAGGACGTATAAAGCAGACTCAATACGAAATGTCTCAGCGCAGAATGATGAGTGAAGTACCAAATTCAGATGTAGTCATTACTAACCCAACACACTATAGTATCGCGCTAAAATATGATCCTAAAGCGGGTGGTGCTCCTGTTATGGTGGCAAAGGGCTTAGATGAAATGGCAATCCATATTCGCACCATTGCTAAAGAGCACGGTGTCGAAATTGTGCAATCAGCTGCATTGGCACGTTCACTTTATTATACCGCAGAAGTTGAGCAAGATATTCCTGAAGAGCTGTATGGCGCTGTAGCACAGGTTCTTGCCTTTATTTTCCAGCTTAGCGAACATAAAAAAGGCCGAGCAAGAAGGCCAACTCCACTTGCTAAAGAACTGCCTATCCCCGAAGAGTTTAAGTACTAAACTTCCGGAAAATAATTCGAAATAGATAACCAGTACCTTTTTTTGAGAAAAGTAAAACATGGTTTACTTTCTGGTACAGCTTTTGCAATTTCTTGGCTAGCGTCAAAAAATCATCACAAAGAGCAAGCTGTATCTAATGCAATTAACTGGTTATTTCAATCAATTTGATAAGAAAACATTATCTCATCTGTCGGGTCTTGGTACTCCTTTATTAGTGATGGCAGCCCTAGGTATGGTTATTTTACCTATGCCTGCTTGGTTACTTGATATTCTTTTTTCATTCAATATTGCCTTATCTTTAGTGGTGTTATTGATTACCGTATACACGCTTAAGCCGTTAGAATTTGGTTCTTTTCCTTCTGTTATCCTTATTGCGACAATTTTACGCTTAGCACTTAATGTGGCCAGTACTCGGGTAGTTTTACTTGAAGGACATGAAGGTACAGATGCTGCGGGTAAGGTTATTGAAGCGTTTGGCTCCGTAGTTATTGGCGGTAACTATGCCGTGGGTTTAGTCGTTTTCTTAATATTAATTATTATTAACTTTGTGGTTGTTACTAAAGGCGCAGGACGTATCGCCGAAGTAACCGCGCGATTCACTCTTGATGCTATGCCGGGTAAGCAAATGGCCATTGATGCTGACTTAAATGCAGGTTTTATTAATGCAGAGCAGGCAAGGGAACGTCGTATTGAAGTAACCAGCGAGGCTGATTTCTATGGTTCTATGGATGGTGCCAGTAAGTTTGTGAAAGGGGATGCTATTGCAGGTATTTTGATCTTATTCATTAATATTATTGGTGGCTTGGTTATAGGCATGGTGCAGCATGACTTAAGTTTTGATAATGCCGTGGAGATATATACGCTTTTAACCATAGGTGACGGTTTAGTGGCACAAATTCCGGGCTTATTGCTTTCAGTTGCTACTGCAATTGTGGTCACGCGTCAAAATACCGCGCAAGACATGGGAGAGCAAGTAAGCTCTCAATTAGGGCAAGAAAAATCTCTTTATATTGCTGCTGGCGTAATGTTCGTGATGGGTGTGATACCGGGTATGCCACATTTTGTCTTTTTATTATTTTCCGCCATCATTGGTGGTACTGCATATTTTAGCAATAGGCATAAGGTTGATAAAAAGGTTGAATTAGAAAAAATTGCTGAAGAAGAACAAGTACAAAATCAACGAAAAGAAGAAGATACTAAAGAATTAGACTGGGATGATGTTAATCATGTAGATGTGATAGGTCTTGAAATTGGCTATCGCTTAATTCCATTAGTAGATAAAGCGCAAGGTGGTGAGTTACTTAGTAGAATTAAAGGCGTTCGAAAGAAGCTCTCACAAGAGTTTGGGTTTCTGGTACCAGCTGTGCACATCCGAGACAACTTAGATTTAGATCCCAACAGTTATCAAATATCTTTGATGGGAGTGGCTGTCGGCAGTGCAGAGATTCGCCACGATCAAGAATTGGCAATTAATCCGGGCCAAGTATTTGGCAAATTAGATGGCGTGCCAACCAAAGATCCTGCTTTTGGCTTAGATGCCGTATGGATCAATCAAAACCAACGAGAGCAAGCACAAACGCTTGGTTATACCGTGGTTGATTCAGCAACAGTATTAGCAACCCATTTAAGTCAAATATTAACCAATAATGCTTCGCAATTACTTGGTCACGAAGAAGTACAGAATCTGCTTGATATGCTAGCCAAAACTTACCCTAAATTAGTGGAAGGTTTTATTCCCGATACTTTAACACTGGGAACCGTTGTCAAAGTATTACAAAGCCTTATGAATGAAGGGGTGGCAGTTCGAGATATGCGCTCTATTGTGCAAACACTGGTTGAATATGGCCCTAAGAGCCAAGATGCCGAGGTGTTAACCGCTGCGGTACGAATCAGCTTAAGAAAATTCATCATCCAAGACTTAGTCGGGGCGGCGATTGAAGTACCTGTCATAACCTTGGCGCCTGAGTTGGAACAAATGTTGCACCAGTCAATGCAGATGGCTGGAGATGATGGTGCAGGCATTGAACCTGGCCTAGCAGAGCGCTTGCAAAAGTCGCTAACCGATGGTGCTCAGCAGCAAGAGTTAGCGGGTGATACACCAATATTATTAACGTCAGGAATTTTACGGACAGTGTTGGCCAAATTTGTAAAATATACCATTCCTGGTTTGAGAGTTATCTCTTATCAAGAAATACCTGATGATAAACAAATTAAAATTGTTAGTGCTATAGGGCAGTAATTATAAGTAACGATGTAGAAACGTTACAGGTAATACAGTGACGAGTAAGTGAAGTCATGGGCTAGAAGGTAAATTTCGATACTCATTGCTCACAACTCGAAACTAGATAAGGAGTTAACGGTGAAAATAAGACGTTTTGTTGGCAAAGATATGCGTAGCGCATTAGCACAAATAAAAGATGAATTAGGCGCGGATGCGGTTATTATGTCTAATAAAAAAATTCCTGAAGGCGTTGAGTTGATGGCCGCTGTTGATTATAACCAAACGGTTGAGCAACCAAAGGAAGCAATTCATCATGACAATGCAAGCACTCGTGAAGTATCCAATGATGTTGTTAGTCTCGGAGGTCAAGCGCCACTTAAACCAACGGAGCAACTAGTCGACATTCAGCCTAATAATGATGCTAGCAGAAACGAAGAACATTCTCCGCCTGCCGACAGTTTATCTGCATTGCTGAATCGACAAGTTCAGCATAACCCCAATAGTACAGAGCAGACAAATACTACTTTAATTGATACTCCGTTACTAGCAACGGCTCAAGATGAAAACATAGAAGAACAGCTGCGTAGTTTTACTGAGCGGTTACGTCATTCAAAGCCTGATGGTACAATTCCTGCGCCAGTTAATGTTGCACCTGATCCTAGTGCCGCACAAGCACCTCCTGCACACGCACATACTTCATTGGAAGCAGAGCAAATGGCTGCAAGGTTAAAGGCACAACAACCTAACGAACAAACGGTTTCTACCGGGGGTGAAGTAAGTCAGCAAGACTTTGATAAAATGCAACAAGAAATGGCTTCAATTAGGCAGTTACTAGAACATCAAGTCTCTGGACTTATGTGGCAAGATATGGCACAAAAAGATCCACAAAGAGCAGTGCTGGTAACACGTTTACTGGCATTAGGATTGAATGAACAAATTGCTGATCAAATTGCAGGTTATGTGCCGGCGCAACACCATGAAGACAATGCTTGGCAACAAGCAACAAAACTTATTAGTGAACAAATCAACACCACACAAAACGATATTATTCATCGTGGCGGTGTAGTGGCTTTAGTCGGTCCTACGGGGGTTGGTAAAACCACTACTATTGCAAAACTCGCTGCCCGGTTTGCACAAATTCACGGTCATGAGCAAGTTGCTTTGATTTCAACAGATACATACAGAATTGCTGGCTTTGAACAACTCGCTACCTATGGAAAAATTATTGGCTGTCAAGTTAAGCTAGCTAAAGATAGCCAAGCTTTGGATTTATTGCTGCAGCAGTTTTCTAAAAAGAAATTAATTTTAATTGATACTGCAGGTATGGGGCAAAGAGATATTCGTTTAGCTGAAAACTTAGCTAATTTAGTATCAAATGCTAGAGTTAGGATCAGAAACTATTTAGTGTTGGCTGCGAATAGCCAGCAACAAGTCATGCAAGAAAATGTTGATCGCTTTAAAAAAGTACCATTATCGGGTTGTATTTATACTAAACTAGATGAAAGTGTCAGTATTGGCGAAATAATTACAACTTCAATTCAAAATGGCTTGCCAATAGGTTATCTTACTGACGGGCAAAGAGTTCCAGAAGACATTAAAGTTGCAAATGCTGAAAAATTGGTTACGCTTGCAGATAAAATGGCAATAAAGTCAGCAAAAAATAATGTAACCTATGCTCAACAATCAGCACGGTCAGTGCCAGTAACACCAGCCGTAGCAATGTAAGTGCATTCTTAGTTAAAGTGAAACACTATAATAAAGAAATAATAAAGAAGTAATTAAGAAGTAATTAAGAAGTAATTAAGAAGTAATTAAGAAGTAATTAAGAAGTAATAATTAATGGCAGATCAAGCGAGCGGCTTAAGAAAAATGCAGGACTTAAAGAAAGTTAAAGTAATAGCGGTTTCGGGTGGTAAAGGAGGGGTTGGGAAAACCAATGTCTCATTAAACACAGCTATTGCACTAGGACAGCAGGGAAAAAGAGTGCTAGTGTTGGATGCTGATTTAGGCCTAGCAAATGTTGATGTAATGTTAGGGTTGAGAGTAAAGCGCAATCTTTCCCATGTATTGTCAGGTGAATGCGAACTTGATGATATTATTATTACCGGCCCCAGTAACATAAAAATTATTCCCGCCACATCAGGCTCTCAATCTATGGTTGATCTGACGCCTTCAGAGCATGCCGGTTTAATCCGTGCTTTTAGCGAGATGCAAACACAGTTTGATGTGCTTATTGTTGATACGGCAGCAGGCATTTCAGATATGGTACTTAGTTTTACCCGCGCTGCTCAAGATGTCATGCTAGTAGTATGTGATGAGCCAACTTCAATAACAGATTGTTATGCTTTAATGAAATTATTAAGCCGAGATCACGGCATTTTTAAATTTAAAGTTGTTGCCAATATGGTCCGTAGTCCTAAAGAAGGGCAACAACTATTTGCCAAACTGACTAAAGTAACCGATAGGTTTTTAGATGTTGCGCTTGAACTGGTTGCTGTTATACCTTTTGATGAAAATATCAGAAAATCAGTGCGTAAGCAGCAAGCCATTGTAGAGGCTTTTCCTGAGTCTCCAGCCGCGGTAGCTATGAAAGGTTTAGCAAAAAAAGTAACAACATGGCCAATACCACACCAAGCTTCAGGTCATTTGGAGTTTTTTATTGAACAACTTCTCGACTATTAATTGATGATTAATGGCCGTCATTTGTTGAAAAATAACAAAATAATTTAGGTGGGAACAGTAAAAAGTGGTAAAAGCTAATGCCTATAATAAACCCGTTGATAAAACAGTATTGCTTGAACAGCATACCGTTCTAGTTAAGCGAATCGCTTATCATTTGTTAGCTCGGTTACCTGCTAGTGTCATTGTTGATGATTTAATTCAATCGGGTATGATCGGTTTATTTGAAGCGGCTAATAATTTCGACAGTAGTAAAGGTGCAAGTTTTGAAACCTTTGCTGGTATTCGTATTCGGGGCGCGATGTTAGATGAAATACGTCGTGGAGACTGGACACCTCGCTCAGTTCATAAAAATAGTCGCATGGTTAGTGATGCTATCAAACAGTTAGAAGCAAAGTTAGGACGCGATGTTTCTGATGTAGAAGTAGCTGAAAAACTTGATATTTCATTAAATGAGTACCATCATATATTAAGTGAGGTCAGTACAGGTAAAATACTTGGTATTGATGATCTAGGTATAAGTGAAGATGCACTTAAGTTTGATGACACCTACCATGGTGATGATCCATATCAAAGCATTGAACATAAGGCATTTAAAAAAGGGTTGAGTGAGTGCATTAGTACTTTACCCGAACGAGAAGCTTTAGTACTGTCTCTATATTATGATGAAGAATTAAATTTGCGTGAAATTGGCCAAGTACTCGATGTTAGTGAGTCGCGAGTTAGCCAAATTCACAGTCAGGCAATGCATAGGTTGAAAGCGCGTATGCAATCTTGGCAAAGTTGAGTAAAATAATAACTGTATTAACCAATAAAAATTTTGAATGTTTCGCCGGAGGGTGCCTTGGATAAAAATATGAAAGTGCTTGTTGTTGATGATTTTTCAACCATGAGACGTATAGTGAAAAATTTGTTACGTGATTTAGGCTTCACAAACATTCAAGAAGCGGATGATGGCAGTACTGCCTTGCCAATGCTTCAAGGTGGTGATTTTGATTTCGTCGTAACGGATTGGAATATGCCAGGAATGCAAGGTATTGACTTGTTAAAGGCAATACGAGCTGATTCAAGCCTAGCTCATATCCCTGTACTATTAATTACAGCTGAAGCTAAAAAAGAGCAAATTGTTATGGCTGCTCAAGCAGGTGTAAATGGTTATATTGTTAAACCATTTACAGCAGCAACACTAAAAACTAAATTAGACAAGATTTTTGAACGTCTAGGTTAATTTAAATTAGTTGAGTCGATTAAGGCTCATTAATAAAATTTAGTAATGCTTTGGTTTAAGTATTAAGGAATTTGCATGAGTATGGCAATGATAGGCCGCGTTTCATTGGAACAGGCTAAATCTTTGGTTGAATTTTTAGAATCTGATCAGCAAGATAAAGCTGATGAGCTTGTTGCGGAGATTCAAAATCCAATCAATTCTGAATTATTTGCGGAAATAGGTAAATTAACACGTCAACTACATGACTCTTTAACCAATTTTCAACTTGATTCTAGGTTGAATGACTTGGCAACTGCTGATATTCCTGATGCAAAAGAACGTTTGAATTACGTTATTACCCGCACTGAAGAAGCAGCAAATAAGACCATGGACGCAGTTGAATCAATTTTTCCTGTTGTAGATAAAATTTCAGATCAAGTTAGCGCAGTTAATCCTGCGTGGACTAAACTAATGAATAATGAAATTGATTTAAAAGAGTTTAAAAGTTTATGCGTTGATATTGATACATTATTAGTAACAACGGGTAAAGAAACAGCGAATATACATAGTTTAATGACTGACGTGTTAATGGCACAAGATTTTCAGGACTTAACGGGACAAGTTATTAGAAAAGTTATAGATTTAGTCCGTGAAGTTGAAGAGAGCTTAATTAATATGTTAACGGCATTTGGCATATCTTCTGAGAATATACAAGGAAAATCAGCGCCTAAGGTTGGTGATAACTTAGTAGAAGGGCCAATTGTCAATTCAGAAGAAAGAGACGATGTTGTTGAAGATCAAGACGATGTTGATGATCTTTTATCGAGTTTAGGGTTTTAACGGGAGTTAATGAATGTCATTTGAAGCGGATGAAGAAATTCTACAGGACTTTTTAGTCGAAGCAGGTGAAATACTAGAGCTGCTATCAGAGCAGTTAGTTGAACTTGAAAATGATGTTGATAATGCTGATTTACTTAATGCGATTTTTCGAGGCTTTCACACTGTAAAAGGTGGTGCAGGCTTTCTTGCTTTGACTGAACTTGTTGATGTTTGCCATGGCGCAGAAAATATATTCGATCTACTTCGTAATGGTCAAAGGTCTGTTAACGCTGAATTAATGGATACAATTTTATCTGCCCTTGATACTGTTAATGACATGTTTGCTTTAGTGCAGAACAAAGAGTCACTTGTACCCGCTGAACCAGCATTGCTAGCTGAGCTTAATCGATTGAGCCAACCAGAGGGACAAGAAGTAGCTGCACCAACTCCTGAACCTGTAGTTGTATCTACATCAGAAGAAACAAGCGCTGATTCAACAGACGACATGAGCGAAGATGAATTTGAACGCTTGTTAGATGAATTACATGGCGGTGGAAGTCCTTCTACTGCTCCTGCTATTATTGAAACTAATTCGGAAAGTGATGACAATGGTGACAGTAATGATATCTCTGATGATGAATTTGAATCATTGTTGGATGAATTACACGGACAAGGCGCTTTTTCTGCCGATATTAATAATGCATCCCCTGCTGGTACCTCATCATCAGATGAAATAAATGATGATGAATTTGAGAACTTACTTGATGAATTGCATGGTAAAGGCAACGCTCCTAAAAAAGCTCAAGAGCCAGTTGTTCCTGTTGTAGCACAAAGTGTACCTACACCAACGGCTAAATCAACTCCTGCTACTTCAAGTAATAACACGAAAAAACCTGCACCTAAACCGGCATCTAAACCTGCAGCTAAATCTTCATCTGCGGGTAAGAAGTCTACTCAAGCAGCAACACCCCAAGGCGAAACAACAGTACGAGTTGATACCAAACGACTTGATAAAATTATGAACATGGTAGGCGAGTTAGTGCTGGTGCGAAATCGTTTAACCAGTCTTGGCTTAACCTCTGATGATGAAGACTTGACTAAAGCGGTTACGAATTTGGATGCGGTTACGACTGATCTACAAGGGGCCGTAATGAAAACGCGGATGCAGCCAATTAAAAAAGTATTTGGTCGCTTCCCTCGTGTTGTTCGTGATTTAGCACGTAGTCTTGATAAAGACATTCAGTTAATACTAGAAGGTGAAGAAACAGATCTAGATAAAAACTTAGTAGAAGCCTTAGCTGATCCACTCGTGCATTTAGTGCGCAACTCAGTAGATCATGGTGTTGAAGAACCTGATGTACGTGAATCTATTGGTAAACCACGTCAAGGTACTGTCATTTTATCTGCCTCACAAGAAGGCGATCATATTCTGTTAACTATCAAAGATGATGGCGCAGGTATGAATGCTGAAAAACTGAAGGAAATTGCCATAGAACGTGGTGTACTTGATGCTGAGGCCGCTGCCAGAATGCCAGATAAAGAAGCGTTTAGTTTGATATTTGCGCCAGGTTTTTCGACTAAAACAGAGATATCAGAAGTTTCAGGTCGTGGTGTTGGTATGGATGTGGTTAAAACCAAAATTACCCAATTAAACGGTACTGTGGATATTGACTCTGAAATGGGGGTCGGTACTGTCCTTGAAATTAAAGTTCCGCTAACGCTAGCCATTTTACCTACCTTAATGGTTGTTGTTGGCGAGCAAATTTTTGCTTTACCGCTTGCTGCTGTCAATGAAATTTTTCACTTAGATTTAACTAATACCAATAGCGTTGATGGCCAGTTAACAATTATTGTTCGTGAAAAAGCTATACCACTATTTTACTTGGATAAATGGTTAATAAGGAATTACGAGAATAAAGCGTGTGATAAAGGGCATGTTGTCATCGTTCAGCTAGGGAATCAACAAGTGGCTTTTGTTGTAGACCGATTGATAGGGCAAGAAGAAGTGGTAATAAAACCACTGGATCGATTACTCCACGGTACTCCGGGAATGGCTGGTGCTACTATTACCAGCGATGGTGGCATTGCATTAATTATTGATATACCGAGTATGTTAAAGTTTTACGCTAGAAAATCATCAGTAAATAAAAAACTGAATTCATAAAAATAAAATTATTATATTAGAGGAAGTAAATGGCCTACAAAGTACTCGTTGTTGATGATTCAAGTTTTTTTAGACGGCGAGTCACTGATATTCTGAGCAAAGACCCACAGTTAGAAGTAATTGATGTTGCTGTTAATGGGCAAGAAGCCGTAGATAAAGCACTTTCTCTAAAGCCCGACGTAATAACTATGGATATCGAAATGCCAGTGTTGAATGGTATTTCAGCAGTTAAAAAGATCATGGCACAGTCACCAACGGCTATTTTAATGTTTTCTTCTTTAACCCACAAAGGAGCAAAAGCCACCCTTGAAGCCTTAGAAGCAGGAGCACTCGATTTCCTGCCGAAAAAATTTAGTGAAATTGCACAAAATAGTGATGAAGCGGGGAGCTTGTTACGGCAACGTGTTGCTCAGCTGGCAAAAAAAGGACGGGTTAGTACGCGTAGTATATCATCAGGTCGTTCGGCATATAAACGTCCCATCGATACGCAATCAAAGTCAGGGGTTAGAAGAGCGCTGTCGTCACAAACAATATCTACTCCTAGTAGAAAGATTGAGTCAGCATTAAAAGCTTCATCAGGGAAAAACTATGGCTTATTAGCTATAGGTACCTCCACTGGAGGTCCTGTAGCACTGCAAAAAATATTGACACAATTCCCTTCAGATTTTCCTTTGCCTATTATCATAGTGCAACATATGCCAGCTACTTTTACTCATGCCTTTGCGAGTAGGTTGAATTCTTTATGTAAAATAAATATAAAAGAGGCAAGTGATGGTGATGTTCTCAAACCAGGCTCCGCGTATTTAGCCCCAGGTGGTCGTCAAATGATTATGGCTGGTACGGAAAATGCAGCTAAAATAAAAATAATTGAAGACAATTCAGCAAAAATAACCTTTAAGCCTAGTGTTGATGTAAGTTTTGGCTCAGCAGCAAAAATTTACGGCGGTAATGTTTTAGGTGTGATTTTAACGGGAATGGGTGCTGACGGAAGAGAAGGGTCTCGTATGTTAAAAGCAGAAGGCGCAACCATTTGGGCGCAAGATGAGCAAAGTAGTGTTGTTTATGGCATGCCGCAAGCAGTAACGTTAGCAGGTATTTCAGAGCTATCATTACCTTTGGATACTATATCTAATACTATATTCAAGGAAATAAAACATGGATAGGCTAAGCATTGCTGGCCTTTTTGTTGCGATACTTGCTATATATTTAGGCTTTATCTTAGATGGTGGTTCTATTTCTGCGTTATTTGAATTACCTGCATTTATTATTGTTGTAGGTGGGACTTTGGGAGCTGTGATGCTGCAATCTTCGAGTCATCAATTTTTGCACGCACTATCTTTATTGAAGTGGGTTTTTACTCCTCCTCAGTTTGATATTGACCAAGGTATTGAAAAAATTGTTCATTGGGCTGAAAAGTCAAGAGAGTCAGGTTATCTAGTATTAGAAAATGTAGCGTTAGATGAAGAAGATGGTTACACCCAAAAAGGCCTTAATCTATTAGTTGATGGGGTTGAAATTGAAAACCTTAAAGTATCGCTTGAATTAGATTTAGATATATACCGAGAACACAATTTACGCTCAGCCAATGTTTTTGAGTCAATGGGCGGCTATAGCCCAACAATAGGGATTTTGGGCGCAGTTTTAGGGTTAATTCACGCAATGAGTAATTTAACTGAGCCGTCATTACTTGGACAAGGTATTGCCACCGCATTCATAGCGACTATTTATGGGGTCGGTTTTGCCAACTTAATTTATCTTCCTATTGCCAACAAAATTCGAGAAATTATTCATCAACAAACTATGTACAGGGAAATGATCTCAGAAGGGTTAGTTGCTATAGCTCATGGAGAAAACCCTCATGCTATTGAAAATAAATTATCGGCATTCAGGTTAGAGCAGTGAATCGATTGCGCAAGAGGAGACACAGCGTTGAGCATGATAATGTGCATCGTTGGTTGGTTTCTTATGCTGACTATATGACCTTACTCTTTGCTTTGTTTGTTGTACTCTATGCGATGGCTATGGTTAACGAAAAGCCTTTTGAGAGCATTACAGAGTCAGTAGGTCGAGTTTTTCAAGCAAATGAGGAACAACCTAAAAATCGAGGTCATGGCGACGATATACTCGAAGTAAACACCAGTAAAACCAATAAAAACTTATTCGGAAACGGTATCCTTGAGGAAGCTGGACCTCAATTGTTGGAAGGAGAACAAACACTTTCAAATATTTCAGATTCTCAAGTAGGTACAAACTTAACTTCGCTTGAAAATGAACTTCATGCGGCGCTTTATGAATTAGTTGAATCAGGTTTTGCGCAATTACAAGTTGACGGTGATTGGTTAGAAATTGAATTAAACAGTGGCTTATTGTTCCCTAGTGGCTCTTCTTCAGCTACAAATTCTGCAACAAGTATTTTAAGTGTAATTTATAGTGTTATTGGCGAAGTGGGTAACTTTGTTCGCGTTAGAGGCTATACTGATAATCAAGCAATTAATACTGAAATTTTTTCATCAAATTGGGAGTTGTCAGTATATCGTGCTACCTCTATTTTGCGTGTGTTAGAGGAGCTGGGGATGAATCCAGCAAGAATGGCTATTGAAGGATACGGGCAATTTTATCCCACAGCAGATAACACCACAGCACAAGGGCGAGCTAAAAATAGAAAAGTAGTAGTAGCAATTTCGAAGTATGGTCTAGAAAAGTCGAACTTATTGAATACCCCTACCATCAGTGTGAAGGATGTTGAAGCGATAACTAGAGCTGTGAATCCTGGTGACGACAGTGATGAAATTAAGATTATTCGATTACCTAATGGTGGGATTAGAATTACAACTCGAAGTGAAGGTGTTGCACAAAGTGATGAGCAGCAAAGTGATGACAATAATTAGTAGTTAACGCATTAAATATGCATTTAGGAATTTCTATTGGAAGTTTGGACAGTTGCAAACCAAAAAGGTGGTGTAGGCAAAACTACAACAACTATTGCTTTAGCTGGGTTATTAGCTGAGTCCGGAAAGAATGTCTTGTTAGTTGATACCGATCCCCATGCCTCGTTAAGCTATTATTTTGGCATTGAGTCAGAAGATTTGGAACTTAGCGTTTACGATTTATTTATACAAGTTTCTTCAAAAGAACAAATATTACAAAGTTTATGCCCGACCCAGTATAGCAATATCGATATCCTACCCGCGACTATGGGATTAGCGACACTTGATCGTTCATTAGGTGCAAAAGGGGGAATGGGTTTGGTTTTGAAAAAAGCGATGCAAAAGATATCTCAAAATTACGACTATGTCTTGATGGATTGCCCTCCTATACTTGGTGTATTGATGGTAAATGCGCTTGCAGCAGCTAACCGAATTGTTGTGCCTGTGCAAACTGAGTTTTTAGCATTGAAAGGCTTAGATCGAATGATTAAAACCATGGATATTATGCAAGGTGAACAAGAAAAACCTTTTGAATATACTATCGTACCGACAATGTTTGATAAACGCACGAAAGCATCTATTTTAGCTTATCAACAGTTACAAGAAACATATCAAGATAAAGTTTGGCCGGGTGTTATTCCAATAGATACCAATTTTAGAAATGCGAGTGTTGCTCAAAAAGTACCTTCTCATTTTGCTGCAAATTCTCGTGGCGTTCTTGCCTATAAGAGTTTGTTAGAGTACCTATTAAAATTATGTCAAAGAAGTAGTAACTAAATGGCAAAACCGTTAGCAGCAAGTAAAAAAGTGATGAAAAACTATCTGTCAGAATTATTGACAGAAGAATCCGCAGTGCAAGAAAGTATAAAAAATAATGCACCAGCTAGTGTCGGCACGAATACCGTTGAAAATAAACGTCTCGAAACATTGTTGAAAAATGTTAACTCGGAACTTGAAGTAAGAGACACAAATGTTGTTACTCAAAAAAGCATAACTGAGCAAGATGAAAATGAAGAGCTAATCGAGCAAAATACACTTGAACCTTTATATACACATAAAAGTACAGGTAATGTGCTCCCTAGAGCATCAAAAGCTTATCGCAATGGCAATTTTCAAGCTCTATTTTTTAATGTTGGCGGGCTGACTGTAGCTGTTCCCCTTATTGAGTTAGGTGGAATTCATAATATTGAAAAAACAACGACATTAATGGGTAAACCTGATTGGTTTAAAGGGGTCATGCTTTATCGGGATGAAAAAATTAACGTTGTTGATACCGCTTTGTGGGTAATGCCAGAAAAATGTGACGAAAAGTTAAAAAGTTCGCTAAACTATCAGTATGTTATCATGTTAAGTGATAGTTCTTGGGGCCTAACTGCTGAGACTTTGGTTGATACCGTTGTGCTCAGCCAAGACGAAGTGAAGTGGTTAGACGCACCAAGTAAGCGTCCTTGGTTAGCTGGTTTGGTAAAAGATAAAATGTGTGCCTTACTTGATGTAGATGCATTAATTCAATTACTTAATGATGGTAGCACAATTCACCAAGATGATTAATAATGTAGTTAGGTAGTTTGAAATAGCAATAGTGGAAATTCTTAAAATTGAGAGGCAAGTGGTATGTCTGATGAAAGACGCGGATCTAACGAAAAATCAAATGAAAATGATGAAGTACTTCAGTGGGTAACATTTAAATTAGAAAATGAAGTATACGGCATTAATGTTATGCAGGTTCAAGAAGTTTTACGTTACAGTGAAATTGCTCCTGTGCCAGGTGCACCTCTTTATGTGCTAGGTATTATTAATTTACGTGGTAATGTTGTTACTGTTATTGATACACGCTCACGTTTTGGCCTAGAGCCGTGCGACGTGACCGATAATACACGTGTAGTGGTTATTGAGTCAGAAAAACAAGTTATCGGTATTCTTGTTGATAGTGTAGCAGAAGTTGTCTATTTGAAAGCATCTGAAATTGATGATGCACCAAACGTTGGTAATGATGAAAGTGCTCAGTTCATTCAAGGTGTTTCTAATCGTGAAGGTGAACTACTTATTTTAGTCGACTTAGACAAGCTATTATCAGATGATGAGTGGGATGAGTTGAAACAATTCTAACGTTACTGACAGTTTTCTTACTCTATGTTGCTACTTTTAAGAATTTAGGTTTATGTCATTGTTTGCCGTACCAATCATTGCCGTTTCTGCACTAATTATTAGTGTTTTGTGTCTTGTTGCTTTACTATTATTATTAGCAAGACACAAAGCAAAATTAGACGTTTACACGGCACAGTTCCAAACTCAAGAGTTACTCGTTAGCAATTTGCAATCAGCCAATGATGACTTAAATTCTGCAGTTAATGAGCTTTCTCTAAAACATGAACAGGCCATAACTGAAAATACGCTAGTTTCTAAACAGCTAGAGCACAGAATCAAGACGTTGCAATCTCAAGTTAATAAACAAGATGATCTTATTTGCCAATTACAAACAGATAAAGGTGATGATAAGTTTTATTCTCGCGCTATTAAGTTAGCTAAAAGAGGGGCTGAAATTGAAGAGATAGTGGCAGAGTGTGAGCTCCCCCGTGCTGAAGTTGAAATGTTAATATCTGTTTACCAAAAGAAAGCCTAGAGATAGTTTTCTCAATCAACAAAACAAGTTAAACTAGGTCGTTTTTAACTCCCATTTACACTTTGCGTGTAAATTTGGCAAGGAACTAGGCCCAGTGAAGACTTCAGCAGTCCGTTTTTTTCAAACTTTTTTATTACTTATCTCTGTTGTTCTATCAGGGTGTTCAACTCTACCCGCGACAGACGAAAGTTTAGCCGATCCTAAAGATCCTCTAGAGGTTATAAATAGACCTTTTTGGACATTCACTTGGGATTACGCCGATAGATACGTTGCTAAACCTGCTTCTGAGCTTTATACCTCATATACACCACCATTTTTGAGAACTGGTTTATATAATATGGCATTAAACCTGAATGAACCTGCCAGTATTATTAATAATTTATTACAACTCAAATTGACCCATGCAGCTAAAAATACTGGTCGGTTTATCTTAAATTCAACTATAGGGTTATTTGGGTTTTATGATCCCGCTAGTGATTTTGGTTGGACCTCTACACAAGAAGAGTTCGGAGAAGTTTTAGGTACATATGGTATAAGTGATGGTCCATATCTAGTGGTACCGGCTCTAGGTCCAAGTTCAGTTAGAGAAGAGGTTGGTGATTATGTTGACGGTTTATATTGGCCTTTAGCTGTGATCGATTTTTGGCCGAATTTAGTACGATTAGGTGTTGTAGGTCTAGAGAAAAGAGCGTCGATTAGAGATCAAGAGCAGTTGCTTGTCGAATCAACTGATCCTTATGAATTTATTAAAAATGCATACTTTCAAAATATGAACTATCGTTTGTATGATGGCTCCCCACCAATTGAAATTAATGAAGATGAAGAAGCTGAAATAGATGCATTATTGGAAGAGTTTGAAGATATAGATTAATAATTTTCGTCAAAAGCTAAAAAATGTACCGAACTTCGGCGTAATTTGCTAGAATTGCGACAATTTTTTACTGACACCAAAAGGATTAAAATTTTCTTCTTGTATGAGAAGTAATTTAGTCCCTTGGCATAAACATTATTGGAAATAATAGATGAATATCATAGAAGGTTCATTTGAAGCAAAAGGCAAAAGGTTTGCCATTGTTGTTTCACGTTTTAATCACTTTATCGTGGATAGTTTATTAGATGGCGCAATTGATGCGCTAAAGCGTCATGGCAGTGTTGCCGATGATGATATCACTGTTGTTCGTGTTCCTGGCGCTTATGAACTTCCATTAGCTGCAAAAAAAGTAGCAGCTAAAGGTGATTATGATGCAATTATAGCTATTGGTGCTGTAATTCGTGGTGGAACGCCTCATTTTGACTTTGTTGCAGGTGAATGTAACAAAGGTTTAGCACAAGTTTGTTTAGAGTCTGAAATCCCGGTTTCTTTTGGTGTGATCACGACTGACTCAATTGAACAGGCAATTGAGCGTGCAGGAACTAAAGCAGGTAATAAAGGTGCTGAAGCTGCACTTGGCGCATTAGAAATGGTTAACGTTCTCTCTCAACTTTAGGTATTTTATTGTGAAACCTTCTCCTAGAAGAAAAGCGCGCGAACTTGCTGTTCAAGCTGTTTATTCATGGCAACTTAGTCAGAATTCCGTTACTGATATTGAAGTTAATTTTATTACTGACAATAGTAAACGCCGTTTTGATATTGAGTATTTCCAGCAGTTATTACGTGGTGTCACTAGCAACGTAGCTCAGTTGGACCTTGCTATTTCACCTCATGTTGATCGCCCCATCGATGGCATTGATCATGTAGAAAAAGCCATTTTACGAGTTGCTGTTTTTGAATTAAGTGATTGTCAAGATGTACCTTATCGCGTTGTTATTAATGAAGCGATTGAATTAGCAAAATCTTTTGCTGCAGATGACAGTCATAAATTTGTCAACGGTGTTTTAGATAAAGCGGTAAAATTAATCCGCCCACAAGAATAACAACTCTTGGCAAGCAAGAAATATATCTATGAAAGAATTTGAACTAATAAAGCATTTTTTTACCGAGCAAGCCGTTAAAAGAAAAGATGTGCTGCTCGGTATTGGAGATGATTGTGCGGTGGTCTCTTGCACAGAAAATCAAGATATTGTTGTCACAACCGATACCTTAGTGGCAGGTGTTCATTTTCCTTTAGGTACCACAGCTAAAGCTATTGGCCATAAGGCGGTCGCAGTAAACTTATCTGATATAGCAGCGATGGGAGCAAAACCTAGTTGGATCTCTCTTGCGATTACTTTACCGGAAGTGAATGACGATTGGTTAACCGAGTTTTGCTCTGGCGCTTTTGAATTATGCGAATATTATAATGTACAGCTTATTGGCGGTGATACGACCCAAGGCCCTTTAAGTATAACCATTACGGCCCAAGGGTTAACACCGGAAGGTAAGTATCTCTCTCGCTCGGGGGCGAAGTCAGGTGACTGGCTTTATGTCACAGGTGAACTCGGTGATGCAGCATTAGCCTTGCAGCATTATAAAGAACCTGTGTTAACAAGTGAAAGCATTATTAAGCAAGTTCAAGAAAGGTTAGACTACCCCAAGCCTAGGGTACTAGCAGGGCAAGTTTTACGTGAATATGCATCAGCGACTATCGATATCTCAGATGGGCTATTGGCTGATTTAGGTCACCTATGTCAAGCCTCTAATGTTGGTGCAAACGTTGTTTTAGATGCTATTCCACTATCTGCAGCGATGAATGAATCACAACTATTTGATGATGCTATTAATTTTGCACTTAATGGTGGAGATGATTATGAATTGTTATTTACTGTGTCTGAAGATAACAAAGTAGGCATGGAAACTGCGTTATCTCAAATGGGAGCTAAAATCACCTGTATTGGACAAATGAATGCCTCTCAAACTATATCTACAACCTTGAATAATAAGCCTGTACCAATTAGTAACGATGGTTTTCAACACTTTTCCTTAAACAAAAGATAGTGCAATAATATCGCCTAGTGAAACTATGACAAATTCTCACCCCAAGGTTAGTTTTGATTTAAAGCAACCAGTGCAATTTTTAGCCTTAGGTTTAGGTAGCGGACTAGCGCCAAGAGCGCCTGGAACATTTGGTACTTTAGCAGCGATACCCTTTTTTCTCTTGTTAGCTATGTTGACGCCGCTTCATTATATGATTGCGGTAATCGTGATGAGCTTAGCAGGAATTTATATTTGTGGTAAAGCTGCTGCTGATGTTGGAGTACATGATCATCCTGCTATTGTTTGGGATGAATTCATAGGCTTCTTTATTACTATGTTTATGGTGCCTGTTAGTTGGCAGAGTGTCTTAACGGGTTTTATCTTATTTAGACTTTTTGATATTTTAAAACCTTGGCCAATTTCTTTTATCGATAAAAAAATGTCTGGCGGTTTTGGGATTATGTTAGATGATATTATAGCCGGTGTCTTTGCTTTAATTATCATGCAGTTAATTTTCTAGTTTTCACTTCTTATATTTTATTAGTTTTAAACCATAGTATTTCTGTTTCTTTTAAGCTACTTTTAATTTGAGGAGAAAATAAAAACTGGTCCGTACTTGTTTTTTATTTTTCTACCCTCAGCTATTTATTATAGCGAGTTATTTATCACACTTGTTATGATGAACTGCTCAAGTTCGCAGTATTTGTTTATAGTAAATGTTAAAAGGAATACCTATGAAAATAAATCTTTCTGGTCACCACGTTGAAATCTCAGACTCTATAAAAGAACATATCGAGGAAAAATTTTCTAAAATAGCTAATCACTTTCCAACCTTAATATCTCTAGACGTTATTATTTCTAAAGAACACAACAAACACCAAGCTGAGCTAACGACAAACTATGAAGGCGGACGAATATCAACAAAGGGTGTTGATAGTGTAATGTATCCCGCTATAGCCAGCGCAGCGAAAAAACTTGACGCAGCATTAAAACACAGAAAAGGGCAATTAAAAGCCAATTTGCATGCTAAACCCAATAGCACGGCACCTGACATAGCCCATGAAAAAGTTCAAGAAATGAATTTGGCTTAATACCTCAATAAACACTCAAGTAATTCAACAAGAGCTGTAGAATAATATTCACAGCTCTTTTTTTGTCCGTGTTTACAAATGATTACTGTATTTTTGGCTTGTTATGTAATAATAAAATAATGAAAAAGCATATTGTAGCTACTCCGATTAACGTATTGATATCTTTATTAAACTATATTGAACACTTTAACGGATTTTCTATTTTTAATAAGGACCCTATCAATGCCTAATTTTTTAACAGTAAAAATACTCTTTGTAAAAACAACATGCATTACTTTGTTATCAGTATTGCTTTTCTCTTGTTCAGAGCCCGAGAACAAAAGACAGGCGCCTGCTCCAGCAGTATCTGTTTATAAAATAAATACAGAGCAGATTGGCACACATCGCGAATTTGTTGCCAGAACTCAAGCATTTAAAAAAGCCAATTTAAGAGCTCGTGTTGAAGGGGAGTTAATAGAGCGTCACTTTAAAGAGGGGGCCATGGTTGAGAAAGGTCAATTGCTGTTAAAAATTGACCCTGCAAATTATGAAGCAATGCTCTCTCAAGCAATAGCTGACTTAGCGAGTAAGCAATCAGTGGAAGAAAATGCCATTAGAAATTTAAAGCGTGCTAAAGACTTAATCGGTGATGGTTATATTTCTCAATCAGACTTTGATCGATTAACGACTGAAGAATCTCAAGCAAAGGCGTCAGTTAAATCAGCTCAAGCGGCTTTAAAAAGAGCTGAACTAGATGTTAGTTATACTCAGATTCTAGCCCCCTTTGCAGGGCGTATCGGTAAGGTCAATTACAATGTTGGTAATATTGTTGGCCCTTCAAGTGATACTTTAGCAACATTAACGGTTACTGACCCTATTTATGTGAGCTTTCAACTAGAGGAAGAGTTGTATTTAAATTACTCTCAACAGCATGAACAAGCAGAAGCCCCTAGTGATGTTAAAATCGACTTAACGCTACGTTTGCCAAATGATACCGTTTACCAAGAAAGTGGTCAGTTAGACTTTGCAGATACCAAAATAGAACAAGGGATGGGCACTGTCGAATTAAGAGCTGCATTCGCTAATAGCCGAGGCGTCATACTACCTGGCTTGTTTGTTACCTTAATAACCGAAGGGCAAGAAAAACAAGCGATGGCCATGGTGCCGCAAGCCGCTGTTCAAGCAAGTCAACAAGGCAAGTTTGTTTTGGTTGTTGATAAGTCAAATAAAGTAAAACAACGCCATGTAGTACTAGGACGAAGAATCAACGCTATGTGGGTAGTAGAGGAAGGTCTTGAAGCTGATGAACAAGTAGTGATTGAAGGACTACAAAAAGTACGAGCTGGTGTGACAGTAATGCCTGTTGTGAAATCAGTTGATGCGCTTACGGGCACCATTGCTGAAGTGCTAGTTGAACAGTCGGATAAAGCTGCAACGTCAGTTGTTAATCAATAATAAAGGGAAATATTATGATCAGTAAAACCTTTATACACCGACCTAAACTTGCCTTTGTTATTTCAATCGTTATTTCTTTAGCGGGTTTGATTGCGATGGGGGTATTGCCGGTAAATATGTATCCGGAAATTACTCCGCCGCAAATACAAATATCTGCAGTATATCCAGGCGCGAGTGCACAAGTTGTAGAAGAATCTGTTATTCGCCCCATTGAAGAGCAGATTAATGGCGTAGAAGATATGATGTATATTGACTCTTCTGCATCGAATAATGGTAGTGCCGTTATTACCGTCTACTTCAAAGTGGGTACGGATGGCGATATTGCCCAAGTTAATGTGCAAAATAGGGTTGCGCTCGCTACGAGCTCATTACCTGCAGAAGTGACTCGACAAGGCGTAAATGTAAAGAAAAAATCTAGCGCTATGTTACTCGGTATTAACTTATATTCTGAACAAGCTGCCATCGACCAATTATTCTTAAGTAATTATGCAAGTAATTATTTAACAGAGCCTTTAGGTAGAATCAAAGGCGTTGCATCTGCAGAGATTATGGGCGCAATGACCTATAGTATGCGAATTTGGTTAAACCCAGATCGTATGTCCTCGCTAAACGTCACAGTTAGTGAAGTGCAGCAAGCGCTTAAAGAACAAAATATGATTGTTGCTGCGGGAAAATTAGGCTCTAGCCCATCTGTGCCGAACCAACAATTTGAATACTCAATTCAAGCACAAGGCCGTTTGAAAAGCCCAGAAGAGTTTGGTCAGACAATTATCAGAGCCCAAGAAAGTGGCAACTTTGTCCGTTTGACGGATATTGCTAAAATTGAAATGGGCGCAGAAGACTATGCAACCAAGGCACGATTAAATGGCAAGGATACCGCTTTTTTAGTTATATATCAGTTGCCTGATGCTAATGCTACAGAAGTTGCTGATCTAGTAAAAGCTGAAATGCTTAAATTGTCTGAACGATTTCCTGATGGCTTAAATTATGTTGTGCCTTTTGATACCACTGAATTTATTGATCGCTCAATGGAAGAAGTAAAAGTAACTTTATTTCAGGCTGTTGCCCTTGTTATTTTAGTGGTGTTCTTATTTTTACAAAACTGGCGTGCCACAATTATTCCTACATTAGCTATCCCCGTATCATTAATTGGCACGTTTGCTTTTATGTTGTTAATGGGATATTCCATCAATACTATTACTTTGTTTGGTTTAGTATTGGCAATTGGTATCGTGGTTGATGATGCCATCATTGTTATTGAAAATGTAGAACGGATCCTAAAAGAAGAACAGTTACCTATTAAAGAAGCCGTAACTAAAGCTATGGAGCAAGTTTCAGGGCCTATTATAGCAACGACATTAGTATTATTGGCGGTATTTGTACCGGTTGGTTTTATGCCTGGCATTACCGGGGAGCTATATAAACAATTCTCTGTAACGATTTCTTTCGCTGTCATAATCTCTTCAGTTAATGCATTAACATTAAGTCCTGCCTTGTGTGTTGTTTTATTATCAGAAAAAAATATGAAACCAATTTCATGGTTACAACCTATGGAGCGATTAATAGCACGAATGACGGGTGGTTATACTAAAACCGTAAACTTTTTGTTAAAGCGAGTAGTAAGAGTAAGTTTGTTCGTTGGTGTTCTTTTTGCTAGTGCAGGTTGGTTAACGAGTACTGTTCCTACGGCTTTTTTACCAGGAGAAGATCAAGGCTACTTATTTGTTGATATTCAACTTCCTGACGCTGCTTCAACTAACCGAACTCAAGCCGTAATGGATAAAATATCCCCAATCATTACTAATGACCCAGCTGTTGAAGATATTATAACGGTTAGTGGCGTTTCGCTGCTTGGTGGGCCAGGCTCGAATAATGGCTTAGCCATTATTCTTTTAAAGGATTGGGATGAAAGAACAGCCCCCGAACTTGGTTTGAGACAGGTAATCCCTCGATTAATGGGACAACTTTGGTCTATGCCGGAGGCGCAGATTATGGTTTTTAACCCTCCGCCAATTCCAGGGTTAGGTAACAGCTCAGGTTTTGAATTTCAATTACAAGATAGTGAAGGTAGAGATCCTGCCTTGCTTGCACAAGTAATGAATGGCTTTATTTATGAAGCTAATCAACGTCCTGAATTGAATCGAGTGTTCAGTACCTTTAGGGCAAACGTACCGCAATACTTTCTAGAAGTTGATCGCAACAAAGCTAAAGCTCAAGGTGTTGCGCTATCTGATATTTTTGTTACCTTACAAGCACAACTTGGTTCAATGTATATAAACGACTTCAGCCAGTTTGGTCGTACTTATAAAGTGACTATTCAAGCGCAACGAGAGTTTCGTAAAGACCCAGCAGACTTGCGGCATTACTACGTACGTAATAAAGATAATGACATGGTGCCGTTAACAACATTGGCTAAGCTTACTCCTATCTTAGGGCCAACTACTATTAAGCACTTTAACCTTTATCGAAGTGCCAGTATTTCAGGACAAGCAGCTTTAGGGTATTCATCCGGTCAAGCAATTGAAGCTATACAAGCAATAGCCGAGAACTTACCTCAAGGTTATATTTATGAATGGTCAGGACAATCAAAACAAGAAATAGAAGCAGGTGACCTAGCACCAATACTTTTTGCTTTAGCTATTTTATTTGTCTATTTATTCTTAGTTGCGCAATATGAAAGTTGGTCTATACCATTTTCAGTTATTGCAGCAGTACCGCTAGCTTTATTTGGTGCTATGTTGACTTTGTATACCGTCGGCATGGCGAATAACATTTACGCACAAGTAGGTTTAGTATTATTAATAGGTATGTCGACTAAGACAGCAATACTTATTGTTGAATTTGCTATGGAAGAAAGAGCTGGGGGGAAAAGTATTTTTGATGCGGCCTTAACGGCTGCTAAAATGCGTTTTCGCGCGGTACTTATGACGGCACTTTCCTTTGTATTGGGGGTACTTCCTTTAGTGTTTGCAAGTGGAGCAGGGGCTGGAAGCCGAGTGTCATTAGGTATAACTGTGCTTGCAGGTATGTTAGCGGCGACTATTTTTGGTACATTACTTGTGCCGTATTTTTATATGATGGTGCAAAGCATGCGTGAAAAATTCAAAGGTAAAATAAGCTAACATAATATTTTGATTATCAAATAGAAACTAGTTAACCCTGTTAACTAGTTTCTGCATCATCAGCTTCTTGTTGCTCTAAGGCTAACTTCTCACGCTCAGCTTTTGAAATATAACGGGGCTTATTACTTGTGTGTAATTTAGCATTCGCTTTCTTTTGCTTCTTTTTTAAGGTGTTATTGATTTTTTTCTTACGATTCATGTTTTTATTTTCTTCTAAGTAAATATAGTGATTAAGCCATTACTTTAATGATAACAATAGCAATAAACAATGGCAGGTATGGGTAGATTACCGTGGGTTTTATTGCGCTTCTAAAATATTCTCTGATTAGTGTACTCGGGCCTGCACGATTATTACTCCATTGACTATAATATTGTAAAGCGCTGATGCTATCTGTGTCAGTTAGTTCATGGCTGTTTGTGCTTAACAGCAGTAAAACTTGTTCTACTGCTTCTATTCTATCACTAACTCTTGCTTGATAGGTTTTCCATATTGCTTCTTGAAACCAAAATATGGTTAAAAAGAGTAAAAAGGTCAAGATCGCTTGCTCAAAAAATATCATAAACATCGTGATTGCAATTGCCACTAGCTTAATGACTAAAGCAAAGTGTTCGTATTGTTCATGAGACTTGTGTAGCGCTTGCCATTCTTTTACTAAATTAGCATTGTGTTCTATGGTCATAGAGTGTTTTTAAACTAGGGATAGATAGAATTTGCTGTTATTATGCGCCCATTCACTTTCCCTTGAAAGTTTTTTATATTACTGAGAACGATACTTTGACTAATACAAATTCGCCATCAAAGGCTTTTACTACCTTAAAGCTACAGCAAGATTTATTAAAAAATCTTTCCAGCCTTGGTTATAAAGAAATGACGCCTATCCAAGCATTAAGTTTACCTGAAATGTTAGCTGGAAAGGATGTCATTGCTCAAGGGAAAACGGGCTCAGGTAAAACAGCTGCCTTTGGGTTAGCCTTACTAGAAAAATTACAAGTAAAACGCTTTCGTATTCAATCAATGGTGTTATGCCCAACACGCGAATTGGCTGATCAAGTTGCGAAAGAAATTCGTAATTTGGCTCGTGCTGTGCACAATATAAAAGTATTAACTTTATGTGGTGGTACACCCTTTGGTCCGCAAATAGGTTCGTTAGAGCACGGTGCTCATATTATTGTTGGTACCCCAGGTCGTATTGAAGAACATGTTATTAAAGGCACATTGAAGCTAGACGATTTAAACTTGCTAGTGCTTGATGAAGCTGATCGCATGTTAGAGATGGGATTTGAAGCAGCGCTTGATAATATTATTGAACGGACGCCACTTGAGCGACAAACATTGTTATTTAGTGCAACGTTTCCATCGCAGATAGAAGTTATTAGTGAAAACATAATGACGAAGCCAGTACTGGTAAAAGTAAGTGCGAGTGAAGATCAATCAAATATTAGCCAACAATTTTTTCATGTTGAAGACGATACTGACAGGTTTGAAGCATTGCGTTTATTGCTATTAGCTAATCCGATGGAATCCAGCGTTATTTTTTGCAATACCAAGAAAGAAACCCAAGCAGTTTGTAATAAACTACACGATGACGGCTTTAGCGTATTGGCGTTACATGGCGACTTAGAGCAAAGAGATAGAGATCAAACCTTACTACGTTTTGCTAATAAGAGTGCTGCTATTTTAGTTGCTACTGATGTGGCTGCGCGTGGTTTAGATATAGATTCTCTAGACTTAGTAGTAAATTATCACATTGCTCATGATAGCGAAGTTCATATTCATCGTATCGGTCGTACTGGAAGAGCTGGCGCTCAAGGTAAAGCTATTTCTTTATTTAGCGATAAAGAAAGCTATAAAGTAGGTTTAATTGAAGACACACTAGAGCAAACCATTAAACCTGATTTATTACCATCCATTGATATACTAAATACGGCTAGAACCCAAGCTCGAATGTCGACTATTCAAATTGATGGTGGCAAAAAGCAGAAAGTTCGCCCAGGAGATATTCTTGGTGCGTTAACGGCAAAAAGCACTGGTGCTGAAGTGAGTGGTAAAGACGTTGGTAAGATAAATGTATTAGATAATAAAGCTTATGTTGCGGTGAACAAGAAAGTACTAAAAATCGCCTTACGAAAATTGGCCAATGGCAAAATGAAGGGACGCAGTTTTAAAGTTCGTCATTTAAGCGTTTAATATTTTTTACCTTAGTTTTGTTAGCGAAATATCAGCAACTAGTTGAGCAAGGTGTGCTTTGTGAAGACAAAGCACAAGGCCGAGCAGTTAATGCTCTGGCTGAATTATCAGAGCAACTTGTACACGCTAGTAAAAATAGCAGCAAATGCAATTCATTATCAAAGCTATTGGCTAAGTTATTTTCTCGCGATACCATACCTTCGGTCAAAGGCGTATATTTCCATGGTCGAGTAGGTCGAGGGAAAACATTGTTAATGGATTTGTTTTATCAAAATATCTCTATTAAAAAGAAGAAACGTATACACTTTCATCGGTTTATGGAAAGTGTCCATCAACAGTTAAATACCCTCTCTTTCCAACATAAAGCCATAGATAACCCACTTGCTTATATCGCTAAATCATGGGCGATGGATTTAGAATTGCTCTGTTTTGATGAGTTCTATGTCAATGATATAGGTGATGCAATGCTACTTGCTGGCTTATTTAAAGAACTGTTTTCATTGGGGGTTACCTTAGTTAGCACCTCCAATTGCAAGCCTGAGCAGCTCTATAAGAATGGCCTGCAAAGAGCACGTTTTTTGCCTACCATTTCACTTATCAACCAACATTGCCGAATTATCTCCATTAATGGTGAATTAGACTACCGATTGCGCCACATTAGTGATGCTCAATATCCAAATTATTATTTCAATCATTTAGCTGGTGAGCAATCACTAGCGCAGAGGTTTCTACAGCTCTCTGATAAAACAGCATTAAATTTTGAAGCACACCATGCTGGCGTATTAACTATAAATAATCGTGTGATTCGTTTTGTCAAAATACATCACAAGCATGTTTGGTTTGAATTCTCCGAACTTTGCTCAGGGCCGAGAAGTCAACGTGATTATATGCAGTTAGCTGATCGTTTCGATACTGTGCTTATCAGTAATGTACCGCAATTTTCAGGAGCGCTTGTACCTGCCGTATTTTCAGGCGTGGAAGATAACTATCAACGCAGCGGAATATTAATGGCACAACTTCGAGTATTAGATGATGAAGCACGTCGCTTTATCGCCTTAGTCGATGAATTTTATGACAGAAAAGTTCAACTAGTCATCAGTGCTGATGTTGACATAACTGAGTTATACCATGGTCAGCAACTCAGCTTTGAGTTTCAACGATGCCAATCACGTTTGTTTGAAATGCAAAGTACTAATTTTAGCTAACAGCGACACTGTTACGTCTAGTTAAAATTACCTAATATTTAGTCTTTTTTACTACTTTTTATTGTTTAATTAAAAAACAATAAGTATTCATTGTTTTATCTCTTTGATAATTAAGTAATAAAAGTTGGCATCGCTTTTGTAATGGTTATAGCAATTAAAACACTAAGCGTAATTTACTTAAAAGGTTACCAATATGAAAAACAAAGCTATGTTCACCAAATTGCCAAAAACATTGATTGCTATAACACTTATCTCAGTTTTTTCATCAAAATTGATTTATGCACACGATAGCCATGAGAGCTGTGATATAGATTTAGAAGCAGGTTTAACAATTGATGAGTCAAAGATTGAGTTTTTCGACCCTGATAATAACAAGCAAGCTCTCTACAGCATTGATACTGATAATAACTTGGAAGTTGATGGTGAAAATATTTATCTTGATAGTTCTCAGCAATTGTTAGTTGAAGAATATGCAACAAGCATCCGTGCCATGGTTCCTCAAGTTAGAAGTATTGCCATAGAAGGTGTTGACCTAGCATTAGAAGGAGTAAATTTAGCATTTAATGAATTACTCGGTGAAGGTAACAGTGTAGGAGCTGATTTAAGCCATGAATTATCAACTTTAAAAGAAGAAGTCGAACAGCGCTTTACTATAGAGCATGGTGTTACTATAGGTGAAAATGGCCTAGAAGATGATGAGTTACTTGGTGACGAGTTTGAAGAACGAATTGAATCTGCAGTTGAAAAAGCGGTTATGGGCTCTATGGGAAGTTTGTTAGTTGCGCTGGGACAAGAAATGATCTTCTCTGGTGGTGATACTGATGCCTTTGAGACTCGTATGGAAAGCTTTGGCCAAAGTATTGAGCAAAAAATGGAGCTAAGAGCGGAACAAATTGAGCAAAAAGCCGATAGCTTATGTTTAGCAGTTGTTGAAATTGATCAACTTGAAGAAGCGATGAGAGCAAGTATTGAGCCTTTAGCAGATATAAATGTCATTACAGCTAGCCATACTGCTATCCACGAAGATAAAGATACAAGTTCGATGTAAGTGTAAAACCTATAAATCTTGATTAAGCAATACATCATTAGGCCTAGTAATGTTATTATTACTAGGCCTTTTTATTTATTAAACTCGTTATGCACGCTGTTCATCGTTTACATCAATTTCGAAAAAGCCTCAGTACTACCACCTATAAAGCAAGAGGACAACGCGTTATACGTTGTGATTTATGTCGGCTAGCAAAAGCATATTGTATTTGCACTATTGCCCCTAAAAAAGGCGCTGTGAAAAGCAATGCTGGTTTTTTACTCTTAATGTATGACACTGAAGTACTTAAACCAAGCAACACAGGTAAACTTATTGCAGACCTGATACCTGATACTTATGCTTTTTTATGGTCTAGAACCACTAAAAATGAACAATTGTTAGCTGTTTTAGCTGACCCTCAATGGCAACCATTTGTTGTGTTTCCGAAAGAGTATGCAGATGACGGAAGAGTGGTACATACGCGTAAGCCAATTTGTGATAATGGTAAAAGACCTTTGTTTATAATGCTCGATGGCAGCTGGCGAGAAGCTAAGAAAATGTTTCGTAAAAGTCCTTATTTAAATAAGTTGCCATTGGTTTCTTTTGACGTACAACAGTATTTAGCTGAAAAGTCGCACACTGAAATGCAATTATTAAAGGTTGATAAGTACTCGCCTGTGGGTGATGAATCACGTTACACGGTAAGAAAAACTCAATTAGAACATCAATTTTCAACAGCAGAAGTTGCTGCAAGAGTATTAGAGATGTTTGACGAAGAAGACAATGCACAGCTACTGGATTTATGGTTTGATGTTTTCAATTACCAATATCAAAAAAGTGTATGCCAGAGGAACAAAGGTAATGTAAATGCACTTGAAAACTATCAAGCATTTATGGGAAAGAAAAGAGGATAATAGTAAAAGTCGGGTTATTAGTTGCTATTGAAATCAACAGTTCCTAACAACCCGCTATATGATTTGAATTACTTATTTCATGCTAATAGTTGTATGAATATCAGTTCCATCTTGATGGTCAGGTTCAAACCAACGTGCAGTTACTGATTTAGTGTATGTCCAGAAACTCACTACTTGTTTACCGTTAGGACCTAAATCACCTAATTTTGAACCACGAGAGCCAGTAAAGCTAAAGTATGCCACAGGCACAGGAATCGGAACGTTAATGCCTACTTGACCCACATCAATGTCGTTTTCAAACTTTCTTGCATTCCAGCCAGAAGAAGTGAATATAGAAGTGCCATTACCGTTAGGATTAGCATTAATTATTTCAATGGCTTCATCCAGTGTCTCTGCTTCTAGCACACAAAGCGCAGGCCCAAAAATTTCTTGTTGGTAAATATCCATGTCAGTGGTCACATTGGTAAACAAAGTAGGGCCAACAAAGTTTCCGTTTGGATATCCATCAACTTTGCAGTCTCTTCCGTCGACTAGCATAGTCGCACCTTGTGCTACTCCAGAGTCTAATATGCCAATAATTCGAGCTTTAGCTTGCGGAGATACTACAGGACCCAAATCAGCATCACGTTGAGTACCTGGACCTACTTTCATATGTTTAGCGCGCTCAACAATTTCGGGTAACCAGTTTTTAGTTTCACCAACTAAAATGGTAACAGGGTTTGCCATACAGCGCTGGCCAGCCGCGCCGAATGCAGAGCCAAGTAAATCGTTTATAGCACGATCTTTGTTAGCGTCGGGCATAATCACCATGTGGTTTTTAGCTCCCATCATTGATTGAGCACGCTTGCCATGCTTAGTCGCATGATTATAAACATGTGTACCAACACCGGTAGAGCCAATAAACGATACCGCTTTCACAGCTTCAGCTTCAATTAATTGGTTAACAACCTCTGGCCCTCCATGAACAACGTTAAGCACACCTGCTGGTATTCCTGCTTTAATTGCTAACTCAACCAGCAATATGGTTGATGAGGGATCTTGCTCGGAAGGTTTTAAAACAAAGGTATTACCACAAGCTATTGCGGGCGGAAACATAAAAGAGGGCAGCATTAATGGGAAATTAAATGCGGTAATACCAATACCTACTCCTAGTGGTTTATTTAACGTATAGGTATCGACTCCAGTAGCGGCATTGTTAGCCATGTCGCCTAATTGTAAACGCGTAATAGAACAGGCATTTTCGATCGCCTCTAGTGAACGAGCAACTTCACCTTCTGCGTCGGGTAAAGTTTTGCCATGCTCTAGTGTGACTAATTCAGCTAACTCTTGAGTGTGCTCTCTCACTAAGTGCTGAAAGGTCAGCATTATGCGCATGCGGTTGGTTAACGACACCTTTGACCATGTTTTAAATGCCTCTGCTGCACTAGCAACTGCAGCGTTAACTTCCTCCTTTGTAGCCATCGGTACGCGGGCGACAACTTCTTGTGTTGCTGGATTTAATACGTCTAACCAAGTATCAGTAGTTGAACGAATTTTTTCTCCATTGATAATTAGTGGAATTTCTTTAATAGTCATGACTGGCCTTATCATAAGCAGTAGTTTATTTGATGTTAAAATAGTCCTTTCAATTCAATTGAGCAATAAGCAAAAATGCAACGGGCCTTGCAATTTTGCGGTCACAATAGGTTTTTGCTATAGTAGTTGGATGAATTGGGATGATATAAAGTTATTTTTAGAGGTTGCTCGTAGTGAGCGATTATCAGTAGCAGCAAAGCGCTTAATGATTGATGCTTCGACACTTTCGCGTCGGCTGCATAAACTAGAAGAAAGTTTAGCGACAAAACTTTTTGAGCGTACGATAGATGGCCATGTGCTAACAGAAGATGGCCGTAAATTGCTGGAACATGCACGAAGAATGGAACTTGATGCAGGGCAAGCTTTTGATGCAATTAGGGAACAGAAAAACATAAATAGTGGCCGGGTACGGATAGGTGTTACCGAAGCTTTTGGTAATTTCTTTATAGCTCCGCATCTAACAGCACTTAAGCAAGGCTTTCCAGATATACAAATTGAGTTGGTTCATTTCGCCCGCGATGTCAAAATAAGTCGGAATGAGGCTGATATAGCCATTGCCGTGGAAAGACCTAAAAGTACGTCAACAATTATTACAAAACTTTGCGACTATCAGTTGCAATTATACGGCCATGCAAGCTATCTTAAAGATATAAACGACAATGTGAAAGTCAATGAATTATCTCAATATCAATGGGTTAGTTATGTGGATAATCTTTTGTTTACCCAGCAACTATCTTATTTAAAAGAACTAAGTGCTGATATAAAGCCTTGTTTTCAAAGTACCAGCATTACTAGCCAATATAGTGCCATTAAAAGTGGCTTAGGAATTGGCATTTTGCCTTGCTTTTTAGCTGAGCAAGATGCTAGCTTAGTGAAGCTCTGTAGTGATGACGTTAAATTAGTACGAAGTTTCTATTTGGTTACTCACCCAGAAAGTAAACGTTTATCTCAAGTTAATACCGTTTGGCAGTATTTAAAAGAGCTAGCTCAACAGAAAAGATACTTACTTATGCCAAAGTAAATATAATAATTCAAGCTTATTTAACCAATGAATATAGGTGACCATGGATAATTCAAATCAGGTGCTAGAAGAAAGTGCACAAGAAATTTCAAACAAAGCATCTTGGCCTTTAATTGCATTTATCATTTTAGTGGTCGTTGCCATAGCAATTGCGTGGCAATATACCGGTAATAAACCCACGCCTGTTATTGAAGAAAAAACCAAGCCTCTAGCTAAAGTATCTCCAAAAATTGAAGAAGTTCAAACTATTTCTGAAGTGATTGAACCAGCAATTGAGACACCTGAATCAGTAGATGAAGAAAAGGTAGTGCCTATTGAAAACCCTTTGCCTTCTCTCGATGAAAGTGATGACTGGTTGAAACTTAAATTACCTGAAATTACTTGGCGAAAAGAATTACTTACACTTATTATTGATGAAGATATGATTCGCCGTTTCGTTGTCTTTACTGATAATTTCTCTCAAGGAATTGTGGCTTATGAGCATAGCCCATTTACCTTACCAAAAACTAAATTTACCCCAGAAACCAATAGTGTTAGCTTTCAAAATGCAGATCAAAGCTCTCTAAATAACAAACAAAATGTATGGGAATGGAATGAAAGCTCCAGTAGGCGTTTTAGTCTATATGTAGATTTGCTGCGTTCAATGGATAGCGAAAGTTTAGTAGAGTGGTACTCAGAAGTTAAACCATTAATAGATGAAGCATACCAAGAGTTAGGCTATGAAGATGATTTCACTAATACCTTGCAAGATGCTATTACCCGTGTTTTAGATATGGAGCTACCTAAATCATCCATGGCGTTAATACAACCAAGTGTTATGTACAGGTTTGCTAACCCAAAACTTGAAGCATTACCGGATACAGACAAGCTATTATTGCGTTTAGGTAAAGATAACTTGTTGGTGATGAAGTCAGTTTTACTAGAAATACACGAAAAGTTAGCTCAACAACAAAATGGTGTTCGTTAAGTGTGTTATTGATAATGTTTCCTCATGACAATAAATAAATCAGGCATCATCATTACTATCCCGGATAAAGTACCTACTAGAACGGGAGGATTTTCTGCATTTATAGGGCGTTTAGTATTAAGGGTTCTTGGTTGGCGTGTTACGGGACAATTACCGAATAAAGCCAAATTTGTGGTAGCTGTGGCCCCTCATACATCAAATTGGGATTTTGTCGTGGCAATATCAGCGATGTTGGCAATGAAACTTAGTATTCGTTTTATGGCTAAAAAAGCACTCTTTATATGGCCGTTTAGTTACGTTCTGAAAAGTTGGGGGGGTATTGCTATAGACCGAACCTCTAAACATGGCGTAGTTAAGCAAATGGTTTATCAATCTCAACAGTGTGATAAGTTCGTACTTGGTATAGCACCTGAAGGAACCCGCCAAAACACACATCAATGGAAAAGTGGTTTTTTATACATAGCAAATCAAGCTGAGATTCCTGTAGTTCCGTTAAGCTTAGATTTTGAGAAAAAAGAACTAAGGTTTCATCCTGCGGCTAATATTAGTAGTGATATAGACGCTGAATTAATCAAATTTAAACTGCTATTTAGCAATGTTTGTGCGAAAAATACGCAAGCAGTTTAAACGAATGTCAAAATAACTAACTAGTACTTGCATCTACCGTATGGATTAGCGATAATTCGCGCCGCTTAGCAATAAGCGCATTATGGTGACCCTTTTGGTCCCCTCGCAATGATACTCTGTGAACTCGGCCAGGTCCGGAAGGAAGCAACCGCAGCAGACGACTCATGTGCCGAGGTGTGGCTATTAGGGTTGCCACCCAACCTCTTTATTTCAATATAAGATTCGTCGTCCTAGCTTGTAGCGCGATGTAACTTCATAAATTCAATAGCTTTATTAATCGCTTTTTTGACTTTGGTTTCCATTTCAAAGCGCTCAGATGCTGGTAAATAAAAGGCCATATCAACTTCATGACGTATATAGCGAGTCGGTAACTGATTTAATACCACACAAGTTAAATCGGCTATAAAGTCTTCACCATATTTCTCATCAAATTTTGCCGTAGCGAAGTGTTGCATTACTAATTTTTCATAATAGTTATGGATATCATCAGATATTTTCATGGGCTAATATTCCTTTAAGTCTAAAGAGCGAACGATAAATAAAGATTAACCTGAGATTTATGAAAATGCTAATTTAATTCTTTAAATTTTAACGCTTTTCAACTAACTCAATATTACGCTCTATAGATGAAATGGCTTTACGACATCGACCAAGGCGCTGATGTAAAGCCAATACCTCATTTGAAATTTTGGCGCTTTCATTAGTTTTACATGTTGTCCTAGCGATTTCTCTTTGGGTGAGCATATCCATCAAACGCCGTTCAAATTCGTGATGTTCAGATAACTTTTGGTAAAGTTGGTGACTCGTTTGGGTAATATGTTGAGTGAAGGCCTTGTACTTATCAGTTTGTTTAGCTTTTGCTCTGCGAATACGCACCTTGCTATTAGCATCAAAACTTAACTTAGCTGCTTGATGCATAACAGAATTGGCGTGTAACGCGTTGGATAGAGCTGCAATTTGTTGTTCTATTTGTTGCAATAGTATTTTAGATAACTCGATTTTTTTTGCTGTTATTAATCGTGATAACTCAGAAATCCTGCGCTGAATTTCTAAGGTATAAGGTGTAAATCTATCACTTTGACAGACAAATAGCGCACTAGAAAATAGATTGTTATTTTCAATTAACTGGTGAGCTTTAATCTGGCTATTTTTTAAGTCGATTTTTTTAGCCTTTATGTCAAGTTCCTTCAATAAAACAGACAAACGCTCAATAGAGTTCATTATTTAACCAAACTGATAGAATATACAAAAATAGAGGCCAACTATAACATCTTAGAAAAGCAGTTAGGTAAAGTTATGCAGTTTTACGCAAATTCTGCTTTGCAATGCCAATACTTGATAAAAAGCTATTTTAAAAATAGTTGAAATTGTCATCTTATGTTTACGTAAAGGTTAAACTTGTGACTAACGCGTTGTTTTATATAAAATATTTTTCTTGTTCATATTAAGGGTACTAAGAGAAGTCTAGGAGAAGAATTAACGGTGTTATTGTTAAGTTATTGTTATGTTGATGTTTATTTTATTGGTAGAATATACAATATGTAATTAAAAGAAAAAGTAATTGATCTTTTTAATGAAAGTTTTCAAAGGCAGTTTTTTAGTTTTTGTTTTGATTAAATGCTTTTATTTCAAGTGGTTACTGGTTTATTTTTGAGAAAAAAAAGTTTGTCAAAATGTTACTTAATATGTCTAGTTGTTAAAAATATTACCAAATGGTTATAAATGGTGTTGACGGTAAGTGTTGATCCCGTTTAATATCGTAAAGGACAGATCAGGTCACTAGACCCGTTCAAAAAAGTTTACGAGGCAATATAGCTTCGAGACGACCAAATAAACAAATAAATAACAACCAATCACAAATGTGATCCAGGGAGTAAACATGTATAACAATAGCAAAGTAGCTAAGGCCATCCGCCTAGCCATGATGTTCGGCGCAGCTGCAACCGCATCTGTTTCAACATCAGCATTCTCAGCTGAAGAAGAATCTGCTGAAGAAGTAGAACGTATTGAAGTAACTGGTTCTCGTATCAAGCGTTCTGATTTAGAAGGCGCTTCACCTGTTACCGTAATGACTGCTGCAGATATGAAAATTGAAGGTAACTTTACTGTTGCTGATGCACTTCGTAACAGTAACTTAAACTCTTTTGGTTCTTTCTCAGAACGTTCAGGTAGTTCAGCTCAATCACAAGCAACAATTAACTTACGTGGTGCTGGTGATAACCGTACTCTCGTATTGTTAGACGGTAAGCGTTTGCCTGGTTCACCAACTCTTGGTGGTCAATCAGCTAACTTGAACTCAATTCCAATGGCTGCTGTTGAACGTATCGAAATCTTAACAGATGGTGCTTCTTCAACTTACGGTTCTGACGCTATTGCTGGTGTTGTTAACATCATCATGAAGAAGAACTATGAAGGTCTACAATTTAACGTAGGTGCTGGTCATCGTGACCGTGATGAAGGTACTACTTCAAGTGAATTCTCTGTAACGGGTGGTTACTCAACAGATAAAGGTAATATCACTTTCAGTTTCGATCATCAGAAACGTAAAGGTATTGCAGACGGCGATCGTGACTTTACAAAAGCTAAAATGACTGATGTAAATGGCGATGGTGTTATCCAGGCTTATACTGAAACTGACGGTTGGTCAATTTTTGGTGCTACAGTTGCCGCGCCTGATTTCTCTGAAACTCAAGTTTCTCCACTTTGTGATGGTTTAATTGCTGAATACGGTAGTGATACTTTCCAACGTGTTGCTGCTGATGACGATTGGGGTCCAGGTTCAGAATACTGTATGTATGCTTACGCAAACGTATCTTATAACAAAGCATCTGTTGACCGTAATACTTTGTTTGTTGATGCAAACTATGAAGTATCTGAAGACGTTGAATGGTTTGGCCGTGCAATGTTCGTTAAAAACGATTCATTTGGTCGTTATGCGCCGCCAGCTGCATGGTGGGACGGTATGTCTGCTGACAACCCAGCTAACCCATATGACGAAGAAGCTCGCGGTTTATTCCGTTGGGTTGGTATTGGTACTCGTGATGGTAACATCGAAGATACCAGCCAAGATTTACTAATGGGTTTACGTGGCGATTTAGATTGGAATAATGCTTCTTGGGAAGTTTACTACCACGTAAATAAAGCGGATAACTTATCTATTGGTGAGTTCTACCAAAGTAAAGGTGGTTTAGCACACAATATTGCAAATGATATTGATTTAGGCTCAGAAGAAGGTATTGCTAACTTAAAAGCAACTACGCTTCAACAGTCTCGCTCTAATTTCGCTCAATACTATGCAGGTATCGGTTTTGACCTTGGTTCATTACCTGGTGGTGACATTGCTCATTACTTCGGTGCTGAGTACATGGAACAAAGTTATGCAGATATTTATGACGGTCAATCTGAAGCTGGCTTAGTTGGTGGCTCAGCAGGTAACTCTGCGGCAGGCGACCGTGATATTACCGCTTTCTTCTGGGAAGCTGCATTACCAGTAACAGACGAAGTTGAAGTGAACATTGCTGCTCGTTACGATGACTACTCTGATTTTGGTGACAACGTAGCACCTAAAGTTTCTGTTCGTTGGCAAGCAAATGAAACTATAGTTGTACGTGCATCATACTCTGAAGCATTCCGTGCGCCAGGTTTAGATGAATTACACGCTGCTACTTCATTCAGTGCTGAAGATGCAATCGATTATGCTCAAGGTCAAACGACTTCAAGCCAAGTAAATACATACTACAAATCTAACTCAGATCTAGGTCCTGAAACATCTGAGTACTTAAACCTAGGTGTGGCTTGGGATGTAACTGAAGATATCGGCTTTAAAGTTGATTACTTCGACCTACAAATAGATAACGTTATCCAAACTAAAACAGTTCAAGATCTTTTATCTGACGAAGCTGCTGGTAAAGTTACCGCTGTTGGTCCAGAAGTAGACGTTTCAAATGAAACATTCTACTTACAACGTGCTGCAACTGGTCGTTTATTAGAAGCGGGTACTGGTTACTTTAACGGTATTGGTTTTGGTATTGAAGGTTTAGATGTTAGCTTTAACTCTTTATTCCAAACTAGCTTTGGTGATATTAGCTTTAACATGACTAACAGCTTTATTTTAGAATACAGTGAAGAGCGTGGCGGTGTTATTTATGACACCGCTGGTTGGTCTTTACAACCTGAGCACAAAGCCGTAGCTACTTTAGGCTGGTCTATGGATGATCATAGTGTTGCTTGGAATGTTAACTACACTGGTTCTACTTCTGAAACTGAAGCACCTAACGATGCTGGTATCTTAACTCCAGACGGTAACTTAGATTCATGGACTATCCATAACCTAACTTATACTTATAATGCAGGCGATTTAGGCGCTGTTACTTTAACAGTGAACAATGCTACAGATGAAGATCCAATCTTGACTTCAGCTGGTACATTTGACCGTGATTACTACGACTTATATAACAACTTTGGTCGTGAATACCGTATCGCTTACTCAATTAGCTTCTAAAGTTAATTTAATAAGTAAAGCGTAATATTGAAGGCTGAAACCTATGGTTTCAGCCTTTATTTTTGCATGATATTTAAAAGTAATGAGGTACATTAGAGTATGAGTAATTATTGGAGCCAATATTGGCAACAAGGTCACTTAACCTCGTTTGGTGAAGACATTAAAGACAATTATGAAGGAGAATTAAAAGCAGTTTGGGATGGCTTTTTTGTACAACTCAGTGAAGAAGATAGAGTATTAGACATAGGTACTGGGAACGGTGCTGTGGTGGCTTTAGCATTAGCGCATAATAAAGCGGGTTGTCAGTTTGTCGGTATAGATTATGCTAAATTAAATATTAACAATCAGCAGTTACTTGAAAGCACCAATGCCAGCTTTAAAGAGCATGTTTCAGTTGAAAATTTACCTTTTGAAACTGAAAGCTATAATATGGTGACGTCACAATTCGCCATAGAATATACAGATTTGACTAAGTCTGTTGCAGAAATAGCAAGAGTATTAAAGTTTAACGGCACTTTCCAGTTAGTGTGCCATCATGAACAGTCAAGCATTGTAAAGCCTAATAATGGCATTTTAGCGGCGGCAGAAAAAATAATGACTCATGACGGGCCATATAAAACCTGCATGGTATTAATAGAATTACTATCTAATAATACAGCTGACGCACATCATGAAAGAGAAGTAACAAGAAATAATTTAAATGGCCAGTTGGCTGAACTTTCCAACATTGACGACGCTTCTTTATATGCAACGAATTTCCCTCAGTTTTTAAAAAATATATTTTCAAAGCGCTCAGTCGTTGAAAAAAAGCGTATTGTTGAGCAGTTTGGCAATGAAATGGCTGGTTTGATATTGCGTTTAAATGATTTGAAAAAGGCTTCTTTAAACGAAACTCAAAAAAATAAATTACTTGAACTTTGTAAAAAGAACGGACTTCAAATCACGGCTTGTAATACCCTAACGCAAAAAGATGGCACAATTTTAGCCCACCAAATAATGGGTATGAAGCCTGAATTACAAAGTAATTAAAACTATATAAATCAATGATAAAGTTATATGTTCAGTTATATATATATGGCAGTAAACGGAGAAGTAACAATGAAAAAAATAAAGTCAATTATCATCGTCGGTGGTGGTAGTTCTGGTTGGATGGCAGCAAGTTATTTAAATAAGGTGCTGATGGCTGAATCAGGTATTAGCATTACAGTAATTGAATCGCCAGATATAGAAACCATCGGTGTTGGTGAAGCAACGGTACCAACCATTCGAAATTTTTTTCAGAAAATAGGACTGCCAGAGAAAGAGCTGATTCGTGAAACCAATGCGACCATTAAATCTGCGATAAAATTTGTCGATTGGTTCGACAGAGGTGAGGGTGATAGTTACTACCATCCATTCGAAGCACCACTATATTCTGATGGCATTGAAGTTTCTGCGCATTGGGCTGCTGAGAAAATCAAAGGCAATACAGTGGAAAAATTTGCCAATGCAACAGGGGTAATACCTGATCTATGTGACGCACAAAAAGTCACCAATGCCAGCCAAGCAAAAGATTACAGCGCAAATACACTCTATGCCTATCATTTAGATGCGGTACTAATGGCTTCCTATTTAAGAAAGAAGTCGATTGAACGTGGTGTTGTCAGAGTCGAAGATACTGTTACCGCGGTGAATCAAAATGACCGAGGTGAAATAACCTCTGTTAATACCGCTAATGCTGGAGAACATACTGCAGACTTCTTTATTGACTGTACTGGCTTTAGTAGCTTATTAATTGAGAAAACGTTAAAAGAAAAATTCATTTCATATGAAGATGAACTGCCATGTAATAGCGCTGTGGCAATACAAACCCCTTACACTGATGAAAGTAGCTTCCCACCTCCTTTCACCACGGCTACCGCAAAAAGCGCTGGCTGGATATGGGAAATAGGCCTTTCTAGCCGAAAAGGTAATGGTTATGTATTCTCAGATAAATTTCAATCATTTGATCAGGCTGAGTCTGAATTAAGGCAGCATTTAGGGGAGTCAGCGAACGGACTTACCGCTAAGAAATTAAAGATGCGCGTAGGGCGAAGAGAAAACTCTTGGTCTAAGAACTGTCTTGCAGTTGGCTTATCAAGTGGCTTTTTAGAGCCACTAGAATCAACAGGCTTGCAGTTCATTCAAGTCGCGTTAGAATTATTTGTAGACTATTTCCCTTCGGTTAATAATTATGCTGCGCTTCAAAAGCAATTTAACCAAGTGTTAGCTGCAAAGTATGAAGACTCAAAAGATTTTATTGTTGCACATTATTGTTTAACAGCAAGAGAAGACACTGATTTTTGGCGCCATATGAAGCATGAATCAAAGATATCTGATTCATTGCAACATCAACTAGCACTATGGAAGCATAAGTTACCGTCTCATTCCGATTTAAAAGAAATTGGCTTGTTTAGCGCACCAAACTATATGTATATTTTAGCAGGCTTAAATAGCTTAGCGCATGAGACCCTTAGTAAAGAAAGTGATATTCCTTCACAAAGAAGTAAGCAAGTACTGCAACAAATGCAGAAAATACGTCAAGGTGCAGTAAAAGTATCAGGCAGTCATCAAAGTTATATTAAAGGCATCTAAAAGTATAAATGTATAGACCAAAACGAACAATAGTTCTTTTGGTCTATAGCAACTCGTTGCTTATCAAAAAAAGCTTATTTAACGATGGCAAAAGCGCATATTGAAACAAGTAACTTACGCAATGCCATAATTAATTATTGATACTGTACCCCTCTCTATCCAAAAGCTTAAGAACGGCAAGTAAACATTCATTTAGCTGTTATTTAACTAGTATTCCAGTAGAAACTTTAGTTGCGCTATGGCAAAATTATCTAAAGGGTTTAATGTTGCATTAGTTCTATTACAAAAACTTAGCGCAAATAAATCATAATTTTTGTCGATATATAAGCTAGTTTTGGTAACCCCATTGAGCTTAGAGATTCACGGAGTAGTTTTATCAAGCGCCTAGAAAAATTAAAAAATAAAGCGAGTGATATTGTAAACCGCACCTTAGATAAGCATATTCATTTAGCGGTTACTGGGTTGAGTAGAAGTGGTAAAACCGCTTTTATAACGTCTCTTGTCAATCAGTTGATAACCGAAGGTAACGGCAGTAAATTAAGCTTTTTTGATCCCGTTCATCACGGTAACTTTATTGCCGCGAAAAGAGTCGCTCAGAAAAACTTGTCCATACCACGTTTTGACTATGACAAAGCTATCACATCCCTCACCACAGAACCTGTGGCTTGGCCAGAGCCAACTCACGGTATTAGCGAATTACGCCTTGCTATTCGTTATCAGCCGACTAGTTCATTGTTAAGATATGCTGCAGATATGGCAACACTCACCCTAGATATTACCGACTACCCTGGTGAGTGGTTACTCGATTTGCCTATGCTCAAGCAAACCTATGAACAATGGTCTGAGCAAACACATGCCTTATTGACTTCAGCACCACGTGATAAATATGCAAACGCCTTTTTAGAAAAAGTGGCAAGTATTGACCCCTTTGCTGCCACGAATGAAGAATTACTGGCGCAATTGTCGAAAGAATATACTGCACTACTACATACTTTTCGCTATAAATTAGGGCTTAGTGTCATTCAACCAGGGCGTTTTATCTTACCTGCAGAGCTAGCGGGTGCGCCAATTTTAGAGTTCTTTCCTTTTCCAAATTTAAAAAATATTGATGGCAATGACTATCAAAACGCCAGTGATGATAGTTTAATTGGCATGTTAAGATCACGTTTTATTGAGTACAAAGAACAAGTAGTAAAAAAATTCTATAAACAGCATTTTTCTCGTTTTGACAGACAAATCGTTTTAGCAGATTGCTTATCACCACTTAATGCGTGCTCAGAAAACAGCGGACCAGAAAGTTTTGCTGATTTGCAATTGGCTATTGATATGATCCTAGAAAGTTATAGTTACGGCAAGTCTGGTTTATTTTCTCGTTTATTTTCACCTAAGATTGATAAGTTATTATTTGCCGCGACTAAAGCTGATCATGTTACGGCTGAGCAACATGCACCTATGGTTTCTTTGTTAAATCAATTAATCTTTCAAAGTAAGCATCAACTAAATTTTGAAGCCGTCGAAATGAAAACACTGGCAATTGCCTCTGTAAAAAGCACAAACACAGGAAAAAGCCTCCATCAAGGACAACAAGTGTCGGTTGTTCAAGGTCACACCATTGATAATAAACAACGAGTAGCTGAAAAAATCACCTTATTTCCAGGCTCTGTACCTGATAAGTTGCCAAATAAAGCCTTTTGGCAACAAAGTGCATTTAACTTTATAAATTTTTCTCCTATGAGTGGCATGTCAAAACATCAGGCGTTGCCTCATATACGGATGGATCAAGTATTACAATTTTTGTTAGCGGATAAAATGATATGAGTAAGGGTAACGATAAAAGTGAAGGTGTAGATCACCAGCAGCAGATCTTATTTTCAGAAACTGACTTAGCCAACCAACAAGTTACTAACAAGGTCAAAGCAAGCCATGACGGTAAGCAAGTTATTTTCGATAATCAAGATTACTTACCATTAGATGAAGCAACTGAATTTCCGGCTGTTTCAGCAGAACAAGCAGTAAAAGACCAAGTAACTAGCCGCACAAATGAAATAAAAAAACGTCCCCGTTGGTTATGGCGGGTCGCATTGTCTTTATTTGCATTGGTGGTTAGCATTGAAGCAGTGGAGTTTTTCTTAAGTGGTTTTACTCAATCTCCTATTATTACCAGTATTTATGCGGTTATATTGTCTTGTTTAGCGATAATAGCATCATCTAATATATATAGTGAATGGTCGACCTTGAGACAATTTAAGCGTCGTGAAGAGTTAAAAATCCAAGCAGGTGAATTACTTGCGGGTGTAGAGTTTTCAAAAGATTCTTCTAAAGCAGATGTTGAAAGCTTTTGTAATAAAATTACTACTAGCCTACCTTGTGATTTAATTACTGAGCAAGAGCACGCTTGGCAAGAGGCATTAAACGATCAACACTCAGATACTGAGTTATTACAACTTTATTCTCGCTTGGTGTTAAGTAAAGTTGACGAAAAAGCGATGACAGAAATAGCGCGTTTTTCAACCGAAGCGGTTGTGCTCGTTGCGCTTAGCCCAGTGGCAATTATTGATATGCTCATTATCTTGTGGCGTAATTTGCGGATGATCAATAAAATTGCTGGTTTATATGGGTTGAAGTTAGGTTATTGGAGCCGTATAAAGCTGATACGACAAGTATTTGTAAACATGGTATATGCAGGTGCAAGTGAATTAGTCGCCGATTTTGGCAGTGAAATGATAGGCGCTGATTTACTTGGGAAGCTCTCAGGGAGATTAGCACAGGGTTTAGGTGCCGGTATGCTAACCGCGCGGCTGGGAATTAAAACTATGCAGTTATGCCGTCCCATTCCTTTTGACGATAAACCTAAATTAGGTCATGTTCGTCGAGAAATCCTAACCAGCATTAAGAAGCTGATTATTAAAAAGTAATCAGCTTCTTATTAATTATACTAATAGCACCAATTTTTTGAACACCTTGAAATGGCGCAAACTTGACGATTTATTTTCAGTCAATTTTGACCACTGAATTAATCCCAATGGTATTAGCCCTGTATTTATATGTAACTATTAATTTACGATAATTACACCTGTCTGTTTTTTGACCGTCTCGCATTGCTTCCCTTATATTAACTTCTTACCTTAAGATAAACCTAACTAAAGGGGGCGCCCCGAATGTCTATAATAATATTGATAGCAGACATAAGACAAGGTTACAACCATGGCAAAAGGTACAAAATACGTTTCAAGACACGCTGATGAGCAGGGGATTATTCAGTGGTCTGCGCAAGAAAATACTATATGGAAAACGCTCATTACTCGCCAACTTACTCATATTAAGGAGGCAGCTTGTGATGAGTATATTGAGGGATTAGAAAAGCTGCAACTGCCCATGGATAGAATTCCACAACTGGGTGAAGTTTCACAAGTGCTCAAACAAACTACCGGGTGGGAGTGCTACCCCGTTCCTGCGCTGATAGGCTTTGGTGAGTTTTTTAGACTGCTTTCAGAAAAGAAGTTTCCTGTGGCTACTTTTATTCGTACCGAAGAAGAGCTAGATTATTTACAAGAGCCTGATATTTTTCATGAAATATTTGGCCATTGTCCATTACTTACCAACCCTTCTTTTGCGAACTATACTCAAGCGTATGGAAAAATGGGTTTGAATGCGACCAAAGAACAAAGAGTGTTCTTAGCTCGTTTATATTGGTTTACCGTTGAGTTTGGTTTACTTGATACCCCTAAAGGTTTACGTCTTTATGGTGGAGGTATTTTATCATCTCCAAGTGAAACAACGTATGCCCTTAATGATAAGAAAGTAGAGCGCCGAGAGCTAAGTAAAGAGAAGGTTATTGACGTTTTAAGAACGCCATACCGTATTGATATTATACAGCCGGTTTATTTTATGCTCAAAAAAGTAAGTGATTTAGACAATATTAGAGAATTAGAAGTTGAAGATATTTTAGCTTTGATTGAAGAAGCGAAAGTGCTTGGCTTATTTGAAGCTAAATTTCCACCTAAAGAAGTTGCTTAGCTTAAAAACCAAAAGAAAAACATAAGGAATTAATCATGAATAATGAGTTATCTACACAACAATGCGAAGCATGCCACGTTGATGCACCTAAAGTTAGCGATGATGAATTAGCGCAGTTATTAAGAGAAATCCCAGATTGGGTACCAGAGGTACGTGATAATGTGATGATGTTAGAGCGTGAGTATAAATTTAAAAATTATAAACTTGCTTGGGCGTTTGCCAATCAAGTTAGTGAGCTAGCCGAGGCTGAATTTCATCACCCGTCAATTTTACTTGAATGGGGCAAAGTTACGGTAACTTGGTGGACGCATTCGATTGGTGGTTTACATAAAAATGATTTTATTTGTGCTGCCAAAACAGATCAACTGCAATAATTTGAATGTTAAGACATAATTGTTTATGTCTTGTAACAAAATCTTTTAAAAAGCCTTAATGATATTCATTATTAAGGTTTTTTTTATTGTAAAAATTAGTTTACAATAGCTTTTTGATATCTGTTAATGGGCTGTTTATATGCGCTTGGAAATTACTTGTCATGACCGTGTTGGCATGGGGCAAAAAGTACTAGGAATTTTTGTTGAGCATAGTATCAATGTCCGTGGTATTGAACTGAAGCAACCGGGCAGAATCTTTATTAATATCCCCGATCTTGAATTTTCTGATCTACAAACTTTTATGCCCCAGCTACGTTTGTTAGAAGGAGTAGGAGATGTAAGAACGGCTCCCTACATGCCATCTGAGCGTGAACGCAATGAACTGGTAACGTTAATCAAAACCTTCCCCGACCCGTTTATTTCACTTGATGTTAAAGGCAATATCCGAATAGTTAATAATATTGCCTCTTCGATTATGGGCTGTAAAGAAGATAGTGTTAAAGGTCAGCATATCAGTCAATGGTTAAAAGGCTTTAATTTCACTCGTTGGTTAGATAGTGAAGATGTTTTAGCACAAACTCGTCGTTTGAAGTTTCAAGGGGATGACTTCGTTGCTGACATTATGCCTATTAATGTTGCCAGTGAAGATGACGTGAAACAAGAGAATCAAATTCTTGCGGGGGCAGTGCTTATTCTAAAATCTGAAGCGCGACTAGGTCAGCAAATTAGTGCCTTTAAACAACCCAATGAAAATACATTTTCTGGTATTCAAGCGAGTAGCACTAGTATGAGAAAAGTTATTCGTGAAGCTAAGCGTATGTCTCAACTTGATTCATCAATTTTGATTATTGGCGAAACAGGCACTGGTAAAGAGCTTTTGGCCAGAGCTTGTCATGCCGCCAGTGAAAGAGTTGAACAACCCTTTATGACACTTAATTGTGCTGCTTTACCCGATGATGTTGCCGAGTCTGAATTGTTTGGTGTTGGTGAAAAAGAACATGCGCATAGCAAGCGTGGTATTTTTGAACTTGCTGATGGCGGTAGTGTTTTTCTTGACGAAGTTGGCGAAATGTCGACTAAATTGCAAAGTAAATTGTTGCGGGTCATTCAAAATGGTAGTTTTCGACGAGTAAACTCTGAACAAGAGATTGTTGTTAATGTTCGTATTATCAGTTCAACCAATAAAGACTTACTTAATTTAGTTTCTATTGGTGAGTTTAGGGAAGATCTTTATTACCGATTAAACGTTTTTGGTTTGAATATTCCGCCACTTAGAGAGCGACGTAGTGATATTTTGCCTTTGACCGAATACTTTATCGCACTTGCCGGCCAACGTATTGGCCGAGTCAGCTTAAAACTTACCGAAGAATGTCGTGAGTTTATCGAGCATTACCCGTGGCCTGGTAATGTCAGACAATTAGAAAATGTTTTAACTCGAGCGGCTTCATTGTTAGAAGGTGAAGAAATTGAAGTTAGTCACTTACAATTACCCGCCTATACTCGTGAACATGGTTATTTAGAACAGGAGTTTGAAGGTACGCTAGATGCCGCAGTCAAAAGCTTTGAAGCTGACTTACTAAGAAAATTATATCCAGCTTACCCAAGTACAAGACAATTGGCGAAAAAACTTGGTTTAAGCCATACCGCTATTGCTAATAAATTACGTGAATATGATATAAATAAGAAAACAGTGAAGATTTAGCTTATTAAGCTGCCTCAAATAACTAGGGGCTGTTGAACTTATCTCGCACAAAATTTAACCCTGAAAGATCAACAGCCCTTAAATTAGTTGCGTGCCTTAAAGTGGAAAAAACTATGTAAAGATTTTTTTCCGCTCTCCAACCTTTTCTCTTTATGGCAAGTTATGGCTTTTGCTTGAAAACTCGTAGAATTAGTACTTTATTTAAGTGTTATTATTACAAAAGGTTTTTCATGAAATTAGCTACTCTTAAAAATAATACCCGTGATGGGCAATTAGTTGTTGTGAGCCGCAGCCTTAATAAAGCGGTAATTGTCGCTGATATTGCCAAAACTCTACAAAGTGCATTAGATGACTGGCAAGACATCTCACCCAAATTAGATAGCGTTTATCAAGCCTTAAACAATGGCGATATTGCTGATGCTATTGACTTTGAGCAAGCACAATGTGAATCACCACTACCGAGAGCATTCCAATGGGCAGACGGTAGCGCCTATGTAAATCATGTAGAATTAGTTCGTAAAGCTAGAAACGCTGAAATGCCAGAAACATTTTGGACAGATCCGTTGATGTACCAAGGCGGCTCAGACGCTTTTATTGGTCCGTACGATGACATTAAAGTTGCTTCTGAAAGTTACGGTATTGATTTTGAATCAGAAGTTGCTGTGATTACTGATGACGTACCTATGGGAGCATCAGCAGAGCAAACATCAAAACATATTAAATTAATAATGTTAGTAAATGATGTTTCTTTACGTAATTTAATTCCTGGTGAACTAGCCAAAGGTTTTGGTTTTTTCGGTTCAAAACCCTCAAGTGCATTCTCTCCAGTAGCTATTACGCCTGATGAACTCGGAGCTGCTTGGGATGGCGCCAAATTACACCTACCTTTAACGACTCACTTGAATGGTGAATTATTCGGTCAGCCAAGCTGTGGTGTCGATATGACGTTCGATTTCCCCACGATAGTTGCTCATGCGGCGAAAACTCGCCCATTGTCTGCAGGTTGTATTGTTGGCTCAGGAACGATTTCTAACTATGATCGCTCTGCAGGCTCAAGCTGTTTAGCAGAGAAGCGTATGTTAGAAATTATTGCTGATGGCAAGCCTAGTACTGAATTCATGAAATTTGGTGATAATGTTCGTATTGAAATGTTTGATGAAAATGGCGAGAGTATTTTTGGCGCTATTGAGCAAATGGTAACTGAATACAAAAGCTAGTTAGGGAACAACGATTGTCTTCAATCAATGCCTTGCCGTTAAGGCTTTGACTCTCGCTGAAATAAATATTTCGAGGTAACATGAGTATAATGAAACTATATGGATATTGGCGTTCAACAGCAGCATATCGTGTGCGTATTGCTTTGCATTTAAAAGGCATAGATTTTGACACTGTTTCAGTACACTTAGTGAAAAATGGTGGCGAACAACATCATGATGATTATGTTGCGCTTAACCCTAATCATTTAGTACCTACGCTGGTCGACGGTGACTTTTCATTAAATCAATCGTTGGCAATTATTGATTATTTAGAAGTAGCTAAGCCGGGGTTATCTTTATACCCTGATGAGGTAAAAGCCCGAGCGAAAGTTCAGGCACTTGCACTCGATATTGCGTGTGAAATTCATCCCCTAAATAATTTACGTGTACAACAATACTTAGGTAATGATCTAAGTTTGTCCACTGAAGCAAAGTCTGCATGGATTGATCATTGGATGAGTATTGGCTTCAGTGCTATTGAAAAGCAATTAGTGCAAACAGCTGGTTGTTATTGTTTTAAAGATCAAATATCAATCGCTGATATATGTTTGGTGGCACAAGTATATAATGCTGATAGGTTCAACGTTGATATGAGCGCCTTCCCTTATATAAAAAGGGTTGTGGACAATTGTAACAAGCTGGAAGCGTTTCAATTAGCTCTACCTGAAAATCAAACAGATGCAGTAATGTAAATAATATTGATTTTGCTATAAACATAAAAAAAGAGAGCTTAGCTCTCTTTTTTTATGGCAGAAACGTTAACTCGCTAGTGTAAAATTCTTGCGCGAATTGTACCTTCAATCGCTTTCAATGCTTTTAATGCTTGTTTGCTATTTGATGATTCAATATCAATGACCACGTAACCTATTTTATCATCGGTTTGTAGATATTGCGCAGCAATGTTGATGCTATTGTCAGCAAACGCTTGGTTAATTTTAGTTAAAACACCGGGTTGATTATGATGGATATGCAGTAAACGACTAGTATTCACATGCTCAGGTAGTGATACTTCAGGGAAGTTCACGGCAGATAAGCTTGAGCCATTATCAGAATACTTAGCCAGTTTACTTGCGACCTCTAATCCAATATTTTCCTGTGCTTCTTTAGTACTACCACCAATATGAGGTGTCAAAATTACATTATCAAAACCCCGTAATGGTGATACAAATTCATCGTCATTACCTTTAGGCTCAACAGGGAATACATCAATTGCTGCGCCGGCTACTTTTTTCTCAGCAAGTGCTTGAGCTAATGCTGGAATATCTACAACCGTGCCACGTGAAGCATTAATAAATATTGCGCCTGACTTCATTGCCTCAAATTCAGTTTCACCAATCATATCTTGAGTTTGCTTAGTTTCTGGAACATGTAAACTGACAACGTCTGCCTCAGCAAGTAATGACTTTAGAGATGAAGCTTGGCTAGCATTTCCTAGAGGGAGCTTGGTCTCTATATCGTAAAAACGAACACGCATGCCTAACGTCTCAGCTAGAATACCTAATTGAGTACCAATATGACCATAACCGATAATGCCGAGGGTTTTACCACGTGCTTCAACAGAGCCAACGGCAGACTTAAACCATTCACCACGATGGGCTTTCGCACTTTTTTCAGGTATACCACGTAACAATAACAAGGCTTCGCCTAAAACCAATTCCGCCACAGAACGAGTATTTGAAAATGGCGCATTAAATACCGGTACACCCAGTTTTTGTGCAGCAACAATGTCAACTTGGTTTGTACCAATGCAAAAACAACCGATAGCAACTAACTTTTTAGCGTGACTGAGTACTTCGTCTGTTAATTGTGTACGAGAGCGAATACCAATAAAATGAGCATCCTTTATTTTTGCAATTAAATCATCATTTGACAGTGATGTTTTAATATACTCAATATTTGAGTAACCTTTTGCACTAAGCTCATCAAGTGCACTTTGGTGGACACCTTCAAGTAGTAAAATTTTAATTTTATCTTTCGCTAATGAAATTTTGTTCGTTGTCATAAGGTATGTATTCGCTTGTTAAGTTAATGCTTAATATTTTCAGCTAAATATAAGTCAGCTTAAGTTTTCGTTTAGATGGCTAGATATCTATAACTTCGCCAAGATAACATATAGGGTATAAACTCTAAAGCACTTATTTAGACTAATTAATTTAATCGAGCATAATTATTCTACTTTTAGAAAACCACGAGTATTTTGCTGACAATTAATTTTCTATAACTTGAACATTTGCTTCAGTGCCCAGTACAAGAATATCAGCGCCTCGGTTAGCAAATAAGCCATTGGTAACCACACCAACAATGGCATTAATATTAACCTCTAGTTGTATTGGATCTATAATTGATAAGTTATATACATCAAGAATTACATTACCGTTGTCTGTAATCACGCCTTGACGATATACCGGATCGCCACCTAATTTTACTAATTCACGGGCAACATAACTTCTTGCCATAGGAATAACTTCTACAGGTAATGGAAAATCACCTAATACATCAACTCGTTTTGAATCATCAGCGATACAGATAAACTTCTTTGCCACAGCGGCAACTATTTTTTCTCTTGTTAACGCTGCGCCACCACCTTTTATCATACTCATGTGCTTAGTGATTTCATCGGCGCCATCAACATAAACATCGAGAACATCTATACTATTAAGATCAAACACCTCAATACCATGTGCGATTAAACGTTTGCTAGATTCTTCTGAACTTGAAACAGCGCCGGTAATTTTGTTTTTCATAGTAGCTAAAGCATCAATAAAATAGTTAACTGTTGAACCTGTGCCTACGCCAACAATGGTATCATTTTCAATATATTCTAAGGCTTTAACTGCTGCTGCTTTTTTCATCTCGTCTTGAGTCATAACGGTACCTTTTAAGGGAATTTTGCTACTTGCTGAATAATGCCGCAGATTATAGCAGTAGCGTTAAAAAAAGCTATCAAGTGTTAAGTTAGTCTCAACTAGTTTTATTTAATTAATTTTCACTTAACTTAAACTGATAATGCTTGGTAGGGGTTACTATTTCAGGTAGGGGAATATCCCACTGTTCAGTAGGTATTTTATTCACTAGTTGGCAGTCGTGAGCTAAACCAATAGGGTAGGGTTTAGTTAACACTGTTTTCTTAGGTGGATTGTATCTATCACCTTTTATTTTTTCGAACCAAGCAGCTAACGTTCTATCATAATAGCCGCCGCCCATGCCTAATCGTTCTCCTGTTTTGGTAAAGGCTACTAAGGGAGTAAAAATAATATCCAATTGATGTGTAGGGATAACGTCACTAACGTTTAATACGGGCTCTAATATGTCATATCGGTTTAGCTGCAATTGGCTTGATTCATAATAATGTAAGAATAATAGTTGCCCTTTGGTAAAAGGATGGATAACCGGCAAATAGGTTTTTATATTATGCTGCCAACACCACTTTATTAGGTTAACGGGATCAAGTTCACTGTCATTAGCAAGATAGATTGCGACATTTTTAGCGTTTAGTAGTGTAGGGTGGCTGTCTAATTGTTTAACTAAGTGTTGAGAAGCCTTTTTTTGAAACTTGTCAGTTAATAGGCCACGCTTTTGGCGGATTTGAATTCGGAGTGTTTTTCGATTGATGAGTTGTTTGTTCATTTAGGAAAAATTTTAATTAAGCGATGAGCATAAAGTTGCTCATCGCTTATTAGTCTAATAATTTAGTTATGCAGTAGCGGTATTTTTAGTTACCTCAGCAGCTTCTTCTTCAGCTAAGTTTTCCCAAAAACGGCTTCTAAAAGCTATAAGCATAATAACGATACCAATGCCGATACTAAATAAACTGATTTGTATGTATAAATTAGGTAATTGGTCAACACGACTAGGATCAAAGTTACCAGCAAGTAAACCAGAAATAATATTACCAATTGAATAAGTTAATACAAATACGCCCATCATTTGACCAGCAAAACGACGTGGTGACAACTTACTTACCGCACTAAGTGCTACAGGGCTCAAGCATAACTCACCTACAGTATGTAAAAAGTAAGTGGCTACTAACCAATAAGGTGCTACCTTCATACCCGAAGCAGCATATTGAGCAGCAAAAAACATAACAATAAAGCCACTGGCCATGATAATTAAACCTACAGCACATTTAATTCCATAAGAAGGGCTAACTAAACGTTTACCTAAGTTAATCCACAGTGCGGCAAAAAATGGTGAAAGCAATACAATAAATACAGCGTTTAAGGATTGAAACCAACCAGTAGGAACTTCAAAGTTTCCTACTATACGGTCTGTGTAATCGCGAGCAAATAAATTCATTGAAGAACCCGCTTGTTCAAAGCCTGACCAAAAACATGCAGATGCAACACAAACAAGCAGTAAAGCCCATAAGCGCTTTTTCTCAGAGCCAGTTAAATCACCACCGTAATAAATAGAGCCGTAGTATAAAAAGAACACTAACGTAAAACAAACCGCAACATATTGAGCAATTGAAACAGGGTCTACCGTTAGTGAGCCAGACATGATCATACTCATTGTGAACGCAATAGCTATTAATACACCTGTAATCACTAACCAGCTTGTTTTTTGTGCTTTAGAGGAAAGGGGGGAGGTAGGTTCAGCTCCTGCAGAGTTAAGTTTGTCTATTGTTCTTCGGTATTGGAATAAGCCTATTGCCATGCCAATGGCAGCAGCACCGAATGCCCAATGCCAGCCGAAATTTTCTTGATCTTCCATTAAATAGCCACATACGGTGTAACCTATAACAGAACCCATATTGATGCCCATATAATATATGGCATAACCACTATCTCTTCTTTTATCTTCATCAGAGTATAGTTGACCAACCATAGCACCGATATTAGGCTTTAATAAACCGGTACCTAAAATAACGAAAACTAAACCAATAAAAAAGGTGTTGTCATTTGGAATAGCTAAAATAATATGACCAATCATGATGATTAAACCACCGTACCAAACAGCTTTTTGGCCGCCAATTAATCTATCTGCAATCCAACCTCCGGGTAAGCCCATAAAATAGACGCTACCTGTGTATAAACCGTAAATAGCGGCGGCTGATGCAACAGTTAAACCTAAACCTCCCTCCTGTAATGTGGCGGTCATAAATAAAACCAGCAACATACGCATGCCGTAATAGCTCATGCGCTCCCACATTTCGGTAAAAAATAAGGTTTTTAGACCTTCGGGTTGGCCAAAAAAAGTACCTGCATTAGGTTGAGTCATAAAATTTTCCTAATTTTCATTATTATATTGAGTCGTAATTATTGCGTTGTTTCACACTATCAGCGCTAAATATCAGCGGCATAAAGTATATACAATGAGGAGTTATACCTGTGCTAGATGATAAAGGCAAGCTTGACTACACTTCAGCGTGGATGCTTATTTGATTTATGTAGTGAAATCTTTCCTGAAAACCCACAAAATTAATTTTATAACTCGTGTTTCTAAACATTAATAAGCGATGGTAATAGCATAATATTGAAGTTGTTTGGCTCGAAATATACTGTTAAACTTTCGCGTTGCTATTTTAGTATGTTACGCACTATAGGAAGTTTTTTGCGCCAATGATCATTTTTATTAAAAAAATCACTCTAGCTTTTTTAACAATTGTTTTACTTGCCTTCCCTTATTTAAGTTTTGCTGCACAAGTTAGTCAAGCTCAAATAGAGCAATTCAAAAATTTACCTCCTTCTCAACAGCAAGCTTTAGCGAAAAGTATGGGTGTTGATATTAATGCCCTTAATGGACGGCTTTCAAATAGTACTAACCCAGCAGAACTGTCTCAAGAAAACGCCATCAATTACCCCCGAGGCACTCAGTTTGATGAGCTAGGAAACCCAATTCAAGAAAATGTTCAAAAAGAAGAGGATGAATTTAAGCAAGTAAAAGAACTAAAGCCTTTTGGTTATGATATTTTTGCTAATTCACCACAAACTTTTGCCCCAACCATGGATATTGCTATCCCTTCTGATTATATGGTGGCACCAGGAGATAGAATTTCGATTCAAATTTTTGGTAAAGAAAGTAACGATTTGGAATTAGAAATTAATAGAGAAGGACAAATTGTTTTCCCACAGCATGGGCCTTTTACTGTATCAGGTTTATCTTTCACTGAAATGAAGAGCCTACTTACGGCTAAAATTAAAGAAAAAATATTAGGTGTTGATGTTGTTATCGGTATGGCATCGCTACGTTCGATGCGTGTGTTTGTTTTGGGGGATGCATATAAACCAGGGCCTTATAATTTAAGCTCTCTTTCAAGTATAACCCATGCAATTTTTGCCGCTGGAGGCATTAGTGATATTGGTAGCTTGCGTAACATACAATTAAAGCGATCTGGTAAGTTAATAAAATCATTAGATTTATATGAACTGCTTATTAGTGGTGATTCAAGTGATGATGTTTTATTACAATCAGGTGATGTAGTTTTTATTTCTTCAGTTGGTCGAACAGTTTCAATTGATGGCGAAGTACGCAGACCAGCTATATATGAGCTCAAAGATGGCGATGATTTCGCGGATGTATCGAAAATGGCCGGAGGTTTGTTACCTAGTGCATACGCAAAGTCGATTATTGTTCAACGTTTTAATCAAAACAACTTACGTAGCGTCGTTAATGTAGATTTCTCCGATTCCAAGCAACTATCAGCAAAAGTGAATGCTGGAGATGTTATAAAAGTAATGAAAACAGCAGATAAGTTTTCAGAGTCAGTGACATTAATTGGCGCTATCACTCGGCCAGGAAAATATCAATGGTTGCAAGGGCAAAAAGTTACTGATTTATTACCAGACGTCAACTCCCATTTATTAAACGATGCAGATTTATATTATAGCTTGGTTATTCGAGAGGTTGATATTGCTCGTAATATTGAAGTGCTACAATTCTCGTTAGCAAAAGCTATATCATCACCAGAATCAGAAGATAATGTTATATTACAAGCTAAAGATAGGGTGTTGATTTTTTCTTTACAGGAAGAATTAAATGAAAATAATGTAGCGCTAGATACGTTAGCATTTACTCAAGAAGAGTTAACAGTTAAAGAAAAACAACTTGCTAAAGAAGAATATGAAAGCAAGCAATTTTGGTTAGAGTATGGAGATGAAGAAAAGCTGAAGCATTTAGAAGGTCTCAATAAAGCTGCGATAGTTAGAATGTCTATTGATGGCATGCCAGAGGAGCAAAAAAGTGAATTTATTGATTTAACTAAATTTGAAGTGTTTTCTCGTCAAAGGCTTTTACTATCTGTAATCCAAAAGTTAAAACGTCAAGGTTCGGTTGGTCGTCCTATTCAGTTGGTTGAAATTGATGGTTCAGTTAAAATCCCTGGTATATACCCTTTACCAAAAAACGGTAAGGTAAGTGATTTAGTTATCGCGGCTGGTGGTTTAAATGAGTCAGCATATTTAGCTCGAGCAGAAGTCACTCGAAATCGGGTGGACAAAGATAGGTTATCAAAAGAATCTATCTCTATTGAATTAGATGCGGCTTTACAGGGAGATGAAGAGGCGAATTTAATATTGAAAAGTAAAGATAGATTAAATATTCATACAATTCCTGCTTGGAGCGAAAATAATGTAGTAGAGCTACGTGGAGAATTTGTCTTTCCAGGGAAGTATACAATTCGTCGTGGTGAATCCCTTTCTAGTTTAATTGAAAAAGCAGGAGGTTTTACCGAATATGCTCATCAAGAAGGCTCTGTTTTTACACGAATCAAACTAAGGCAGTTGGAGCAAGAAAACATAATTAAGTTAGCGAATGATTTACGTGTTGAGATGGCTTCTAAGTCACTTTCTGATAAAAGTTTTTCTCAACCTTATGCAGATGTTCAGAAAATGCTAAAAGATCTATCTGAATTGAAGGCAATAGGACGATTAGTATTAAAGCTTCCAAAAGTCGTTGAGAATAATAACTATGATGTGCTGTTGGAATCAGGTGATGTACTTTATGTGCCAACGATAAAAAACTCAGTGAATGTCATTGGTCAAGTGCAAGTATCATCTTCACATATTTATGATGAAAACTTAACTCCAAAAGATTATTTAGCACAGAGTGGTGGTAGTAAAAAACGAGCAGATGATGAGAGAATTTACATCATATCAGCAAACGGTAGTATTAAATTGATGCAAAGTGGTAATTGGTTTTCTAGTGAGATAGATAACAATATGAAACCAGGTGATACCATCGTTGTACCGCTTGATACTGAATATATGGAAAATATTAGCTTATGGACAAGTGCTACAACAATTATGTATAACACTGCAGTAGCAATTGCTGCTATTAGTGGTATTTAATAAAGAACGCATTATGCATGTTGAAATGATATTGAAATAACATCTTCGAAATGCACATTAAAAAGTAATAAATGGAAGGAATTGTATGTTGCACACATTAAGTGAAGTTAATATAGCTGTCATTGGATTGGGATATGTAGGCTTACCTTTAGCAGTAGAGTTCGGTAAAAAATATCCAACCTTAGGTTTTGATATTAACACTAAGCGTGTAGATGAATTAAAGCAAGGCCATGATTTCACTTTAGAGGTTTCTAGTGAAGAATTATCAGATTCAGCCTACATTTCATATTCTTGCGATATTGAGTCTCTTAGACAATGCAATGTATACATTGTTACTGTACCAACACCTATTGATGAACATAAGCAACCTGACCTAACTCCGTTAGTAAAAGCTAGCCAAATGTTAGCTAAAGTGATTAAACAGGGTGATATTGTTATTTACGAGTCAACTGTTTATCCAGGAGCAACAGAAGAAGTATGCATTCCTCAGATAGAAAAAAATTCAGATTTAGTTTTTAATAAAGATTTCTTTGCAGGCTATTCACCAGAACGAATTAATCCTGGCGATAAAGAGCATCGAGTGACTAATATTTTGAAAGTTACCTCTGGTTCGAATGAAGAAATTGCTGATTTTATTGATTCTCTATATGGCTCAATTATTACGGCTGGAACTTATAAGGCGTCCAGTATTCAAGTTGCAGAAGCGGCCAAAGTAATTGAAAATACTCAACGCGATTTAAACATAGCATTAATTAATGAGTTAGCAGTTATTTTTAATAAATTGAATATTGATACAGAAGAAGTGTTAAAAGCTGCAGGAACCAAGTGGAATTTCTTACCATTTCGTCCCGGTTTAGTTGGTGGTCATTGTATCGGTGTTGATCCTTATTATTTAACTCATAAAGCACAGTCCATAGGTTATAATCCTGAAGTTATTTTAGCTGGTCGCCGTATTAATGATGGCATGGGATCTTATGTCGTATCACAGCTGGTAAAAACCATGATTAAACGAAACATATCAGTAAATGCTGCTAATGTTTTGGTCATGGGGTTAACCTTCAAAGAGAATTGCCCTGATGTCCGTAATACTAAAATTGTAGATATTTTAGCGGAGCTGGCCGAATATAATACTAATGTTGACGTATATGACCCTTGGGTTAATCCTGAAGAAGCTAAACATGAGTATAATGTTGATTTAATTGATAAGCCAAACAGCAAATATTATGACGCTGTTATATTTGCAGTTGCGCATGATGAATTTAAGGCGTTATCTAATAGTGACATAAAAGGATTAATGAAACCTGAACATGTTATTTATGATTTGAAATACATGCTTGACTCTGACTTAGCCGACATCCGCTTATAATTCGTTGAAAACAGGTAAGAAACAATGTCTAGATATGAAGAAATCAAAATAGAATTAACAAATTCGCCAAAAACATGGCTAGTTACAGGGTGTGCGGGCTTTATAGGGTCTAATTTATTAGAAACTTTATTATTATTAGAGCAAAAAGTGATTGGGCTAGATAACTTTGCTACTGGCCATCAACATAACTTAGATGAAGTTCAACAACAGGTTTCTATAGAACAATGGAGCAATTTTAGCTTCTTAGAAGGCGATATAAGAAATATCGAAGATTGCACAAAGGCAGTGGGTGGTGTTGATTACATATTACACCAAGCTGCTTTAGGCTCTGTTCCCCGTTCTATAGCTGATCCAATATTGACCAACTCGGCTAATATCACTGGTTTTTTGAATATGTTAGTAGCAGCAAAAGATGCTCAAGTTTCTAGTTTTGTCTATGCGGCTTCTAGCTCTACTTATGGCGATCACCCAGCACTGCCAAAAGTAGAAGATACTATTGGCAAGCCTTTATCTCCCTATGCTGTAACTAAGTATGTAAATGAGTTATACGCCGATGTTTTCCATAAAACTTATGGTCTGAATGCTACCGGATTACGTTATTTTAATGTTTTTGGGAAAAGACAAGACCCCGATGGTGCTTATGCAGCTGTTATTCCTAAATGGACAGCAGCAATGATAGAAAACCAAGACGTTTTAATTAATGGCGATGGTGAAACTAGTCGAGATTTTTGTTTTGTTGAGAATGCAGTGCAAGCTAATATTCTAGCCGCTACAGCAGAGCAAGAGGGAAAAAATCAAATTTATAATGTAGCTTTAGGAGATAGAACTACATTAAACACACTATTTGATAGCATAAAAAGAGCATTGCAAAGTAATGGAGTTGATTATCAAAAATCGCCAACATACGGTGACTTTAGGGTAGGCGACGTCCGTCATTCTCAAGCTGATATTTCAAAAGCAAAATCTATGATCGGTTTTGAGCCAGAATTTAGAATACAACAAGGTATCGATAAGGCTATGCCTTGGTATATCAATTTCATGTCATAATATTATTGAATAATTATTCAGAAACTGTATCGTATGCTTTTAATGCGGTATGGTTTTTTTTTATAAAAAAAAGTAGCATTTTCAATATCCTCTACTATCCTTTCTTATATCGTATAATCACATTGAAGTGATTGTTATTCTATAAAAGGGACTGGTTATGCTATTCAAATGGTTTTCTCGTTTATATCACGCAATAGTTTTCATTATTTTTCTTGGAATATTTGTGTATCTGTTTGCTCCAATACTAGTAGAAGCAAAACCTATCTCAAATGCTTTTATCAATGAAATACACTATGACAATATTGGTTTAGATGTAAATGAATTTATTGAAATAGCAGGAGATGGCAGTATCGATTTACTTGGTTGGTCCTTGCATTTATATAATGGTTCAAATGGAGAGGAGTACAAATCATTTTCTCTGCATAGTTGGCTGTACATAGAACCTATCAGTGGTTTTGGCATTCTACCAATTAAAGTCACAGGCTTACAAAACGGTTCTCCAGATGGAGTGGTACTTTTTGATGGCTTGAATATCATTCAATTTTTATCTTATGAAGGTGTTTTTACGGCAACTTCAGGAATAGCTGAAGGTGTTGTTAGTACTGATATTGGAGTATTTCAAGGACCAACAACTTCAGTAGGTGATTCATTGCAGTTGACTGGTCATGGGAAGTTATATAGCGATTTTATCTGGGGAGAGTCTCAACCTAGCAGTTTTGGTGCTGCTAACGTGAGACAAAGTTTTGTTGGTAATAATCTTAATCTAACCCCTGTAAACGAGCCAAGCAGCTTTTTACTCTTTCTTTTTATCTTATTAAGGTTATTCAAAAAAAATATATAGTTTAATACCTTTAACCTTAAGGCTTATAATTCACTTCTTTACATCATTAAGGTATCTCTTCTATAATGGCGCCACTTATATTGAGCTGAATAGTGCGTTCAATATGCTATTTAAGACTTGGATTGGTGTATTAAATAAGTGTCAGATAACATAGAAAACAATGTAGCGAGTAGTAAACTAAGAGGTATTCATAAACAAGAGCAATACTCTTCTGATAAAGTAGAATCGAATGATGCTACTTCGATAATACTACAACAGCAACTGTTACTATCTCAAATGCAACAAAATCAACCTCAAAGTGAAGATGTTGATTTTAATGAGATTTTTCGTACTGTTTGGGCGGGAAAATTGACTGTTATAGCTATTAGTTTTTTGTTTGCTGCACTTTCGATCTTCTTTGCGTTATCCAAACCTAATATTTACAAAGCATCTGCAATATTAGCTCCCGTATCAAGCGAAGGAAGTGCTGGTGGATTAGCTTCATTAGCAGGGCAGTTTGGTGGCTTAGCTAGTATGGCCGGTATTAATTTAGGTGGTAGCGGCGGTGATAAAACAGCAATTGCCTTAGAAACGATCAAATCACGCTCATTTATCGAAAATTTCATAGAGAAACATAATTTATTAGTGCCTATTATGGCGGCTAAAAATTGGGATATGATTTCCGATACATTAATATTGGATGATGAGCTCTATGATCAAACTGCAAATGAATGGATAAGAGACGTTAAGCCACCTAAGAAAGTTTCCCCTTCTTCTTGGGAAGCATTTTCTGAATTTTCTAAGTTACTTACTATCAATCAAGACAAAACTACAGGCATAGTGACAATTGAGATAGAGTATTTTTCACCTGTTTTGGCAAAAGCGTGGTTGAAATTTTTAATAGCTGACATTAATGAGTTTATGCGTGAGCAAGATCAAAAAGAAGCGAAAGACTCTATTGATTACCTAACAAATCAACTCGAAAATATTCAAGTTACAACGATGGAAACAGTGTTTTATCAACTCATTGAAGAACAAACCAAAAACATGATGTTAACTCAGGTTAAGTCAGAATATGTTTTAAAAACAATTGACTCTGCTCAAGTACCAGATGAAAAAGCCAAACCAAATCGTGCTTTAATAGTAATCTTAGGAACCGTATTAGGTTTTTTCTTGTCAGTATTGATCACTTTGACTCGTTATTATTCCCATAAAAAGTCAATTAATATCTCTGAGAACGTTAAATAAGTAACTTCATATTGAAGTGAAGTCTCTATATTTTATCTAAAAGGTATTTGATCCTTTCTACTGTTTTAAAATAGGGTCAATCTTATTTACTGATTTGACAGAAAGTAATTGATGGATTTCTTTAATATAATACTCCTCAGATACCAGTTTATTCACAGTCTTAAATGATTATGGTTTCTTGTCCTGCTAATTTTATGATGTAGTACTGGTGTTGCTTATGAAGGAATAAAGTTATTTTTTAAGTAGTCCTAATCACTCGACAATTTTATGCAGTAAACCAGCTTAACTCTCAGAAATGTTTATGTATATGAGATGCAAAATTACTGATATTGACATTAAATTTGGGTATAATGCGTCGAAATTTGAATGTTCACTATGTTATCAAGAAAATATTTAGGAAAAAATATGAAAAATTTTGCCTTAATTGGAGCCGCAGGATATATCGCTCCTCGTCATATGAAAGCTATCAAAGAAACGGGAAATAGTCTTGTCGCAGCGTTAGACAAAAATGATTCTGTAGGCATTATTGATAGCTACTTTCCTGAAGCAGACTTTTTTACTGAATATGAGCGATTCGATCGCCATATTGATCTATTAAAGCGCCAAGGTACCCAAATAGATTATGTCAGTATTGCGACACCTAATTATTTGCATGATTCACATATTCGCTTTGCATTACGAAATAATGCTCACGCCATTTGTGAAAAACCTTTGGTTTTAAATCCTCATAATATTGATGCATTGAAAGTCGTTCAAGATGAAACAGGCAAACAAGTTTATAATATTTTACAATTACGTTTACATCAAAGCATTATCGATTTAAAAGAATTTGTCGCACAAGAAGTTGCTAACAACCCTGATAAAATATTTGACGTTGATTTAACTTACTTAACCAGTCGAGGACATTGGTATTTCACTTCTTGGAAAGGTGATGACAATAAATCTGGTGGTATAGCCACAAATATAGGCGTGCATTTTTATGACATGCTAGGTTGGGTCTTTGGTGATTTAGTTAAAAATGAAGCACACTTAAAAGAAGAAAGCGCAAATGCTGGTTATTTAGAATTTAAACACGCAAAAGTACGTTGGTTTTTATCAGTAAATTATGACTATATCCCAGCAGAAGTGAAAGCTTCAGGTCAAAGAACTTATCGTTCAATTACCGTTGACGGTAATGAGATTGAATTTTCAGGTGGTTTTACCGACCTGCACACTAAAAGTTATGAGCATATTTTAACCGGAGGTGGATTTGGCCTAGAAGAGGCACGTAAGAGTATTGAAATTGTCAGTCATATTCGTAACCAAGATATTGTTACAAACTCTTCAGATGTTCACCCTTTTGTTAGTAAAGTAATTAGCTAACAATATAATAGAAACAGGAAATCCCATGGCTGATTATTACAAACATGAAAGTGCAATTGTTGATGAAGGCGCTAGTATTGGCTCTGATTCAAGAGTTTGGCATTTTGCCCATGTTTGTTCAGATGCACAAATAGGGAGTGGCGTTTCGCTAGGACAAAATGTATTTGTTGGCAATAAAGTGACTATTGGCGACAAATGTAAAATCCAAAACAATGTTTCAGTCTATGACAATGTCCATTTAGAAGCAGAAGTTTTCTGTGGACCTAGTATGGTTTTCACCAATGTTTATAATCCTCGTTCAGGCGTTGAACGCAAAGACGAATATCGTAATACCTTAGTTAAAAAAGGGGTAACTTTGGGGGCTAATTGCACTATTATATGCGGTATCACCCTCGGAGAGTATGCTTTCATAGGTGCTGGCGCAGTAATAAATAAAGACGTTAAACCTTATGCTCTCATGGTAGGTGTTCCAGCTAAACAAATAGGCTGGATGAGCGAATACGGTGAGCAACTTGATTTACCTATAAAAGGTGAGGGTTGGGTTACTTGTACTCATACGGGTGATAAGTACACATTAAAAGACGATGTTCTGACAAAAGTATTAGGTAGTAAGTGATGCAATTTATAGATCTTCAAGCACAGTATAAACATCTGAAAACAAAAATTGATAAGCGCATTGCCGATGTTCTAAACCATGGTAAATTTATCATGGGACCAGAAGTACTAGAGTTGGAACAAGCGCTAGCCAATTATATTGGTGTTAAGCACGTGGTAACCTGTGCTAATGGTACCGATGCACTTACACTAAGTTTAATGGTACTTGACATTAAAGAAGGCGATGCAGTTTTCTGCCCTACGTTTACCTTTTTCGCCTCTGCAGAAGTTATTTCGTTTGCTAATGCTACACCTGTGTTTGTCGATTCTAATGAACAAACATTTAATATTTGCCCAATCGATTTAGAAAAACAAATTGAAAAGACGATTAGTGAAGGTAGGTTAACACCTAAAGCAATCATTGCGGTTGATCTTTTTGGTCTACCAGCCAACTACCCTGAACTAGAGATTATCGCTAAAAAGTACAATTTGAAATTAATTGAAGATGCTGCTCAAGGTTTTGGTGGTTCAATTACTAACTCTGATGGTGTTACCAAAAAAGCAGGCAGTTTTGGTGATATCGCTACCACGAGCTTTTTCCCTGCTAAGCCGTTAGGTTGTTATGGTGACGGTGGTGCTGTGTTTACTAATAATGATGACTATGCAAAGTTATTACGTTCATACCGTGTGCACGGTAAAGGCAGTGATAAGTATGATAATATTCGCATTGGTATGAATAGTCGTTTAGATACAATCCAAGCCGCTATTTTGCTTGAAAAGCTTGCAGAGTTTCCACGAGAATTAATTAATCGTAATAAAGCCGCTGTTAATTATGAAGCTAATTTAGCTAATCTATATATGACACCACAAGTTCCACATGGTTATGAAAGTTCTTGGGCGCAATACACTTTACTCAGCGATAATAGAGATAAAGTTATGGCGGACTTTAAAAAGCAGGGGATACCAACTGTTATTTATTATGGTACTTGTATGCATCAACAAACAGTGTATGCAAATTTAGGTTATCAAGATGGGGATTTCCCTGTAGCTGAAAAATTATGTAAGCAAGTTTTTAGTTTGCCTATGCATGGGTATTTTGAGAGTTTATTTTCAACTGATTCTATAAGTCAAAACTTGTAAATGTTCCGTCTGATTTTTAAAAGTGCTTTTTTTCACGTCATTAATATGCTGGTAATGATACTAACTAGTGTTATTTTGGCAAGAGAATTAGGGGTTCAACTCTATGGTGAATATGTAATAATTTTATCTATTGTTACGTTAGTTAGTATACCTATTTCTGCAGGAATGCCAACTCTGATTGTACGTGAAGGCGCTAAGTACTCTGGCTTGTTACAATATGATAAGTTGAAAGGTTTACTTTTTACTACACGTGATTTAGTTTCGTATTATATTTCTATAATCATACTAGCCTTAATATTTTATTCATACATTGTAAAAGTCGAATGGCTTTTTTTAATAGCTTTATTACTCCCCGTATTTTCTATAGTAAAATTAAATTCGGCATTTTTGAGGAGTCAGGAACATATAGTCGCGGGCCAATTATTAGAAATATTTCCAACTTTGACATGGCTTTTCATGTTGGTTCTGTCAACTACTGCTTTTAACTTAACACTAAGTGTAGAATTAGTAGTATACGAATTTGTTATCTCACAATTAATTTCTATTATTGTTGGTTCCTTTTATACTTATAGAAGGTTTACCCCTCTTATTCGAGATGTCTCGGCAAGCTTTGAAAAAAATAACTGGTATCGAGGTTTAGCACCCTTAACGTTATATTCAGGACTAAACGTCTTAAATGGGCAGGTGGGCATAATAGTACTAGGAGGGATTTCTTTGAATGAGGTTAGTTACTTTAAAGTGGCAATGTCCTCTGCTGCATTAGTAACCTTTGGACTTGCAGCTGTCAATATTGTGATGGGTCCTAAAATTTCGAAGTTATATTCTAAAGGCAACAAGATTGAAATACAGAAAATGATAACAAACTGTTCACAGTTGGTTTTGTTGGTTGGCTGTTGTATTTTTATTGTGTTTTTTGTTTTTGCATCTAATTTAATTGGATTTTTCTATGGCCCTGAATATCTACAAGCAACAAGTTCTTTTAAAATTCTTTTATTTGGTAACCTAGTTAATGCTGCATTAGGGTCTGTGGTTTTGATATTGAATATGACAAGAAATGAAAAGGTAGTTGTTAAAGGTTTATTTTTAGCAATTTTCATTAATTTAATTTTATGTCTTACTCTGGTTCAGCTATACGGCGCAGTTGGTGTAGCAATAGCAGCTACATTGTCCATGAGTTTTTGGAATGTATATTTAGCAATAATGGTTTTCAATAAGACTGGGTTTATAAGTCATGCGTTTAGAAAGAAATAGTAAGTAATGGACAATATTAACCCTAATTTGTTTGTTATTGGAGCTCCTAAGTCTGGTACAAGTGCATTTGTCGATGGCTTAGCGCAATTAGACGAAATCTTTGTGCCAAAAATAAAAGAACCGCGTTTTTTTGATGCCTTTACTTATTATGACGATGAAGCTGATTATCAATACAAGTCAATAAATAGTTACCTAGAGTTGTATGACTTTGATTCATCGCGCACTAGTAAATATCGAGTAGATGGTAGCGTGTTTAATATGTATAGTGAAAAATCCATCAAGAATATATTATCATTATCTCCAAATGCTAAATTTGTTCTTATTATAAGAGATCCAATATCTTCTGTTAAATCTATGTTTCTGCAACGAATGAAGCACGCAAATAAAGAAAAAAGAGAAATTTCGAATAAGTTTAGTGATTGTTGGAAAAGTTTAATCCAAAGGAGAAATGATGGAGATTGTTTTCCTGAAGGGTGTAGAAATAAGTTTCTTTTTAGATATGATTTGCTCTATTCATATGAGCTATATATTCCAATGTTAAAACAACTAATTAGCGCTGATAACTTATTACTTATAGATTATAGACTTTATAAAAATGATCCTGATTGTTTTTATAAGCATACGTTTGACTTTTTACAAATCGAAGGCATATCCAAGCCGCTTAATAAAATTGTCAACCCATCAATACCAAAAGTGAATAATATATTATCACTTTCAATTGAAAAGTTAGTTATTAAAACGTCTGGTTTAAGGAAGTTAATTGGCCTTAATGGCAATAAATTGAATTTTATTAAGCTGAGTTTATCTAAACTTTTTAAAGATGAGAATATTATTCTTGATGTAGAGGATTCTGATATTAGGAAAGAATTTGAAAAGACCTATGAATATCTAAATCAACTTGATTACATTCAATCTTAAAGAGAATTATTTTTAATTTGACTTAACTAATATGATAAAAATCACCATACCAAGTAACAATTTAAAAGAACGCCAATATATAATAGACATTCTACTGAATGAGTTTTTAGGGCTTGAATTTCAACTTGTTTATGGTAATTCGAGTACAGAATTTAAACATTGGAGTCTAGAACTCGAAAATGGCAATAAAATAATATTTGAAGATCATTTTTTTAGTGAGTATCCCAAAGATCTTGAATATTTAGACTTAAACCACATTCCCAAGTCAATTCATTACATAAAAAATGACTTTATTTCAGAAGAGGATTTGCCTGTCATATTTGGTAACTCCCTTTTTAATATAAGTGAAAATAATGATGCCAGGGTCTTTACTTGTGGTGTTGATATTTTTGCATCATCTTTTTTCATGCTTAGCCGGTGGGAAGAATATGTAAATAAAAACAGAGATACACATGGACGGTTTCTTGCCAGTGATAGCTTAGCATTTAATCATGGTTTTCTAGATAGACCAATCGTAAATGAATATGTGATTTTACTTAGAAATTTATTGTTGGAATTAGGCCATGTTCAAAAATTCAAATCTAGAAAGTATCAAATGTTGCTTACCCATGATGTTGATCATATCTTAAAGTGGGATTCATTAATCAAATTTAGCAAGCACCTGATAGGTGATTTAGTAATCCGACGTTCTATAAAGGAATTTTTTGCTAGCATATCTTATTTTATAAAAGTTCGGTTGAAATTAAAGAATGATCCTTATGAGACTTTTGATGACTTAATGACTCTGAGTGAATCCGCAGGAGTTAAATCATACTTTTTTTTTATGGGCAAAGGAAAAACATCATTCGATAATAATTATCGTAGTGACTCTAAAGTAGTTTTCAATTTGATAAAAAATATAAAAAAGCGAAATCATTTTATAGGAATCCACCCAACTTACGATGCCTATGATAGCTTTAAACAATTTGAAGCTGAAAAATCTGAATTAGAGCAATCTTTATTAACTAATATTCACTTTGGTAGAGAACATTATCTTAGGTTTGAAGTCCCTGATACTTGGCAAATATGGGATGATAATAATATGACCTGGGATAGCACTATGGGGTATGCAGATAAAGAGGGCTTCAGGTGTGGTGTATGTTTTGAATATAGTGTTTTTAATATTTTAACTAGACAACACCTTGAATTAAAAGAAAGACCATTGATAGTGATGGATGTATGTGTGATAGATAAGGGGAATTTGTCCCCTGAAAAAGCCAGCAAAAATATTTTGAATTTAATTGTGAAAATTAAAAAATATGAAGGGGATTTTGTTTTGCTTTGGCATAATAGTAGCTTTAATACGTTCTTGTGGGATAAGTATCAGAATGTATACTTGGATGCAGTTTATGCAGGTACTGAGGATAAAGGGTAAATATTGAATATTTTAGTTATTTCTAGAACTCGTTGGTCTGAGCTACCACGTATCCGCCATCAATTGGCGCTGTTGTTACAAAAAAAAGGTCATCAAGTAACTTTTATTGAAAAATGCGATTCATTTGGTCGCAAGGTGAGATTTTATGAATCTAACGGTATTGTAATTGCTCGTCATGCGGAACTTTATCATCATCAATTGAAACCGTTTGCTTTGTTGCAAAGAATTTATTCTTATTATGCAATGAGAGGAATTAAAAAAATTTATAACTTAAAGCCTTATGATTTGGTAGTTAATTTCAACTACGACTATAGCTTTTTGGCAAAAGCCTTTCCATCAAGTAAAGTTATTACGCTTATTAATGATGACTTTGAGGCACAAGCGAAACCGTGGATGAAAAATGCAATAAAGTCACAATTAGCAGCTACTTGTGTTGATTCTGATGCTGTTTTGACAGTTTCAATTCCTTTATTAAATAAATTGAAAGAATATACAAATAATGTTGAGCTCTTTTTCCCATGGTGTGATGAGCTTTATCAAAAGCCAAATGTATCTCATTCAAGGGATATTGTTATTTACTTTGGTTTTATTAATAACAGGATTGATTGGGATATTGTACATCAATTGCTCAAACGTGATGTGAAATTACGTTTTGTTGGCCCTATCAATGAATCTGAAGCTAAAGTAAAACTTGATCAATTTACTGAATATAGTAATTTTGAATATCTGACAGCTAGAAATTTTCAGGAACTTGATTTAGAAGACGTTTGTTGTTCAATAGCACCCTATAATATCAATATAGAGTCAATTAAAGCATGTACAGTAAGTAATAGAGCATTCAGATTGTTGAGCAAAGGTATACCTGTTATATACCCAGATTTACCATATATAATTAAAGCGCCTAAAGAAGTTATCTCTGCAGCTAAAAATGTAGAAGATTATATAGAATTGATTAACTTTTATAGAAGTAATTTTGAAAATTGCCAGCCTATGATTGAAGCCTTTTTACCTGAGCACTCAGCAGATGTAAGGTATTCACAATTATTGAAAACTATTGATTTAGCAACATTACCTTCAACATAAGAAATATCTATGTTTATTTTTCGTATTATACATGTGCTGTTAGTATTCTTTTTTGCTTTGTATTCTGTGGCGGGAGTAGCAAATTACTACATGGTAGCAATTGGAATTAGTGGCCTTAATTTCACAGTAATATCTTTATTTAGTATTGTAATGCTTTATGTTGTCGGAATTATACTCAGAGTCAGACTTATAAAAAATATAAATGTTTTTAGAGAAGTTTGGGTTTTTATAGTTCCTTTCCTCTTGGTCACGTTTTTTTCTTTTTTCTATTCAGAGTATTATGATTATGCACTGATTAAATTATTTACTCTTCATATAAATCTCACCCTTGCAGTTTTAATGTCTTTGACTTTCACCCGAACAGATGTTGTAAAGTATAGTAAACTGACTATTATTTTTAGTTTGCTACTAGGATTGTTATACCCGTATTTTTATAGTGGTTTTTTTACTGTTCCAATTGATATAAACGATGATCATGTAGCTGTTTATCTTACCAGTGCCGCTCTCCTAGCTTATGCTGGGGCTTTGTTAATATCGATAAAACCATTTAAAAAAGGAAACTCGCTATTGCTTTTACTTATTTATATAGAAATTGCAATAACAGGAGCGAGAGGGCCTTTGATATTTTTAATATTTGCTCATTTCTTATATGAAATAGTAGTGAGGCGGCGTTTAGCATTTTTATTTGTTTTTGTTCCCCTAGTTATTAGTTTAATTTTCTCAGCTATACAGCAAGATGATGGTGAAAGCTTCTTCTCAAGAATGATTTATCGCTTTTCTTTATTATTTGATGGTGATTCTGGTGCAAGACTTGAATATTGGGGTGTTTTTGTTAGTGAAATGAATACCTTAAATAGGATATTCTTTGGTACAGGTTTAGGTAGCTTTGGTGTATTCAAACATGGAGCCGATACCAAAGGGTATCCACATAATATCTTTTTAGGTGTAATGTCGGACTCTGGTATTATTGGATTAATATTATTTATGTTTTTCATTTTGTTTTATTGCCGTTATTTCTTTAAGTCTAAATTGTTGCCATTATTTATTGTGCCATTAGTTCCTTTATTAGAATTACTTAAGAGTTCAACTTATGCCGAATATCGCTTGTTTTGGATTGGTTTGGCAATCCCTCTTTGTTTTGTGGCGAATGATATATATAAAAAAGAAAATTCTGTTTTAGGAGGGAATAGCTTTGATAAATAAAAAGTGTTCAAAAGTACTAATTGTCATTCTTGGGTTATTTTTGCAATCATGTGATGATGAATTACCGCCAATAATTGAAATTAATCAAAGTGATTATGGCAGGTTGAAAAATGAATATATCATAGCAGACTGTTCAAATCAGATAGACTTTCTATGTGTGGCTTCATCTGAAAGTTTCTTAGAGGCTATTAATAGCAACGTAAGTACTATTGTTCTTGAAGATGGGGATTATGATCTGGGGAAGGTTACAATAAATAGAACTATCACTATAAAAAGTCAGCATCTATGGGGAGCTGTAGTGACAGGATCTACCTATCTAAAAATTAGTGCAAATCATGTAATAATCCAAGGAGTAAAGTTTGTAGATGGGGCCTCGTCTACTGAAGACGATTCTATAAAAACAAGACATGGCGTGGCTCTTGTTAATTCATCAACTAATGTGAATTTCAGGGATGACTATTTTCAAAATATTGGAGTTAATTCTACAGTAGATGATGGAACTGGAATTGGAATCAGTATAATAGATTCATCAGAAGTATATATTGAAAATAATGTTTTTAATAATAGTAGAGCCATTGCTTTCAAAACAGATAATAGTTCTAAAAATGTCATTGTAAAAAATAATGAGTTTACAAATAGTTTTAACTTTGGAGGAGCAGGTGAAGTTGCTCATTTTGGGACTGCATACTCAGTAAGCCAAGGTACCCCACCTATTCCAGATGATTCTTTTCATGAGTTTTCAAATAACTATGTTTCAAATTGGAACTTGGAAAAAGAATTGATTTCAATAAAGTCTAGTAAAAATAAAGTGTTTAATAATTTGTTTGTTGATAATGGAGATTCGGCTATCGTCGTACGGATGGGCAATGATAATGAAATTTATAATAATGTCATGTTAGGTAATCAAGAATATCCAGTTCGAATTTCAGGTGAAAGAAATATCATTCGAGACAATTCCTTTTGTGGAGTAGGGGTTACTCTTTCATTGCATGCTCAAATGGTGTTTTCGGAATATAGGGATAATTTATATAATAGTTATTGGGCTGCAATAGATAATGAAATAGTTGATAATAATTTTTATGGGTATTCAGGAGTTAGTTTTGTTGATTTAGGCTCCGCAGCTCAAAGTGATTTCTTTGCAGGAAATCCAGAGAATAACTTGATATTAAATAATAACTGGTATTACCAAGGAGTTTTCAGTGAGCTGTCTATAGGGACTATATTGCAGAATAATGTTAGTAAAAAAAATATCGAATGCCCATTTAAAATTATAGAATAACAGGCTGATTTCTTATGACAATCCAATTGTCTTTCTTTTCATTCTATCTGTGAAATATTATGACATCTTTTTCTTTTAGAAATAACATCCTTGACCTTATTCGACTTATTGCGGCTCTTCAGGTTGTTGTTGTACACAGTAATAATCATTTAAAGCTTAATATCGATGAATCGTTCATGTCATTACTTGAGCGATTTCCGGGCGTGCCTATCTTTTTTGTTGTTAGCGGCTTTCTTATATCAGCTTCTTATGAACGTTCAAATTCATTGTTTCAATACTATCAAAATAGGGTATTGAGAATTTTTCCAGGTTTATGGTTTTGTTTTGTTATTTCATTAGTAACAATCTTGATTTTTTCTTCTGTAGAGTTTGAACTAATAGCCAGTTTAAAGTGGGGGGTTGCTCAATTAACGATGGCGCAATTTTATAACCCTGACTTCTTACGTACCTATGGTGTTGGCGTAGTAAATGGTAGCTTATGGACAATACCTGTAGAGTTACAGTTTTATATAATTTTGCCTGTTATTTATTGGTTTTTTCGATTTAGTTCTAAATCGTTATATTTTGCGGGTTCCTTGATCGTCTTCTTATTATTTATAGCTTTAAGTTTAGTATTTTTTGAATTCAAGGCGAATAATGAAACTCTTTTAGTGAAACTAGTAGGTGTAACCGTTTTTCCCTATTTGTATATGTTTTTAGTGGGGGTGTTTTTACAAAGACGTATTAACGTTATTGAAAAATACTTATACGGAAAGTTTTATTTTTGGCTTGCTTTATACTTAATTTCTTCATATTTACTAGGGCTCTTTAACTTTACTGTTCAAGGTAATTATCTGAACCCCATTTCCGCTATATTACTTTCTTTGCTTACTATTTCAGCAGCGTATTCATTTCCTAAATCTTATTCTACGTTATTAAAAGGTAATGATATTTCATATGGTGTTTATATTTATCACATGCTTGTGATTAATATATTTGTTGAGCAAAACTTGTCTGGAAGCCTTATATATCTAGCAATAACATTAGCATGCACCATAGCGTTAGCTAGCTTTTCTTGGTTAATGATTGAGAAGAAAGCACTGAGTTTTAAGCACTATAGTTTAAGAAAAACTATTGATACTTCGCACACAAAATTGGAATCATCGTGAAACAAATACTTCAAAACATGGGAAGTGGAGAAACTTCCTTAGTTACTGCTCCAGCACCGCAATCAAAAAATGGTCATTTAGTTATTCACTCTACAGCAAGCTTAATTTCTGCAGGTACAGAACGGATGCTAGTTGAGTTTGGTCAAGCCAGCTTTTTGCAAAAGGCCCGTAAGCAACCAGACAAAGTTAAAATGGTATTAGATAAGGTAAAAACAGACGGCTTAGCTACTACTATTGATGCGGTTAAAAGTAAATTGGATCAACCTTTACCTTTGGGATATTGCAATGTGGGTAAAGTTGCAGAAACAGGCAATAATTGTGGTGATTATGTCGTTGGTGATCGTGTTATCTCAAATGGCCCTCATGCTGATGTCGTTAGAGTTGCTAAGAATTTATGTGCAAAAATCCCCGCTAATGTATCAGATGAAGAGGCTGCTTTTACCGTTTTAGGCTCAATTGGCTTACAAGGAATTCGACTTGCCAAACCAACATTAGGAGAATGTTTTGTTGTTACTGGAGCCGGCCTGATAGGTTTAGTCGCTATTCAATTACTCATTGCAAATGGTTGTAGAGTATTAGCAATAGATTATGATCAAAATAAACTCGATTTAGCGTCAAAATTTGGAGCTGAAATCTGTAACCCTGGTAACGGAGAAGATCCTGTAGCAGTAGGAATGGCATTTAGCCGCGGTCAAGGTGTTGATGGGGTTATTATTACCGCTTCTACTCCTTCACATGACCCTGTATCTCAAGCGGCAAATATGTCCAGAAAAAGAGGTCGTATCATATTGGTAGGTGTGATTGGCTTGAACTTGAGTAGAGCAGACTTTTATGAAAAAGAATTAAGCTTTCAAGTTTCCTGTTCATATGGTCCAGGTCGATATGAAAGTGAATACGAAGAAAAAGGCAATGATTACCCTATTGGTTTTGTTCGTTGGACAGAGCAAAGAAACTTTGAAGCGGTCTTAGATATGATTTCATCTGGTAAAATAGATGTTAAGTCACTAATTTCACATAGATATAGTTTTAATGATGCTTTGGATGGTTATGAACTGCTTACCACAGATAAGTCAGCATTAGGTATTATTTTAAATTACCCTCAAGTAGCGAAAGATGAGTTAAACGCGAATGAAATTGTTTTAAGTGACTATGTTGGCGGTAATGCTAGTAAGCCTGTCATTGGTTTTGTTGGTGCTGGTAATTATGCATCAAGGGTGCTGATCCCTGCCTTTAAAGAAGCGGGTGCTAACTTACATACTATTACCACATCTGGTGGTATTAATAGCGTTGTTCATGGTGAGAAAAATGATTTTCATAAAGCATCAACCAATACCGATGCAATGCTTGAAGATAGTGAGATAAACACCGTCGCAATAGTGACACAACATAGCTCTCATGCCCATTTTGTAGCCAAAGCATTAGCGCAAGGCAAAAATGTATTTGTTGAGAAACCATTAGCCATAAATTATGAACAATTAGAAATGGTTCAAGCAGCATATAACAACCAACTGCAAGATAATAAAAGTGCACGCCTTATGGTTGGTTTTAACAGACGTTTTTCCCCTCAAATTCAAAAAATGAAAGTACTGCTTCAAGCTGAAAACGAGCCTAAGTCTTTTATTATGACCATGAATGCTGGAGCTATCCCCGCAGAACATTGGACGCAGCAGGCAGACGCAGGTGGTGGTCGTATTATAGGTGAAGCGTGTCACTTTATTGACCTTATGCGCTATTTGGCAGGCAGCAAAATAGTCTCTGTACAAGCACGTAAAATGGGCTTAAGTAATGGGGTTACTGTTACTGAAGATAAGGCCGCTATTATCTTAGGTTTTGAAGACGGTTCATTTGGAACTATTCACTATTTAGCCAATGGAGCCGCTAGCTTTCCCAAAGAACGTGTAGAAGTTTTTGTCGCTGGTAAAGTCTTACAACTAGATAATTTTAGAAAATTAAAAGGCTTTGGCTACAAGAATTTTAATAAAATGAATTTGTGGCAACAAGACAAAGGCCAGAAAGCTTGTGCGGCCACTTTTTTGCAGTCAATTGAGGCAGGTGAAAATTCGCCTATTTCTGCTGATGAATTATTTGAAGTAGCTAAAGTTACGCTAGATATTGCTGAGCAGTTGCGTACTCAATAAGTAAGTGATGAATCAATTTCTAATCAAAATGAATACTGCGTACGCGCTAGGCTTTGCCAGCTTGTGGCGTGCAATTTTTTACCGAATTGGCATTAAGCTAGGGTTAAATAAAGTAAAGAAAATAAGTGCTCATATTGAAACAGGCAATTTTTTTGAATTACCTGAAAATCTGTTCAACACTAAGTTAAAAGTTAACACGCAATGGTGTAATCAGCAGTGCTTTTTTGGTTGGAAAGTTGTTAATTCAACAGACATACCCAATTGGCATCAAAGTGTCTTAACGTCTGCAGAGATTGAACAGCCGCACCTATCTTGGTGGTCTATTCCTGACTTCTCTCCAGAATTAGGCGATATAAAAGGGGTTTGGGAAGCTTCTCGGTTTGATTGGGTGTTGTGTTTTGCACAACAGGCATCTCAAGGTGATGAAACTGCGTTAAATAAACTTAACCTCTGGTTGAATGATTGGAGTATTCATAATCCTCCCTATCAAGGTGCTAATTGGAAATGTGGTCAAGAAGCTTCAATACGAATTATGCACTTGGCCATGGCAGCAATCATTTTAAAGCAACATGATAAAAGTAGTGTTTCTCTTATTTCTTTCGTTAATGCTCATTTGCAGAGAATTTTACCGACAATCTCATATGCTGTGGCGCAAAATAATAATCACGGTACTTCCGAAGCCGCGGCTTTGTTTATTGGCGGTAGTTGGCTAACTTTGTTAAATGAACCTGGTGGGGATGTGTTTTATCAGCAAGGTCGACAATGGCTAGAAAATAGAGCCAAACACTTGATTGAAGAAGATGGAAGTTTTAGCCAATACTCAACAACTTACCATAGGGTTATGCTTGACTCATATTCAATGGCAGAAGTATGGCGCTTAAAACTAGCATTGCCTGTGTTCAGTGTTAAGTTAAAAAGCAAACTTCAATTAGCAACAAATTGGCTTTATCAGTTTACTCAATTTGACAGTGGCGATGTGCCAAACTTAGGAGCAAACGATGGTGCTAGGCTGTTACCATTAACCGATACTGACTATCGAGATTTTCGCCCTGCTGTGCAACTTGCCTCTGTTTTATTCAACCATAAAAAAGCTTGGTCACAAAAAGGTGACTGGGATCTTCCATTGCAATGGCTATCAATAGAGCAACCAAACTCTGTGCTCGAAGCACAAAGCTCTAGTCATTTTAAAAACGGTGGGTATTGTATATTACGCAAAGGAAAGACAATGGCTTTACTTAACTATCCAGAGTTTAAGTTTCGACCTAGCCAATGTGACGCCCTACACGTAGATTTTTGGCTTAATGGCGAAAACTTGCTTAGAGATGCAGGAACTTATAGCTATAATGCCGGTGACGAGCATATTGAATATTTTGGTGGTACGGCTGGTCACAATACTGTTCAATTTGATGATAAAGAACAAATGCCACGGTTAAGCCGATTTTTATTAGGGAATTGGCTAAATTTACATGGTGTTGCGGAGCTTAAAAATGAAAAGGTTTTGCAAAGCTGCCAAGCAGGATATCAAACAAAAGACGGTTCGCATCGTAGGTGCTTACAGTTAACAGATAATGCGTTAATTGTTGAAGACAACATTAATCAATTTACTAATAAAGCGACCTTACGTTGGAGACTGGCGTCAGGAGATTGGCGACTGACCGGTAATACAGCCACTAATGGTAAGCACCAATTAACCATTGAACCACAAGAATTAATCAAAAACATAGTCTTAGTTGAAGGACAAGAGTCACGCTACTACTATCAAAAACAGGCAACTCCTGTGCTTGAAGTAGAATTTCATCAAGCGTGCTCAATAAAGTCTGTTTATCAATATGTATAATTATCAAATTAAACTGAAAAGAAATTAATCAATGAAAGTACTTTATTTCCACCAACATTTTTCAACACCCAAGGGAGCTACAGGCATTCGCTCTTATGAAATGGCGCGCCGTCTAGTTCATCACGGTCACCAAGTGACTATGGTATGCGGAAGCTACGGTGGGGGTGATACCGGGTTAGAACACGAATTTAAAAATGGCAAAAGAGAAGGCTCGATAGCTGGGATTAATATTATTGAGTTTGATTTAGCGTATTCGAATACTGATGGTTTTATTAAGCGGGCATCTACTTTTGTCAAGTTTGCCATGAAAAGTATCGGACTAGCCTTAACACAGCAATACGATGTGGTTTTTGCAACTACCACACCATTAACAGCGGGTATTCCCGGTATTTTTGCTCGTTGGTTACGCAGAAAGCCCTTTGTCTTTGAAGTGCGAGATCTTTGGCCTGAATTACCCAAACAAATGGGCGTGATAAAAAACCCAATAGTCTTAGGGTTAATGTCAATGCTAGAGTGGTTATCATACCGTAGCGCTCATAGGTGTGTTGGTCTTTCTCCTGGCATCGTTGCGGGAATTGAGAAGCGAGGGGTAAAACCAGAGAAAATAGCGCTAGTCCCAAATGGCTGTGATTTAGATATTTTCCAATTAGCCCATGATGAAAAAAGCAATGAATGGCGGCCAGAAGGGGTTAGCAACTCTGATTTAATGGCGATCTTTACTGGCACCCACGGGCAAGCTAATGGCTTAGATGCGGCATTAAATGCGGCACTTGAATTAAAAAATCGAGGCAGAACTGACATTAAGTTAGCCTTTGTTGGTCAAGGAAAACTTAAGCATGAATTACAAGTTAAAGCACAGGCGTTAGCACTTAGTAATGTGGTTTTCCATCCGCCGGTAAACAAAGAGAAACTGGCAGGTTTAATGGCAAGTGCAGATTTAGGGTTACAATTACTCGCTAATATACCTGCGTTTTATTATGGCACTTCACCGAATAAGTTTTTTGACTATATCTCAGCAGGCTTACCTGTACTTAATAATTATCCTGGTTGGTTAGAAGGTATGATAAATGAGAATAGTTGTGGTTTTACAGTAGCACCAGATGATCCAATCGCCTTTGCTGATGCCCTAGAAAAAGCAGCTTCTGATAAAGCAGAGTTAAAACTCATGGGCAATAGAGCAAGTGATTTAGCTAGCAAAGAATTCGATCGTAAAGAGTTAGCCGACAAGTGGGTTAACTGGGTAGCAGGTGTTCACGAATGAAGCGCTTGTTTGACGTCGTAGTGGCGAGTATGGCGTTAGTATTGCTATCGCCAATCATGTTTATAGTAAGTCGTAAAATAGCTAAAAACTTAGGTAAGCCTGTTTTATTTAAACAAAAGCGACCGGGTTTACATTGCGCTATTTTTGAAATGAGTAAATTTCGCAGTATGCGAGATGCGGTAGATGCTGATGGTAAAACACTACCTGATGAAGAAAGGCTGACTGCCTTTGGTACTAAATTACGTAGCTCAAGTTTAGATGAATTGCCTGGGTTATGGAGTGTTTTAAAAGGCGATATGAGCTTAGTAGGCCCGCGCCCCTTATTAGTAGAATATCTTCCTTTATATAACAGCGAGCAAGCAAAGCGACACAATGTTCGCCCCGGCATTACTGGTTGGGCACAAGTGAATGGGAGAAATGCTATCAGTTGGGAGGATAAGTTTAAACTTGACGTCTGGTATGTTGATAATCAAAGTTTCTGGCTAGATATTAAAATACTATTGTTAACGGTAAAGAAGGTATTTATTAAAGAAGGCATTTCAGCGGAAGGTGATGTTACTATGCAAAAATTTACTGGCACTAATCGTTAATAACAACAGAGTTAACGTCAGAGGAGGGAATTAACTCGATTACAGTATAAGGAAGCGATTAATAAATAGTGTTTTTCGATGCGAATGAAATGGTCTCCCCCGTGGTTAGTGAAATTCAAACCATACCAGAAATATTAGAAAACTGACTGTTATTCAATCTTGATGGCACGTTAGCTTTTGTCCAATTTGATGAGGGCAATATTTATTTTATCAAAACAACTACCAGTCATTGGTACATGAGAATTTACAAAAAGGGCTTTCACCTTCTCTATTTTAGCTGTTTTTTCTTTCGAAAAACTGAATTTTTCTATACAGAAATAACGAGAACCATAAAAAAAATGTAATTGTTTGTTTAGATCTTTTATACCAGTACTTTTTTTGTGTATAGTAGCGCGGAAGTTTAGATTTAATCAAAGGTATAAGTAAATGCGCAAGCAGTCACAAAAAGGTTTTTCATTAATTGAGTTAATGATTGCTATGGTTATAATCGGTTTAATCGCCTCACTTATTGGCCCAGCAATGTTTGGTAAGGTTGATAGTTCAAAGATTAAAACAGCAGAAGCACAAATGCAGCTATTTGCTACCGCATTAGACACCTATCGCTTAGATGTTGGCGTATACCCTGAAAATCTTGATGAGCTAAGAGAGTCTAGTAATAAAAACTGGGATGGTCCTTATTTTCCTAAAGCAATACCTTCAGATCCCTGGAATAATGCTTACCTATATCAACTTGAAGAGTCACAAGTTAGCTATAAAATGTTTTCAAAGGGTAAAAATGGCAAAATTGAAGACGGCGGCGATGATGTGGTTTTCTAACTAATGGAATTTTTAAACAGCTTAAAGTTAGAAGGTAAAATTACCGAAGTCCAAGTTCAAAAAGTAATACAATTCCAACAGAAATTTGGTGGTGATTCTGACGCTATTGTAGCAAGTTTAGGATTAGCATCAGAAGAAGATATTGCCGTAGTTTTAGCAAAATCATCTTCATGTGCTTATGTCGATTTTGAGAACTTTGACGAGAGTATTTCTAATCAAAAGCTAAATGCGGTACTGACAAACTGTCCTTTGAATATTCAGTTTATTCAAGATAAAGGCGGAATCCCCATTCACTGGGAAGGAAGTCATATTAATATACTTGTTACTAATACTAATCATTATGACATTGGCGAATATCTTGAATATGAAGGAGTAACAGCCTCTTATTTAATTTGTAGCCCCACCACTTATCGAAATGCTGAAGCAAAAATATTAGAAGTTAAAGCCATTGGTTTTGACGAGTATATGAGTGACTTTGATACTGATGTTGAAAGGTTAAAGGAACTTGCTAGCGAAACCCCTATTGTAAGTTTAGTCGACTCTTTAATTATGCGCTCAGTTAAGATGGGGGCTTCAGATTTACATATAGAGCCCTACCGTGAAGGTTGCAGGGCAAGAATCCGTGTTGATGGCGTATTAAATGAATTAGAATTACTGCCAAAGAGTTTGTTCCTCCCCATAATATCTCGTTTGAAAATACTGGCTAACTTAGATATTGCTGAGAAAAGAAGACCACAAGACGGAAAAATAGAATTTAAACTTGCCAATCAAGAATTTGATATCAGGCTATCAACCTTGCCTTTAAACGAAGGTGAGAGTGTTGTAATGCGCTTTTTAATGAAACAATCTTTAAATTATGATTTGGAAAAATCAGGCATTGAAAGCGATTTACTCGATTTAATTAGAGAAGATTTAACCCGCACGTCAGGTGTTATTTTACTAACAGGCCCAACGGGTAGTGGTAAAACAACGACCCTTTATTCTTTTCTAAATCAGCTTAATGATGACAAAATTAAAATTATAACTTTGGAAGATCCGGTTGAATATCAGCTAGAAGGCATTAACCAAATTCAAGTTAATCATGATATAGGTTTTGATTTCTCTAAAGGTTTACGAAGCATTGTTCGTCAAGATCCTGATGTAATCATGGTGGGTGAAATTCGTGATAGCGAAACAGCTCAAATAGGTATGCAATCGGCATTAACTGGGCATTTAGTATTTAGTACTTTACATACTAATGATGCGCCGAGTGCTTATACTCGCTTACTTGATCTTGGCTTAGATGAATATTTACTCAATGCAGCGCTTATCTCTATTGTAGCGCAACGATTAGTAAGGAAAATTTGTAATGAGTGTGCTTATGAATATGAGGATGAAAAAATCGTCGCTGATTTCGGTTTAAAAGCATTAGCACAACAGTTTAATAATACAAAAATATCATTAAAAAAAGGGAAGGGTTGCAAGCAATGTAATCATACAGGTTATTATGGTCGTTTAGCGATTGTGGAATACTTGCGTTGTGATGACAGCATTGAAAAGCTACCCAAAGGCGCTGAATTCGTTTTAAGTGCAAGGGCGTTGATGGCTCAAAATAATATCCGTTCTTTGCACAGTGATGGTTTATTAAAAGTAATTAAAGGGCTAACCAGTATAGAAGAAGTCGTTAGGGTAGCGGGTTAATGAAAGCTTATGATGTTAAAGCCTATAATAACTCAGGTGAATTAATTCAGCGAAAAGAAGTTGCACAGACTAAACAAGAAATACAACACAAGCTAGCTAAACAAGGCTTAATTGCTGTAGAAATTAACGAGTTAGATAGCACTAAACAGCATCAGGGTCATTCAATTAATATACCTTTATCTGTGCTGGAAGAAATTTTCTCTAATTTAGCTGAGCTAATGCAAAATGGCATTAAGTTGGACAAAGCAATTGAGCTTACTGAAAAAGGTATTGTTTTAACTCAAGCTAAATTGTTTTTGAGTAATCTGCGCGGAGAAATAAGGGGCGGTTCGTCATTATTTGAAGTAGCAAGTAATTACCCTAAATTGTTCAACCGCCTATATTTGAGTCTTATTGAACTAGGTGAAGCATCAGGGCAATTACCTGACGTATTAAGCCGAATATCTGAAGATATGCAGTTTAGAATGAGCTTAAAACAAAAAGTTCAACAAGCGTTAGCTTATCCTAGTGTTATATTTATGGTGTGTATATTAGCCATCACTTTTATTTTTTATTTTGTTTTGCCTCAGTTAGCCCCTTTGTTTGAACAGGCAACTGAACTTCCTTGGTATACCGTATTTTTACTCAATACAGCCAATTTTATGGACAAATATGGTCTATTTGTTATTGGTTTTATTATAGCCTCGCCAGTGTTAGGGGTTATGCTAGTAAGGTATCTGCTGCAAACCAGTGATGCCTTTCAACGCCAGTTTTATTCGCTACCAGGGGTTTCTCATTTAACTCGCGGGGTTGATAGAATTCGATTTTCTACGTCATTACAAATAACACTTAATTCAGGTATTCCACTGAGCCAAGCACTAAAATTATCCGTTTCTGCCGTAACAATGCCTAAGCTCAGAGATTCACTTGTCGGTGCATCAAACCAAATAAAGCAAGGCATAAAAATGTGTGATGCCTTAGATGGTGTGAAGCTTTTTGATGATATTCAACTCGGTTATATAGAAACAGGAGAAGAAACAGGGAAATTAGCTAAATCATTTCAAAATATAGCCCAAAGAAGTCAAGCTCAAATGGATAGATATATTGCAACAGCAACAACGGTATTAGAGCCTATTCTCATTTTGTTTATGGGTGGTGTTGTTGGCGGTGTCGTTATCGGTATGATCATGAGCATCATGAGTGTTCAGGATATTAATGTTTTATGATGGGTAAGCAACAAGGTTTCTCTCTTATTGAATTAATTGTCGTTATGATCATGATAGCGGGCTTGGTTGCTATTGTTGCTCCAGGAGCAACAAAGTCACTACAGAGTTCTAAACGATTTATTGAAGAGAGAAAGTTGCAGTCGTTAGTTAAACAAGTGTCCAAACTAACCTTTTTTTCAGGAAAGTCTGCCACATTAGCTTTTGCTGCCAATGAAGTTGATATTTTATTAGAAGACCAGTTATATAAGACAGAAGTTTTTGACGAACTTATATTTACATCAGCACAACTTCACTTTTCATCGACCGGGTTCGTCATACCTTCGCCTGTTTATTTCAAAGTAAAAAACACGTCAAAAACAAGTCAGTTACTGATTGATTGCGAGGAGAGTTATGTTCTCTGCAAAACATAATCAAGGTTTTACCTTAATTGAATTATTAATCGCAGCGGTTATTTTGATTTCAGCTATCTCGTTAAGCCAAGTGGCCTATGCTCAATACGCTAAATTAGTTATTAAACAAAAAGGGGCAGCCGATAAATATATCGCCATAATGCAGGCAAAAAATTTAATTGATTTGAATGACGATATTACCAACTTGGCAGGCAATTATTCTTTTAATGATGTTACGGTTAATTGGGAAGGAACAATTATAGATAACTTCAGAGAAAGAAGTTTTGAATCAGATATTAATAGCTTTTCAGAAAAGCCTAATACATATTATTTAATAGACTATCAATTAGTGCTAACAACTGCAGGTGCAAGCAGTGAGTTGGCGCATTCTTATAGTCGCGTGATGGTAGACAAAGATGCAGCCGTATCATATCAAGAACGCTAAAGGGTTTACCATTATTGAGCTATTGGTTGTCATGGTTATTTTTTCTTCTTTGATTGCCTCAGCCTATATGTCTACTGCGGTATATTTACAAGCAGTCTCTAAATCGAAAGATTATAAAGATGAAGGTTATCAGCGGCTTTCAGCCGTTAGTTTACTTAATAAATCAATTAAATCCATGAGTGATTATTATGTAGAAACTGACGTATATCAAAGTAAAATGATGGTACCTTATGTAAAAGGTAATGGAAATGAACTGGCTTATATTTCTCATTTTTCAATGTTTGGCTTTAAAGCTGATGTTATTGTGCAGCTCAATTTAATTCACATTGGCACTAGTACACAAATTCAAGTATCGGAATCCCCTTTAACTAAAAGCTATATCAGTAATTTATCAGATGTCCCCGAAACAGAAATCTCAAAAATCATACTTACTATCGATGAATTAGTCACATTGTCTTATTTACATCGAAAGCCGTTCAATAGTGATATTTCTTTACGAGAAATAAGAAATGATTATCAAGATGGTTTTTATTCAACGGTAGAAAGAGGTTTACCTAAAGCTATTCGCCTAAATTATGCTATAACTGGGCGTTCAATGATATTTCTACCGCTCACCCTGAACAGTCGCAAAGCGATTAAAGTTAACACCTTGTATAATAATGTTGAGGGTTAATGATGCTTTCGTATAGTAAACAAAGCGGTGTGGCATTAATTATTTCGTTAGTGACAAGCCTTATTATTGCGTTGATTGTTTCTTACTTTGTTTGGTACAGCCAGCAAATAATAAAATCTCAACTGTTAATGCAGAATAAGATTAAAGCTGAGTTAAAGGCAGAATCGGTACTCAATCAAGCAATTTTTAACTTTGTTAAACATCGAAGTGAAATTGCTGATGGCGCTATTACGGCTAAGTATCCTGGTTGGAATCTGTATGGTAATCCTTTTACAATAAGCCCAAGTGTTACTCTTTCAGTCAGAGATGAAGCGAGCAAAATATCGTTAATACCCACAGATTTTCCACTGATTAAATTGTTGTTGCGTGGTATAACAAATGGTGTAGACACTAGAAACATTAAAGTAGATCAAGTCATTGCTCGTTTGAAAGACTGGCAAGATACCGACAGGTTTGTTAATTTAAACGGTCTAGAAGAAGATGGCTATACCCGTTTAGGCCTGTTAAAGCCAAGAAACTTCCAGATCCAATCAATTGATGAGCTCGCGCTAATTTATGGCTTTGAACAAGAGTGGTTACTTAAAATTCGTGATCACTTATCTCTTTTTACCTTAGCGGATTTTAATGTTCGATTATCACCTAAACAATTGATAGAATGGTTATATGGTATTGAACAAGCCTCTTCAATTGCACAACAAAGAGGTGAAGAGGGTACTTTAATTAATTTAACAAGAGTACCTAGCTTATTGTCAAGGCAAAGCGCAGAAACTAAATTAATACAAACAGTTGAATTAGAAGTTACAATCTCGTTAGATAAAGTAAAAGTGGTGAAAAAGGTTGTATTCTCAACAAAAGTTGCGTTAGACAGTCCCTACCCATATGAAATCTGGCACTGGGAGTCATGAATTAATGAAAAAAATAAAGGCCAACCTTAAAAGCTACCTACTCTCAAAGATAGCGTATTTTTCTGATAACAAGATGGAGTCGCTCTCTGGATCTGGACTTGAGCAAGTTGTCGCCATTATTGTTAAAAAAGCTCACTTTTTTGAAACCGATAAAGTTTATCCTATTAGTAATAAATCACACGTGATTAAAGCATTGCAGCTAGACGCTAATTCGCTATGTCCATTTGAAGACGCCGACTTCTTTTATGATCTAAAAAAAGTAGAGCAAGGTTATGAAGCACACTTTTGGTTTTACAAAAAAAGTTTGATAGAAAAGTTGAATAATGGTCTGCTTAAAAAAGCACTCTTTATTTTCCCTGAGAATTATCTGATTTTTAAAGCTTTGCCATTAGGTCAAATGGCTTTCATTGATGATGGTAATTATTGGGTCAGTAATAATTCGGCTCAACAAAGTTTCAAGATATCAAAAAATAATACTACATTATTGAATGATAAAGACAATACGGTTTCAGTGGATAGTTTTCAAGAAAAAACGAGTCTATTTAAATTAGGCTTATATAAAGCATTACCTTCTTTGTTAAGCTTTAAATTATCATCAGAAAAAAGTGGCCAAGTAAATTGTCGATATTGCAATTTTATACAAAGCGCCTTTGTTGCTACGTTTCTTTATTTACTTGCTTCTACCGCCTTAATTAAAGGCTTGGATTTACTTTATCAAAATAAATCACATACCAATACAGAGTTAGTAGCCGGTTTTATAGAAACAAGAACTGCCTATAGAAGTGAACAAGATATTTATGCAGCGTTAACGGTTGGGATTGACGGTAATGTTGGTATTGGTTCTATTTTTGAAGTGTTAGCGCAAACGACTAAAAGTTACACGTTAGAGCGCATAAGTACCAGAGACAACTCAGTGTTCATTACTGCGGTAAGTGAAGAACCTTTAGCCGTGTTGGAAGACATGATAAATCTAGACATGATTAAAAATGTTCGATTTGCCAATAAAGTGTCAGATATCAACATCAATAATTTACAACGCTTTACCATAACCTACCAATATTAGTTTTTATGAATATTAAAAATATTACACAACACCCTGATTTTATAAAATATGAAGGCGCAATTTATTTGCTGTCTTTTTTGCTTTTTATAAAATTAATTGCGCTCCCTTTGTTGAGCGTTCAAGAAGAGTGGCTAGAGAAAATCTCCATTAACTCCTTGCAAATAAAATCTCCAGCGTCAATACAAGCAGCGCAAGATAACTTGCTAGCTCTGACCAGCCAGCTAAAAGCGGAAATTAGTAGTGTTGAACAGGTGTTACTAAAACCAGAAAAAACCGAGTTAGCACAAATAGCATTATTAAAATTGTTGACTGAGCTTGCTGAAAGTGAAGAATTAAAAATAGTAAGTCACAAATGGGACAATGTACTCGTAAATGATTTACTTAATAAAAACATGCTTACCATACATGTCTCTGGAAATGGTGTGTTGATGCAATCATTTTTGCAGTCGGTTAGTAACAATGACAACTTGTGGCATTTAGAATCATTAAGACTAAGCGGAATTAATAAACGAGGCTCTTTGTCTGATGAATATAATTTGACCTTAATCATATCAACGATGCAATTAAGGAAGCCTATATGAATAAGCTAGTGATCATAGCTTTATTGCTAGCCTACCTTATAGTAGATACTGTGTTGAGATTGAGTGATATCAGCTTTGCTCATGGTAAGCTAAAAAATAATGTTGACTTTGATAATAAAGTGACACTCCCGACAAAAATAAGTGCAGTAGAATTTAGGACTGATATTTTCCCAACGCAATCAGGCGGGTTTAATCAAGCACAAGGAGATACTGCCTTATTATCATCAGACACACTCTCCTTCGACCAAACTAAAATTCGATTGTTAGCCATCAGTTTAAAAGCTAATACTTTGTATGCGACGTTCAAAGCGGAACAAGAAAACCCCGTAGAAGGCTTTGGCCATTACTATCATGCCAGTAAAGGTGAAGATGTTTTAGGCGCTAAAATTATTGATATAAGTGCTCGAGCTATTGAGCTAGAACTAAAAGAACAAAAATATACCTTAAATTTATTCAACTCAGGTGAAAACAATGCCGTTAAGTAAAATATCCTTTTTTTTAATTTCAATTTTCGCCTTGTCGAGTTGTGCTACTCATGATGAGTCCGTTTTAAATGTGCCTAATTCGGTGCTAAAAAATAATGGCGAACAACAAGAAAAACAGTCGCAATCTGAAGCAGTTAAAGAGAATGATGTTATTGACAAATACATGATACTTGAAGGCATTAAAGCTGAAGAGCAAGCAAAAATATTTGAGAATAAAAGTAATGAGCTACTTAACCAATTAAGTGCAGATGAAGATATACAAATAGCCATTAATGAGATGCAATTAAATGATTTTATTCATTTAGTTTATGGTGAACATCTTGGTTTGAGTTATGTACTTGACGAGTCTATTTCAAAATTAACTAACGAAACCATGACGCTTAATTTGCAAGAAAAAGTGAGCCAGCAAAAACTTTACTCGCTTTCTACAGAGTTACTCGCTAAAAGTAAAGTTCAGTTCGATTCTCGTGACTCAGTGTTGTTTTTCTTTGTAAATAAGCAAAGTGGTAGTAAAGGAAAGTTCAGCTTAGGTATTGGTAGAGAACAGGGTGATATTCCTACAGCTTCAGATGAACGTATTGCGCAACTAGTGCCAATATTATATGCCGATTGGGATTCATTAAATCAAGTGGTAGGCTCGTTAATTAATATTCGTACTCGCTGGATAAACGAGCGCAATGCAGTGTTAGCAATAGGTAATGCTAAAGAAGTAGGACAGTTTTTAAGGATTATTAATACTTTTGACCTACCTGATGTTAAAAATAAATTTATCGGGCTGCATGAGTTTACCTATATAAATGTGGAAGACTTCATTGCTCAAATTACTGAACTATTATTAGCAGAGGGTATTGATGTTGAGCACAAAAATGCTCGAGTAGCTTTTACTGCTTTGTTACAACGCAATGCTGTGATTGTGCACAGCGCTAATGAACTTATTTTAAATCGAGTTGCCTACTGGACTAAGGTGCTAGATAAGCCGTCTCCGACCTCTAAAAAACGTTATTATACCTTTAATCCTGAAAATGCGAACGTTGAGGACATTGGAGAAAGTATTGCCAATCTAATTGCTTTGCAAAATGGTCAAACCTCCCCTGCATCGAATAAATCTACATCACAGTCGTCTACCAATAATAGATCCAATCAGACAAAAGGGGCAAGTGCTGGCTCAGCTAGTTCAGGAGTCGCCACTGAAGAGTTATCAATGATGATTTCTCCACATCAAAATGCCTTGGTTTTTTATACTACCCCAGCAAAATATCATGAAATTTTGCCTCTGCTTCGACAGATGGATATAGTGCCTAAACAAGTAGTTATTGAAGCCACAATTGCCTCGGTGACATTAGGTGACTCATATCAGCAAGGTATAGAGTGGTTTTTGAATAACAATTTGGGTGATACCGGTTTTCAAAGACAACTAACAATGGACAAAGGCTTAACCTTCAGTCTAGCGAATGTAGATTACTCGGTAGTTTTACAGTTACTAGAAACTGAAAGTCGGGTAAACATTTTATCTAACCCGCGTATTGTGGTGAAAAATGGCGAGTCGGCATCATTAAATGTTGGTCAACAAGTACCTATTTTAACCCAACAAAGCTCTAACTCTAACGGCGATGCTGATACGATAATTCAGTCGGTACAATATAGCTCTACGGGTGTTTCACTCAGTGTTACCCCAACCATTAGTGGCAAAGGTGTAGTGTCATTGAATGTAGCACAAACGGTCTCATCAGCGCTTGCGAATAATTTATCGGATATAAGCTCGCCTATTATTTCAGACCGGACCATTACAACAACAGTGTTGGCGCGTAGTGGTCAAACAATTGTACTCGGCGGTTTAATTCAAGAAGATAGAAGTGTCAATGATAGCGGCGTACCCTTTTTTAAAGATTTACCTTTTATAGGGAATTTATTTTTGAGTAAAAGTGAAGATAAAACCCGCTCAGAATTGATTATATTACTTACTCCTAAAGTGCTCAGTGATGGTGATGATATTGATAATTTAATTAAAGATTATTCAGGTAGCGCTACAGAAATACAATTTAATTAACCATCAATACAGATAAAGTGATGGTATTTTGCGCTAAATTAAGCTGTATAGTCTAAAAAACAGCCAGAAGATAGTTTTTTTATCATTAAGTACTTGTTTCCCTTTGATCTAAGTGGTTTAATCAGTCCAGTAATATTTCGTTATTATCTTTAGTTAAATTGTAAGGAAACTTGTAAACTGAAGTTTCGCATGATTTAGATAATATTATTCACTCTAAGAATAAAAAATATCGGAATAATATTAAAGAGTTGACAAGGTATTTGTTTTTTGTTCAAATCTTGTTTGAACGAACCTGTGTGAAACCTTTGTCTTGTCTCGAGACCTAGGGCAAAGGTTTTGCTCAAAAATAAAATGTTCATTAATTTATAAATTAAATATATAGGAAATAAAATGAAACTTAATAAATCTATCCTAGCGCTAGCTGTTTTAGGTAGTTTAACAGCTGGTAGTGCAATAGCTGCTAGTTCATCACTTGCAATTGTAGATCATGCGGATTCTCCAGAAACAGCAAATGTTGATTTGACTGCTACTGCAGCAATGGGTAAGAAAATTGATGCGGAATATCGTTTTTTTGCTGCTGATTCAGCTGCTGTTGATTACGATGTGTCAAATAACCCTGGTGTTGGTGCAACTGACCGTGCTGTTGTTTACACTCCAGCTGTTGCGTTATCGCAAGGTTCATCACTAATCGTAGATTTTGCTAATGGTGGTTTAGTACCTGATGCGACTATGTTCTTAGCAATCTATGATGAAACTAATGATGCTTGGGTTCAAGTTGCAACACTTTCTGATTTCACAGAAGTTGCATCTGGCGATGCTACTAATTACTACTCACAATTAAAATTCTTAGTTGATACTGGTAATACTTTAGCAGCCGCTAGTTATACTCGTACAGATGCCGGTGCTGCAAACACAGTTGGCGCTGATACTGACCCAGTTCCTGCTGATACGTTAATTCAATTGTTTACTGCTGCTACTTTCGCTGCAACTGATTTACCTTCTTTTATCGTTCCAGACGGTTCAGCTAACGGTACTATCGTTACTGCTCAAGTAACTGGCGCAAAAGATGATTCATCAAATGACTTAACAGCACCTTTAACTAATGTAGCAGATGCTGTTGAGTTAGTAGACGGTTTATCATTCACATTCACAACTGTTGCTGATTCTATCATTGATGTTGAAAATGCTACGTTATCACGTGGTGGTTTTGTTGTTGAAGCTGGTGGCGATACTCCTTCTGTTGTTGAATCAGAAGCTAAAGCTATCTTAACGAATACAGCTGAATATACTTGGGTTCTTGATGATGCGACTGATACTTACGTATTAACTATTGATCGTACTGAAGGCGACCAAGGTGTAACTGACGTAGAATTAGGTGCTACTGACCTAACTGCTTCAACTACAGATACAAGCTGGTCTTTAGCATCAAACATGGTTGCAGATGACTTATTAGTATCTAACGATGTAGAAATCTTTGTAAACACTACTGATAATACAACAGTTAATGCTGCATCTCCTGCTGTACTAGCAACAGGTGATTGGAAAGCTACTTTAACTATTGATGCCGATCAATCAGATGGCGAACCAGTAGACGTTGCTTCGTTTACAGTAGTTGCTGATACTACTTCACATACATGGGGAATTAACGGCATGCAAGCCAAAGTTCCTTACGTTTATAGCATTAACTCTGCTGGTTGGACTTCAGTAATGAAATTTACTAATGAGTCTACTACAGGTACTGCTGCTGATATCCGTATGGATGTTGTAGTTTATAATGCAACTACTGGTATGTCAGTTGTTCCAACTGGAACTGAGTTCACTAACGTATCTTTAGGTACTGTTGATTCACAAGGTCAAGCTGCTTTCTTAGGCTCTGATATTGTTACTGCAATCAACGCGCAAACAGCTAACACGTTAGATGCGGCTGAAAACTTCCACTTTGGTGTTACGTTTACTGTTGTTGCTCCACAAAACAGTGTTCACCTAGCGGTACAGAACAAGTCTCCAGACTCACGTGCTGATGCACCTGTTCTTTACAACATCAATGAAGTTTGTACATCAACTGTTACTAATAATGATGCAAACGGTGGTGGTGTAACTGAGTCTTGTAAAGCTAGCCGTGTATGGCAATAAGCTTAATTAACAATATAGTTATGAAATAACTATTACCGTTAATTATAAAAAGAGCACTTAGGTGCTCTTTTTTTTTGCTAGTTATTTAGTTGATTAAATTGATATAATCCATCACAGCTTTAAATATAATGTCTTAAATAACTTAAGCGCTATTAAACACTCGGTATAAGAAATTAATTAAGTATGAAAAAGATCGCGGTAGTGGGTGCCAGTGGCCATGGTAAAGTAATTGCTGATTTAGCTGAAGCTTGTGGTTATCAAGTCTTTTTTTTTGATGATGCATTTCCAGAAAAAACACATTTAGAACACTGGGCAGTACTTGGCTCATTTGACGACTTATTTGCTCAACCTGATGCCTTTCCTTCTGTGTTTGTTGCCATTGGTAATAATGCAATTCGTGCTAAACTTGCCAATCAACTTCAAGCGCACGGTTTTACCTTGCCCGTGTTAATTCATCCTTCAGCCGTGATTAGTCAATATGCTAGTATTGCTTCAGGCAGTGCTGTGTTAGCAAATGTGGTAGTCAATGCTTTTGCAAAAGTTGCACAAAACTGCATTATTAATACCGCTGCGGTTGTTGAGCATGATTGTATTTTGGAAGAGGCTGTTCACCTTAGTCCAAATGTCGCCCTTGCCGGAAATACTAAAGTGAACGCTTTCAGTTGGCTGGGGATTGGCTCTGTAACCAAACAAGGTGTTGAAATAGGCACTAATACTATTATAGGCGCAAACTCTACGGTGTTAGAAAATATTCCCGCTAATGTGACTGCTGTAGGCTCTCCAGCATTAATAAAAAAATAACTTAAGGATTTCCGTAAAATGTTAAATACAAAGTTTTCACCTTGGCCAAGCTTTAGTGAAGAAGAAGCCAATGCGGCTTCGCGTGTACTTTTATCGAACAAAGTCAATTATTGGACCGGGCAAGAAGGCCGTGAATTTGAAAAAGAGTTTGCCCACTTTTCTGACTCTAAGCATGCTATTGCCGTTGCTAATGGAACTTTAGCATTAGATTTAGCCTTAGTTGCCTTAAATATTGGAGCAAGAAATGGAGGCTGTTCTTCTGATGAAGTTATTGTTACTTCGAGAACCTTTCTAGCTTCGGCAAGCTCTATTGTGACTGCAGGTGCTACCCCAGTCTTTGCTGATGTTGATTTCAATAGCCAAAATATTACCGCAGCTACTATTTCAGCGGTATTGAGTGAAAATACTAAAGGAATAATTTGTGTACATTTAGCGGGAATGCCTTGTGAAATGGATGAGATTATGTCGTTTGCTAAGGCTCATGAACTATTGGTTATTGAAGATTGTGCTCAGGCTCACGGTACAAAATATAAAGGGCAAGCAGTAGGCGCTATTGGAGATATTGGTTGTTGGTCGTTTTGCCAGGATAAAATCATGTCTACAGGTGGCGAAGGCGGTATGGTTACAACCAACAACGAATCGCTTTGGAAAAAGATGTGGGCTTACAAAGATCATGGCAAATCATGGGATGCTATCTATAACAAAAGCCACCCGCCAGGCTTTCGGTGGTTACACGAAAGTTTTGGTACGAACTGGCGTTTAACTGAGATGCAATCTGCTATCGGTAGAATTCAATTAACGAAAATGCCTGATTGGTTCGATAAACGAAACAATAATGCTCGATTAATCGAAAATAGTTTAGTTAAGTTTTCTTGTATCCGGTTAGTAAATATTCCTGATTACATCGAACACGCTCAATATAAATATTATGCGTTTGTGAATACAGATAGACTCAGTGAATCATGGGATCGTGACCGTATTGTCAATGAAGTTAATGCTCTAGGCGTACCATGTTTTCAAGGGTCATGCTCTGAAGTGTACTTAGAAAAAGCCTTTGACAATACCAACTTTCGGCCAGAAAATCCGCTGCCTGTAGCAAAGATTTTAGGTGAAACAAGCTTGATGTTTTTGGTGCACCCGACACTGACGCTAGCTGAAATAACCCTAATGTGCTCAGTAATAGAAAATGTTTTAGCAAGTGCTTGTTCAAATAAAAACTAATACTACAGTTAATATATTAAAGTAGTGTATAATCTGCAGTTTATACGGTAACGTTAGGATCTAGCATACCAAATGATACGTTTCACAAAATCATCTTTTGAACTATTGTTCAGAGCTCCTCGTCCAGTTAAACGCATTGTTGGTATTTTTGCAGATCTGTTTTTTGTTACTCTAGCATTCTGGAGTGCATTAATCGTAAGATTTGATACTTCTGATATTTTTAAAAACCTAGATTATTGGTTTTTACTGGCTGCGTTAATCCCTTTGACTTTGCTAATAAATGTACGCTTAGGACTTTACCGGGCTGTTATACGTTATATTAGTACTAAGGCGGCTAAGTCAATTGGCTTAGCCGTTGCTTTTACTACACTCGCTTTGGTTTTTGTATCTTACTATTCCAGTATTCCATTACCCAGAACCGTTCCTATTGCTTTTGCTGCATTTCTTGTGATTCTTGTCGGCGGTAGCCGTTTAGTTGTTAGGGTTATATTATTAGATACTCAGAAAAACAAAAAAGAACCCGTTATTATTTATGGCGCGGGATCAGCAGGAAGGCAGTTGGCTCAATCATTAGTACAAGGGCACGCCTATTCTCCTGTTGCTTTTATTGATGACGATAAGCGCATTCAAAAAAGTAGTATACAAGGCTTGACCGTTTTTAACCGTAACCAAGTTAGTGATTTAATAGCTAAATATTCGGTTAAAAGAGTGTTACTGGCAATGCCTCGTGAAAGCAAAAAGAGAGTGGCGCGTGTATTAAGTAGTCTAGAAAATTTCTCGGTAGAAATATTATCTATTCCAAGCTCTGCAGATTTAGTCGGTGGCAAGGCAAAAATCGATGAACTGCATGAAGTCTCTATAAACGAGTTGTTAGGGCGTGATTCAGTAAAACCTAATGTTGAATTACTACAAGCAAATATAAAAGATAAAGTTGTCATGATTACAGGAGCTGGAGGTTCAATTGGCTCAGAGATTTGTCGACAAATCATTAGCCAGCAACCGAAAAAAGTAATTCTAATGGAGCTTTCAGAATTTGCTTTGTACAAAATTAATGGTGAGTTACAAAAATTGGCTGATGAGCTAACTTACGATTTAACCATTGTTCCCTTGTTAGGCTCAGTTCAGCATAAAAATAGACTTTTGACTATTATGCGTACTTTTTCGGTACAAACTGTTTATCATGCTGCTGCATATAAGCATGTACCTGTAGTTGAACACAATGTTATTGAGGGTGTTCGAAATAATGTTTTTGGCACCTTATTTGCCGCTGAAGCGGCAATAGAAGCACAAATTGAAACTTTTGTTTTGATATCAACGGATAAAGCCGTAAGACCAACCAATGTCATGGGCACAACGAAAAGGATGGCAGAATTGGTTCTTCAAGCATTATCTGATAAAACGTTACAGTCTCGTGGTAAAACAAGGTTTTGTATGGTTCGGTTTGGCAATGTCTTGGGGTCGTCTGGCTCGGTTGTGCCGTTGTTTAGAGAGCAAATCAAGCAGGGTGGACCTGTCACTGTAACTCACCCTGAAATCATTCGTTATTTTATGACTATTCCTGAAGCATCACAATTAGTAATACAAGCCGGTGCTATGGGCAAAGGTGGCGATGTGTTTGTTTTAGATATGGGAGACCCTGTTAAAATTTCTGATTTAGCGGCCAAAATGATTCGTTTAAGTGGCATGACAGTGGCAGATGACTCAAATCCCGATGGAGATGTTGCTATTAAGTATACCGGCCTTCGCCCAGGTGAAAAGTTATTTGAAGAGTTATTAATTGGTGATGACATTACGCAAACTGAACATCGACGTATTATGTCTGCTCATGAAAGTTGGCTGCCATGGGAAGAACTTGATAATATTTTAATTAAGCTTGATGAAGCCTGTCATCAGTTTGATCATGAAGGAATTAGGCGATTGTTATTGCAAGCACCAACAGGCTTTGTTCCTAAAGACGGTATATGTGATCTAGTCTGGAATGCTAAAGAGAAAAGTTTGTAAATAAGGAGGTCTGAAACTTGAAAAATAGCATAAAAAAGCCGTAATACCCGTTGCAGGGCTTGGTACTCGAATGTTACCTGCAACAAAAGCTATCCCAAAAGAAATGTTACCCATTGTTGATAAACCGTTGATTCAATACATTGTTGATGAATGTGTTGCAGCTGGTATTAAAGAAATAGTCTTGGTAACACATTCATCAAAAAATGCAATCGAAAACCATTTTGACAAATCATTTGAACTTGAAACAACGTTAGAGAAACGAGTAAAACGACAGCTACTTGATGAAGTTCAAGCTATATGCCCAAAAGATGTAACGATTTTACATGTTCGTCAAGGTGAAGCAAAGGGTCTAGGACATGCAGTGTTAAAAGCGCGTCCTATTATTGGCGAATCTCCATTTGTTGTTATGTTACCAGATGTTATTTTAGATGATTTTGCTGCTGATTTAACAACTGAAAACTTAGCGGCTATGCTCGCTCGATATAATGAAGTGGGGGGCTACAGCCAAATAATGGTTGAACCTGTTCCTGCGGAGCAAGTTAGTAGCTATGGTATTGTTGACTGTGCTGGACATGAGCTATCTCCTGGTGAATCTAAAACGATGACGGCAATTGTTGAAAAACCGCTTGTTGAACAAGCCCCTTCGAACTTAGCCGTTGTTGGTCGTTATGTATTATCTGAAAAAATTTGGGACTTATTAGCCTTAACACCTCCTGGTTCAGGGGATGAAATTCAACTCACTGATGCTATTGCTATGTTAATAGAGAAAGAAACTGTTGAAGCATTTCATATGACAGGAAAGTCTCACGATTGTGGTTCAAAATTAGGTTACATGAAAGCGAATATTGAACACGCCTTACGCCATAAAGAGTTAGGTGAGGAATTTGCTACTTACTTAAAATCACTTTAAGAAAATCGGTTTCAAGGTGTTGATGAGCAAAGAGCTATCCGATACTTAACCTGAATAAAATAAACATCAAACTGCACAGTAATCTTTCAATTCATTCATGTTTTGACAACTCATAACGAGCTAATTGATCTGGTCTCAACACGGAAGATCGTAATTTAAATTACGCTAAAGAACTACAAGTGAAACAGGGTTTAGATATTTTACTTAGTGAGTAAACCATAATAATTTTGTGCAGTACACTTATACCATGACTACCAACTAATAAATGAACATTAGGAACAGCGCGTTTTTTCATAGACTGCTGATGGCCTTTAAACAAGCTAGCAAAAAGTGTAAGAAAACGAATCAGCACACTATTAATTCAACCTTTAACTCCTGAATGTTTAGGTGCTATTTTGGCACTTTATGAACATAAAATATTTGTCCAAGGCACATTATGGCAAGTTAATTCTTATGATCAGTGGGGAGTAGAGATAGGTAAGCAGCTAGGAGGACAAGTGTTGTCATTAATGGACGATAATAAATCTACACATAATATGTCTGCATCAAGTGCAAAGTTAATTGAACTTTTTCTACAAAGTAATGACTAAATATTGCAAAAGCTTTAATTAGAGAAACTTTGATCTATTGCCTTAATAAGTTAGAATGCGCCTTCGAAAATTGTTAATTTATTAATAATTTGCTTAATTTGCTATTGCCGCTTGTGGACTATTATGAATATATTAGTTGTAGATGATAAGAAAAGTGTTAGGGACAATATTAGTCAACTGCTCTCTGCTTTGGGACACACGGTTACTACAGCAGTCAATGGACTTGATGGTTTTGAGAAAGCGCAAGTAGCACCATTTCACCTTTATGTTATTGATCATTTAATGCCGCTAATGAACGGTGTAACGCTAATTAAGAATCTAAAAAATATACCACAATGCGCTGACGTTTCAATTTTGTTTATGACTACTCAAGGTAAAGCTAGTGTTGAAAACTTAGTTGAATTTGGCTTATTTAGTGAGGTTATCAACAAGCCGTTAAACGAAATTGAGTTTTTAGCCACTATAAAGTCTTTAATTAATACTAGCGTCTCAAAAATAGCGTGATTAACACTTAACTCGACTATAAATATTTGTAAAATTGTTTTATTCTTTACCCTCATTAATGACTTTGAATTGATATAAGAATAACAAATGAACGATCAACAGTTGGCACAACTACAAGCGGCCATAAAAACAATTCCTAATTACCCTATCGAAGGCATCTTGTTTAGAGATGTTACTAGTCTTTTAGAAGATGGTGCTGCCTTCGCATTAACGGTAGAACTCTTAACCCAGAAGTATAAAAATCAAGGCTTTACTAAAATTGTTGGTACTGAGGCTAGAGGCTTTATATTTGGGGCTCCTTTGGCATGTGCATTAGGAATAGGATTTGTGCCTGTGCGTAAGCCAGGAAAACTTCCTCGTGATGTATTTGCGCAGGCATATCAACTAGAATATGGTGAAGATGTGTTAGAAATACATTGTGACGCGTTAGCAGCCCAAGACAAAGTCTTAATTATTGATGATTTATTGGCTACCGGTGGCACGATTGAAGCAACGACTAAATTGATACGCCGTATTGGTGCTCAAGTAAAAGATGCTGGCTTTGTTATTTCATTGCCTGATTTAGGTGGTGAGAAACGCTTAGCTGCAATGGATTTAACACCTTATTCGCTCATGCAGTATGAAGGTGAGTAGGCTTTATTATATTGCATATTAAGTTGGCAAAAACTCGGTTTATAAGAATGAAATCATTATGAGTTATCAAGTACTAGCAAGAAAGTGGCGACCTCAAACCTTTGAGCAGCTTATGGGGCAAGAGCATGTTGTGACTGTGCTTGTTAACGCCTTGTCACAACAACGTCTTCATCACGCCTACTTATTTACTGGTACTCGTGGGGTTGGTAAAACAACCATTGCCAGAATTTTTGCTAAAAGCTTGAATTGTGAAATAGGTATTACCGCTAAACCCTGCGGACAATGTGACACTTGTCTAGAAATTGAACAAGGCCGGTTTGTTGACTTGCTAGAAATTGATGCGGCTTCTAAAACGAAAGTCGATGATACAAGAGAAATTTTAGATAACGTACAATATGCGCCAACGCGTGGCCGTTATAAGGTCTACTTAATCGATGAAGTGCACATGTTGTCACGTCATAGTTTCAATGCACTTTTAAAAACTCTTGAAGAGCCACCTGAGCACGTAAAATTTATCTTAGCGACTACCGACCCACAAAAACTACCTGTAACTGTTTTGTCGCGTTGTTTACAATTTCACCTCAAAGCATTAACCGTTAGTCAAATAGAAACCAAGCTGTGTGAAATTTTGTTGCAAGAGCAAGTTAGCCATGACGAGGGCACACTTACCTTGTTGGCAAAAGCCGCTCGTGGCAGTATGCGTGATTCATTAAGTTTAACCGACCAAGCCATAGCACAAGGGCAGGGCAATATTAATCTTGTTAATATTCAACAGATGCTAGGTAGCTTAGATCAAAACTGGATTTATAAAATTGTCATTGCATTATTAAAACAAGACGGTGGTGCTTTAATGGCATTGTCACAAGAAATTGCCAGTTGTGCCCCTAGTTATAGCCGATTATTTGCGGAATTGATTCAACTATTCCATCAAATAGCTATAGTACAAATTGTTGACCAGCATTTTGACTTAGCGCCAGAGTATGCACAGTTATTGAAAAAATTCAGTCAATCTATGTCAGCGGAAGATGTACAACTTTATTACCAAATATGTGTTAATGGCAGAAAAGACTTACCTTATGCATCAGACGAGCAGGCAGCGTTTGATATGACATTACTACGTTTGTTTGCATTTAAGCCTATGCACAAAGAGCAGTTAAAAAGCATTGAGGCAAGTGCGAAAGACAATTTACCTTCCGCTGCTATTGAATTTGATGAGTTATTACCAGTAGAAAAGAATATAGCGGCTCAAGGGCAAAGTATTGAGCAAGCTCAAACAAGAGAAGCGATTAACACTCACTCACAAGATATGATTGAGGCTAATTCGTCTCTTGAGCAGTTAGGTAAGCAATCAGTAAGTACTCCTGAAGCGATTAATACTCACTCACAAGATATGATTGAAGCTAACTCATCACTTGAGCAACTAGGTAAACAACCAGTAAGTACTCCTGAAGCGATTAATATTCACTCACAAGATATGATTGAGGCTAATTCGTCACTTGAGCAGCTAGGTAAACAATCAATAAGTACTCCTGAAACGATTAATACTCACTCACAAGATATGATTGAGGCTAATTCGTCACTAGAGCAACTAGTCAATGAATCTGATACTAATCATGAGCGAAAATTTGCCCAACAGAAGCCGTCAGTTGATAAAGCTTTAACTAGTGAAAAAATAAATATTCATTCACAAGATATAGTTGAGGCCAACGCATCGCTTGGAGAATTAGTGAGTCAATCGGCTAATGATCAAGAAAAGTCAGGTATTAAACACGAACAAGCGCTAGCTCAACAGGCAGAAGCAATTGAGCAACAAGCTGCTCAGCTGAAAGGCAACGAGGGAGAAGGTCAGCAACATGAGATAAGCAGCAAAGCAAGTGAAGTGGAAAAACCAGCATTTGACAGCCCGGTAAGCAATGTTTTAGCCACTAGAAACATGCTTCGTAGCCGAAAGAAACAGTTGGAGAAGCAAGAAAAAAAGCCCAGTGACGCGAAACAGCGTCCATCACCATCAGGTGAAAGTAATACAACGGTTGATGACTCAATTGATTTAGAAAATAAGAAGGTCGAACTGCCTAAACCAGAGCAACCGTATCAAGCTGAAAGCATTGATCCCGCAACTATACGTAAAGCCAATCAAGTAGACCAATGGGCACACATGATTGACTCTATGGAGTTAATTGCTCGGTTAAGGCAATTAGCTATTCATGCAACTATTGAAGAGAGCTCAACAGAAGATAATTTGATTTTACAGTTAGATCAAGCAACTAAGCACTTATATACGGAAACAGCGCAACAGCAATTGCAGCAAACCATTAGTCAATACTTATCTCGTGACGTTAAAGTTACCATCAATATTGTTGAGCAAACCATAGCCGACCCATATCAGATCCAATCTCATATTAACGATAAACGCTATGACTATGCTAAAGAGCTACTTAAAACAGATGAAATAGTATTAGCGCTGCAGCAAAATTTTCAAGCAAGTTTAGATGAAGAAAGTATTAGTGCCATTTAACCGATTTACTGTTTTGTTGTTTTGTCATTTTGCTATAATGGTGACAATTTAATTTTATACAATTTATTTTTTGGAGTACATCATGATGAAAGGTGGCATGGGCAACTTAATGAAGCAAGCCCAACAAATGCAGGCAAAAATGCAAAAGGCCCAAGAAGAATTAGCTAACATGGAAGTTGTGGGTGAATCTGGTGCTGGCATGGTGAAAGTCACTATGACAGGTAGTCATAGTGTTCGTAAAGTTGAGCTAGATGAAAGCTTAATGGAAGATGACAAAGATATGATTGAAGATTTACTTGCTGCGGCAGTAAACGACGCTGTTCGCCGTGTTGAAGAGCAAAACAAAGATAAAATGGGCGCTTTAACTGGCGGTATGCAATTACCGCCTGGGATGAAAATGCCGTTTTAATGATCTATGTATTTTTATTTGAAGCTCAAGTAACCCTTGAGCTTTTTGCTTTTCACAATATGAAAATATAAATGAATTCTTACATTTGAAATATTGGTTAATGATAAAACCTCCCCCATCATATAAATATATGTATACTTCTAATATCCCCTTAATTTAAATATTAAGTTGGCACGAACAGAGGCAATAATTTGAATCATATCCTTAATAAATTTAGTTTTCTCCTAATCGTTACTTTCTCAAGCGTTTGTTTGTCTGGAGAAAAAGTTAGCCGCACTATGCAAGTTGATGCACAGGGAATTGTTTTTGTTGAAATTCCTCGCGGATTGGTAAAAATTAAAGGATGGAACAAAAATGAAGTAATGATTCAGGGCGAGCTAGACGACACGATAAAGAATTTGATTTTTAAAAATAAGAAAAGTAAAACGTTAATAAAAGTTGATACTGAAGGGAAAAAACACTGGGGTGATGTCAGTATTCTAAATATATATATGCCACAAAGTGCCCAATTGCGTTTTAAGGGGATTGACACTTCCTTTAGTATTGCCAAACTTACGAGTCATATTGAAGGGAAGTCAATTAATGGCAATTTAATGATAAGGAAGTCTAACGGAAAAATTAAGCTTTCTGTGGTCAGTGGTGATGTTAAGGTTGCGGATTCTTCGGGCATTATGAAAGTTGAATCTGTCAGTGGCTCGGTTAACTTTTCCGGAGACTTTGACAAAGCGTACCTCAAATCCATGTCGGGAGATATCATTGGCGATATTAGTGGCATGAATGAGTTAACGATTAAAAATATTTCAGGTGATACACAAATTCGAGGTTCGGTAAAAAGCAAATCTCATTTAAATATATCCAGTGTAAGTGGCGATGTTTATTATAAAGTGACGGGTGATTTAAATGCTGCTTGTGAAGTCGTTAGTCAATTTGGTGGCGATATTAATAACGAACTTACCGATGACTTACCTGAAGAAGCTAGTTTGCACAAAAAAACACTTAGCTTCGTTTCTGGGGATGGCTCAGGGGAGCTGAATCTGAAAACGGTAACAGGCTCTGTCACCATAGAAAAAGCAATAAATTAATGGACAAATGTTAAATGAGATCTTGGAGAAAATAATTGGATAGTTTCTTAGCTCAGTTAAGACAAAGACAAGTATTTCAAGTGGCTACCATATACGCAGTTTCTGCTTGGCCGTTGATCCAAATTGCTGATCTCGCTGTGCCTGCCTTAGGTTTACCAGATTCTGTAATGACGCTATTACTCCAAGTGTTTTTAGTTGGTTTCCCTATCTCTTTAATATTTGCTTGGTTATATAATTTTACCGCTAAAGGTATTGTTAGAGCCAAACATGATGAATCTAATAAGAGTAGCCCTCAAGTTAACATAAAAACTACTTTGTCAGTCGCAGGAACGCTTGCTTTGGCAGTAGTTATTACGCTTTGTATTGAGCTTTATCAGGAAGGGAATGTCTCACCAAAAGTAGCCGTCGTAGCGGCGCCACCGATAGCGAAAACACAATTATCGGCAGGTAAAAAAGAATCTATCGCTATTTTGCCCTTTATTCCTTTTAGTAATGATGTGGAAGATGAATTTTTTGCTGATGGTATGGTGGAAGAACTGCTAAATCTATTAGCTAAAATTCCAGACTTACAAGTTGCTGCGAGAACCTCTTCATTTGCTTATAAAGGTGTATCAAATAAAACTATTGTAGAGATAGGACAAGAACTAGGTGTAGATACTATTCTTGAAGGTAGTATCAGAAAAAATGACACTACTAATGAAATTCGAGTAACAGCACAGTTGATTAAAGTGAGTACTGGCGAACACTTATGGTCTGAAACTTATAACCGAGAATATCGTGATATTTTCCAAATTCAAGATGATATTGCTAAAGCCGTTGTAGATAAAATGAAGGTTACTTTGCTAGGAGAAATGACCACACAACAATTTGTTGTGGAAACTAGAAATGTTGATGCTATGGTTGCTTTTGGTAAAGGCCAGAAAGAATTAGCGCACCGAACTGCACCTTCAATAAGTAAAGCATTACAGCACTTTAAAGATGCTATTGCCTTAGATGCTAACTATGCTCGAGCTTATGTTGGTGTCGCGGATGCTAGTATCTTGCTTGCTCTTTATAGTAATGTACCAAAACAACAGGCTCAAAATTCAGCAAAAGTAGCACTGGATTCAGCATTAAGGTTAAACCCTAAATTAGCCGCGGCACATGCCACGCAAGGTTTAATGCTGAGCGACATCGATCCCCTAAAAGCTGAAAAATCGTTCAAAATTGCTATGGAAATCAACCCAAATTATGCAATGACTTATATGTGGTATGGCTCTTTGTTACAAAGCCGAGGTGACATTGATGGCGCTCATAAGTTATTTGAACAAGCCTATGTGTTAGACCCTAAATCGCCTGTTGCGGCGTACAATGTTGCCTGGAGTCATTACCAATCAGGGGCTGAAAAAAAGGCCATGGATGTTTTCTCTCAAATCATTGGAAATGACCCTTATTACCCTGGTGCTTACAACTTGGTTGGCAATATACTGTCAACGAGGGGGCGGTTAGATGAGTCAATCAGCATGTATAAAAGAGCGATTGAAGTTGATCCAACAAATAAAGGCGCAATAAAAGGCTTGCTTATTGCAAATATGGATATGGGGAAAATCAAACAAACAGAGCAATGGTTTGAGTATGCTAATAAACTTGAGTCACCATTTTCACAAGAAGATTTAAACTTTATGCAAGCACGCTTTTATGCCTCACAAGGCAAGAAAAGTGAGGCGCTCTATTTATTGAAGAATAGCAAGCTTGACGGTGATATGGACTCTATGAATGACTACATAGCGGCTGAAGCTGCCTTTTACCAAAAGAATTATGCTCAAGCTATTTCTTCATTTGAACGCCTTCGCAATGTGAACTCAAGCGAAGATGGTTATTTTTATTACCTTTCAGAAGGACTGCCGGCTATCCATCTGGCATATGCCTATCTGCAAGTTGAAAAATCAGTGCAAGCAGAAGATATTATTGATGGGCTAACACGTTTTTTAGCAAATAGTACCACCAAAAAAGCTAACGACCCTGCCTACTATTATAATATGGCGCTAATTAGTGCTTTGCAGAATAAAAAAACAGAAACCTATCAATATATGCAAGGTGCAATTGATGCAGGTTGGGTAAGAATATGGCAAGCAGAATTTGAACCTGTTTTTTCACAAATAAATAATGAACAGCAGTTCACTCAAATGATGGGCGGCATAAGAGCGCGGCTTGCAACGATGAGAGCACGTGCTGAAGATGAGAATGCTTTCCTGCTAGCAGATAGCGACGGTTTTTAACAAAAGCCTAAAACGCTTAACGTTTTTGTGAGGCAAAAATAAAGGCGCTAGTAAGCGCCTTTATTCTCTAACTAAGAGGTGAGCTCGAGTAATTAAGGCTCTTACCATTCTTGCCTATGCGCATTGACTGAATGATTTCCCATAACATTGCCGACTAACCTTTCAAAGTCTCCGTCGAAGGTCATACCGCAAGCTATTGATTTTTGACAAGAGTTTCCAACAATATTAGAGCCTGTTGCCTTAGCGTATTTTTCGGGGTAAGCACCTTTAAGGCTTAATAATTGAGCGTCAAACAAGTCAGGTAATGTGCCATATACCGTAATAACTTCTATATCTGACTTACTGCTTGATTGTTGCGCTACTTGTGAAGCAGGAGGGGAAGTAGGTTTTTTAACTACCGCAATAGGATTCTCGGCTATGGCTTTCATCAAGTCAGGAAAATCAGCAGTGTTATAACCTTTAGTTGCTTTCATATGCTCTATAAACTCAGGCACATTTTTATGGCCTTTCTCATAAGCTTTAGCTAACCATTTATCGGCTTCAGCAAAGTCTTGCTCGAGGTGCTCTTTCGAGAAATAAATCATACCTAATACTAGGCTAGCATTGACATAGTTATTTCGTGCAGCCTTTTTTAAATACTTAACGGCATCATCAATATCCTTAACTTCTTTTTCGTTTAGGAACAATATCCCGGCTTTGTATTGGCCTTTTACTGAGCCATATTTAGCCGCATTTTTATATTGTTTCAGTGCCTTCTTAACGTTTTTATCAGTCCCATGGCCAAAATAGTACATTTCGCCTAAGGTAAACATGGCATCGGTATAACCTAAGCGCGCATACTTCTTGTATTTCTTAAAGTAATCTACGCATACTGCCTCGGCACAAGGGCCTATTTTAGCCGTGCCAGCAAAGCTGGTATTACTATTTAATAAACTAAAACTTATTAGTGACACTAGCATTAATATCTTTCTCATTTTTCTATCCCTTTTTATGATAAATGTTAATACGAGGTTAACTATATGATAAAGATTATAGGAGTGCAAAAAAATAAAAAGCTACCTTCAATTTTGATAAAAGGCGTCATATTTGGGGCTAACAAACACAGCGCAGGGAATGATAGAACTTTTACAGAGGGTTTTAACGCAAGAAAAAGCCCAAAAAAGTATGATGGCTTTGTTTGGGCTTTGATTTGTTAAATGATTGAACTGTTAGTTAGTCTTATACTGTGTCTACCAACCTATTCCTTCTCTTTTATGTGCCACTACCGCATGGTGCCCCATAAAGTGGTTTGCTAATCTTTCATAATCACCATCAAATGTCATGCCGCAAGCTATCGATTTTTGACAGGTGTTTCCAACGATGTTAGAGCCTGTAGCCTTGGCATATTTTTCAGGGTAAGCACCTCGAAGACTTAATAACTGCGCATCAAACAACTCAGGTAAGGTACCGTAAACGGTAATAACCTCCATTTTAGATTTGTTGCTAGGTTGCTTTGCTACTTGCGTAGCTGACGTTTTTTCAGGCGCTTTCACAATAGCAATAGGATTATCGGCAATTGCTGTCATTAACTCAGGGAAGTTAGCGGCATCATAACCTTCTGTTGCTTTCATGCGCTCGACAAATTCAGGTGCTTTTTTGTGGCCTTTTTCATAAGCTTTCGCGAGCCATTTATCGGCTTCAGCATGGTCCTGTTCGAAATAATCTTTTGAGAAGTAAATCATACCTAAGACAAGACTTGCATTAACATAGTTATTTCTTGCCGCTTTTTTTAAATATTTAATGCCATCGTCGATATCCTTAACGTCTTCTTCATTAAGAAATAATATACCGGCTTTATATTGACCTTTTACCGAGCCATACTTGGCTGCATTTTTATATTGTTTTAGTGCTTTTTTTACATTTTTGTCGGTACCATGGCCAAAATAATACATTTCGCCCAAGGTAAACATGGCATCAGTGTAGCCTAAACGTGCATATTTCTTATATTTTTTAAAATAATCCACGCAGACAGCTTCTGCACAGGGTCCTATTTTAGCTGTAGCAGCTAAGGCTGTATTACTACTTAATAAGCCGAAGCTTATAATTGATATGAGCAATAGTGTTTTTTTCATCTTCCATTCCTTTTTGTAGACTCAATGTAAATATCAAATTAACTATATGATAAAGATACTTATATTGCAAAATTCAAACTGACTTGAATGGTACTTTATATTATTGAGTTTTTTAGGTGGGTTGATGAGCTTTATTGCTAAAGCATTGTGTCTTGCATCATTAATTTGTCTTTATCTCTAAAATAATATTAAATTGTTATGGTTATCTACAAAGCTGCCGATAACCTTTATAAGAGAATAATTACTTTCTCTTTTTACACGGAGTGTTTATATGGATCTAAGCAGTGTCGGTGCTACCTTGACCGCTGAAACTCAGCGACAAACACTTGAAAAAGTGAATGTTAGTCTGTTAAAGCAGTCTCAAGATCAGCAGGAAAAAACTATCGGTCAACTTTTAGAATCGGTGCCTCCTGTGCAAGCATCTAGCCTAGAGTCGACTTTGGGTCAACACGTAGATATTAGGATCTGACTTCATCCTCTTTACTCTAAGTTACTATAACAATCAAAATAGCCCATTTAGGGTTATTTTTTTTGGCTGATATTTATTATAGATTTATGAGAATGTTGGTTGATATTTAGGCGACAAAAAGTAGTAAAACAAACACTAACTCCAGAACAACACAGTTCGAAGAATGACAGAGGTTACCACTAAAAAGTCTTTCACTTTTACTTCTTTCAAGTCAAAAACAGAAACAGCTTGGATAATAGGGTTTAGTATTTTACTTTTTAAGATGCTCGTTTTTTAAACATGCTTATTGAAATCGTATGTAGTCTCGGTTTAGGAACATTATAAAAGTATAACTCACAGACTTATCCACAAAAAATGTGCATATTAGAAGAAACTCCGCTGTTCAACCAATAAGCTAGCGCTGTTCAAATAATCAGCAGTCAACCTTGGCTTTAACGATTTAGCCAATTATTACTTGAAAAATTCTTGTCATAAACTAAACTTTGTCCGTTGTATTTCAACCTCCCTGATTTTCGATTTTGTCAAAACACTTTTCCACAGGCTTTCACTCTGACAGATAGTGTCCTTATTATAAGTGAATTATTATTAGCAGCTATCTTACTTGTTCCGTCGTTATGCCTAATTTCAGAATTTGCACGTGGTCCACAATAAATGAATACCGTTGCCAAATAAATAAAGTGCCCAAACAATGGGAACCACTTCTCTTCGTTCGATAAAATTTCTTCTATTTGTAAGTGAATATTACTCACAGCAACTTTAAATAAGCTTTGTTACATATTCACATCAAATGACGCAAAATTACGTGCCACAATATACAGGTAGTTTAATTGGTCGAAATAAGTAAAGGAATTTAATGATGAAAAAGTTAATAATAGCCTCAGTAATTGTTTGCTGTTTTTTTTCTATAAATGTCAATGCGGCAAAAAATACGGAAGTTTTTGATTATGATAAATCATCAAGAATAGGTTTTAATGCTTTAACCGCTAAAAGCTATGACAAAGCTTTTAAACATTTAGAAAAAGCGTCGAAGCTAGGTAACAAAGGAGCACAATACTCACTTGCATTACTTTATTTGGAAGGCAAAGGAACCGCCCAAGATTATGGGCAAGCTTATATTTGGCTTAATGTTGCAACAGAAGTAAAAGAAAAAACATGGCGTGAGTTAAGAGATAAACTTCACAATGCTTTTAATAGTAAGCAAATAAACATACTCAAACCTCTAGTCGATAATTATATAGATAAGTATGGAGCGGATGCACAAGATATCAGTTGTGCAAAAAGTGCTCCTACTGGATCACGTAGAAAAATCATGAGATGCGTTAAAACGTTAGACCCTGATAGTCCACGACTCTAATGGATTGTTAGGTAGTTTAAATTAGAAACTTTCTAACATTCCCCTGTATTACTCCATTGCCCGGTAATTTCAAATCGGGCTTTTTTATATCTTAGTTTTTATTAATGCTTGAATATAATGCTGAAATTATGACTAGATAATTCAAATGAAAATATGTCGCGCTATTTAACCCTTGAGTTACTGAGCGTTAGAAATAATAGTTTCAAGGAAAAAGTTACAGCATTTACATTTACACTCATAACAACTATGAGAGCGAAAGTAATCCCAATTGTAACTTTTCAAATTTAATAACTTGACCTCTTGATTTTCTAGATCTCTTGTTCCAGCTATAACTATTTCTCTTGCTGTTCAATAACGACCAGTGTTAAGTTGTTGGTTTATGAATTGATCAAAATGTTCACCTAGAATAATACTAGTAGTTTTAGCCGTTTTTGGCAGCGTTATAAATACCTAAAGGATTGAATGTGGACGTAATATTCTTCGCAGCAAAAAGTGAGTGCGATTATAGTCGTTTTGAAGAAGTATCTGACTCCGCAGTTTTGGGAGGTGGTCTTTTTACCAAAGACCAAATAGGTGATTTATTAAGTTGCTTCAAATGCACGAGTTCAGCTCTAAGTGACAACCTTTGGTTATTACCGTTAAGTTTCTCCGAGGAGTTGGCAACAATTGACGATGAAACGTTGAAAGATATTGCGGTGCATTGGTCAGTCGAAGGCTCATGGGAAAATACTAATGTTAACGCTATGGATTTAGCTGGTCATGTATTAGAGTTAAAATACGCATATTTACAACATGCAGACAAAAGAATCTTTGCCCTATTCGAGTAAGTTACTTTACTAAATAAATGGCGTGGTTGAACGATAAACCAATCAAGAGAGGGCTGTTAACTTCTTACTCAGTTCCTTATTAAAAATAGTTAGCAATCACTAAGTTGGTCTACAAACCACTATTTATTGACTTTAAGACATAAAAAAACTGAAAAGAGGCTTTAATTTTGTTGCTGGGCTAGTGGGAGTTTTCTAATTTGATTAGCACATTCTGCTAATACAATAGCGCCAGCGGTTGAAACATTTAAAGAGTTCCCCATACCAAACATAGGAATGTGTATTTGTTGATGACTTAATTGCAATGCAGCTTCACTCACGCCTTTTCGTTCATTGCCAAATACTAATGCGCATGGGGATGGGTAAGCAACATCACTATAATCAACAGACTGATGGCATAGCTCAACGCTATAAACAGCATAACCCTTATCCGATAATGCTTGTATGCTAGAAGTGGTGCTATCGCTATATTCAATACAAACCCATTTAGCTTCATTTCTAGAGGCTTTTTTAAACTTCTTATCTGAAATCGTTAGCTCGCCACAGATAATGATTTTTTCGATAGCAAAAGCATCAGCCAAGCGAATAAAAGCACCAATATTATAGCTATTAGTTACATTATCTAATACCAGTATTAAAGGGATTTTTGGCTTAGTTAAGTATTCATCTCGTGCTGGCTTGTTTTTTCTAATGTCTTCTTTGCTAAGTTGTATTTTTGCATGCATGAGTTGCTACTCTTGTTACGTACTAATATTGTCGCCTGGGAGCTAATTTCCAGGTTTTTACCCATCGTTCTCTGCGCTTATAGCACGCTGTTGACTAGCCGAGGATTGTGCGGCTTTATCTTGCTAAGATCAAGTGATTGACTAACGCCTTAATAATAGTCCGGCTTGACTGGTTGTTATGTACACTTACAAACACACTTAAAACGAGGCTAAAGCCTTACGCCACAAAAAATATCAGTGTATCGGTACCTACTGTACTATTTTTATCAAGAGGTTAAGTATGAGTGTAAAAAGAAAGCTAATGGATCATATCCATCAGCTTTAAATAATTACTTAGCTATTAACGATATTTACGTTTGTGGTTACCTAGATCAACTTCGCCAGCAACATTAGTCACGTCAAGATCACCTGAGCCATCCTGTGCTAATTTAAAATTTCCAACGGTATCAACATTAATGCTACCAGAGCCGTCATGAACAACTACACTGCCCGTAACTTGTTCAACATTAATATCTCCAGAGCCATCGCTAATGTTCAAATCATCACTAAGGTTTTTAGTTGTTATAGAGCCAGAGCCATCATTTATCTCAACTTCACCGCCAACATTTGAAATGTGAATGTCACCCGAGCCATCATTAATTTCAACACGTCCTTTTGTATCTTGCACAAGGATACTGCCTGAACCATCTTTAATGTTAACATCTGCAAGCATATTTTTAATGCTGATATCACCTGAACCATCAGTCAACTCAATAGCAAGTTTTGAAGGAACACTGATCTCCAAGTCGATTTCAAAACGATGTCGACTATTGGAATAACTCGTATTGTTTTTTGCTATTAAGTAAGCACGTCCTCGTTTTTTCTCTAGTGTGAGTTCATAATCAGTATCACTACTTTTAGTGATTTTTGCCGTAACTACTATTTCATTGTCATCATTACCAGTTAATTTAATAGACCCGGCACCTGCTTCAATTTCAAGCTGTTTTATAGCGTCAACTGACAATTTTAAGGTTTTTTCTTCAACTTGTTTATTTTCATGAGCACCGCTAACCAAATGTGTTAATAACAAGCCAGCACAAATAATTCCAACTAACTTATTTACATTGTTTCTATTATTCATCTTTGAGTAATCCTTTGGGTTCAATTTAAATCAATTTTACTTTCAAAGTATGATGCATGCGAACAGCAAAAGGTTTAAATGAAATTATTTATATTTCTCTGCAGCCATAAGTACTAATTATTATTGGGTAGTAATTGTACATATTGCCACTTTGTTGGCCTCTGACACAAGTTAACAAAATTCCAAGCCAGTCAATCATAGTAATCGTCACTATGACTACCAAGTGATCTTAAATTAAGCTTCAATTTACAACTGAAAATAGCCAGCTCTGCCAAAGCGATCATAGAGGCTTAATCAAAGCGACATCTCTGCCGACATTACCTGTCATTCCCTCTAACTCACTATTGAACAAAGGTGAACTAGCAGTGGCCATTTTTTAGTATCAATAAGAGACTCACAAGTTACTCAACTTGAATTCTGCCACTTTGGTCTTGTTTGAACTACGACTATGTTGACCTTAATCATATGGGCGTAATATTAATAGCTGTTATTAGAGCGCAGAGGTTAAGCATTCTGCTAAATATAAAATAAAGGTAAATTATGAAGTATATTTCTATTCCAATTATTCTGCTGTTTTCTATTCTAGCTTACAGTAGCAAAAGCTATAGTCACAATGAGTTTCCTGTCCTCCAAGGTCCTTATCTCGGGCAAAAGTTGCCGAGCTTAATCCCTGAAGTTTTTGCGCCTGGTATTATTTCAATCAATGGAAGACATGAAGTCGGCATTTCGTTTTCCCCTAGTTTAGATGAAGTATATTTTACAGCTAATAGAAAAGACGAAGATCAACTTATCCATTTTTCAAAACTCGAAAACAAAAAATGGACACCGATTCAAAAAGCAAAATTTACTGAAGAAACTCATGAAATGCACCCATTTGTGAGCCCTGATGGTAAACGTCTTTATTTTACAGCGGTCAACTCAGACTTTACCTCTGACAAAATTTGGTATGTAAACCGACTAGATAACTCATGGGGCAATGCAGTAAAACTTGATTCACCTATAAATGACGACAATGTTTTCTATCCGATCCAAGCCAACAACGGCGACCTTTATTATTTTAGTTTATCAACATGGAAAACGTATTATGCGCCTAATGTTAATGGTAGCTTTCCCAAAGTAAAGGAAGTTGAAATTGGTAAATTTGGCATACACGCCGCTATTTCTCCATCTCAAAATTATATAGTAGTAAACGCTCGAAACAAAGAAGATGACAGTAGAACTGACAGTGAAATTTATGTCTATTTTAAGAAGAAAGATGGCACATGGACAAAAGCAATTAACCTTGGAGAACAAGTAAATTCTAACTTTCATGAAAGAGTTCCGAGTATCACTCCAGATGGCAAGTATTTATTTTTTAGCCGATATAACGAAGAAGGCGAAGTATCAAATTTGTATTGGGTGAGCACAGAAGTTATTGAGAATGTAAAACCAAAAATGTGATGCGTTAATAATTGAATCTGAGTGTATGCGTTGAAGAAGGCGCGCTATTTCAAACAAATGCATCTATTGGGGCACCTTTAGCGAGTGAGATGTTTCAATATATGGAACTATGTCACGAGTCACATGGGTTAAAATATAACAAAAGTATGCACTCAGATTGCTAAAGGAAATTTACTATAAAGCCATGATTTAATTTCGCGAAGCGAATGATTCATGCGTATATCGGACAAGTTATTCTCTTAATAATGTAGACGCAATTACTCTACTTTTAAGGTTTTTTGGTTTGGTGCGAAAGTTGGTTATTGGACAGCAATATGACGATACAGATATTAAGGGCTTAGAAAGCCTGTTGCAACAGAGTGAATCCAATGGGTTAATTATACCGGTACGAAAGCCTGACGTGTGCCGCCAGTGAACGTATAGCAAAGCACGGAAAACAATAGATGTTAATTAAGGTGGTCGACAAATCGGGTAAACCTGCTGAGCATGCCAAGGCAAATGCCAAATTTAGTTAAACATGAATTTACTGTTGGTGCTGTTATCGATGTCAAACATGTTAACAGAGTAAAAGATGCCTTACCCCGTTTTGCAAATCAAATTGGTTTAACACGACACTGAAATACAAAAACGCTAAGGACAATCAAGGTCTAAAAAACTAAGCGGTTTTGGTAGTGATTAAAGTTCAGGGATAAAAGGATTTAAAAAATTAATGGCTGATAAACAACAATTTGACGACTTCCTTACAAAGGAAATTGAACAAGTTGATAGCAAAAGATAGTCTAAATTGACAATATATGTAAAATTTATTGATAAGCTTTAAATCAAAGTAAAGAAATGTAAGTTTATTAGATATTGAATTGATTTTATTATATTTTATATAAATAAAATAAAATATAATCAAGCTCTAATAACCATGGGGATTATGTAATTAAATAGTGTTTATGAAATTTATAGTTTTACTTTTTGTCTACTTACTATCAAGTTGTGCCCAACAAAACGAAATAACAATTGATAATAATACTCAGGTTTCTTCATTTATCGAGCAAGGAAGTAATACGCTTGATAAAAACTGGTGGCATAGTTTTAATAATGACGAATTAACACAACTCGTCACGCAAGGCCTGCAAGATAATCTATCACTAAAAGCCAGAGCTTTACGGCTTAAAAGTAGTGCGATTGATGCTCAAATAGCCGGGGCAGATTTGTACCCTACTATAAATTTAACAACCAATGGCACAACACCCATTGATGATATCGGTGAAATAACTAGTGCTTCTTTTGGTGTTAGTTCAAGTTGGGAATTAGATTTCTGGGGAAATATTACTGCCTTTGAAGATAAAGCCTATTGGGATCAGCAAGGTCAACAGGCGTTGTATCGTGCAAATGCAACATTAGTTGCAGGTAATATTACTAGTATTTGGTTAAGTATCATTTCAGAACAAGAGAAAAAAGATGTTTTAGCGGATCAGTTTCAACGAACAAAAGATGCGTTGAAGGTCATCTCTCGCCGATTCGCTATGGGAAAAAACTCAGTTACCAACATATGGCAACAACAAAAACTCTTGAAATCAATAGAAGTTCAACAATCAAAAAACCTTGCTGAACTTTATATTTATCAGCAATCATTGGCATTATGGCTTGGCATCGCTACCGAAAAGTTGAATAAAAGCAAGTTAGTCGTATTACCTAAACTGCCTGAACTTCCAGTATTAGGCATTCCTGCTAACGTATTACAATATCGTCCAGATATCGAACAAGCCTTTGCGAAAATTAAAGCGGCAAATGAAAACTTAGCTGTTGCCATAACCGATCAATATCCCAGATTCACGTTAAGAGCTAACTATTCAACCACAAAAAATTCACTCAATGATTTATTTGATGATTGGTCGGGTAACTTGATTGCATCACTTGCTATGCCGATATTTGATGCAGGCGTTAAAAAGTCGCGTGTTGAACAGCGTAAGTTACAATTAAAAGCTTTAGTGATGGATTATCAGCAAACTTGGTTAGAAGCAATTGCGAGTGTCAACCAAGTACTTGTTAATGAAGCACAATTAGTCAAAGTAAAGACAAACTTAGCTGCTCAGCTTGATTTAGCTAAGCGAACTGAGAAGCTAACGACAATACAATACCTAAATGGTAAAACCAATTATTTAAATCTATTAAAGGCACAAGAAAGTATTTTGTCACTAGAAAGACAATTTATCGATGCTAATAAAAAAGTTGTCATCAATCGTGTCTTGCTATATCGAGAATTAAGTCATGGTAGGTTTTCTTCAATAAATCAACTAACCAATAAAAAAGAAAATAAATGAAAACAATCTTAATGCGCGGGTTTTTCGTTAAAAACAAATTATTACCTTTGTTTCTTATTATTCTAGGCGCCTTGCTTGGTTATTATATTTTGCATTCAGGGCAACAAAAACCAGCTCATTTTAACAAAAAGCAATTTAAGCGAGTACGTACTGTTCAAACGATTAAACTAGAAAAAGGCTCTGTTGTGCCTTTTTGGAATACTTCTGGTTTTGTTAAGCCTGCTGAGTTAGTAAAAGTTTATGCCAGAGTTGCAGGAAATGTTGAGGCGATTAACCCTTTAGCTACCCCTGGGGTATTGTTAAAAAAAGGCCAATGGTTAGCAAAGCTTGAAGAAGAAGATTTTAATCTTTCATTACAGTCTCAACAAGCTCAGCTTGAACAAGCACAGGCACAGTTAGCACTTGTAAAAGTTGACCAAGTACTAGCAAAAGAAGAGTTGTTGTTACTCAATAACAACGATGGCTTAAATATAGACGAATCACTTGTTTTACGAGAGCCTCAATTAACGGTGGCTCGAGCTAAAGTTTTTGTTGCTAAAAATAACCTAGCAAAAGCTAAGCTAAATATGGAACGCTCAACAATTTTAACGCCTTTTGACGGAAAAATTATCAGTAAAGATGTTGGCTTAGGCAGTAAAGTTTCGAATAACACCTCACTTTTCTCTATCGTCAATACGAATGTTTACTGGATTGAAGTTAAAATTCCTCACAAATTTTTAACCTTATTTGACAAGTCGCAACCTGCGGATGTTTATCAATCTCGATTGTGGGGAGAAGAAGCAAAACGACAAGCGAAGTTTATTTCAGTTTTGCCAGAACTAGATAACAAAGATAGGCAGATTAAGCTTTTGTTGGCTATTGATAAACCATTAGTTCATCAATTAAATCAACCGCAAGTCTTTATTAATGACTTTCTAAATGTTCAGTTGAAAGGTAAGCCGATTGATAATGCTTGGACGATAAAACACGCTTGGTTACAAGCAGATAATACAATTTGGGTGGTTGATAAAAACAGTACACTACAAAAAAGAAAAGTTAAGGTGTTATTTAAAGGGCGCGATGTTATTTATGTTCGTACTAAAATTGAAAAAGGTGATAGGGCGCTGGCAGAAAAACCCGGAATAGCCAGTATAGGTTTACAGGTAAGAACACGTAAAAGTTTGTCAAATGCAATGGACAAATTTAACCAAGAAAGTCCTTTGACAGAGGGCGATTTGAACTCGTTTAAAAGACCAAATGAAAAGAAAAAACAGAAGAAAGGAAAAAGGTTAAAAAATGACAATTAATCCTATTTCTTGGATGATACATCACAAGGTTGCTCCACATTTATTGATGCTAGCGTTGATTTTTGGTGGTTTAGTGATGTCTTTTATGATCCGAAAGGAGTACATGCCTGAAACGTCGCGAGATACTATTTCTGTCGTTGTTAGCTATCCTGGCGCAGCCCCTAGTGAAATGGAAGTGGGTATTGCGGTCCCCGTTGAAGCAGTACTTTATGGTATTAATGGTATCAGTAAAATGAATACTTTCATTGGTACGGGTTGGATGAGAGTTAAAGCCGAATTAGAAGCAGGCGCAGAGCCGCAAAAAATTTATCAAGATGCGCAACAAGCGGTTAATCGAATATCTTCTTTTCCGTCTGGGATGGAACGACCTTATGTTAGGTTAGATACTCGCATTGCTGATGTGATGGAGCTGATAGTTCATGCTGATTTAGATCGGTTTTCCTTAAAGCGTTTAACTGAACAAATACGCGATAGAATTTTACAGTCACCTTATATTTCACAGGTTAAACTTAGGGGAATACCTAGCGAAGAGATCCATGTAGAGGTGGCACAAAGCGACTTACAAGCTTATGACTTAACATTAGATAAAATCGCTTCATTATTGAAGAAAAATGTTGTTGAAAAATCTGCCGGTAAAATAAAAGCCGCTAGTGGCGATATTCTCGTTTCTGTTGATCAAAGAGAGTTTTGGGCGGATGAATTGGCTAAAGTGCCGCTGATTTCAGATAAGTCAGGTGATCAATTAAGGTTAGGGGAAATCGCTAAGGTTACAGAAGGTTTTGCCGATATTCGTGATTTAGTGACCTACAATGGTCAACTTTCGGCACAGTTAAATATCTATCGCATGGGTACTCAAACCCCTTCTCAGATTGCCGATGCTATTGAAGCAATGTGGCCTGAAATTTTAGCCATGCTGCCACCTAATGCTGGCGTGGCTATTGTGGATGATGATGCAAAAAATTATCAAAAACGCTTAAGTTTATTACTCAGTAATGCCTTTATTGGCTTAATACTTATCTTGATTATCATGAGTTTATTTTTGCAGTTTAAACTTGCCTTTTGGGTTGTTGCTGGTATTCCAAGTGCATTTTTAGGTGCTATATTATTTTTACCAAGCTTTGATGTTTCCATTAATATGGTGTCGATGTTTGGTTTTATTGTTGCACTCGGTATTGTCGTTGATGACGCCATTATCGCTGGAGAAAATATTTACGCTCATATTCAAGAGGGAATGTCTTATCAAGAAGCGGCAATAAAGGGGGCTAATGAAGTTGCTAAGCCACTTACTTATGCTATTTTAACTAACATAGTGGCATTTTTACCGTTATTACTACTACCGGGTAGTATGAAGTTATTGTTTGGCGCGATCCCGATTGTAGTGGTGTTGTGTTTTGCTGTTTCTTGGGTCGAAGCATTATTTATTTTACCGTCACATTTGGCCCATCTTGATACTAAAAAGCCGAGTAAAATTGAGCTCAGGTTTAATAAAGCTCAGCAAACATGCCAAGCTAAATTAAATCATTTTATTGAAACCATTTATTTTCCCTTTCTTAATAAATGCTTGAATTGGCCAAGTTTAGTTTTATCAATAGCGAGCTTTATTTTCTTTATCGTTATTGCTTATGCTTTTAGTGGAAAAATGGGCTTTAGTTTATACCCTAAATTGGATGGCCGCTGGGTTAAAGCAAATTATGAAATATCTGAAACAACCACTGAGCAGCAAGCAATAGTTTTGCGGGAGACTTTAGAGAAAAGCGCAGAATCAATGACAAAAACCTACGCGCTTGAAAGTAGTGTGGTGAGTACCCGTAGTATCATAAGAGACAATAGTGTGGAAGTTGCATTGCTGCTAGTAGAAAGCGAAGAACGTGAATTTTCTACCAGCCAAGTAAAAGAATTTTGGCGAGAACATGCTGCGTCGTTAAATAAACTCGGTAAGTTAAGGTTCTCTGGCGCTAGGCGTGGTTCAAGCGCTCTCGCTACTTCTTCTTTAACGATTGAATTACGTCATAGTGATAGTAGTGTACTGTCATTAGCTGCTCAAGATGCTGTTGATTTTCTTAACGCTAATGAATATGTTGTTGGTACGGTTAACTCCATGGAAGAAGGTAAGCCACAATGGAAACTAACTCTTAATGAAAATGGACGAGCATTAGGTTTAGACGCGGTAGATTTATCTTCTCAAATGCGCGCTTCTTTATATGGAGCGAGAGCACAACGACAACATCGATTACGAAATCAAGTGACGACCTTGGTTAGGTTACCTGAAGATGAACGGGGTGATGTTAATAAAATTGAATCGGTGTTGATACGAACACAAGCAGGTGGATATGCGCCGTTGGCGAGTGTTGCCACGATAAATAAGGTATTAGCGCCTGCTTATATTATTAGGCGCAAAGGTCAACGTGTTGAAAGGGTTGGCGCTGAAATAATACCAGAAGAGAATATCCCTGCAGTGGCTCAAACGGTTAGAAATTACTTAGTTCCTGAATTAGAAGGGCGTTATCCCGGTATAAAAGTTGTTTTTGGCGGTGATCAAGAAGAGATTGCCGATAGTGTCTCAAGACTTGAGTTAGGCACGGGGTTTGCGCTATCTGGCATTTATATTCTCTTAGCAATTGCGTTTAGAAGTTACTCCCAACCATTAATTATTATGGCTATTATTCCCTTTGGAGCGGTTGGGGCTATTCTTGGGCACATGGCATTAGGTTTTGGCTTAAGTGTTGTTAGCTTAATGGGCATGTTGGCACTTGCCGGTGTTGTAGTGAACGATAGTTTAATACTCGTTGAATATGCCAATAAAAAACTTAAGCAGGGGCATTCGGCATTGGATTCAATTAAAGAAGCCTGTCGAAGACGAATTCGACCTATTTTATTAACCACTATCACCACTTTTTTTGGGTTAGCGCCAATGGTGTTTGAAACATCGAGGCAAGCTCAATTCGTTGTGCCTATGGCAGTATCGTTAGGTTTTGGTATTTTATTTACCACACTTGTTTGTTTATTAGTCTTGCCATCTTTGTATCTTGTTATTAACCAAAGAAGAACAAACATAGAAGAAGAACACCAGGTTTTAGTGCAAAGTAAAGATTTGTAAAGAGGCTGGAATCTAGCCTTTGATTAATATTATATATAATGATAAAAATATTGAACTAGAGGTTAGATATGTCTGACAATTCAATGTCTTCAACGCTAATAAATCAGGCAAATATTGCGGTTAACCGTTTTGGATACGGTGCTCGCGGTGACGAACTGAATCAAGCAAAACAAGACCCAAAGCAATGGATAAAGTCTAAATTACTCTCGATTACTTTTAATACTTCTTATCCTCACTCAAATGATGTTTTTCTTGAACATTCAAAATATCAAAAACAAAAGAAGCAATTAAAAAATCAGAAAAAAAGCCAGTCAATAAACAAAATGACTAAAAACTATGCCCGAACAGTTTTGCGAGAACTCTCTACTGATACATTGAAACAAGCCATTGATTCCTCACATAGTATCAGTTGGCGATTACTTGATTTTTTCTCTAACCATTTTAGTGTTAGCGCCAATGGGAGATTAATGGTTGGACTAAGTGCTACGCTTGAAAGAGAAGCTATTGCGCCAAATTTATTAGGCAATTTTGAAGATTTGTTATTGGCAGTTGAACAGCACCCTACGATGCTCATTTACCTTAATAATGAAAGATCTTTTGGCCCTAATTCGAGAATGGCGAGAAAAAGAAATAAAGGTTTAAATGAAAATCTTGCGAGAGAAATTCTTGAGCTTCATACATTAGGTGTTGATGGTGATTATAGCCAAACAGACGTGATTGAATTAGCAAAGGGGATCACTGGCTGGAGTGTTAAAAACCCTAGAAAAGAGCGCAGTGCTGGATTTATTTTTCGTGGGTATGGTCATGAGCCTGGAGCGAGAGAGTTGCTTGGCAAAAAATATGCACAAAAAGGCATCGAACAAGGAAAATCGATGCTGCGTGATTTAGCTATGCATCCGGCTACGGCAAAATATGTTTGTGGGAAACTTGCTCACCACTTTGTTTCTGCAAATCCACCCGCGTCATTGCTGAGTAAAATGGAAGCAACATGGTTGAAAACTCAAGGCAATATTAAACAAGTAATGTTTAGTATGTTTGATGCGGATGAAGCCTGGTTAGATACTGCTCAAAAATTTAAAACACCGCGAGAGTTTGTTATTTCTACGTTTCGAGCCTTGGCACTTAAGAAAATAAATAATAAATCATTGCTCTATTCATTAACAACGTTAGGTCAGCAACCTTTTAATGCTGGCTCACCCGCAGGTTATAGTGATGATGTGAATGATTGGCTTGGCGCAAGTGCTTTGATGGCGCGTATAGATTGGTCAACAATGATGTCTGGTTATGTAAAAAGAAAAAATACAGAAAAATTGATGAAATTGACCTTTGGGGAAAATGTTAGCCAACATACTTATCAATCAGTGATGAGAGCCGAAAGCCGTCAGCAAGCAATGAGTTTATTTTTAATGAGCCCTGAATTTCAACGGAGATAATGATGGAAGACTTTACAGAAATTGAGCGTGCTTTAAATAAAAACTCATCCGCATTATCTCGACGTAAGTTCATAAAAATGTCTAGCGCTGGTTTAGCTGTGTTGTCTTTTCCTATGAGTTCAGTTTTTGCGAGTGAACCATTAAAAAAGTCTAAAAATAACCCTAAAATCATTTGGGTATTATTACGTGGCGCACTTGACTCATTACATACCATAGTGCCTACTTTAGACCCTCAATATAAAGCATTACGACCAAAATTATCTACCAGCTTCAAAGCGCCACTTTTACCGTTAGAAAGAGGCTTTGCTTTACACCCATCATTAAAAAATTTACATGCTTGGTATCAAAAAAAAGACCTACTTCCAATCGTGGCTGTTTCTACAGGCTACCCTAGACGTTCGCATTTTGATGGCCAAGATTTTTTAGAAAGTGGTAAAAGTGATATAGACCACGATAGTGGTTGGTTGGCAAGAGCGATTGATGTTAAACAGAAACAAGCCTTGGCCGTTGCTAGAGCAACACCGATAAGTTTACGTAGCAGTGAGCAAGTGAAAACTTGGTATCCATCAAACTTAAAGAATGCAGATGACGATATTTACTCGGCAATTGCAAAGCTATATCAACATGATGAACTTTTAAGAGAAAATCTTCAAAACGGTTTAGAAGTACGTGGTTTAGTGGGCGCACAAAAGCGAAATAAAAAAAAGCGTCAAGGTAAATTTATTGACTTGACTAAAGCCTGTGCCAAGTTGATGGTGGGTGAACAAGGTATAGAATGTAGCATGTTAGAGCTAGGTGGTTGGGATACCCACAACAATCAAAGTGGCCGCCTTGAACAAAAATTAACTGAATTTGATAATGGTTTAGCTGAGTTAAAAGCGGGTTTAGGTGACGAGTGGCAAAATACCGTGGTTGTTATTGGTACAGAGTTTGGTCGTACGGCTAAAGAAAATGGTACGGGAGGTACTGATCATGGCACAGGTAGTGCTCTATTTTTAGCTGGCGGGGCAGTTGCTGGTGGCAAGATTGAAGGTCAGTGGCCGGGGTTAAAACCTCAAGAGCTATTTGAACAGCGAGATTTGATGCCAACCACTAACAGCTTTGCTTGGTTTGGCAACGTATTAGCTCAACATTGGCACTTCTCTGAGCAAGAATTAATACAAGTCTTTCCTCATATGAAAGCGTATAATAAAAAACTAGTTTTAAGTTAGCCTTTTTTTCATAAGAGAGTTTTTGTTTTGAATTTTTTGCAGTTATTTCATGTTGTTTTCTTTTTTATTGTTATAGTTTTTCCATCACAAGGAAGTGAAATAACAGGCCATGACTTTCAAAAAAATCAACCTATATCAAATCAGCAATGTATTACTTGTCATCAGCAGTCACAACATGATTGGCAGCAGTCCGATCACGCCAATGCTATGGCCATTGCCGATAAAACATCAGTATTAGCTAATTTTGATAATAAACAGGTTGAGCATTACGGGCAAAAAGCGTTTTTTTTCCTTAAAGATGAGCGTTATCAAGTCACCATTTCTTATGACGATAAAACCGATACTTATCCGATAAAATATGCCTTCGGTCATTTTCCTCTTCAACAGTATTTAGTTGAAACAGAGCCAGGAAAATTACAGGTTTTACCCTTTGCTTGGGATAGTCGTAATAAAGCGGAGGGGGGCCAACGTTGGTACCACAATTATAGTCATGAAGAAATTCGTCCTGAAGATAGATTACACTGGCGACAACCCTTGCAAAACTGGAACGGCATGTGTGCCGATTGTCATTCTGATGGTCTAGTTAGAGATTATAATCCTGAGAAAAATAGTTTCACTAGTCAGTTTGATAATATCAATGTTGGCTGTTTATCTTGTCATGGTGATATGTCAGAACATGCGCAGCAGTCGACAAAACGAAGTGTTGGTATTGATGTTACTTCCTCGAAGCATCCCACCGGTCAATGGTTACGCAGTATTGGCGAGAAAACCGCGTACTGGCAAGGAGAGCCACGTGACAATGCTTTCATGGACGGGTGTTTTGCTTGTCATTCATTACGTGCGCCTTTAACCGATGGTATTGAGGCCAACAAAGCTTTCTTAGAGCAGTTTACGCCTCAGTTACCTGCTGCTCCAAATTATCATGCGGATGGACAAATTAAAGAAGAAGTTTATGTTTATGGCTCTTTCCTACAGAGTAAAATGTTTGCTGCCGGTGTTAACTGCCTTGATTGCCATAATAAACACACCATGAAGTTAAAAATTGAAGGTAATGGTTTATGTTTGCAGTGTCATGGCGCTGAAGTATATGAGGTTAAAACGCATCATCAACACCAAGAGAACAGTGCAGGGGCTCAGTGTGCTAACTGCCATATGCCGACCAATCGCTACATGGGCGTTGATGATAGACGTGACCATAGTTTTAAAATTCCACGACCTGAATTATCAAGTGAATTTAATACGCCAAATGCTTGTACCAGTTGCCATGAGGATAAAAGTAATCAATGGGCAATTGATAATTTACAAAAATGGCATGGTAAGCCAACAGCCTTAACAAGCAGTAAACAATTTTTAATGGCGCTAAATAGCGGCCAAGCCATTAACCTTGAAGATCATTTGAGTATTATCACGGATAAAAAACTTGATGTTATTAGTAGAGCATCGGCCATACAACAGCTCGCTTACACCACACAAACCATTACTAGCAATATATTGAGGCCTTATTTAACCGATAAAGAAGGTCTTATGCGGTTAAGCGCCGCCAGTGCGGCGACACTATTGCCCCCAGATGATAAAATCGCCTTATTAGTACCTTTATTAACCGATGAATATAAAGCCATTCGAGTAGCTGCAGCTCGTAGCTTAGTTGATAGTAAGGTTTCTGCTGTAGATCAAACCGTGTTTGTTAACGCTTTTAACGAATTACAACAGAGCAATAAAATAAGTAGCTGGCGTGGTGAAGGGCGGATGAATCAGGGGATTAATGCCCTGCAAAGTGGTGATACAAAAGACGCTGAAAAGGCCTTTAAGGCGACTATTGATATTGAACCATATTTTGATACCGCTTATATCAATTTAGCCGATTTATATCGTTCATTACAAAAACCGGCCCAAGTGAACTCAGTGCTTATTAAGGGAATGAAAAACTTACCTAAATCAGGGGCAATAAAATATTCTTATGGTTTACATCTGGTCCGGCAAAAAGCAATTGATAAGGCAGTCACTTTTTTTGAAAAAGCCATGTCCTTATCCCCCGAGAATTCTCAATACGCCTATACCTATGTTTTAGCAATGGATGGTGCAGGGAAGAGCGCACAAGCATTAAACAAACTTAAATCGCTAATAATCAGTTATCCAGATAAAGCGCAATTACGTGAGCTTGGTTTGTATTTATCGCAGAAGCTAAATAGCAAAGCTGACTATGATTGGTTTATCGCTCTGTAAATGTTGGCTAAGGCGCTCAGGTGGCAATAGCGCCATAGAATATTTATTCTAAGATGATATTTATAATGTGGCACAAAATACCTTAGGTTCATTCCCTTACTGATTACTTTTTGCTGTCCAAATGATCAAGTTTTTAATTAATGAAAACCGTTAATAACCACTAAATACTGCTATAGGCCAATATTTGTTGAATTTAAGACATAAAAAAAGCCACTAAAAAGTGGCTTTAATTCTTAAGGTGGTGGAGCTGGCGTCAGCTGAATCTGTCTTGTATCTAACTGTTTTGGTAGTGTTTTATTTTTAGCTTTGTGTGTGGTTGGTACTAATTGAGGTACTAAAAAGTTAAGTCATGAATTAATTTGGTATTAATATATTTAGCTACTCCCAGGTTTTCAAAGTCAACATTTGTAAACATCCTCAGGTGATTATTAGGATATTTATTAAATCCAAACATAGAGTTTATTTAGGTTCCTAGGATAAGTTTAAATTTCAAGTTTTATTAGTTTTTATCCATGAATATTACCCAATTGAATGTCTGGTTTTGACAGGTTTTAATTTCAGGTTCAGTTATGGCAAGTACTTAATAGTGACCAGTGGTTTTAAGACGTTTACCTAACGTTATAAATATTTGCCATACTAAAATAATGAATGAATATATTGAACTAAGAAAAAAGCAAATTGATAAACCTGCAAATGTTGGTGATCGGGTAAAGGTGTTGCTTGATGACAAATGGCAATACTTTATTTTGTCAGGAATTTGGCCGTTAAACTCATATAATGAATATGACTTTCAAGTTACTTTAGATAAAGATAACTCAGATGGCTTTATCGTGATAAACATAATAGCTAAATACATTATAAAAGTTCTTGTTCATTAAGCCAATTAAGAACAATAATGTTTTCACAAAAAGCTCATAAAATATAAGGATATAAAAATGTTAAAGGTAATATTGATATTAGCTTTTTTAATTGCTTCAAATCCAATCTTAGCTAAATCGAAATGCGAGGATGAATGGAATGCATTGAAATCTATTCAAAGCCAGATGAGGCAACGTAGTACGGAATATCTTAGGGTTGAAGAGCACAAAAAGCATGACGAATATCAAAATTGTCGGAAAGGTAAAACCAATAATAAAAATTCAGAAGGAAAAAATTCACAAAAAAAGTATAGTACTAGCAAAAAATACTATCTCCAAAAAAAGCTTAGAAACTCATTTAATAGTAGCGCTGTTAATATGAAAACAAAGTTTAAAGGCGAAAAACAACAAGCCTGGCTAGATTATTATACAACTCCAAAAGACTGTATTAGCCCGAAAAGTACGGCAAAGTTTGCAAAGTGTTTAGACGAAAGGGACAATAAAGCTATTGAATTTGATCTTAATTGGAAGGATGAATAATATTAATCAACACCTTGAATTTATGGTGACACCAACGGAGGACAGATCAACCCAATTGATTACAAGTCAGTTGCTAGGTATTGATAAGGTGTCAATTATACTGGTTTACAGTGGTGTTTTAGTAGTGAATAACAACAATTAGCACCACTGAATTTTAATCAATCACATCACTAAAGTACGTGTTTTAGGTAGGCTAAAGTGATTATTTTGATGCTTTATTTGTAATTATCAGTGAAATTTAATCTCCTAATGATACTTTTATACTGAAACTATTTCAAATTAGTGTTTGTTGATCTTATGTTGTTAATTCAGCTAGTTGACGAGCCATTTGGTGTCGGAATATTTTACAGTAGTACTTTACCAAAGTATGTTTAAAATGTCATCATATTGAAATTGTTTGATATTTTAAGTTTGGTATGCTTTTTGTATTAATGTGTGAAGATTAGTAAATTATTATTTTAACTATTACTTACCAAAGTTAATGGAAAGGGATTAAAAGGAATATCAAATGAAATTCAATGTTTTAAAATCAGCAGTTATAGGTTTAGTTTTTTTTGCTAGTGGTTATGCCAAAGCTGGATTAATAGAATCTGTAGATATCAATTTAAATGGTAATGATTATTCAACGTATAGTGACACTATCTCCAATTTTTCGTGGTTAGATCTCGATAATTGGTTTCAAACAGGTGCTTCATTTAATTCAGTAACCGCAGAATTAAATGGGACTGGATATCAAATAGCAACTTTAGAACAAATAAATGCTATGGTTTTATCAGCGGCTTTTGATGGAACACAGACCAATTTTGACCTATTGTCTACTATAATGGGGGGAATCACATCTCCACGAGGTTATATATGGGGAGTTTATGATGATCTTAGTATCAACAGTGGTTATGCGTATATGTCTGTAGGCGCAACAACTATGACTTCACTCGCTGGGGCACAGTCAAAGGCTTTTAATGTTGATAGTTATAATAGTGGTATCTACGACGATTTAGGTTTCTTTGTAGTTAGTACTCAACCGAGAGATCAAATTGATGTCCCAGAGCCATCTACACTTGCTATTTTTGCCTTAGGCATAATGGGTTTAGCAGCACGTCGATTTAAGAAACAATCTTAATATAGTTTTTAATATTAGATACTAGAAAACATCAATTGTCATGATTGATGTTTTTTTGTTTCTACTGGTTGGTAATTTAGGTGGTTTCATCAGTAATGCATCAGGATAGGATTAGTAATCTTTTGTTATAGCATATGGGTAAGTACTTCTGAGGATGACCACTGAATAATTAGCACTACTTGAGTATAATACTTGGTTTTAACCGCAAGTTAGCATTAACTGTTTGAGGATGAACGACGGCTTCACGCCCTGAGGTGTTCGATCAACCATCTATGTCACTTAATACGTTAAACCTTTTACCCCAAAGTGTTGCGCTATAACTATCAGCCCGTTTAATTAGACGGGCTTTTTTATGCAAAATTATTAATCACAAACTAAACTTTAAACACTTCCCTACAGTTCTGGTGCATTATGTATCGTGACGAAATAAGCCCCGAAATGAGGCTGTTTAGCCCCACTGGTGAAAGGTTATATTGTACCGCTGATGAAAGAGCTAAATTTCTTGAAGCAGCACAAGACGAAGATCCGATAAATAGAATGTTTTGCCAAGTGCTTCATTATACTGGTTGCCGACCGCGTGAAGCGATAGAGCTAGCGTATGAACGAATATTGATTGATGAATGCTCTATTGTATTTCGCTGCTTAAAGAAACGTAAAACAGATAATCAAGGCCGAATTAAGCAAGCGCAATATAGAAGTGTACCAGTGCCAAAGCTGCTAATTGAAAACTTAGATTTAGTTTTTGGTGTTCGCAAAACACAAAACAAAAAGAAACAGTTGTCTGAAGCTCTTTGGCCTAAGTGCAGAACTACTTATTACCGTATGATTAAAGATGTTATGAAGCGAGCTGATATTCACGGACTTATGGCAACGGGTAAAGGTTTACGTCATGGTTTTGGGGTCACTATGGTAACAGCTAAAAAGCCTTTACCTATTCACATATTAAGTCGTTTGATGGGGCATTCAGATAGTAAAACAACTGAGATTTATTTACAGATAATTGGAGAGGAACAGCGCCAATTAGTTAATGACGCTTGGGAAAGTTAATCACTACTTGGAAAATACTCAATTACTGATTCAACAACCCCGAAATGACTTCCCATATGCCACATTTCAGGATTGTTTTTAGCCCACTTTACGTAAACAGCGATCAGTTGCCCTACATTGAGTTCTTTAGGCAGTGCAAATCTACTGTTACTGTTATTCCCTTCTATAATAGCAAGATATTCCATACTAGCACTGAACAGCCCGAAGCAGTAACCTTGAGACCAAGCATCATTTGAGTTTGCTAAATCTATTACTTCACAATTTTTAAGTAGCCCACCAACTGTATCATCATTGATTGCTTGCACCTGAAAAGAGAAAATCACTAACGTAATCAAACACGATTTTATTAAAATATTCATTATACTTCCTTATATTTAAAATTATTATTACCTAGACTTTTTTAATGTGCGCTTAGCTTTTGCATTAAGCGTATCTCTAACCCAATCTGACTTGGTTTTACCTTCTATGCCTGCAGATTCTATATAGCTATCAAGCTCAGTATCAAACAATTGAACAACGCCAAGACGCTTGTTGCGCTTTTCATCTTCAGGCTTTTTAGGTGCGCCACGTTTGGCTTTAGTTTCTTTCATATTTTCTATTATTACACGTGTAATAACGCTTGACGATACGCTCAATTAAAATGCAATTAATACACGTGTAATAAATAGCCGGTTTATAGGGAGATTATGAATTGTTATAGCGAAGATGAATGGGATGGCTTAAGTAATTCTATGCCTGATCCCGATGACGTTAACGAAGAAATATAATGGCATAACCTGACAAGCCCAAAAAGCGTAAAAAGAAAAATGGTCATGCTCTTTGGTGTGATTGTCTGGTTTGCACAACGAAAAAGTAACCAGAATAGCCCGGAGGAGTTAACAATGGCTAGAAAGATGAATAGATTTGACCTCATTGACGCTGTGCTGCGCATGAGAAAAGCTAAAGAGGAAATGGTAAAAGTTGCGATTGTATTTGATATGGACGAATCATTTAAAAATACAGTTAAAGCAATTAAAGAGCAAATTGGTGATATGTGCGTAGCCATAAACCTCATTGATGACAAAATCATTGAGATGGACAATAACGCAACCAAATAGCGCAATCGAGGGCTTTATGATCAATAAAAAACTAACGTATCAACTTAAAGGTGGCATGTGTCGTGTTTGTCTATTTTCTAACGAAGATTGCAGTAAGATGAAATTTCATGAAATGCAACCGATAAGCAAAGGCGATAGTGATGGTGTTGTTATTGTTCGTTGCGATGGCTTTAAACGGCCAGAAAACTAAACAGACTTACCCCTATAGTGCAGAAAATACTAGAAACCTTTTAGCACCCCTAATACGATAGACGCGAATTTACTCACTAAGGCCAAAGCCGTGAACAACACTAACGACAATTTTGAATATTTAGAAGATTTTAGAAAAGATGTAATAGAGATCAATAGGAAGCAAATAGATCCGGTTAAATTTCAACAACAAGTTAAGCGGTTATTGAAACGAACACCGCCTGATGCAACAAAATAACCAGGTAGCAAACAAGCAATATTGTAATATAGGAATATATATATAGGAATATATGTATATAGGAATATATGTATATTGCAGCAGAATTACCAGCGGTACTGCAATAACAAAACTTGGACCGCGACGTGTTAGTATTTAAGAAAACAATAAGGAGATATCATGGGAACAATTATTAGTGTTTTATTTGGCGGTTTAATTACAGGCATTTTTGCTCATTTGTATTACGTTAAAGCCGGTAAAGAATTAAAAAAAGAAACCAAAGAACTACGTTCGTTAACTGAATTTATAGGGAAGAAACTTCACGATAGTGGCGTAATAGAACTCCCCACTGATGACAATGGCAGATCTACTTACGAGCAAACAACAAAATCTACAGGCATAAAATCTTCAGAATCTTTTGGAACTCCGACTATAAAATCAGGTGACGCAACAGAATAACCAAGAGGATTAAATATGAAAAGTAAGGATATATATGTTTTGTGGCTAGCAGCAAAAAATGAGTCTTTTACTATAACGGCAATAGGTCTAGCTTTAGGGCTTCATTGGACAGCCGTTGATAAATTGCTTTTAGATGCAGGTTTGGTTGATAAATCAGAAACGCCTAAAAAGTCTGTTATCAATGAAAATGGTAAAAATCATAGTCATTTCGGTAAGTGGTTTTATAGTGCGGTTAAAATTCTAGCTAACGAAAACAATTTGACCATATCATTACCAACAGACAAAGAGTATAACGATGCTGTTTATGAGTTATTTGGAAAGCGAAATTAGCCAAACAAAAAAACAGAATTACCAAGTAGCAAACTAGCAATATTGTAATATTGGAATATTACAACAAAATAACCAAAACAGCACCAGCGCTAGGAGTACAAGAATAATGGAAGCTACAATCACAATCACATGGGATGCAGTAATAATATTTACTGTAGCTTTTTCAATTTTTCTGTTCATTTGTCGCCATTGGCTTCAAGCCAAGATAAAAGAAAGCGTTGCAAAAGGCTATAGAGAGTCGAATGAGGAATATAAGAGTAGTCTTGCTTGGCAAACTAAAAGAAAAGAGCAAGCATCAGAAGTAGCTGAATTATTTTCATTGTGGCATAAGTGGAAGTATTTTCCTGATGAACAAAAAGACCAGTTCAAGTACGAATTACAGAATAAGTATTGGAAGCTTGCTATTTGGTTAGATGCTCCATTATTTAGAGCAATCAATAATGCCCTTGACCAATCGCAAGATGAAAACAGTCATAAAGAAGCAATGTTGCACGCTAGAAAATTAATAGTAAGTGAGAGTGATGATATTAGTGTAAGCGAAATAACACACTTTTTATCTGATCTTGAAAACAAAAGTATTAATGAAGAAAGAGTCAAAAAAGCCTTTAGGAATGCATGCAAATAAAGCTTTAAAATCTTAAAAATAATTATAGTTATACATTGAAATCAATACAAAAAGAATAACCAAATGTAGTGAGTATTTAGTGATTCAGGCTGTTATTTCATAAACCGGAACTAGAATTTTAAAAAACTTTATAGCGTCTGATACACTGAAGTTCTGAATAATTCTTATTCATATTAGGGAGAGCCTTAGATAGGGAAACATAAATTCCACTAGGACAAACATTGATGCCTCAAAGAACAAGGCTGACACAGCTAGCCTTGATAATGCTTCCAATAAAAGTATAACATTAAAACATAAACTTGGAAAAATACAAATAATGGAGCAGGAAAATGTCCAAAGAAGGGAAAAATGAGTTCTTAGAAGTACCTGTGTTCGTTAGTTTAGGAAAACGCCTTCATGCGGGTAATTGTTTGCCTACAAAGGGCTTAGCATACCCATCGACAGCAAAAGGCTTTGCATTTATCGCGCTCTTGTTAGCTTTACTAAGTTTGTTTATATGGTTGTGATTACTTAAAAGTAGATGGTAAGAACTACCTAGTTTAAATATTAGCCAAGATCAATATGAAAAGATACTGGCTCGGTTTGAACTTTATTGTTATCAGTTAACCAGCCCATTCTTCTGGCAATTAACTCTTGCGCTTTGTTCGCTGCTGGTAAGTTTGTTTCACTCACTTCAACCTCAACAATTTCATCAATCATTACCGCATGCTTTTTAACTTTAGTATCACCAAAAGCCATTGCTAAGATACGTTTTTGATTAAGTAACCATTGGCATTCATCAAATACTATAGTTTTCTGTGCGGCTTCTTGAGCTTCCTGCTTAGTTATTTCTAAATACTGTTTGATACTACCATTTGTTGCCAAACGACTAGCATGACCATTAGCACCCTTAGCAGCATAACCCGCATCAATATATGCTTGAACTTGTGTTTTTCCACTCAAGATGCCATTGGAAAACTTTAAATGTTTAGAACTAAGTTCACTTGCAAGTTCTGTTAATTTTAATATTTTGCTTTCCATATTGAGCTTCCTTTAGTTATTTTGAATGTGATTGATAAGTTCATTTGATGATTTTTCAATGCTAGTTAAACCATCATCAATTAACCAAAGCATATTGACTAAATCTGAACTGTTTAGTGTTTTGAAGTGTTCGTCAGCAACAAGAGTGCTTAATGCGGATTTAGTTTGACTTAAATTTTTTGTTAACAGATCCATATTGTCGATATAGTCATGTTCCTTTACTGCTGAATTTTGCAATTTTTGATATCCTTCTTTGTTGTTTGTAAATTATTTGTTTTGAGCCGTGCACCATTAAAAACACTAATATTCTTCATTAAACTTTATACCCACATGGTATATATATATAAGGACTAGCGTTTTGCTTGCCGTAGAATCTCTAAAAAGGCTCTGACGGCACTCATTATGCTAGCCGTCAGTATCTAAACTTCTCCCTACGGCACTCATTATGCTAGCCGTAGGGAGAGTTCGGCACTCGTATTGCTTGCCGGGCAATTTTTATTTATCCATTAATAATGACTTTCGCCATTCAGTTCTTAGTGGCCCTTTGGTTGTAGGTAATTGATATTTAGGTAACCCATCTGGATAGTACACTTCGTCAACCCTCAACCAATTAAGGGCATATAATGAGCACAATCGGACACCTTTTTTAGCTATACCTTTACGTACTTCAGTTACCATTTTCCTTTCAAGTAAGTTTTTTTTGCCTCTTATTATTGTTGACTCGGCTTTGAACCCTCGCTTATGCATAACACTCCAGGCTAATGTTAAATCACCATTGTTACTTCCGTCATATTGCATAATCAACTCAATCAATAAAGACTTTGCAATAGATGTTAATGCAATATAATCCGGACAGTTCAATATGTTATGAGGTAATGAAGCAAACCTACCATTCTTTCTTTTTTTAGCCATTTTGCAACCTCCTCATCAGGCTGCATTATCGACATCAATTCTAGTTGAAAGAACATACCTAGCTATACGGTGAACTTTGTTATCTGGTGTAGTTCCATTATCCCAATATGTTTTTATATTATGTCCTTGTGCTCGTAGCTCTAAAATTCTAGGTGCTGGTGAAAGAATATGTAAATCATTTCTTATCTGCAATGTTGTAGCTGAGCCGTACTTTTCTAAGTAAGCTAAAATTTGTACTCTTTGTGCTGCTGAGCTAATATCATTTGGCTGTTTATTTTGGTGAGTGCTGTTGTTGTTGTTGTTGTTGTTGTTGTTGTTGTTGGCCTTATCATCTTTCATAAAGCCCCCTTATGCGCAAAAGCTAATTGACGTTGTGCAGTCAAATCACAAACTAACTGCTTAATTTGCTCAGCATCAGCACCAGAAATCAACGCTCTGTTTATTTGATCGATTTCTGATTCAGGCCAACCGACACTTCTTGCGCCCAAGCTAACGGGTTTGGTTATAAATCCATTTTTTATTTTTTCGTAGAATGTAGACTTGGGTAATCCTTGTCTTGCTAATACTTCATTTATTCTTAAAATTACGGTTGGTTTAGTTTCTGTTTTTGTTGAAGCCATATCGTTACCTTTGGGTCTGTGTTGTAAATCAAAGGTATTATTTATCTCTTCGGGAACTCTTAAAACATGTAAAAAAAGCCATGAAAATTAATATATTAATTTAATTAGCAATAAAAAAGTATATTAATCTAAGTTGCGTCTATAAGTGCTGTCATCTGTAATTTGACGCATAAATTTTTTAAACTTGTTTTGAATGTCATTTTGACCAATTGTCATATCTTTATATACAACTTCCGCTAGTGACCGCTCAAGTATGCTCTTATAATTTATGGTTTCCCATGTAGCAAGATTTATTAATGGGATTATTTTATAATTTATGATTTTATAAACATCGCTATTCCGTTGTTTATGTATTTGGGGTTCTTTTATATTTGTTTGGTTTCTCCAACTTTTCAGTAGCCTTTTAATATCCGTGCATATCTCATCATCAGTAAAATCAGCAATATTTAAACAGATTTCAATATTTGTACTGTCAGTGAATAAAGGAAATGAATAGTTACCTTTACGCTTCGTCATTTTACTTTTGGATAGTGATATATCGCCATGACTGGTATCAACATTCATAACGTCGCCTTTAAATTTAATATCCTTAAAAGCACCTCGTTCATTTAAGGCTTCGTAATAATTATATATAGAGAGAGTATCAAGTCCACAAACAGAAGGAGATCTTGCTAAAGTTTCCTCTGTTTGATCACCAAGCTTGCTTAAATAAAAGGTCTCTTCGAAATAAAAAGGTTCGTCGGTCAAAATATCACCACACATTATTTTGTTATAGAAATCATCTTTAGAACCTTTAAACTTTCTGTCGAAATCCCACCCATTGTGTTTGCATGCTCTAACATCCGCCAAAAAGTGATTATGATAATTAACCTGCTGCCACACTTCTTTATTTGTTAGTTTTTTTAGGCAATCATAGTTCTTTAACTTAAACCATGATGGGATAGAACAACTGTTTTTGGGCCTTGCCATTTTGCACCTCATTGCAAACCTCATGTAATTAACTAAGCCAAAGCGGTGAGGTGCCGCTTTTTCGGGAGCTACCCTAGGCTTGGTTAAACTTTTAAGCGTTAACTACGCTAAGACCTTTATTATTACTTGCAGATAGGCTCATGTTGCCCGTTGCTGCTTTCTCAATATGTTCAGACCACCACATCATCATTTTAGCTCTACGCTCTAGATAATCGGCTCGGTTATAAGCTCGCCTTACTTCATTATCATCTACATGAGCTAAAGCAGACTCAATAACATCATGATCAAAGCCTTGTTCATTTAATGTCGTGCTAGCCAAAGAACGTAGACCATGAGCAACTAATTTACCCTTGTAGCCCATACGTTTAATAGCTGCGTTAGCTGTTTGGTTATTAGTGTGATTCCTTGGGTTTCTATCAGCAGGAAATATATGTTCTCTATGGCCGCTTATTGGATTGATAGAGCTAAGTAAGCTTAATGCTTGCTTAGTTAACGGCACTGAGTGAGGGCGTTTTTTCTTCATTCGTTCAGCTGGTATATTCCAGAGCTTATCCTCAAAATCTATTTCAGCCCATTTAACACCAGCTGCTTCACTTGGCCTAACCATAGTATGAAGCTGCCATTCTATTAAGAATCTAGTTACTACTTTTATACTGGCAATGTTTAAAGCTTGCATCAGTTTAGGTAGTTCTTCTGGCCTGATTGAGGGCATGTTTTGCTTTATAGGGCTTTTAAATGCGGCTTTAATGCCAGAGAGTGGATTTGAATGGATAACACCAGTATTAACAGCATAATTCATTATTTCGTTGAGTCGTTGATTAAGTCGTTTAACGGTTTCTAATGAGCCTTTCTCTGCAATTGGCTTAACTGTTTTTATAGCAATAGGTGCTGTTATTTCTGAAATAGGGTACTTAGCAAGGGAAGGGAATATATGTAATTCGAGAGATCGCCATATATCAATAGCGTAATCGGGTGTAACTTCTGTTTTCTTAACTTCAAACCACTTTGCAGCAATGCTTATTAAGGTGTTTTCTATCCGCTCTTTCTGCTGGCGTGATAGCTTATCTTTATGCTCTTTTGGATCAATATCTTTAGCTAGTAACTCTTTTGCTTTAGCTCTTAGTTTTCTTGCATCAGCTAGAGGAATATCAGGGTAAACGCCAAAGGTAAGGTTAGTTCGCTTTTTGGTAAAAGGTTTGTAGTACTTAAAAAGCCATTTTTTAGTACCAGAGGGGGTTATTTTAAGCTCTAAACCTTCACCATCAAACAAGCTACTTACTTTAGATTGAGGCTTAGCCTTATCTACTTCAGTATTTGTTAGTGGTCTAGTCACTCTAGCCATTGGTAAATCTCCCTTTTAGTACCACAAAAAAATCCTTTGGTATTTCGTAGTACTAAACTAAGTACTAAATGATTGAGGTTTTATTAAACCGCATCAGACTTAATAGGTCAATAGAAACGTGTAACCACTTGGTTTTAGGCAAAAAAAAAGACTTCGTCAGAAGTCTTTAATCTTGTTGTTGGTGGAGCTGGCGGGAATTGAACCCGCGTCCAAAAAACCTACATCCTCGGTACTACATGCTTAGTCGATTATTTA
>CAJXWZ010000002.1 GCA_913062815.1 uncultured Colwellia sp. | reverse complement strand
GCTCTGTTGTTGTTGGTGGTAATGTTCCTAAAGAATTCTTCCCGGCAATCGAGAAAGGCTTCAAAGGCATGATGGATACTGGTGTTCTTGCTGGTTTCCCTGTACTTGACGTTGAAATTGAATTATACGATGGTGGTTTCCATGCGGTCGATTCATCTGCTGTTGCATTTGAACTTGCTGCTCGTGGTGCTTTCCGTCAGTCAATTCCAAAAGCTGGTGCTCAGTTAATTGAACCTATCATGAAAGTTGATGTGTTTACGCCTGACGATCACGTTGGTGATGTTATTGGTGATTTAAACCGTCGTCGTGGCATGATCGGTGGTCAAGACGCGGGTGTTTCTGGTGTTCGTATTAAAGCTGACGTACCGCTTTCAGAAATGTTCGGTTACATCGGATCATTACGTACAATGACATCTGGCCGTGGTCAGTTCTCTATGGAATTCTCTCACTACATGCCATGTCCTAGCAACGTAGCTGAAGTTGTTATTGCTGAAGTTAAAGCTGCTGATGCTGCTAAAAGAGCGGCTAAAAAATAATTAGTTTTTAGTTTGCTTGAAAAGCCTCGCTCTTGCGGGGCTTTTTTATGCCTATTGAAAGCGTTAGCATCCCGTATAAAAAGTAATTTCATATAATCATCTCCTCAAAAGAGGTATCGACACTTATTTATTCCTCTCATAAAGTAGTTTACAGTGAAGTTAACATTGGAAACGACGTTAAATTCGCAAGAACATTACTGATAATCTGTTAAAGTTAATTTATTGAATTTTTTTTGTTATATAGCTATACCTAATTAGCCCTTCGCTAATAAGATAAATGATGATTTAAAACGAGTAAATATTGTTATAAACAAAGTAGTTAAAAATAGAGGAACTCAAATGCCAGATGAAATTTCAATTGATATAGCACAAGAGAAAATAAAAAAGAATCGTGCCGCTGTTATGGCCAAAATCAACTTAAATAACAATATGTCTCAAGGATTTAGACTTGTTAACGTCAAAGATTATCAGCAGAAATTGCAGCAATTAAAGCAAAAAGTCTCCTCTTATGAATACGCTAACTCCGCTAATAAAAAACAAGATGAATCTATGCTTGATATTATGACTCGCAAGAATTCAATCCAAGATTACCTAGATCAAAAAACTAAAAATAGTATGGCATCAGGTCAGCTTGATGATGCATCACGAAATCAACTCGCGAATGCACAATTAAAGCGAAAACAATTGTTTTTAATGTTTATGGAAACCATTGAAGCACAAGAGGCACTGAAAGAGTATGCGATAAAAATAGCTTCTGTATGTAAGGGTGAAGTGAAACAACCGCCAGGAGCCTATTTTGGTGTAAAAGACTTTCATGGTGCCCTTGATAAAATTACCAATAGAAAACGAAACTACGATATTGGCGATCTTAAAGATGCTGCACGCATGACCGTAATTTTTGAAAATATCGAAGACATGGTTGCAGCTAAATCAATGATTTCATTAACCGAAGAGTTTGTTCAATTGCAACATTTCCAATCCTCAATGAAAGACCGTTATGGCACAGGTAAAGGTAAAAACGAAAAATATAATTGTGGAGCAACTGATGCTGGCTATAAGGATATAAAGTTTTTTCTCAAAATGAATAACGGTAATATTGGCGAATTACAGCTAAACACTAAAAATATGATGGCCGCAAAAAAGAACGGACATATCATTTACGATATTTTGCGTGATGGCGGTACACTAAACAAACCTTTTACTATTACTAATGGCGATGTAATCAAAAAGGTCAGTAAAAATATGGGAGACAAATGGTTTACATTCATTAGAAATCGAGTGCCTAAAGCTATAACTGCATTAACTGAAGTAGAAAAATTAGTGGTACGGTTAAAGGCTAATATATCCCGTGGAAATATGAGTCTAACCGTTGATTTAAAAGAAATTAAAGCGCTATCAAGTGTCAGTCTCAGCATTTATGAACAAGGAGATAATGCTAGAGTGTTATTGGACTAACAACATGCAAGCTAGTGCTCGACTACATCTTCGCTAAGCAATGCCAACTGAATTATGTAAATCATAACCAGCAATAAAGGCTAAGTAGCTAACTTTACTAAAATAGTGTCGCTATTTTTGTTGGCTTAGCCTGACTATACCTTTACAAACATTATTCAGTCTAATAGGGTGTTTATACCAATAAAATTATAGCGCCCAAAGCGCTTAATAATTATTATCTTACAAGCAGTCAATGACAATCGATATTGCACATGGCTTTATCATGTATATCTGCTTTAAATCATTTAAAGGATAATGAGTGGCCAATTCATATCAAATTGAAAATAGGGGCTTATACTTCTCTGATTCAAGTGGTAATACCCATCTTGGACATCAAGTATGCATAGAAGAAGGTTTATCGACGCCTTTTGTTATTGAAGGCATATTAGTGAGCAATAACTTTTCTATCGATGACCAGCTTGGGCAACTAATAACATGTCATTGGAATGAAGTTGCTGATAATAAGCAAAAAGAAAAGCGCGTTTTTAATGGTTATTTGACCGAAGTACAACTACTTGAAAGCCAAAGTGATCATGACTACCAACGTTATAAAATAACCTTAAAACCTTGGTTGTGGCTATTAACCTTAAGAAAAAACAGCCAAGTTTTTCAACAAAAAACACTCGCAGATATTCTAACGAGCATTTTTAATGATGCCGGCTTCTCAGGAAATTATACCTTAGGCTCTTTACCATCAGACGAACGCAACTATTGCGTACAATATGATGAAACTGATTATGCCTTTGTGCAACGCTTATTGGCAGAGCAAGGTATTCATTACTATTTCACTCATACAAATCAAAGTCATCAATTAACATTACATGACCCAAATTCTCCCTACGACAAAGCAACGGTTAGTAAACTTGATTTTATTGCCAACCGTTCGGGCGAACAACTATTACTCACTAAGTGGCAACCAAAACTAAAAGTACACTCTGCCGCTATCAGCACAGTAAACTATGATTATGAAAGTACCACGCTCATTGATAGTGGTGATACCAAGTCAACAAATAAAATAGCTAATAATACTAAGTTAACTCAATATGAATTTGGCACAAACTCTATTAAAGGAGACATGAGTGATTTATCTTCAAAAACAGCCAAAATTAGGCTAAATCAGCTTCAAAGTGATTATAGCTGTGTTGAAGCGGAAAGCCGTGTTGAAGACCTTACCCTTGCTACCCAATTTAGTTTATCCGCACATTCTGATAGCAAACAATTGGGAGATTATGCAATTGAATCCATTGTTCATACCATTGAAGCATCTGAACAATCAGTAAATTACCATAATAATTTTATTTGCCGCCCAATCAGCAGCCCAAGTTTTCCTCAGCCGATAGCCAAACCTGCGATCAATGGTCTTCAAACAGCGGTTGTCGTTGGAGACGATGTAGGTCAGCCCCAACATGATATTAGTGCCCGTATTAAAGTGCAATTTTATTGGGATAAAATCGGTGGTGACAGCCCAAGTTGTTGGATTCGTGTTGCTCAAACGATGGCTAGCGCGAGCCTAGGAATGCAATTTATTCCACGCATAGGAGATGAAGTATTAGTCAGTTTTGTCAATAATGACCCTGATCAACCTATAGTAATTGGCAGTGTTTATAACAGTAAAAATAAACCACCCTACCCTGAAGTAAATAGCAGTCAGAGTGGGATAAAAACACAACTAGGTAAACAATCAAACGAAATTCGCTTTGATGATAAAACAGATAAAGAACAACTTTATTTTCATGCTGCCAAAGATCATGTAATAGAAGTTGAAAATAATTTTACTCAAACAGTTACCGCTGAATTTATCAGTACTACAGAAAAAGCGATTTCCATCACAGGAAAGGATGACTATACCCTCGCGGTGACAAAAACTTTATCTGAGACGGCAAAAGAAATAAGTATCAAAGCAGACGATAAAATCACTTTGGCCGTTGGTGGTAATTCAATAGAGTTGAGCAGTAGTGGTATAACGATAAATTGTGACAAATTAACCATTAAGTCTTCCGGCGATATTGCCGCCAGTGGCACCAACGTAAAAGTTAGTAGCACAGCAGATACTAAAATTAGTGCTGGCGCTAACCTTAAAGCAAGTGCTACTGCCAAAGCAGATATACAAGGCACTGCAGGAGTGGCGCTAAGCTCAACCGCACAAGTTAAAATTAGTGGTACAGCAGGGGCAGAACTAAGCTCTAGCGCATTAACTAAAGTATCGTCTGCAGGTATAACCCAAATTTCTGGCTCACTGGTGCAAGTAAACTAATGTTAAAAAAAATTCCCAATACAAACATAGCTTCTATCATTGGTCGATATCAACTAACTGAAGAAGCACTGGCGATACTTTCAGCTAAGATGTTACCTAAACAAGCAATTGAAGCCTTAGTTGGCGAAAAGCTATACAACGACACTATTCAATTTATTGCTCATGCCCTACCAATGATAGATGGCATATATTGGGCTTGTGAAGCACTTGCCCTTAGAAAAAATGAATGGGACGAGACTCAATTGCACTGCATTAATAGTGCTAATAGTTGGTTGCAACAGCCTAATGAAACTAATCGTATACGCGCAAATCAACTCGCCGACAGAGTTGGCTTAGAAGTGGCTCCAGCTTGGGTGGCTAAAGCTGTTTACTGGTCAGGCACTGGTAGTATTGTTTCACCAGAATTACCCGCAGTCATGCCTCCTAACTTCTTATACGGTCATGCTATAGCAGCAGCAATTTCTATCAGCGCTGCCGTACCAGAGTGGCAAGAAAATGATATGGGTTATGAAGAGTTTTACCTAGCCGTTATCGACAAAGGTATAAGCATCGCACAAGGTGCTAAATTAACGATAAGCCAACTCACCATGAATGAGGAAAACTAATGGGCTTACCAGCAGCACGAATTACTGATATGCATGTTTGCCCAATGCAAACGCCTGGCACGCCACCTATCCCACATGTAGGCGGGCCTATCGTAGGTCCAGGTTGCCCAACAGTCTTAATCGGTAGTATGCCGGCATCGGTTATGGGCGACAGTTGTGTCTGTGTCGGCCCTCCTGATAGCTTAGTTATGGGGAGTACTACAGTATTTTTTGGCTCTAAACCAGCGATAAGAATGGGGGACTCTAGCGCTCATGGTGGCTCAGTAGTAGCTGGCATGCCTACTGTGCTCATAGGGTAAAGCGGCCAAGCGATTAACTATTAGATGAACTGTATAGATATGACAGAGCTATTCAACTGCGATTAAGTTTTTTGGTGGCATAAACTGACTAAAAAACTTAGGCTCAAGTGGGCTTTCATCACTTTCAACCGCAACGATTAAACTAACGTCATTGCTGCCTTGGCTTAGCTTTATTTCTGTTTGACTTGGGTTTGCTTGATAATTCTGATAAATAAGCCTTAACCAGGCCCAATCACCATTATAGTTAATGGTATTCTTTTGACCTTTAGTATCAGTAAAAATAGCCAAAAGCTCACTTTGAGTGGTTAAATCTGGCCAAACAAACTCGCGCCATAATTTGGGGCCATGTTGATAACTCATCAAGGTTCTTTGAGAGAACAGCTCAAACTTCAATAACATTGCTGACATTGACTTAATATTAAGTTTAAAAGGGATAGAGAACTGTTTTTTACCTTGTTGATACAAAACCTGCTGCATTGCATCTAAATTGTCTAATTGTGCTAAGGCATTAGTACTAATATAAAAAGCATCATTAGGCAAAAAACCATTGAGGAACATGCGTTCATCTCTCAACTTAAATTTAGATAACGATTGCATTTTATATTTGTCAAACAGGCCACCCAATTTAAAATAACGATTAAATTGTTTTAAATTAGCATCAGATTCGCTCTTTATATTAAAGGGGAATTTTTTGGCAAAAAGACCAGAGAACGGCTCACTTATCTGTAATCGCCACTGTTCATCTATATAGGCAGTAACAACCTTTCGGATGTTAGCGTTAACCAAACGAATTAGTGACTTATTATAATTATCAATTTGCTCAATATTGGTCTCTATTTGGCTTAACTTATATAAACTCTGATCTTTATCAGGCGAAGTGAGTTGTTGGTAATACTCTGCAGCAATATCGCTACTTTCGTTAGCTTTATCTAACCATTCATTAACTTTAGAAAAGTGAGCAACCAAGTTACTTAATGTACTTATGCCATTTTCATCTGTTTTAATAAAACTATGATAATTAGAGAATTCATCTTGAATGGCTTTCTCCATTTCACGTTGTTCATCACTTAACTGAACAGGTTGGTTTTTTTCCTTAAGTAAAGGTGATGTTAGTTTATCAGTATCGCTTGGTGCTGCTGTCTCTGCTATTAAGGACTGAAGTTTTGGCGAGGTATAATAACTAATTACATCAAATAGCTGATTAAGCGGAGCATCAGTCTTATTTACCAGTAAATCTAGTAAGTAATTTAAGTTCTCGTTTAATAGAGGCTTAAGTGAAATACTGCTAATGAAATCTCGCCAGTAACGTATATATTCACGTTGATACATTCTTTGCAATTGCTGTACAAGATTATTGATTTGAAATTCATTTAAATCTTCACCTAGTAAAGACTTATTGTCGGCAATAACCTCTTTAATCAATGGAGCATTGCTATTCAAATTCAGTGCAGCAAAACCTTGGGGAGTATAAATAAAGGGCACTTGCAACATTGCCCTGTCTTTGATGCGAAGCAATTGCTGAAAGTTATTGCCTAACTCGCCATTAATATCTACAACCGACAAAAATTGCGGTAAATTTTTAATATAATCAAAAATCACATAAGCATTATTTTTACTGCTGATGGTTAACTCAGCCTCTGTCATCAACTTTTTGTTAACGGTTGCTTTTGGAATACCAAAAGCATATAAATCGTCCATCAGCCCTAAAAGCTCATTAAGTACTTTATCGTCATCAAGTATCACTTGCTGATAATAACTTTTTATCGTTTGCCAATCAGCTTGGCTATGGTTTTTCAGCGCCTTTAATAAGGTCAAAAATTTTGCCGTTTGCAAAACATCACCCGATTGTTGGTGAGTTCGTAACTTAGTTTCAATATCAAAAACTAGCGAAGGTAACACTATATTACTTAGTTCTCTTTGATAGGTTTTCTCAAGTGCAGGAAATAAACTTGGATTGGGTATTAAGTCAGAAATATAGGCTGGTGTTGGTTGCTCATAATCACGATAAATCTTATTGATTTTGCCTAATCGTGCAATATTCTGTATTAATTGCCCTTCTCGGTAAGGTGTTTTGTGGATATCTTTGTTATAGCGATCAAGCTTCGCTATGGTGCTTGTATTAAGAGACTGGTAATAGTCAAAGTTAGCTTTTAATAAACCTGCTGTTGAGCCCATTAGCGTTATTATTAATAACCAAAAGGTCACTTGCAGAGAAAGTAATAGTCGTTTGCGCACTCTATTCACCTGAGCAAACCCTGCTTCGGGGCGAATGAATCGATTAAAAAGTTCAGTGACAAAAATACTATGTGACAATTTAACGCCATCAGCAACCACCATTTCATGGTGATCCAATTGATAGGCAACTCGCTTAGTTAGGGGGTCTATTACTGCAGCATTATTTTCTGTGTTGGTAAAAAAGAAGCCTCTAAACTGATACGCTTGTGATGAAGGTTTAGCGAGCAATAGCTCAGATAAATAGAAACTTATCTCATTTTTTACTTGCCTAAGTTGTGCCGGTGCAGCAATAACAGAGCGCCGGAAAGTTTCATTCAATTGATGATCCAGTGCAAAAACGATTGCTTTACCCATTCGAGTACAAAGATTATCAAAAGCAGTGTTAAACCAAGACAAGGTAAAAGCACCTGAGGCTAAAGAAGCGCTATTCATCGCACCAAAACAGCCATCCAAATGATGTTCTTCCAGCGACGAGAAATACTGACAAAAATCAGCTAAATCAGCCATTTGGTTGAATAACACATAAAGTGGTAATTGTTGACCGCAAAGCTGTTGGGCTTCGTCAATGATCACTCGGCTGTCAGTCGCCATTTCCTTATTTTGAGTTTTATCCTTGCTAAGCAAATGCCCTATCGATTGGCTTAGTAAAATACCATTTAAGGCCTGACGAGATCTAAAGCGCTTCACACTAGCTAGCAGTAGCTTAATACAATTTAAGGCACGGTAATCATCTCCAGATAGATTTACCGCTAATATTACTGCATTATTTTTTAACCAAACTTGAATCGCTAATTGATTATCTGTATTTATTACCGAACTACGTCTAAAGCCCATTTGACTTAATACTGCACTATCAGCTTGAATATTATGACTGATAAATAAGTACCAAGGTAAACGATATTTTTGTTTAAACTGACCTCGGTCTTTTAACTCTCTCAACAAAAGTTTAAACAACCTATTCATGGTAGTTTTATCTTGTTTTTCAATAATTTTTCGTTGCTTTAAGCCATCGTTTTCTCGATGAGTAAGCCAATATGCAATAGCAGAGACAACCGTGATGGCAGTAGCCGGTCCTAGTAACCAATAAAAGCTAGGAAATAGATACCAAGAGAAGCTAAAACTAAAAAATAATAGGATAAATAATGTGGCAAATAAATGTTGCTTAGTCAGCGTAATAGTCATAATACCGATGTACTCATATTATCTAACTGAAAAACAATAGCTGAGAATTGATAAGTATCATTATAATATTGTTTTTGCTGCTCTGCTTCTGATAAAGAGTTAGCTGCACTATAAACAATAGAATACTCGCCAATACGCTTTGTAAATAAATCATATCGGTTATTCTCAAGACTCTTCACAAATCTATTCGCGTTTTCTTGCACTGAAAATGAACTTAATTGCACACGATAACTAGCTAATGTTTCCTGTTGATTAACCTGAGCAGCTGGTTTGTCTTCTATCGGTTCATGTTGAGTAGCAACATTGCCTACTGGAGCTTTTGCTAAACTAGGGCTATTGTTTTGAGCAACTTTTACCGATTGTTCATCAACAATCACTGAGCTTACAATGTTATTATTTAACTGACGAAATCCTTGGCTTCTTGCTTGATAAGTTTCTTTAAACCAATAATCAAATACCGTTATCATCAAGGCTATTGAGATTATTGTAATCAGCGTTAATGAAAAGTAGCGATGCCCGCTTACCAATAACAAGGGCTTATTTACTGGGCTATCTTTTATTAGCACGTCAGGCGTAGTTATATTATCAGCAATCATGGTACTAATTTGTTTGATAACAATACCTATTTTTTCTGACTGACGAGAACGATAGCGCCCTTTGAAGCCTATCTTCAAAAAGATATAGATTACAGACAATAAATCTAGCATTTTTCCAGATTGACGCGTAGCTTTGTCGGTAATAGTAAAAAACAAATCACCGCCACTTTGCAAGTTAAAAAGTTCACTTAAAAGGGTATTATTTTCCCACCCAGCACTAGCGCCCCAGTCACTATGAATAATAAATTCATCTAATACAATACAGTGTAAACAGCACAATTTATCGATAACAGCCGTGGGATAATTTAACTTTTTACCCTGCTCACTTAAATCGACAATTTGCTGTTTCAATAAACCTTTAAACACTGACAAATTATCTGGTTTTGGCAGTCGCTCTAATGTCAGTAATACCGATAATAGCGGAGTGCTTAAGTTATAAAGGTCATTACTTGAATAATCAAAAAAATCTTGATTACTCATAATAGTATCACCAAATTCTATAGCAATCGTATTTTGTATGGCAGCTGACATTTGTATAACTTAACCCATTGAAAGTGCATATAAAGTGATTTCAAGATCAGCAACTCTATTATCCACATGCAAATTAAGCGCTTCCCCTTTATTTAGCATGTCAATCCAAAGTTCATTCTTTATATTTATCTCAAAATATGTTGCCGTAGATTTTGGTTTTAGCTCATGAGGGGCTACCAGTAAATGACGCAACTCTACGCCAGACATAGCATTTCGTACTAATTCTACTATATTGCTATTACCTGCTAATGTTGTCGCTTGTGGTAAAAGTAAGGCAATGTCCTCAGCACTCATTGATGATTCAACACTGATGACAAAACGCCTATCTATCATACTATCAGGCTTATCGATGATGGTACGAAGCAAACGACGCTTTTCAAATAATTTGTCATCCCATTCAAAAATAATAACTGAATCCTGTAGAACCATACTTAATTGGCTATGCAGTTTGATAAAAATAGGGCTAAAAACTTGGTAAAGTTCGTCATATTTTAACATGTTGAATTGACTTGGTAACTCTGGGGTCAATCCAGATAATTCAGCCGACAACGTTGTTAAGTCTCGATATAATTGATGTGTGGTATATTGCATGTCTTGTTGAACCCAGTTACTCCAAGGCAACCACCTATTTAAGGTTTGTAACCATAAATAATCTTTATATAGCGTAGGCTCGCTTTTACTATCTTGACCAACAGCAATACGCTTTTGCACTTCTTGCGCTCGTGTTTGAATGAGGCTTTGTAGCATTTTTATTTTATCGTACAAATAAATAGATGCTTGAAAATGAATACAGGCAGGAATGAAACTCTTATCAAAAATAACTTCGCCTGTTTCTCTTGTTTCCAGAATACGCGCAATAGGAAATGAAACAAAACCAGCCATATCTTGTTTGCCTATGGACAAACTAATATTGTCCCGCGCAACTTCTAGCTCAATACTATCGTTTTGGAATGAAGCATTATCATAACTGGTCATGGTTTGACAAAGGTATCGGGTGTTTTGTGCACTTTCTTGTGCGAAAGCGGCAGCACCTTGAAGGGCGATAGGCAAAGATAAATATACGTTCTTTTCTACTGCATCTACAGGAACATCAATAACGATTTCTTCTGTTAAATGGAAATAATAACCATCAGGAAATAATCCTCGACAATTGGTTACCGCTATTTTTCCAATTTTCAATAAATCAGTATTAAGGGCAATATCACTTAAGCCAAAATGTTCGCTGTAACCATTGGTACTCGCGTAATTTTGAATATACGATTTGCTATGTATAGCTTGTTGTTGAAAATGTTGAGGAGATATAAAAATACCTTCCTTCCAAACAACTTGTTTAGCTAGCTCCAAGTGCTTTCTCCCAAAATAATTACCATGGCCAAAAACTTTCCGCACCAACTGATTCAACATTAACCGTTAACGAATCAATTGATATAGCCACATGCTCAATATCCTCGATTTCCTTAATCTCCAACCAAGACTTTGTTTTTGCTTGAGAATAATTAGAAAATTGAACAAACACCGCTAAATATTTAGTGCCTTGGGATATTGCTAATGATTCTACTCGCTTTTCTTGAGGTAAGACACTGCCAAGCGTTTGTTTTTTAATTAAATCGTCTGCAAGTACAGAAATATCTTTTTCGAACAGGTCCAGTACTTGTGCTGACTTAAATGCACCAACACTTTTAAGTTGGTATAAATTAACAACGACCGGATTACCTTTACTCACCGCTGAAGGGTTAATATTATCACTGGCTTTGAGCACCATTTTCAACTCAACAGGCTCTTCTTCCTCATCGCTACTAGAAAATACACTACAAGCTGACAAAGACAACGTCAGTAAAAGCAACACTAGCGGCATACAAAATGAGTTTAAGTATTTAGTCATTGCCGCCCTTAGTGTCTTTGTCATTATTTACTGATGCGTTTCCTTGCATATTCTCAAGTAGCAAAGCTTTAAATAAACGATGATATTCCCCTTTATCTAAACGCCGATTAAAGGATTTACGATAAGATCGCCAATATTGTTTTTCTTTCTGTACAAAGAAAGGCGTACCAAAATCATCAAAAATGTCTTCCAGATGCGCTGGTGAAAATTCATTAATAAAAGTTGTTAGGGTTTCATCTAATACTTGAAATATTTTACTTTGTTGATCGTTATTACTGGTAATCTGATTTTCTAAAAGGCTCACTAGCTGAGATATTTGCTTGCCTCCACCTTCCTCATTTGATTGGCTACTTTCTCTATCAACGGTTTTAACTAAGGCTTTATCCATAAAAATAACATCAACGTCATCATTTTCATCAGCAACAAAGGTTTCAACACTTTCGTTGTTTTCACTAAAGCTTTGGCTTTGTGTTGCATGCTCATCCACATTCAATGAAATTTCTTCATCTTTAAAGGGATCATCTTCAAAAGGATCATCTGAAAATACGCCACTAGAAGTAAAGTGCGGTGTTTTATCTTGTGTCATTGTTTGCCCTTCTACCCTACTGTCATCTTCATCAATCATTGCTATAGTATCTTCAAATGGCTCTTCATCAAGGCTTTTTGATGAAAAATACGCCTGATATTGTTGAGCTGGTTCACTAGTAACATCATTATCCTCTGAAGTGTCGTCAGTATCGACAATAACACTCACCAGCATAATATAATCAGCAACACCTATGATAGTGCCATCTTCAATTGGCGTACTTTTGCCTGGCGCTAATGCAATTCCTTGTATGGAAAGACTCAATCCACCATACGCTTGCACTACCATTTTGTCTTTTTTAACGATAAAACTACCATGTTTCGCGGCCACTTTACCGGTACGATCTGGCAATTGAATATCACAATCAAATGCAGAACCAAAATCACCACCTTGAACGGGCAAAGTAATGATACGACTCGGTACATGCTCATTCGTCGGTATTTCAGTTAATTGTATTGTTATTGCCATTTACTTTACTGCTAATCGTTAACTTAATGAGCTACCTAGGTAGCTCATTTTACTTAATAAAATGGCTATGATGCAATATTCACTTCAAAATCATTACCATCAACACATTTAACACTCACCGAGTTAATTTCTTTACCTTCACTGAGTAACGTTATGCATTGTTCTGCTAACCTTGGCATCAATGAACGGTTAATGATCTGCTCAATACCACGAGCCCCTGTAGTGGGATCATTATTTTTGTTAACTACATAATCAATAAAGGTTTGTTCGTAATCAAAGCTTGCTTTGTACTGTTCTACCAACTTTTTACGAATACGATTGAGTGCAATTTCACAAATTTTACCAAGCTCTTCATCATTCAATGGGTAATAAGGTACCACAGTTGCTCGACCTAAAAAGGCGGGTTTGAAATATTGTTGTAATGCCGGTCTAATTTCTTCAACAAGCTCTTCATTAGGTAATCGCTCTTCATTAGCGTCACAAACATCACAAATGGCTTGATCCGCAGCATTAGAAGTCATAATAATAATAGTATTGCGGAAATCTATATTTCGACCTTCACTATCGGCAATACAGCCCTTATCGAAAATTTGATAGAACAAATCATGAACACCTGGGTGAGCTTTTTCCATTTCATCCAATAATAATACTGAATATGGATTGCGACGTACGGCTTCAGTTAGAACGCCCCCTTTACCAAAACCTACATAACCTGCAGGTGCACCAAGTAGCATAGATATTTTATGCTCTTCTTTAAATTCTGTCATATTGATAACGGTCATATCATTACTACCGCCATATAACAGATCGGTCAATGCTACAGCCGTTTCGGTTTTACCGACACCACTGGGACCACACATAAGAAATACGCCAATAGGTTTTCTACTATCGGTTAAGCCAGCTCTAGAAATACGAATGCTTTTAGCAAGTTCGCTGATGGCTGTACTTTGACCAATAACACGCTTGTGTAGATTATCTTCAATTGTCAGTAGCTTTTTGACTTCATCACTCAACATATTGCCAATAGGGATACCTGTCCATGAGGCAATGACTTGTGCAATAGTAATATCGTCAACCATGGCATTGACCAACGGCTCACCTGCTTGAAGCTTTTCTAATGCTGCCAGTTGCTGATTTAACTCACTATGTTTATCTTTATCTTCAACATCATTAGTTAGGTTTTCAGTCACTTCTACTTGTAAGTCTAAAACACTTTGAACTAACGCTAACTCTTCTTGCCAACGAATATTTAATGCTTCAAGTTCACTTTCAACTTTGGTAATTTTGTCAGTGAGTGTTTCCACTTCAAATGACACATTATCAAATATTGCCGACTCTCTTTGCATCACTTCAAGTTCGTTGTGCATATAACGAAGACTTTGTTCCAAGCTTTCGATAGATTCAGGTTTAGCCCCCTGTGTTAACGCTATACGAGCACAACTGGTATCTAATAAACTAATCGCTTTATCCGGTAACATACGAGCAGGTAAATAACGAATAGATAAATTAACCGCAGCTTCAACAGCCGACTCTCGAATACAGACTTTATGATGAGCTTGCAATGATTCGGCAACACCACGTAACATTTGGATGGCATCTGTAGCAGAGGGCTCTTCAATTTTAACCACTTGAAAACGTCGTGTTAACGCAGGGTCTTTTTCAAAGTATTTTTTATATTCATCCCAAGTGGTTGCAGCTAAGGTTCGAAACTCACCGCGTGCTAATGCAGGTTTTAATAGATTCGCTGCATCATTTTGCCCTTCAGCGCCACCAGCGCCAATTAAGGTATGCGCTTCATCAATAAAAACCACTATAGGCTTTTCAGCATTTTTGACTTCATTAATGACATCTTTTAATCGATTTTCAAATTCACCTTTAACGCTAGCACCGGCCTGTAACAAACCCAGATCTAAACTATGAATTTCGATATCTTGAATAATTGCAGGTACTTCCCCTTGCGCAACTTTAATTGCTAAACCTTCAACCACTGCCGTTTTGCCGACACCAGGCTCACCGACAAAAATTGGATTGTTTTGTCTCTTGCGACACAAAATATCAATGGCGGTTCTCACTTCTTGATTTCGTCCTAATACATTGTCTAATTCACCATCACGTGCTGCTTGCGTTAAATTGGTAGTATATTTGGCTAAGGCGTCACCAGAACTAGCTCCTGCAGTACGTGCTCCAGCCGATGCTGTACCGACTTGAGTGACTTTTAATTTCGAAATTTGATCGCGTAATGCTGACTCAGAAAAACTATCTAAACTTTTTAGAGAGAGTACTTTCGTCCCTAATTCACTGGTTTGTTGACTTGCTAAAATCAAATGCAATGCTGTTAATTGGCTATGGGAAAAATCAACGGTAGCAATTAGCCATGCTGATTTAACTAATTCGGTTAAGTTGCCACTTAAACTTGGCTGTCCTTCAAAACCTTTACTCAATTTGGCTAATTTAGCCGATAGCTCTTTGATAACCGTATCTACATCTACTTTTTGTTTAGTAAAAAACTCACTAACATCTGCAGTGGGCTTATATATTATTTGCAATAACCAATGCTCAAGTTCAATAGACGGGTAATGAGCATTCATTGCATCACCCGCTGCCAGCTCTAAAGCACGCTTTGTTTCAAAGTCTAACTTTGCAATTAAGTTAGGTAAATTTACTTGAGACATAATATTAATCCTTAACTAGGTGAATAAGATAAACAACAGCTTTATTCTGTTGCGAATTTTTCAAATGAAAACCACGACCTAAACGCGTAGTTTTTTCTAAATCTACTGACAATTGAATTCGTTTAAACCAACGATCTGGTGCCTTTAAATAAATAGCAATTTCTGTTTTATCACGCAAATAGCAGCGAGTCATATGTGCCAATTCTCTGAGCCAAGCCGTATCGTTATTCAAGAAGTTTAACTGTTCTTGTGACTTAGCTTCTAAGGTAATATTAATGCGTTGCTTAGATAACCAACAACGCTGGCCTAACAAAAACCCTTGCCCTAACTGGTTATTTTGCTCAAAAACATCATGCTGATTTAACTGACTTTTATGAATGTTATTACTACCCAGTCGCGTCCAATTTTCTTGTTCAAGCTTAACTTTATTCAATTGACCACTATCAATCGCTACTTTTAATGAAAAATAATCAGCCAAAACTTGTTGTAAATCGTTGAGAGAGCGGTTCGGGCTTCCTAAAAGCATACTATAGCCTAACCAGTTTTTAACTGCTGACTCATCAGGTAATGCCGTTAATTGCGCAATGCAACTGGTCAATTGTGCTTGTTGTCTTCTTTGATTCTGTTGTTGAAATGAAGCGCTATTTAAATAACGGTCTATTTCATCAGTTAGAATCAAATGTGTTTTTTCTACCGTACGTACATACAGTTTAAAGTAACGCTCATTAAAAATATTTAGAAAGTCAGTTAAAGCATATCGCTCATCATGAAATGCGGCCAATAACTCTTCGTAAATATAAACAGGAACAACGCTATACCCTGATGTAAGAGATGTTTTGCTACTAGAAATAATAGCCTTTTGATTTATTAATTCGAAATCACTTACTTCTGTTGCTATATTATTTGGCATCGGGTCAGCGGCAATCACCAATTCAAATGGCTTAACACTTTTAGCAAAGTGGCGATTAAGCACTCTTATTAGCGGCACCAAATCGAATAGTTCAGGCTCACTAAGTGCCTGTTCTATTAACGATGATTGCTGTGCTAAAGACATTGCTGAGCACCATGAAACTTGTCAAATTGAATAACTTCCTTGCCCTTATCGGTGACTAAAGTTACTTCTAATTCAATGAAACGATCAAAACTACAAAAGCGAGCAAAAAAACGATTCAATAGGTGGACAAACAGCCATATATTTGAAGAGCTGGCATGGTCAAAAACAGACACATCAATACGAATAAGTGTGCCTGAAGTAAATATATTAACCCCATCAACAAAAACGCGCGCTACTTTTTGTTGATAGTCTACTTTTTGAATGGCAGATGTTAATTCTTGTTGTTGCAACGAACGGCTAAATACCGATAATAAATTGCGTAATTTCTCAGCCGGTTCATCTACATTGATCAAAGAACTAAAATTAGTGCTTAACAACTCGATAAGTTGCCAATGCAGTTGTTGTGATTCATTTGGATAATAAGGTACCGTTGGAATATTATGAGAAACCAATGTTCCAGCAAGTTCTATCGCCCCGGCAAAATTAACTTCGTTGCCAGCAATAATGGAGCATGGTGCTCGACCATTACAACAGTTCAACTGCGTTGATAACAAGTGAGATTGTTTAGCCTCATGTTGACTATAATGTGCGGGATCGAAACTTATGGATAAATGGTGCTGAAATTTTCTCTCTCTATTAATATGGCTTTCACCAAACCAAAGCAAACCATGCTTTTGATCAAAATATCGTTTCGCAAATAAAGGTTGTAAAGGATATTCACCATCTGACTTCACTTCTTTAACACTTTCTATTGATATTATTTCTATATCAGCTGACTGATTACTCACATCCGGATTTAAAGGTACCGATAGTTGTTGGTGGTCATAATAAATAGGCTCAGCTCGATGAGTAAACTGATTAACAACTAAAGCCGTGTTTAACTGAAAAGCACTACTATCAAATAAATTAATATATTCAGTTGGAATATCTTTTACAAAAAAGCTGATCACCACCTCATTAGTATTAAGGGCTAAACAAGCATTATGTAGACCTTCAAGATGGAAATACTTTCTTTTCTCGGTGTAATTGAAATACTCTAACAGCATCTGATATGCCGTAAATTCATTAGCCTTCTTGTCAAGTACTGTGAAGTCATCATCTAAACAGCGCGGCTTAAAGCATGATTTTTCTAGCAAGGTTTGCCGAGTAAAATGCTTATCTGATACGTAAATAAAAGATAATTGAGATAATAATAATTCAATCAACCCCGTCGCACCTTCACCAAAGCCATTAAGATATAAACTTAACTTGTCTGGCATCAACTGCGAAATCATTCCTTCGGGATCATTAGCGTTAATTTTCAGTTGAATAACCGCATTGGCATCGTGCTTTATCGGCAAGTCGAATGGAAATGGTGCATACCTAGCGCTAACATTGTTCAAGGTCAATGGCGAAAAGAGAGTATCGTTACAAAACTTAAATTGGCATACTTGTCCGCCTTGGTTTTGTACTTTAATTTCTTCATGACAAGAAATTTTTTCCGGCTCTAGAAATGCGCTATCATCGGCTTCAAACTTCACACTCATAACAGAAGGCATGAGTTGATTAAATGATGGGTATAAAACAGAACAAACTGCATTTGAAAGATGAGGTAATTGCTGGTCAAGCTTCATTTCATTTTTAGCGCTGAGCAAAGCAACTGACTCTAGCAAACGGGTAATATTTGGATCTTCATAAAGCTTTTCGTTCAAATGCATACTATTGGCTGCATCGGCATGTTTAGCTTTAAAGTTTCCGCCAGAACGTCTAATCAGTGATAATTCACGCTCGAAGTAGCGGTTAAGTAGTTCAGACAACTTCATTCTCCATCGACAAACTAAAATCACTAATATTTAGTTGGCTATTCAACTGGAACTCTTGACCATCGACCAGATCGCCAGAAATGGTAAATCGAATAGTATTACTTTTATCTTCATTGGCAAGAATATGAATATCCACATTTTCAATACGATGCTCAAAACTGCGAATGAGTGCTTTAATTCGAGAAGTAAAAATGGTTTTGCCCAATTGATAATTTAAACTTTGAATATCTTCAACACCAAAAGCAAAAATAGAATGCTGTGATTCAACTAAGCTTGGGTCAAGTAAAATAAGCGGCGCTTCACTTTCAAGCAATTGCTTTAGATTATATTTAATTGACGTAACTAAACTTGATTCATCGGTAGTATGTAGTTCATTTAAAAATGTTTTTATAAAAACCATTAACTGCCCTCACCTAGTTCTGTGGTAAGCAGGATTTGCCCAGCAAACATGTCGAACTGATATTGAGGTTGCAACGCTACCTCGCATGAAAATTCACCAGGGGAGTGTTCAGACTCTTTTACGGTAACTTGCGCACTTCTTAAGGGGTATTTTGATAATGTCTCATCATTTGCCGATGACACATTAGAGACATATTTACTTAGCCATTTAGATAAATGTAGTTCACATTCATTCGCGTTCAGAAAACTGCCTAAAACATCACGAATTTGTACTTTCAAATAATGAGCGACACGACAACAAATTAAAGTCGTTTGAATTAACGAAAGTACTTTATCATCGCCGTTATCCTGACCTAACCAAACAGAATGGTTGTCCATAAAGTAATATTTTTTAGTTAACGGGCTATGTGCTAATGGAATAAAACCTAACTTGGCATAAAACTGAGCAATATTACCAAATAAACGTATGTTAGGTTGCGGGGAAAACCAATTATGCTGTTGGCTAGTATCCGGTAAATTTACAACTGCCCCTTGCATTCGGTCATTCCAACGTGATTTTAAAAAGCCAAACCAGCTAATTCTATTGAACTCTCGAACAATGGTTGAAACAAAGGCAAAATGAGCCATACCATAGAGGCCATTCTGTTTATCAAACGATGTTTCATTGAACAAAAAGCCGCAACCATGGTTTTTATATAAAGATCGTAATTTGATTTTTGGTAGTGCCAAACCAATGAAGCGGCTCGAGGTCATACTGCGTAATTTTTGCCAACTTTGATAATCCGGGCCATCAACAACACGTTGCACGCGATGAGTATCAGTTAACCACTCAGCTCCAGCTTCACCAAAAAAAGTTTCATCAGGAGACAAAATAAACGGGCATAAGCAATGTTGACCTAACGCGCCTATCAACTCAAGGGTATATAAATCATCATAATCACTGAAATCATTTAATTCAGCACAAACTTGATGATCAATGATAATGGTACCGAAAGGCTCACCGCCAAGCGTATTGAGTTCTTTGTTACCAATTTTATTATATAGCTGGCTGGTTTTTAAACTACTCGATAAATTAACATCGGCTGATATGGTATTCCAATTAAAATCTAGACATTTGATTTTAATTCGGTTTTTATTGAAGGGAACACTAACTAAATTATGTAGACCTCGCCATCTTGCTTCGAGTGCCATAAATTCAGCGTTTTGCATGATTTTAGAGAGTTGCACACTCAATAGGGCATCAATTTCAGCCATTATTGTAATAAGCAACGCTTTGAATTTATCAGTGGTTGATAGTAAATCTGATCCTAACTCAGCTAACAGTGCTATTGCCTGTTGCAAATACTGAGGGTCATCACTTTCTAGATCATTGAATCTTACTAACCAATCAGTATTGTTTATTATATTCATGCGTTATTAAGGTCTATTGATCTTTCAATTGCTACGTTTGTTATTATTGAAAAAGAGCTTGTTTATGTTTCTTCTATTAACAAAGAATAAACTCAGTTACTTGTGTTTACACCATGTTCAAGCACACAAGTTAGCAGATAATAGGTCGCGTATTCTGAGCGGTTTTAACCATTCACGGATAACTTAATCTTATACTGACATTCACCCTTTCGAAGATGATCAGACGGATGAAAAACAACTATTACAGCTCTCAAGAAGCAGCTGTAATAGTTTTCCAGATATTAACCTGGAATTTTAGCTACCATACGTACAGAAGTTGTTAACGACTCCATCTGTAACCATGGTTTCAAGTGAGCTATGGCTGAATATGAACCAGGTTTTCCTGGTTGCTCAACCACTTCAATTGCCGACTCTGCTAAAGGTGTTTTTGCACGCTGCTCATTACCAATAGCACCTGGGTTAGTAAATTGACTAATCCAAGTATTTAAGTCGCGTGAAACATCTGCCGCTTCAAGGTTTGAACCTAACTTATCACGTCCCATTATTTTCAAATAGTGCGCAATACGACTGCTTGCCATAATAAAAGGTAAGCGAGCTGAAATAGCCGCGTTAGAAGTAGCATCTGGATCAGTATATGTTTTAGGCTTCTGCGTTGTTTGGCCGCCAATAAATACCGCATAGTCAGAATTTTTATAGTGAACTAATGGCAAGAAGCCCAAATCACTTAATTCTTTCTCACGCTCATCCGTTAAATTAACTTCTGTTGGACATTGTTGCTGAATATCACCCGCTTCAGATTTAAACGTCAGGTTAGGTAGCGCTTCTACTTTACCACCATTTTCTAAACCACGAATTGAGGTACACCAACCTGAAGCTGTATATGCTTGAGTCATTTTCAGACCCATTTCATAGGCAGCATTAGACCAAACTATTTGATCATTACCTGTTGGTTTTGGATTACCCTCAGCATCAGTACCTAATTCTTCAAAATCAAAAGACTTAGTATTGATACCTTTTTGACCGTAAGGTAAACGTGCAATCGTTTGAGGTAGCGTTAATGTCACGTAACGTGCATCATCACTTTCTCTAAATGAATTCCAAGAAGCATATGCTGGTGAATCAAATGCAGGCGCAATTGGCTTCCCTTCATTGAAAACTTCATAGTTATCCAATTCAAACATATTGGCTGAAGCAGCAGCAACAAAAGGAGAATGACAAGCAGCAGCCACTTCACCCATGTAGCGTAACAACGAAACACTTTCGTCACTGGCATCAAATTGATAATCACCGATTAATAAACCATAAGGTTCACCACCAGCAGTACCATATTCTGATTGATAAAGCGTATTAAATAGCGGACTACGGTCAATTGCAGGTGCATCTTCAAATTGCTCTAAAATATCATCGCGATTATAGTCAGCCATCTTTATTTTTAAACTAGTGCCTAACTCACTTTCACGGACCATTTTATTTAAACCGCGCCATGAGCCTTCTAGCTTTTTAAATTTTTCTTGCTGCATTACCGCTGAAAGTTGCTTAGACAGCTTTTCATCAATAGCTGAAATAGCATTTTCAATGGTTTTAGTTAAATTTTTATCCCAAGTAACAGTACCATCAGTTGCTTGATCCATTAAGGTAGAAATTAACTCTTTGGTAGCATCCGGAGTAGTTTGTGTCGTTGCGGCAATAGCACGATCTAAAAAACTAAGATCTTGTGCTTCACCTTCTGGTGCTGCGCCTTGTTCTTGTTCAGTGCTCATTATGCATCATCTCCAGAGTTCAGGCCTAATTCATCAGATAACGACTTAATAGTATCTGCACTAGTTAATACTTCTTTTAGTAACTTCTCTAAATCGCGAGAGCGGTCAGCTTTACTAAGCAACACTTTCAATTGATTACGAGTTTCAACTAAGTTTTTCAGTACATCAACTTTTTCAACAATCGCTTCTGGGGTAAAGTCTTTCATAGAAGCAAAAGACAGATTGGCTTCAATTTGACTATTATCATCAGTTAAAACGTTATCTACCTTCATTTTAAGCTCTGGGCCAACACGATTTAAAACTGAATCAAAATTATCTTTATCTATTTGAAAAAACTCACGGTCAGCAGGATCAGGCTTATCTTCTCTGTCTGCTGAGAAATCACCAAGAACACCAACAACAAAGGGTAATTCTTTTGTTTCTAAAGCTCCGTTAGTTTCAACATCATATGTGATGCTAACGCGGTTTTTACTCACGCGTTTATGTTGTGAATTTAGTGCCATTATTATTTTCCTAATTTCATTTTATAATGATTATTTCAAATCTGCTTGTGAAGTAATCTCAGCAGTTTGTGTATTGAAGGCAACTTCCGCCGCTTTCTCTACCTTACCACCTTCAGATTCAACATAATAAGTCTGTGAAATAGTGGCATATGTCATGGCATAATTCTCTGACGGTTGACTTCCGTCACTACCGGCAACGCTATAGCTAGAAATACGTGCATTTTCTAATGTAATAATTAAATAAGGAATTAAACCTTTACCTGCACGATTTGGTTTAGTGAAAACAATTTCTATTTTCTTACCTGTTTCACCTGGTGCAAACAGAAAAGTCGTTAAGAATGGGCTAGCACCATCTAACTGCTTCGAGCATTGAACTTCGCCTAGAGCAACCATACCACCATCATTATTATCAGAGTTACCAATATCTACTGATACATTTCGCATTGCACTCCATGACATAGAGTCTATAGCAAAGAAACCTTTCTTTCCGCCGATATCCGTTACCGTTGCTGAGCCTTTAATGGTGTCGTTTCCATCAATTCTCATATAAATTGAAGCCATATTCTATTCCTCTTTGTGTTTATATAAATACAGGGTGTAAAACTATGAATAATAATTTTAAAATTCGGTCAATAACATCTTACTAGCAAATTGTGTATGAAATAAGAATTATGAATTCTTTTCAGTAATACTTTGCGCCGAGTTAATCAATTCACATCTAACTTTCTAAGGTTAAAATTAATAATTACATGATTATAACCGTTTTACCAACTAAACTCTGAATCAGGGGCACTTCCGGCACTATCAGATTCACTCGCTTTCTCATTTGGCAAATTGTCATCATTTTCAGCGGTTGCAACTGCCGAAGTTGTTAAATTTAAATCACTTGCCTTGTCATTTATAGCTGATACCTTTACCCCTGTCGAGTTGTTATCAGCATTTGTAACTATCGGCTTATAGGCAGGAAGATCTGCTTTCTCTTCACTTATGCCCGTAATTAAATTAATTTGCCCTAAAACTTTATCGTTACCAGAGACCAACTCTTCCATTAAATCTGGCAACGACATATAACCCCAACGGATCGCTTTTTCTAACAAAAAGGATACTGGGCTATGAGGTTCACTTTTTGCAAAGTAGTTTGCTATTTTTCTTAGTTCATGAAAAGCAAGGTCTCGATTCATCGTTTGACCACTTGTATCAACAATAATCTCCGCTTTATTTGTCACCACATGGGGCTGACTGACATTTTCATTTATAGATGTTTCTTGGGTAATGGGTTCATTGCTTCCCTCGGCTTCTGGCTGCTGTTCAAGCGGCCATTGCTGGTAACTCTCTTCAACCAAATACTTTATTGCTTGTAAACAATCTTGTAGATTGTTTTTTAAAAACTGCGTGCTGATCACTGGCAAAGAAAATTCTAGCATTATCTTTTTTAGCCAAACATCCAGTTTGTTAACTGATTGAACTGCAAGATCAAGGGCATGAATAGTTGCGGTAATTTCATTTTGATGAGAGGTAAAGTTTGTCAGCGCTTGAGATTTTAGTGCAGGTAAGGTATTTGCCTTAGTTGCTGACAAATATTGGCCATGATCTATATCTCCCACTAAAGGTAACATTTGCAATGGCATATATAGCAAGCCGCTATTATTGCTTTCTCCAAGCAATTGAATTAAAGGTTTTAATTGTAATTCAGCTCGTTCTGACGCTTGCGCTGATTCATCAGACGATTTAAGTTTTTTGTCAGGAAGGTATGGATTAATATCAGGCCAAAAAGCTTCAATGAATGGTGTTAATGTTGCTAAACTCGTCGATATTTTATTAATGGAGTCAGTTTGAAACACTAACGACATCACCCACCAGCAATAGATTTCTACATCTTTACTTTTCTCAGTTAGTGTCTGCCAGCAAGCATCACTAAGCGCTTGCCAATTCTTTTGATTTTCTTCAAATAACTCTTCATCATTGGAAGAATCGGGTGTTTCAATAAAACGTCGAAAAGAAGATTGAGCCGCATTAAAGGTATTCCTTAATGCTCTATACTGTGCACGATCATCTTTAAGATAACACCCTGAAGGTTTATCACCTTCGATTGGCTCTAATAACTGTTTATAATCCAAAAAAAACCTCATTAACCTTTTTCAAATCAAACCAATGGCTTAACTATATTTAAAGTAATTGGGAAAGCGCTTTAAAGCAAGTCATTAATTACCTTTAAAGTGCCATCCTCTTATACAACTGTCATTTGTTTTTTACCATATCGCATACATGATAACTACATTGATACTAGTCTAATTCAGTTTGCAGCGCTGCAAAAGCTTGCGCGGCGGTATCAAAATCATAGGCTTCAACTGCCTCATTAAGCTCAGACAATTGCGCATAGTACTCAGTACCTTGGAACATAGGTTCAAGTTTCTCTAACACATCCGTTGCATCAGTATCAAAGTCTTCTATTAATTCTTCCAATTCTGCCAATAGCGGCTTTATTTTCTCTTTATCTAATGCTTGTGATTCAATCACTGATTTTACTGGCGCTGCTAACTGAGCTAATGCTGCAATGACAGGTGTCAATTCTGTTACCGTATCATTAAGTAGCCCTTGTATCTGCGCGCTTATGTCTGTATTCGATGGCACATCACCCGTTTCAAGTGCTTGCTCGCAAGCGCTTTCTAATGCTTTTGCCGCCTGCTGTATTGCTTTTGCACCAATACTACCAGCCGTGCCTTTCAATGTATGAGCACAACGTATCGCAGCCTGTGCATCATCATCTTTCACAGCATCCATAAACAGCTGTTCAAAATTTTGGTAACTACTCGAAAAACGTTTTAATAATTTTAAATACAAGGCCTTATTATTTTGAGTAATAGCTAAACCCACTTCCGTATCTATACCTATTAAACTAGGTATTTCCGCCTCATTAGCGTTACTTGTTAACGATTCTGTTTTCATTGTTTTTCTTACTCTAGGCTCTTGAGGTTTGATCCATTTTGCCATAGTGACAAACATGGCATTAACATTAATTGGTTTGGCAATATGATCATTCATACCACAAGCAATAACTCTCGCTTTATCTTCTGCCATGGCATTTGCCGTCATGGCAATAATAGGTAAGGTTTTATATTTCTCTTGTAACCTAATGGTTTTAGTCGCCGTATATCCGTCCATTACTGGCATTTGGCAATCCATCAAGACACCATCAAATGACTGTGTATCAAGTGCATCTACCGCTTCCTGACCATTTTCAGCTAAGGTAATTATTAAACCATTATTAGTGAGTAGTTCCATGGCCAGCTCTTGGTTCATTTCATTATCTTCCACCAATAAAACCTGTGCTCCTTGCAAACTTTCAATGGCATTTTCTGCCAAGTCATCTTTCTCAGCAATATGTCTATCACTCACCACATCTTTGCCCATGGCTAATAATATCGCATCAAGTAGGCCTGACGCAGTTACTGGTTTAGTTAAAAACCCACTTATATCAATAATTGTAGCGGCATGCGACAACTCTTCTCTGCCATAAGCGGTTACCATAATTACGGTGGGAACATTTTCAATCAATTCATTTTTTTGTATTTCTTCTGTGGTTTCTACGCCATCTTTGCCTGGCATTTTCCAATCCATAAACACTAAATCATAGGGTTCATTAAGATCAGCTGCTTTTAATAAATCTAGCGCTTGTTCTCCAGTATTGGCTTGGTCAACTTGAAAACCAAAGCCCATAAGTATGGTTGATAATATTTCTCTAGCCGTGGAATTATCATCAACAATTAAAATACGCAATATACCTAAGTCTGCTTCAACAGGGAGCCTTGGCGACACACAATGTTCTTTCTCGCCAAATAAAGCAGTAAAGTGGAATGTACTACCCACCCCCGCTTCACTTTCAACCCAAATATCACCATGCATTAACTCTGTTAATTTCTTGGAAATAGTTAACCCTAAGCCGGTACCACCATATTTGCGCGTGATGGAATTATCCGCTTGAGAAAAAGATTTAAATAGCTTGCCTTGTTGTTCAGGTGTCATGCCAATGCCGGTATCACGAATTGAAAAATGTAATTCAACCTGTTCTGAAAAAGATTCCTTTATTTCAACTTTTATAACAACATCGCCACCTGACTCGGTAAATTTAACAGCATTATTTCCAAGGTTTATTAAGATCTGCCCTAACCTTAAAGGGTCGCCAATTAACGAAGTCGGCACATCAGGAGAAATATCAAAGTGTAGTTCAAGTGCTTTTTCTTCTGCTTTTAGCCCCACTAAATTTGAAAGGTTGTCCATAACATCTTCTAAGCGGAAGTTAACCTCTTCTATGTTTAACTTGCCAGCTTCAATTTTAGAAAAATCTAAAATATCATTAATAATTCCCAATAAAGACTCGGCACTGCGGTGTACTTTTTGAATGTAATTACGTTGTTTATTATTAAGGTCAGTTTCTAAAGCAAGGTAACTCATGCCAATAATGGCATTCATTGGTGTGCGAATTTCATGAGACATGTTGGCCAAAAAGTCCGATTTCGCTTGAGTTGCTTCTTCAGCAGAGTTTTTTGCCAATAATAAATCATGCTCCATATTTTTGGCATCATCTATATCTAAATTAATGCCAATAACGCGTTGTGCATAACCATGCTCATCTCGCTCAAACGCCTTACCTACACTTAGTACCCATTTCCAATGACCTGACTTAGTTTTCAAGCGCATTTCATTGCGAAAAACCTCTGTTTTTCCTTTCATATGGAAATCTAGAGCACTAACCATGTCATTGATATCTTCAGGGTGAATCAATTGCTGCCAAAAATGAATTTCATTACCGTATAATTCAGTTAACTCATCCTTAGTATATTCAAGCATCGACGCCCAAATATCACCAACATCAAGATGTTTACGTTCTGAATCCCAATCCCATAGGCCAGCATTTGCCCCAGTAATAGCTAGCTCAAGTTGTCTTTGATTATCAAATAACTTTTGCTCTGCCGCTTTAAGCGAACTGATATCCACCACTAAGCTGATAACACCTTGTGAGTGTCCATCCAGTTCAAATGATGTTCTCATCGACATCACATCACGTTCACTGCCATCGGCAAAATCCAATTGCATTTCAGTATTGCTACTACCGCCATTGGCAATGAGCTGTACATCTTCTTGATGAAATTTTTCTCGAAGCGTTTGAGGGAAAAAGTTTGTTTCTAGTAACGGCTTACCTAAAACATCAGCTCGCTCCACGCCAAAAGCTTGTTCAAACTTTTTGTTAACCGCGTAAATATTTAAAGACTTATCAGACACCATAACAGGGTTAGGCAATGCATCAAGCAAGGCTTCTTGGTAACTTAATAACACTTCACGCTGCTTTTGCTTATTAAGAGAGCTTCTCAAATAGTAAGCAAGGAACAAAGATATAATAAAAATAAATAATGGAATGGCAATAATCTCGGAATTTTTTACCATAAATGCATTTGGATCTGCACCAATTATTTCAACTTCCCAACTATTCCCGCCAATATCTAGATTGCGTCGATAATGAAGGCTTGTATACGTTAAAAGCTTTTCTTTAGGTAGCGCAGTTTTAGAACGAGAAGGATGGTAATGCAATAAATTGTTATTGGTTAAATCGGTAAACGTTATATGCATACCGCCAACAGAGGTATATTTTTTCAAAGCAAAATTAATCATGGCATCCACATCAACTATGCTAATTGCGTAACCATGTAATGCCCTTTCTCGTTCAACCAGTGATGCTAACGTTAAGTGCGTTGAGTAGATAGGTAAGACCATCGCCAAATAATTTTCATCTGGGTAAGCAAGGGTCAAAATATCTGAAATAGCAGGCGAATTCGACGCTAATGATTGCTCCAAAGCTTTCTTAACATGCTTAAGGCTAGAAAAGTCTAAACCAATAATTGATTGGCTAGCTTCAAGTGGTACCGCAAACAACAACGGAAATGATTGACCATTATCATTATTTATTAATAGGTCAACTTGTCCCTTGTCATCTAAGCCATATATTTCTACGTGGTCTAAGCCTAATAATTGAGCTTTTTCGCCAAAGCTTTTATCGTCTTCCTTGATCTTAGGCAACCAACCTAGGGCCACAATACCTTCTTTAGCCGCAGCCGCTCTTTGTACAATTTCACGAAATTTATGTAGATTGATATCCGGATTTGCATGAATCGCCGTTTGCACAATATAAAGTTTTTCAAAGAATGGCAAAATGGCCAATTCTAGCGTTCTAATGCGTTTATCGGCTTTCGTAATAAAATCTTCTCGAATATCCTTTTGCGCTTCATTGTGTGCTATTTGGAACAACAGTAGCGACAATAGAATACCGAAATAAACACTCGCATATATGGCTATGCGATTTTGCCGAGCTTTATTGTTATCAGATTGTAAGTGAATAAGGTAACTTGCCACGGCCGTTAATGAAAAACCTAACACTAAAATAGCTTCACTGGCATAAGTCGCGGTCATTAAAAAACCAGCTTCCATAGTAGACGTATATTGGCGCTCAAAAGCTTGCCAAAACATCACAGTTGCGGTGGTACCTATGATAACTATCGGGCTAATAAAGCTACGTAAGCACGGAAGGCTTACCACGCCAACAAGTACTTTAAGCAAAATAATCAAACTGATAAGGCTAAAAGCAAATGAGCTCTGTACTTCCATTTGGCTGTACATCCCCCAGCCATAGCTCATGGTCATTTCCATTAAATGTTCAGAATAGGCGATAAAAGCTAAAGAGAAAATGATGGCTGCAAAGGTTGAGCTAACGTAAAGCGGAGGTCGGCGTATGGCCACACAGATATATATGCCGGTAATCGCAAAGGATAAAGCAATATTAAAAGACATTCTGCCAGGTGACACCTCATTGGCGCCAAGGCTATCTTTTACTAACATTTCATCAATACCAAGCTGCAAGCCAAACAAATACTGCATCATGGTAGCAATTGCTAACACAATAATTAGCACGCCACTATAGGTCGCTAACTTCCTTTGCTGCTGGCAAACAGCATACAAACCAAAACCTGAAAGCACAAAAGCCAATGCTGCGTTATAAGTAACTAGATTAAAATGAGGAATAAAACGGATTAAAGTAACATTACTGGTATGCCAACCAAACATAACCAATAAACCAAATACACTGAGAAATATTGCTAATAATTTAGCTAGCTTGTTACATAGCTTAATCTTATCTTTATCGAGAAAGTGCATTATTGCGCCTTTATTATTATTCTGCTTTAGAGGTTTACTAATTTAATCAAGAATATACTACTCACCAAGTAAATAGTAATACAATGACAAACTTTGCCAGTAACTGATGCTTTATCATTCAAATATATCTTGGTATTGCGCTTGCACTTCACGAACTCTAGGCAAACACTTAATAAACTCTGGCACTAACGCCGGATCAAAATGACTGCCAGATTCTTCTTCCAATAAAGCAATAGCACGCTCTTCTGACCAAGCTTTTTTATAGGGCCTTTCACTTGTTAAGGCATCAAAGACATCGGCAATAGCAACAATGCGCGCTGAAATTGGAATGTCTGTGCCGCTTATCGCATTGGGGTAGCCATTACCGTCCCATTTTTCATGGTGATAATTGGCAACTTCTTTGGCAAGTTGTAATAACGGTGAGCTATGTTCACCAATAATTTCTGCACCATATTCCACGTGCTTTTGCATGATTTCCCACTCCTCAGCATCAAGCTTACCGGGCTTCAATAGTACGCGGTCTGGAATACCAATTTTACCAATATCATGCATAGGCGCAGCGTTATATAACAAGTCACACCATTGTTCTGACTTGCCAATTTGCTCGGCTAGAAAACGAGAAAACCAACTCATACGAATAACATGCATGCCGGTTTCATTATCTTTAAACTCAGCAGCTCTACCTAAACGGCGAATAATCTCTACACGGGTATCATTCAATTCAGCCGTTCTTTTTTGCACCAGTTTTTCTAAATGGCGAGCTTGATCATATAAAGCGAGATGTGTTTTAACTCTGGCTAAAACCAGCGGCGGACTAACTGGTTTAGTGATGTAATCAACCGCACCTAAGGCAAAACCTTTTTCTTCATCTTTAATTTCAGATTTAGCGGTAACAAAAATCACGGGAATATTTGCCGTTTCAACATTTTGTTTTAACTTTTGACAAACTTCATAGCCGTCAATTTCTGGCATCAATACGTCTAAGAGAATGAGATCAGGTTTTTTCTCAGCATTGGCAATTGCAATTGCTTTTTGACCATTTAGCGCGGCTTTTACTTTGTAAGTATCTTTTAAAATACCGGTGAGAATAGCAATATTTTCTGGTGCATCATCAACGATTAAAATGGTGGCTTTATTCTTTGAAGTCATAGATTTCACTCCTCAAGTAAGTACTGATTAATATATGAAGCTAATTTTTCACCATCAACAGGCTTTACTAAATGACCAATGGCTCCCAACGCTTTACTCTTTTCAATATCAGTGTCGCTAGCGTTGCCTGAAATAATAAGTACTGGCAGATTTTCGCCATGGGGTAACTCACGTATGGCTTGCAACGTTTCAAAACCATCCATTTGCGGCATAAGTAAATCGAGAAAAACAATATCTGGAAATTTTTTTGATAATTGCTTTAGCGCGATCTCTCCTGACAAAGCCGCTTTAACTTTTACACCTTCTGGCATCAAGCCTTTTATTAATTCTATATTCGCAGGCTCATCATCAACCACAAAAGCTACTTTAGTCATCAATGACTCCTTATAAAGTGTGAGTTAACAGTAAAACATAGTCGCTATCTACTGCTTAAAAAATTAACTGATATTTACTTTCTATGCGCTATCGACAAAAAAGAATAACTGATCTTTGAAATAAAACATAACAGACCATTTAAAATAATATAAAATTCAAGGTGCTGTTGCTCACTTAAAACGCAGATTATGGTCATTTTGTTAGCGGTAATGCTCACATTCAATAAAGCCAAGGTCATGCTTGAAGGAGTATAGAAGCTAGAATACAAGAATAAAACTAAGTGAATGCACTCTTACATTAACTTAGTTATAATCAAAAAAAAGAATATCTGCATTCATGCCTAAATAACGGATAACCATGCCAACCGAGAAACACCTCATCAGCCAAGAAAATCCATTTCTCGGTTTAACTGTATTACTTGTTGATAATGTTAATGATACTCAAAGTACCATTGCCAATATGTTAACGGCCATGGGGTTTAAGAATATCGTGCTCGCCGCAAACGGCGCTAGCGCACTAAACATATTGTTTCAGCAAGAGATTAATTTAATACTGACGGCTCCACAACTGCCAAAAAATGACAGCATGCAATTATTGAAGCAGGCAAAAGTCAGTCCAAAAACAGCTAAAATTCCTTTTGTCATCGTTGCAGAAACCATAAATCAAGAACAAGTACTTGAAGCGATAAAGCACGGCGTATCTGAGTACATCATTAAGCCTTTTTCGGAAAAGCAGCTAGTAAATCAATTAACCAAAGCCATTTTTGATAAACACACGAGTGCAAACAAAAAACTCTCCAGTTTAACGAAAAAGCATAGTCAAATAGCCACCAAAAAAAGCAGCCAGCAACCATTACAGATTTTGGTAGTTGATGATGTTATTGATAATATCAAAATTATCAGTGAAATTTTGCGCAAGGAATACAAAGTAAAAGCGGCTACATCAGGTGAGAAGGCCTTACAAATATGTGATATTGATCCCCAACCCGACTTAATACTGTTAGATATTATGATGCCCGTCATGGACGGTATGGAAGTGTGCCGCCGCCTCAAATCAAATCCTAAGACCCAACATATAGCGGTAATATTCTTATCCGCGTTAGATCAAACAAAACATATAGTACAAGGGTTAGAGCTCGGTGCTGTAGATTATATAACTAAACCGATTGACCCTCCTTTAGTTGAAGCAAGAGTACGTACCCACGGTAAAATTGTAGAAAGTAATAAATTGATGCGCAACCAAATTGATATCATGCAAGAAAATGCCCGATTGAAAGAAGCCTTTGAATTAATCAAGCAGAAGGGTTATCACACTGGCTCAAGTTCGGTAAGAAAACGAATTTAGCAAGCTCCTAACGCTATGTTAGTTCTGATATCCTGATCCTTATGAATCGCCTTGAATATAACCAATTGTGTAAATACTAAGGATTTTAGCAAATAGTCTTAATATCAACGTTGAAATGCTGTAGATTTTCCGCTTCAGTACGAATACTATCAAACGACTTACTAATAGACATCTGCCTGTCACTCACTCGAATAGACGAGGTTATGCTAGTGATCAAGGCTGACACTAAACAAACCCAACAAGTAAATTAGCATTAGCTAGGATGCTTTTTATAGCTGTAGTTAAGAGGAATCATCTAATGTTGCAACTAATGGAATATGAGCTTTGGCTCAAACGAACTGAAGCTGGCTTATGTAAACCTAGAAGCAGCCAGCTAAAAAACATAGACCAAAAATTAAAAGCGCATCATAACGGTGGCGCAGGGCCAATCTTGAACGCTAGAATGCCCTTATTAAGCCGTAATGAAGTTGGCAAAGCATTAGACGCATGGAAAGAAACCAAGGGTGTAACGTGGAAAAACAGCATTCGTAATATAAATGGTGCCGTTGAAGACTTAACTAAACAACTTAACGACGATTTTCAATTGTCGGATCTCGATCAAACCGCTATGCGTTATTTAGCTGACCACCGTCGGCAGCACATCACCGAGTTGTTCAAAGGTCGACAAGTTAAGCTTTCCAGTAAAATATATACCGGTTATGAAGGTGCTAACGCAGTATATCAAGCCTACTCAGCAACCTCTTCGGCTATTAATTTAACAAAAAACCTCGTTCACCTAATCTTAGGTAACGCCATTACCGACCCTGGCATGGCGTCACTTATCAAAGAAATTTTAGGAAAGAGTTTATCTGAATTAGTCGCCCAAATAGCACCAGGCGTTGGCTTAGCTTATTCCTCATCGATGGCTACCTATAATGGCTATTTAGCTTTATCTGCGGCAAAATCTGCGCATAGCATACGCAACTCAGATCAAGGGCTTCTGCCCGGTGACCCAACCGCCGCATTACTAGCTGTTAAAGCGCTGATCACACGAGAAAGCAAAGCTTGCGCGGCTCATTCCGCCAGTCATGCCATAGAAGCAACAGCAAAAGCAGCAGGAATATTCTTAGATGCAGGCGTAGCAACAGGCACCGCTAGTTCAATGATCGGCATGGCGTCTCGTCTATTGATCACCTTACACTTATTAAAGAAAGACTGGGATGAAATGCGCTCAGTCAGAAACTTACTGCAAAAGCCGAATGAAATAGACAGTACCATTTTTAGTAAATGTCCATTACTGGGTTGTTACTTTTTACTAAGTGCCGATACTTGGGTCATTGTTAATCTACTATGTACCGACTTTGGTAAGCCGGGTTATAAATACAAAGTTGAACAAGCAGTAAAAAATCATATTGATCCATTAATGGTTGTTGCTGGTCAATGTATTGTCAATCATCGTATGACACTCACCGGCCTTGTGCCAAAACTTACGGTAAAACGAGATGACGATTATCTTCAATTGGCGTTAAGAGGGACTAAGGTGCCTGATAAAATAAGTAGAGATTTGTATAATTTCTTTTATAACATAACTCATTGGAAAGAGCCGGATATCCGTGGTCAATTCAAATAACCCCTTCTATTTATTACTAACAAAAAAAGGCTGATAAATATTTATCAGCCTTTTTACTTTCTTGACCCGTATCGCCTTAACTCATAGGTTTATTGATTATTTTCGAAGCCCTTAAACCCCATACTGTGAGCGTGTAATAGTGCGCGTTCAAAATTATCCGCAAAGCAAAGGTCAACGCTCTTTACTAGCATTTCATCTATCGGGGCAAGAAACATTTGATAATGAGTCGATTCAGGGCTATCAATACGAATAAAATGAGTCAAACCACTGTCATACCAAAATTGGGCTGCTTGAATCCAAAGCTCAAATGCTTCATCTAAGCCACCTTCAAAGTCAGTGGTGTCAACGATATTCACAATAGCGCAGGGCTGATCTTTATGATTATCAACCACCTCTTTAAAACAATGCGCTAGTTTATCAATGCAAGTGACCGATGCTTCTTTATTCCACATACCGGTAACCCGATAATAAATAATATTACCGTCGCTGCGCACTTCATAATGACCATGCTCACTAAACTTCATAATAACTAAACTTCGATGTTATTTCATAAAACCCAAGCCAAATTCAATATGCAATTAACAAATATCACTATAGGTTTTATTTACAATAGGAATAAAAAAAGGCTGATAATTTCTTATCAGCCTTCCTAGTAACTATTATTATAGTTTATTTATTTTGCTCTCGCTCAATAGCGCGATAAGCTATATCGGTTCTGAACTCTACGCCTTGCCAAGTAATTTGATGCAATAACTCATAAGCCGCTTGTTGTGCTTCCGTTACTGTATTACCTAAAGCCGTAGCACAAAGAACACGACCACCATTGGTAGTCACTTCACCTTGTTCATTTAACTTAGTACCGGCATGAAAGGTTTTTGCCGACGAACTGGTGTTAGTATCAAGACCAGAAATCACATCACCTTTAGGGTAACTTGCCGGATAACCGTTCGCCGCTAGCACAACGCCAACCGCAGCACGACTATCAAAATCGATAGTGGCTTTATCTAACTCACCACGGGTAGCGGCCAAACACAACTCAACTAAGTCTGATTGCAAACGCATCATAATAGGTTGCGTTTCAGGGTCACCAAAACGACAGTTATACTCAATTACATTGGGCGTACCATCAGCAGCAATCATCAAGCCTGCATATAAAAAGCCACTATAAGGAGCATCTTCAGCAGCCATACCTTCAACAGTAGGCATAATCACTTCGCTCATAATGCGGTCATGAATTTCAGGCGTTACTACCGGTGCAGGAGAATAAGCGCCCATACCACCAGTATTTGGTCCTAAATCACCATTCAATGCACGCTTATGATCTTGGCTTGTTGCCATAGGCAAAACATTTTTGCCGTCAACCATCACGATAAAGCTCGCTTCTTCACCTTCTAAGAACTCTTCAATCACTACGCGATGACCCGCATCGCCAAAAGCATTGCCGGCAAGCATATCTTTAATAGCATCTTCAGCTTCAGTTAAGGTTAACGCAACAATAACGCCTTTACCGGCTGCTAAACCATCGGCTTTAACAACAATTGGTGCGCCTTGTTCACGCACATAAGCCAATGCAGGCTCAACGTCGGTAAAGTTAGCATAACTGCCTGATGGAATGTTATTGCGGGCTAAAAAATCTTTGGTGAAAGACTTAGAGCCTTCAAGCTGTGCCGCTTTAGCGCTAGGGCCAAAAATGGCTAAGCCTTGTGCTTGAAACGCATCAACAACGCCATCAACAAGTGGTTGCTCTGGGCCAACAATTGTTAACTCAACACCAGCACTTTTTGCAAAGGCAACCAGCGCATTATTATCACTGGCATCTAGGGCAACATTTTCTAATTTATCTTCCGTTGCAGTACCAGCATTACCCGGAGCAACAAATACTTTAGTAACTTGACTTGATTGAGCCGCTTTCCATGCTAATGCATGTTCACGACCACCGGAGCCGATAACTAAAATTTTCATTCAATTTTTCCTACTGTTTATTTCGTTTTCTTAAAGTCGCTAAAGCTAGCGTTTTCAGGTTTAACAAACTTTAAGGTCATGCGATCGCTTTCGCCAATCGCTAAATATTTTTCTTTGTCCGTCTCGCCTAAACTTAAAACCGGAGGTAACGTCCATACGCCTTTAGGGTGTTGCGCCATATCTTTTGAGTTAGCATTAATTTCACTGGCACCGGCAAAACGAAAGCCTGCTGCTTTTGCTTGCTTAATGGTATTGGCTTCAGAAACATAACCCACGGCTTTCTTTGGCGATACACCTGCTGGTAATCTATGCTCTACTACACCTAAAACACCACCTGGTTTAAGGGCAATAAAGGCGTCTTTAAATACTTGCTCAACACCGGCATCTTTCCAGTTATGAAGATTACGGAAAGTTAGTACTAAATCAGCACTGTCTTGTGGCGCTAGTTCACTTTGTTTACGCGGCACAAAATCCGTTAATACCACTTCACTAAACACTACGCTTGACGCTAGTTTCTTTTCTAACTTTTTACGCGAGTTTGAATAGTAGTTATCTTCACCCGTATCAGGGTAGTGTGCTCCGTACAGCTTACCTTTACCTTTCAGTGCTGGCGCTAAAATCTCTGTATACCAACCACCACCGGGTGTTATTTCAACAACCGTCATTTCTGGTTTAAAACCAAAAAATCCTAACGTTTCTACCGGATGACGATATTGGTCACGCGCTTTATTTTTTGCCGAACGATGCTCACCACTTACCGCTTCTTTAAGCGCTTTACTGGTATGGTCATGATCAACATGCGCATACAAGTTTGTGCTAGCAAGTGTACTTAAGCCAAGCGTGGCAGTAATTAGTAATGATTTTAAGCTTTTTAACTGAGTCATAATTTTTCCGTTAATTATTGGTGTTATTAAAAAAGTGCACTAGTTATAGCAGATTTTAAATAAACAAGCAGCGTTGAATTTGTTACTAAATCAAACACTGCTTCTAAATTACTTATTTAACGGTTAGCCTTTAAGCTAGATGATGCAAACTCAATTGATAAGCACGGAGCGTATGACTATACGTGAGTACTTATCAAGCCGAGTTTGCTTTATATAGCGACAAGGCTATTTGTTAATGGCGGAAGTGACGCATACCGGTAAACACCATAGTAATGTTATGCTCGTCTGCAGCCGCAATAACTTCACTATCACGCATTGAACCACCTGGTTGAATAACCGCGGTAATGCCTGCTTCTGCAGCAGCGTCTAAGCCGTCACGGAATGGGAAGAAAGCATCTGAGGCCATTACAGAGCCTTTCACTTCTAAGTGTTCGTCAGCCGCTTTAATACCAGCAACTTTAGCGGAATAAACACGGCTCATTTGGCCGGCACCAACACCAATAGTCATGCTATTTTTAACATAAACAATGGCGTTTGATTTAACATATTTAGCAACTTTCCAGCAGAACTGTAAATCACGCATTTCGTCTGCAGTAGGTTGGCGCTTAGTTACCACGGTTAAGTCATCACTTGCTACTTTACCTTGGTCTCTGTCTTGAACTAACAAACCACCATTTACGCGTTTAAAATCAAAACCTGAAGTAGCGTTGTCCCACTGACCACATTCTAATAAACGTAAGTTAGGTTTAGCGGCAACAATTTGTGCGGCTTCGTCAGACACAGTTGGTGCAATAATTACTTCAACAAATTGACGAGACACAATGGCTTCTGCGGTATCAGCATCTAGTTCGCGGTTAAAAGCGATAATGCCACCAAACGCTGACGTTGGGTCTGTTCTATAAGCACCTTCATAAGCGGCAAGAATGTTTCCACCAATAGCAACACCACAAGGGTTAGCATGCTTCACAATCACACAAGCAGGCTCTGCAAATTCTTTCACACATTCTAGCGCGGCATCGGTATCAGCAATGTTATTGTAAGATAACGCTTTACCTTGTAGTTGTGTTGAAGTAGAAATTGACGCTTCTTCAGGGGTAGCTTCTTTATAAAAAGCAGCATCTTGATGAGAGTTTTCACCGTAACGTAAATCTTGAGTTTTCACGAACTGGCTGTTAAAAGTGCGCGGGAACTTAGCTTTTTGTTCAAATGATGGCGTTGCTTCTTTATCACCGTAGGCAGGTAACATTTTACCGAAGTAGTTTGCAATCATGCCATCGTAACTTGCGGTATGCTCGTAGGCAGCAATCGCTAAGTCAAAACGTGTTTGATAAGTTAATGAATCGTCATTAGCATTCATTTCAGCTAAAACACGATCATAATCACTCGCATTAACAACAATAGTTACATCTTTATGGTTTTTAGCAGCAGCTCTCACCATAGTTGGTCCGCCAATATCAATATTTTCAATGGCGTTTTCTAAGGTACAGTTTTCATCACTTACTGCGTTAGCAAATGGATACAAATTAACAACAACCATATCAATGGCGCTGATATTATTCTCGCCCATTACGGCTTCGTCAGTACCACGACGCGCTAGAATACCGCCATGAACTTTAGGATGTAATGTTTTAACACGACCATCCATAATTTCTGGGTGACCGGTGTAATCAGAAACTTCAGTTACAGCAATGCCGTTATCGGCTAATAATTTAGCTGTACCGCCAGTTGAAAGTAGATCAACACCTTTGTCAGCTAAAGTGCGAGCAAATTCAACAATGCCTGATTTATCTGAAACACTTAATAGTGCGCGTTTAATTGGACGTGGAGTATCCATCAATTTTTTACCTTTTTAGTTGTAACTTACTGCTAGCCTAAAACATTAACAGTTGTGCTAACTTGCAAAGTCACATGAAAATATGGGGTGGTTAAAAACAATAAAAGCACCCGAGGGTGCTTTTATTTGGCAGGAAAATCCTGCCCGAGTATTAGTTCATACCGTATTTTTTTAATTTCTTACGAAGCGTACCGCGATTGATACCTAGTAAGTTTGCGGCTCTAGTTTGATTACCGCGTGTATACATCATCACTTCTTCCAACATTGGCGCTTCTATTTCACTTAATACAAGGTCATACATGTCATCAACGTCGTTACCATTTAACTGCTTTAAGTAGTTATTGATAGCTATTTTAGCTTGTGTACGTAACGGAGACGTTTTCGTTTGCGTTTGAATGTCACCCGTGATGAATGGAGAAGAAATATTTTGTTCGAACATATGCACAACTCTTTCTATTAATATAAGTATAAATTAAACAACCAACGGTTCATTAGTGAACCAATTGATCAAAACAAAGGTTTAACGTGTCAAGCTGTTCGGCTATTGACGATAAACCATTAAAAGTAGCTCTAAAAGCTTTGCCTTGGTCACCAGCAAAATTAGCAGCATAACTTTCATCTGCTAAACCAAGCGATTGGACATACCAAGACACATGTTTACGAGCGATTCTCACGCCCTTAAAGTCACCATAAAACTGATGTAACTCCTTTACGTGTCCAAGTAAAATTGAACGAACCTCATCCACTGAGGGGGCAGGTAATTTGGTGCCTGTTTTCAAAAAATGATTAATTTCTCGAAAAAACCAAGGTCTCCCTTGGGCTCCTCGGCCAACCATAATGGCATCGGCTCCGGTATAGCTTAATACTTGCTCAGCTTTTTCTACTGAGGTTATATCGCCATTTGCCACAACAGGAATTGAAACGGCAGCTTTAATTGCTTTTATGGTGTCATATTCCGCAAAGCCTTTATAAAAGTCATTGCGGGTTCTACCATGTACTGCAAGCGAAGCAATACCATTATCTTGAGCAATTTTTGCAATTTCAACGCCGTTACGGCTATTTTCACACCAACCGGTGCGAATTTTCAGCGTTACGGGTATATCAACAGCAGCCACCACAGATTTCACTATTTGTTCAACCTGCGCTGGTTCTCTTAATAAAGCCGAACCCGCTAATTTTTTATTCACCTTTTTCGCCGGACAGCCCATATTAATATCAATAATTTGGGCACCACTGTCGCGGTTTATCTGCGCAGCAAAGGCTAATTCTTCCGGGCAGCTACCAGCTATTTGCACACTACGAACACCCGCACCAACGCTGTGAACCATGCGCAGTTTCGACTTCTCAGTGTGCCAAACTTTAGGGTTTGACGACACCATCTCAGAAACAGCTAAACCAGCACCTAATCGACAACAGAGTTCTCGAAACGGTTGGTCGGTAATTCCTGCCATTGGCGCAAGAAAAACGTTACTGTCAAATTGATAAGAACCGATTTTCAAACTACCACCCGTAATTACTTTTTAAGCTGACTATTTTTTAAGCAAGACTGTAAAAGGGCGCTAAGTTTACGTGTTTTTTTGCTCTATGAAAAGCATAGTTTTTAAACAAATTTTGATTTTTTTTACCTTTTTTATATTGACTTTTTCTAAAGCGTTGATGTGGGCAGATTTTGTACAATTAGTTAACGATAATAATACAAAAATCACGCTAAATCCCTTAGCGCTTTTGCAAAGGAACAAGATGCGCTATGGTTATCGCTGCTTTTTTTTAATTAAGGGAATCTGATGAAAATATTTCGCGCTTTACTATTAATGGCATTAGCATGCACCAATGCGAATGCCAGTAAATTTGATAAAACAGAAATTGTCGCCACCAAAGCCTCAGGTCAAGTTTATATGTTGCAAGGAGCCGGTGGTAATATTGGCGTTTTAGCAACCAAATCTGGCTTGCTATTAGTGGATGACCAATTTGCGCCCTTGGCTGAAAAAATTGAAAAGGCCATGACCAACTTAAGTAACAATGAACTTAAATACGTTGTTAATACTCATTTTCATGGCGACCATACCGGTGGCAATAGCTTCTTTTCGCATAAAGCGCCCATTTTTGCTCATGAAAATGTTAGAACACGACTTAAAAATAAAGACAGCAAAGCCAAAGCTGCCCTACCTGTTGTTACTTATGAGCATGGGGTAAACATTTATTTAGCCGATGAGCGCATCAAACTAAGTCATTTCCCTACCGCCCATACTGATGGCGACACGGTTGTTTACTTTACCTCAGCCAATGTATTACACACCGGTGATTTGTTTTTTGAAATTGGCTTTCCTTATGTTGATCTTAATAATGGCGGCAGCGTTAAAGGCTACCTTGCGGCAGTGACACAAATTATTGCAAGCATGCCTGACGATGTCGTCATTATTCCCGGCCATGGCAAGCTAACCAACAAAGCACGCTATCAAGAATTTGCTGACATGATTAGCTATAGCATTAAACGTATCAGTGGCTTTTTAGCTCAAGGTAAAAATGAACAAGAAATTTTAGCCCTTGGCATTGGTAAAAATTACCAACACTGGTCTTGGCACTTTATTACTGAAGAAAAATGGTTAAAAACCCTAGTCGCTGATTTAAAATAACCTTGCAGGAACCACAACCTCACGTGAAAGCCTTAAAACTGCCCATTACTAATGTTTATGCTAAAGGAGATTATTGCGCTACGTTTCATTTAGGTAGCCAGCAAACACCGGTCAACTTAATACTCGACACCGGCAGCAGCACCTTAGTAGTGAAAGATGAGGTGTACCAAGCCAGCCAAGATAAAAGCTTAACCTCAACCGCCATTGCCCAAGAGGTTAATTACGGTATTGGCGGCTGGAATGGCCCTCTGGTGCATACAAATGTTACCTTAGAAAACACCCGTGGTAGCGCCATAGTTCTAGCGAACGCTAGCCTAGCACTGGTCACCAACAAAGCGCAGTTTGCCACGTTTGCTAAAGCAGACGGCTTTGTTGGCCTTGCCTATCATCACTTAAATAAAGGCTTTGATGTTACTGAGTATTTAACCAAGCATAATGTCACACCTGCACAAACCTACCCATGGCCGTTTGACGTAACCCTTAATCCTGAATTAGAAGACAGCAGTGACTTAACCAGTTTCAAACACTTTTTATGGAAATACCCAGAGCAAGATATAACCCCTTATTTTACTGAGCTAAGTAACCATCAATTAAGCGCCAATAAATTTGGTTTTTACAGCAAACGCTCTGCTATACATCAAAACGAGAATACCGATGCAAATACCAGTAGCAATACCTTAGCGCAAGACCCATTAAACCAAGGTTGGTTGATAATAGGCGGCGGTGAAGAACAAACTGAGCTTTACCAAGGCGACTTTAGCCAAATTAAGGTTGAGCACGATGTTTACTACAATGTTGAGTTAGTATCGGTGCAAGTTGGCGACAAAGCGCCAATAAAAGCAGCGCCCCTACAAGCAGACAAAGTCAAAAGTTACTTTACCAATGCCATTATTGATACTGGCGCAGGATTAATCGTATTAACGGCAGATATTTATCAACAGGTAATCAATGATTTAAGTAGAGTGAATACTACTTTTGCCGCCCTGCTTAACCCTTTTAAAGATTATACCTATCAAGAAGTTGGCATAAATGCTGACAAGTTAAAACTAGAGCAGTGGCCAGATATTATTTTTACCTTTGTTGCTGACATCACTAATCAAGCAGCTAATAACAAGCAAAGCAGCCAGCAAAAGCAAACAGTACAATTGCGCTGTTCGCCGCAAACTTACTGGCAAGTTAACACGCCGAGCTTTGGTAAAGCCTGTTTTCGTTTTTTAAGTCAATTACCCCAATGGCCTAATCAGTCTATTATCGGCTTGCCCTTACTCAATAATTATTATGTAGTTTTTGATCGCGCTGTTGATGGTACTGGCGTGATAAACTTTGCACAACGACAATAAAAAGCTCAATAGAAAGCCCACCAAAGGAAGTAAACATTTGCATAGTTTCACTACTGAGCGCTTATTAATACGTCCTATTCAAGCACAAGACCAAGCCTTATATATCAGCCTTTATACTGATGCCAAAATTATGCAACATATTGGCGCGCCACTTTCACTACAGGCAGCTGAGAAAGCATTTAACAGCACACTAAACGTCATGAATAAAGTTATAAGTAGTGCCGCAAACAAAGCCAAGAGCAAAAAAAAGCCTAAGACGATGACATGGGTAATGGTGACTTTAGATAACCAGCAAAGTATTGGTATTCAAGCCTTGCACTGGCAAGGCGATGACTGCGCTGAAATTGGCATTATGTTGTTAAATCAAACGAAAGGCAAAGGGCTAGCAACAGAAGCTATGAGCACCTTAATAAAATACGGCTTCGAATATTACGGCTTAAATACAATAAATATACGTTATTTTAAGGAAAATTTTGCCATGACAGCTATAGCAAAAAAAATGGGCTTTATTAACAAAGCAAATGCACAAGTGATTGATGAAAAAACACAATATCAGTATATTAACAAGCATTCTTGGCAAAACAACATGATAAAAACAATCGATAGGAGTGAGTTTCATGAGCGGTAGTTTAATTTGTGTCGGCACGGGCATGACCTTAGGCGCACATATTAGCCCCATCGCCACCAGCCATATAGCGCATGCTGATGTGGTATTTTCACTGATGTCGACCGGCATTACCGAGCGTTGGCTTGAAGAAATGCACCCCGATGTACGAAGTTTGCAATACTGTTATCAAGAAGGTAAAAATCGCAATATTACCTACAACGAAATGGTAGAAGCCATTTTGGTAGAGGTGCGCGCGGGAAAAAAAGTAACCACGGCGTTTTACGGCCACCCCGGCGTGTTTGCTTGCGTGGCCCACCGAGCTATAAAGCAAGCCAAAGCTGAACAGCTCACTGCTCATATGGAGCCCGGTATTTCTGCCGAAGACTGCCTTTATGCCGATTTAGCCATAGACCCCGGTAAAACCGGCTGTATGAATTTAGAAACCAGCCAATTTATGTTTTATCAACGCAATATTGACCCTGCCGCTCACTTAGTGCTGTGGCAAGTAGGCTTGGCTGGCGACAAATCATTAGCTAAGTTCTCCACGGGCAAAGCTTATCGGCAAGTACTGGTCGATTTACTGCTAGAAACATACCCAAGCGATCATCAAGTAATTTTATATCAAGCCAAGGTATTACCTATAGATACTGTGCGCGCTGAACATATCGCATTGATTGACTTAATTGATGCTGAGCTTTTTATGCACACCACTTTGGTGATTCCACCTAGTGAAAAATTGCAGCCAAACCAAAGTGTTTTAGCTAAGTTAGCGGCAATTGATCGCCAAGAATCACCAAGTAATCATAGACCTAAGCTAAGGCTAGTGTTATAAAGCTTTATAGCTACTGACAAATTCACAACAATAAAAACGGAGTACACCTATGTCTACTGTAATTGATACCCTTGCACAAATAGCCAGCGATGCGAGTTTACAAACGCCGGCCGCAACTGAGCAATTATTAACTGAGCACAATATTGATGCTGCTATTAGCGCAGCTATAATCGCTAAAGATGTCACCTCACTAGAACGTCAATTAGACGTTTGCCCTGATATTGTTTGTTTTGTTGCCCCAGCGGAGGATGATGAAAGTGAAAGTGAAAGTGAAAGTGATGATTCATCTGAAGCAAGTGGTCAGCTTGCCATTGGTTTTTAATCTACTTTACAACCAATGAAAATTAGCTTGTTAACAAGTTTTATTGCCAGTGTCATCATTATGATGACACTTTTCATCAGCCCTGTTTTATCGGCTGATGAAAATTTTAGCTTTGCTGATAAACTGACCTATGCAGACAATATCAGAAGCAGTCAACCTAAGCAGTTTTTGGTTTTAATTAATGAACTCAATCAAGAAAGAAATCAGCTTTCAGAATCTCAGCAGTACTATCTTGATTACCTGAACCTTTACCTACTCATTTATCAAGGTCAGTTGAAGCAAGCCATCAGTTCAGCTAACATATTGATCAACTCTGATGCCGACAGATTACTAAAATTTCGTGCTAAAACTTCTCTCCTTAATACGTACGCAAATAACCAAGATTGGACTGAAGGCTTATCGACAATTTCTAGCATATTACCAGAGTTATCATCAATAAAAGACGCAAAAATCCATCAATTGGCCTTAATTATTACTAGTATCTTTTATAACCAAATGGGTCAATATGAACTAGGCCTTTCTTATGCTAAACAAGTAGAATCGCAAAGTACCCAAGGTAGAGATCAGTGTATTGCTAAAGGCTTGATAGTAGAGTCCTATTTTCAATTGCAGCAATTATCAGCTGCCGACCCCATTATTAATAATGCCATCAGTTTATGCCGCATTAATAAAGAATATCTTCAAATTAGTTTTATCAAGTCGTATGTGGCAAAAATGCATCTTGCTAACAATCAACAAGGTAAAGCTTTGCAAGTATTAAATGCCAGCTTACAAGACACGTTAAACACTAAGTTTCCATTTATTATTGCTGAATACTATTCATTGATTGCACAAGCCCACTGGTTCAATAAAAACAATGAACTAACGACTCAGTTTGCCTTAGCAGCACTTGAGCAAGAGAAAGAGCAAAATCGTAGTACTTCTGTCGCTAAGGTATTGTCTTATAAATTGTTATTTGAAGTCGCGCAAGCGCATCAAAATTATGAATTGGCGCTGCTTTATCATCAAAAATACGCCATTGCCGATAAACTTTATTATGATGAAAGCCAAGCAAAATACTTAGCTTTTCAACTGGCTGAACATCAAGCCATAGAGCAACGTGGCCAAATTGATTTACTGAACCAAAAAAATAACTTATTAACCGCAGAAAGAGCACTCACCAAGGCAAATACTGAAAACACCCGTTTAATTATTATGGTGTTGGTACTTACCCTGACGGTATTGCTGTTTTGGGGCGTGCGTTTATTGAGAGCCCATAAACGTATAAAAGAGTTGGCCGAATATGACGCGCTTACCGGTATATTTAACCGTGGTCACTTTACCCAATTGGCTGGCAAAGCTTTAAAATATTGTCAATCGGCCGAGCAAGAGCTGAGTTTGATTATGTTTGACTTAGATCACTTTAAAAAAATTAACGATACTTACGGCCATGCCTGTGGTGATTGGGCTTTACAGCAAGCCGTAACTGCCTGTAAAAACTTAGGCCGAAAAAATGATTTATTTGCCCGCTTAGGGGGTGAAGAGTTTTGTATTTTATTAACCAGTTGCGACAAAAAAACCGCACAAGAACGTGCTGAAGCGTGCCGACAAGCAATAGAAGACATTAATACCGAAGATTCTGGTTTTATCTTTACCATTACTGCCAGCTTTGGTGTAACCGATGCCCACATCAGTGGCTTTGAGTTAGATAAATTATTGGCAGACGCCGACAGCGCCGCTTATGCCGCTAAACGCGCAGGCCGTAATCAAGTTTCGGTCGTTGACGCTGACAAGCAATTTAACTTACAACTGGTTTAGCCCTAAAAAAACTCCCCCTGTTATTGTCAACCAAAGTGCCATTTGAACGTTGTATTTGGTAGTAGTAGCAGTTTTGGGAAAGAACATGATAAAAGCTTATAGCAAAATCTATGCAACCATTGTTTTGGTATTAAGCGCGTTAGTGTATTTGCACGCTAACGCTGAAGATTTAAGTAATGCAGTTGATGAAAGTAACTTGATATCCGCTGATGAAATAGCAACTAACAAAGCGCATTAATTGCTATCAGCCAGACTGTTCTGGTTTTAACGCGTTAGCGCTAGAGTTAGAATTTAGACCTTACGTTGGCCGTTTAAACGTACCCACTCTTCTTGCACACTCACCGGCGCCATGTCACACCATTGGCCATAAATGCTTTGTAGGGTTTGGGCTTGCTCTTCTAATACGCCTGATAATGCTAGCAAACCTTGGTCACCAACAAATTCAATAATAGTAGGCGCTAACTCACGTAGTGGCCCAGCTAAAATGTTAGCCACCACCACATCCGCTTTGAGGCTTGGTTGGTCTGCCGGTAAAAATAACTCAAGTCTGTCGTCAACATTATTGCGCTTAGCGTTAGCAAGGCTTGCTTGTAGTGCTTGTGGGTCAATATCAATACCAATGACTTTTTCAGCGCCAAGTTTTAATGCGGCTAATGATAAAATACCTGAGCCACAACCAAAATCGACCACGGTTTTACCGGTTAAATCTAGGCCGTCAAGCCAGGTTAAACACAATGCGGTAGTTGGGTGAGTGCCGGTGCCAAACGCTAAACCTGGGTCAAGCATTACGTTCACAGCGTCAGGCTCAGGTACTTCACACCAACTTGGGCAAATCCATAAACGTTCGCCAAACTTCATTGGGTGGAAGTTGTCCATCCACTCTCGCTCCCAGTCTTTGTCTTCAAGCTGCTCGAGTTTGTAGCGCATTTGTGCTTTGTCAGGGTGAATACTTTTTAAATAGTTAAGTACCTTGTCCATATCATGACTAGCGTCAAATAAGCCCATCACCACGGTATTAGACCAATAAGTGACTTCATCACCGGGTAATGGCTCGTATATTGGTGTGTCTTTGGCGTCAATAAAGGTAACGGCTTGTGAACCACAGGCTGATAACCAATCACTGTATTTTTCTGCAGTTTCTTCATTGGCGCTTAATCTAAGTTGTATCCAAGGCATTTTTTATCCGGTTTTATAGTCATCATAATTTTGCTTGATGCTAGTTTATCATTCATTGATGCTAGAGTAGGAACAAATTCTGTTATTACGGATAAAACACTGATGTTAGATCTTCTGCCTGATTTATTTGATCATTATGAACAGCAACTGCAATTAGCTGAGCCAGTATTTACCGATTATGGTGGCAACACTATTTTTAGTGGTGAAATTGTTACTGTGTCTTGCTTTAACGATAATTCAAAAGTGAAAGAATTAGTGGCCACTGATGGCAGCGGTAAAGTGATGGTAGTTGACGGTAAAGGTAGTTTAACTAGAGCCTTGCTGGGTGACATGCTAGCTGAAAAAGCGGTCAGTAATGGTTGGCAAGGCATAGTTATTAATGGCTGTATTCGCGATGCAGGTACCATAGCAACCTTACCTTTAGGCGTAAAAGCGTTAGGTTGTAACCCAATAAAAACTGAAAAATTAGGCGTTGGCGAGGTTAATATAGCGATAAATTTTGCTGGCCTTAACTTTACCGCCGGCCAGTTTATTTATGGCGATGCGAACGGTTTAGCCATTAGTGAGGAAAAACTGTCTGTGATATAAAGTGAGCGTTAACTTACCGACTATACAGAGCCAAGTCTTCATAGTAGGATAGATATAAATATCTACTAAGGGAGAAGTTAATGAACGGTTTCAGCGCCTTATTAATAACGTTACTGTTATTATGCTCTTCATTAGCAAACGCTCAACCCTTACGCATCGTTACTGAAAAACTTCCTCCCTTTCAATATGCTCATGATGATGGCGTGATTACCGGCGCTATGGCCGATATCGTTAATTTACTGCTAGTAAAAACTGATATTGACGCCAAAATAGAAATACTGCCATGGGCCCGTAGTTATCAAATTGCCTTAGAGCGAGACAATACCCTTATTTTTTCTATGTTGAGAGGCGCGGAGCGAGAAGATAAATTTATTTGGGTAGGGAAATTATTTTCGATCAAATCTTATTTAGTCACCTTGAAAAATAACAAGGGTATAAAAGTTAACTCAATAGACGATGCTAAAAAATATAGCGTTGGTAGTATAAGACAAGATTTAGCCGAAACCTATTTGCGTAATAAGGGCTTCGTTGAAAATAAAAACATGTATTTAAGCAGTGATTACCAAGTGCTTTGGCATATGCTGTATAGCAAAAGAACAGACTTAGCTTTTACTAACAATATTTTGTGGAAGTATGAAATTGCCGATGCAGACTTAGACCCTAGTCAAGTGGGTATTGTTTATCAAATACCTGATATTGCTTCCGATTTATATCTTGCTGCCAGTTTAGGCACAGATAAAAAGTTAATTGAACAGTTGCAAAATGCGCTTGAAGACATAAAATCTAATGGTCAATACCAACGAATTTTACAAAAGTGGCAATTAGTAACCACACTGCACAGCGAATAAACTAAAACCTAATGAAATATTTTCCTGTTTTTCTTGATGCGAATAAGCTCTCTGCCATGGTGATTGGCGGTGGTGAAGTTGCAAGTCGTAAAATTGAATTGTTGTTAAAGTCGACAACCAACATTACCGTAATGAGCCAAAGTGTATGCTCAGGGGTTGAACGTTTAATTAACCTGCATAACTTAACGTGGCTACAACATAATTATCAAGCTGGTCACTTAGCCGATATTAATTTGGTTATTGCGGCCACTGATATTATGTCGGTGAATAAGGCTGTTTATCAAGAAACCACCGAACTGAAAATTCTGACCAATGTGGTTGATCAACCCGAATTATGCACCTATATAACACCGGCAATTATTGACAGAAGCCCGATGATAATAGCGCTTTCTAGCTCTGGCAGTTCGCCGATTTTAATTCGCATGTTACGCGAACAAATTGAAAAAACCTTGCCTCAGGCCTATGGCAAACTTGCTGATTTTTCATATAAATTTCGTGAACACGTTAAGGTGCGCGTGAAAGGTTTACGCAACCGTCGTAGTTTTTGGGAAAACACTTTGCGAGGGCCAATTGGCCAAGCCGTGCTTGATGGTAACCAGCAGCAAGCAGAGCAACAACTTATCGCCAGTATTAAACAAGAAATTGCCCCGCCCTGTGGTGAAATTATTTTTATTCATACTAAAGATGGTAACCCTGACAACCTTACCTTGAATGCCCATCGCGCTATGCAATTTGCCGATGCGGTCTTCTACGACGACGAAGTAAATATTGATTTAATAGAATACGTACGCCGCGACGCTGAAAAATTTCCACAAGCAATTACCTCAACCATATTAATTAATTTTCAACATGCCATTGAACTAGCCAAACAAGGGCAAAAAGTTATTTACCTGTTAGCGGGCAATGAGCCATTACCGCAAAACCAAGCCTTATTAACCAGTGACATTGTTACCCACGCTTTTGTGTGTGGTGATAATTAATGAATATTTTCATTTAAATTCCAAGCGCTTCCATTGATATATTAAAATTTTATACCTCCCCAATAAGATCAAATGAAAACTATTCGTATTAAGCTTGCTATTACGATTACAATTCATTACACTTCTTGAAAAAATCGTAAATGATAATTATTCTTATTAACTTAGCTATGGAAATCAAAATGAATTTGAATCTTAAAAAAGTATCGGTTGCATTACTTGTCGCCTGTTCTTTGACTGCCTGTGTAGATGATGGTGACGACGGCCAAACGGGTGCTGCTGGTATTGCTGGCGTAGACGGTACCAACGGTACTGATGGCGTAAGCACGTTTGTTACACGTGATGATGTAATTACCACCAACGCTAATATTGCTTATGCTGCATATTCAGATTCACTAATTTCAGCATATGAGTTGAAATCTGCGATCACTACGTTTATTGCCACACCAACGGCAAGCAACATGCAAGCGGCGAAACAAGCTTGGTTGGCTGCACGTGAACCTTACGGACAAACTGAAGTTTATCGTTTCCGTGTTGGTCCAATTGATGCCCTTAAAGATGATGGCACGGTAGGCGAAGAAGGTGACGGTCCAGAAGGTAAAATTAATGCCTGGCCTTTAGGCGAAGCAATTATTGATTATGTTGCAGTAGAAGTTGACGGCGATTCAGGCCCTGAAACACCTGCTAACGCCTTAACAGACAATGTTATTGCTAACACTAGTGCATACCCAACTATTGATGCGGCTTCGATTGCGGGTGCTTTTGAATTTGGTGAAGATGAACGTAACGTAACTACAGGTTACCACGCGGTTGAATTTTTACTTTGGGGTCAAGATTTAAATGAAGATTTAGCCGGTGCTGGTACCCGTGATAACAGTGGCGGCCAACGTCCTGTATCTGATTATGCTAACACAGTAGGCGATTGTACTTCAGGTACAGGTAATATTGTTACTGACAACATTTGTGTTCGTCGTGGTCAATACTTGTCAGCCGTTGCTGATTTATTGATTGCTGATTTAACACCGATTGCTGAAGCATGGGAGCCTGCAACAGGTTCACATTACAACAACTTTGTTGCTGGTGGCGATGTGTCGTTAGCGAAAATTTTAGAGGGTATGGGTCGTTTAAGCTTTGGTGAATTAGCCGGCGAACGTATAAACATTGCCTTAACTACTGACTCGCAAGAAGATGAACATTCATGTTTTAGTGATAACACGCACAGAGATATTTTCTTAAATGCTAAAGGTGTGCAAAACAGCTTTAACGCCCAGTACACACGTATTGATGGTGAAGTCATTACCGGTGCTTCAATCTACGACTTATTAGTGGTGGAAGGTAGCCATGAACTTGCCAACACGTTGCGCGCTTCACTTGAAGCAACCATGTCTGCTGCTGCCGTTATTGATACCAAAGCGAAAACAGGTACGCCTTTTGATGTACTGATTCAAGAAGGTATTGAACAAGAAAATGTTGTTGCGGTAATCAATGCTTTAGTACAACAAACCGATGAAATTGAACAAGCTATTGACGCCTTAGGCGTAACAGCGGGTGATCTTCGCCAAGATACTGGAGAAGATATTTAACACTATTACTTTCATAAGTTATTAGTGAATTAAAAAATAGGCTCTCGAGCCTATTTTTTAGGTTACCCCCAAACAAGAATTTTATCTTTTGGCGCATTAACTGTGAGCAAGTTAATGAGCCAAAATTCATTATCGTTTCAATGGCCGCTTTGTTGAAACAGCACGGAAAACTAACATGAAAAACACGTCCTATTTTTCAATGATTCAACCCGTTATGCTTGCTGGCATATTGTGCATTGCCCTTACAGCCTGCGGTGGTGGTAGTTCACCTACACCAGAGCCACCTGTTACGGCAACACCTGAGCCACCCGCACCTGTAGTCGACCACAGTGGTTTAACGCCACTGAGCAGTGAAGTAGTCGATGAAAACGAGCACTTACCTGGCGGCGATGCCACGGTGTTTGTGTCCAATGAAGATGCTTTTAGTACTCGTCCGCAAATGATTGCTGACGATTTTCAAGATGATGGCTTTTTTACTACTGGTGATCATTTATTTAGGACACCTGATAGAGATATAGGACCACTACTGAGTACAGGTAGCTGTCAAGGTTGTCATGTTAATGACGGTCGAGGTAATGCGCCGCTCTCAGCCACTGCTCCTATGCTAAGCATGTTACTAAAATTGGGGGATGACACTGGTGCAGCTGATCCAATTTACGGAGACCAGCTACAACCGTTTGCTGTACAAAGTTTTTCTAGCCCTGATTTTAATTCAGGCGTATCCGTTCATGATGGTTCAATTAATGGTACACAATTATTCGGTGAAGCTTTCCCTTTTATTGACTATGAAACTATCAACGGCACCTACCCTGATGGCACGGCCTATGAACTCAGAAAGCCAGTTTATAAAGTAAAAGATTTAAGCTTTGGCCCTTTTATGGAGAACATTCGCTTTTCTGCCCGTGTTGCTCCACAAGCTTTCGGCGTAGGTTTGCTTGATGCTATTCCAGCCGGCAATATTATTGCCCTTGCCGATGAAGATGATAGTGATGGCAATGGCATTTCAGGTCGCGCTTCCATAGCCGTTGATACTATTAGTGGTGAAACCAAACTAGGCCGCTTTGCCTATAAAGCGCAAAACACCTCGGTTTTACAACAAGTGGCTGGTGCCTATAGCGGTGATATTGGTATTTCAACCAGTATATTTCCGAACGAAGCTTGTACCGAGCAACAAATTGCTTGCCAAATGGTGGCAGCACAAGAAAGTAAAGTGGATACCGAGCCAGATTTTTCAGATAAAAATTTAGCACTGGTTGAGTTTTATAACCGTACGTTAGGCGCGCCTGCTCGTCGAGGCTATGACGACAATAGCAAAGCATGGGATGCAAATATTGCCGCCGGTAGAACGTTGTTTTTCGAAACACAATGTGTTGATTGTCATACGCCAAGGCATGTAACAGGTGAAGCACAAGGTAGTGTATTGGGTAAATTGACCTTAACGGGCTTAGAAGAAAACCCTGAGCCTATCGCTATGTTGTCTGCACAAACGATTTTTCCTTACACCGATTTATTGTTACATGACATGGGTGGCTCATGTGCAGTAACCCGTGAAACGGCTATTGGCGAAAGTTGTACTACAGGTGCTGAATGTATGTATGTGCAACGTTGTGAAGGATTGGCTGATGGCCTTATTCAAGGTGATGCTTCTGGCTCTGAATGGAAAACACCGGCACTTTGGGGCATTGGTTTAGTACAAACCGTTAACCCAAAATCGACTTTCTTGCATGATGGTAGAGCCCGAACAATAGAAGAAGCTATTTTATGGCATGAGGGCGAAGCGGCTTCTCGTAAAGCAGCATTTATGGCGCTTGAGCAAAGCCAACGTCAACAACTACTTGATTTTGTTGAGTCGTTATAGCATGAGCAAAGTAGCTAAAATCGTTATTGCCTTGTCGTTAATATTTTGTTCTGTCACTACGCTGACGCTGGCGTTTTCAAGTGTAGGTGATGAAATTAAGCTTGATGAAAAAACATTAGCCTTACAAGCCAAAGCTGGTGGCGAGATGACAGTAAAACGTTTATCGAAGCGCAGCTTTGTTTATCCCGGAAAAGGTGCCAGCAAGAAAGAGCAACTGGACTTTTGGACCGGTTTTTCATTGTTTAGAGATCCTTGGGTTATAGCACCAAGCACTACGGCGGACCGTGACGGTTTAGGCCCCTTGTTCAATGCCAGATCTTGTATAGCTTGTCACCGAGCAGGCGCTCGAGCAGAAATGTCAGTCGCAGGAGAGTCTTTGCCCAAAGCTTTGATTATTCGACTGGGTTTTGACAAGCCTAATATGAACCACAATAACAATGTTTATGGCGGGCAGATTCAGCCCCGTTTTACTCAATTTATGCACGGAAAGTTAACCAGCGTACCGCGTGGTGAAGCTTGGCTGCAACTCGATTATCAAGCCATTAATGGTCAGTTTGCCGATGGCGAAGTTTATCAGTTACAACAACCAAGCTACGCGTTAACGCGTTTAGATTACGGCGAGTTACCTGAGCATGCCCTGCCCTCGCCCAGATTTGCGCCAAATATTTTTGGTGCGGGTTTACTTGATGCCATTAGTGACCAGGATTTATTGGCACAAGAGGATAGCGAAGACGTAAACCAAGATGGCATTTCTGCTAAATACAACCGTGTTGTTGACATTAAAACCGGTAACGTTGAACTAGGCCGTTTTGGTTTTAAAGCGAAACATCCGAATCTTGCCCAACAAGTGGCGGCAGCTTTTCGTGATGATATTGGCATAACGAACAGCTATTTTCCCCTTGACTCCTGTACTAAACAACAAACGCTTTGCCAACAAGCCAGTAAATTGGGCGGCCATCAAGCGGTTGAAATTCCAGATAAGTTACTTGATTTAGTGATTAGCTTTAACGGTTTATTAGGCGTGCCACCGGCACGTAGTTTAGCTAAGCCTAAAAAGCAGCAAGGCCAGCAATTGTTTCATCAATTAGGTTGTGCTCAGTGTCATACGCCAAGTTACCTTACTGATAAAAATTATAGTGAAGCGAGCTTGGCCAATCAAACCATATGGCCTTATACCGATCTTGCTTTGCATGATATGGGCGACGGATTAGCAGATGGAGTTTATGAATTTGCAGCCAATGGTAACGAATGGCGCACACCACCATTGTGGGGCATAGGTTTACAGAAAACGATTACCGGCCAACAACGTTTTTTACATGACGGTAGAGCACGCACTATTACTGAAGCAATTTTATGGCATGGCGGTGAAGCGCTGCCAGCTCAAACAAGGTTTACGCAATTAACTAAAGATCAACGCCAAGCATTGTTGATGTTTTTAAAATCAATTTAGGAAAGACTATGTCTCATTTTTTCAAGTTAAGTCCATTTAAAACAATACCCATGCTAGCTTTGTCGTTAACTTTAGCTGCTTGTGGCGGCGGTGGCGGTACAGATACGCCTGATCCTGTAACGCCGATAACGCCAACCACACCTACTACGCCAACATCTACAGATGATGAGCAATTTGGCTTATGGTTAACGGGTTTAGCTACTGACTATATATTACCAAGCTATCAAGACTTGCAAGATAAAGCACAATTATTATCGACCCAAAGTAACAATTTTTGTGCCTTAACCACGGCAACTAACACTGATTTAGAAACCTTGCAGCAAAGCTGGGGTGATTTCAACGCCAGCTGGCAAGACATTCAATGGTTAAAAGTAGGTCCAGTGCTGACCAGCAGTAGAAACCTGCGCATTGAATTTTGGCCTGATAGTAATAGTGCTGTTGAGAATGGTTTAAATAGTTTATTACTGAGTGCAGAGCCATTAACGGCGGAGTATGTGTCTGGCAGAAATGTCGGCGGCCAAGGCATACCAGCCCTTGAAATACTACTTTTCACTGATGTAGCTCAAGCGTCACTATTGTCTGCTGATGATAAAGCCAAACGTTGTGAAGCAGTACAAGCGATAAGTGAAAATTTAGTCAACATTACAACTGACGTAAACACTGAGTGGCAAGCGTCAGCTGGCAATTATGTTGACTCACTAACCGGTGGCACCGGCGAGTTCACCAGTAAGAAAGATGCAGTTGAAGAACTAGTCACTAACTGGCTTGAACAAGTTGAACGGGTAAAAGATGAAAAGCTATTGCAACCGCTAGCAGATGTAGCACCGGGACAACCAAGCATAGCGGAGTTTACCTATAGCAATGAAGTTATCACTAGCATTAAGGTAAATATAGCCAGCTTTAGCAAATTATTTACCGCCAATAATGACCATGGTTTTGATGACATTTTAACGGACCATTTTGATCAACCAGCCATTAGCACAGATATGGCCGCTAAAATTGCCGCCATAGAAGTTTCGGTAAATGCCCTAGACAGCAATATGACGTTTGCACAACTGCTGAATGATGAAGATAGCCGCGTGCAAATAACCGAATTAATACAAAGAATTCGTGAGCTAAGAGATGTGCTTACGGCGGACTTTATTCAGGCCACTGATATAAATATTGGCTTCAACTCAAATGATGGTGATTAGTCTTTAATTGATTGAACACAATACATTTACCGTTAAAACTTAAACATATTCACCGGATTGAAACATGAGAGTAAGTAAAATTGCCATTTCGTTATTGCTCGCTTGCGCTTGCCCTGCTTTTGCACAACAAGCAAAAGGTACGCAAGAGACGGCAAACGAGCAAGACAATAACAGCAAAGCAGCAGCCAACAAGCAAGTTGAAGTGATCAGTATTTTTGGTCAACGTAATGAATTGGAAACAGCCATTGGCTCAGCCTTCGTATTAAGTGAAGCACAATTAGCGCTTAATGAGTTTGATGATATCCATCGCGTTTTACAATCGGTTCCCGGCGTTTATATTCGCGAAGAAGACGGTTATGGTTTGCGCCCAAATATTGGTTTACGCGGTGCCACCTCTGAGCGAAGTAGCAAAATAGCTTTGATGGAAGATGGGATATTAATTGCGCCAGCCGCCTATGCAGCACCAGCCGCTTATTATTTCCCGTTAATTTCACGGATGACACAAGTGGAAGTATTTAAAGGCCCGGCAGCCATTAAATATGGCCCTAATACCGTTGGTGGTGCGATTAATATGGTATCTCGCGCTGTCGCAACCATTGACGATGGTCCTCAGGCGGAAATTGATCTGGCTTACGGCGAAACCAATTATCAAAAAGCCCATGGTTTTTATAGTCAGAGTTTCGATATAAACAATATCGGCGAACTCGGCTTTTTAGTAGAAGGTATCACCCTTTCATCTGACGGCTTTAAAGACTTAGACACTAACGGTGGCGCGAGTAAGGATACCGGTTTTGATAAAAGTGAAGTGATCTTCAAGGCAAACTTTACCCCAAAAAATACTGATTACTACCAGTTTTGGCAAGTAAAAATGGGTTATGGTGAAGAAGTATCCCATGAAACCTATTTAGGTTTATCTGATGCTGATTTTTCCCTCAAGCCAACACGCCGTTATGTGGCTAGCGAAAATGACAAAATGGATTGGGAGCATTACCAGTTTCAAGTTTCCCATTACCTTGAACTCAATGATGATACCAGTATTTATACCCAAGCGTACCGAAAAGACTTTGACCGAGATTGGGACCGATTTAATAGTTTTAATACCAACCGTAGTATGGCGACTATTCTGACTTCGCCAGATACCGGTATCAACGCCTTGTATATGGAAGTGTTAACCGGAGAGCGTGATTCGCTTACCCAAGAAGAGCGTTTATTGTTCACCCTCAATGATAGAAAGTTCTATTCACAAGGCATTGAATCAAAATTATTTTGGGATACCCGTTGGTTAGCTGCTGATGTAGCCATAGATGTTGGTGTGCGCTTGCATCAAGATCAAGTGGCAAGAAATCACAGAGTTGATGAATATGTGATGCAAAGCGGCCATTTATCTTTATTTGGTAACAGAGCAACCATTACGCACAATGAAGATACTGCCACAGCACTAGCAACGTATGCTAACGCGAACTTAGACTTTGGTCAGCTGAACTTGAGTGCCGGTGTAAGGGTTGAATATATTGAAGGCGAAGCCATAAGCTACAACTTACAAACCGGCGCACAAGAAAGTGCGCTAAAAAACGATACCACGGTAGTCATGCCAGGGGTTGGTGCATTTTATAAAATTACTGAGCAACTAGGTGCGCTATTTGGTGTTAATAAAGGCTATGTACCTAATAGCCCCGGACAAGATAGCAGCATCGACCCAGAAGAAAGTTGGAATTACGAATTTGGTCTGCGCTACAGTGATGAACAAACTAAAGCAGAGCTTGTTGGTTTCTTTAATGACTACAGTAACCTAAAGGGTAACTGTACTTTTGCTAACGGTTGTTTAGCGCAACTCGGTCAAGAATTTAACGGCGGTGAAGTTGATGTTTACGGTGTTGAAGCGAGCTTTAATACCCGTTTTAATATTAGTAATAATTTATCAATGCCCATTAACCTTGCCTACACCTTTACTCAGTCAGAGTTTCAAAATAGCTTTCAATCGACTTTTTCACAATGGGGCAATGTAAGTGCAGGGGATGAATTACCTTACTTACCTGAAAATCAACTAAGCGTTGAAGTGACTATTGCCCACCAAAATTGGCAAGTGTCATTGCTGTTTAAGTATGTAGCAGCAATGTTAGAAGCCGCCGGCACGGCAACTGAACTAGAAGGATACTATACAGAAGATATTCAACAAATTGACTTATCTTCTTGGTATCAACTTAATGACTCGTTAAAGCTATATGGCAAAATTGATAACCTCACCGATGACGCTGTGATTGTATCACGCCGCCCATTTGGCGCACGTTCAAGTAAACCACGCCAAGCCATTGTTGGCATAAAATACAGCTTTTAGTTGTGAGTAAAGAAGACAGCTTATGATATCACGTCGACAGTTTTTAATGGCCGCAGCGGCAACCAGCTCAGCGACAGCAATAGGTACTCTTCCTTTTGCTGAAAGCCAAAAACAATGGTTAGTCAGTGCTTGTAGTAATAAATACAATGAACACTTTGTTGCTGCTTTTGATCTTAATGGCCAAATCATTAATCAAATCAAGCTACCAGCACGCGGACATGATGCCATTGCTATAGCCAGTAAGCCGGGTCATGCATTAATATTTGCCCGTAGGCCCGGCACCTTCATTTTAGAAGTAGACTTTGTCAACGGTACTATCATCAAAGAGATCAATGCCGATAATAATACTCATTTTTATGGTCACGGTATCATTGCAGCGGATCACAATATTTTACTGACCAGTGAAAACGATTTTGCCACCGGCAATGGCCTGATTGTGGTACGTGATGCGCAGAATTATCAAGTGCTTGAACAATATGCTTCTGGTGGCATTGGTCCACATCAATTAGGCTTAATGCCTGATGGCAATAATATAGTTATTGCCAATGGCGGCATTCAAACCCATCCTGAGCAACCTAGAAAAAAACTGAACATTGCGACCATGGCGCCTAATCTTGCTTATTTAGATTTAAGCACGGGTAAAGTAACTGACTCTTATAGCCTAGATAATAACCAGCTCAGTATTCGTCATTTAGCGGTGAGTAAAAAAGGTAAAGTTATTGCTGGCTTACAGTACCAAGGCACTAAAACAGATTTAGTACCTTTGGCAATTTCTCACCACGGAGAAGATGCGTTGCAATATTTATCGGCTGACGAAAATACTTGGCGTCGAATGAATCAATATACGGCCAGTGTTTGTATTGACGACAACCTTGATATTGCAGCCATTAGTTGCCCAAGAGCTGATTTAATTAGTTATTGGTCATTAAGTAAAGGTGAGTATTTAAGTAGTGAACGATTTGCCGACGGTGCAGGTTTAACTCACATCGACAAATTATACGCCACCAGTGGTAAAGGGCACGTTATAGCAAGCAAAGTTACCACTCGCCCCACAGACAAAAAGTTATCGTTATCTTTTTCACAGTTAAAATGGGATAACCATTTAACCCATATAAATGGTTAAGCACGTTTATTATATAACCTGAGTTTTTTGATGTTTACACAGAAGCTATCACTTCTGTCGCAGGTTAACTCAGCACATTACCAATACTATTTAGTTAATAATAAGCGAAACGCCTCTACTGTACTTACTGGCTTCTGAGGCTGCTTGGAGCTTACCATTCTTACTGACAATAACTTGTAAGTCGCCAAATGCATGCTCCTTGGTGTTGTACCCTAGGGTATGTAGCGACTCTAAAACATCCGTATCAATACCTGGGTAATGCTTAATTTGATCTTTTGGCCATAATTGATGATGAAACTTTGGTGAATTTACGGCTTTGTCTGCATCCATTTGAAATTCAATGGTATTAAGTATCGACTGATATACAGAGCTAATAATAGTGGTGCCACCAGGAGAGCCGGTAACCAAGCTTACTTTGCCATTATTTAACAAGATGGTTGGCGACATGGAAGAAAGCATACGTTTCTTTGGTTGAATTTCATTTGCCGTGCCACCAATAGCGCCAAAGACATTGGCTACCCCAGCTTTCGCGCTAAAGTCATCCATTTCATCATTTAAGATAAAACCAGCGCCTTCAACTATGACACCACTGCCAAAGGTATAATTAATTGTAGTTGTGTTTGACACTGCATTGCCCCATTTATCAACGATGGAGAAATGCGTGGTATCTGAGCTTTCTTCCAAACCAGGCGCTATGTCTTTAGTAACCGATATTTTATTGAGGGAGATATCTTTACTGCGCGCAGCTAAATAACCATGCGTTAATAAGGATTGCGTAGGCACATCAATAAAATCAGGATCGCCCAAATACTCAGCTCTATCGGCAAAAACTCGCTTGCCTACTTCTGATAGTAAATGAATATATTCTGTTGAGTTATGGCTATAACTTTGATTTCCTTTAACAAGATCATACATGCTTAACCATTGCATAATGGCTAAACCACCAGAGCTTGGTGGTGGTGCAGTAATCACTGAGTATTCTCGCCATTTTTGCACAATAGGTTTACGCCACTTAGCTTGATAACTGGCTAAATCTTGCTCGTTGATAATGCCGCCATTGGCTTTCATGAATTGACTGATAATTTTCGCTGTTTTGCCTTGGTAAAAACCATCTCTCCCAAATTTAGAAATACGCTTTAACGTGCTCGCTAGCTCCGGCTGTTTAAAAACATCGCCAGCTTTTGCATGGGCAAAATACTTGGCAAAGTTAACTTCAATGCCCTGTTTTTTGAAACTATTGATACGCCATGTTATTAAGTCCTGCATGACAGGGTGAACAATGTAACCGGCTTCAGCTAAGCTAATTGCAGGTTTTAGCAGCTCCTGCCATGTTTTGCTGCCATATTTCTGATGCGCTTGCCACATTCCGTCAACTGTTCCTGGCACACCTGAAGACAAAATTCCGTATAAAGATAAGTTAGGTATAACATTGCCCTGCTCATCTAAGTACATATCTTTGTGTGCTCGGTTAGGAGCAACTTCACGATAATCGAGAAAATCCGACTTGTTATCTTTATAAATAGTCATAAAACCACCACCACCGATATTACCTGCTTCGGGTAAAGTCACCGCTAATACAAATTGAGCAGCGATTGCTGCATCAACAGCATTTCCTCCCTGTTCGAGTATTTTTTTGGCTGTCTCGGCACTGTAACTGTCTGGCATTGCCAGTGCTGCGCTTTGTTCAGCATTGGTGGACGCGGTGAAACAAAACAGACAAGTGATTAGTAATACGAATATTTTATGATTCATCCAAGTTTCCTTATTTATCAGCGTAAATAGCTAACGAATTTTATAGTTATTTTCAAACAACGACTATACGACACCCCTCGTACCTTGAACAAGCACTATTTAATTAGCATAAAGTTTAACCATAAAAGTGATTGTGTTAGATACTTGAAAGCTGGTATGACCAGGTATAGAATGATTTCATCGTTTAAAAATAAAACTATGTATGAAAAAAATAGACACGAGTGAGTTAAAGATAGTTTGTGCTGACCAAGTAGAGTTAGCCGCAACAAGCTATACACCAACAACAGCAATAGTTGGCGCGGTATTGATGGCTCCTGCCACAGGTATTAAAAGACAGTTTTACAACAATTTTGCCACTCACCTTGCTGAACATGGCTATGGCGTGATCACCTTTGATAACCGTGGCATTGGTGGCTCGATAACAGAAAGTGTTACCAAAAGTGAGGCTACACTTCAGTGCTGGGGCGAAAAAGATATGCCCGCCGCTTTTGAACAGCTAAAGAAATCCTTTCCTGAGTGCAAATATCATTTAGTAGGACATAGCGCTGGTGGTCAACTAGTCGGTTTAATGCCAAACGCAGGGGAATTAAGCTCAATGTTTAATTTCGCTTGCTCTTCTGGTTGTTTGAAAAACATGGCAAAAATAAACTTGATAAAAGCGCATTTTTTTATGAATATCTTCATTCCATTAAGTAATGCTTTATTCGGTCATACCAAGTCACAATGGGTAGGCATGGGTGAGCCTTTACCTAAGCGTGTTTCGAGGCAATGGCAACAATGGTGCAATGGCCGAGGTTATGTAAAAACAGCCTTTGGTAAAACTGTACATAAACATTACTACAACGAATTAAACTTTCCCTCAATGTGGGTAAATGCGGTAGATGACGACATTGCTATAAATAAAAATGTTGCTGATATGATTTCAGTGTTTCCTAAATTGCCAGCCGAAACGCTTACCTTATCTCCTCAACACTACCAACTTGAAGAAATTGGCCATATGAAATTTTTCAGTAAAAAATCTAAAGTGCTTTGGTCACATACCCTAGCATGGTTAGCTCAACATTAATTGTTTACTCAAAGGGATATTTGGCTACTTATCTGTAAGTAGCCACTGAGAAAGCAGCTGCTCATTCACTAAGCCACTCTTGCCATGAAAAGTACCATTAGTTTCGACAAAGTAACTGCGTGGCAACTCGCCATACCAAGTAGGGTCAATAAGGTAACGGTTTCTAGCGGCCATGCCATCGGCAAAATAGTAATTATTCAAATCGGTTAACCCATACGAAACTAACACGCTTGCTCGCTGCTTTTCTGCTTCTAGCTCAGTATCAACATTTACAATGGCGATATTGATATTAGGCTCTTTTTGGCGAATAGTTTGAATTAACGCTAGCTCTTTGAAGCAGGGCGGGCAATCAACAGACCACAGTAACATTAACCATTGTTTGCCTTGGTTATCTTGCTTCATTTGTTCGAAATTAGCTTGCGTAAACTCAGTAATACTTGCATTAGCAAAGCTGCCAAAGCAAGTACAGCTAAGTATGGTTAGTACCACAGATAAATAATTTTTTATTTTCATTGCCATTTTCATAGTGCTTGCAGTAAGTGCCCTTGTTTTGGTCGGTGCCAGCTAACAAAATTTAACCCGCGTTTTTTGATGATAAAAGGGCGATCAGAGCCTAACCTTGCTTGTGCTAAGGGCTTGGCATCAGCAAACGATTTACCATTATCTTTAGATTGTTGATGCCACAACTGATGCTCAATACCGGTAAATTCAGTCCATACAATATCTACAGTATTATCGTACTGCATAATGTGTGGATGCGATGCTTGTGCTTGAGTATTTCCTATTTTCAATGAGGTTGATTGGCTTTGACCTTGGTCATGAGAGTAGGCATAAAAAATGCCTTTGCCTTTATCTCCTAAATTGAACCACACCATATGATAAGTATTATCGGTGTCTATGCTAATTGCCCCTCCTTGATGAGGACAGCCGTTAATTTGCCACTGATCATGACTAATTTGGATTGGCTCTGGCGTTGGGCTATTTTCCGACAAGGTAAGCAGAGCAAATTCGCGCATGTTATCGCCATAAATGTGACGCCAAAAAATCGCAAGTTCATCTTGCTGATTAACCGTCATGGCGATACGACAACAAACACAGGTATTCACGGCGAGAGAATCGTTGCTAAACTGAGTTTCATTATTCCTCATGTTGGCCTTAGCTAAATACAAGGCAGAGCCATTGATTTTCTTGCCTTGCTGACGTTGCTTGTGCGCTAGTCGTCCATCAAGCCAACTAAGACTGATATCCCCTTCTCCGCTAACCAGCATCTCATTGAAGCTGTGCCCTGCTAATAGGTTGTCATCATTAACGGTTATCGGCGTGGTAAAGGTTTTGCCATAATCCTTTGAATAACTGAAGCGAATATCGGCAGTATATTTTCGCTCTCTGGGCATAGCCCATGATAAATAGACCCCTTGAAAATTATCAAAACCAATTTTGGGCCGGTTTTCATTGCGCGCAGCTATTTTTTCTTTTGCAATAGCCACTTGTTTTGCTTTAGAAAAGGTTACGCCTTCATCTGTCGATATTTGAAAGTACATACTTTCGTTAGACACCCACAAACGCCACAAATCACCGTTAGGTGCAAAAGCACTTGTTACTGTTTTTGCGCACTTAATGTCATTACCTGTGCAAGTATGGTTAACAGCAGGCTTTTCAGTATGATGTTTATGTTCAGCCGCAATACTGACAGAGACTGATATAATAAGTGCAGATGTTATTATGAATTTAAGAAATTGATTTAACATTAATGACCTCCTTTACCACTGATAACTAAGGCCAATATAGGCAGTTCTTGGTGCGCCCGGAGAGTAACTCACAGAGCCATAACGGTATGTACCTTCTTGAATATAGTTTTCATCGGTGACATTAAGAATTCTGGCATTTAAGCTAAACTGCGCTGACACTTGATACAGTACTTTTAAATTGCCAACAGTATAGCCGTCTTCAATTCGATCATCACCGCTATCATCTTGGCTGTTGGCATCGTCTAACCAGTATTCTCCAATAGATTGTATTTCTAGCATGGCGCTCAAGCCTTCAACAAAAGTAGGTGTATAGCGGATGCGCACATTAGCAATATAATCAGGCGCTGATGCCATTTCATTACCGGAGAAATCGTCATGGTCATCAAATTCATGCGTAGAACGACTATAAGCAGTACTGATATTTAACGCTTTATTAATTTGCCATGTAACCGCCAATTCGACGCCTTTATGAGTTACTCGGGTAGCATTTGTTAAATAACGCTGACCCGCATCGTTATACGCATGAATAATGCCGTCATCAACATCCATATAGTAAAGTTCAGTATCTAATGTCACTGATTGCCAGTTAGCTTTATAGCCAATTTCATAGGTGTCTGATATTTCAGCATCGACGGCTTGAGCATTGCCATCATCCTTTGTGGTTAGGTGATATAAACTGCCTGCGGTCGGTAAGCGAAAACTATTGGCATAGCGTGCATAAATACTGCTATTGGCAGTTAAGTGGTAATTTAAACTCGCTTTGGGGCTAACATGATTAAAGTCGTCACTTCTGTCTTCAAGACTTATGTTGCCATGACCAATATCACCGATGACTTGCAAGTGATTGTCAAAGTCATATTTAGCATAGTCATAACGTGCGCCTATAGTTAAGTCGAGATTTTCAGTCAAACTTTGCTGGTACTGAATATAAGGAGAAAGCGCTGTATATCGAGTGGTATCGTCATAAAACTTCTCACCTTGAACATAGGTATCTGCATTCCAACCTGAGGTGGTAAAATCAAGTGGCTGATATGACAGTTGCTCGCCTTCAGTTAGCTCAATATCTAAGCCAAATGTTGTACTACTCTCGTTATCTATTTCAAAACTCGCTAAGGCCAATACGCCTAATGTTTGTACTTGTGACTCAACCTTAGGCATATTGCTGTTCCAGGTAGCGGTATAATCATTAGTACGATATCGGTAATAAGGGATGACTGAATAGTAATTATCTCCTTCATTTTTGTCCCAGTGAGCAGAGAAACGCATATACTTGCTTTTGCGTAAGGGATCACTTGCCAAAACGGTATCAGAAAGACCAGAATCTGTTCTATCTTCTTCATATACATCGGCTTTCAAACTCGCAGCCATTTCTTGCTCTAGATTTGAGGCTACCAGTGAAGTCACTAAACGCTCACTATTCTCTAGTTCTAACTCATGACGAAATGTTACTTCTGCACGTTCAGAGCCAGTATGAACACGCCAGCCTTCATTTTTCAAAAAAGAGCCTGCAACTCTAAAGCCTTGAGTGTCTGATGTTTTATCGCTATGGCTTGCTTGTATTTTAGTATATGCATCGTCACCCGCGACTATATCGACATTGGTTTGGGCTGTATTTGCTACATTAGCTGATAACACATTAACCGTTGCTGCGACAGCACCCGAACCATATAAGGCTGTGCCAGCACCTTTTAATACTTCTAAACGTGCAACATTGGAATTAAAGCTGGACCACCATAAGGCATTGTGATTAAAAAATGCCGGAGATTGCAAAGGAATATTGTCTTGTAAATAGAGATAATAACCACTGGTATTCATTGGCATTCTTATTGACGCTTTATGCCCTTGCCCACCAGAAAGCTGGTTAATCAATACACCTGAAATACTGTTGAGCGATTCAGCAACGTGCTGACCATTATCAAAGGCTAGCTCTGTTTTACCAATGCCATGAACCGACATGGCGAGATCGGTATCTAATGACTCTCGCCTTGCTGCGGTAACGGTAATACGTTCAAAATCATTATCGCCTAAATTGACAATTGTGGCGTTATTTTCTGCCAATGTAGCGCTGGAATACTGATTTACGATAAGGGCAAGGAGAGAAAGTTTGATTGAATTTTTCATAACAACTTATTATTTTTAACTTCTTAAAAAGTAAGTTGATACTTTATTATATTTTTTTGCCTTAACATTGCGACAAAATGTCGCGTTTTTGCAATTACTTACTAATAACGTGATGCACTTCAATATGTTGAGCCTGTATTTACCATGATATAAGCAGGGCTGAGATTACATTCTGATCAAGCTAATACTGCCCGATTGACTTACACCCTAGTTTTCCTTACACTACTTTCAGGTTGCAGAGACGCCTTTTCCGCCAAAGATGAATTCACTCTGATATCAAATATTAATCAGTTCAATACGAACTAAGTAGGCTTTGCGGAATGCCAATAATACTTAGAGGTAATTGAATTATGATTTCTCAAAACAGACATCGATGTGTTCAACATCATTATACTAGTACGAAAATAAACTTAGCCAACAGGCATTTTTTTATTTTCCGACTTGCGCTCACAGTACTTATTGCATCGTTTTTAATTGGTCATTACGACTCAATATCAGTGTTGGCCTTAGAAGCAAACTTTGAATTGTCTTTGGGTGCTAGTAATAACTTTTCTTTGAAGCTTACGCTTAATTAGGTGGCATGATGAATATTGCTCTTAATGAAGTAAAAACGCAGGCAAAGCGACTGTTGAAAAGTCTTAATGGTAAGCAACCAATATCAGTAAAGCTTACTTTGCAGATGAAAAGATTAGGGCTAACCTTAGCTGGTGAGATAAAACTAAAGCATTGTTTAGTAATGGTATCGCAACAATTAGGCTTTGAAAATTGGCATCATGCTCAGTTGATATTGTCTGGAAATGAACAACCCCATAGCCAAACTGATATGGGCAGTTTTTTCTACAACAATGCTTGTGGTGTGTTTCTGAATTTGTGGTTTGCCACTATTGAAGAAGCTCAACAGGCGTTATCATCAAACCCAAAAAACCGGTGGCTATTACCTTATAAAAAGCAGTTTATAGTCGTTGAGCGTAATTATTTAATTGCGCTCAACTTATCTGCAGATACCTTGTCGTTATGCTCTGCAATTCAACATGACTTGTACCAAGGCTATAACACTGAAATCTGGGATAGCATTGCCTATGAAGTGATAAGACATCGGAAAATTATAAGTTAATCTTTAATATAATGGGCCATGAAGGGCGACAGCCTTTCTTGGTCATTTTTCTATATTACCTAAATGCATTTACAAATCTATATCGATGCCTTTATGCTTAGCACGTTTACGCCAAAGTCGCCGGGCTTCATGTTGCATATCAATTGCTTGGTCTTTTTCGTCGACAATTTCTAAGCCGAGTGCAGTTTCAATGACGTCTTCCAAGGTAATAATTCCTTGTACACTACCATATTCATTAATAACCAGCATGATATGCTTTCTGCTTTCAAGTAGTTGATTGAAAACGGTTTGTATTGGTATTGTTTCTAGCACGGTAGGAATTGGCTGCATATAATTGCTTAATGGTTGCTGCCCGTTATCACGGGCCTGCGCCAATAGTAAGTCATTTCGAAACACATAACCGATAATGCTTTCGATGTGATCTTTGTATACGGGAATTCTAGAAAAAAACACTTTATCGTACTTATGATAATACTCTTCAACCAGCAATTTTTCTGACAAGCTGAAAATTACCGTTCTGGGAGTCATAGCATCTTTCACGCGCATTTTTCGCAAATGTAGCAGACTTTTGAGAAAGTGTGTTTCTTGTGCTTCTAACTGCCCTTCCTCTGAGCTCAGCTCAGCCATGGCAGCAAACTCTTCTCGACTAAAACCACTGAGGGTATTGTCACTTTTGAATCGACTGGTGAGCGTTTGCGCTACTTTTATTAGCGGGTATAAAAACCAAATCATATAGCTTAAAGTATGGGCTGAAATACCTGCTAAAGGTCTCCAATATCTGGCACCAAGCATTTTGGGAATAATTTCTGAAAAAATAAGTATTAATAAAGTTAATACCGCAGAAAAAATCCCAACATAAACATTACCAAAAACTATCGCCGCTTGTGCGCCTGCTCCAGCTGCACCGATAGTATGGGCAATAGTGTTTAAGGTGAGAATAGCAACCAAAGGTTTATCGATATCTTTCTTCCATTGCTTCAGTAGCTCTCCTGACTTTTTACCTTTTTTGATCAACATCGCAATATGAGCTGAGTTAACACTTAGCAACACAGCTTCGAGAATAGAACAGAGAAAAGAAAATATAATTGCAACAAAAACATATAGAAAAAGTAAGCTCATGCAAGTGAGTCCAAAAAGATAAAAAGTTGCCTCTATTTACCTATTTTAGAAGTAAATTGAGTTTCTTACCTATATTCTTATTTATATCAAAGACAAAGTCATCTCATTAAAAGCAATTTTCTACTCTTTGTGAGTATAACTTCAATATAAATACTGACCATATACCTTAATGATAATCATTAGCATTTACATTGTCGTTTGCTTATTGTAATATCTCGGCCAACTTTTACAGGCAACTAGGAAAATGCCGCATGAATTTAACAAAACTTTCGTCTATCGCCATAGCTATATCATTAGCAAGTATTCACCATGCACAAGCAAATAATGAGCTAGAAGTCATTGAAGTAAAAGGAAGTTACTTAAAAGGGTATAATGCACATAGCGCTAGTGGGGCTTCTAGATTGGCACTAGATATCATTGACATTCCACAATCAGTGTCTGTTATTACCGACAGCCAAATGCATGATTATCAACTAACCGATATTGATGCAGTGTTAGATACCGCTACGGGTGTAAACGTTGAACGTATTGAAACTGATAGAACTTATTACACCGCGCGTGGCTTTGACATTACCAACTTTCAAATTGACGGTGTTGGCTTACCGCTAAGCTCTGGGAATAATCATGCCGATGAAGACACGGCAATTTACGATCGCATTGAAATTATTCGTGGTGCTAATGGCTTAATGACTGGTGTTGGCAACCCTTCTGCAACCATTAACTTTATCCGTAAGCGCCCTACTGCTGATAACAGTTTAACCATTAATGGCTCTGTGGGTAGTTGGAGTAATCGTCGATTAGAGCTTGATGGCAGTATGAATCTTTCGGAATCAACAGCAATACGCGGCGTTGTTGTTAATCAAGACGCAGACTCATATCTTGATAGATACCAAACCGAAAAAAATGTTTTTTATGTATTTTTAGCACACCAGTTATCAGAGAATACGCAAATATCCCTAAGCCATTCGATTAACGACAGCCAAGCGAAAGGTAATAACTGGGGCGCAAATCCGCTATTTTATACCGACGGTACAGCAACTGATTATGACGTATCAACCAATACGTCTGCTGACTGGTCAAACTGGGATGTTAAAAAAGAAAATACCGCTGTTGAAATTAGCCACATTTTTAATAACAACTGGCAGCTTAGAGGTACATATTCCCATAAAACTACTGATGAAGATACCGAGTTATTCTATGTTTACGGCACGCCAGACAAAGTTACCGAATTAGGATTATTTGGTTATGCCAGTGAATACGACAATGATAATAAGCATGATTTAGTTGATGTGTATTTATCTGGTGATTTTGAATTATTTGGCCGTTCACACGAATTCGTTGTTGGCGCAAATCAATCATCAATGGAAGGGGTAGAAGTTTCTCTATATGACTACACAACCGGCAATGGCTTCCCTGCTTTACCTGCATTTGACCAGTGGGATGGCAATACAGCAAAACCAACCTTTAATGACGGCCTAACCGGCTCAGATATAACTCGTGACCAAAATGCTCTTTACTTCACGGCACGATTTAGTGTTACTGATGATCTGCATGTATTGACGGGTGGTCGCCAGAATGATTGGCAAGTGAAAGGCTCCTCATATGGTGTAGCACAAGATGTCAGCGTCGATGAATTTATTCCATATGTAGGCGCAGTTTATAATATCACCGACAATACCGTTGCTTATGCTGGCTATACCGAAACATTTGTTGCGCAAACAGAACTTGATATTAATGATAAAACCTTGGCACCAATAACCGGCGAAAGCCAAGAGCTAGGCATAAAATCTAGCTTATTAGGTGATCGTTTATTAGCAACCGTAACCTACTTTAAAACAAGCCAAGAAAATGTGGCAAAACTAGATGCGAATACCGCTAACTTACCACCTGAGCAGCAACGATATATTGGCGTTCAAGGCATTGAAACATCTGGATATGAGTTTGATATTGCGGGTGAAATATTACCTGGTTTACAAACAAGCATAGGTTACACAAGTTTTGATATTGACGGTGACGATGATGTCTCAGATTACACACCTAAAGCGCTTTTTAAATTGGCAGCCACTTATACTGTGCCACAAATAGATAATTTATCTTTTGGTGCTAACTTACGCTGGCAAGATGATATTTCGCGTGTACAAGGTGTGGTAACAGAAGGTTTTGCTAATGCTGGCGAAGAAATCATCACCAGACAAGACGCCTATACTGTGCTTGATTTAATGGTGCGCATTGAAGTTTCTGAACAACTATCCATTAGCTTCAATGCCAACAATGTCACTGACGAAAAATACATTAACAGCTTATATTGGGCTCAAGGGTACTACGGTGCGCCAGCCAATTATGCAGCTTCAGTCAGCTGGTCATTGTAAGCAGTAATTAAAAATAGCATACAACAAAGCACTACTTAACTAGTGCTTTGTTAGTTAAAAGAGAGGATGAAATGCGAAAGAAACTGTTTAAGTGGCACTCACTCAGTGCTTTGATTGCCTTAATACCTTTAATGGTGATTGCAGTTACTGGTAGTATTTTAGTGTTCAAAGTAGAAATAGACACTTGGTTAATGCCTAATCAAATGCAAGTAACCGTTGATAAGAACCAGACAAGATTAAATTTAAACATATTAGTGAATAATGTTGAAAAAGCACACCCTGATTTTCTTATGGGTAGCTGGGAACTATTTGATGATAAGGTCAGGGCTGACACTGCTTACCTGATAAAAAAGCAAACAGGACATTGGTATAAGCTCTACCTTAATCAATATTCAGGGGAGCTTTTATCTAAGCCGGTTACCGTGACTCATGATTTTACTGACTGGCTTTTGTCATTACACTATACTTTTTTGCTCGATTTTACCGGTACCGTGTTGGGCAGTATTTTTGCAATAATTTTATTATTTTTGGGTATCAGCGGTATTGTATTGCACCGCCGATTTTGGAAAAAACTATTCACCTTAAGGTTTAGCGCAGCCAGACGAGTATTTTACTCAGATGTTCACAAACTCTTGGGGATTATTTCTTCGCCAATATTATTAATTCTTGCCTTCACGGGCGGGTATTATAATATTTCAGCCGTAGTACACGAGGTTTCAGAGCATATAGAGGCGCAGCCATTACTGACAAAGCCCCTGTATAATCAACATCTAGACTTGCAAATGTTGCTCGATAATACCAATAAAGACATAGAAGGTTACCGAGCAACCTACTTCACTTTTCCTTTTGAACCTGAGCTTCATGTGACCTTTTACGGCGAAGTTCCCTCTAGCAATCCACTCGCCAGTGAATATGGCAGTATGATTACCTATGATCGTCAAACGGGTGAAAAAATGCTGGCCTACGACATAAGAAGTGCAAGTAACATAAACGTTGTAGTTGATACGTTTAGAAAACTTCACTTTGGCTACTTTGCTGGTTTGCCCAGTAAAGTTATTTGGTGTCTGCTTGGTTTAACGCCATTATTCTTGTCTTTAACTGGCTTATATTTTTACCTCTTTAGAACAAGGCGTAGATCTATTAATGGTGTATTAGCCAGCACCAGTTAAGCATAGCCATTAATTGCTGGTGGTCTGTAGATAAAGCAGACTTTGTTCGTATCCAAAGCCATACTTTGGCCAACATTTCTGGGTATTAAAAATTCGAAATAGAATAATTATAGCCAATTCGACTGTCGCTAGCTTCACTACACGGGTTAGCTATTCTCTCTGTGCAACAATGTGAAAAAAAGTATAAGGTTCAGCCTAATTAACTAACCATTTGATCAACCGCTTTAAATAGTACAACTTTATCTGAAAACTCTAATTATAAAAAACAAAAATAGAACAATAAACAAGCAAAAACATAGCTTTATTGTTTTCCTTATAATATAGTTTTATTTCAAATAATAAATTAACAGGAAGTTACCATGCTCAAAAACTCACTAAAACTCATCATCGCATTTAGTATAGCTTTGTCTAGTTTCCAAAGCTTTTCCATGAAAATACCAGCCTGTGACACGACCGAATGTAGAGACTACTTTAAGCTCTATAAAAAATATTCTAAAGCCGGTTATGCTGAAGCTATGGCCACATTAGGCGATTTATACTTTAACGGCCATGGCACAGATGAAAGCATCAATAGAGCCTTAAAACAATATAAAAAAGGCGCTAAATACGGCTCGGTAAATGCTCAATATAAAACCGCCATGATCTATTTAACAAACAAAGATCATAAAGACATTGCTAAAGGGGTTAAGTATTTAGAAAAAGCAGCAAGAAGCAAGAGTAAAGAAGCCGCCTTTTTATTAGGTGTTATTTATTATAAAAAAGATTTTTATCAGCGTGACTTCGAGAAATCAGACAAATGGTTAACGAAGGCATATCAAACTAGTAGCCATGATTCCGCTACATTTATTCGTTTAATAGATGAAGAACAGGAATTAAACGCTAATAATTATCCTGACTTACTTGCAGCATTAGCAAAAACGCCATTACCACCCGAAAAAGAAGAACCGCAAACCCTTACCGCTTCAGTACAGTCAAAACCTCAAGAGCAACATAGTCAAGATCACCAACCTCAAGATAGGCCTAAATTAGCACACCCTAAAATAGTACATCCTAAAGATTCTGGTATGGAAATTATCACAGTGACCACTACTTTACATGAAATGTTTGCCGCTCAAATATCGGGTTTAAAAAATACTTACCCACAAAAAGGTAATGTAGGCACAGGCTCTAAAATTATTGGTAGAACTTGTGAAAAAATGGTTTCTTGTGGAAAAGCAGATAAAGAGGAATTTGTCCTACTCATCAGAAATCTAATGGGCATGCAAGCCGTTGATGCTTTTTATTAATTCGCAAGCTCACTTCACACTGTAGTTATTACCGCGTAGTTAATCATTTTTAACTGCGCGTTTTATTTTCGACTAATGGAATGGAATTCACTATGCAAAAATATTTATTGAATACACTTTTTATCTTAAGCATAACCTTATTTAGCGTTAACAGTTTAGCCATCAACATTCCGGCTTGTGATACTAGTGCATGTAAGAACTACTTTAAACTCTATAAAAAGTACTCTAAAGCCGGTTATGCCGATGCAATGACGACTTTAGGCGATCTATACTTTAATGGCCATGGTACTGATAAAAACACCGACAAAGCATTAAAAGAGTATAGGAAGGGCGCTAAATATGGCTCGGTGAATGGCCAATATAAAACTGCCATGATCTATTTAACTAACAAAGATCATAAAGACATTGCTAAAGGGGTCAAATATTTAGAAAAAGCCGCAAGAGGTAAAAGTAAAGAATCTGCTTTTTTGTTAGGTGTTATCTTCTACAAAAAAGATTTTTATAAGCGTGACTTTGAGAGATCAGACAAATGGCTAACGAAGGCATACCAGGCTAACAAGAATGATTCAGCTGACTTCATTAGCTTGATAGATGAAGAGAATGAGTTAAACATAACTAATTACCCCAAATTACTTGCAGCCATAGCTTCATCGCCTTTGCCGTTAGCTGAAGAAGAACAAACACTTAACGCTTCAGTGCAGCACACGCCTCAAATACAACAGGCTCAAATACAACAGGCTCAAAAGCATCAAAGTTACAATAATTCTAATTTAGTGAGCGCTCAAGATAATGATATGGAAGTGATCACGATTACCACAACTTTACATGATATGTTTTCAGCACAAATAGATAGTTTAAGAGGTTCTTATCCTCAAAAAGGCGCTACTAACACCGGTTCTAGAATTGTTGGTAATACATGCCAAAAAAACCTTTCTTGTGGCGAGCCTAATAGAGAAGACTTTATCCGTTTAGTGAGACAGCTAATGTAAGATTACTCTAAATTAACAACTTTGCCCTCTCATTTGATACTGAAGTTACTACAATAAAAATTAAATATAACAAGAAGTTCACTATGCATAAGTATTTATTGAAAACATTATTTACCTTAACTATTACTCTGTTTAGCTTTAATAGCTTTTCAATTGCCATTCCTGCCTGTGATACCAGTGAATGTGTAGACGATTTCAAAAAGTATAAAAAGTATTCTAAATTGGGGTATGCTGAAGCAATGTCGACCCTAGGCGATTTATATTTTAACGGCCATGGTACCGATAAAAACATCAAGAAAGCACTAAAATCATATAAAAAAGGCGCTAAATATGGCTCGTTGAAAGGTCAGTTTAGAGCCGCCACGATCTACTTAAATAATGAAGAGTTTAGAGACATTGACAAAGGTGTTAATTACCTAGAAAAAGCCGCCAGAGCACAGCACGCCCAAGCAGCATTTCTGCTAGGTGTAATTTTTTACAAAGAAGATTTTCATGAACGAGATCTTGAAGCATCTGATAAGTGGTTAACAAAAGCTTACCTAGCTAAAAGCAAGAAAGCCGCAGACTTTATCCACTTTATTGATGAATCTAATAATCTTACCTCTGATAAATACCCTAAATTAACAAAAGCTTTAATTAATAAGCCTTTGCCTAAAAAAGTCGTTAAAGTAGCTAAGAAAAAGAAAAAACAAGCAGTTGAGCATTCTAACGGCGTAAAAATGGAAGTTATTACTATTACGGCAAATTTACATGATATGTTCACAGCGCAAATAGCTAGTTTGAAAAATTCTTACCCTCAGCAAGGTGCTACCAATACAGGCTCTAGAATTATTGGCAATACTTGTGAAAGAAACCTTTCCTGCTCTGTTGCAAACAAAGGTGATTTTAATAGGTTGCTTAGCAATATAATGGGCGACTCTGCCGTAGCTAAATTTTATTAGAAAGAATAGTTTGCGTTAATTTACTTAGTACCACTAAATATCACCATTTAAATCAGACAATGGTGATATTTGGCTTTAGAAAACGAAAGCGCTTATGATTTAGGTATAAGCTTCTTGATGCCACCGCCATCAATGCCTATATAGATATAACCATCAACGCCTTGCATTACACTTCTAACGCGACCAATATTTTCAAAGACCTTCTCTTGGCTAATAACCTTATTACCTTTTATTGTTAACAAGACAAGATGACCAAACTTCAACGAGCCGACTAAAAACTTACCTTGCATAGACGGATATTTATCACTCGATATATAAATCATACCCGATGGCGCTATTGAGGGTTTCCAATACAGTGCAGGTTGTGCCATGCCAGGCATTTCGGTGTGATCAGTAAGTTTTGTACCATTGTAATTAATACCGTAACTAATCACTGGCCAACCATAGTTTAGCCCTTTGGCAATGAGGTTTACTTCATCTCCACCTCGAGGACCATGTTCATGAGACCAAACATTATTAGTTCTGGGGTCAAAACTAAGCCCTTGAGGGTTACGGTGACCATAGGAAAATACAGCCGTTGTCTGACCATTTTCATTCAAAAACGGATTGTCTTTGGGAATGCGACCATCATCGTGTAATCGATATATTTTACCGCCATCTTTACTTAAATCTTGAGGATTGACATCTCGCTGACCTCTATCGCCAACAGAAAAATAGACAAAGCCTTTTTCATCAAAAACAATACGACTGCCAAAATGCCGCCCCTGTTTGGAGTTAGGCGTAGCTTTATAGAGCAATTTTTGCTCGCTAAGTGCCATCGTTGCTATATTTAAAGTAGCGCGCATTAAAGCGGTATTACTACCCGATGATTTTTCTGCTTTACTGGCATAAGTAAAATACAACCAATGGTTATTTGCAAAGTCAGGATGAAGCGCTAGGTCAAGTAGGCCCCCTTGCCCTTTAGCTTGTATTTTAGGTAACCCTGAGATAGGTTGTGCTAATAAGCTCCCTTCTTTAAATACCCGTAACTCCCCTTCCCTTTCACTGATCAGAATTTCTTTAGTTGGCAGCTGAACCATTGCCCATGGAATATCTATGTCGTCAGTGATCGCTGATGTAGCTATGTGTTTTTCTAAATTAGTTATTCTCATCGGCTGGCTATCATAAGCACTGCTGTAGGCACTAACGAGTATGACCAATAATAAAGCTATACGTATTTTCACGGTGTTACCTTTCCATAAATGAGAATTCAGTGACTATTATTACAAGACTACGTTAATCTGAGGTATTTGTCCCTTTTATCAACTCTCTGACATAAGGCAATATTCTTCTACTTACAGGCACTTCGTCACCTGTTTTCAACGTTATTACACCTCCGCCAGAAGAGCCCTTTGTAGATGACGCGATGGAAATCACTTCATCCATATTTACAACATAAGAACGATGAACCTTGATAAAGCTATCAGGAAGCTGCTCTTCAATGCGCTTTAACGTGCCGCTATACAAAGATTGACGTTTATCAGACATAAAAATTTCAACATAATCGCCAGACGCTTTACAGTGAGAAATTTCATTAACAGGGATAAACTCAACTTTACCAGCACAATTTAATTGCAGTTTTTCTGGTGGTTTAGCTTGCGCTGTTTGCTTGAGCTTAAGCTGTAGCTTAATAACTTGCTGCTCTTCAACTTTCCTTAAAATCCGCTCTTGAGCGAATTCATTGGTTTTTTTCATCACCAAAAAAGCCATCATAATCGTAACAATATAGTAGAAATACATGCTATTAAAATTATTGAATGTCGCAAGAATTGTTGCCACGAAAAGGCCAAACGCCAATATATACGCTAGAGATTCAGAGGTGCGCATTTGTGTGTATTTCTTAGCACTAAAAAACAAACTAAATAAGGCAGGGACTAAGATGGCAACGGCTGATTTTCCGTCAAAACCCGTTATCCAAAAAACTAAAAATAAGACCAAGGTTACTACCAAGGCAAACCAGTATTTTTTATTTCTACAGGCAAACTTATGAAGTGAAAACAAGAGAAAGCTTAAGCCAAAAATTATCGACAATACTACAATAGCAATTAATCGAACATCGTGTAGGGGGTAGCTATAATTGAACAGTACTCTGCTGATTTCGAGAAATAGTTGTCCACTTGCCGAAGCCAACATTAACAAAATGAATACGCTTGTTCTTTTTTCTTCTGATTTATACACCAAGGTAATGAGATATAAACAACCCAGTAACATTGCGCCAAGTAAGCAAATTGAAACCAATAAGTCTCGCTTAAAGAAATCACCTGTCTGGGTATATTCTGAAATACCAATAAAATGAATCGGATTGGCTAATGATAAAAATCCATGATGACTTGATGCATGAACAATGACCTCATTATCACCTTCCTTTATCAAGTTAGGTGGAATATAAAATCTGGCATCCATGTCACCAGAAAACTCGTCTTCATTAAAAAAACTAGGCGTGCCATTGTTGCCAAGCTTTACCCCATTTAAAAAGACTTCACTCGACATTTTGCCAAATACATACAAAGCAGAAGGCTGGTGTCTTTTTAAATAAGCTTGGCTAACCTTTAAATTTGCTTTTAACCAAATTTCACGATTTTGAGGATCAACTTTATACACTGAACTTTGCTGGCATTCAGGCTCAATAAATTTAGGTGCTTGTATTTGATTTGCTTTAGCAGGGCACGCTATAACCCCTTCAGTATCAATTGAGATAATTGACTGAGCAAAAACAGCAGATTGATTAATTAAAAAGAATATCCAAAAAAAACAGGTTGAATTTAGCAACTTATTCATAAACTACCCGGTTACCGTTTATCGATTTTTTGCTACCGCTGGTCATTTTCACCTATAAAATCAGTAGTTTTAATAGAATAGCACAAGTATTACCTTTGATTGTACGCTTAAATCCTTTTCAAGAATTATACACACTAATAAGGTCATCAAATGCAATACCCAAAATTCAAGCGTGCAGTTGTGCATTCATTTTTCATACTGACAGTATTATTGTCAGGTAAAACCCTAGCAACAAATCAAACTACATCGATATACAAAAATGAAAAAGCCATTGTATTTACTACCATGGATAATAAAACTACCGATGCTTTTGAGGGCTATATTGAAGTGCCCGAAAATAGAACCAAGCTAAATAGCCGTATAATTAAAGTTAAATACGTTCGTTTTCCTGCAACAGGTAATAAAAAAGGCTCGCCCATTGTTTATTTATCTGGCGGACCTGGCGGCTCAGGTATTAACACGGCTAAGTACCCTAACTTTCGCTTCCCTTTGTTTATGGCATTAAGAGAGCGAGGTGATGTTATTGCCTTAGATCAAAGAGGCACGGGAGCATCTAATACCACGCCCGAATGTGTGTCTTCACAGTTAATGCCATTGACGGAAAAATTGACCGAAAATGATGTAGAACAACGCTATAGAGCTGCCGCCAAAGAATGTGCCGCTTTTTGGCAAGAACAAGGGGTAGACTTATTAGGTTACACCACATTACAAAGCGCCTTAGATATTGAAGATTTAAGAAGACACTTGCAGAGTAAAAAGGTGACGTTATGGGGCATTTCTTATGGTAGCCATTTAGCATTCGCTACCATGAAAGAATTAGCCGGAAAAATTGACAAAGTAGTTATCGCGAGTGCTGAAGGGCTAAATCAAACAGTGAAGCTACCAAGTGAAACTGATGCTTACTTTGCTAGATTACAACAGGCAATTAATAGCCAGGAACATGCGGCAAAAGCTTATCCTGATATTGTTAAACTTATGCATGCTGTACATGACAAACTTGAAAAGTCACCAATCAATGTCAGTATTCCTCAAAAAGATGGCGCTTCAATTGATATGCTTTTCCAAAAAATGCATTTACAAATAATCGCATCTTCTATGATTGCAGACCCACAAAGAGGCGTTAAACATTTATTGATGCTTTATAAGACACTCGAGCAAGGTTCAAACTCAGTATTAATTGAGTTTTTAAAACGTGGCTATTTTAACAACCAACCGATTTCTTTCAAAGCGATGCCCTTTGCAATGGATGTTGCTTCAGGGGTTACTAAAGAGCGGTTAGCACTAATCAAACAGCAAGCTAAAAATTCTTTACTTGGATTAGCATTAAACTTCCCCATGCCTCAGCTTAATAAGGCTGTGAAAGGGCTAGACTTAGGTGATAGCTTTAGGGAAAAACCTATTAACGATGTGCCGACACTATTACTGACAGGAACTTTAGATGGACGTACTTATATACACAGTCAAAAAGAGGCCACCGCAGGGTTATCAAATTTGACCCAGATAAAGGTGATAAATGGCGGTCATAACATCTTTATGGTGTCGCCAAAAATCACCGAAATAATAAAGTCTTTTCTCAATGATGAAGCAATCACAACAACATCAGTCACTATTGATTTACCAGATTTTGCCCCGAAAAAATAAACATGTGAAAAGCAAAGCTCAAATGCACCAAGATTGATTGTTGATCTTTCTTGGTCATTTTACTAAATACCAACATTGAATGGTTAATCATCGTCTAATCGTCGGCGCTACTTTTTATAGATGAACTCAAAGATTATTTAACGTTGTAATAACCCTTTGTACATCGTCATCCGTTGTAGACCAGTTACTCAGTGCTGCTCTAATAATAGGCTCTCCTTGCCAACTACCGGGTGTTAAAAATACTTGCCCCGTTGAATTTAATTTAGCGATACACTCATCACTTGTTAAGTTTAACCTTGCATGGTTTGGTTTGAACAAAACCACATTCAATTCACAAGGTTTTAGCAATACATATTTCTCTGATTTATCTAGCCAACTTGCTAAAGTTGCAGCTTGACGAATATTTGATTCTATATATTGCTTTATTCCACTTTTCCCATAAGTCACTAAGGTCGCCCACACAGGAAAAGCACGAAAACGTCGTGAGTTTTCAATACCCAACGACATAAATGGAATGTCACTATCTGTGCCTGCCAAATAGGGCGCGCTGACTTCACAGCTCGCTTGAAGTAATGAAATATGTTTCGTTAAAAACACACCACAGTCGTAAGGTACATTCAACCATTTATGGCAATCTAAAGTGATACTGTCGGCAAACTCTATGCCGCTAGTTTTCCCATTGATTCCAGAGATTAAACGTTCGAAAATACCAAATGCCGCGTCTACGTGAAGCCAGGCATTGTGCTTTTTGCAAAGTTTTGAGATTGCATTAAGATCATCGTAATCAGTTCCCGTTACCGTTGCGGCACTGGCAATAACAATTTTGCTTGTAGCACTGCAACCCATTAATGCCGTCTCTAACGCGGTGATATCCATGGCTTCAGAATTGATGTTACATGCTATTGGCTGCCAACTCTCTTGACCAAATCCAGCTAACCCTAAACTCTTGATCATGCTTGCATGCGGTGTCGCACTAAAAATATTTACATCTAAATGCTTCATGCCTGACTTAGCGATATCAATACCTTGCTGTTGTCCTACGTATTGGCGCGCTGTAATCGCTGCTAATAAATTAGCCGCTGTTGCACCTGTAGTAAATATGCCTTTAAATGTGAGTGGCAGTTCAAATAACTGACATAACCAAGTTAACGTTTGTTGTTCAATAGAGGATGCGATTGAGTCTCCCCCTTTTGACACGTTTTGATTAAAGGTTGTCACTAACCAGTCTGCATAAGTGGCCACAGGATTTGCCCCGCCTGTAACAAACCCCCAATATCGACCACCATTACTTGCCGATAAATTAGGTTGAATATTATGCGCAATATGTTGGTTCAGATTATCAAAACTAATGCCGTCATTTGGCAATTCAATGTCTTTCGCTATCAGGTTTTTACTGGCAACATCTCGGTGTGCTAGCTCATTATGAAAGCTATTGAGCTGCTTAGTTAACGCATCAATTAATCTTTTGTTAGTATCAGAGGAAAATTTCACGCTATGGCCTTGTTGTCTAATGTAGACATTAGTGTATTCTTATAAGTATTAGATAACAGATACAGTTTTTGTATTTATTTAGATAACAGATTATGGCCAAGAGTAAATACTTACAAATAGCGCAATTACTCATAGACGAAATTGAAAATGGGCAATTAGCACCACACGTAAAATTGCCGTCATTACGCACTTTAATGGCATTACATACTGTTAGCATGACAACGGCAATTGCCAGTTACCGATATATGGAACAGTTAGGTTACGCAGTAGCCGAAGAAAAAAAAGGCTTTTATACACAAAAACCTTACCCGGCTACTAACATGGCTTTATTCCCTCAATTTAATAGTGCAATAGTAAAAGTAGCTCCTCGACCGGCCAAAAATAATATTGATATTGCTACTGATAGTTTAGCGACAGCTAAATTAGACACTAGGCTAATTGATATTAGCTTTTTAAAACAGAGCATTAACGCAGCCATGAAAAGTGCTGATTTCAATTTGAATTATGAAGCGGCACAAGGAAATGTACAGCTGAGGCATCAGCTGTCAAATCACTTTAGCCAGCAAGGTTTTACTAGCCATCAAGGTGAGTTAGTAATCACTAATGGTTGTTTGGATGCTGTGGTGATTGCTTTAGAAACGGTCAGTAAACCCGGCGATGTCATTGCTATTAGTTCGCCATGTTATTCAGGTTTACTCGATATTTTATCATTACTTGATCGCGCCATTATAGAAATACCCAGTACTGAACACGGTATAGACTTAGATCAGTTAAGTAATATTGCTAGAACTAACAATATCGCTGCTTGTATTTTGACCGCAAATTATCAAAACCCTACGGGTCACAGTCTTAGTAATGAACAAAAAAAATTGGTTGCAGAGCTTGCCAGCAAATATGAACTGCCCATTATTGAAGATGATATATTTAGAGAATTAGCTCACCAAAAAACAATCCCTTTGCCTATCAAATACTACGACAAAGCAGGATGGGTTTTATGGTGTAGTAGCTTTTCTAAAACGTTAGCGCCTGGGCTTCGCTTAGGCTGGTGTAAGCCTGGTAGGTTTTTAGCTAAGTACTTAAACCGACGAAAAATACAAACCTTAGGTATTAACCAACCTATGCAATTGGCATTGGCTGATTATGTGGGCAAAGGTCATTATGCAAGGCATCTAAAAAAAGTAAACAAAGCATTGTCATTACATTGCACAACTTATTTAGATTACTTACAAAAGCACTTACCGAGTAATAGCCAAATTTATTTCCCAAAAGGCGGCTTAGTGCTTTGGATCAACATACCCAATGTCGACGCTGAAAAACTTGCTTTATATTTATCTAATCAAGGAGTCAGCATACAACAGGGTAATACTTTTTCTACCACAACCTTATATCAAAACTGTATACGTATAAATATAGGCTTGATACCAGAGAAAAGCCTAATGTCACAACTCAAAGCCATTGTTCTAGCTATAGATGAACTAGAATAGAGGCTTGGTCTTTTTTAGTTATTATTTATAGTGGTAAGTAGACGCTTTAATGTTTACCAAGGTAGCGTCTAAAAATACTCTACCAGTCTCGCTTGAGATACTCACAATTTAATTAAATTGTGAGTAGAGTAAAAAACACGCGGTTATAATCAATAACGCTGCCATCAGTTGATTAAAAATCTTTAATTTAGACTCATTGTTTAAAAATATTGCTGCTTTGTTGCCTAATACAGACCAAGAAAAAAGAGATAAATAACAGACTAAAAAATAGACCAATGAAAAGGTTAAAAACTCTTGATGACTGTTTGGCACTGAAAATAAGGAAACGCCAACCATACAAGCTACCCATGCCTTAGGGTTTAACCATTGCAATAAAAATCCTTGCATAAAAGTTAGCCTTTTGTGATCTTTAACATCTAATTTTGGTTTTGAGGTGGCTATTAAACAGCCAATATACACTATAAATAGTGAGCCCATAACGGCTAAATATTTAAGAAAGTAGGGATATAGATCAATGACTTTAGAGAACCCTAAACCAAGGAATAACAACAATAATGTAAAACCAATTGTTCCACCTGAAACGAATGAAAAGGTTTTACGTACTCCATAGTTTGCTCCTGAAGACAAAATGACCATATTCACTGGACCAGGAGAGATTGACATAGCCAATGAGAATGAAAACATTGCAATTAATAACGACATAACTTTTCCTTTTGTTTTTATAAACTATATATTTACTTTATTAATTAGATAAGGTGCTATAATCGAACATCACTGTTCTATATTCTTTAACAATAAAAACATATGATAAATGAATTACGATCAATGGCTATTTTTGCTGAAACGATAAAACATGGTTCTTTTCGAGCGGCGGCAAAAGAATTAAAACTTTCACCTTCAGTCGTTAGCTATCAAGTTACTCAATTAGAAAAATCTGTTGGCGCGGCTCTAATTTACAGGTCGACTAGAAATTTGTCGTTAACATCTGAAGGCAGGATGTTATATCAGTATGCTTTAAATATGATACAAGCTGCACAACAAGGTTTAAGCCAAGTAACTTCAGAAAAACAAACCCTAACAGGCACTTTAACCCTCACGCTACCTTCAGCTTTAATCAAATCAGAGATAAGTAAAAAAATATCTCAATTTAGCAAATTGCACCCTAATTTGAATTTTGAATTATTTTATACTGACAGTAGACAAGATCTTATTCACAAAGGCATTGATTTAGCCTTTAGAGCTGGGGAAATGGATGACAGTAACCTTATGTGCAAGCGGATAGGTGAAATTAATAGGAAATTGGTTTGTTCTTATGCATATTGGAAAGAAAAGAAAAAACCTACTTCGCCTCTCGATTTAACAAAGTGGAATTGGATAAAGTTAGCTATGCTGCCAAACCACAGAACGTTAATAAATTCTGCTGGTGAAAAAAGTGAAATTGGTTTTGAAAGCAATATCAGCGTAAATAGTGTTGAAGCTATGACTCAGCTTTGTATCAATGGTGCAGGTGTATCGACTCCTCCCGATTTTTTAATCGAAAGAGAAATTAACGACAATTTATTAATTGAACTACTACCTAATTGGCATGTTGAACCGATTCCTTTATATGCAGTATGGCCGAGTAATATTTTTCAAAATAGCGGCGCTAAGCGTTTATTAGACTTTTTAATATGAAAGAATATTTCCGAACCATTGGGTTATATTTTATGTATCTCCCGTATAAACCGTTACTATGTGATTAATTCAGATCAACATATAAGAATTATCTATCATGCGTTCAATCTCACCTTTGGGTGATTGAACCATCAAGAATTATAGTGTCCCACAAACGTTTAAATCTAAGTGTCAAGATATATTACACACCCCATTAAATAACTAACCCATAACAATTTGATTTTAAATACCTTTTATTTATGGTTCAATTTACTGACCACTAATAAATACGAATTATCCATCATCCAAAACCACACTATTCCATTGCGACTTGCTCATGTAAACATTAGCGCTATTATTATTAGTAAATCACGCTTATGTTAAATAAACGTGATTTCTAGTATCCCCACAACCCCGACCTTAAGTTTAAGGCTAGTCTCGGTGCTGATGGTTATTCAATTAAACAATATTATGGCCAACCACCAGAAACAAAAAAACACCAATTATGACAATTAGTGTTTTATACCTTTAAAAAATAATTACAACTGTTTCTTAAATCGCCGAGATGCTAAACCTATTATTCCTAAGGCAAAAATAGCTAGCGTCGATGGCTCAGGAACCGGAACCGACTGGATACCATCGTAAATGATGACATCTATCTCATCGTAATTTACGCTTCCTCCTTCAATCAGCGAAGCAAAGGCGTAATATTCCGTCGGCTCAGAATGATCGATCTGACATGCCTTGGTGAAAAATAAATATGATGAGCTACGGCTGCCTTCTTCGTAACAATTCCCCCAACGACTTGCGAATTCAGCAAGAACATAATCTTCTGTTATATCGACAATTATCGCCTCATAAAGTGGGTTTAATACGGTGCTACAAACTTTTGGAACAGAAATATATCGGGGCCCAGTTTTGGGGAAACCAGGCCTATGTAGATAATTTCTTTTCCGAATAGCTGGGGTGCACACACGGATGAATTCAGGTTCATAGTGAGCTAAATAATTGTATCCCCTAGACCTATTTGTATGCGCAAAAAACGTAGCCTCCGTCGAATAGAAAGAGCCAAACCTATCAGTCCAACTGCTAGTACTGATCGCCCAATCGCTTGCTGCATATATGTCCCCCCACCATGGAGAGGCCTCGATTTCATCCTGATACTCCGTAAAAGTACCGCTTACAATACTCAACTCATAATATTGCCCATTGTATTCAACCGTATCGATAGACAAAGTGGTTATTAATGCCGCTTGAGAGACGGTCAGATAAAAGGTAGCAGATAGTAGTATTAAAATTTTTGCTAACATGTGGATAAACCCAATATTAATAAAACTTGGCTTTGCGGATTGTAGCGGGTGAATGTCCTCTCACTAAACTCACTCTTTTTTCCCAAGATTATCAAAATACACTATAGTTCATATTTTAGATGTTTACCTTTTTCCATCTAAATAAAGGGTCAGAACAATTGATATTCACTTTCTCCAAGACAGACTTTATCTTAAAATTAACGATATGAAGGGAATTCCACAGGCAGGAATGGCAAAGCGGACTATTTTAAAGATAAATTCCGGTCTAAATCAGGTCGGATTTGTGACAGCAGTTTTATAAATGTACCAAGATTGACCGCTGATCTTTCTTGGTCATTTTGCTAACGACCAACTTAAACGAATTGTCCATCATCCGTTCAATCTCACCTTGTGGAATTGAACCATCCAGAATGATCGAGTTCCAGCTCGATTTATTCATATGGTAACCGGGAATAACTGAGGAAAAAACATCACGCAACATTACCGCTTCATTAGGATCACATTTTAAGTTCATCCAAAAATACCTTTTCGCTTCATCACTGGTTTTAGCACTTTTTGCAGTACTACCGTGGGCAATTGTGGCGAACATTTTATTTTTGACACGGAATACTTTTACTTCATCACCAAAGGGGTAATAAAGGGAAGTTTCAGGTTTTGCGAGTAAATACTTTTCTGCTTCAGTTTCATTCATAGCGACACAATTGATGAGTTATCATCATACAAAGATAATAAATAAGGAGCTAAATAGCTCCTTATTTGTGTAGCACAATTTTGTGACTAAAAAACCTCCTCAACTTCCACAGTACATGATGAGTCACCACAAGCTTTAAAAATATATAAGCCTCCACCTTTAGCGTCGAGGTTATGCGACGTAGTTCCATTCCCTGTCTTGGTATGAATTACAAAGAATTGCTCGGTAGCTGGATTCAATTGTTGGATAGTTACCGTTTCATTATCAGCAAAATTTGACCATGCAAAGTCAACATGATGGACACCTCTAACTTTATAACCACTTACGGTTAACCCGGGATCACCTCCGGGAGCATCTCCAACATTATCAGGCACACATAAAGAATTATCCGGTTTTATAACTTCGGCATTAAGATAGTCATAAGCAGCCTTAGCTTGCACGATTCCATTGCCAAAATGCACATCATGCGTAGTAGTTTGCTCTGGATGTATTGCAGTTTGATTAAGCACCGCTCTTATCTCTTCACCTGAACAGTCAGAAAAATTTGACCAAACTAAGGCGGCAACACCTGCAACAGCTGGCGTTGCCATTGATGTGCCACTCATAAAGCCATAATTACTTAACCCAACAGTCAGGTAAGCTTCCGCACCAACCGTACCAATATCATCAGTATTCGCTGACGGCATAATAGCACCGAAATCAGCCTGTAACGCACCCACAACTGGAATGTATGAATCATCATCCCCTAAAGTGCCATTTATCATGCCATCCTCATTATTGATAATAATTGCACCTATTCCTCCTAGAGATGAACAGTTGTTCACTTTATCAATAAAAGAGATTCCTCCTCGACTCATGACACAAATATAACCGGATAAACTGGTCAAGTTATCATTTTGTATTACTGCGGTAATCGCAGCGCTATCACCAAAACCAAAGTTAATTGTGGGTGCATTTACCGAATCCTGAACCGAATTTTGAAATCCTTCAGTTGAATAACTCAACTCATCAACAGACAATAAATTGACTGTCGCCATACTTGCTGGATAAGTGGATAAAGTATTTACACCTCCAGCGGTGACTTCAACACATACCGTTTTATCTTCTTTAATTTTTTGTTTTCGACCGCGACCAGTTACCACCGTACAATCTGGATATTGTGAAAAATCAGCAATATTATTGTCGCCATCATTAGCACCAACCATCATCACCGATGAATAACCAGCAGGATATGAACGAGTATTGTCATAGTCATTTCCTGCGGCAGCTACAACTAAGCCTCCTTTATCAACAAATTCTTGAAACACATTTTCTTCTGTAGCGCTGCTAAAAATGCCACCTAAACTCATGCTAATAACATCCGCCTCAACTTCTCGCTCAGAACATTCAAGTGCCGCATCTGCTAAAGATGATGAATAACCCCATCCGTCCTCATTAAATACTTTTATAATATGTAAGGAAGTATTAGGCGCCATTCCTATGACGCCAAAGCCATTATCTTCTGCGGCTATAGTACCTGCAACATGAGTACCGTGGGGACCCCCATGTGAATCCCAGTTACCTGTGCCGGTAAGGTTTGTTCCGGTAATATTAGTCCAAGTGAAGTCTATATTTGATCGATCTAAGCCAGAGTCTATAACGCAAACTTTAATCCCATCCCCTCTGATGGTAATTGAAGCATCTGATGCATTGGATTGATTAATAGCGTAAGGAACCACTTGCACTGCCATTGGATCACCTGCTGAATTCTGATAATGGTTAGATAAGTTATACAAATACCGTTTACGATCTATTTCAATCAACTTAATATGCGGATTATTCAAGAGTCCTTTGACTTGCTCTAGGTTCTTCCCTGCAAAGCTTACTGAAATAAATCCATCTGACTCAATATGAACATCACCACCCATCTGTCGAGATAGGGCAGTCACTACGCCTTTGTTTTGATTATCTACTTGTATGATGAATCGTTCTGCTACAGCACTAGGGGAAGCGACAGATATTGCTGCAGCTGTTACTGCTGACTTCATAAATTTTGAGATATTCATATCAACTCCTACAACTTTTATGGGTAAGACTTGCTTTCATTTACTTAGGGCGTAATTTTTATTATCAAAAGAAAATAACAAGTACTCCCTTTAATAATAGTCCTAAATTGAGCGTTTATTATCATCTTTAGCAATGTTTTCTCACATCCATTCCTACTTAATTTTAACTATTTGAATGCTCTAAAAATATAAATAAAGAATGCTCGAAAATATATTTATAATCATCTATTTGTAAATGAGTTTTCACCATAAAAGGTAAGAAACAAGAATATACAAAATTTTAAGTGACTAATACGCAGACAATGGCACAATAGGAAGGTTATTTTTTAGTAGGAACCTAAATGAAAGCTTTTTTTACCTTAGTATGTATATTGCTAAGCACAAGTAGTTTTGCCACTGAACAAGCCGAACAACTTTTTAATCAATTAAAACCATCCCTATACCAAATAAAATTAATTGATAAAGCCAGTGGTGAAAAATCCTCTATTGGCTCAGGTTTTCAAATCAGTGAAGATGGCATGATTGCTACTAACTACCATGTGATTTCTAGTTATGCCTTACATCCTAAAAAATATCGGGTTGAATACCTTGACAGTCAAGGAAATAAAGGTGACTTGACCCTGTTGAGTGTTGACGTAATAAACGACTTAGCACTGGTTAGACGAAGTGTTGAGCAGAACATGCCATTTTTTAAGTTGTCTAGTTCAGCGCCTCATAAAGGTGAGCAAATCTTTTCATTAGGTAATCCTCATGATTTAGGTATGATTGTTGTACCTGGAACCTATAATGGCTTGAAAAAAGAATCCTTTAATGAACGTATACATTTCACCGGCTCTATCAATTCAGGTATGAGCGGTGGCCCTGTAGTCAATAAACAAGCTGAAGTGGTTGGTGTTAATGTTGCGACGTCTGGTGATGGTATAGGCTTTTTGGTTCCTCATGATAAATTAGTTAACTTGTACAAAGGGTTTATGGAAAAACCACCAGAGACCATTGCACTGCAAATGGCAGAGCAACTCACATCTAGCCAAGATAAGTTAATTTCCGCGATTCTTAGTAGCCCTTGGCATTCAAAACAACTTGGCGATAAAGGCCTAATACCAATTATTGATGTACCTTATATTCGTTGTTGGGGTGATTCAAATGCAGATAAAACCGACGCCTTGATTTTAACTGCGGTCGCCAATTGTTCGTTAGATGAAAATACTTATATCTCTTCACGTTTTTTTACTGGTGCAATGGAAATAGAATTTAGAACAATGCAGGCTAAAGATATTGGCGCTAATAAGTTTTATCATTTATATCAGCAACAAATTTCTCGTGCTGGCGCGGGTAACCGAGCAGACAAAGACAATGTTACTGAATATCAATGTCATCACGATTTAGTCATGCCCCAAAGCCAAGCGATTAACAACAAAACAATTTTTTGCACTCGGGCTTATAAAAAATTCCCTGACTTGTTTGATGTACTATATCTAAGTGCCTCTATTGATAAAGAAAAGCAAGCACTCGTTAGCCACTTCACCATTGCTGGTATAAGTCAGAGCAATGCCTTAGCCTTTACCCGTCAATTTATGGAGGCCGTGTCATGGAAATAATTATTGAAGAAATAAGCCGCAATCATAAATTGCTGCACCGCCATAAATTAACTAAGGCGCAAATTAATATTGGCAGAGATTATCATAACGATATTATTTTAGCAGACCCTCATATCTGTCCAAGTCACTTGAGTGTAGATTTGATAGATGGCCAATGGCATCTTACTGATAATCAAACCGTAAATGGCTCATTTATAGAAAATATTAATGAAAAAAAGCACTCTGCTGATAACCATATTGTCCATGATGGTGATGTCATCACTTTAGGTAAAAGCCAACTACGTATTTTATTTACCGATCATCCTGTTGAGCCAACTGTCGCATTCAGTCCGTTTGAAAGTTTCATTAATTTAATGCGCCACCCGGCAATATTATTACTGAGTATTACTTTATTTACCTTAATCGCTGGTGCTGTTTTTTACCTGAATACGCCAACTGAAATTAACTTCAGCCAACTTTTAGTTCCTACTCTGGGTATGGCGCTAGGCTTTGCATTTTGGCCAGCAGGCGTTTCCTTGGTTTCTCATTTGAATAAGCATGATGCTAGGGTGATGGCCCAATTTGGCATCAGTTTCGCTTTCTTTAATATAATGTGGTTCACCGATTTATTAGAAAGTGTTGCTGCCTTTAATAGTGCAAGCGGCTCTATAGCACCGATATTTATTGTTATGTCATCAATAGCTTTGGCTTTTAGTCTATTCTGGTTGAACGGTTACATTGGCTTTCATATGCCGGCAAAACGCCGCATCATTGTAGCGGCAAGCATGACTATATTATTGTTTGGTGGCAGTTATGTAGTGCAATACAGTAATAAACCTGAATTTAACCCTAGACCGCAATACAATTCGACTATCATGATGCCTAGCTTTTTAGTTGCATCAAGTAGCAGTGTTGATAAGTTTGTTAAGGACAGTGAAAAGTTGTTTGAAAGAACACAAAAAGCAGCGAGAAAAGATTAGTTTGTCAGCGTAGTAACGAGTCGGTTTTCATAACTCGTTACTACCCTTAGTAGTACGACTAATTATGGACGTGGAATAAAACCAACAGCATCATAAACAGACGTTAGGATGTTAGTAGCACGAAGAGAAGCTTTCTGGGCACCATTGCTCATCACTTGTTCAAGAAAGGTTTGATCTTCACGGTATTGATGATATTTAGCCTGAATAGGCGCTAACATAGAGACTACTGCGTCAGCTACATCTCCTTTTAAATGACCATACATTTTATCTTCATAGTCTGGCACTAAACTCTCAACAGATTTCCCTGTTGCGCATGAAAGTAAAGATAATAAGTTAGATACCCCTGGCTTTTCTTCCAAGTTATAGTAAATACGTGCTTGCTCATCTGAATCGGTAACGGCTCGTTTTATTTTTTTCGCAATTTTCTTAGGCTCTTCTAGTAAGCCAATAAAGTTACCTGGATTGGTATCTGACTTTGACATTTTCTTAGTCGGCTCAAGTAAACTCATGACACGAGCGCCATGCTGAGGTATAAACGGATCGGGTACCGTAAAAATATCGCCATATAGGTTATTAAAACGTGTTGCGATATCACGAGCTAGCTCTAAATGCTGCTTTTGATCATCACCAACCGGCACGCTATCCGCCCCGTATAACAAAATATCTGCTGCCATTAATACCGGATAAGTAAATAACCCGGAATTCATGTTAGCTTCTGATTTTTGCGATTTATCTTTATACTGGGTCATGCGATTTAGCTCACCCATTTGAGTATAACAATTTAACACCCAACTCAATTGTGCATGCTCTGGCACATGAGATTGAATAAAAATAGTGCTTTGCTCAGGATCAACCCCACAAGCAAGGTAAAGCGCTAATCCGTCTAATGTCGCTTTGCGTAAGTCTTCGGCTTTTGGACGCACGGTAATAGCATGTTGGTCCACCAACATGTAATAGCATTCATGGCTAGACTGCATATTGACCCATTGTTTCAATGCGCCTAAATAGTTACCAATAGTTAATTCGCCTGAAGGCTGACAGCCACTTAATACAATAGGTTTACTCATATCTTTCCTTTAAAGGGTATTGCTTATCTTAAAAATGTTAACTTCACGAACAGATGCTATTTAGCTACTTTAGCTAACTCAGTGCGCATTTCATCAATGGCAACTTTATAATCTGCTTGAGAAAAAATAGCTGAGCCGGCTACAAACATATCTGCTCCAGCTGCTGCGATTTCAGCTATGTTATTAGCCTTTACTCCACCATCAACCTCTAAGCGAATATCTCGGCCACTTTGTTTGATTTTTTCTTTAACTAAACGTAGTTTATCTAACGTGGTTGGAATAAATGATTGACCGCCAAAGCCTGGATTTACCGACATTAATAAAATCACGTCTAATTTATCCATCACAAAATCTAAGCAATGCAACGGAGTGGCGGGGTTTAATACTAGCCCGGCTTTACATCCATGATCTTTAATTAATTGCAATGTTCTATCAATATGATCACTCGCTTCTGGATGAAAGGTGATTATATCTGCACCTGCTTTGGCAAAATCAGGAATTAAGCTATCAACCGGTTTAACCATAAGATGCACATCTATTGGAGCGGTTATGCCATATTCACGTAGAGATTTACAAATCATTGGGCCAAAAGTAAGGTTTGGCACAAAGTGGTTATCCATAACATCAAAGTGCACCACATCAGCGCCTGCTGATAGAACTTTAGCGACATCATCACCCAAACGAGCAAAATCGGCAGATAAAATAGAGGGAGCAATTAAAAAAGAAGACATCGCTTTAATCCAGCAAATAAATATGCGCGTATTATACCCAAACCACTCCAAGATGCCAGTTACAGGAAAGTTGAGCTATTCATGATGAGAGGAGTATTGTCTGCACTTTTTTTGCACAACACTCCCTTTCCCGCACCAAACTAGCGCAACAACTCTTATTGCAATTATTTGACCCTCCTTTCAACAAATCCATAATGCATTGTTAAATATGACTTATATCACCAAACATATCTTTAATATAACTCAGGCACCATCTTTGCTAACTAGTCATTAGGTTTAAAACTAATAATAAATTAAAGAGAGAATCATGAAAAAATCACTACTAAGTATCGCACTAGCGACAACATTAGCCTCTGGCGCATTCTTTTCAACCTCAGCTGCAGCTACAGAAGGGTTAAGTGCTAACGCTGCTGTTGTTTCACAATACTTCTTTCGCGGTATAGCGCAAACAACTACCGCAACAGCTAGCGCCGGTGTTGACTACGAAAGTGGCAACTTTTCTGTTGGTACATGGGCTGCAGATGTTCAAGATGGTTTAGAAATTGACTTTTACGGTAGCTACGGTAATGAACTAGAAAATGGTCTTGCTTATAGCGTTGGTTTTACCACGTATCAATATACTGGTGATTTTGATTCAGCATATAATGAAGTTAACTTAGGCTTGTCATATGGCTTAGTTTCTGTGTCTTACAATGTTGGTCAACATAAAGAAGATATGGGTTTAGGTATTGATGAAGCCGATTATAATTTTCTTTCTTTTACCATTGAAAACGAAGGTTTGTATTTAACTTACGGTACTTGGGGCAAAGACTTTGAAGGTGATTACTTAGAAGTTGGTTACGGCGCAGAAGTATCAGGTTTTGATTTAGGTGTAGCAGTTATTGTTAACGATAAAGAATTAGACTTAGAAACTGGCGAAGGCGATGAAACACTAATTTTCAGTATTAGCAAATCGTTCTAGTACCTTTGTAAATGATATGACAATAAAGTGTTAATTGGTTATACTGCAGCCAATTAGCACTTTTTCGTTTATAAAATGGAATTAAACATGTCAAAACGGACAATGACAAAACTCTCCACTTTCGCCCTAACACTTACTCTCACTTTTACCATTTCCGCGACTATAAATAGTCGGTCTTTCAATACGCAAGCTGACTTATTAAAGTCTTGTATGGCTGTTGAGTCTAACCTGCCTATGAATCATAGCAGTCACCCATGCAATGCTGACTATATGCCAAATAAAAGCTGGTTGTCTTGGCTTTCTAACGATAATAAATCTGCACATCTTCATTTCTTAGATTTAGTTGAGCTTTTACATTATAGTTTTCATTAATCTTCTTTATTAATTACAAATGAAAGCTATATGATTAAACAAAAATCTTCTTTTAAAAACACATTTAAAAGCGTTGCAGCTGCGTTCTTTGGCGTTCAAAGTAATGAAAATCGGGTGAAGGATTTTAATGAAGGCAAGTTAAGCCATTTCATCTTTGTTGGTGTTATTTGTGTAATAGGCTTTGTTGCAGGTTTAATCACACTTGTTTACTTTGTCATGCCATAACATAACTAAAAAAATCAAGATTAAACGCAAATCAACCTGTTAGCTTAAGATGAGCTTTTCATTTGCTTGCTTTGACTTTCACAGCTTGGCGGTTTTTTTGAGCTCTTCCATGTAAGCATCTAAAATTAAATGACTACGTGCTCCCTTGCTTGTAATAACGGAAAAATTGGTATGGAAGTATCGTCTATGTGCCTCTATAGTGCGCATTTTATCTTGTCCGTGCCAACGTTTAGCAAAGTGGGTAGGGAGAAATCCAATAAAGCGGCCAGTTAGAATTAAAAAAGCAATTCCCTCTCGGTCAGTTGATGTTGCTGTTGCTTTGAGTTTTTTCTGTTGCTGCTTAATGTCACTTGATTGCGGATAACTCGGTACGACAGCATCATACTGAACGAGTGCTTCATCACTAATAGTATCAAGCTCTTGTTTAAATAATGAATGCTGTTCACTGCAATATAGCAATGATTCTTCTTTATATAAAGGCAGATAATTTAACCCTGGTAAAGTTCTCAATTCAGGCACTACCCCAATGTGTAATTTGCCATTTAACACCGCAGTTTCAATATCATTAGGTGGAATCATGCGAATGTTAATCACCACGTCAGGCGCCTTATGTTTTAAGGCGCTTAACGAGCGGGTAATGCGCATTTGCTCGCTGGTTACTAAGTTATCAGTAATACCAATATTTAATTCACCCACTAAATCTGTATTGATAGCATTCATTTGTGCTCGAAAATTTTCAATACTTCCTAATAGTTGCAAAGCAGATTGATAAACTTCTTCTCCTTGTTCTGTAATGGAAAATCCCGATCTGCCGCGATGACATAGTTTCATGTTCAATAACGATTCAAGCTCTGAAATTGCTAAACTAATAGCGGGTCGCGAAATATTCAAATCAACTTCAGCAGCAGCAAAACCGCCGGCTTCAATCACCACTTTATAAATGCGCAATAAACGAATATGGGCATCACCTATCTGTCGAGGTAATAAAGTTTTATGTTTTTTCATAATGCTCTTAGGTAATCTTTTAATTACCTTAACTTTAATAAGTAACAATTTAATAACCCATTAAATCATTGATAATAGCCTTAAGTAAATCAAAATCACCAATAAATAAGTTGTTGAGGTAAATATGACTAATAACACAACCAATTCGAGTAATCATGGCATAAGCCAAGCACAATTAGATGCTCACTGGATGCCTTTTACTGGCAACCGAGAGTTCAAAAAAGATCCGCGTATTATTATGTCTGCCCAAGGTAACTATTATACTGATGCTAATGGCAGACAAATATTTGATGGCCTTTCAGGCTTATGGACCTGTGGTGCTGGTCATGCTCGCCCCGAAATTACCGCAGCCATTGCGACACAAGCAGCTACATTAGATTATGCTCCAGCATTTCAGTTTGGTCACCCCAAATCATTTGAGCTAGCTCACCGCATCACGCAATTAATGCCGGACGGTTTGAACCGAGTTTTCTTTACGGGCTCTGGCTCAGAGTCTGTAGAAACCGCATTAAAAATTGCTCGTGGTTACTGGCGTAAACAAGGGCAAGCGAGTAAAACTCGCTTTATAGGTCGCTCAAAAGGCTATCACGGTGTTAACTATGGCGGTATTAGTGTTGGTGGTTTAAGCCCTAACCGCGCAATATTTGGTCAAGGTATTGAAGCCTGTCACTTGCCTCATACTATGCTCAGTGAAAATAAATTTGTTCAAGGTATGCCATCTAAAGGTGGTTATTTAGCTGAAGAGCTTGAACAGTTAATAGCTGTATATGATGCCTCAACGATTGCTGCTGTTATTGTAGAGCCTCTGGCTGGCTCAGCTGGTGTTATTCCTCCACCTGTCGGTTACTTAAAACGCCTTAGAGAAATATGTAACAAACATAATATTCTACTTATTTTTGATGAAGTCATTACCGCTTTTGGTCGTATGGGCGCTAATACAGGCGCTGCTGAGTTTGGTGTTACTCCTGACTTAATGACAGTGGCTAAGCAACTTACCAATGGTGTAATTCCGATGGGTGCCGTCATTGCTAAACAAGCGATATACGATACCTATATGGAAACAGGTGGGCCAGAATATATGCTAGAATTACCTCACGGTTATACCTATTCTGCACACCCGATTGCTTGTGCAGCAGCACTAGCTTCTCTTGATATTTTAGCAAAAGAAAATTTGGCTGAGCGTGTTAAAACAATAGCGCCATATTTTCAAGAATCACTACATTCACTAAAAGGTTGTGATCACATCAGTGATATTCGTAATTATGGTTTAGCTGGTGGTATTACCATCGAAGCTTTTGGCACTGAGCAAGGTAAACCGGAGCCAGGCAAACGTCCTTATGAAATAGCCATGAAAATGTGGCAGAAAGGCTTTTACGTCCGTTATGGCGGTGACACTATTCAACTTGGCTTGCCATTTACTTGTACCTTGCCAGAAATTGACAGCTTAATGAATGCTTTGGGCGAAACGATTAACGAAGTTAACTAATTATTATATATAGATTTATAGGAACTAACATGGCACAAATTCAAACAGTAGGTCATTTAATCAATGGCGAAATAATCACCCAGACAGAACGAGCACAAGACGTTTTCAACCCTGCAACTGGCGAACCAACGAAGCAAGTTGCTTTAGCGAGTAAACAAACCGTAGAGCAGGCCATCAGTGCAGCCCAAGCGGCTTTTCCGGCTTGGCGAAATACGCCACCCGTTAAACGTGCTCGTGTGATGTTTCGTTTCAAAGAACTACTAGAGCAAAACAGGGATAAAATTTGTCGATTAATTGGTGAAGAGCACGGAAAAATTTCTCATGACGCTGCCGGTGAATTACAACGTGGTATTGAGAATATCGAATATGCATGTGGTGCCCCAGAATTATTAAAAGGTGAGCATAGTAGAAACGTTGGCCCAAATATCGACTCTTGGAGTGAGTTCCAGCCCTTAGGCGTAGTTGCTGGTATAACTCCTTTTAATTTCCCAGCAATGGTACCTATGTGGATGTACCCACTAGCGATAGTTTGCGGTAATACTTTTGTTCTTAAACCCTCAGAACGCGATCCAAGTTCTACATTATTTATCGCTCAATTGTTAAAAGAGGCGGGCTTACCAGATGGTGTAATGAACGTTGTTAATGGCGACAAAGAAGCGGTAGATACTTTGCTCAATGATCAGCGTATTAAAGCAGTGAGCTTTGTTGGTTCTACGCCCATTGCTGAGTACATATATACCTCGGCTAATGCCAATGGAAAGCGTTGCCAAGCATTAGGTGGTGCGAAAAACCATGCCATTGTCATGCCTGATGCAGATATGGATAATGCGGTAAACCAATTATTAGGGGCTGCATTTGGCTCGTCTGGCGAGCGTTGTATGGCACTTTCTGTCGCCGTTACTGTTGGTGATGAAGCAGGTGATGCTTTAGTAGCCAAAATGACCAAAGGCATGAAAAGTCTCAGTGTTGGTGACCATACAAATGCTAATAACGACTTTGGACCGGTTATCACCAAAGCGCATCAAGAAAAAGTAAATGGCTTTATTGGCAGTGCTGCAGAACAAGGGGCCACTCTAGTGGTTGATGGGCGTAATCCAACTGTTGAAGGGTTCGAGAATGGTTACTTTGTTGGCGCAACCTTAATAGATCATGTTACTCCTGAAATGGTTAGCTACCAAGCAGAGATCTTTGGCCCTGTTTTACAAGTAGTCCGTGTTAAGACTATGCAAGAGGCGATGCAATTAATCAACGACCATGAATACGGTAACGGTACTTGTATTTTTACCCGCGACGGCGAAGCAGCACGTTACTTCTCTGACAATATTGAAGTAGGCATGGTTGGCATTAATGTACCATTACCAGTGCCCGTGGCTTATCATAGTTTTGGTGGTTGGAAGCGTTCATTGTTTGGTGATTTACATGCTTACGGTCCTGACGGTGTGCGTTTTTACACCAAACGTAAAACTATTACTCAACGCTGGCCATCAAGTGGCGTGAGAGAAGGTGTTAGTTTCGCCTTCCCTTCGTAAATAATAGCCAACCTTATTGCCACTTTGTTTAAGTTAAAGAATAAAGTGGCTGCAAGTTCAATCATTATTAGTTAAAACGACTTAAATAAAAACGAACAACTGAGCAAAGCATGTCCGAAAAGAGCATTATTAAATTAAGCCAAAAACCCCACGGTTTTGGTAAGGTATCAGATAAACTTGAAGAGGATATGTTCGAGTCGCCATTACCAAAGCAGCACACTCATAGTTATTATGAAGATGATACTTTAGGGCTATATATTGGTGTTTGGGATACTACCGACATGGTAGAGACAGCAGCACCTTATAAATGTGATGAGTTTATGAGCATCATAGAAGGTGCAGTAGAAATTAAAAATAGCAAAACGGGCAAAATAGATACCATCATGGCCGGTGAAAGTTTTGTGATACCACAAGCTTATGATTGTCAGTGGCATCAAAAGGGCTATTTACGTAAATTCTATGTTATCTACGAACCACAAGATAATCCTCACACACCAGTCGTCGAAAAGGTCATTTATGTCAACGAACATTCTAATGTACCTTGGCAAACAACCTCGGATGGTCATAACAAAAAAGTACTTTATCAAAATCATAACCAAACATTTACTTCCGGAGTTTGGCAAAGCAAGGGCTTTGATACTAACGAGATCACTTTCCCCTATAATGAGTTTATCGTTATCAAACAGGGTAGCCTTATTTGCAAAGACGAACAGGGAGTTGAGCATAAATTCAGTGCAGGCGAAGCTGTATTTATCCCGCAAGGTACCCGCTGCTCTTGGCTGGCCGAAGGAAAGATTTGTATCTATTTCACTCAAATAAAAAGCATGTAAGATTAGCTCGATATACAGGGTATTTGTTTTTAATGCACGATGATTTGTATGTAGTTGGTGTTATTTATTAGCAACGATGATTCTTGATATAGTGAGATATATTGAACGGATGTTAAGTTCTATGAAAAAATACTTTACCGGTCAGTTATTTATAAAGTACCAATAACTCAGCAACTTTTTTACGTTTATTTCCTTTTTGGCTAATAGTACGTGCAACCTTGATTGATTTAGTTTTACTGGCATGCTCATATATTTTACGTGTCCAAATAGTATCATGATTAGAAATCAAAACAGCTATCGACTTTTCAGCAGAGACCTCTTCAGCAGCATTGGCTAAATCAGCTTGTTCATCTAAACCAAAGCCATTACCGGCGTAACTGGTAAAACTTGCTGTTTTACTTAGCGGTACATAAGGTGGATCACAATAAATAGTATCGCCCGCTTTTGCTCTAGTGAAAGTGTCACGATACCCTTCGCAGACAAAGGTTGCTTGCTGTGCTTTATTAGCAAAGAAGTTCAATTCTTCTTCAGGAAAGTAGGGACGTTTATATTTACCAAAAGGGACGTTATAGCCACCTGATTTGTTATATCGACACAAACCGTTATAACCATGACGATTCATATATAAAAAGACTAAAGATCGAAAATAACTATCGCTACTTTCATTAAACTCTTTACGTAGCTGATAATATATTTCACTCTGATTATGTTCAGCGTTAAATAAGGTTTTGGCATCTTCAATAAAAGCATCAGGTTGAGATTGTAATAGTTTATAGAGGTTTATTAAATCTTGATTGATATCGTTCAGTGTATATTTAGCATAGTTGGTATTTAGAAAAACTGAGCCTGCACCGACAAAAGGTTCGATTAAGCAGTCACCCTTAGGGAGCATTTTGGCAATAACATCACTGAGACCATACTTTCCGCCAGCCCATTTTAAAAATGCACGATTTTTCTTTGTCATACTACCGCTTAGCTATTCCTACTCCTAAGCCATACCAAGATAGTAGGCTCAGCTTTACTGAAAACCATATTTTGTGCAGACTTGAGTAATTTATATTTTTCTAGGTGCGGATTGTAGCTTGAATTAAGGCTTAAAGGTATTGATTTCCTGCTTAATTGCGGAAATAGACTTAAGCCATGGTCCTCTTGCCTGAATAGCTTGTGGCAAACTTTGAATTGCAGCGCTTGCTTGTTCTTTCTCTACAAAAGCTTTACTTGTTATGACAAAAAATTCCTTCGAATTTAGTTTTCTTTGATAACTAAAATGTTGTAGAGCAGGATATTGACTGACAAAACTTGCCAAGCCATCTGCATCTTCGAATCCAGCTATTTGAATTACATAACCTGAATGCACATTTAGATAATAATTAGGTGTTAAAAATTCTTCCTGTCTATTTTCACTTGGTTTGCTAAGTTGATTTATCAAAAGTTCGTCTGACGCAGTTACCTTTGTTGCTTTTTCTTGAATCATTGCTGTAGATGAAACGCTTTTTTCATCAATAATTAACTTGGCCTCAACCGGTTTATCAAATGCTAAGGCTTGCAAGATGTCTGTGGCTTTCGCAGGTTTTGGTTTATTTACTGGTTTTGAAATAGACTGACCTAATATTGCTTCGTGCATATCTTTAACACTTGCTTGTGCTATTAGTTTGTTGGCGACAATAGCGTTAATGGTTTTCGCCTCGACCGCTATTGCTAAAGGTTCGATCTTGGCTGAGTTCAATAAAGGTAACTTAGCTAATGAAAAATTATCATGATTGACTAAAACATACCAAGACAAACCTACTAGTGCCGCAATTGAAGAACTTAGCATAAGTAATTTTTTCCAAAAACCACTGGTAAAAGTTCTTGTTTCATTTCTAAATCTTGCATGGTCCAATGCAAACAATTGTCCTGACTTTGCATCGATTATGGCCAATTTATTATTAAAGATGCTTTTATTTTTTGCTATCTCTGGCCCCATTTGCTCATGGCCAAATAATACCACGTTGATCTTTCTATTGGCTTTGTTTGCTACATCAACTAATTGACAAAGTTCATACTTGACTTGCAATGATAAAGCTTGCGCGTGTTCCAGTACAATAGTGATTCTTTCTTTATTTTGTTTGCTGAGACGAAGAATACTTACGGCTAGAGATTTTTCCGGATCAAATAAGCTATTAGCAAAAAGTTGCTCAATAAGCCGACAACGCATTTGAATATCGTTTAGTTTTGTTGAAGCAGAAACAAAAGCAACGTTAGTTTCTTGTTGATTTTTCTCTTTGGTAGAGTTGCTTGAAAGGTTTATTAGGAAATGACTTGCTGCTTTTGAATAAGTTGCTGGGTCTTTATCAATAACTAAAACTACTTGTTTCGAAAAGCGTTGGATATAATCGATTCGAGCGCTAACATTTATAGAGGTAACTGCAGGTTCACTATTTAATTGCACTGAAGCAATATTTGCATGATGTAAACTGTTGTGCGCAACTTCGGACATTTCCAACCCTTTCTACAAGTTGTATTACCTTAATGTTATCCTTTAGGTAATACCAAAACGATTATAGAATTTGTTGAAGTGTCTCTTGAGTAATATCATCACGAATTTCTGATTTACCAATTGCTGTTGGTATAATAAAACGTAATTTACCGCCAATATTCTTTTTATCTCTACTCATATGGCGAATAAAGTCATTACAGCTCATAGTTTCTGGCGCTTGTAACGGTAAGTCAAACGCTTCTATTAGCGCTTCAATTCGACAAAGATCTGACACTTCAAGCAAATTCATTGCTACTGCTAACTTACCAGCAAGTACCATGCCAGTGGCTACAGCTTCACCATGAAGCCAATTTCCGTAACCTTGTTCAGCCTCGATAGCATGACCAAAAGTATGACCCAAATTAAGTAATGCACGAACCCCAGTTTCGGTTTCATCATTTGCAACAATGTCAGCTTTACATTGACAACATCTTTCAATCATTTTTGATAACGTACTTTTGTCACCAGATTTTATTGCATTGATGTTATTCTCTAGCCATACAAAAAATTCATAATCACCTAGAATGCCGTACTTAATAACTTCTGCCATTCCAGCATTAAATTCGCGCAGTGGTAAAGTGGCTAAACTATCAATATCTATGATCACTGCTTTTGGTTGATAAAATGCACCTATCATATTTTTACCCAATGAATGATTTACTGCGGTTTTGCCACCTACAGAAGAGTCAACCTGTGATAGTACCGTCGTAGGTATTTGAATAAAATCTATACCACGTTGATAGCTTGCAGCAGCAAAACCAGTAATATCACCAATCACACCACCACCTAAAGCGATTAAGGTAGTGTCACGTCCATGGGTATTTGCTAATAAGTGCGACATAATGCGTTCAAAATTAGCTAAGCTTTTTTCTGCTTCACCATCCGGTAAAATTATTTCATCAAGCTCGAACTTAGTTAGTTTGGATTTAATGGCTTCTAGGTATAGTGGTGCCACGATATTATTGGTAACTATACAAATACGTTTCGCTCGAATATGTGCTGATAGTAGCTCTTCATCATCAAATAGAGCTGAATCTATATAGATAGGGTAACTTCTAGGGCCTAATTCAAGATTAAGAGTGGGCATTTATCTACTACCAAGTTGTTTTAATGAAAAAAGCCACTTTTAAGAATAAAGTGGCTTTTATAAAATGACGTTGTTATTTAGAAGTCTAACTGTTCAATAATTTTATGAGCTACTACCTTAGCACTCTGATCGTCAGTTTTAATCACTACATCGGCTATTTCTTCATACAAAGGGTTACGTTCTACGGCCAAGTTTTCTAATACTGTTCGCGGCTCTTCTTTGGTTTGTAGTAATGGGCGACGACGATCTCTTTGGGTGCGCGCTACCTGCTTATCTATCGTTGTTTCAAGATAAACCACAATGCCACGTGCTGACAATCGATTTCTAACTTGATCACTGATCACAGAGCCACCGCCTGTCGCTAAAACAATACCTTGTTTTTCACTTAAATCTTCAATGACGGTTTCTTCTCTTTTGCGGAAACCTTCTTCACCTTCAAGATCAAAAACCCAAGCAATATCTGCTCCGGTACGACGTTCAATTTCTTGATCCGAGTCGAAAAACTCTAGATGTAGCCTGTCTGCAAGCTCTCTTCCTATTGTGCTTTTACCTGCACCCATAGGACCAATAAGGAAAATGTTACGTTTTTCTGCCATTAGATTTACTTAATACTCGTTTGTTACAGGCCATATCAAAGGGTATAGCTATTGTTGCTATAAGCCAGTTGATGTTATAGAGGTCTCCCTCAGAAATTTCAAGGGCGTAATTATCGCAATTGTTAGGGTCAGATTGCAAGCATCAATGTCAGTAAGTAAGCTAAAAAGCTTACTTACTGACTCACATATCCATAATTAATACTAAAAATGCTCTGTAACTATGCGTGGAGTAACAAAAATCAGTAATTCTTTTTTCTCATTGAACTGGCTAGTATTTTTAAATAAACTGCCAAAATAAGGTATATCACCTAATACAGGCACCTTAGATACTGTACTGATAATTGCTTGCTGGTAAATACCACCTAATACGATGGTTTCCCCATTATTCACTAACACTTGTGTACCAATACGTTGTGTATCAATAGCTGGAGCTTGACCACTTTGCACATCAGAAACTGTATCTTGAGTAACCACTAAGTCTAAAATGATTTTATTATCTGGTGTTATGTGAGGTGTTACCGTTAAGCTCAATACCGCTTTCTTAAACTGTGTTGCCGTGGCACCACTTGAAGCGGCCTCTTGATAGGGGATTTCAACACCTTGCTCGATATAAGCTTCTTTTTGGTTCGATGTCGTTATACGCGGGCTAGCAATAATTTCACCTTTGTTTTCTCTTTCCATTGCACTTAATTCAAGGTCTAAGATAGTACCATCGGCTAATCGTGCAATTTGGAAAGCTAAAACACCTGCTGGGTTGGCTACAGGGAGATTAACATTCAGGCCATCCGATAATTGTGGTACTCTGCCAACACCTAAATCTGCATCACTTAATGCTCTTGTTCCATTAGCTTGCCCTACCCCTTCTAGAGTTCCTGAAGTTGCAAACTCGCCATCAGTATCAGTTATTCCCCAACGGATACCTAATTCTTCATTGATATTATCTTTGACTGTTACCATCCGTGCTTCAATCACAACTTGACGAATAGGGATATCAAGAATAGTTACCATACGTTTGATATCTTCAATGCTTTTCGCCGTGTCACGAATAAGCAAAGTATTGGTGCGTTCATCAACAGAAACACTACCACGAGGTGACAAAATACTGGTATCTTCATTTTTTATTAATTCAGAAAACTCACTGGCTTTAGCATAGTTTATTTGAACATATTCCGAATATAGTGGCGCTAACTCTTCTACTTGCTGTTGCGCTTGTAAATTCTTAGCTTCTCTCGCGGCTAACTCATCACTAGGGGCCACCATTAATATGTTGCCTTGCATACGCTTATCAAGGCCCTTCACTTTCAAAATAATATCTAAGGCCTGATCCCAAGGTACACCATCTAAGCGCAAAGTGATATTACCAGTGACGGTGTCACTTGTGATCAAATTAAACTCATTATAGTCAGCAATAATTTGTAGTACTGTTCTTACCGGAATATCTTGGAAGTTCAACGATATTGTTCGACCAGTAAAATCTTCACTATCGCCTAAATAACCTGGTGCTTTCTTCTCTTTTTCTTCTACCCTAAGAATAAATAAATTGCCTTGCTGCTTATGAGAGAATTCGAAATGTGTATCTACATCAATCACTAATCGAGCATTCCGTCCTTCTTTAAAGGTTTCAATACCCGAAACAATCGTGCCAAAATCAGTAACATCTAGTTTATATAATAAGTCTTCTATTATTTGAGTATTATGAAATTCAACATTAACTTTACCCAATTTATCGTTCACATCTACTGCGACCATACTCTCTTTAAGGTAAACTAAGATTTCAGCGACATTGCCCTCACCTAAACGAAAATCCAGAGACTCTACATGATTAATAAATTGCTCACCTGCAGGACTTAACGTCTCAACAATTTCAGCTGATTGTCCATAATTAAAGGTAATTGAGAATTGTTTTCCATTAAAGGCAACATCAAATACCGACAGTTTTGCTAAATTTATCGCAGCAACGACTTTACCTGAGCTTTTATCCAAAACAATATTTGTAACACCAGCATGATTTATTACGATTTCCTGCAATTTATCATCAAATTTTTCTGCCGAAAAATGAACTTTAACAAAAGCAGGATTCATCGAAGTATCTACTACTGGTAAAGAAGAGATATCAGTTGAAAAGTCAAAAACCAACTCAATTTGATCGTTTTGAATTGTATTATATGAGATGCCAAGCAACTTACTTTCCGTGTTCTGCTCTGCATTTAGATTAAACGATGCAACAATCAGTAAAAATACAGATATACACGTTAGCCAATATTGCTTAAAATCGACTTTATGAGGAAAAACTTTATAATTTTTCATATTTTTAAATAGCATTATTATTTCCTTTACCCTTCAGATACTGATTGAGCAATTCTAATTACGGTTTCTCGCTCTACCCAACAACCGGCACCATCAGGTGTTAATTCTACTAATTTCACGCTCTTTGAACTCACTTCGGTAATCCGCCCATTAAACAAACCTAAGTAACTGCCTGTGGCAACCCTATGTAAGGTAAAGTCTGACGCCTCCACTAAAGCCCAAAGGACGCCATCATCTCCCAAAGTGCCACGCATGGTTAAATCGCCTAGTGCAAACTTCTCTAGTGGCTGTTTACGACGACGAGGATCGGGACTTAAACAGCCTGACATCTGCTGAATTTTCTGTTGAATAGCTTCTGGTTTAGGTAAAGAGAAAGGACTTCTCAAATCAAAAGCGGAATAATCATAATGATTAAATGGATGTACTTCAGGCATAGGATCAATTTGAGTCGTGGTGGTCGCTTTTACCTGCTCCATATGAACGGTTAGATCACTGGTATCATCAAAACAAGCACTTAGTAATACTAAAACGAATAGAACGATTGTTCTCATGGTGCTTTAACCTCTTGTTCTTGATAACGATAGGTTTTTGCTTCTAACTTTAAATTCAATATATCTTTGCTAGTTTCGACAATGTCAATTTTGAAATTATGCAGCGTTACAATTCTTGGTAAACCTGCAATTTTACTAACAAAATTACCAAAGGAATGATAAGAGCCATTCACCTCAATATCAATTGGTAATTCAATATATATTTCTTTGCCTATTTCAGGTTGCCATTGAAGCTTGACAAACTCTAAACCACTCGTAGTACCGATAAAGGTGATATCATCCAGCAAGCCTGGTGTTTCATGACTATTTGGTAAACTTCTTAACTGTGTGGCAAATATATCTTCAGCCTCGACCATTTGAGCTCTAAATAGATCGAGATTTGCCGCAACATGATACTTAGTTTGAAATGACTGCTTTAAAGTCAGCTCTTCTGCAGTGACTCTTTCAAGTTGCTCAATCTTACTGCTGACCATACCGATATAACCTAAAAAAATCACCATTATGGCTAAAAATATAGTCAATACTAATTTTGCCGCTGGAGGCCATTGACCAATATTCTCTAATTCAAGGTTTTCAAATTGGGATTTATCAAAATTCACTGACCACCTCCACTTATGTTGGTAGCTGCATCATTTACTAAACCTTGAATTCTCACTCTCATTTTAAAGCTACTTAACAGTTTTGGTGAACCGTCATCTGCTGTGATTGACTCTGGTGTTGCATCAGTGAATAAATCAGATAATTCAATCGCTCTGATCATATTTGCTAAGTGATTATTAGATTCACTTTTTCCGGTAATTTCTATGCTATTACCTTGTTTATCTAATTGAGTAATATAAATACCATTTGGGATGATTTTTGCTATTTCATCCAAGACTTGTGTGCCCACATTTCGACTACGTTGAAGTTGTTCAACAACATCAATACGTTTTTGCAGTGCCGCTTTTTTATCATTTAAGGTTTTAATTTCTGCGATTTGAATGTCGAGCTTTTGAATCTCATTTTTTATAAATTGATTCCGCATTGATTGACCATCAATTCTTGTTTGAAAATATATATTCACCGCAAAAGTCAAAGCAAAAGCACATAAACCTGCAGCTGCCAATATTGTAAAAAATTCTTTTTGTTTAACCTTAAGTGCTTCTTCGCGCCAAGGGAGTAAATTTATATATGCCATGGCGTAAAACTCCTTAGTGCTAGACCTGTTGCAACGGTTAGCTGTGGTGCTACCTTTATTAGTTCATCTTCATTAATGTCAGCGCCCAATGTCATATCATTAAAAGGGTTAGCGATTACCGTATGCACACCTAGTTCATCGGTTAGCAGTTGCTCTATTCCTTCTATGGCTGCTGTTCCGCCTGATACCAGTAAATAGTCCACTTTAGTTGCACCACTTGATGTCAAAAACATTTGAATGGCGCGTCGAATTTGTTGCATAAGTATAGTATGAAAAGGTGCTAAAACTTCAAAGGTATAATTTGGTGGTAATTCATTAGTAACTTTCGCCTCTTCTGCTTCTTCAAACGTTTTATTGTAATAGGACACAATGGAGCGAGTGTATTGCTCACCACCGAACATTTGGTCACGACTATAAAGATGCTTACCTGCTTTAGTTACCGAGATGAGGGTCATTGTTGCGCCAATATCAACGATAGCCACGGTTTTATCAGCAGCATCTTCAGGTAATTGAGATAAACATAAATCGTGAGACCGACTTACTGCATAGGACTCAACGTCAATAACCTTAGCATGAAAATCGCCCGATTCTAGTGCAGCTACACGGGCTTCTACAGACTCTGTGCGAGCGGCACTAAGTAGCACATTGACTTTGCTTGGATCTGATTCGTTAACATCTAACGTTTCAAAATCTAAACTAACTTCATCAAGTGGATAAGGAATTAAGCTATCCGCTTCTATTTCAATTTGGCTTGCCAGCTCTTCTTCATTTAACGCTACATCCATATAAATAATTTTAGTGATAACTGTTTGCCCTGAAACTGCTGCTGCTGCTTCCTTCGCTTTCATTGGGATATTTTGTCGAATCTTAGCAATAACACTGCCTACTGCCTCTATATCCTGTATTTCGCGGTCAACAACTGAGCCTCTTACCATCGGCTCTATCGCATAGTCTTCTAAAATGTAGCCTTCATTGCCCTGGCTGAGTAAAACCGCTTTGACCGCATGAGATCCAATGTCGATCCCTACCATCATAGTTGTTTTCTTTTTCCATAGATTATCTAGCATAACAGCCCACTAAATTATATTGTTGTAATTATTTTAGACATGTTTTTCACATAAATACATTTATTACATGGTTTTACAAGATATACTAGTATTATCTAACAATTTTATCCACTAATAGAGCGATTGCAGTGTTTTCCGTCAAAAAAATTTTCAAAGTAAGTTTGATCTTAGTATTAATCGCTATTTTTACCACCTTTGGATTGTACTTATATTTAAAAGATGAGTTACCTGATATTAACTCTTTAAAAGATGTGCAATGGCAAACGCCTATGCAAATTTATAGTAACGATGGCTTACTCATTTCACAGTTTGGTGAAAAGAAGCGTAAACCGTTAGTTTTTGATGAAATACCCCAGCAACTTATTGATGCATTATTAGCAACCGAAGACGATCGTTTCTATTTCCATTTTGGTGTCGACCCCATTGGTATGACAAGAGCTGTGTTGGGCCAGATAACTGGAAATAGCCGAGGCGGTGCCAGTACTATTACTATGCAGGTGGCCCGGAATTTCTTTTTAACAAGAGAAGTAACCGCTATTCGAAAAATTAGAGAAATATTTTTATCTTTCCATATTGAAAGCTTACTAACTAAAAATGAGATATTAACCCTATATGTTAATAAAATACCGTTAGGACATAGATCATTTGGTTTTGGCGCAGCAGCTCAAGTTTATTACGGAAAAGCGCTAAAACAACTTAGCTTACCGCAAATTGCAGTATTAGCAGGTTTACCAAAAGCACCATCAACCTACAATCCTATTAGCAGACCTGAACGAGCCAAATTCCGCCGCACTACTGTTTTACAACGTATGTTAATTAGTGGCTATATAACTGAACAAGAATATCAAATAGCCAAGGCAGCACCAATTACCGGCAAGCGCCATGGGGCAAAAATTGCCTTAGATGCGCCTTATGTCGCTGAAATGGCTCATCAAGACATGATCTCTCGTTATGGTAAAGAGCAGGCCTATACCGGAGGCTATAAAGTATTTACCACAGTAACGAATAAACTACAGCAAGCTGCACATTCAGCCATTACCAAAAACTTATTAAGTTACGACCAACGTCATGGCTATCGAGGCGCGATACTTTCATTACGTCCGGCTATAGACTCTAAAGACATTGTTGATGCCGATGTTTCAATAAGTAATAAAGCCGAAGTCTTAACTGAGTTTCCCCCCCTCACAGAAAATGAGATTAGCACTGCATTAGCTGAAGTGAATTATTATCAAATGCTGGTACCCGCAGTGGTTACTAAGGTAGGTGAGCGTTCAGTTGAAATTACCTTACGCGATAATATTAGTGCAACTATTCCATGGTCTGGCATGGCATGGGCACGTCCTTATATTAATGATCAAAAACAAGGAACACCGCCGGAAGTAGCGAGTGAAATATTAAGTTATGCTGATGTCATCTTAGTAAATCAATTACCCTCTGGAGAATACCGCTTAAGTCAGCTACCCGTCGCTAGCGCAGCAATAGTATCAATATCCTCTGATGATGGTGCAATTAAAGCAGCGGTTGGCGGCTTTAGTTATAAACAAAGTCAATTTAACCGTGTTACTCAAGCAAAACGTCAAGTAGGCTCAAATATTAAACCCTTTATATATTCTGCTGCGCTCGAAACTGACTTTACTTTAGCCTCTTTGATAGACGATGTTCCTATTAATCAGTGGGATAAAAGCAGCGGTGTTGTTTGGCGACCAAAAAACTCTCCTGAAATTTATGTCGGCCCAATTCGAATGCGTCTGGCGCTTGCACAATCAAAAAATGTGATTGCGGTGAGATTATTAAAAAGTATCGGCTTGGACAATGCTGTAGATTATTTGTCAAACTTCGGTTTTGCTCCTGATGAATTACCACGTAATGAGTCACTCGCGTTAGGCTCAGCTGTTTTAACTCCTTTAGAAGTAGTGACAGGTTTTGCTACTTTTGCAAACGGTGGTTTTTTAATAGAGCCTTATTTGATTGATCGCATTGAAAATGCCGAAGGTGAAATTATTTATCAAGCTAACCCTGTTTTGGCTTGTGAATTTTGCTTAGCTAATGATGAATTTGAAAGTAGCGTTACTGATACTTTTAACGAAAACTCTAGTCAAATAATGAGTGTAGAAAAGCACTCTGCTCCAAGAGTGATTTCAGAGCAAAATGCATTTTTGATTACTCAAGCACTTAATAGTGCAATCTGGGGAGCTGATTGGTCAGTTAAAAATGGCTGGCAAGGTACGGGTTGGCGTGCCAGAGCCCTTAAACGAAGAGATATAGCAGGTAAAACGGGCACAACAAACGAAGGTAAAGATGCTTGGTTCTCAGGTTTCTCTCGCCGATTAGTGACGACATCATGGATTGGTTTTGATGACCCTAGCCGTAATCTAGGTAAATCGGTTTACAATAATAATCTGGGCAAGAATCAAATAACAGGTACTGAAGCAGGTGCTAAATCAGCGCAACCGGCTTGGATTAGCTTTATGAAAACGGCTTTGACCGACCTACCTATGGAGCCATTTGAACCGCCAGCTAATATCGTCTCTGTGCGTATTGATAAAGCAACCGGCAAGCTCAGTGCAAAAACCAATAAAAGTAGTGAATTTGAATATTTTCAAGTAGGTACAGCACCTACAGAATACGTTAGTCAAGATAACAGTGCTGATATATTTCAAGATGAAGACGGTGAAAATAACGAAGAAGGACTGTTCTAAGTTAAGTCTTCATTCTTAACAAGGGCTTGAGTAACAAAAGCCCTTGCTTAATTTTTGCTTCATTTTGTCCAGCAAACCCTAGGCGAATATATTTATTTTCATCATTTTCTTCATGTAAATGAAATGAATTTTCGGCTAACAAAAATACACCTTGCTCCCTTGCTAGCTCTGCAATTTCTCTAGCTTTATTTCCAACATCAACCCAAAGGGCCATACCACCTTTAGGAACAATAAATTCAATATCTAGCCCTTCATCAATAAAAACGTTGAGCATATCTACCATGCACTTTCTTCGTTTCTGATAACAACGAGTTACTTTACGTAAATGGCGTTCAAAACCGCCATCTCTCATCCATCTTGCAACTGCATCTTGCTGTAAAATACTGGCTTTATGATTCATCAAGGTTCGATAATCAACAATATGATGAGCTAACCCTTTATCAACTGCAATAATACCAAGACGAACGCCAGGGAACATAATCTTTGAAAAGCTTGAGAGATAAATAACTAACCCCGCAGGATCATTTGCCGCCATAGGTGACAATGGCTGACTGTTGTAATGAAACTCATGATCATAATCATCTTCAATGATAGGAATATTATAATGTTGTGCCAGTTGATAGATTCGAACTCGCTTTGCTTGTGGCAAAGTTGCGGTTGTTGGGTATTGATGTAAAGGGGTTAAATACAATAGTCGAATCTTGTGTGCTTTAATTAAACGCTCCAAATCATCTACATCAATACCCTGTTCCGTTTGCCTAATACCAATTAATTCGGCACCTGCATTACGCAGTGCATTCCATGCAGGCCGATATCCTAAATTTTCAACAGCAACTTTATCCCCAGCTTTTAATAATATTTGTGAAAGTATATACAGTGCTTCTTGGGTGCCGTTTACCACAATAATTTCTTTGTCTGTTATTGATCTAACACGTCTTAAATAAGTACTAACTTCGGTAATAAATGGTCGAAAACCACTGTTATCGCCATAATTTAATTCATTAATTGGTGGCCGAATTAAGGCGTCGTTCATGAAGCCTTTAAACTCTTTAAAGGGGAACAGCTCAATATCTGGGTTACCACCAGCAAAATTAAATAGGTAATCATGCGCAGGTCGTGATATTGCGCCATCCCCTTTTTTCGTTATGCGCCATACATATGTTTTGGCTTGTGAATTTTGCTTTTTTTCTATTAAAGAAGAAATTACCGGTAAAATTGCCGCTACGCTATAACCTTGTCTTTGCTTAGTTTCAACCCATCCTTGCGCTATCAATTCGTGATAGGCCGCCATAATAGTGTGCCGATTAACACAAAGTTGCTCTGCTAACGCTCTAGCAGAAGGTAATTTTTCTTTTGTTTTTACCGTACCATTTTTGATGGCATCACCAATGGCTTGCGCAATACGTAAATACATCTTGTCTTGATTGTTATCAATATTGAGGTTGAGGGTTTTCATCTATTTTTGCACCTCTTGGTATAAGTAAAATTTAAAATCTGGTTGTTTTATTTATACCACAATTTGGCAGAATATTAGTATTCTATTTATGGAGAAAAACAATGTTCAATCCACAGTTCACAATACTAAAAACCGATAAAGTAACCCTACGCCCACTATCAATAAATAATTTGGCTGAGTTTTATAACGCCGGGTCTTTTCCTGAAATTTGGACTTGGTCGCTGCCTGATAAGTGTACTTCACTTAAAGCAACTGAGGAGTGGCTATTTTATTCTCAACAAATGGCAGAGCAAGGCCAACATGTGCCATTTGCTATTTATGATAATGCTACAAATCGCTTTGTTGGTAGCACGCGCTACTGTTCAATAAATAGAGAAGATAGAAGTTTAGAAATTGGCTTTACATTCATCACTCCTGAATTCCAGCGTAGTTATATTAATACTCACGCCAAGTATTGTTTATTAAAGCATGCATTTGAAGATCTTGAAGCCATTCGAGTTGAATTTAAAACTCATGAAAATAATAAAAAGTCTAGAAATGCTATTGCAAGGCTAGGGGCAAAATTTGAAGGTATTTTACGTAACCAACGCATTCTATCTGACGGGAGTTATCGAAATACCGTTATTTTTTCGATAATAGATAGCGAGTGGCAAACCGTAGAAGAGCAGTTATTGAATAAAATGGAGAGCAGCTATGTCTAAATTATCTGAACAAGAAAAAGCAATCATAGTATCTCACCCTTTTGCACAAATTCTTTCCGCTCCGCTAAATCATAAAGATTTTTCTGAACTAGTCTATTGCCCACTGCAATTATTAGAAAATAATACTTTATTAGGTCATCTCGCCAACAATAACCCATTTCTAAAAGTAGTGGATGATAAGTCTAAAATAAAGGTTATTTTTACTGGGCCACATGGCTATATATCTCCACGTTGGCACAGTGAACAACTAGTGCCAACGTGGAATTATGCAACTACATCTTTAACTTGTCAGTTAAATAAAATACAACCAAGCGATGAAAAAATAACGGCCATGGCAAAAATCAGTCAACATTTTGATCCCCAATGGGACTTCAATGAGTTCAATAAATTAAAAAATCAAAAAATTGTTCAACAAATGCTTTCTGCAATAACTGTCTTTGAATTAGAGGTATTAGAAGTTAAGAGTAAATTTAAGCTTTCACAAAATAGATCTGTTGAATGCCGAATGGCTTTTCAAAAAAACTTACGATTGACTGGCTATAGTGAATTAGCAGATATTCAACTACAGTGACACATAAAATGTCGACACCAAGATGGAATATCATACTGCATCCTTGCTTAAATACAATTTAACCAGTATATTGTCGACAATAATAACAGATTGATAAAAAAAACATGAACTCGTACAATATTTTCGGCTCTATAAACACCATTTTTATCTTCATTAGTTTAATTGGTGTTTTCTCTCAGCTAAGAAAAATATGGCGGAGAAAAAAGTGTGAATCATCTAAACAAAATGCCGCTGAATTATTGTCTTTGAACCAATTTTCTGTCAGTTTTCTCGCTTATTTTTCGTTTTTCGTTTATGGGTACAGCATAGAGCCTTTTAATCACTATATAGTCTGGCCGAGACTTATTGCTTCAACATTGGTTTGGCTCATTCTTTTCGAGATATGGCAAGACAGACGTAATATGACAACAAGCATAAGTTTTGTTACTGCTGGGGTGATCTTTATTTTAGGTGGACTGGGCTTTTTTTACGGTAATACCCTAATTGATGAAAGTAAGCTAATTTCAACTTACTTAATTGTTGTGGTTACCCTATTAATTGCACAAGGCTATTATCATCAAATAATGCTAATAATACGCAGTGGCAAAACAGGTGCGGTTGATTTAAAAATGAGTCAGTTTATTTTACTTATGGACATTTCTACCATTGCTTTTGCATTAAGTATGGGGCTTGAACTTGGCTGGCCTTTGCTGCTTTTAGCCGTAGTTAGCGCTATTACAAAGTTAGCTATAATGTATTCATTTCGATGGGTAAGGGTCAATCAGCAGAAAACCTGCGCTCTCAACCCATAAACTAACCTTCTATTCTGTTATTTTCGCCAGCCACTATATGTCTTTAACAAAAACTTTAGAGTTACGTTGGAAGTTATACATCTTCTGCTTACTTTCAGGTAATTTATTCATTGATTGCTCAATGAATCCCTGCTCTAAAAACCAATGACTGCTGACTGTGGTCAGCACAAATATCGATGCAAGTTGCTGCAGCTTGGCTTCATCTTCTAACGCTGTCATTAATCGGCTACCTCGGTTGCCCTTACGATAATCTGGATGAATAGCAACGCAAGCAACCTCACCTGTTTTAGCATCGGTATAAGGATATAGAGCAGCACAGGCAATAATGACATCTTCTTTTTTAAGTACAATAAACTTATCAATTTCCACTTCGAGTAACTCACGCGACCTCTTTACTAAAATCCCTTCAGTTTCTAATGGCCCTAGTAACTCTAATATGCCGGCAACATCATCAATAGTGGCGGTAGAGAGCTGCTCTTTATGATCTTTAGCAATAAGAGTTCCTGCACCATCACGGGTAAATAGCTCTTGTAAAAGCGCAGTATCACTTTGATAACTTACACAATGGCAACGTTCAACACCGTTTTCACCACTTTGAATAATTGCCCGCAAAAGTAGCTGGCGAACATGACAATCTTTTTCATCAAGTAAGGTGTTGACACGACGTACACTACAACTTTTAATGAGCTGGCCAGTTTCATCAAGCAAACCTTCATCTTCTGTTAACGTGATTAATTTATCAGCTTTCAATGCAATTGCTGTTTGTGCGGCAACATCCTCTAAAGCCAAATTAAACACTTCACCTGTGGGTGAGTAGCCAATAGGTGAAAGCAGCACAATAGAGCCATAGTCTAGTTGCATATTAATGCCGTCAGAATCTATTCTGCGTACCGAGCCAGTGTATTTAAAATCGATACCTTCTCGTACCCCCATAGGCTTGGCAATAACAAAATTTCCTGTACTCACCCTAATTTGAGAGCCATGCATAGGCGAGTTTGCTAAACCAGTACTCAGTAACGCTTCAATATGCAAACGCAAGGAACCAGTAGCATCTTTAACGGCACCCAGTGTATCAGCATCAGTTACTCTTACGTTATTTTCAACATAACCATTAATGCCTCGCTGCGCAATGCGATCTTCAATTTGTGGTCGTGCTCCGTGCACCACCACAAGTTTTACGCCTAAACTGCGTAATAAAGAAATGTCGTGAATTATATTAGCAAAATTAGGGTGTAAGACAGCTTCACCACCAAACATTAACACCACGGTTTTACCACGATGTGCATTAATATAAGGTGCTGCGTTTCTAAACCATTTAACGTAATTTTGATCGCTATTATTCATGTTTTCCATTCTTTACAAAATACTCTTGTTGATAAATTAACTACTTAGTTTGACCAACGATATATTCCATCGCTACTTCATCAGCAGGATCTTTATGAGGACTTGGCTCACTGTCTTCGATAATGTTTTCAGCTAAAGAACTCTTATCAATAGTATTAAAACCTAGTTTAGTGAAATACTCAGGAATGTAAGTTAAAACAATGATTTGTTCTAATTCCATTTGATGCGCAAATTCTAACAAGTATTGTACTAATGCTTGCCCTTGGCCCTGGTTTTGAGCACTTTCTTCAATAACCACTGAGCGTATTTCGGCAAGTCCTGTTTGATAGATATAAAGTGATGCACAACCAACGACGACACCATCTAGTTCGGCAACGACAAAGTTTTGCACATCATGAATAATATTATCCAAAGTACGTGGTAATATTTCACCCTTGTCTGCTTGAATGTTAACTTGTTGATGTATTTTTTCAACATCTGACATACGTGCTCTACGCACTGACATCGCCGCAGCTCGTTGAGCATTCAAACGTTGTTTTACTTGTTTTAGTGCTATCTGTGTCTGTTGTTTTCCTGGTGCGCCTACCACTTGTTCATTGAGTATTTCGTCATTACCAGATTGAATATTAGCAATCGCTTTCTCTACTTGCGCTCGTGAGGTACCACCAAGCGCTTCACGTTTATCTAAGGTAGATTCAATTGACAGGTGCTGGTATACATCTTGCTCAATTTGATCACTAAATTCTTGTAACTGACTGATAGTTAGATCTTCTAACGGGCAACCCTTTTCAATAGCCGCCAATACCACTTCACCGACAATGTGATGAGCTTCTCTAAAAGGAATGTTTTTACCGACTAAATAATCAGCCAGCTCAGTCGCGTTTGAATAGCCTTGTTGAGCTGCAGCTAAGGTACGGCTACGGTTTACTTTCAAACCATCGGCAACTAAAACGGCCATTTCCATACATTCTTGCCAAGTATCTAAAGCATCAAATAAACCTTCTTTGTCCTCTTGCATATCTTTATTATAGGCAAGCGCAAGTGCTTTCATGGTAGTTAGCATGCCTGTTAAAGAGCCAAACACACGCCCTGCTTTACCTCTAATTAATTCACAGGCATCAGGGTTTTTCTTTTGTGGCATTAACGATGAACCAGAGCTCACCAGATCACTCATTTCAACAAAACCCGCTTCACCTGAGTTATAGAAAATGAGATCTTCAGCAAACCGAGATAAATGCATCATTGAAATGCTCGCACTGGCCAATAATTCTATAACATGGTCTCTATCTGAAACCGCATCTAAGCTATTCATCGTGGCGGTTCTGAAACCTAAACGATTAGCCAGTGCATTTCTATCAATAGGATAGCCTGTGCCAGCGAGTGCACCAGAGCCTAAAGGGGATACATCTAAACGATAAAGGGCATCTTTTAAACGACCAATATCACGGTTGAACATTTCCACATAAGCTAAACACCAATGTCCGAATGTTACCGGTTGAGCACGTTGTAAATGAGTATAACCGGGCAATACGGTATCTTTTTCCCGCTCAGCCAAATTCATCATGGCTTGTTGTAAATTTACTAAAGCAAATAACAAGTCGCCACCCGTTTCTTTACACCACAACTTTAAGTCGGTGGCCACTTGATCATTACGACTGCGGCCTGTGTGAAGCTTTTTACCTAAATCCCCTGTTTTTTCAATTAATTGAATTTCAACCCAACTGTGAATATCTTCTGCATCAGACAGTAAGATTTGTTTAGGGTTTTCTTCCACTGATACTTTTAATTCGTTTAAAGCTGCTGTTAAACGTGTTAATTCCTCATCGTTTAGCACGCCAACTTCATGAATTGATTGGGCCCAAGCAATTGAACCAACAATATCTTGTACTGCCATACGGTAATCAACAGGTAGCGAGTCGTTAAACTTTTTAAATTGTACACTCGCTTTTTCTTTAAACCTTCCGCCCCATAAAGCCATGGTTATTTACTCCACTTTTTTTCGATAAAACTATTATTACTATTTAGGGGGTTAACGATGTTAAAGCGTCCACCACATCTCACAAGTAAAGCCATGGTTATTCCCCTTTAGCTTGTTCGTCTTGAGCTTTAAGCGCTTCAATGCGACTTGAAAGACTAAACAAACGGATAAAGCCTTCCGCATGCTTTTGGTCATAAACATCATCGGCACCAAAAGTAGCAAATTCTTCAGAGTATAAGCTGTTAGGCGAGCGACGTTGAGTTACTGTCGCTTGCCCCTTATAAAGTTTAACCACAATATCACCGGTGACTTTTTCTGCTAGAGAGGCTGCCGCTGCAAGTTGCGCTTTTGCTAGCGGGGTAAACCAACGACCATCGTAAATTACGTGAGAGAATTCTAAACCAACTGACTCACGGAATTTTAACGATTCTTTATCGTGAATTAGCGTTTCTAAGCCTTTGTATGCTGCCATTAATACTGTGCCACCCGGTGTTTCGTAACAACCACGTGATTTCATGCCAACTAAACGGTTTTCAACGATATCTATACGGCCAACACCATGTGCTGCTGCTTTACTATTTAGGTACATTAACGCTTGGTATGGAGAAAGCTCTTGGCCGTCAACTGATACTAGTTCACCTTCAACAAAACTCAACGCCACTGTTTCAGGAGTATTTGGTGCGTCCATAGGATCAACTGTCATCGTCCATACTTCTTTTGAAGGCTCACACCATGGGTCTTCTAACTCACCACCTTCGTGAGAAATATGCCAAGCATTCGCATCACGACTATAAATTTTAGTCAATGATGCTGAGCAAGGGATATCATGCTCCGCCAAGTAATCTAATAGATCTTCACGAGAAACCATGTCCCACTCACGCCATGGTGCAATCACTGTAAGTTGCGGAGCTAGTGCGGCAAAGCATGATTCAAAACGAACTTGGTCATTGCCCTTACCTGTACAACCATGACAAACCGCATCGGCACCAACTTTGAGGGCAACTTCAATATGCGCTTTGGCAATGATAGGGCGTGCCATTGAAGTCCCTAATAAATATTGACCTTCATACACTGAACCTGTTTTTAAGATAGGGTAAATATAATCTTTTACGTACTCTTCTTTAAGATCGGCAACATAACATTCAGAGGCACCTGAAGCGATAGCCTTTTCTTTAATACCTTCAAGCTCTTCGTCTCCTTGGCCCACATCAGCGCAAAAAGCAACCACTTCACAGTTATCATAGTTTTCTTTTAACCATGGAATGATAGCCGATGTATCTAAACCACCTGAATAGGCTAATACTACTTTCTTAATTTGTTTCTTTTGAATACTCATAATTTTGTTCTCTAAATTTGGTTGTTAAATTTGTTCTATTCATAAGCAAGTATAAAACTGACTTACATTTAATTTTATTGACTAAACAAGCTCGTTAATACGGCATTTTGTGCCCACATTCTATTTTCGGCTTGTTGAAAGACTACTGCCATTTCACTATCAAATAATTCTGTGGTTATCTCTTCTTCTAAGTGCGCTGGCTGACAATGCATAACCACACTGGCATCGGCATTTTTCATTAGCTCATGATTAACTTGAAAAGGTGCAAAATGTGCTAAAAGCTCTGCTTTTTTACTGGCATCTTCATCACCCATTGATATCCAAGTATCGGTGTAAATCACATCTTGTGCACCAATAGCTTTTATATTAGTAGTCGTTTTGATGTTTGCGCCAGAATCAACGGCAATGGCTTGCGACTTCTCGATAACGCTTTGCTCTGCTTCATAGCCTTCTGGCGTTACTAAAGTAAAATCTACACCTAAAGTTGCCGCCATGATCATCAATGAATTGGAAACATTATTACCGTCGCCAACATAAGCCAATTTAAGCTTAGTCAAATCAGAGAAACGCTCAGTTAAAGTAACAAAGTCAGCGAGGGCTTGGCACGGATGATATAAATCACACAAAGCATTTATTACAGGAATACTGGCATGTTCAGCTAACCCTTGAATTGAATCGTGACTAAATACACGTGCTACAATGGCATCGGCATAGCATGATAAATTTTTAGCGTAGTCACTAACACGCTCACGCTCACCAAGCTTGCCATTTTGTTGGCCTAAGTAAAGTGCATGTCCACCAAGTTTATTTATACCCATGTCAAAACTCACATGAGTTCTTAACGATGGCTTCTCAAAAATCATTGCTATCGATTTCCCTGCTAATACTTGACTATAATCAGCGGGGTTGTTTTTAATATTAATGGCTAACGTTATCAATGCTAGCAATTGTTCTTTATTTAGCTCGTCATCGGCTAAAAAGTTTTTGAGTTGTAATGACATAAGTATCTTCTATTAATAATTTATTGATCAGGTTGTATTTGTGTTCCCACACCTTGACCTGCAAGTAATAGTGGAATTTGCTCTGGCGATTGCCAACTGGCAACCGCGATACTTCGTCGTAATTGATTCGCAGCTTGCAGCGCTGCATTTACTTTTGCTGTCATGCCACCAGCAATAACACCTTGGTCAATTAGGCTGTTAGCTTGCTCACTATTAAGTGATGTTAAGTATTCACCTGTTTCACCTTTCACGCCGTTAACATCGGTTAATAATAACAATTCAGCATTAAGTAATTGGCAAATAGCGACAGCTGCATCATCTGCATTAACATTAACAAGATCACCCGTGCTTAACGCACCAATAGATGAAATCACAGGCAAGAAATGTCCGCTAAGTAAAGCATCTAGCAATTGGCTAGATTTAGGCGCTGGTACGCCTACTTCGCCTAAATCAAGCTCAGACTTGGTACATGAAATCATGTCTCCGTCTGTTAATGACAAACCAACGGCAGGCAATTGCATACTGTTAGCTGTTGCGACAATAGATTTATTGACCGTGCCTGCTAAAGCTCCAGTGATAATGCCTATTTGAGTTTTTGGCGTTACACGTAAACCATGTTTTTTTTCTGTGGTGAAATTGGCTTGTGTTAGCATTTCATCAACTACACAACCACCGCCATGCACCAACACAATTTTCGCATCCTGCTGTAAGTTCACAATTTCTCTCAGTAGCACCTTTAATGCATCTTGCTTTTCTAAGATTGCTCCGCCGATTTTTATAACTAGTGGTTTAGTCATGTGCTTATCCTTATTTATAATTACTTGGCGAAATCAAACTATATTCACTTGGTAAACCTAGCGAAATATTAAAACACTGTAGTGCTTGTGAAGAAGCGCCTTTTAGTAAATTATCAATTGCACAGCTCACCACAACCACCTGTTTTTCTTCATCATACTGCCAATGAACATCTGCAAATGGGGTGTGAGCTACATTACCAATTTGTGGCCAAGCATTCACAATTCTCACCAGTGGTGTATCGCAATAGGCTTGATTGAAAACAGCATCCACTTGGCTAGCTGTTACATCACTTTTCAATTGCAAGGTAACTGTGGCCAATAAACCTCTTTTATAAGGTGCTAAATGCGGATTAAATATCACCTGTGCATTTGCTTCTTGGGATATCTCTGGTTGATGTCTGTGCTGTAATATATTGTATGGTTTTAAACTCACTTCATTGAAATTAGTTGCCAGCGATGCACTTCTACCCGCCCCCGTTACGCCACTAATTCCATTGACAACAATCAATGAATCTTCAATATGTAAGTTATTATTTGTAATAGGTTTTAAGGAAAGTAAGCTTGCTGTTGGATAACAGCCTGGAACAGCTACTAATTCAGCATCAGCAATATCTGCATGTTGCCATTCTGCTAAACCGTATATTGCTTGTGCAAGGCTTTCAACATTGGCATGCTCGAAGCCATAATAGGCAGGATAATCACTTGCGTTTTTAAGCCTGAAACCGCCCGAAAGATCAAATACTTTTACACCTGCATCAACAAAAGCTTGGGCCCAATCAGCACTGAATTCGTGAGGGGTAGCAAAGAAAACTGCATCTAATGAGTTTGCATATTCGTCAAACCATGCTGTGGAAAAAGATTGCAGGGGTACATCACATATCCCCTGCCAGCGGCCATGTAAATCGCTGAAAAGTTTTCTACAGGAAGTAGAGTTTTCCGACACAACAAGATGCTGTATTGAAACTTTATCGTGCTGACTTAATAAACCTACTAATTCGGCACCGGCATAACCACTTGCACCGATCACGGCAACTTTTTGAACTTCTGACACTTTGTAAAACCTTATTATTCAAACAATTAAAACGATATAACCAATCTCTTATAACTAAAGCATCCAAGAGATAATAAAATATTTCTCTATCGTCGTCGTATTCCATGAACAATTAGCATTACACTGTGCCTTATGAAAAAAGTAGCCTTATAAAAGCAGGTTATTTACACTATGAAAGCAATTTATCAGCTTATGGGTAGTTATGCAACTATTGAGCATAATTATTTAAGCTTTTATTCAAATTAATTTTGGACAACTTTTTATGGCCCAGTTACCTAATTTCACTCAATCCTTATCGCAATTGATTGCTTGTCCTTCAATAAGCTCAACCCAAGCAAGCTGGGACCAAGGTAATCTAAAAGTAATTCAGTTACTTGCAACATGGTTTGAGCAATTAGGCTTTAGCATTGATATTCACCAAGTACCTAGCGCCCACGAAGGCGGAGACAATAAATATAATTTACTGGCAAAGTTAGGTAGTGGTGAAGGTGGATTATTATTAGCGGGTCACAGTGATACTGTGCCTTATGACGAAAGTCGTTGGCAAAGTGATCCTATGGGGGTACTTGATAAGGATGATAAGTTTTATGGCTTAGGTACTTGTGATATGAAAGGCTTTTTTGCTTTTATCCTACAAGCTTGTAAGGGGCTTAGTGCCAAACAACTAAAAAAACCTCTTTATGTTTTAGCTACTGCTGATGAAGAGACTACGATGGCAGGAGCTCGCTTTTTTTCTCAAAGCCAAGCGGTAAAGCCCGATGTTGCCATAATAGGTGAGCCAACAAATTTGGTACCTGTGGTTATGCATAAGGGTCATATGTCACATCGAATTAGTGTACAGGGACAATCAGGGCATTCAAGCAAGCCAAACCTTGGTGTAAATGCCATTGAGATCATGTATCAAGTTATTGGCGAGTTAATTCAGTTGAAGGAGAAGTTCAACCTTAACTATAAAAATGAATCGTTTGATGTGCCTGGTCCGACTCTCAATATGGGCGCTATAAAAGGTGGTGATAATGCTAACCGTATCTGTGGACATTGCGACTTAGATATTGATTTACGCTCTTTACCTGGCATGAGTGATGATGAGCTATTACATTGGTTGAGCGAAGCATTAAAGCCACTAGCAGAAAAATATCCTGGTAGAATCAGCTTTGCAGAGTTGCATCCAAGTTCACCAAGTTTTGAACAAGATAAGAATGCAAGCAAAGGTGACTGTTTTGTCAGTATCGCCGAAGAAATCAGTGGTCATCAATGCTGCGCCGTAAACTACGCAACTGAAGCACCGTTTATTCAACAATTAGGCTGTCAAACGATTGTTTTAGGTCCTGGTTCAATAGACCAAGCTCACCAACCAAATGAGTTTTTAGCTCATAGTGAAATAGACAAAACTGACAAGCTATTAGTTTCTATGATTCAACGTTATTGTTTAGCTTAATAACTTGGTATTTAATGCATCACTAAAACAGCATTTAAATTATTACTCTATACAGTAATATGCCGCAATAATTGTGTAGAGTAATAATGCACTTTAAACTTAACAATTAAAAATTTCTAGCTATCACTTTCGTACACTATTCCCAATTGCTGTAAGAGTGTTTTCCTTACTATCCCATTGCTTGCTCTTTGCTCTGAAATATCTGCCATACTAAATTCAGAAAGCAGCTATAAGTGAATAGGATTTTCTCGATGAGCCAGCATAAACATTTCATCTTAAATATTAATGTAGAGTCCAGCTTAGTTGGTCAATATGATTCTGCTATTGTGCTTTTATCTTATTTAGTTGCCGTTTTAGCAGGGTTTTGTGCACTAAGTGTCATTCGGTTTATACAAACAAACAAGTCTACACGCTTTCCTTTACTATTATCTGGGGGAATTATTCTTGGTTTAGGCATATGGAGTATGCATTTTACCGCTATGCTCGCATTTTCGTTACCTATACCTATTTTATACGACCCTGTAACCACATTAATATCAATCCTGCCCGCAATTCTAGCTTCTGTGTTTTTCTTAAATAATTTAAGTAGTAATGATATTTCAGCAACAAAAGTCATTTATACTGGACTATTACTTGCTGTTGGTATAGCTACTATGCACTTCATTGGCATGTCAGCTATGTCAATGAAAGCATATATGTCGCATGATCCACTTCTTCTGGTGTTGTCGATATTATCTTCATGGGGATTGGCTATTCTCACCATTGCCCTCAACACCAATCAATTTAAATTAAAAATATCACAAAATAAGCACTTAGTTTTAAGCGCACTTACCTATGGTTTTTCGGTTGCAAGCATGCATTATCTTGCCATGTCTTCAACTTTTTTCTTTCCTGATGAGTCGATTGGAGTATCAGGGATAGGTAACTCAACCTTAACGAATAGCCTTATTCTCTTTACTGTGATCTTAATGACCTTATTAATTCTTGTATTGTTTTACAAAGAGAGAATTAGTGTATTGCTCCAGCTTGCGTCAACACATCATGAGCGTGTTATTGAAACAATTGATAATATGCAAGATGGCTTTATTTTAAGTGATGAAAACAACCAAATTTTACTGGTTAATAAAAAGTTCCAACACACTTTTGGCCAAGGACACACCATCTCAATCAATGACAATTTGAATACTCTCTATAAGAAGTTAGCTGAAAATCACTTCAAATTTCGCGATAAGAATCAATCAAAACAAATGCTTGATATTTTAGGTAGCAAACAGAATCTTGCCGAACCTTTTAAAGTGTTAGATAACAAACAAAGATGGTGGCTACTTAGACAAAATAGAACATCTGCTGATACTATCATTCAAACTTGGACCGACGTTACGGAACAAATCGCACAAGAAAATGAATTGGTTGTAGCCAAAAATACGGCCATTGAAACCTTAGAAAACTTAAGAGACACGCAAGAAGAGTTACTTGAAGCTAAAAAAATGGCATCTCTTGGCAGCCTAGTTACTGGAGTTGCCCATGAGCTCAATACTCCTTTAGGTATTGGTATTACGTCGCTCTCTTCAATTATGGAGATAGTTGAAGGTATTCAATCCTCGGTAATATCAGGCAGTATTAGAAAGTCAGAGTTGGAGAATTCTTTAGAAAAAGTCTATCAGTTTGAATTGCTTGCCTGCAAGAGCCTTGACAGAATGGCTAAACTCATTCAACAGTTCAAGTACATCTCTGTCGATCAAGATGTTGAAGATGCGCAAACTTTTTACCCCACAAATACCATTGAAGAACTATTAATCGTTTGGAAGGCAGCTCTTGAAGATAAGAATTTAGCTTTTGAACTCGATATAGAAGAAGGCATCAGTGCCTTTGGTTTTGAAAATGCTCTAATACAGATCCTTAGTTGCCTTATAAGTAACTCAATAGAACATGCTTTTGAAGACGGTGACAAAGGGATAATTAACATTAGCGTTAAACAAAGCGGAACCAGATTAGTTATCCTTTTTCAAGATAATGGCTGTGGTATAGAGTTAGGATTAGCTAACCGAGTTTTTGAGCCATTTGTGACGACAAAGAGAAGTGAGGGTGGTATAGGTCTTGGTCTTCATATCGCATATAACCTCGTAAGCCAAAAATTGAAAGGTAATATAAAATTGCTAAAACCTACGACTGAGTATAAAACTATTTTTGCGATTAATTTGCCAATTGATTGCCCAATATCGAGCACTAATCTTCCATAATGCTTTACAAAGGTATTCAGAATAAATGGCATAACCAGTCATCAATTAAACACCAATGATTTTAAAGAACAACTGTAACAATAGCCCTCATGACTAGTTTTTTTTAAAACCTAGTCAAACTACCCCAATTATATAGTAACTAATATTACACAAAACCCTTGCTAATCTAAATGATAATGATTACCATTAGCGCACATTAAATTTTAAGAGATAATAGTAATGCCCAAATTAATGCTGACCATTTTGTGCCTGTTAATTTGTTCCACCCTAGCTCATGCCGCAGATCATACTGTCAAACTACTAAGTCAAGGCAGCGACGGGAAGATAATGGTATTTGAACCTAATTTCATTAAAATCGCCCAAGGCGACAGCGTTACCTTTGTACCTTCTGATGCTACACATAATGCTGAATCCTTCTCGGTACCTTCTGAGAAATCATCTTTTAACACACCTTATGGTGAAGCAACTAGAGTTACTTTTTCAGAAGAAGGTGTTGTGCTTGTTAAATGCTTGCCACATTTTGCACTAGGCATGATAGGTGTTGTTCAAGTAGGAGATAATGCCGACAGCACTAAAGCGCTAGCAGATTGGAACAAAGCAAAAGCCGCGGTTGCAATGAATAAAGAAATTATTGATGAAGCACTTAAAAAAGTTAAGTAAACAAATAATATATAGGGGCGAAACATGCATCAATGGCAAAATTTATTAGACGATGGTAACGAGTCTTTCCATAAAAGGAATTGGCGTCAGGCTGAATATTGTTATAAAGAAGCTACATCTCACCTAGATACATTGTGGTCGGCTAATACTAAGAATGTGCCTTTATTAATGGCATGGATCTGTGCTTATCACAATTTATCTACCTTGTTTGAAGTTCAGGATAACCCTGATTTAGCATTACAGTACTTGCTTATACCGCATAACAGGGTGCTTTCAATATGCCATTCCGATGATATTTGTGATGAAACAAAGCTCATTGCCGAGAATGCGCTGAAAGTCACATTTATGCCAATTCTAATGTTTTCTAAACGCCATCCAATGTGTGATAGCTGCCAACAATCATTGCTTGAATTCAAGAATAATCTCGAAGCAAACCAAGAGATAATCCATTAACTACCATTTAAATAAAACCGGAGTCTTTATGAAGCTTTTCTCTTTAATTATATTTTGCATTAGTTTAGTTATTTCACAGCCAATTTTTGCCCATGCAGGACATGACCATGCATCAAATCTCGCTAGTTTAATTCATCTGGCTTGGCTTGCCCCAGCATTGATAGCAGTTGCATTGTTGTACACAAAATTATTGAAAAAAAACTATCAAATCAAAACCAATAATTCAAAATAAAAAGGGGAGTAACATGTTTTATAATTTTATTAACAAGCTAGATGAAAAATTTCATTTTTCAACTGTCTCTGCCCATTGCGATATTCCCTGTAAAATTTATGATCCCATTAAAGCACAAGTTGCCGTATTAACTATGATTCGCATGGTAGACCTTTTAGATGAGTTTAAAGACAACACGCCTTTTTCAGCAAAGGAGCAGGCAAAGTTTTCTCGTTTAGTGAATCAAAAAGAAAGCCATGGTAAACAAGTTAAAGATGAAATCACGGTAATTTGGGGAGATTTTATTAAAAGGCCGCAATTGGAGAAATTTCCTGAAATTCATTCGCTAGTGCATAGCATAATGCTCACTGCTTCAAGTGCAAAGCAGCACATTAACAAAGATATTACTCTTGATTTACTTAATAAAGTAAATCGCTTTGCTGAAATATTTTGGCAGTGTAAAGGTTATGAAACATATATGGCTGTATGTCCATACCCGCCAGAACAAGCCATTGTTTATCCTGTCTTAACCTAGTGACTTTCTTCGGCTTTAAAATATGGAAAGTAAAGGGACATAGCATGTTTCCCCGTATTCCACAGCACAGCTTTGTGCTAGTGGCACATTGGCTTACATTTAAAAAACTCAAGCCAAGTGAAACAGTTTTAATCAACCACCCCGAACATGGCCTATTAATTAAAACTATCGCCTTTATTGATAAGAATCATTTGATTTGGTGTAAAGGTGAAAATTCTTCCAGTATTTCAATTGAAAAATTAGGCCCTGTTAGCAAAAAACAAATTCTTGGTCGGGTGATTAAAGTTTTTTTAAAACCTTCTGCTATTTTGGCGCCTTAAGGCGCCAAAACAAAATCCTAAAAGGGCATTATTATGCCGCCTGTTTTAGTTGTTTTCTGAGTTTACCCATTAATAACAATAATAGTAGTCCCGATATTGTGCCGCCGCTACTTTGTTTTGGTGGCGTTACAGTTATATTTTCAACAACATTTTTAACAATGAAAGTAGTTGTATAACTGCGTTCAAATTGTCCATCGGTTACAGTAACTTCAACCTCTACCATTTGATCACTCGACACTTCAGGTACGCTAATATTTACTTGAGAGCTGGTTAGTTGATCAAAACTCACCTCTGGCCCAGTGAGTTGTTGCCAGCTATACATCAACGTATCGCCATCAGCATCTGTTGCCTCAACATCCAACATAATGCTGTCACTTTCGTTGACCTGTGATTGATGTGACATAGTTGCAATTACCGGCGCTTGATTTACTTGTTTAACCGTCACCTCAGTCGTTGAGGTAATATTGTTAACACCATCATTTACAGCCAACTCAAAAATGAGTATTTCATCGAACATAACTTCAGGGGCAATAAAGCTAACCTGAGCCTGATTATCTTGTGATAACTCAACAGAAATACCTGACAATTGTGACCAATGATAAGTTAACACGTCACCTTCAGCGTCTGTTACGCTTGCTTCGACAACAAGCTCTTGCTCTTCATCTATTTGATAAGTTGTAGGCAAAGTAATAACAGGTGCCAAATTAATAGTTTCCACAGCAATAGCGCCTGGATCCTCAATAGAGCCATTAACCATAAAGTCAGCATCATTTGGACCACCATCTTCAATCACCAATTGAATACAGTTATCACCCTGAGTCAAACCTGCTGCAAAGCTAGCATCATTGGCCGCAGGACAATTACCATTACTGTCAGCTTGTGCGGAGCTTACGTGATTATGTACATCTTCAACGAAGTTAAACCAACCATTAACCACATTATACTTTCGATAAACTGCATCTTCAGGCAAAGAACTTCCCTCGGCTAGCGGTATCACAACCGCAATTGACTGGCCTTGTTCAATGGCCCCAGCGATAGTGAAGTTGTACAACGGGCTTGCTACTTCGAATTGACTATCGCTAGTGTCAGCAGCATTTTCGCCAACAAGCTCTGATAACTCTTCTACCGTCAAACTTGCATTAGAACTGTCCGAACCTTGTGATGAGGCTAAGGTGCCCAATGACATGGTTAGACCAGGTGAAGTTTGCAATGGCTCCGTATTTTCTGAGCTAGGTAGACGCGTGGTGTTATTATCGTCATCTAAATAATCCGCAATACCGTCGCCATCACTGTCACTATAGCCTTCTTCACTATCGACAATACCATCGTTATCGCTGTCAACTTCATCATCTAACTCCGTTAATTGCTCAACAACAAATTGAACAGTTTTTGTTACTGACAACTGATCATTAGTATTATTTTCTGTTGCCGTTACATCTATTGAGTACACACCTTCAGTTAATGTACTTGGATTTATGTCATAACTCAGAACATTATCGGCATCATTAAAATCAGCATTACTATCTCGCCAAGCAACATCATGACTGTCACTTTGATTGACATCATCTACCCGAGCCAGCAAAGTTACATTACCATTATCAGGATCGACAACACTTACAACCATTCCATTTTGCATAGTAGTCAGAGTTAATTGTGGTGCTACATTGCTTTCAATAATCGTTAATTGGGCCGTATGGTTATTCCCAAGAAAAGCGTTTTGACTGCTTGATAAAACAATTTCAAAGTTATCACTTACTAAAGCGTCTGCAGGTACAGTAAAACTTAAGTTTGCTTGCGCCCCTGATGACATCTCTAGTGATGAACTATTAACTTCAACACTATTCTTCATCAATCGATAGCTCAAAAAAACTGGGTATAGAGGAGCGGTACCGCTTAAGGTGATACCAAGTGCATAGGAGCCTCCCGCTTCTACTGTTAATGTAGGAGATAAGGTAACTTCGGGATAAATAAATACCGTTATATTACCCTCCGCTTCATTACCTGATAAATCAAAAGCCGTCATCGCCACTGAATGTGAGCCAGATAACAAGGGTGAATCATCAAGTAAAAAGGCAGGTACTATGCCATCAACAATATCTGTTGCAGTGACTGAGTCAATATTATCTAACTGCGTTAATCGACCTAGCGCATTCATTTCATACGGTTGTACATTAATAAACTCTGGCGCCGTTGTATCAGTAATAATGATTTGCTGATCAATAGTGCTTTCATTGCCTGAAGTATCCGTTGCTGTCCATCTGACTTGATGAACGCCAAGGGGTAATGCTTCAGTAATATCATTAACTAAGGCTGGCATTTGGCCATCATTGTCTGAAACTTCTGGCTCCTCTAATGAAACACTCGTCAATTCACCTGTTGCTTCTATTATTATTTGCGCTATTTCGCTGAATACGGGTGGTTCAGTATCAACATAAGGAGTTAATGGCTCATCGTCATCCTCATCTAAAATGCCATCATTGTCATCGTCCGTATCAGCATTGTTGCCAATACCATCACCGTCAGTATCCATAGACTCTGTGCTATCTAACGGGAAAGCATCGGCTGTATCATCAACACCGTCATTATCATCATCTGTATCAGCATTGTTGCCAGTGCCATCGCCGTCAGTATCGACCGACTCTGTGCTATCTAATGGGAAAGCATCAGCTGCATCATCAACACCATCGCCATCATCATCTGTATCGGCATTGTTGCCAGTGCCATCGCCGTCAGTATCCATAGACTCAGTGCTATCTAATGGGAAAGCATCGGCGGCATCATCAACACCATCGCCATCATCATCTGTATCGGCATTGTTACCAATACCATCACCGTCAGTATCCATTGACTCTGTGCTATCTAATGGGAAAGCATCAGCTGCATCATCAACACCATCGCCATCATCATCGGTATCGGCATTGTTGCCAATACCATCACCGTCAGTATCCATAGACTCTGTGCTATCTAATGGGAAAGCATCGGCTGCATCATCAACACCATCGCCATCATCATCGGTATCGGCATTGTTACCAATACCATCGCCGTCAGTATCCATAGACTCTGTGCTATCTAATGGGAAAGCATCGGCTGCATCATCAACATCATCGCCATCATCATCGGTATCGGCATTGTTACCAATACCATCACCGTCACTATCCATAGACTCTGTGCTATCTAATGGGAAAGCATCGGCTGTATCATCAGCACCATCGCCATCATCATCGGTATCGGCATTGTTACCAATACCATCGCCGTCAGTATCTAGCCATTCGGAAGCATCTTCTGGAAATGCATCTTCTACATCAACAACACCATCACCATCACTGTCAACTAAGTTTGCGTTTTGAACAACGATCGCACGAGAAACCGTTATTGCTGCATTACCGCCTTTATCACTTACATTGTAATGTAGAAGGTAATTCCCTACTTGAGAAGTATCAACACCGCCACTAAGAATCACATCATCACTAATATTGCCATCAACATTATCTGTTGCGCTATAACCGGGCTCAATGAATGTAGCCCCCACATTTAATACTAATTCAGTGGGTGTAACTAAAGTGATTACAGGAACCGCTTGATCAATAACACTTATAGTGGCTTGTGCACTACCTATATTGCCTGAACTATCAGTTGCACTGAATTCAACAATTGTTGTCCCAAGCGAAAAAACACCTGGAGCATCATTAACAATAGTAAGTGCTAAGTCGACATCATCGGTTGCGGTAACTTCATTTAAAAATGAAGTAATTGCAGAGTCACCTCTTGTGGTACCTGCACCATTGATTGCAGCGACAATGATATTATCAGGTGCCTGAATTACAGGTGCTTGTGCATCTTGCACCGTCACTTTTCGCTGTAATGTTAACGCTTGGTTACCCTCATTATCTTGTACATCATAATTAATGGTATAAGTGCCTATAGCAGTATTGTCTACTGAACCTACTACAACAACCTTATCAACTAGGTCACCATCAACATTATCTATAGCTGTATATCCTGCTTCTTGATATGTCTCCCCAAAACTCAACACTAGGGAAGAATTTCCTAACAAGTTTATCTGAGGAGCATTGAGATCTGATACCGTTACCGTAGCTCTTGCCGTACCAATGTTACCAGCACTGTCGACGGCAGAGAAGGTAATGGTATTTACACCTAAAGAAAATAGGCCTGGTGCATCATTATCTACAGTAAGCTCTTCATCAACATCATCAATCGCATTAGCCTCTTGGAGGAAGTTTTGAATAAGTTGATTACTCACAGGAGTGCCGGTTGCGTTAACCGCTGCAACAGTAATATTAACGGGAGTAATAATTACTGGAGCAGCAGCATCTTGCACCGTCACTTGACGATTTTGTTGAATAGCTACATTTTCTGCATTGTCAGAAATGGTATAAACCAATGTGTAAGTGCCCACTATAGAAGTATTGACACTACCACTGACGTCTACCGAATCACTAATATCTCCATCCACGTTATCTAAAGCCAAATAACCGGGCTCAATATAACTGGCGTTTAGAGATAACGTGACCGAACTATTCCCCGTAAGCTGAATTACCGGTGCAGTAAGATCTTGTACATCAACTGTAGCTTGTGAACTACCTACATTGTTGGCACTGTCGGTGGCACTAAATGTTATGGTGGTAATTCCTAGTGGCAAGACCTGAGGTGCATCATGGTGAATATCAACGTTAATATCAACATCATCACTGCCATTGGCTGCATTTAAGAATGAAGCAATATCGGTATTTGTTACTGGCACACCTGACGAATCATCGGCCGCTACAACGATATTACTCGGTGCGATAATCACGGGTGCAGCAGCATCTTGAATAGTGACTTGACGAGATTTTGTTTGTGCAGTATTTCCTTCATTATCAGTAACATTGTAATTCAGAGTTACGGTTCCAATGATTGACGTATCAACTACACCCGTTACATTAACATTTTGGCTAATATCACCGTCAACATTGTCTATCGCTATATAGCCTGGCTCTGTAAAAGTATCATTGAGGCTTAGCGTTATTGCTGTATTACCCGTTAATGAAATAACAGGTTCGGTTTGATCTGATATCGAAACCGTTGCTGTTAACGTTGTTATATTACCCGAAGAATCACTGGCGCTAAAAGTAACTGGCGTTGCGCCAATGTTGAATACCTCAGGTGCATCATGGCTTACAGAAACAACACCTTCTAAACCATCAACAGCATTGGCTGAACTTAGGAACAAACTAATATTACTATTTGTCGCCGGTGTACCGTTCGAATCAACTGCAGCAACGGCAATGCTATTTGCTATTGATAGCACTGGAGGTGTTATATCAAATACATTTGAGTCTAATGGCGCTGCATCGACATCATCATTAAAACCATCACCATCGTCATCTAAATCTGCATTGTTACCAATACCGTCACCATCAGTATCTACCGACTCTGTCGCATCGAAAGGGAAGGCATCAATGTTGTCACTAACACCATCATTATCATCATCGATATCAGCATTATTACCAATACCATCAAAGTCAGTATCTATTGATTCTGCAGCATTTAATGGAAATACATCAAGCATATCGCTAATGCCATCATTATCGTCATCGATATCAGAATTATTGCCAATACCATCATTGTCTGTATCTAGCCATTCAGTACTATCAAGCGGAAAGTCATCATTACCATCTGGGTAGCCATCATTATCGTCGTCAGAATCAAGCGCATTGATAATGCCATCTCCATCTGTATCAATGGTAGCGTTTACCGTGACATTTATAGTAATAATGGCAGAACCACCGGCATTGTCGTTCACTTGAACATCAAAGTTATCAGAGCCATGAAAATTATTATCTGGCGTGTAAGTAATAGCTTTAGATAAGCCATCACCACTAACACTTGCAACACCATTTTCTGCAAGAGTTGCAACGGACCAAGTTAGCGTGTCGTTATCAATATCGGTCGCATTGAGTGTTAACGAGAATGCCGTTGGCGAGCCATTTTCATCCATATTTACTAAATAAGGAGATTGCTCAGTAATTATTGGTGCAGTGTTACCTGCTTCATCAAGATCACTAACACCATCATTATCATCGTCTTCATCGGCTAATAACCCTGTAGCTTGACAATCGGTATCACAATCATCTGGTGCACCATCACCATCGCTATCGGTAAAGCCAGTAATAGTAATAGACGGGAATAAATCGATAAGATCGTCAACGCCATCATTATCGAAATCACCAAGCTGGTAAGAGTTACCATTAATCAATAGGCTAGGCAATTGGTTTGAGCTACCAAAACGCCAAATTGGTGTTGTATCATCCCAATTGTTGTAAGCGACCGAAGTACAATTAAAATCTCCTGCTTGCTGTGGACAAGATAATCCCTCTAAGGATAAACCTTGCGTATTGTCGCCAACATTTGACACTCCCAAACCGACAACGGAGTGTTCATTAAACCAGTAACCGTTCTTCACGCCTTCAACAGAGGTTTCTCGACCAAATAAAGCACCTACACTTGAACCAACACCAATAACTTTGGCAACAGAGTAAACATTTTCCAACGGGGAATCATAAGCAGTAGCAGCAATGCCTCCTGCCCAACCGGTACCAACAACTTCACCCGCAGAATAAGCATTGACTATACCGTATGCAGAATATGCAGCTATACCGCCCACAGTATTACCGCCGTGCACAGGACCAATATGAAAAACATTCAATAAACCAGCGTGACTATGAGCAACTACTCCGCCTGAAAAGCCGTTAGAAGCAGTAACACGACCAATATGGTAACTATTTGTTAACCCAAACGCTGCATGCGTATTTTGTCCAGACATGCCACCGGCAATACCGCCCACTCTATTTTCGCCATCAACACGACCAATAACTGCAATTGAATCAAAATAACTCTCACTGGTTAGCCCGACCAAACCGCCAACAGCGTCTTTACCGGTTATGCGAACGTTATCTAGTGTTAAATTGCGCACTATGCCTTGATTATTCACATAAGCAATCAAGCCAATATAATCTTCATTCGGTCGATTAATATACAGATTAGAAATGGTGTGATCGTTACCCTCAAAAATAGTTTCTAGCGCTTCATAGCTCTCACCAATTGGATGCCAGCCTCGCCCTTCATCCCAATAATCATCATTTGCATCAACAACCCCATTACCAGAAGTATCAAAATCAAGGTCGGTTAATAATTCAAATCCTTTACATCCATTTGGACAGCCCAAGTTCTTATTATTCAAAGAAAGACCATCGAGGTTATTTCGAATTTGATTTAAATCAGACCAACTATTTATATCAATGAGATCGTTATTATTATTATCGATATCGTTCGCATCAGAGATGAAATCACCATCCACATCTGCAGGTATATCATTGGCATCATTAGGAGAAGTTCCTGCAATTGATTCATCAATATCGCTAAAACCATCATTATCATCATCTAAATCCGCATTATCGCCAATTCCGTCCAAATCAGTATCTAATGATTCTGAAACATCTAACGGAAAAGCATCTTGGTCATCATTAACGCCATCATTATCATCATCTGGATCGACATTGTCACCAATGCCATCTAAGTCGGTATCAAAAGAATCACTGACATCCTCATTACCGTCATTGTTCATATCAATGAAGTTGTCTAAACTTGCTATATAAAATTCTTGAAAACCCGTATCAGCTAGCGCAGTTCCTACAAAGACAACATCATTATTACCAATAACATTATTACCATAAAATCGAACATTATCTGCTAAGCGAGCACGTGACAAACCATTGTTAAAATAATTAACATCACGGCTACCATCAGCGTTCAATTTTAATGCTGAAATAATGTAATCATCATCATTTAGTGAGAATACTCTGCCTGTTACCAACAACTGATCATTCGTAAGTATCGAGAAGTTTCTTAGATAGGTTTTTACCGAGGCACTTGAACGACCACTTTCAAGACCAACAACTCCTTGTTCTGCCCAACTTGTATCTAATTGTCCGTTAGCAGTCACCTGCACTAACTCTTGTCGGGCTAAATCATTGATTGAATTCTCAACCAATAAAATAAAGTTGCCATCAGTTCGCTGTTTTGCAGTAATCAACCCTGAGTTCATATGAAGATATGAGTAACTGGATGAAGAGTACTCAAAGACACCATTTGTGGCAAAATTTGTGTCCAAGTTACCAGTACTATCTAATTTAAAGAGGTAACTTTTCTTGCTAGTAGCAACGGACACTACGATAGTGCCGTCATCCTGCACCATAATGGTTTTCGCGAGCTCTTTACCACTGCCACCGACATTAACTTCAGCGATACCATTATTACCAAAACCATTGAGTAAATTACCTTGTAGATCAGTTTTTGCCAGCTTGACGTTATTACTTTCTTGATAAGCAAAAAGTAAAGTCGTTGCAGAATAATTTACTGATACACCTGCATCGTCACCAGCTAGAAAATCCAAAATACCATTATTGGCAAATGAAACATCTTGGTTTCCGTCTTTACTTAACTTCATAAAGGCGGAGCTATTATCCGTCACGATTAAACTACCATCTAACAGCTCGGTCACCGTCACCTCGTAATCGAGATCTTGTGAGGTAAAATACCCTTGTTCAGCAAATGTTGTGTCTAAGGTACCATTCTGATTAATGCGAGCAATAGTCAGATGGTCATTGGTATTGATTACCGAATAACCCAGCATTAAAAACTGGCCATTACGCAATGCTGTTATTCCGTAAGCTTCATCTTCTGTAGAGAAGTTATCGTCATAATTAAGTTGCGTAACGCCCATATTACCAAAACTTTGCGTTAGCGGTTTAATTACACTTTGGGCATCGTTAGGGTCTGTTCCTAATGCCAGTTCATCGGTTAAAATAACGTAATCATTATCCAGATCAGTAAAGCCATCACTCGCTTGAAGTGAATCAAGACCTAACTGCTGCTCAACAACATCACTAATACCATCTTGGTCATCATCAGTGTCTGCATTGTTGCCTACTCCATCCCCGTCAGTGTCTACGGATTCATTAGGGTCATTAGGAAAAGCATCTGAGCTGTCTCCTACACCGTCGCCATCGCTATCTATTGTATCTGTAGGGTCAAACGGTAACTGATCGGTGTTATCACCAACACCATCACCGTCACTATCTAACCATTCTGATGCGTCATTTATAAAAGCATCACACGCATCACCCAATGCGTCTCCATCACTGTTTGCCTGATCAGAGTTTGCAACGTTAATACAGTTATCAGCAGATGAAAGCCAGGTATCCAAATCAACATCATTTTGCAAATCTTTTGTTAATAGCACTCGAACCATACCAGCATAGTTGTCGTAACCAATATGACTGATAAGTGCATCTCTCTCGCCGTCTTTATCTAGATCACCAGCACTGCTGAGATATTGCCCTTGTCCATGCTCAAAGCCACCTTCAATTTTGAACAATTCTTGATAGCTATTACCATTGTAAAAGTGAACCGCGCCATCGCCATCATTGGTATAACTCGCTCCTACCATAATATCAGGTGAGCCATCTGCATTAATATCACCGATGCTTGCTGCTTCACGACCATAAGAAGTGCCGTCAGAACCAATAAACTCGTTTATTTTTGTGCCATCAAGGCCACTGTATAATATCGCTTTATCAGCACTGCCATGAGTACCTACAAGAAAATCTACAATGTTATCTTGGTTGAAATCGTCAGCGGCTTTGATTGAATACGGAAATTTATCATTACTGTCTTCACCCGTTAGTGTATAGAGGATATTTGCATCAGCGCCGCTATATAAACGAACAGTGCCGCTTGAATTTCCACTTGGATCGCCATCTACTGTATGGTGCTTTGAGCCGATGAGAAAATCATCTTTGTCATCGCCATTAACATCGCCCAACTGGCTGACATGCAAACCAAATTGATCAAAATCATTAAAACCGTCAATTTTAAAAAGAAGACTACCGTCGATGCCGCTAAATACTTTTACGTAACTCTGACCACTACCCCAGTTATATTTATCCCAAGGGGCGCCAACAACAACATCATCATAACCATCATCGTTAACATCCCCTGCACTACTTACTGCACGGCCAAAGTATTGATACGCACTTTCACCTTTAAAATGATAAAGTAAAGCTCCGTCGATGCCGCTGTAAACATATGCAGCACCTGCAGCGTTACCATTGGCGTCATTTTTATAAGCACCAATAATGACATCATAAAAACCATCTTTATTAACATCACCAGCACCATTAACTGAATAACCAAAAGAGTCTGAACTTTGCTCTCCTTCAAATTGATACAATAGCTCGCCATTTATACCGCTAAATACTTGTGCTATTCCAACGCTAACTCCTGCTGAATTATCACCATTTCTAGCACCAATAATAATATCATCATGGCCGTCTTTATTTACATCGCCAGCACTGGTTAAACTACCACCAAAAAAGGCACTTTCGCCCAATCTTGCGGTAATTGTTTTCCACCAATATGGGCGTTGATTGGCGTCATTATGTAATGTGCCAGCCGCAAGCTCTTCACTGTCTGTCGAGCCATCGTTATCAGAATCATCACAAACATCACCGATATTATCAGTGTCGATATCTGCTTGATCTGGGTTATAAGCCACTGGGCAAATATCATTAAGATCTGAAATTAAATCTAAATCACTGTCAGAAGGCGTACTGTTATTTAGTAGAGGGTCAGTACCGTTAGCCAGTTCATCGCTATCAGAATAGCCATCATTATCATCATCAGTATCCGCATTATTACCAATACCATCTAAATCAGTATCGACCGACTCTGTAGCGTCCAATGGAAATGCATCAGATACATCATCAACGCCATCACCGTCATCATCGGTATCTACACTATCTTTGATGCCATCACCGTCAGTATCTATATCACTAAACTCAACGGCGCCAATATCACACAAGCTAGCTTGAGGACGAACCTCTCCTCTAATATCAAGCGGCAACAAACATTCATTTACTGGAATAATGTCGACCGCGGGACCTTCAGCTATAGGTAATGCTGACAACATATCACCACCATTATTCGCTAACTCTTGTTCGGTAATTTGTTCAATAGACTGTGTAGCAACAAAGCTGGTTCCTGAATCAAAGACTTGAGCAAAAGTATTTCCTGATTGGCTCGCAAAACCATCAATACTATTAGCACCAACTAAATTGTAACCCAAGTCATTAACACTATTTTCAACATAGATATTGTTGGCTTTTTGTCCCGTATTACCAACAAACAAATTGAACCCTAAATTGTTATTAGTACTGACAGAGCTAACGGCACCTGCATCGTTGGTTGACTGATTATTAATAAAACTAGAGTGTTTAACCGTCAGTGGAAAATCCTCAGTTTGTTTAATGCCATGGGTTTGCATAAAAATAGAATTATTAATATTTAAGATACTTTTAGAGTGAAGACTACCAAGGTTAAAAAACACCGAATCATTTACCGTGATATTTAAATTTTGATAATCCGAATTAGAATATAAAATACCATCTGTTGAAGGATTATCATTAATAATAGATAGTCGATTAAATTCAATGTTATTTTCTGCATAACGAATATCAATAACATTATCACTAGTAACCGCATTGCTTGTGGTAAATTCTGAAATAGTCACTTGTGAACAACGAGTATCAAATATTTTAATAAGCGGCGAACTAGTCGAAATATTCACTAGATTGATATAGCTAAAATCAATTTGACAATTATCATTGATATTCAACCTAATTGACGACTTGCTGCCGATAATGTCCACTTGTTTTATCGTAGCGTTACCACGGCTAATATTTAGTACATATTGGCTGCTGTTCATGCGATCCGCACCCGTTAATGTCACACCTGAAATGGTATAATTTTGGCTATCTAGCGCTGTAAAAATAAGTGTACTGGCATTATTTCCAAGGATATCTGATACATTTTGAGTAATACCTTGGTCATCAGTAACATCAGGATTGGTTTGAAAATCAATATCACCACTCAAAACCGTTTTGAATAACTCAGGGTTAGCTTCATTCAGCTGTGTTGGCAAATCGGTCGCATTAAAACCACCAAATATTGAAACATTAGTCGGTAACTTAAAAGTAATGTATATATTTTGATAAGGGTTATTATCAACGTCACTGGGATAATAAACACCCTCAGAGACCCAAATTTGTTGATTAGCGTTACTTGCTAATAGCGCATCTTGTAATGTTCGAAATGCAGATTGCCAGTTTTGGCCACAGGTTTCATTTTCCGCATTACAGCTTGAACTATTATCAACATAGATGATGCCATTAATATAATTATCAGCAGCCATACCGCTTTGTTGGCAGAGATTATCGCAAGTATCAGGTATACCATCCAAATCTGTATCCGTTAAGCCCGCCACGCTAATATAAGGATAAGCATCGTTGAAGTTCGTTACGCCATCGTTATCAATATCAGCATCATCACCATTTACAGTACCATCATTGTCTGTATCAATGACAAAATCACCAAATGAGTAGGTAAATATTGCTCCAGTAGCAGAAGCTTGTCCTTGGTGACCATAATCTCCCACAACAATTTCAGGAAAATTATCACCGGTAATATCGTCTATTACCGCGAGAGTTTGGGCAAAACTGCTACTAGCAAAAAGATTATCACTATAAACTCGTCCAATGATCCTGTTTTTACTCAGTGAATAAAAAATAACATTAGTGTTATGTTCTTCGTTGATATTACCAGCATCAATAACAACTAGTTCATTGCTACCATCACCATCAATATCTTTTACAGAATAAAGGTGTTTACCAAAATCACCCAAGCCAAAACCGTCTGCGCTTAGCTGATTAATTTGGCTGCCATCTGCACCTGAAACTAAACTTATAAAACCTCTTTGTTGACCTTGAAATTCAGCTGTTGTGTTATTAGAATAAGCAAAATCTCTAATGCCATCATTATTAATATCGTCTATCGCAACTAACTCATCACCTATTTTTTGACGATATTCATCACCATCAATTTGATATAAAATTTGGTTATCTGCTCCAGAAAATACATAAATACGCCCATCTTCACCGGCTTGTGCGTCAAAACTTGATGCGCTCACTATGAAATCAGTTATTTGATCGGCATTTATATCCCCGATAGGAACAAGTTTATCTCCAAAATAGCCCCCTGAACCCTCTATACGGCTTAGCTCTGAACCATCAACGCCTGAGTAGATAAATACTGCCCCAGCATTAGTTTGATCATTATCAAAACCAGGTGCTGAGATTAAAAGATCATCAACTCCATCATTATTCACATCGCCAGTAAAAGTAAAATCATGGCCAAAAACATCGTGTTCGCTGGATATACTGTAAATCAAGCTGCCTGTTCTACTGGAGTACAACTCTATTGCATTATTGGTATCCTCCCCTCTGCCTGCGCGATAAACCAAAAAATCATTTACATTATCATTGTCCATATCTGGCGCTGATCTAATATATTTACCTAATTCGTTATCAGTGCCATCACCGTATATTTTATAAAGAGTTTTTCCCGTTTTAGCTGAGATAATAAATACAACACCATTATCGTCAAAACCATTAGCACTATCTTCAAATGCACCCGTGACAATATCATCAACACCATCACCGTCAACATCACCAACATTAGCAATACTATAAGCAAATCGATTGTCTGCATTGTCAGCACTTTGTTGGCGAATTGGTCTTAATCCGGGTAATAAAGGATTTAAAGGAGCACTATCTTTGCTGTCGATATAACCATCATTATCACTATCGTTATCGGCATTATCTCCTATACCATCTCCGTCAATATCAGCCGACTCTGACGCATCGAAAGGAAATTCATCTTGATCATCATTAACGCCATCGTTGTCATCATCCAAGTCGGCATTGTCACCAATGCCATCTAAATCATTATCAGCAGACTCGGTACTATCAAATGGAAATGCATCACTAACATCGTCAACACCGTCGTTATCATCATCGGTATCAGTATCTAAGCCCGTAGATAAACAAGCTGCATCACAGTTATCAGGGATCCCATCACTGTCATTATCTAACAATGCACCAAGAGCTATGCTTGGAAAAACATCAACTTGGTCACTAACACCATCGCCATCAAAATCAGCTAGAAAATAGGCTGAGGCATTTTGCATTAATGCTGGAAGTTGATTGTTAGTGCCAAATTGCCAAACTGGCGTTGAATCATCCCAGTCAGCATAAAAGATTTGATTACAAGCGTTATCTCCAGCATTAGTTGGGCAAGATAAATCAACTAAGTTAGCCGCGGTTATTGCAATTGGTACGTTTCTATCATAAAAAACGGCTGTTTCTGCAATACCAGTTAACCAATAACTGCTCGAAATACCCGCGTCAGGTGCAAATATAGAGCCGAGAATAGCCCCTGTATCAAAGTTACCTGTTATTTTAGCAACAACATATGACCTATCTATATGCGCAGAATTTACTCCAGAAGTAATACCACCTACGCGCTGATCGCCATTAACATAGCCAGCAACATAAACGTCACTTATGTCGCTATCACTTGTACCAGCGATGCCACCAACACGATCACCACCGACAACACTGCCTATATTAAAAGCATTTTCAATAGCGCTATTGATACCCGCACGGCCTACAATGCCACCAATAAATTCATCAACACCTGTAATATAGCCAATATGACGAGCAGTAGTAATCGAAACAGTGTTTGCCCAACCGATCAGACCACCTACTTCATAGTTACCGCTAACTTTACCAGTGCTATAAACATTATTAACAACCGAATTATCAGCCTTACCTACTAACGCACCAACACCATTATTACCTTCCACTCGTGTATGAGTTAAACCAAAATTATTGATTATAGAGCCAGCTCTAGTAAAACCAAAAAAGCCAATACCATCTTCTATACTGCGGTTAATGGTTAAGTTATTGATAGTAAAATTATTACCTTCAAAAGTCGTTTGAAAAGCATTACTACTTGTACGACCAATAGGCAACCAGCCTTCTCCTGCATTCCAGTAAACACCATTGGCATCATTTGCATCAACAATGCCATCACCAGAGGTATCAAAATCTAAGTCTTGGGTGAGTTCAAAACCGTTGCAGCCAGTGTTACAACCCGTGCTATTGCCAAATAATGCTGTACCCGTTAAGTTATTTCGAACTTCATCCAAATCAGCCAAAGTTGAAATTTCAATTAAGCCATCACCGTCTTTATCAATATCATAATAATTAGCGACGCCATCGTTATCCGTGTCTAAAGCTGCCCCTAAGCGAAGCGCTGAATTAGGGATCCCTTGCTTAGCACCTATGCCATTGGAGCTATAACTGACATCCAAGCTATAACTGGAATCGGCGTTGTCCGCTCCGCCATTATGAAAGTACTGCACTTCTATAAAGTGCCACCCATGGCTTAAAGCTACAGAGCCATTATTTTCTTGCGCATTATGAACGCCATCGTTGTTTACAACTAAATTTCCATTGATCCATAATTTACTGCCATCTTCTGAGTTCAAATAAAAAGTGACATTTTCATCCGCGGGAATATATACATCGCCAGCAAAGCTATCAGCAAAAGTTTTCCCACAATTACTATTGGAACTGCTTCGAATGGCAAAGTCATTTGCTATGTAGTTGGACACCTGATAACCAGAAACATTCGGGTTGGCAAAATTGATATTAGATAAGTTACTGGGCAAGTTTTTACATTGAGCGTCACCTAGGTCATAAATGGCAATATTACTTAATCGCTGATTTACCAAACCATTATCATTAGCAGAGCTTGCCAAAGTGTTAAATGAGGAAATCAACCCAAAGGTTAGGGTAGCCAATAAAATTAGCTTTTCAAATAATACACACTTTAATTCACTGTTCGACTCTATCAATTTATTCATAATTACCAACCACATAGAAAAATCCATTTATTTACAACAACAACACCTCTTTTCCCGAGCAAGAGGCAATTCCCAGCTATACGGAATAATGTATCTAAAGAGTTAGGAGAATTTGTGGAGAAATAACATTTGTAACTCGATTCAACCTCACATATGCCATAGCATACTTAGGCCAATCGATGCTAAAGAGTAAACTTAAGGTATGCGGCCTTATTGCATTAAGTTGGCTATTCTTAAGTAAGTAAAGAGAAGAATTGTAGTCTTTAGAGACTTAACCAAGAGTGGATTTTCATGTTATCAAAAATATTAAAAGCCTATGTTTTGCTTGTGTTTTTCTCCTGCTTGCCATTGCAAGCCACAGAAGAAAAAATAGAAAGCTTGATAGTCGGCTTATCTGCCAGTACCGGAAGTAATAGATTAGTTATATTAGCTGAGTTGACCGAATACTATGCCAGTGAAGCCCCTAACAAGGCGGTAATATATGGAGAAGAAGCAATTGAATTATTCGATGAGTTTCCTAATGAACCGCTACAACTTGATGTTATGCATAACCTTTTTGATGCTTATAGAGAATCAAGTCAACTAGACAAAGCATCAACTCTTGTTAAACAACACCTTGCACTAGCCGAACAGTCTAATAATATGGCTGCAATAGCAAACGCGCATGTTGATTTTTCTAACCTTCTATCTGAAAAAGATAATGATTTCACCGGTGCGTTAGTTCATCTTGATAAAGCATGTTCAGCTTTTAAAACCCTTAACGACTTACTTTCGTTGGGCTCTTGTCTTAATAACCAAGGGCTAGCACATTACTACAATACTGACTATGAATTAGCACTTCCATATTACATTGAAGCACTAAAAATAGATGACTATGTCGCAACTAACTCAGCAACACACACCCTTGGTAATATAGCTTTAATCAATATGCAATATGGCCGATGGAGTGAAGCCTTAGTGTACTATCATCAAGCATTAGAACACGCAAAGTCCTTTAAAAAGAAATCTATGATTTCTGAACAACTCATTAATATTGGCGTCGCTTATTCATTTAATGATGAATTAGATAAGTCCATTGAATACTTTACCAAAGCCAGTGAATTACAAAAAGATATTGGCAATATCAATTCTTTGTTTACTATCGCCAAACGCTTAGGAGAGGTTTATGTGGATAAAAAACAATTTAATCGCGCGATTGAGTACTATGAACAAGCGCTAACTCTTAGTGAACAAATAGAGTCCGATGGCGCTTATATATCCATTCAAATGGCCATTGGGGTATTAAACAGTAAGTTAGAAAACTATAGCCAAGCCTTAGAATATATTCAGGCCGCGCATGACAGAGCCATAAAATCAAAAAGAAAACCTTACATTTATGAATCATATATGAACTTATACCGTATTTATAAAAAAACGCACCAATTTGATAAAGCGCTGGAGTTTTATGAAAAATATACAACGCTCAAAGGGGAAAAAATAGAGGAAGATAGACTACAAAAAATTAGTGAGTTTGAAGAAAAATTTAAAGCACAGCAACGTGAATCACAAATTGAATTATTAACCAAAGATAAAGAATTGGAAACCCTTAAAAATCAGCGGTTACAGTATGCGGGCACCTTAATTATCCTAACTGTGATATTGCTTACCATCTTTATCATTTATAGACAAAAACAGAAGTCAAAAATAGCGCACGAACGTTCAAAACTGATGGAAGAGGTAGTTGAGAAAAAGAATCAATTACTCGCGGATGTTTCTCATGAATTAGCAACCCCTCTTACCGTATTAAAATTACAAGTTGAATCATTGAAAGATGATTTAGAGGACGATGTGCATGCAACCTACGATGCGCTTGATAATAAACTGTCTGATATAGATCGTTTAATTACCGATATACATCAGCTTGCACAATCTGATGTAGGCGCCCTTAATCTTAATATAGAGCCTTTTGAGCTAAATAAATCACTCGACTTATGGCAAGATGAGTTAACCTTATTTGTAAACAAGAATAAACTTGCATTTGATATTGATAGACAGTTACCAGAAAAACTAACGGTAAATTTTGATCGAGACAGAATTAAACAAATATTTATTAATCTACTCACTAATAGTATTAAATATACGGACAAACCGGGGCAAGTTAAACTGTCTGCTACAACCAACAATAAAGCACTTTTGTTAGCTATTGAAGATAGCGCACCGACAGTGCCAGACAATGACTTAATTAATATATTTGACCGCTTATATCGTGTAGAAAATTCAAGAAGTAGGGAAACTGGAGGCTCAGGTTTAGGACTAGCAATTTGTAAAAGCTTGATTGAAGAGCATAATGGAAAAATATATGCTGAACATTCAAATTTAGGCGGTCTAAAAATCATAATGGAGTTGCCTATTACTTGATAAAGTTAAAATTTCATTTAATGGGCTAAATAATGATTAAATTTTTTTACAGCTTTTGTGTTTTCTGCTACTTACTTATTAATATTGCCATAGCGCAATCCTTTGATGAACTGGAGAAAAATTTATCCTCGCAAAGCAATGTAGAAGTTAAATTAGCAGACCTAAATAAAGCGAAAGCATCATTTTTGCATGCTAATGTTACAGAGCAAGCGTCTTATTGGAATTTATTGGCCCTTGTACAACAGCAAAACAGCTTGTTTCAACAATCTATAGACTCTGCTAGTCAATCAATTCGTCTTATTGAAAATCATAACAAAAAATTACCGCTGCTATTAGCCCGCAACTACATTGTACGCTCTAACAGTCTCTATAGAGTAGATTCATCACTATTAAGCTATTGTGATGACATTGATAAAGCTGTAGATATTTTGCTAGAAATTGCAACGGAACAAGCAAGGTTAGCAACCACCTTAAGCTCACAAAGTACTTGTGTATACGAAAAAACTAAAGATGTTCCGCAAGCGCTCGCCATATTAGATCAAGCCATTGATTTAGCGCAGCAAAGTTTGCTCAAAGACGAAGAGCAAGCAACCATTTATAATGAAACAGCATTGATCTATAGAAAACTCTCTATCTTTGATAAAGCATATCAATATAACTTAATTGCCAAAAACAAGTGGCTGCTTGCAGCAGATTATCAAGGTGTTTATTTCATGCTAAGAAACTTGATTGTTGCTGCTACTGATATGGCAGAATATATATTGGCACAGCAGCATATTGACGAGTTACTCAGCTTTGCGCAACAACACCCAGAATTTACTGATTTACCTTTTTTTGCTAATTATCATGCAGCTGTATTAGCAAGAGCGCAAAATAAATGGCCATTGGCTATTTCATATTTTCACAAAGCAGTTGAATTAAGGACTTTGACTTCTCATTCTGCTTATATAAGAGCTGCCTATGAGCAACTGAGCTTAATGTATTTTCGCGACAACCAGCTCACAGAAAGTTTTGAAACACTCAATTTATTAGAAAAAGAATACCCCGGCTTGCCTCCAATTAAAATTGAAGCTGAGCCATTAATTTTGATGAAGAGTGGCCTACAACAAGCTTCACTGAATAAGGCCTTTGAGTTACTTGGAAAATCTGAATATGCAAAGCGAGAATTCATCAAAAAATCTACTGCCATTGCCACTCAAATCCATAACGGTAACTTGGAGCAACTCGACAATCTATTGTTAGAGCAACGTTTTAATTACTTAGCCGTTATTGCTTTTTTAGTGGTTGTATTACTTATTTCTTTTTCATATTTACAAGTTCAACGCCGAAATACATTAACTCAAGAAAAAGAAACGGCGGCTGCCTTACTTAAGCAAAAAAACCAATTGCTTGCAGATGTCTCTCACGAGCTTGGCACACCACTAACCGTATTAAAATTACAAGTCGAATCACTAAAAGATGATTTAGAAGAAGACATTCAAGTAAGCTATGACGCCCTTGATAATAAATTAGACGATATTCAACACTTAATTGATGATATTCATCAACTTGCGCAGTCAGACATTGGGGTTTTGCAACTCAACAAAACCACGTTTGAACTCAATAATACCTTAAGCGATTGGAAGTTTGAGCTAAAGCAACTTGTCAAACAGCGCCAACTTACCTTTGAATTAAAGAAAGAACTCCCTGCTGATTTACAGATTTGTTTTGACAAAGAACGCCTTAAGCAAGTACTGACTAACCTACTTATGAACAGTGTTAAATATACCAATAAACCTGGCCGCGTTATTTTAGAGGTTGTCTATAAAAAGGATTGGCTATATTTCTCAATGTCAGATACTGCCCCTGGCGTATCAGAAGAAGAACTCAGCTCTATATTCGAGCGCTTATATCGAGTAGAAGCATCAAGAAGTAGAGAAACCGGTGGCTCAGGGCTTGGTTTATCTATATGTAAAAGCTTAATTGAAGCGCATAGCGGCGAAATTTACGCAGAGCACTCTACGTTAGGCGGACTAAAAGTAGTATGCAAGCTGCCAACGCAGCCCATACATTAAAAACTTGCCCAATAAATGCAGTAAAAGCGCTAACGACTTTATTTCATTTATTGTTCGGCATTATTTAAACCACTTAGTCCCTGCCAATCTTCAAGGTCTTGCGCTGGCTTTTCCTTTCTAAATTTAGCATACAATGCAATACCTTGGGCATCTTCTAAAATATCAACTTGCACACCTTTTTTCACAAGCAAAGCTTCATTACCATTAGCATTGGTAATATCACCAACAACAACACGATTAAAGCCCCTCATATACAATAATGTTGCACAAACATCGCAAGGACTAAGACTGGTAAATAGCGTAGTTTTACTAAAATCTATTCGGCCTGCATCCCGTATGGCAGAGGTTTCACCGTGATTATAAGGATGGCTTTCTTGAACAAGGGTATTATGCCCTTTACCAACGATTTGTTGACTTGAGTCATCAACGATTACTGCACCAATTGGGCAACCGCCTTCGTTATAGCTTTTTTGCGCTAACAAAACAGCAACTCGCATATAATCGACATCGGTTAATGTTTGTTGAAAGTCACTATCCATCAATACAGGTAAACTTTTAGTCGGCATATGAGCAATAGCCGTTAGCATTGCTTCACTTTTACTTGAGTGTTTATCAAAAAGTGTTTTCATCTGCGCTTCCTTAACATGAGTAACTTAGGTTTTATTTGTTTTCTGCTTTCTGCTTTCTGTTTTCTATATAAAAAAAGAGCAAACACAAAATCATTAATACCCAAGTTGATGGCTCAGGTACATCAACAACATTTATCACTAATTTGGGGCTAAAGCCAACTTTTTCACTACTGTAAAATTTTTGAAACCTATTTTCTCCTGATCCTGCCAGCATAACGCCATTATTAATAACCTCTTCAAATAACCAGCCTTGCACTAATTCTGTGATATTCCATAAATGCCAGCCCCTCGCTTCGTTAACACCAAAAGTTAAACTCGTAACAGCATAATCGTCAAAACTTGGAACTACTGAGGTTTCAGACCAACTTTCAGTGATGTTAAACAAATTAATGGTCATATCATTAGGAAGAAAGCCGCCTATATAACGATACATTTGTAGTTCTGCACTTTGAATTTGATAACCCTCTAAGGAGCTTAGATCGGTAAACATAACACCAATTCGGCTGTCACTTATGTTTACATCATCTGTCGTTAACTCAGTATTATTAGTTTTTGCTTGGCCATTCAACCACCATATATCTTGTACGTCGTAATCAATTGTGATGATACCTGCAAGCGTAGTGCGGGAAATCAGCAATAAAAACAACAGCGAAACTAGCTTGTACCTTAACATCATAAATTTCCTATATTTTGACCGTAAGCTTAAAAGTAAATTTTAAGTCTCACTTTAGGAGAATTTATGGATTTTCATGACTTAAAGGGAAATTGAAACAGTAAGAACAACAATAAATTGACAATCATCTTTGAATAATCAAAATAGTAAACAGCGTTGAATACCTTACAAGTGTACTAGTTAAGACGAGCTCAAGCAGCTTCAAATATCAGGGCGACACAATGCAGCTTTGTTGACGTAAGAAGTTGAAAAGCTTATTGTTCGCATATAGCGATTTACGGTCGTTAACATCAAATTATTTTTCAGGGACGAATTTGATATATACATGGAAAGTTTCATATTTATTCAATTAATAGATTCCCTCAATAATACTTCTTATTACAAATTAAAACTATCACATAGGAGATAGCAGTTGAAATTCAAGCCGTTTTTGAGGGGTATTGCAGTATTGTTACTTACAATGTTCCCAATATTTGCCATTGCTAAAGATAATTCGTTTTTAGAGTTTGGGATAGGAGTTGAGTATGGGGGTATCGGCACACAATTTCATTTTCCAATAGGAGGAAAAGTTTTTGATGTTTACGGTTCCGTTGGTATTTTCAGCTATTCAAACCAAACAAATGAACAAGTTGGTGGTGGCATTGGAATGAATTTCTATTTAGATAGCAACAATTCAGTTAACTTATATTCAGGCGTGTTAAATGTTAATAAATACCTTACCGAAAACCTAGAATACAAGATAGATGTCGATTATGGTTTATCTGTTGGATACAAATACCATTTTCACAAAATTAGAGAGTCTGGCTGGTCTTTAGGAGTTAGTTACAGCGTGTATAAAGATGATCATTACCCATTCTTTAGTGTTGGATATCGCTATTAATATACAGGTAATTGAAATTTATCGGCTACCTGATTACTACTGTTTTCGCAACTGAGCAACAAAAGAGTATGCTCTGACTTGCCTTTCAAATGACCACTTCGGTGGCGCAGGAGCCAATCACAGTAATGTTCAATCGCTTTTTTGCGATGTCCCCTGCAAGCTCATTGCCGTCAGTGGCGTGTTGTCTCTGTACGATCACTTTTACCACATTCGAGACATTAGGTGGTTGCCACTTAAAGCTGATTTGGATTAGATTTTGTATTGATAATGCCTCATTTTAAACATCCAAGTAATAGCTGGCTATAATGTACAGCAGAACCTAACCAACAATTATATTTCCATTACTTCAACCAGCAAGGATTGCTTAATCAAAACTTATATCCTATAGTTATGTGTTTTTAACACAACTTAAAGGATTAAAATGTTTAAAAAAATTTTACTTTTGTTATCTATCGTTGCCTTTTCATTACCTTCTTATGCAACTCAACCTCCCAGCAAGGAACAGCTAGCGAAATATAAGAAAGATGGCTCCTTAGCTAAAAGAGCCGAGCAGGCTAAATCTTTAGGAACGTATAAATTTAATAAAAGCCTAGTCGCGAATTTCCATAAGAAACACTTCAAATCTTCAACAAACTCAAAAATTCTAAGTAATAATCAAGCTAACGATCCATTAACAGGTTATTTTCCGAGTACCGGTACGCCGAAGATGTTGATATTGCTGGTTGAGTTTCAAGACTACGTGCATTCGGAAATTAATAATAGAGAGTCGGTCGAAAGCCGTATTTTTGGTGAAGGTAATGCAGATGAATACCCTTACGATAGCCAAAATAGTTTTTACAAACGCTCTTCATATGATCAACTTGATATTCAAGGCAATGTACTTGATTGGTATCAAACTGATTATGAACGACCACTAGACGAAGGAAATTCTTGGCAAGTAAAACAACAAGTAATTAAAGATGCCATCACCCATCATGATGCTCTGGGTCACGATTTTAGCCAGTATGACAATGATGGCAACGGTACTATTGATTATGTCGCGGTTATTTGGACCGGTCCTACCGGCGAATGGGCCAGTTTATGGTGGGGTACTTTTTCTAGCTTTTATGATGACTCATTTGTTGTCGATGGTAAAACTATCAATGATATTTCATGGCAACAAATATCATATAACGAAGATGAAGGTCCCTTTTCTCCATCCACTCTAATTCATGAAACAGGGCATGCATTAGGGTTAGCTGACTATTATGATTACAATGACTCTATTGGACCAAGAGGCGGTGTAGGTGGCTTAGACCAAATGGGTGGTAGCCACGATCATAATGCGTTTAGTAAATATATTTTAGGCTGGTTAACACCTATTGTTCTTAATGGTGAAGCTACTGACATATCACTTTTGCCTTCAAGTCAAAGCACTGATGCCATATTGTTGAAAAAAGATGCTGACGAAACAACAAAATATGATGAATTTTTTATTGTTCAATATCGTGATAAAAGCCTAAATGATATTAACCTACCCGGCGAAGGTCTTATTATATGGCATGTTGATGCGACGTTAAATGAATGGGGTTGGTTTGAAAATGATAATAGCTATTCAGATAATAAGTTTATTCGCTTAATACAAGCAGATGGTCTGGAGGAAATTGAATTAAATAAATCAAATGCAGATAAAGAGGATTTTTTTACGACGGGACAAGAATTTTCTCCTAATAGCATTCCTCAAAGTAAAAATAATGACGATCTGCATAGCGGTGCTGTTATTCAAGATATTAACCATTTAGAAGAACAAATAAGTCTCAGTGCAGAAGTTTATCCTTCAGTCATTAATTTTTCTATTGCTGATATTGAGCATCATCAAATCATAAGGTCAGAACAGCAACTCAGTATTAATATAGACCCAGAAGCCGACTTAAAAAAATTAGAATTATTCATCGATGAACAACTAGTGCATACCTTTGACACGTCACCCTATTCGGTAACCTTAACTAATGATTTAATCTCTGCTGGTCAACACCAATTGAAGGTGGTCGCCACGAGCAACTCCGAGTACGCCAGCTCTGAGAATGTCGAAATTGTTTATTTAGATGATCAGCCACGTGCCCTACTAGTTGCAATTAATAAAGACCAAGATGAGTTGTTATTAAACATGCTAGCTGACGCCGGTATAGCAACAATAACCATTGATTTCATCCCGCCTTTATCTACCGATGACTTTAGCTTTGTTCATCTGAACTATGGGGCAACCAATGGACCTTGGTTAGATGACGGTGATGGTCACATATACTCGTATGGGATTGCTAGATCTGCAACCTCAGAAGAGATAAATAATATACAAGCATACATCGAACAAGGCGGCAAATTGATTCTAGAGGGTGAAAATGTTTTGGCTTTAACACCTGACTTACAAAATTTTTTAGGTGTAAATGTAACTCATGAAAGAACAAGTGTTAATTCAGTAGCAGGTGAAAACATCTATGAAGGGATAAGTATAAACGTAGACCAAAGTGCCAGTGAAGAGTTGATATATAGCGATATTATTGGAACTTCTACAGAAGGTGAGTTTACAAATATTTTAACGACTGCAGGTCAATACTATGACCAAGATGCTGAGCAATGGTTAGACATAGAAGGAACATGTTCATTAAGTAAAACAACAGGCTCAATTGAGGCAAAAACAGTTATATCCAGTTGTTTAGCTAGACGCCTTGATAAATATGCTAAAGGCGTTGTTTATAACAATTACCTTAATTTCTTTGATATCAATGAACGGCTAGCACTTAATAATATCCCTCAAATAAGTGCTGGTGATGATATTGAAGCTGATGAACGCAGTATTGTGACACTTACAGCAACTGCGACAGATGAAGATAGTGACGATACCTTAACCATTAGTTGGCTTCAACAAAGTGGTACGGCAATTTCTATAGAGAATAGTCACACTTTGACCCCAATCTTTACGGCTCCTGAAGTAACAGAAACACAGGTTTTAGTCTTGGAATTAACGGTTTCAGATGGACAAGATACGGTTACCGACATTATAGATGTAACAATCCACCACGTTAACCGAGCGCCTATTGTTTCTGCGGGGAATGATCAAACGGTTGTTGAAGGAAATACGGTAAATTTGAATGCAACTATTAGTGATGAAGATGAAGATACGCTTTCTTATTCTTGGCAACAGACTAGTGGTGATACAGTTACACTGACCAATGCAGATACGTTAATGCCTTCATTTGTCGCTCCAGACGTTGATACTAACACCACTTTTAGTTTTGAATTAACAGTTACTGATGGATTTAATACTGTGAGCAGTAGTGTTTCAATTACGATTCAGAATAAAGTCGTTGAGAAACCAAAGAGTGAATCTAGTTCATCTGGTGGTTCAACCAACGCATTTTTATTAGGTTGCTTATTAATCACTTTATTATCGAGAAAAAAATAGCTAAATAATTATCAAGTAGGGCGATTACTCATAGTATCGCCCTATTTTATTTTCTTGAAGTAGGGATATTACTGAGCCTTCTCAGTAATATCCCTACTTCAAATTTAGTTTAATTAACACATTTTAAAAGAGATAAACTGGTCGATGTGTGTTACTGAGACGTCTCAGTAACATGACAGAAATAATACATTAGAAAATATATGGAAAAACATTTGAGGAAAACGTCGGCAAAGCGCACAAAGTTAGCATTAGCGGTTTTATGATGAATGACCGCTATGGTGGATTTTACGACTGCCAGGCACGTTGAATTAATATTTAGTCCAACTTAAAAATAGGCTATTAATATTCTCGTTAGTTATGAATTTATGATAAATTTCCTCATTAAATCTGGCACTACAAATCATAAATTAATTCATTTAATTATCTAGAAAACTTATCAAGCCTGAGCACCTACTCTTGAAATTTTCGAAGAATCACATTTGTGTGTTAGTTCACGACTTACAGAATTGAAAAGCACATCATTGAAAATGAATTTCAAATGTTAAACCGACTAGAGTACAGTCGGTTTTACAACTTGGTTTTATTTGTGCATTTTCAACCATGCCGCTTGAGAGCCATTAGATATGATTTTTCTTACTGAAGAACCATCACTATTCATAATATACGTATTTCTTATGCCGTCGGTCTTTGATGAAAACATTAGTTGGGAGCCATCAGGAGACCAAGATGGATACCAATCATCAACATCGTTATTTGTTAGCCGTTTTTGATTAGAGCCATCTATATTCATTACATAAATTTCAGAATTTCCTTCTCTATCAGACATAAACGCTATTTGCTTGCCATCAGATGAAACTTCTGGATGCCACTCTTCCGCTCCATTATCTGTCAACTGAATTATGTTACTACCATCAACATCTGCAATACTTATTTCACTTTTTTTATCTTTGAATTCCGAGTGAAAAACTATTTTACCGTCTTGTGTAAAATACGGGCCACCACCTTTTAGTGACTTTATTTGGGTCAGTTCGCTGCCATCTGAATTCATAATCCAAATTTCTTGTTGCCAATTTTTATCGGTATCTTTGTATTCTCTTGAAAAAGCAATTTGCCTTCCATCAGGTGACCAAGTAGGTGAATTATCCCATTTATTATCAGCATGAGTTAATCTTTTCCTATCTGTACCATCACTATTCATTGTGTGAATAGACCACGTCTTTCTTTCATCATATTTTGCATAAAAAGCGATACGCTTTCCATCAGGTGACCACGCTGAGTAGCCGTTACCACCAGAAAAATTGGTAACTTTACTTTTTGATGAGCCTTCAATATCGGTAAGATAAATTTCTGGATGACCATCGTCATGTGAAGTATAGGCAATGGCAAAGGGATTTGATTTAGCTTCACTTCCGCTACTCATAACCAACAGAGAAAGTAGTAGGGATACTGAAGAGTACAAAGACTTCATTGTTTTTTCCTTATTTTGAAATCAACGATTTATTTAACGTAGTTACATGTGATTTAGCAAGATATCAGTTTAAACAAGTCAACACTAAAACACCTGAAGTCGTTATGACTTTTAGCTGATTTCTTTCTGACGACGATAATCAACTTATTAGATACATAACGCTTTGTATGCACGTGCCTTTGATGCTGCTTTAGCCTGTTTACGCAGTTTTCTATATTTGATAAATAAAGTCATAAAAAACGCATTCATAAATAAAGAGGTTGACCTCAAATATTAATATAGCTTTAGATCTTCTCTAAAAATATGTTGTAAAGCAGTACGTTTTGTTGCCCGGTGTTTTGGGCGGTCATCATTGCTTGTTGCTCTTTTGTTTTGCGTTGAAGTAAACCGTCCGTTTTGTTTTGCTCTTGGTCAGGAAAATACATTTGGGTGAGCACGGGTTCGTAACCGTGTTTTCCTATTTTCATGTGAATATGCGGTGTTCGTTGATCTTCCAGTCTAGCTTGGTATGGATAGGCACCAGGCATGATTGTTTTGAATCGAAACTTGCCAGCTTTGCCACTTTGGATAATAGCCCAAGACTGAAAATGTTCATCAACTGGCGCATCACTATTGTCATGGGGATGATGGTACTTGCCAAAGCTGTTGGCTTGCCATAAGTCTATGGTGGCATCTTCAACGGGATTAGAATTAGTATCAAGTACTTGCCCGTGTATTTCTATGATAGTACCTTTTGCTGTTCCTACTTTTCCTGCTACTTTAGTCAAATCAGCGTCTTTATCTTTTTGCGGAGTAAGTGGATAAAAAGGGCCTTCAGCATCTCTTGGTGTACTTGTTTGTGCACATGCACTGCTAGCGACTACCGCTCCCATGGTTCCCAATATACTCTTTTTTAAAAACGTACGACGATTATTAGACTTCATAACGATTTACCTTTTTTATTCAATATAATTGTTAAAAGAGTAGTGACAAAAAATAAATATGTCCTATTAAAAATCTATTATTTAGCAAGATAGAAATATTTTAGTTTTTTGAACTACAAATCGCGCTGATACATGGGTGCATATTAACTAAGAATTGTTGGTGGCTGTTGAACACTCTATTGGATTGGAGCTAAAACTTAGTTTCAACAGTAAATTATTGAGGAGTTTGAAGCTAACTAGCATCTGTAGAAAGGCGTGTTATGGCTACAGTCTATTGTTCGCTCATTACAGACAATGATGTTTAATATCTAAAGACTGCTGTAGTGGCTTTTATAACTATCAAATTTGACTGTACCTTTTAAATATAATTTGCCCGTTCAAGTTAGGGCAATTACATGCTAGGGCATTGGCACATAACGAAACCCTGCGCCATAAGTGGTTTCTATTAAATTGTGCTCTATGCCAAGCGAACGGAATTTTTTGCGAATGTTTTTGATATGGCTATCAATGGCTCGATCTGAAATGTCACGATCGTTTTTATAAGCCAGTGATATAATTTGTTCTCTGGAATAATTCCTGCCTGGGTTTTGCATTAATAAACTCAACAAGGAGAATTCTAAGTTGGTTAATTTTGTTGTTTGGGTTTGGTAATTTAGACTAAATCCTGACTTATCCAAATAGAGCCCTGTATTGGTAATTTCTACTCCTTTACCATATCGCTTTAATATTGCTTTAATACGTAGCATCAATTCTTTAGCACTAAACGGCTTGCAGACATAATCGTCAACCCCTGACTGAAGGCCGGTAATTCGATCATTTTCAGTCTTTTTTGCCGTAAGCATGATAATGGGCACATCTGAAAACTGCCTAATATCTTGGCAACATTCCACCCCATCTTTAACAGGCAACATAACATCTAAAACAATAATGTCAGGCATTTCAAGCTTAACAACCTCAACAACTCTTTCACCTGAATTCAACACAATTGGTTGATAGCCATTATTAGTCGCATACTTTGCAACCTGAGCAGCTATTTCCGGTTCATCTTCAACAATTAAAACTTTTATCATTTCAACTCAATAATGTTTGCAACGAAGTAATATTTAACCAATTGATTTGCTGAGAAAAGCCAAATACATTCTCTTTACATATTAACTAACTAAATAAAATGATTCTAGAATATTTTAAAAGGGAAAAATATTAACAAATCAAAATGACTTTTCATATTATTCAACCTCCAATGCTAAATGCCAATCAGCTTGTTATTCTGAACTCCTTTGTCTAAACAAAAAAGGCAGCGCGCTAATGCTATACACCAACGAACTGCCTTGTTTTTTTAGCTAATGCTTAAAAAGAATATTTTAATGTCCCAGCAATTTCTCTTCCAGATTCAGTGCTATAATCTAGCGATGAATCTACTGCATGGCCTGCAGCATTACTGTATTGAACATAGGCTTTATCTAATATATTAGTCATCGACAAATTAAGTCGTAAGTCATCATTTATTTGCATATGGAATAACCAATCAATACTTCCATATCCCGCAATTTTTGCATTACCTTCATTAACCTTATTCATTTTGTCAGCCCAGTTGACTATAAGTTCTGTAGACCAAGTGTCACCGTCGAAATTAACGCCAACATTGCCCGATAACGGACTAATACTTTGAATATAGTCGCCAGTTTCATCATCGGTACCATCTTGATATGCCGCGTTTAAATATATACTGATATTATCCCCAACTAGATATTCTAAACCGACTTCAGCGCCTTTAATGGTTACCGCATCAATATTTTTATATTGAAATAAGGAGACATCACTTTCAAGACCTGAGTATGGGTTGGTATATTTTTCAATGCCCACAAAAGCCGTTTCAAGAAAGTTATCATAACTAGAATGAAAAATTGCCGCATTATAAATAACATTACCTTGTTGACCACGTAAGCCAAGTTCAATGCTTTCACTTTCTTCTGGTGCTAAATCATCTGCGGCTGGCACAACTTTATAGCCATATAATGAGTTATCATGATCAATATAGGCTAAGTCATATGCTGGTACCTTAAAGCCCTGACCTATTTGTGCAAACACCACGGCCATATCTTTTACCTGATAAAGTGCGGCTAAATTAAAAGAAATTTGGCTTTCATCGTAACTTTTGTAAAGGGAGCCATCTTCCTTGGTCGCACTTTTGGGATCCATTTCATAAATGTCAAAACGCGCTCCAGGGGTAACCACTAAATCACCCTCGAGTAGGGTAATTTCGTCATTGATAAAGAAGCCAGCACGAAACACTTCGGTTTCTGGAAATTTTTCATCTGCTTGCGGATAGCCATTCTTAGGAGTACCGTCTACTGAATATAGTTTTTCTACGGTACGTGTTGAAGTAGACTTTTCGAAATCTAATCCATAGCCAAATGTATGAGTTTCATTAAATTCGATACTCGCATTTGATAATAGACCAACAGTATCTTGTTCATATACAGAGGTATTCCACATATCTCTTAGTTCAATCAGTGGAAAACCAAAATTAGCATCTATGTCTATTTGGCCATATTCAACATCAGTTTGCTCGGTGCTATTAACATAAAAAGAAATATTTGTTACATCATATAAGAACGTACCTGTTTCATTATGATATTGTAATTGAAATGCCTTGTTATCTTTTTCACTTGAGCTATTTTCTTGGACAATGTTATACCCTGGTAGCCCCCTAAAATATTGTAACAAGCCATTGGCTACCAAACCTTCCACATCTTGTTGCCATATATCGGCAGTGAAATTGATATAATCTATGCCATTGATATTATATTTACTTTTAAACAATACACTCGTTGAAGATATATCAAGTGCAGGTTTTGTATCATAATAATTTTGCTCTTCTTCACCTTCACGAACATTGATATTCAATAAGTTTTCAAAACTTCCTGCTTGCAGTGCTAACGTAGCACCCAGGTTATTTTGCTTACCATCGGTGTTATTGCTCAATTTAATATTGCCGGCAAAATTCTGGCCAGCACGCAAGTAATCGCTAGCATTTTTAGTGGTAAAGACCACAATACCCGCCAAAGCATCTGAGCCATATAATGAAGATGCCGCCCCTTTTGCTACTTCAACTTGCTTTAATGTATCGGTTTCGATAAAGCCACGACCGACAATATCATTTAGACCATTAGCACCATACCCCTCATTCATGCGCATCCCGTCTTTAATCATAAGCACACGATCACCGCCCATTCCACGTACGGTAAAGTTTTGAGCACCGCCTGCAGCACCCGTTACATTCACGCTTGGATCATATTTAAAAAGTTGACTCATATCGTTTATGACTTGTTTTTCTAGGTCTTCAGAGGTAACAACCGAAATACTACCCGCAACGTCCTTTAATTTTTTTTCTGTACGAGATGCACTAACTACAATAATTTCAAGATCTTCAATTGTATCATCTGGAGTGTACGCATAAGCATTAGGTAATAAGACAAATGATGATGTTATAGCTATTGCTAATGCCGATTTTTTCACGCTTTTCATGTTTTTCATTCCTGTTAATTGTTATGTAAACAAACCACTGTCAAACAGGACAATTTAGACAATAGGTTTTGATGCCGCCTATGATACAGAATCAAATGCGATTGTAAATGATAATGATTACTGTTTGCATTATATTTTTATTTAAAGTACATTAGCGCTAATTTTTCAGGCATTCTGCCTCTTACTTTCAACAGGCTTTTTAATGAATATCCAACCTATAGAATCAATGATGGCTAAAGTGTCAACATTTCTTATGACTCCAGTGATACTGGCAATTGTTTTACTACTTACTTACGCAGTATTTACCTTAGGTCGCTTTCTATCTCAGTACACGATGAGAAAACGAAATGCCCTTACTTATGTAAAACAAATCAGTCAAAAGCAAAGTCATTATTTAACTGGCTATCCGGTGCATAATTATTTTGTTGGTAATCCTGATGCTTGTGAAGATGAATTAGAGGTTTTTGCGCTGAAAAAACTGGAAACATTACGTATAGTCACTCGTATTTCACCAATGCTAGGATTAATTGCCACCATGATCCCAATGGGGCCCGCACTACAAGCCATGGCTGATGGCAATATTCAAGGCATTAGCGAAAACCTCATTATTGCCTTTGCGGCTGTTATTTGGGGGTTGACGATTTCTACGCTAACTTTCTGGCCTGCTTCGGTAAAAAAACGCTGGTGCGCTCAAGAACTCATTAATATTCGAAAGCTTAAAGGCGAGCAATTAGGGACGGCAATATAATGCGCTTTCTTGATGAAGATGAAGAGCTAAATCCTATTGTAAGTGCAGTGAATTTAGTTGATGTGTTTTTAGTCATCATTGCTGCTTTACTGATTGCCCTTGCCCAAAATCCACTAAATATATATTCAACGGACGAAGTCACTGTAATAAAAAATGCTGGCAAGCCCAATATGGAGATGATTGTTAAAAAGGGCAAAGAGATTAAGCAATACAAGTCTAATGGTGCCATAGGGAGTGGCGAAGGTAATCGAGCTGGTGTCGCTTATAAAATGGCCGATGGAAGCTTTGTCTATGTACCTGAAAATGGCGAAAACAGCCAGAAAATTCAATAACGAGAATTAGAAATGAGAATATTACTTTCCTTAACTTTATTACTATTAAATAGCATCTTCTTCACTATATTACCTGTTAATGCTCAAACTCAAGCAAGCAGCGAAGCACCTAAAGTAATGATAATGATGTCCGGCCATGCCTCAAAACCTAAAGGAGATTTACTAGCAGATTTAGCAAAAGAACAGCCCTTTGAATTGATTAACTTTAATGCGAGAGGTAAATCTGAAGCTGAAATTAAAGCGCAATGGCAAAATGCAAAGCTTATCATGTTGGATGGCATAAACCCTGCGTTGTCGAAATTTATGTTTGCTAAATACGAAAGCTATCTTGAAGAATATCCACACATCCCGGTTATTTCTTTAGGTGATTTGAGTAATAAAAAGACCAACCAAGGATTAACTCAAACTCAGCAAACAAAGCTTGGCCAATATTATGGAAATGCGGGCCGAGATAATTATACCAACATGATGAGCTACATTAGCAATAAAGTACTAAATAACAATATAAATATTGATGTTAATGCTCCGGTGATAGTACCAAGTACCGGCCTTTATCATCAAAATTTCGCCACAAAACTAACCAAAGATGAGCAAGTGTTTTTTACTTGGCTATCGCCCACAAAAAGCACGCCAGTTATTGCTATTGGCGTGTATCGCAGTGTTGTTGATCATGAGCAACAACAGGTTATTGATGCCCTTATACACGGTCTAGAACAAAAAGGTGCTAAAGCTTTTGCTTTTTATTTTGATGATGCCGCCGACATTGATTATTCCTATACGGATTTACTACTTGATGAACAAGGTAACAGCAGGGTTAACTTGTTGATAAATTATAGAACATTACACTATATTAAAAAACGTAGAGATGAATTTGAGAAGATTGGCGTGCCGGTTTTACATGCACTCAATTATACTGAGGGTGATGAAGCAGCATTTAATGATGATCACGCCGGTATTTCTCCATCATTGACACCATTTTTCCTCGTGATGCCAGAAGATACTGGCAGTACTGACCCTACCATTATTGCCGCTACTGAAAATGGCGAAAAAGTGGTCATGCCGGCACAATTGAATGCGTTAATCGAACGAGCATTTCACCATGCCCGTTTATCGATAACGCCAAACAAAGAGAAGAAAGTAGCAACCTTTATTTGGAACTACCCCCCGGGTGAAAAAAACATCGGTGCAGCATTTCTAGACGTGCCCTCGTCTATTGAGCAAATTGTTAAAGCGATGAAAATAGAAGGCTATGTTGTCAATGTCAAAGATGCTGAAGAGTTGATTGAATCTGCAGGAAAACTGCTAAGGCCCTTTTATCGTGGTGAAGAGGTCAGTAAGTTGATCGAACAAGACTTGGCCGATTACCTACCATTGTCCACTTATAATAATTGGTTTGATAAATTGCCTGAGTCAGTAAAGAAACCAATTAATGACCGCTGGGGTTTACCAGAAGAAAACAGTTTACTAACTGATCACAATGGTAAACAAGCTTTTGTAATCCCTCGAATGAATTTAGGCAATTTAATTGTGTTACCTCAAGGGATGCGTGGCAAAGATGCAAAAGAACATAGCGCTCTTTATCACAGTACAAAAACACCTATCAATCATGCTTATATGGCTTTTTACCTCTATGCGAGAGAAACCTTTGGTGCTGATGCTTTTATTCACTTAGGTACACATGGCTCTCAAGAATGGTTAACGGGTAAAGAGCGCGGTTTGTCTGTTTATGATGCGCCTAATTTAGCTATAGGTAATTTGCCGGTATTTTATCCTTATATTATTGATAATGTAGGTGAAGCAATGCAAGCTAAACGCCGTGGGCGTGCAACTATGATTAGTCATCTCACGCCGGGTTTTGCTAAAGCGGGCTTATATACTGAAGTTGCCGAACTCAATGAATTAATCAGTAATTATATGATGCTTGAGCAAGGTCAAACAAAACAAAACACCCAAACAAACATATTAACATTAGCAGAAGAATTAAATATTTTAACGGATTTAAAGCTGACTAGAGCCAATGCAGAAAATAATTTTGATGCAGATATTATTACTATTCAAGATCACTTAAATGAACTTTCACAACAAAGCCAACCTTTAGGAGTGCATACCTTTGGTTTGCTACCAAAGTCGTCGCATTTATATACTACTATCTTGCAAATGTTGGGGGATGCGTTTAGCCAGCGCGCTGAAATCTACGAACAGAAGCATAATTTAACCTTGCCTGTGCTAGAACAAAAAGATGAACGAGCAGTTCAGCAGCTTGAAGCAATAACCGGTTTTCAGCTATTAAAAACCTACCTTGCAGGAACTATCACTAATAAGATACTGCCTGATTTGCCAGAGCAACTTGCACATGATCTTGCTCAAGCTAAAAATTACTGGGATAACTTTCAATCGATTGCTGAAACAGAAAACCTAATGCGAGCGTTAAATGGTGAGTATATTAAGGTTAGTCATGGTGGCGACCCGATCAGAAACCCAGATGTAGCACCAACAGGCAGAAACTTAATTGGCTTTAACCCTGCCAAAGTGCCAAGTAAAGAAGCGTATCAAGCCGGTGTGACTTTAATGGAGCAGACCATTGATGACTATGTGGCTAAGCATGGTCGTTACCCTGAAAAGCTAGCTTTCTCCTTGTGGTCACTTGAAACCATGCGTCACCAAGGCGCCTTAGAAGCTCAAGTGTTACACGCCCTAGGTTTAAAGCCTAAATGGAACCAGCAAGGTAATGTAGTAGGTACTGAAATCATTGAATATAAAGATCTGGGTAGGCCTAGAATTGACGTTACTATTACGGCGACAGGCCTATACCGAGATGCTTTCCCAAATGTGATGCTGTGGTTAGCAAAAGCGATAGACAAAGTGGCTAAAATGAAAGAAGACAACAATTTTGTCTATCGACATGCAAACGCGCTTAAAGAAACGTTATTAGCCGAAGGGAAATCTGCTGAGGATGCAAACTACTTATCCTCTATTCGCATATTTTCAAACGAAATAGGGAATTATGGTACCGGTTTAGCCGGAGCAAGTTTAGCTTCAGATACGTGGGAAGATGATAGCAAGCTCGCTAATTTGTATCTTAATCGAATGGGCTATGCCTTTGGTAGTGATGAAAAACGTTGGAGCGAAAATGTTGCAGATTCAGCGCTATATTCGAAAGTACTTTCTGGCACTGACGCAGTTATTTTTTCTCGCTCAACGAATCTATACGCATTAATGACAAACGACGATCCATTCCAATATTTTGGTGGTATCGGGCTTGCTGTTCGTCATCTTGATGGCAAAACACCAGAAATGTACGTGTCTAACTTACGCCGTAAAGACAACATTAAAGCACAAACTATGGAGCATTTCTTAAATCAAGAAATGCGCAGTCGATACTTTCATCCTCGTTGGATTCAAGCCATGCAAGAAGCTGGTTATGCTGGTGCAACTGTCATGCTTGATCGAATGAATAATATGTGGGGCTGGGAAGTAATGACACCTGAAGCTGTCCGTGACGATCAATGGCAAGAATTTTTTGACGTGTATGTAAAAGACAAATATAACCTCGACATGCGTGAATTTTTTGAAAAAAATAATGCTCATGCTATGGCGCAAATCATAGAGCGTATGCTTGAAGCTGAGCGGAAAGGTTACTGGAACACAGATGAAGTAACCATCAAGACTTTGGTTAAAACATATGCTGAACTTGCAAAAACATTTGATGTTGTAACTGACAATACCAAATTTAATGAAAATTTGAAGCAACAAGCAATCGGTTTTGGTTTAGCAGCACTTTTACCTGAAATGAATACCGCAAAGGCAGAGCCACCAGTTACTAATCAACAATCAAAACTTGATAACAAAGCAGAACAAGTAACCGGACAAAAACTTGAAGAACAGCACAAGCAAGTAGATGCAAGCAAACAAGACTACACTTGGCTTTATTTGCTGGCCTTTATATTTATTGCTGGTTTTTTCAGTAATTTTATCAAGCCTAAAGCAAAGCACGCTACCATTATTAAATTTAAGAAAGCGGCTTAAAAGCTGCCTTGTTATGAGTGAAAATGGTAAATTGGCGTTATTAAAAGGCATGGAACCTATGCCTTTTTATCATTCTAGCTTTTAAAAAATTGTTATAATTTTAAAGAGCAAACCTCGCGATTTATGCTAAAAATGGTATTATTTTGTCAATGCTGTTTTTTAGGTAGTAAACTCATTGGCCAAAATTCTAATTATTGAAGATGACGTAGATATTGCTAAGCTCGTTGCTGGTTTCTTTCATGCTGCTAACTTTTCCACACATATAGTTCATAGCGGTGGCTTAGCCATTCAAGCGGTAAAAGAACATCAACCAGATTTAATTATTTTAGATATCATGCTGCCTGTTAAAGATGGCATTGCATGCTGCACTGAAATAAGAGCATTTAGCGATGTGCCAATCATTATGCTGACCGCAAAAACTGCAGAGCAAGATAGGCTAGCGGGTCTTAGTATTGGTGTTGATGATTATGTCTGTAAGCCATTTAGTGCACCAGAGCTAGTAATGCGAGCCCAAAACATATTAAAAAGAGCTTCCGGTAAACTCAGCAATGATGGCTGGAAAGTAAATGCAGACATGCAAACTGTCAGCCTTAATAATGCCGATATAAGCCTTACCAAGTATGAGTTTTCTTTATTTAATCTATTATACCAATCTCCTGGACGTGTTTATTCTCGCGAGCAACTATTAGAGTTTGCTTTTGCAGACCATAGAGATACCTCTGACAGAGCCATTGATAACCATGTGAAAAATATTCGTAAACAGCTTAAAAATGCCGGTGTTTCACAAGTTGTAGTCGAGTCTGTCTATGGTTTAGGCTACCGCTTTAAAAAAGACTAACATACAAGTGGCAAAGCAATAGTAACTTTTATGCCTCCTAAATCACTCTTTTCAGCATAAATTTCGCCATGATGCAGCTCTACTATGCCTTTTGCTATAGACAAGCCTAATCCTGAACCTCCAGTGTCACTGTTTCTCGAATTGTCTGTTCTATATAGTCGTTCAAATAAGTGTGGCAAAGCCTGAGTAGGTACACTTGGCGCTGAATCTTCAAGGCTGAGCATAAGCTGCCCTCCTTCTACTCTAGTAATTAACCTGACTTGTCCTGGTGCATCGGTATATTTCATGGAGTTTTGCATTACATTTAAGAATACTTGTTGTAACCTGCGAAAATCTCCGTTAAAAGTGAGTGATTGCGTAATTTGATTATCAAAACTAAAGGACAATTGATGTTGCTTAGCAATGGCACTTATATCAAGAATGACATCGTTGATACTTCGGTTAACATCAATTGTTTTCATCGTTAACTGCAAGGTATGTGAGTCAATACGAGCAAGTTGATAGATATCTTCAATTAATCTATCTAGACCCGCCATTTTTTCATATAGTTTATTATATGCAGCACTTTTGTCTGTACTGATATTATATTCGAGAGCTTGTATTTGTAATTTAATCACTGATAATGGTGTGCGTAATTCATGGGATATATCGGTAAAAAGCTGCTGTTTCTCTGTTAATGATTTGTTTGCTAAGGCTTGTTTTTCCTGATTAAAACGTTGTCTTGAGTAATGAAGGTACATGGATATAAACAATAATAATCCAATAATAATGGCCACGCTCATCACAAATTTTAAACTAGACTGCTCTTGCTGTAATAAAGCTTCCTGTAAGGATTTTTCTGCCGTTAGTAAATTTATCTGACTATTCTTACTAACATTGTCTAATGATTGTTCAAGTAAGGATGAGCGGTAAGAGTAAATGTCTTTTAAATATTCTATTTGCGTTGATTGCAAATCTCTCTGTAAGACCAATGCTTGAGGATAATGCTTTTGCAGTTCCAATATCATAATCAAGTTTTCTAGAGCAACAATCCATTTAGGATAAATTTTATGCTCTGTTGAATAGCTAATGACTTGATTAAAATACACTTGCGCTGGCTCTAATTTCTCTAGCCCTAATAATGCCTTCCCTTTAGATAACTTTACTGCATTGAGCAATTCATTTTCTTTCAGTTGCGTTAATGTTTTTTCAGCAACCGTCAACGCTTGCAAAGCTTGAGGAAACTCTTTTTTAGCTAAATATACATTGCCAATACTACTGTGAGACCAAGCGATATGTCGCTCAACTTTCATATTAGTGAATGTAGTTAAACTAAGATGAGAGTACTCCATTGCCTTCTTATAATCTTTATTGCCCAAGTAGCTTTGTGCTAGTTTAATTTGACTATGGCCTATATCACTTAAGTTACTTGCTTTGACATCAAGCTGGTAAGCAAGCGTGAAAAACTTTATTGCTTCAGGATAATTTTCTAAATCTAAATACCTGTGTGCAAGTGAGTAATACTCACCGGCATTTTTTGAAAACCCATCATGCTCAGCATTGATATTATTAAAGGCCTGTAACTCCAAACTTAAGGCTTCTTGATATAAGCCAAGCTGCGAATATATGGTAGACATGGTACTATTCACATGATCTAACTCTGTAAAAAGTTCATGTTGAATCGCAATATTTTTCGCTTGTTTTGCCGCACTAATGGCTTGCTGATATTTTCCAATAGAGCGCAAACAATAAGCGGAACGTCTTAACGCGCGAGATTGATATTCATACATATTGAGTGCGAAAAATTTTTCTAAGGCATCCGCTAGGGGAACTAAGGCTTGCATATACATGCCTTTATTTTTTAGTAACAAACCTTTCTCGTACAAAACAATCGCTAAATATTCAGCTAGCTTCTCTGTTTCGGCGTGTTTTGATAAGGTATTGAGCGCCTTTTCTACTTGTGAGTAATTAGATGCTGCTTGGTAAGTATTTATCAATACAACTAAATATTCAGCTTTTAAAATATCGTCATTTGCACGTTCCACATCCACGCGTAAGTGCTTTAGAGCTCGAATTTTATCATTGCTGTTTTCGATGCTTTTAGTTGCTTGAATCTGCTCATTTAACGTCTGAGCAAATGTTATAAGAGGGGTTAGAAATAAGAAAACGAGCAGCGCAAGTCTTTTACTAGAAAGGAGTACTACATTATTAAAAAAAATAATACTTCTCCTTTGTATTTGATTAATTGTCGTCACACTAAGATGACAAAAATCTATCTTAGAATTTTGCCACCTAATAATACACCCGACAAAGTATTGGACTAAACAGGAACAAATTACCCCATGTTAATCTCTAATTTTAATGTTGGGTTCGAGGTCTATTTCACCAGCGCAATCAACAGTAGCAACTTTTTCGCCGCTAATAAAGATGGCAAAAGATGTTAAACCTTTACCACGAATAAATTTTAATAAATATCCGTATTGTGACAGTTCAGCAGCAGAATATTTCTGTGCGAGTGTTAGTCTTCCGTAACAAGCATTGTACTTTAATTGATGTAACCTACGTTCTTCATCACATAAATCAACAGGTGTATTTCTACTGGTTGACTCTTTTAAAATGTTTAATTGTGCTTGCATAACTTAATCATACTTCGGTTAAGGTAAGCAATAGACTAGCAACTAAATATGGAGCAAATGTGTAGTTTTTATAATAAGAAGTTTCTCAAAGTAAATGTTGTGCATGGAATGACAAGTGCTGCCCTATAAAGCTGCTAATAAAATAATAACTATGGTCATAACCATCTACCTGCACATAATGTAAAGGATAAGCAGAGCTTTCCGCTGCTTTTGCTAATGCAGCAGGCATTAATTGCTCCGCAAGGAAATTATCATCACTACCTTGATGTACTAAGGCCGGTATTTTCTGCTGTGCTTTCGCCATCAGCACACTAGCATCGTACTCTTGCCAAGTTGACTCATTGCTTCCTAAATAATGAGCAAAAGCCTTTTTACCCCAAGGAGCATTTACAGGGTTACAAATAGGACTAAATGCCGATACCGAACAGAAACGCTCAGGGTTCTTTAACGCTATCATTAATGCACCATGACCTCCCATGGAATGACCGCTAATTGCCCGTTTATCTGTGACAGGAAAATGCTGTTCAATTAATGTTGGCAATTCCGTTACTACATAATCATACATTTGATAGTTTTTTTGCCAAGGAGGCTGCGTTGCATTGACATAAAAGCCAGCCCCTAAACCAAAGTCATAATCCCCATTTTCATCATCCGGTACATCTTCACCACGCGGGCTGGTATCTGGTGCAACAATGGCTACTCCTAATTCTGCAGCCATTTTTAATGCACCAGCTTTTTGCATAAAATTTTCATCGGTACAGGTCAACCCTGATAACCAATACAGTACGGGCACTTTATTAATGTCACTTGCTTGCGGTGGTAAATATAGTGCAAAGCGCATAGTACAATTGGTAGTACTTGATTGATGGGTAAACTGATAATGCCAGCCATCAAACGCCTTGTTTTTACTAAGCGGAGAAATTGTCATTTATTTATCCATATGAATGACTGTGCGTATGCTTTTACCTTCATGCATTAAGTCAAACGCTTCATTTATGTGCTCTAATCCCATGGTATGGGTGATAAAATCATCTAACTTAAACTCGCCTGCAAGATAGCGCTCAACATAGTCAGGCAATTCGCTGCGCCCTTTTACTCCACCAAAAGCGGTGCCTCGCCATACTCTACCAGTTACCAATTGAAATGGTCGAGTAGATATCTCTTGTCCTGCTCCCGCAACACCAATAATGACTGATTCGCCCCAGCCTTTATGACAGCATTCTAACGCGGAACGCATGACATCAACATTACCTATGCATTCGAACGAGAAATCCACCCCGCCATCAGTCATTTCGACAATAACGTCCTGAATAGCTTTATCAAATTTTTTCGGGTTAATGCAATCTGTTGCTCCTAGCTTTTTCGCTAATTCATATTTTGATTCATTTATATCAATGGCAATAATACGGCTAGCTTTCGCCATAGCCGCGCCAATTACAGCCGATAATCCAATACCGCCTAAACCGAAAATAGCGACGGTATCCCCTGCTTTCACTTTGGCAGTATTCATCACTGCGCCCATGCCCGTGGTAACTCCACAGCCAAGCAAACATACCTCTTCTAAGGGAGCTTGTGGATTAACTTTCGCTAATGAGATTTCGGGTAAAACAGTATATTCAGAAAACGTTGAACAGCCCATATAATGGTAAATAGGTTTGCCATTTTGATAAAAACGCGTGGTGCCGTCAGGCATCAAACCTTTACCCTGAGTTTCTCGGATTTTTTGACAAAGGTTGGTTTTTCCCGACAAACAAAACTTACATTCACCACACTCAGGTGTATATAACGGAATAACATGGTCACCAACCTGAACACTAGTAACACCATCGCCAATTTGTTCAACAATTCCACCACCTTCATGGCCTAAAATAGCAGGAAAAATGCCTTCAGGATCGTCACCCGATAAAGTAAAGGCGTCAGTATGACAAACACCTGAAGCAACAATTTTAACTAATACTTCACCTGATTTTGGTAACATCACATCTACTTCTTCAATAGATAATGGTTGCTTTGGTCCCCAAGCAATTGCAGCTTTTGATTTAATGAAGTTTTCACTCATGATAAGTTTCCTTATTTATGGATAGATTTTGAGAAAATCACTCTTTAATAGATGATAAAGACTTGAATCAAAGTTCGGTATTTTCTTCTTTATTCCACAGTTTTTGATTGGTTTTTGCTGAAAAGAACTCATTGGCATACCAACAGCGAGGTAATAAATCGAGCTCTTGTCTTTCTTTATAATTTGATGCTAACAACTCTAATATTTCATTTAGACGTTCTTTACTTAATTTCGCTACTTTCTTCGCCATATGAGGAAAGTACAAGTTATTCTTTTTCTTCACCGTAATATTATGACCATGACTTATAAAAGTTAATTTACGTGTCGCCATTCTACACAAGGCATGATGAGGATCAGGCGGGTAAAGTCGATTGACAATAGCATATTCATAACAATCAGCTTGATGTCCCATTTCGTCTTCCGGCATAAATATAACGCCATAGCCTTGTGGAAATATACCGGTAATTTGATAAAGCGCATCAACGGCTTGTTGTGAGCAGGCACCTAATTCTGCACTTTTATTTAACACCTGGTAGACCTTAGGTAACACCTTGTAATTATAGTTATCTTTAGTTGATAAAATAATCGAAGTGTAAATTTGTGGCACTTTGAGTAAATTGCCCAAGCCTTGTTTAGCTTTGAAACTACCCGCAATTAATTTTTTAACAAATTGGTGCTTGTGTTGTTCATCAAGTACAAATTGGTCTCGCTCGGCTTTTGAATTACCAACATAGGTAGGAATGCCAAGACCCGTAGATATGTATGAGAGAGTTTGCTTATGATTTATCTGCAGTAATTTTTTCTTATCTTCTAAATCTAACAAGCGGTTAGGATCTAAATTACCTTCTTCGCCATACAATATATCTCGGCCTTGCGCATGATATAAGCCTATATCTTGTACAAGTGCCGCCATAATAAGGGGCATTTTTATTAAGTCGTTAAAGCGTAACCGTGCACTCTTATCATAATCATCATAAGTTTGCCCTTCAAATTCAGCCAAAACTTGTGTAATAAAAGGATCATCAATTTCATTATTTACGATGAGTTTATCAAGTAATCGTAAACTTAAAATGGCCTTGTAGAGTGCTTTGCATTGTTCATTATGTTTTGCAACTTTTTTGCCCTCTGTAGGGCATATTAGCTGAATGGTACCGAGTAATTGAGCGGACTTTCGATTGTTTTCTTCAAAGCTGTTGCCTTCAGCTAATTCTAATATTTCATAACAAATAGTTTGAAGGTGACTATTCCGCTCAGTTTGTTCTAATTTAAATAGCGCTTGGCTTTCATCAGTTATTGCTTCGTCAGTAGCAACAAAATCATGATTACTAAAAAATTTAATTGCTCGCTCAACCACTGAATCTTTTAGAAAGCTTCGACCATATATTTTGGCAAGTAGCAATTGCACCTGTCGAGTATAATGTGTTTGATTTGAAGGAGCTTTAGCCATTTATCTATTTAATTAATTTAAGATTAAAACTAATAATGCTAGAAAAAACAAAACTAAGCAACAGCAACAAAGCGCGAATGTAATATCTCGCTAACTGTTTGAATGCACTTCCTTGTTTCATAGCTCGACTCTAATTTAGTTGAAGGTATTATGGAGTTTAGTAAGTATAGCAAAACTATAAATTAACTCGCTAACAAGTTTAACTTTTTATTGAAAAGCAGCTTTTAATATCACTATCAATTAATACCTTTTATTTTTACTTGGCTCTGCTTATGCGCTAATTGCTGGCAAATATTCACTAAATCAGAATGAATACCTCCGGCTGTCACATCCCTACCCGCCCCCGGGCCGCGAATAATTAATGGATTGTCTTGATACCAACCACTGGTTATTTGAAAAATATTGTCACAAGGTGTCAGGCTGGCAAAAGCATCTGTTTGTGGTAGCACTTCTAAGCTCACTTGGGCTTTGATCTTACCGTTATCTTTTACTGTGAGACGGGCAACATAACGAATACAGCAATCTTTAGCCTTAGCATTTGTTAAGGCGTCAGCAAAAAACTGATCCAAGTCACTTACTTGTGCTAGAAAAGCTTCGATGCTGATGTCTTGTAATGATGATGGCACTAGGTTTTTACAATCAATATCAGCTAATGATAATTCAAAGCCAGCCATGCGGGCTAAGATTAATAATTTACGCTGTACGTCACGACCCGATAAATCTTCCCTTGGATCAGGCTCGGTAATACCTTGATCTAGCGCGTTAAGAAGCAGAGTCGAAAAAGCCGTTGAACCATCATACGTTTCAAAAAGCCATGATAAGGTGCCAGAAAAAATGCCCGCAATCGCTGTGATTTGATCCCCGCTATTATTCAAATCATTGATAGCATAATTTATCGGTAAACCTGCACCAACGGTAGTATTGCCAAGCCAAATACTATTATTTTCATCGGCAGTATTTACTAATAAGTTATATTGCTCAGTACTCGCAGAGGCCGCCCATTTATTGGCTCCAATGACATGAATACCTTGAGCCAGAAAGTCTTTATATAATAAGCTAAAGTCTTCACTTGGCGTAATATCCACAACAATTAATTCATCATAGGGATGGTTACTTAACCAAGATAATAATTGTTGATGATCATAGTCTTGAGCATCTTTATGAAAGAGTGCTAATGACTGATTTACATCAATACCATCATTATTAATCAAAGCTTTTTTAGAAGACAATAAGCCAACTAAATGGATATTCTCTAGTACATAAACACGATTTAATTGGGCAGGGAGTAGCTCTAAAAAGCGTTGTCCTATATTTCCTAAGCCTGCGACAACTACACCGATATGGCGTGCGTCTTTGGTCATGTCATGATGCACATTATTAAGTAACTCTGTACTACATGGCTCTGGCAAAATAGCGATAATGCTATGGCTATTTTCACTAGCAATAAAGGACAAAGGTTTAACACTTTGTAGTGATCTTTTAAAACACGCTTTTACATCACCACGTTGCGAAACTTTATGACCAACAGCCGCAATTATCGCAGCAGGTTGAAATTTTACTTGCGTATATTGCCCAGCTAAATATTGACTTAAGGCGTTTTGCTGATCTTGACGAATAATCAATTGCGTGTGTTTTTCATCAACAGTGATAGGCGCAAATTCTTGAACTATTTTTGTTAAAAGCTCACCAGTGAAGCTTTTCGATTGTGCTAACAGTAAATCATTTAAAAAAGTGACCGATAATTCTTGTTTAGCAATTTGGCCAAACTTACCTATTTCGGTCCCCGTAACTTGAGCGTCAAAGCTGCTAGCAACATGTAAATGACAATGGTGTTCTAGGCTTTCATTCACTAAAGGTGTTAAGGTTTTTGGGTGTAAAACAGGGTTACCCAAACGGCCTAACTCTTTGGCTACGCCGTTAGGCAAACGATGTAATTTTCGTGCATTAGGCACCACACGGGGATCGGCACTGTAAATACCGTCAACATCTGTCCATAGAGTTACATTTAAAGCTCCTAATAAAGAGGCCATAATAGTCGCTGAATAATCGCTACCATTGCGCCCTAGGGTACATGTACGTCCTTGAGCATCCTGACAAATATAGCCTGTTATTACCGCTAGTTTACCAAATTGACATCTTTGTTTGAGCTTAGCAGCACTTAATGATTGATCAACATTGCCATTTTGCTCGTTATCAATGACTAAAAAGTCACGGGAATCAATGCTATTACTTGGGCATACCTTTTCATTCAGCAAAGCCGATAATAATCGAGCTGACCAAACTTCACCGAAGCTTAAAATATCGTTATGATGACTCAACAAGTCACCCTGTAACCAAGTATCTAGTTGTTTAAAGTCATGACTTAAGGCCTTAATGAGCTGTTCAGCATAACTCGCTTTTAATAAACAAGTGATCAATTCTGATTGCATGGCATGCAAATCTGCTAAGGTCTTTGTGAACTCTCTAGCGAGCGAGTCTTTTGATGAAGGCTCTTGTGCAGATTCTTTGGTAGATATGATCGTAGCAATAGAATAAAGCGCAAATAATTTATCTGTGGTTTTGCCATTAGCGGAGACCACAATAATGTCATTAAGCTGACAATTTTTTTGAATAATTTCCACTACTCGCGCAATACATTCAGGTGTAGCCAAGGAGCTACCACCGAATTTGTGCACATGAATAGCATGCTTGGCTAATTGATTTTCAGCTTGTTCATCGGCATTTAATTCAAACTGCCAATCATTTGCTAGGGTCACTACTTGGGTCATTTCATTCTCAATCTTTTACTGTGCTCTAATCTAAAGTTGGCTTTTGCTTAAGCCATTGGCTAAATCGGCCAAGATGTCATTGATATCTTCAATGCCTACAGAAATACGCACTAAAGAATTGGTAATGCCAGCTTCAAGTCGAGCAGACTCTTCCATACCTGCATGAGTCATGGTTGGTGGGTGATTAATTAAACTTTCAACTCCACCTAGAGACTGCGCTAAGGTAAATAGCTCTAAGTTAGCAAATAATTTTTTCACTGCCGCTACGCCACCTTTGAGATCAAAGCTCAACATGGCGCCAAATCCTGCTTGTTGTTTCTTGGCAATCTCATGACCTGGGTGATCTTCAAAACCAGGAAAGTAAACATTGTCAATGGCGTTATGATCTTTCAAAAAGCTCGCTACCTGCAAAGCATTCTCTTGATGCTGCTTCATTCTAATTGGCAGTGTTTTTAAACCGCGTAAGGCTAAAAAGCTATCAAAAGCACTACCGGTAATGCCGATACAATTCGCCCACCAAGCTAATTCTTCACCAAGCGCTTGCTCTTTGGTAACCAGCACACCACCAACCACATCACTATGGCCGTTAATATATTTGGTAGTGGAGTGAAAAACAATATCCGCGCCTAGTTCAAGCGGTTGCTGCAGTGCAGGTGACAAAAAAGTATTATCAACCGCAACCAGTGCACCCACATCATGGCAAGCTTTGGTAATTTCTTCAATATCAACCAAGCGCAGCAATGGGTTACTCGGACTTTCTAATAGCACTAGCTTTGGTTGCTTCGCTAATGCTGCCTTGAGTGCAGTTTGGTCGTTTTGATCAACCACAATTAATTGAAACTGCCCGCGTTTTGCTAAATGGGTAAATAAACGAAAACTACCGCCATAACAATCATGTGGGATAACCACAATATCTTCTGTAGAGAGCAACTGGCAAATTAAATGTACTGATGACATGCCAGTACTAGTGACAATACCAACACTACCTTGCTCTAAATCAGCAATGGCTTGTGCAAAAGTCGCTCTAGTTGGATTACCCGTTCGAGAATAGTCAAATTGTCGCTTATCATTAAAGCCTTTTAATGAATAGGTACTCGATAAATGGATTGGAGCAACTACAGCACCATGATGCTTATCGGTATTAATGCCAGCTCTCACCGCAGATGTGGTGATATTTTTTACCTTAGCATTTGACATATATCTTCTCCATAAACACTTGTAGTATTGAATTATTTTATTTGGATGTTTGGACGTCTATAACTCTAAACATTTTAATTATTTTGGTCAAGATCTTTTGGACATCTAAACTTCTACTTGACTGAAATTCAGTGTTCAGTAAAATTACATACTAGAACAAAAAATTATAACTATAACTTAACACACAATTAACCCGAGGAATTTACATGGCTCAGTGGAATGACGAGTATATTAATCCCTATGCCGAGCACGGTAAAAAGAGTGAACAAGTAAAAAAAATCACTGTTTCAATTCCTTTGCGAGTGCTAAAAGTATTGACTGATGAGCGCACCAGACGCCAAGTTAACAACTTACGCCATGCTACTAATAGTGAATTACTTTGTGAGGCATTTTTACATGCCTTCACTGGTCAACCGTTACCCGACGATGAAGATTTAGCCAAAGATAACGATCAAAAGCTTCCTGCAAGTGTACGCCGCATATTAGAAGAAAAAGGTATTACCGACTTTAGCGCTTATGAAGTTGACGAAGAATAGCTTAATAGTTCAAACACAATTAAAAAGCCGCTAACGTTTAAGACTAGCGGCTTTTTATTTTGTTATTCAACTTTTTTTCTAGAAAAGTTTACCTATACAACATCAATGCTGGCGTTTTTTAGTTAATATGGGCACATAAATAAATAAAAATATCACCGCACTGATCATCCATAACAAGGCACTGAGATTCCAAGATAACATCGTTAAATTAAGCATTGGTAAGATGGCACGTATTAATGTTGCAAGAATTAACAATACAAAGGCTAATACCACAAGGTTATTCAACACCAGCATTCTTCCTGTGTGCCCTAGTGAAACGCGACTCATCATAGCAAAAATCATTAAACCGATTGTCCCCACAGTAATAACATGAAGCGCACTACTGAAGGGTATTTGCACCGCGCTAAATCCAAATGGATTATAACTCAGTCCTAATCCCACTAAACCTATACTCATGAAAAAATAAGCCAAATGCAGTGACCATAACAAAGGTACCTTATAAGTTTTTACCGTTTTCCAAAAACCCAGACGCAATAAATGCAAACACCCAAGCGCAATTAACATTGGCGCAAGTAGCACCGAAAAATCGATAAAATAACTCAAGATGAAAAGTATTCCTGTCAGAAGAGACATAGGTATGAGTATGACTTCAAGCCACTTAGGCACAAGGATCGGGGTTGTTTTTGCACCATTTTGAGTGAAAAATGGAATGACCCGCCCTGCTAATATCGTTATTAACAAAGTAAAAAGTAATATTCCTGCTCTAGATAAATGCAGTGAAAATGCGGTATGACCAGTTAATTCTGTCACCAAAATCGCTGTATTCAACATCATCATTGCTGTTAAAAGCGGCACAAATAAGAAATTACGGCTGTTGTTTGATTTCTTTACCATGGCATAAAATACCCAAATGGCCACAAACCACCAGCAACATTGTAGAAACACTGCCAGGGTAATAGAAAAACTCGTGTTGTAGTAAAAGCAAAAACGAATAGCTAACCACAACAAGGTATAAAACATTAAACTTCGACCGCTTATGCTTTTTTGTTTCGTCCAAGTTTGTGCTGCCGTTAGTATAAACCCAACGGCCACGGTTGCTGCAAAACCAAATAACATCTCATGGATATGCCATATGGTGCTATTAATACCTGAAGCTTGCCAAATATTGTTTCCGTTTAATAGTAATATCCACATAACAAGCGCAAGCAATGAAGCGAATGTCGCCAATATAAAAAATGGTCGAAAAGCTAATTCGAACAACACGTGATTTTCTAATCCTTGCATCGAGAATCGAGGAGCGCTTTGCTTTGCCATTTGACTTTGTTGGTATTGCAACATTAATAATTCAGGATCTTGAATACTTTGCATGTTAAAAAACCTTATAACCTAAACCGTGAACACCGACACAACGAATGACATAACCCATTTTAAAAATTGCCGCAAAAATAATTGTCGCGATATGAGCAGTAATTTGCTGGGGAATTGTTAAATAAAGTTCAAAACCAAAACTCATTGTTAAGCAACTGAGCGTAATAATTAAAGAAATGAGCATTAGCCAATTGCCACCAATAATACAATGCTGAAAATTTTCTTGGTTTTGGTTAAATTGATAACTTCTGTTGACAAAAAACTGCGCGTACATATCAAACCTTTTACTTTTAGCTGAATTACTGAGGAATTTCATTCAACTTGTGATCGTCTTAATATGGTTATTGCAATCCTCGAGCCAAATAAAAAAACCTTGATTATTAATGACTTAAATAAAGTAGAACATAATACGAGTCATATTGACACTTGCTATAAAGAGTCATAAAGACTACTCTGAATCATAACGACAACCTTGGTAAATCAAATGAAAGAAATATCGCCTTCAGCTCTCATTGAGTTATCTCTCGATCTGGCCCAAAGCTTAACTAATAAAGATAGATTCGATCGCTTACTTACTACGGTAAGAAAAACTATCGCTTGTGATTCGGTGGCTATGCTCGCTTTTAGTGAAGAAAACCAATTATTGACACCTATCGCATTTCAAGGATTAAGCAAAGATACATTGGGCCGACGCTTTTTGCTGGAGGATCACCCAAGATTAAAGCTGATTTGTGCTGCAGATAAAGCAGTACGCTTTTCGGCTGATTGCGAATTACCCGATCCCTACGATGGCTTATTAATCGATAGGGAAGGAGACCTCCCTGTGCATGCTTGTATGGGTTTACCACTATTGTTTGATGATAGATTAATTGGGGTTTTAACCTTAGATAGCTTTACCCCTAATGTGTTTGACGACTTACCGCCCAAGACGTTAAGTGTTATTACAGCGATGGCTGCAGCCAATTTACATGCGGCACTAACCATTGAATTACTTGAATATAGGGCAATACACTCTGAGCAAGTCGCAGCAGAGTTGAGTTCAGCAACTCCCCAGCTAAAAAGTCAGCAAATGATCGGCAACAGTGAAGCAATGTCGAAATTAAAACAAGAGATAGCCTTAGTTGCGCCATCAAACTTCACCATTTTAATTACCGGTGAAACGGGCGTAGGCAAGGAACTAGTTGCCAATGACTTACATGTCCAATCAAGGCGAAAGAACAACGCTATCGTGCATGTGAATTGTGCCGCATTACCTGAGAATTTAATAGAAAGTGAATTATTTGGTCATGTAAAAGGCGCTTTCACTGGCGCAGATAGAAACCGTGCTGGTAAATTTTCTATTGCCGATGGCGGTACTTTATTCCTTGATGAAATTGGCGAGTTACCCTTAGTCGCACAAAGTAAGTTATTGAGAGTACTACAAAGCAATGAAATACAAGCGGTAGGCCAAGATAAAATCACTAAGGTTGATGTTAGGGTAATTGCTGCCACTAATCGTAATTTGGCACAAGAAGTGGCAGCAGGAAGATTTCGAGCTGATCTTTATCATCGACTAAGTGTCTACCCTATTTCGGTGCCGCCACTTCGAACACGTTTAGAAGACATAACTTTATTAGCCGGTTTTTTTGTTGAAAAAATTAAGCGCCAGCTTGGTATAAGACAGATAAGTATCAGTGATGATTTCTCTACTTGTTTAGCCCATTACAATTGGCCTGGCAATGTCCGTGAATTAGAGCATTTTATTAATCGTGCCGCGTTAAAAGCGAAAGCAAACCAAGTAAATGTACAATTAATAAAATTGACCGCAGCCGATTGTGAACAGCTATCTAAGGAAAAACCCGCCAAGACAACATTCGACTTAAGCGCAGATAATATGATTAACAAAGATGATGAACACTATAATTTAAGGCAAGTCACGGAAGATTTTCAACGACAGTTAATCAGCCATATTCTGACTCAAGAAAAAGGCAAATGGTCATCAACAGCAAATCGATTAAAAGTCGATAGAGCAAATCTAAATCGATTAGCAAAACGTTTGGGAATAAGCGTAACTAAAGTTATTGAAAAGTAAAAAGGCAAGCTCATTATGGCTTGCCTTTAGTTATGAATTACCCGTTATTCTACTTGTGGTATGGCTTACTTAAACGACGCACTGATTCAATAAAGTGCCCCGCATGTTCAGGGTTTACATCCGGGTGAATACCATGACCTAAATTAAACACGTGACCTGTACCACCGTGCCCAAATCCAGCCAGTATTTTCTCAACTTCTTGTTCAATTCTGGGTAGTGGTGCATATAACATTGACGGATCCATATTGCCTTGTAATGCTACTTTATCGCCAACACGGGCTTTAGCATTTTCAATATCTATAGTCCAATCAAGACCAACGCCATCACAGCCTGTTGCGGCTATGTCTTCTAACCACATGCCACCGTTTTTGGTAAATAGCGTCACTGGCACTTTACGGCCATCAGCGTGTCGCGTTAAACCATCAACAATTTTTGCCATATATTGTAATGAGAAATCTTTATAATCACGTGGCGATAACACTCCACCCCAAGTATCAAATACCATTACTGATTGTGCGCCAGCGGCTATTTGACCATTTAGGTAAGTAATCACTGAATCTGCCAATTTATCAAGAAGCAAATGTAAACTTTGTGGATCACTAAACATCATCTTTTTAATTTTTGTAAAGGCTTTTGAACTGCCGCCTTCAATCATATAAGTCGCTAATGTCCATGGACTGCCTGAAAAACCAATCAATGGCACTTCACCGTTTAATTCTTTACGAATGGTGCGCACAGCATTCATGACATAGCCCAGCTCATCTTCGGGATCAGGGATAGCAATTTTTTCTATATCAGCTTTACAAGTAATTGGGTTAGTAAATTTTGGACCTTCACCGGTTTCAAAATACAGCCCTAACCCCATCGCGTCAGGAATAGTTAAAATATCGCTAAATAGAATAGCGGCATCTAATTTAAATCGACGCAGCGGTTGAATGGTAACTTCACAAGCAAATTCAGCGTTGCGGCACAGTGACATAAAATCACCTGCGGTTGCTCTTAATTCACGATACTCAGGTAAATAACGCCCTGCTTGTCTCATCATCCAAACGGGCGTGTAATCTACGGGCTGCTTTAATAGCGCACGTAAGTAATTGTCATTTTTTAATTCAGTCACCCAAAAACCCTCTATTGTTTTTATTTCATGCTGGTTACACCACAAATAATTTTAATAACAAGCAATTTATGGCGCACATTCTAACATTAGCACCCTTTTGAATCTATGCACCAAATCAATTCCTTTTACCCAATTTGACATAAACAAGTAAATGATAAAAAAATATTTCAATTCTGTTACATTTGGCTAAAAAATAGCAATTCACCGACAATCAGTAACTTAGCTTTGTTAAAGGTCGAATAAGCTTTTATACGAAAAAAATCGTCGAGTTTATGCTCTATTAAAGTTGTTGCAGCAATGAAAATGCTTTGATATAAAATAGCTGCGCTAGCAAAGAAGCCCAATTCAATTTAGGCTCAATAATAAAAACAGCTAATAGATAACCAATAAGAATCTTGATTGACAAGACCATAAAGCGAGCATTTCAAGCCTTTCTCTTTGAGAAAGGCTTTTTTATTTCTCTAGAAATAATTATTTATTAAAAGATGGATCTGGCGTTCCTTTAAAGCAAGTCAAAATATAAGGGAAGCCATCAGAAATGTAATAACCATAAATACCATTAACACGCATCCCGTTACACTCATCTAAATCGCCATGACCTGCGACATATTCATAATCATCTCGATATGTACCATCATAGTCGCCACCAGGGGAGCCTGCACCTGTTGCCCTACTACCACTACGAAGACGAAAGCTTGATGTTACTTTTCTAATTGAGCCATTATCCTCGATAAAAGGCCCAAAAATAGGATAGCCATCTGCAGCGAATCCTACCACAGGAGATTCTGCGCTATTATCATTTTCAGCATAAAAAGCATTCGGCGTACCATGATAATGATAACTGCCATCGGGCTGAGCGTGTGCATTATGAGAATCAACTCGAAAACCATTGGCTGTAAACATAGGATCATAACGCCAGGGTTGATTCATATCGTTACAACCAACCTTGCCATCACCTACCCCAAAGCAAGCCGCAGCTAGTAAATCGACTTTAACGCCATTGAGTAATATTGCATTATCAGTTTGTAAACTAATGGCAGTAATTGCGTTAGCATGACTAGGGCTAGCACTCACTGCAAAACTATCATTTTGAACACTCACATTATTCGGAAAAGCTTGCTCTCCATCATTAAAGTCATGATTGGGAATGTTATTCGTTTGAAATATACAGTGCTCATTTAATACTGATATAACTAAATCACCATCAAATAGGGCACTATTGTTTACATCAAAAACATTCGACTGATAATGCTCAACATAATCAGCGCAATTAGCACTACGATTAACAAAAATGGCATTGGTAATATCAATCGCACTTTCGAGGACTTCGTTACGAATATCTCTTGCATAAGAAGATAACGCCTCAGCTATCGTAGCCGTAGTTTGAATAATATCATCTTCTTCAGCAATTGAACTTTCAAGATCAAAGAGATGTTGTTCACCCTCGAGTTCTACCAATTTATGTTGCTCATCTCGAACAACCCAACCTGTAATATCGCTGCTTACAAACTCGCTATAGTTGATTTGACGTAAAGGCGTAACAGGCTCACTAGCTGATGCCTTTAATAAACGCGTAAAGTCATAACTGTCGTTGAGCAAACTGAGATCACTACCGGCAGTATTAGCAATAGAGATAAAAAAGTCTGTACTATTAATAAGTGCTGATTCTCGAACATTTTTCCGATTCACACTATAGCCTGAGGCAATCATCGGCACTCTAATACCACCTTCATACAAGCTACCTTTACTATGTTCTCTTTCAAACACAGATTTATCAATAACTCCGGCAGGACTACCATTATCACCCACATAGAGTATAAGGGTGTTTTCTCGTTGCTCATCACTCATTGAAGCAAGCAAACGTCCTATTTCTGCATCCATCGCTTCAATTGCCGCTAAAAAATAATCACGTTTGTTAGCATCAATGTCTTCATCGGTACCCGTTAAATCAGTTCGACTATGCAAATGCTCAGGTGGCAGATGAAAAGGAGAGTGAGGCGCAACATACGCTAGCCACAAAAACCAAGGGTTGCCTTGTTGATTTTGTTCGCCTAGCCAGTCAATCGCTAGGTCTGTGATTTTACTGGTGTGGTATTCAGAACTATTCGTATTGATACCATTTTCAGTTAATTGCCAGTCATAATAATCATCAACCGTGCCAGCAATCGTTCCTGCATAATAATCAACGCCACTCTCTATTGGATGATTTAAATCAGGGTTACTGCCACCTAAATGCCATTTACCTATGACGGCGGTTTGATAAGCACTACTCACTTGTTGTGCTTTAATATAACGTTGCAAGGTTTGCGCATCAGGAGATATCACTGCCGGTACGTGATCGATGCCACTATTCACGCCATGTTGACCCGTAATGATAGTGCCACGAGTAGTGGTACAAGCAGGTGTAGCCCAAACATTATCAAAAACAATGCCTTGCTCTGCCAAAGCATTTAAGTTTGGTGTATTGGGCAAATCAGAAGAATATGAATATTGAGCTGAAGCATCCACTCCTTGATCATCCGCAATAATAAGTAATATGTTTGGTTTACTCGGTTCGGTTTCTGCAGGAGGCTCAGGCGATACTACTACAGGTACCGTTACTACCGGCTCTTCTACATCAGAGCTACCCCCACACGAAAAAAGTAAAATATTCAGTAGTATAACAAGGGAGTTTTTAACCATAACTGGCTCATCTTAAATTATTAATAGCAAAAATTATAAGATGAAATGCGATGAAGTGCTGTAAAGATTAAGTAAAGATACAGCCATGTTAGCTTAATGCTGCTTTTCAATATTGGTCATAACATGTACCTCGGCACTATGGAGTTTAACGCAATTTCGCCCACTTGCTTTGGCCTGATAGAGGGCTTGATCAGCAAATGAAATTAATTGCTGCCAATCAATACTCTCACCTTTATTCGTTGCGACACCAAAACTTGCAGTAACAGATAATTGTTTCTCGCCTTCAAGGTAGAATACTGGTTGTGCGATAGTATCACGCAGCTTTTCCGCAATTATCATGGCTGTTTTTGTACTAGTGTCGGGTAATAGCAAAGTGAATTCTTCACCACCATATCTCGCTAAAATATCATATTGTCGTAAACTATTTTTTAGTCTAGCACTGAATTCTTGTAACACTTTGTCTCCTACTTGATGACCATACTTATCATTGACTTGCTTAAATAAATCAATGTCCATCAAAATAATCGAAATAGGGCTTTGTTCTCGTTGCGCGCGCATAACACTTTTTTGAGCAAATTCATCAAAAGCACGTCGGTTGTAAATATTTGTCAGTGAGTCAATTGTTGCTTGAACTGCAAGCTTTTGGGCTAATTGCTGGCTAGCACTAATGGTTAATGCAAAACAACTAGTGATTGTGACAAACTGCAATGAAATTAATGACATTGCATGTATCCCTCCTGCTTCCATAAAGTTTTCGACATTGGGTCCTACTAGAGCAAAATAAACACGTAAAATTAATATAAAAGTACAGCAGAAAAAAGAAAAACCTAATAAGCGTGTAAACGTAAACATTTTTCGGTTTTCATTAGTAATAACTTTATAACCTGCATAGCAAGAGAGGCCTGCAAGAATGGCACTGGCGATAATCATTCGAGCGTTGACATTGTTTTGAACATAGGTGAAATAGACAAAGGAAATTAACATAACCACTAATAAGACAGGATAGATTTTCTCAAAAACATGTTTGTCACATTTTAAAAACCTTAATATACCTAAAATCAGCAAACTAAAACCAAAAACGATGACAAAGTTAGCAACAATAATAGATAATGAATCAGCAATGTATTGTCGTAAACCTAGTAAGACAAAACCAAATGATAAAAGAAAATAACTATAACCTAACGATCGGAAACCACGAAATGACGGGTGCATACGGGCGAAAACGAAAGAACTAATTCCAAGAAACAAACCTAATAGCAAATTCGTCAATGCTAAAGTTCTAACATCTAATCCTTCCATCTATACATCAAATTTATCAATACCACATCAATTAACTATAGCTTAAATTTCATACAAGCCATCATCTATTCTAAAAGACTAATAAAGTGACATTTTAATTATTTGCTAAATGGTATTTAAGGGGGTAAATTCTTTGTAACAACAGCCGTAAATGAGCAGATAATGAATAGTCCACAGCGAGATATAACCCTTAGATTTTTAGCCGAGCCACAAGATGTTAATTTTGGAGGCAAGGTACATGGCGGCGCTGTGATGAAATGGATAGATTTAGCCGCTTATGCTTGTGCCGCTGGTTGGAGTGGTCGATATTGTGTAACAGCCTATGCTGGTGGTATTCGTTTTGTCGCACCTATACATGTAGGAAGCCTCGTTGAAGTGGAAGCCAAAGTTATTTATACAGGAAAATCATCAATGCATATTGCCTTAGAAGTAAATGCTTGTGATCCTAAATCACTTAACCGCCGTTTAACGACACATTGCATTGTAATTATGGTAGCGGTTGATCAAAATGGTCAATCTGAGCAAGTACCGCAGTGGGTACCTGAAACAGATGCTGATAAAGTGCAACATGCCAGTGCAATAAAATTGATGGATATGCGTAAACAGATTGGTGAAGAAATGCAAATTTTTGTTGAGTAAAGATTAAACCACCATTTTCTCATTCAAAAGTTCATTTTAATAACACTATCCACCCACAGGAATGACACCTTTTATCTGTAATTCATTGATAGTTTCTTTAACATCCAGTTTATGATAATTAAAAGCAAATGACATTGCTTGCAATTTGCATTGTCTTTTACCGTTAATTGTCACGTTATTTTTTTTAGATAACTTGATTTCTCGGATCGCTTGGGGAGTATTAAATTCCATTTTCATTATTCCTTTAAAGTAGGCTTGGCATCTATGCATATTTACTATGTAGCAAAGAGTAACTGTCAGTATAGGTTAAATTTTAATTATTGCGAATCAAGAATGGCGACTAAAAAATAATGGATAATGATAACACTGAACTTTCAACGAAAAAAAACCCTGAATTAACAGGGTTTTATTTGATTTAAGCTTTACAATTTATTTTTTGGGAAACTAAAACGGTATATCATCATCAAAATCAATTGATGGCTCTTGCGGGTTTACTTTAGGTGCTTGTTGTTGACCTTGTTGAGCAAAGCCACCTTGTTGTTGGCCTTGTTGCGCATAACCACCTTGTTGTTGACCTGCTGATTGTTGAGCGGCTGGTTGTTGAAAGCCACCGCTTTGCTGTGCTGGTTTACTATAGGCTTGTTGAGGTGCTTGCTGTTGTTGGCCTTGTTGAGAAAAACCACCTTGCTGCTGACCTTGGAAACCACTTTGTGCTTGAGGTGCCGCTTGTTGTTGACCTTGGAAACCACCTTGCTGTTGACCTTGGAAACCACCTTGTCCAGATGACTTACCGTCTAACATTTGCATTACGCCATTAAAACCTTGTAACACAATCTCAGTAGTATATTGATCTTGACCTTGCTGATTAGTCCACTTACGCGTTTGCAATGAACCTTCTAGATATACTTTTGAGCCTTTCTTTAAATACTCACCAGCAATTTCAGCTAACTTGCCAAACATTACTACCCGGTGCCACTCAGTTTTTTCTTTCTGTTCACCTGATTGCTTGTCTTTCCATGTATCAGACGTTGCAACAGTAATGTTAGCTACTGCGCCGCCATTTGGCATAAAACGTACCTCAGGATCTTTACCTAAGTTACCTACAATTATTACTTTATTTACACCTGCCATGAAAAATCCTATTGATTGTGCATTTCTAAAACAAGTCGAACGCTAAATAAGCTGTTTATTTTAGAATTTAAAAATTTAATTAAGAGAGTAATTCTATAGGGAGACTCGATCAAATTCGAGTGATTTTTTAGATTAAAAGGTATTTATTTTTAGCTACTTGATTTTTATAAAATAACAAAGCGGTCAAGATAAAATTATCAGCTATAAATTGTAGCTATGTAGTAATAATGTAAGTCAGTAAAAAGCGCGCTGGATTGGATTAATAATCAAAACGAGCTTTAACCAATACCAACTTACATCATTCTATTTTTATGCTCTACCGCTTACTCTGTATATAAGTGCTTCGCTAATTCAACACGAATATCGTCTGATATTTTTTGAGACTTTTGGTTTGTATAATCAAAATTTACCATAGCTGCAGTGCCAGAAACACACTTTTCTCCGTGCTGCCACAACTCTTGATAGACATCAAATGATGCTCCACCTATACGGCTAACATAGGTTCTTACTTCCACCTTCTGTCCATAGAATAATTGTCCGTGGTAAGAGACTTCAATTTTAGCAATAATAAGTTGCCATTTTTTAGGGTCTAAATCGGGAATAAAAAGCTTGAATATTGGTTCTCTTGCTCCCTCAAACCATATCGGGACTTTGGTATTATTAATGTGGCCAAGTGCATCAGTGTCGCTAAAACGCGGCATCAATTTTTCTGTAAACATAACGTATTTATCTCTATTTTTATCAGCGCATTGCCGTTATAGTAACTTTAGTTTTGATAAAAATCAGTTTACTTTTTACAAACATAAAAGAAATTCTAATGAAATATTCCCTACTTTTAATCTTGCTAATCCTTTCTTTCATTGTTCCTGCAGAATTAGCATTTGCCAAAGGAGATAAAAGTGCGCCGCAACGTACTGAAGGTAAAGGCCCTTACAAGCGTTTAATCTTACGTGGGGGTATTTTAATAACGGGAGAAGGCGCGCCAGCACGTGGCCCTATGGATATCGTAATTGAAAATGATCGTATCACTCGCATTGTTAGTGTTGGAAATCCTGGGGTGCCGATAAAAGCACAGCGCCCTATAGCTAACAAAGGAGACATGGAAATTGATATTGAAGGTCAATATGTCTTACCCGGCTTTATTGATATGCATGGTCATATCGGCGGTAGCGCCGATAACATTCCTGCTGAATACGTATTTAAATTATGGCTGGCTCACGGTATCACCACTGTACGCGAACCAGGCAGCTTTAATGGCATTCCTTGGGTTATCGACCATGTTAAGCGCAGCAATAAAAACACCATAACTGCGCCTCGAATTGTGCCTTACTTTGGTTTTGGCCTAGGAAGGGATGAGCCTATCACCACTGTTAAACAAGCTAAGCATTGGGTAAAATCAATTGCCAAAAAAGGCGCAAAAGGTATTAAGTTTTTTGGCGCATCGCCTGAAATAATGCAAGCGGCACTAACAGAAGCTAAAAAACAAGGCTTAGGCAGCATGATGCATCATGCACAACTTGACGTCACCAACATGAATGTCATTGATTCTGCACGCTTAGGTTTAACCACAATGGAACATTGGTATGGGTTGCCTGAAGCCTTATTTGAGCACCAGCACATTCAAAATTATTCAGCTGATTATAACTATAATAATGAGCAAGATAGATTTGGCGAAGCCGGTCGTTTATGGCTACAAGCTGCCAAACAAGGCAGCGAAAAATGGCAGCAAGTTCGCGATGAATTATTAACCCTAGATTTTACCTTAGACCCTACCTTAACTATTTATGAAGCAAGTCGTGATTTAATGCGTGATATGAACGCTGACTGGCACAAAGAATATACCTTACCTACTCTGTGGAACTTCTTCCAACCGAATCGTTATGCTCATGGCTCTTACTGGTTTGACTGGACAACCGATGACGAAATAGCATGGAAAAAGAACTACCAACTATGGATGAGTTTTCTTAATGATTATAAAAACCATGGCGGTCGTGTCACCGCTGGCTCTGACTCAGGCTATATTTTTAAAATTTATGGCTTTAGCTATATTCGTGAACTAGAGCTACTACGAGAAGCTGGCTTTAATGCTTTAGAAGTCATTCAATCGGCCACGATTAATGGCGCTGAAGCGCTTGGTATGGAAAATGATATTGGCTCTATTCGTGTTGGCAAAAAAGCAGATCTCGTTATTGTCGGTGAAAACCCATTACGTAATTTAAAAGTGCTTTATGGTACTGGTCACTTTCGCTTAGGTGATGACAATAAGCCGACTCGTGTGGGCGGGGTAAATTATACAATAAAAGATGGCATTATTTATGATGCTAAAGCACTATTAGCTGATGTTAGAGCCTTAGTAGCAAGCGCTAAAGCTAAATAAAGACGTCATTAAAGACTATCTTTACATTATAACTTTCACCTTAAGGTTTTCATTATTTCCATCCGTCGTTGTTTAGTTTCTTCTACTGTTTTAACTGTCAGTACTCTATTACTACTTAGTAATTTAATGGTACTGACTAAATACGCCCACGCACAAAGTTGCGATATAACTCAGCCAAAAGTAACCTTTAAACCACAAACAATTTTTGACGAAAATGAACCTGGTTTTATCTTTATACATAGATGGGCAAACGCTATCCATGTTGATACAAAAGAATTGACCCTTAAAGACGAAGCTACGTTTTTTCTCGAAAGATGCAGCAAAAATAATGCTGACATGGCTGAGTTAGAGCGATATTTACGAGGTCGGAAATATTTACGTGATGCTAAAGTAATCCGAGACGAGCAACGAGAAAACATCACAATAACCACATGGGATAATTGGTCATTAATGCCAACTATTAGCTTTGGGCGACAAGGAGGTGAGAGTACTTTTAGTTTTGGTATTAAAGAGAGAAATTTACTTGGCTTAGGACTTGATGCAGAAGTCGCAACTTACAAAAATTCACAACGAAAAGGTTACAGTATTAAAAGTACTATTCCGTTGTTTCGAAAGCAAAATATCGATTTAAAATTGCGCTTTGCCGATAACGATGATGGCACACAACAGTCTCTGTTTATACACAAGCACTTTGCTAGTTTTCACACAGAACATGCTTATCTTAGCGGCTTCAACGAAACTAAACGTAATGACACCCTCTATCAAAATGATAGTGAATTAGCAATTTACTCCCATGATATTAGCTATAAAACGGCCCAGTACGCTTGGTTAAATTATAATAATGACAATGAGTTATTTCGTTACCGTGTCGGTATTACTCAAGATCTACATAATTTTTCTTATACTACTGATGGTAGTAACAACCCTCATTCCATTTTTCTTCCTCAAGATCGAGATTTTATTTACCCTTGGATAGGTATGGAATACCAAGAAAAAGATTTTAAAAAACTCACCAATATTCACTTAATCACTCAAACAGAAGACTTTAATCACGGCTGGCAATTTAACACCAACATTGGCTTTAGTGACGGTAGTAAGGAAAATAGCGTTTGGGCCTTACTAACGGCTAATATCCATAAAGGTTTTGAGCTTCATGATGATGCTCTCGTACTGATGAATATAAATATCAGTAGCGATATTTATAAACAGCAAGATCATAGAATATTATTTAAGATGAATACTGAATATTTCTATAATATTGATGAGAACTGGGGGTTTTACCTAAACAACATAAATGTGCTAAGTCGGAATCAATATTTGGATAAACCCGTGACAATGGGCGGGAATACAGGACTGAGAGGTTTTCCATTGCAATATCAGCATGGCGAGCACAGTGTAAAGTTTTCCAGTGAGATTCGCTACTACCCCTATATAAACTTATTTAAACTATTTGATCTTGCTGGCGCAGCCTTTATCGACACTGGCAGAACTTTTGGTACTATTCAAACACAAGGTATGAAAGAGAATTTTGAAGATGGTTGGCTATACTCACTAGGTATTGGTGCGCGATTATACTCACCACATTCATCAGGCAATCATCAAGTTATTCATGTAGATTTCGCTTTGCCACAAAGTGATAACCCTGACATTGATAACTTTGAAATTAGGGTAGAAGCAAAGCAGTCTTTTTAAATGCTATACACACTACAAAAATCGCTTCAAAATTCGGTCTATTTGGGTGAGGCGTATCTTATTTAAGAGTTTTTTCGGTTTATCTGGGTAATCACTTACCGAATTAAGTTCGCTAAAATGATTTATTTTTCGGGTGTGCTCCATAATTTCAATCAATTCAGGAGCAACTTTTACCATCAACTCTTCTGAAGGATCATCTAGCAACATACCGTTCTCTAAATCTAGTGCCCACGCTCTTGGATTTAAATTACTGCCAGTCAATAAATGATAGCGGTCATCACTAATGATACCTTTTAGGTGAAAACTATTATTTTCATGTTGCCACAAATGTATATTTAACAAGCCTTTGTCGATAAAGTTTTGATAACGTTTAACAAAGCGTTTTAGCAACATTTCATAGATGTAAGGCACTATACCAATAGTACTAAAAGCACTCTCATCCGCAATATAAAAGTCATTTGCCGTTTTATCACCAACCACCAAGGTAATATGAACACCACGTTTCAAAGCATTAACCACATCACGGGCTAGCACAGGTGGTAAATTGAAATATGGGGTAAACACCGTTAATTTTTGCTGGCTACTTCTTATGGTTTTCCGAATCACTTTATTTAAGTTATTTTTACGACGGCCATAGCCAATTAACGGTATTATAGATATTGGCTTGTCAATGACCGTTGATTTTTGCTCATTACTTGGTGCAAATATTTGATATTGCGTTTTTTTCAGTAACGATTTTAACGCTATGATGTTTCGCTTTTGTTGAACAGGACTGGGTAATTCAACTTCATTGAGCAGTGGAGCTAATTGTGATTTCACAAAAGTATTGGTTAAGTAATGACAAAAACTACTGGTAAGCACCGAGTTATTGATTTGATAATATCTATCTAAGCGGTACCTACTACCTTGCTGCATATAAATATCATTAATGCTTGCGCCCGTATAAAAAAGTACATCGTCAAATACCATGCCTTTTAAGTGCAATACGCCAAACAATTCTTTGCGCTTAACACCAATACCGTAAATGGCTATTTTTTGTTGATACTGTTGCGCTAATGCTAGATATAAAGCGCGATTACCTAAACTTTCTTTTTCACCAATTAATCCCCGTTGGCCACGATGAAAATCAACAAAAACCTTAATATCTAGTGCCGGAGTTTTAGCTTTAGCTTGATAAAGTGCATGCAAAATTTCTCTACCAGCATCATCATCTTGCACATAAAGTGCGGTGAGATAAATACGCTGGCGAGCATTAGCAATTAACGACAATAATTGTTGCTTATATTGCGCAGGAGTAAAGAATACTTCAATGTCTGCATTGCTAATCACTAAATTTTTCATTTCAAAAGTCAAAGGGTAAAAATCTTAACAATAAATACGTTTGCAGCAGTATACGTCAGTTTTTATTTTTCTAAAGTAAATTTTGCTAATTGTTGCGACAAGTTATCCGCAAGTTGTAGTAAATCTTTACCTGCTTGAGCGGCATCTTGCGCTCCTTGCAACACTTCATCAGCGCCATTAGCAATACTTGTGGTATGATTTTCAATGTTAGCGACCATTTGGCTCTGCTGCTCTACAGCACATGATACTTGTTCTGCACCTTTGACAATTTCTTCAACATTTTGCGTCACTTCAAGGAAAGTGGAGGCAACTTGCTGTGTTTTTTCGACACCATTTTCAGCATGCACCACACCTTGATTCATCACTTCAACTGACTTTTCGGCGCCATGTTGTAATTGTTCTATAATACGCTGAATTTCGCCGGTAGAATCTTGCGTTCTACTGGCTAAGGTTCTTACTTCATCAGCGACCACGGCAAAGCCTCGACCTTGTTCACCGGCTCTAGCGGCTTCAATGGCGGCATTTAGTGCCAGTAAATTTGTTTGATCTGCTATCTCTCTTATGACGTTAACAAACTGCCCTATATCATTACTAAATCCAGCTAATTCATTGATAACCGTAGCCGATTCATTTACCTCTTGCGATATTCCATTAATAACGATTGTGGTTTCACTAATAATATCTTGCCCTTGTGAAACATTTGCACTCGCTTGTTTAGTAATGGCATGAGCACTAGCAGTACTCTGCGTAATAACACTTACAGAGTCACTTACTTGATGAATTGCATTCACCACATTGTGGGTATTCTCTTGCTGGCTTGCTAGGTTATCCGCCATGGTGCTAGATAACTGATTTATATTGTTTGCTGACAACTCCAATTGTTTAACATCTTGATTAAATTGTGCCAACAGCTGATGAACTTTACCTTGCATTTGGTTAAATTTATTAGCTACGTCGCCTAATTCATCTTTAGACTTGGAAATAATATCTTGGGTAAAGTCGCCTTGCGCGAGGCGAGAAGTTGCTTTATTAATCGCTTCAACATTATGTTTTATCGATAAATAAATTACTGCTAACAAAAATGCGGTAAAGACTGCGGCAGCAATTAACACGGTCGCCAATAAGATTAACGACCAAAAGCTAGCTGAGCGACTCGCTGCTAGTTTATCCGCTAAGCGTTGTGCACTTTGATTGAACAATGTTTTAGCCAATTGCGCTGACGTGGCAATAGCACTGCTGGCTTGCTGTGCTTGCCATTGAATATTATCTGGGTCAATAACATTTGCCCGCAATGAAGATTGATATTGATCAATGCTCGCTAAAAAATCGTTAACACTCTTTTTATATACTGTTGTTAAATCATTATCTACCCGAACTAACTGGGCATTGGCTTTACTCAATTGCATTTGTAGCTCATCTAAACGTTTATCAAGTGCCACCAGTAAGGTATAGCTTTCTGAACTAAAACCACCATTGTTGATAATACTCGTCGTTAAGTTACCTGTTCTGGCAAGGTATTCCGTTATCGCAGGTAAGCCATTCACTACCATTGCCGCCAAGTAGAACGCACTAGCATTGCTATCGCGGCTTAAACCGCTATAAGCGGCTGCACTTTCTCTAAAGGCAAGTGTTTGTTCGTACACAAGTGCACTTTGCTGATAATGAGTAGATGAGTCGTCTGTTGATTGAATTTGCTGAATTATTTTTTGGCTGGCTGGTCTTAATTCATCAGCCTGCGTAGTGCTTAAAACGTGCTTATGTAGTTTTGAGGCTTCACTAGTCAAGTCTTTTTCATCATGTAATGATTGCTCTAGCATGACGGCCGCTTGAATTAACGTTAGGCCTTCTATTTCCAGATCATTTTGATTTATACGTTGCCACTGCGAAGCAACAATCCACCACGCACTAGCAATAATAGGAATAAAAAAGATCAACGCTAATACAGAAAATTTAGCTTTAAATGCCAGTTTATTTAACACAGCAATAGCAGGAGTAAATAGAAAATTCATTGTTGTTATTATTCCCTTTTGAAGAGTTTTCATCTGAACGGAAGAACACATGAAATAGTATAGACCAAGAATAACAATGAAAACTTCCCAGTCTATACATTATTTATTGTTTAGATCACCATAGCTAACTCAGCCGCTTGTCGAATAGCGCGCTTCGCGTCTAACTCAGCAGCAACATTGGCACCACCAATTAAGTGTACTCCTACGCCACCACTTTCAAGTGCTTGTTGTAATTCTCTATTAGACTCTTGGCCGGCACAAATAATAACATTGTCGACATCAAGCATCTGCTCATTACCATTTACTTCTATCAGTAAACCTTCATCAGTAATTGACTTATAAGTTACGCCAGGAATCATACTCACTCCATGCTTAACTAGGTTAGCTCTGTGTACCCAGCCTGAGGTTTTGCCTAAGCCCTTTCCTACTTTTGATTTCTTACGTTGTAATAACGAAATTTGACGGTTAGTTGCCACTTTTTCATACAACTTATCAGTATTTAAAGCGCCTGATTGTTGATAGCTTTTATCAACGCCCCAGCTATTTAGCCATGCATCTGGGTTGGTTGTTAACGACTCACCACTTTCAGCAAGGTATGAGGCTACATCAAAGCCAATACCACCTGCACCGATAATTGCCACTTTTTCGCCAACGGACACTTTGTCGCGTAATACCTCCAAATAGCTCAAGACTTTAGGATGGTCTATACCTTCAATATCAAGCTTTCTAGGTTTTATTCCTGTCGCTAAAATAACTTCATCAAAGCCTGCAGCTAACAAACTTTCAGCGCTCTGCTCATTATTTAAATGCACAGGAATATCATGCAACGACAGCTGCTTATTGAAGTAGCGTATAGTCTCATAAAACTCTTCTTTACCCGGTATTTGCTTAGCGACATTAAACTGGCCACCAATTTCACTTATTTTGTCAAACAGTTCAACCTGATGGCCTCGCTCTGCGGCGTAAACACTAAAAGCTAATCCTGCCGGACCGGCACCAATTACTGCCAGTTTTTTACGCTTATTCGTTCTGTCAAAATTAAGCTCAGTTTCATAACAAGCTCTAGGGTTAACCAGGCAAGAAGCGCGTTTTTGTTCAAAAACATGATCTAGACAAGCCTGATTACAACCGATACAGGTATTAATTTCATCTGACTTATTGCTTGCCGCTTTGTTAACGAAATCAGCATCGGCTAAGAAAGGTCGAGCCATAGACACCATATCAGCCTGGCCAGAAGACAAAATTTCCTCTGCAACTTCAGGTGTATTAATTCTATTAGTGGTTATCAACGGTATAGAGACTTCTTTTTTCATTCGCTCTGTTACCCAAGTAAATGCCGCTCTAGGGACAGAAGTTACTATGGTAGGCACACGTGCTTCATGCCAACCAATACCGGTATTAATTAATGTCGCGCCCGCTTTCTCTACCGCTTTCGCCATAGTGACCACTTCATCCCAGCTATTTCCGCCTTCAACTAAATCCAACATAGACAAGCGGAAAATAATAATGAAATTTTCGCCTGCTTTTGCGCGAACGGCTTTAATCGTTTCGATGGCTAAACGCATACGATTTTCAATACTTCCGCCCCATTCATCTTCACGTTGGTTGGTGCGAATACAAGCAAACTGATTAATGAGATAACCTTCACTGCCCATGATTTCAACACCATCATAACCAGCTTTTGCAGCCAAAAGAGATGCATGGGCATAATCTTTAATGGTGCCTTGAATTTGCCTGGTCGACATTGCTCTTGGCGTAAATGGCGTAATGGGCGACTTTACTTTACTCGGTGCTACGCTAAACGGATGATAGGCATAACGACCAGTGTGCAATAATTGCAAGCATATTTTGGTGGGATACTTATGCACGGCTGCAGTCACTTGTTTATGCTTATTTACATGCCAAAAATGACTTAGTTCACTGCCAAAAGGCGCAATTCTACCGCGTTTATTTGGGCTTACCCCACCGGTCACAATGAGACCTACGCCACCTTTTGCCCGCTCTTGGTAGAAGGCCGCTAATTTAGCAAAACCACCTTTTTCTTCTTCTAAGCCAGTATGCATAGAACCCATTAACGTTCTATTGGCTAACTGCGTAAAGCCTAAATCAAGGGGTGCTAATAAATGTGGAAATGGCTTGTCATGCGTTGGGCTTTCGGTTGAGTTTTCTGCTCTCATCTTTATTCCTGTTGGTCGAACCAGTGATGATAATTTACCCACCTTTTAGATGCATTACAAGTTAATTTTGACACCTGTCAGATTAAATAAAAAATCCTTATCGCTCTAACAATAATAGTAGTAGAATAATTTCCAAGCGGAATAAACAGTTAACAGCAGATGTCACTAAGTAAAATAGATAAAAGAAAGTTAATTACATTAATAATTAACGAACTCGAACAAGAGCTAAACCAAGCAATTAACGCAGCAAATGAAGCACATGCCGCTGCCGTTGACGATCAAAGTGTTGCTGAAACGCAATATGATACTTTAGCCATTGAGGCCAGTTACTTAGCTGAAGGGCAATCCAGAAGAGTGCAAGAGCTACAAGCAGCCATTAACAATTATCGAACTTTAGTTTTAGTAAATTTTGATGATAGTAAAGCCATCGCACTCACTGCCTTAGTTCAGCTTTATCAAGATAATCAGCAAAAACACTGGTTTTTTATTGGTCCTTGCGCCGGTGGCTTTCGGTGTGAATTAGCGAACGAAAAAATAACGGTGATTACCCCACAGTCACCTATGGGGTATTCTCTACTAGAAAAATATCCGCAAGATGATGTTGAGGTCAAAATAGGCAGTAAGGTATTAATTGACTATATTCACCAAGTACAATAAAAATGCACAATAAAAATGCACAATAGACAATTTTAACAAGTTCATTAATTAATGATTTTTTCGTCTAATTTCCCCATCCGGCTGTGATTTTTCCTTAAGCTAGACTAAGCTTATAAAACTATATTCATCAGTGTGTTAAATTAACTACACAAAAACAATAACATTCAAATACATGACTAAAAATTTATGCCTCGTTATGATTGAGACCATACGGAAAAAAACATGCAAAAAAATATAGTTCAATCGTTATGGAAGCAGATCTTAATATTGGCGTTAATTGGCATCGTCGCTATCCTCAGCGTAGTGCCTTTTATTTTCTCTGAAACCACCATAAAAGATGCAACGCTAGTCGCTCAAAACACTGCCCAGCAGTATTCTGTCTTGCGAAGTTATTACACCAAAAATATTGTCAGTAAACTCACTGCTGATGATCGTATATCAGTTACTAGTGATCATAAAAACCACATGAATGCCATTCCTCTTCCTGCAACCATGATTCATGAACTGAGTCAGTTATCAAAAGAAAGTGGCTTACAAATTAAACTTTACTCTGCCTTTCCTTTTCCTGAACGTGCTAGTAGAAAATTAGACTCCTTTCAACAGCAGGCTTGGCAGCAACTTAACCTGAATCCCGATGTGCCTTTTGTGCAAACATTAACCGAAGGTGACCAAAATTTAGTCCGTGTTGCTATTTCAGACAAGTTAACTGCAGTTGCTTGTGTTAATTGTCATAATACACACCCTCTCACGCCAAAAACCGGTTGGAAATTGGGCGATGTGCGCGGCGTATTAGAAGTGGTTGTACCTATCAATCAACAAATATCATGGCAAAAAAGTGGTAGTTATCAGTTATCTGTAATTTTTACTTTAGTCTTTGTTATTATATTTTATGTTTTAGTACGCATTTTAAGCAAAGAATCAAAACGCAATGTCGACGATGTGCTAATCCCTTTAAAAAACCAAAAGTTTGCCTTAAATGCCCATTCATTAGTTTCAATGGCTGACGTAGAGGGAAATATTATTTATGTAAACGATAAGTTTTCAAAAATAAGTGGTTATACCGAAGCTGAGTTAATTGGAAAAAAACACAGCATATTAAATTCAAATAATCAGTCAAAGGCCTACTGGCAAACAATGCATGAACAAGTCATGTCAGGAGAAGTCTGGCATGACGAAGTGCGAAATAGAGCCAAAAGTGGACATTATTATTGGGTTGATACCACCATAGTGCCTAATTATGATAAAAATAAACAGGTTAATGGCTTTACTTCTATTCGTACTGATATTACCCAAAAGAAAGAAGATGCAGACATATTAGCGCTCGCTAAAGAACAAGCAGAGTCAGATTCCGCCTCTTTGTTGATAGCAAAAGAACAGGCGGAATCTGATACCGCGTCGCTGTTAATCGCAAAAGAACAAGCTGAAGTCGCTAATACTTCCAAAGCCGATTTTCTTGCCAATATGAGTCATGAGATACGTACGCCAATGAATGGTGTTATAGGTATGACGAACTTATTGCTAGATAGCGAGCTTAACAAAGAACAAAGTAAACTGGCTAATACAGTGAAATCATCTGCCGTTGGACTATTAGGCATTATCAACGATATCTTAGACTTCTCTAAAGTAGAAGCCGGCAAATTAGACCTTGAGCTTATTCCTTTCAACTTAGGTCAAATGGTTGAAGATATTGGTACAACCATGAATTACCAAGCACAGCGTAAAGGCTTACAACTCATTTGCCCTGCCACACCAATAATTCAACAATGGGTTACCGCAGACCCCGGTCGCATAAGGCAAATATTAACCAACTTAATTGGTAATGCCATCAAGTTTACCCCGCAGGGTGAAGTGGCCGTTTATGTTCGTGTGCTTGAACAAACAGCAGATCTAAAACATTTCCGTTTTGAGGTTAAGGATACCGGCATTGGTGTTGATCCCGTTCATCAGAAACTGTTGTTTGACAAGTTTTCACAAGCCGATACCTCAACCACCAGAAAGTTCGGTGGTACTGGTTTAGGCTTGTCTATTTGTAAAAAATTAGTTGAGCTGATGGATGGCGAAATTGGGATTGAGAGTATTCAGGGGGAAGGCTCAAATTTTTGGTTCAGCCTGCCGCTTGCAACCGCAGACGCAATGAGCCAAGTGCCGGTCTATAATAGCGATTTGAAAAATGAAAAAATACTCATTGTTGATGATAACGAAACGAATCGAGAGTTAATGCGTCAACTGCATAATATTTGGCATATTCCACATACCTTAGTTGATGGCGCAAAAGCAGCTTTGACAGAGTTAGAATTAGCCACAAAGCAAGACTCACCCTATACCATTGCTATTTTAGATATGCATATGCCTGAAGTGAGTGGCCTAGAGCTATGTGAGAAAATACAAAAAATGCCTCATTTGGCAACCACTAAACTCATAATGGCCTCCTCACAAGCACAACGTGGTGATGCCACAAAAATGAAAGCGGCAGGTTTTCAGGGTTATTTAACTAAACCTATTCATCAATCTGAATTATTCGATGTGTTATTGGTTGTTTCTGGCATTGAAGAGGCAACGCCTGAATTTGTTACTCGTCACATTTTAAAAGAACATAAACAGTTTAAAGCACATATTTTAGTGGTGGAAGACAATGCAACAAATCAATTAGTGATAGAAGGTTTGCTACGGACTTTAGGTATCACAGTAGATTTGGCTGGTAACGGTGAAGAAGCAATAGTAGCCTTACAAACGACTACACATCACGATTTAGTCTTTATGGACTGTCAAATGCCAATACTTGATGGTTATCAAGCGACAAAAAAAATCAGGTCGAAAAAAACAGGCATAGTAAATAGTGATATTCCCATCATCGCCATGACCGCAAATGCTATGGCAGGCGATAAACAGAAATGTCTCGATGTTGGTATGGACGATTATTTATCGAAACCTATCGATCCTAGCAGTGTTATCAATATGCTCACAAAGTGGTTGCCAAAGCATAGTGCGACAAAAGCGTTATCGGCAGATAAAGAGGAAGAATTAGTTATTGCTGAAGAGCAAACTGACCCTGGACTGGTTGTTTTTGACTATGATGATATGGCCAATCGTCTCATGAATGACACTGACTTAATGAAGTCCGTAGCCGAAATTTTTTGCGAGGACTTGGTCGAACAAATAGATGAATTAAAAGTGAGTGTTAATGATAATGATGCCGCTCAAGCTGCTGCTATAATGCATAAAATAAAAGGCGCTTCAGCAAACGTCGGTGGCAAAGCGTTAAGTGCCATTGCCCTGGAAATGGAGCTTGCAGGCAAGGCCGACAACATTAATGATATTAAGGAAAACATTGCTCAACTTGAACACGATTTCAACACACTTAAAGGCGCAATGGAACAAGCACTGTTATGAAGTTACTTATTGCCGAAGACGATGCTACGTCAAGATTAATACTGAGTGCCGTTTGTAAAAAATGGGGCTATGAGGTGGTCTGCGCAGAAGATGGTCAAGCGGCATGGCAATTAATGCATGAGAGTGATGCGCCACAATTAATGGTAATTGACTGGGAAATGCCGCAAATGAGTGGTATTGAGTTTTGCCAACGAATTCGCGCAGAGTTTCCTCATAACCCACCTTATATTATTTTACTGACCTCCAGAAATGAAACCCAAGATATTGTTGAGGGTTTGAAAAAAGGCGCTAATGATTACATTGCCAAACCTTTTAACAATGATGAATTACAAGTACGAGTTTCCGTTGGTGAACGGGTGCTACAGTTACAGCATGAGTTACATGAAACTAATGATACCTTAAATAGAGAAAAAGAAATTATTGAAGATATTATTCTCGGTATGAAAGCTGATGCTCCATTTGAGCACGCCTTTATTCGCTCGATAGAAAAACCGGTAGAAAAAACTTCTGGTGATATTTTATTTTCAGCAACTTGTCCTGACGGTAGACATCATGTGTTATTAGGGGACTTTACTGGTCACGGAATTACCGCAGCGTTGGGCGGGCCAATCGCTTCAGATACCTTTTATAAAATGACATCTAAAGGCTTGCATATGGCAGAGATAGGTAACGAGATTAATCGCCATATGTATTCTAAAATGCCCAGAGGACTTTTTCTTGCTGCCATACTATTTGAAGTTAACCCGCAACGAAATACGGTGCATATTTGGAATTGTGGCATGGAAGATATTTTGCTTTTTACACAAGGTCAGTTTAAAGAAGCAATTAAATCAAACCACCCAGCTTTAGGCATAATCAGAGATACGCTAGATAATAAGCAATCCTTTGAGTTGAGCGGTAATGATAAATTATATGCTTTCTCAGATGGCATAATAGAAACAACTACGCCAAACAATGAAATGTTTGGACAACAGCGTTTAATTACTAGCATTAGTGATATGTTACGCTATGATAAAAATATACAAGCAATTCAAGATAGTGCTGATAATTTTCGAGGGTTAGCCCCACAACTTGATGACCTTACCTTATTAGAATTAAGCAGTACCAATGAGAATAATGGATGAAATTATTAGTTGCAGATGACAGCAAAGTTTCGCGCATGATGCTATTAGCCATCACCAAAGGTTGGGGCTATGATGTCATCATGGCTGAAGATGGTGAAGAAGCTTGGCAAATAATGCAAGAAGATGACGCGCCAAGTCTTTTACTACTTGATTGGGAAATGCCTAAAATGAATGGCGTTGAGGTTTGTGAACGTGTTATTGCACAAAGCCCTGAAAACCCAGCTTATGTATTACTGTTAACCTCAAGAACTGGCTCAGATGATATTGTTGAAGGCTTAAGCAAAGGTGCCAGTGATTATTTGTCTAAACCGTTCGATAGTGCTGAACTACAAGTACGCTTGCAAGTTGGCAAGCGCATGATTGAAATGCAAGATAAATTAAACGCTACCCTTGAAGAATTAACGCAACTGGCCAGCCATGACGTATTAACAGGCTTGTTGAATCGTCGCGCTATTATGGAAGCCCTGCCTAAAGAAGTTAAGCGCATAGATCGCCTAAAGCACGACTTAGGCATTGGCATGTGCGATATAGACCACTTTAAAAGTATTAACGATACCTATGGCCATTTAGTTGGTGATGAAGTATTAAAAGAAGTCACCAAGCGTATGCAGAAAGTATTAAGAGATTATGACTTAATAGGGCGCTATGGCGGCGAAGAATTTTTAGTGATTACCCCTGTTGATAAAGAAAGCTGCACGTCTGTTTATCAGCGTATCTGCCAAGCTATCTCTGCAAAACCGGTTATTACCGGTGAGTTATCGATACCTGTCACCATAAGTTGTGGCGTAACCTGTTATTCAGCAGAAGTAGATGGTCAAGATATGGCTAAATTTTTGAACCGCGCTGATGAGGCGCTTTACCAAGCAAAAGATGCTGGCCGCAACCAAGTGATTTTAAAGCAAGCTATTGATCAATAATTCAAAATCAACTTGCGTGTAATCTATTTTGATTTAAATACACCGATGTACCTAACAATTCCGGTTGCTGCTCGGTCACAATATAAGAAGGTGTTTGTTTAAGGTTAATGATAAACGTCCCTTTGACTCAAACCTTTCTCTAAATTGACTTAATATAATGAAATCGACCAATCTTGGTGCAATGCCACTAGGAATATTGCCTTCGCCTAAACTACTATTTAATAAAACAAGGTTACCAGCAAATCTACCTAGTATCGCGTATAGACAACCAAGTACATTTCTTGGTGTACTTAGTTGCCTATTTAGCGGTATTAGTTTATCGACTTAACATTATTGGTGACATTGCACATCAGCAAGTTGAGCGCTAGCAGCAACAATTTTTATATCACTAATTGCTAACGATAAATCACCTGAAGAAACCAAGGTAAATGGGCTAATAATGTTGTCGAATGCAACACCTTGCTTAGCAAAACACTGCAAATCAATGGTAAGCTCTTGCCATTGTCCATCAGGTATTTTCGCGAGCGCATCAGCAATATCGATGTTTGCCATACAGGCTGATTGGTCATTAGTCGCTTGCTCACATATCATGGAAACCTGTACAGGAGCAGTGACACTACTTTCTCTTTTAACACTAATGCTCAATGCTGATTGACTGTTTAATGATTCACTCAAGCTTTCAAATAAATTTTCACTATGAGTAAACGTCACTCCGGCTGTTTTTGCACCAGAAAGCGTTAAACGAAAAGCATCTTCTTGCACAATTTTATCAACAGTACGATAAGTAATACCGGGTAACTGAGCACTATTAGACTGCACATTTAATGTTTGTTGTGCAGAAGTTAATAACATCTGCCAAGGTTTAATTGCTTTTGCAGCAAAGATTGGTTTTCCTTGTTGGTTGTCTTCCACCTTAGAGAAACGTTCGGACAAGTCATCTGCTAAGGTACTTTTCTCTGAGTATTTTAAACCGAAGCCGTAAGGTAATAATGGTTGATAATCTTTATCAAATCGGTTTACCACCTGAGTTGCCGTTTTGGGCCAAGAAAAAGATAGCTCGCCTTTAAAGTCGTGCTGAATCTGCCCATCTGCATTTGTCAGTAGTACATCGGCAATAGCTTTACCTTCAGAGCCAGGTAACCAAGCAGCAACAAAAGCATCGCTGGCATTTAGCTCAGCATTTACCCACATAGGTCTACCACTTATAAATACAGAGACAACCGGAATACCTTGCGACTTTAAACGTTTCAACATGGCTAAGTCAGCTTTAGTCTCGTTTTGATATGCTAAGTTTTCTCTATCACCTTGTCCTTCAGCGTAAGGCTCCTCACCAAAAACGACTACTGCTACATCTGGTTTCTCAGAAAACTCTCCCCGCTCATTTAATTCAATACGGCCACCTGCGGCCTTAACTTGTTGAGCAAAGCCTTCATATATTGAACTACCGCCCGGAAAATCACTATTTTGATTATTGGTGCCTTGCCAAGTGATGGTCCAACCGCCTGTTTGTTTACCAATGTTATTAGCCGCATCACCTGCAACGAGTATGTGCATTTTAGGTGATAAAGGTAAAATATTTGCTTTGTTTTTTAACAGCACTAAAGATTCACGCACAGCTTGCTGCGCTACCGCGCGGTGTTCGTCGCTGCCAATAAGTGCCGTTTTTCCTGAAAACTTTCTTTTTGCTGGACTTGGTTTTTCAAAAATACCCGCCCTGAGTTTTACTCGCAATATACGACTTACCGCATCATCAATACGAGACAAGGCTATTTCACCACTGTTAACCTGCGCAATAGTATTTTCATAAAGCGGCTTCCACGCGTCTGTTGGCACCATGAAAATATCTAAACCCGCATTTACCGATTGGGGACAACTTTCATTGCTACAACCTTTTACTTGACCATGACCATTCCAATCACCGACAACAAAACCATCAAAACCCATTTTATCTTTTAGCACCTGGGTTAGTAAGTATTCACTGCCATGATTTTTCTCTCCTTGCCAACTATTGAAAGATGCCATCACCGATTGAGAGCCAGCGGCTAAACCGCTAACATAGCCTTGAGCATGTATATCGAATAATGCTTGCTCATTATCAATATTATTGCCTTGATCATCACCGTCAATAGTGCCGCCATCACCTAAGAAGTGCTTTACCGTACTAATGACTCTATTGTCGGCTAAGAAGTCTTCCCCTGCTTTACCTTGCAAGCCATGAACAATCGCCGCAGCATAAGTTTTTACTATTTCTGGGTCTTCTGAATAGCCTTCATAGGTTCTACCCCAACGATCATCTCTAACGGTTGCTACCGTAGGAGCAAATACCCAATCAATTCCAGTCACCATAACTTCTGTCGCAGTAACTTGCGCAATTTTTTCTAACAAGTCAGGGTTGTTAGCAGCTCCTAAGCCAATGTTATGTGGAAACAAAGTAGCACCAATGACATTATTGTGGCCATGTACCGCATCAGTGCCCCAAATAGTAGGAATAGTACTGCCATCAAGCGAATCATCGATAGAGGCTTGATACATTTGCTCGGCTAAATTAATCCAATCTTGTGGTGTTGCATGTTTATTATTATCCGGAAAAGCGCCACCACCATTGAGGTATGAACCAAAGCCATACTTACGCATATCTTCTGGAGTGATATCTCTAATTTCAGGCTGGATCATTTGCGCTACTTTTTGCGCTAAGGTCATCGTTGACATTATCTCAACGATCTTAGCTTCAATTGTGGCGTCTTTTTTAACGTCAAAATTCAATTTAGGCCAGATTTCAGTCGATTGATTTAGAGCCGTTGATTGCACTTTACTGCTAGATGCAATTGTACGATCCGTTTGATTACAACCAAGTAAAGCCATGGGAAAAAGCATTATCAACAATGCCTTGGAGGTGGATATAGGATATTTCATCATAAACTCGCTAAGATTTTCTTATTTACTAATATTGATAACTTTGCTGCCTTTAATGCCGTAATAGGCGATATATAAGTAACAAACTAATGGTAAAACAAAGGCTAATTGTACTGTTAATGTATCTGCTAACAGGCCTTGAAGTAATGGAATGATCGCGCCACCAACGATGGCTAAGCACAAAATACCCGCACCTTGGCTAGTGTGTTTTCCTAAGCCGTTTAATGCCAAGCTAAAGACAGTAGGAAACATAATAGAGTTGCATAAGCCAACAAGCAATAAGGCCCACATAGCTATGCTGCCTGAGCTAATAATGGCAGTAGCAATTAATATTACTGCTGCAAATGCGTTGAAAGCTAACACTTTACCTGCATCAAGCTTTTGCATCACCGCTGCACCAATAAAGCGTCCTACCATGGCCCCGCCCCAATAATAAGTTAGATATTTTGCTGCTTCGGATTCAACTAATCCGGCTATATCTGCTTCTCCCAGAAAATTGACTAAAAAGCTACCGATTGACACTTCTGCGCCAACATACACAAAAATGCCTAATGCGCCTAAAACTAGGTGATTATATTGCCATGCTGAGCCCTCTATTTCTTCTTCTTCAATGACCTCGGCGCTATCAACATGGGGCAGCTTCAAAAAAGCAAAAATGGCCGCTAACAGTAATAACATTGCGGTTAAAAATAAATACGGTACTTTCACGCTATCTGCTGACGCTGTTGCGGACAATGCATCGGTTGCTTCGTTAAGAATAAACAAAGCACCTAAATACGGAGCCACCGTAGTACCTAATGAATTAAATGCTTGTGTCATCGTTAATCTTGACGAAGCCGTTTCTGCTGAGCCAAGTAAAGTCACATAGGGGTTGGCAGAAACTTGTAATATTGTAATACCGCTTGCTAACACAAATAAGGCGGCTAAGAAAAAGTTATAACTATGATAAGAAGCCGCAGGATAAAACATTAAACAGCCAATAGCGGCAATGACTAAACCAATCACAATACCATTTTGATAAGCTACTTTTTTCACCAGTCTACCAGCAGGTAAGGACACTAAAAAGTAAGCACCAAAAAAACAGAATTGCACTAACATTGATTGGGTATAACTTAACGAAAAAATCGCTTTTAAATGCGGAATCAGAATATCATTTAAACAAGTGATAAAACCCCACATGAAAAATAATGAGGTTAACGATACTAAGGCAAATTGATTAGTATTTTGTAGACCCGTATTTTGGCCTTTCGGTTGTTCTAATGTATATGAAGTTGCAGCCATTAGTAACTCCCCTTGCTTGATTTTGAACGGTGAACTAAAACGCTAGCACGAATGTACAGAGCTAGCGTTTTAACATAAAAAAAGAGAAAACTAGCGCATTGATTTAACCGTGCACCAGTTTTCAACATAGCTAGTTAAAGCTATAACGTGCACCTATGGTGTATCTAGGACCGTATTGTCGAGCAAACAAGAATTGCTCCTCATAACGACCATACCCTTGCTCGGTCTCATCATTAAGATTAATACCTTCAAAGAACACGGTGAAGTGCTCTGTTACATCATAGTTAACACTCATATCCAACTGACCAAACTCTTTGGCAAATTGCGGTGGGTTATCTGATGAGCCTTGATCTTGGCCAACACCAATTAAATACTCGTCACGCCACGCATAGGTAAACTTCACTGATAAGCCATGCTTTTCATAAAAGGCTTGGAAGTTAGCTGAGTCACTTAAACCTGTTAACGGTGTTTGCTGATCTAAGCTATCAATATCAAATTCAACATCGCCCTCAACAAAAGTAGCATTAACACCAACACCAAAGCCACTTTCACCAAAAACATGTTGTAAAGCGACTTCAACACCTTCAACCGTTTTTTCATCTGAGGCATTAAAAGGTTGATTAATATCCCAGGTCATTAATGGATCGTCTGAGCTAGGCGTTAAGTAACCTTGTTCATTTAAAGTAGAGCCGTTCGCTTGAATTTGAGCAAATACGGCATCATTGGTTGCTTGCTCACCGCGCCCTTCTATATCGGATACCGCTTGCTGCCAACGAGGACCTAAGTAAATATCATTAAAACCTTCAATGGTAGTTGACACGATTTGACTACCAATAAAGTTTTTAACGTCTTTTCTAAAGTAACCCACGGAGGCATAACTGGCATCACCATAATAATACTCAAGGCTCAAATCAAAGTTAGTTGACTCATACGGTTGAAGGTTGGTATTGCCTTCACCGCCATTTCTAGAGCCAACTTTAGGGCTTGGAGATAAGCTTCTTCCACCCGCTAAATTACCCAAAGGCGCTCTAGCAATGGTTTTACCCCATGACATACGGCCTACTAAATCATCGCTAAGATCAACTTTGATATCTACCATAGGTAGAAATACATCATGTTTGCCGGTTAATGCTAAGAAATTATCTTCACCTGCTAGGTATTGCGTGTGCCACTCACTACCGCCTTTCCACCAAACGGTAGTAGGCACAGGTTGCAAGACGCTACTGGTGACATCAGTTTCTTCATAACGAACACCTAAGTTCACTTGCACCGGATAATCATACACATCAAATTCTAAAGCGCCTTGAACATAAATACTGGTGGTATCTTCTTGCACTGAGCCGGAACTTACCGTACCCATGTCATGGTATGCAGTAGTTGCGAAGTAATCATCGCCACCTAACACCTCATTAGTTAAAAAAGCTTCAGAGCGAGCCACCAGTTCGTCAAAATCGAAGGTGTAATAGTAATGAGGAGAAAGTTCGCTACCGCCACCGTCAAAAGCATCTAAGAAATCACTGGTATCATGGCGCGTGAACATACCGTCGGGTAACATCGCACTATAATTAGGGTTAAATAAGAAACCACCAATTAAACCACTCCAAGCACTTGAACCACCTATTTTTTGCTCTGTTCGGGCGATGCCAAACTTGATATCAACCAAGGGAATATCGAAAACATCATTTTCCCACGTGCCATCAATTTGTAATTGTTCAACTTCTGACTTACCCGGCGAGTGAGTGAATTGGCTGAAATGAGAGTCTATTTCGCTGGTAGGAAGTTCATTGCTGCCGTTGTTCCATAAGATCTCAGCGTGCGGAATATCACCCGTACGATAGTCATAAATTTTGGTCTTCAATTGATCTGAGCCTAATACCAATGAACCAGCACTACCTAAGCCTTGATCTTTACCATTATCACCTTCATTAGTTGAATTATGGTAATCTAAGCGAAAATATAGGGTATCACTAGCAATCCAATCAATATTAAAACCAATGGATTCAGCTTCTATTTCAGTGGTATTTCTGCTGGTAGTAAATGAACCATCATTGCCACTAATATCAGCATAAACAGCAGTACCATTTTCATCTAATTCATAGCCATTGATATTACCACCATAATCGTTCCACATGCCCCAACCGATTGAGTTAGTACCCGTGATTGCTTTTGAGGCGGTATAATCAAGCGTTAAGATCAAGTCATCTATCGGTGCGTATTGAAAAACCACATAACCGTTAGTTCTTTCACGCTGAACATCGTTGATACCATAGTTCATGTCGCGAGGAAAAAAGTGATCGCCAATACGATTACCTTCTTCATCTAATGCACGAGGGTCAATCACCATGCTTTCATCAAGGTTTGATGGCAAGGCAACATTGGCTTGCCACCCTTGAATGTTGGCACTTTGTTGTTGAAAGTCTCTACGTTGCTGATTGAAAGCAAAAGCAAAGCCTAAGCTTTCATCTGCAAAAGTATTTGAATATAGTGCGGAGAATTCTGGTGTTACCTCGTCACCTTCAACATTAGAGCTATCATGAATAGCTTTCGTTGAAATAGACATTTTCTGACCTGGACTCGACAGTGGCTTCATTGTCACAATGTTTACCGTGGCACCAAGGCCACCGGTTGGTTTATCAGCTCTAGCGGTTTTATATACTTCTAATGCAGAAACGCCGTCTGATGCAAGGTTCTCAAATTTAAATGAGCGACTATTACCCGTACCCGGCATCTGTCTGCCGTTCAGGGTCACTAGGTTAAAATCTGGACCAAAACCACGTACGGTGATTTCACTCCCTTCACCATTACTACGGCTCACTGATACACCCGTAATACGTTGTAATGATTCAGCTAAATTACTATCTGGAAATTTACCCATTTCTTCTGAGGAGATAGCATCAACAACCCCTGACATATCTCTTTTTAGGTTCATCGCCCGCGTTAAGCTGCCACGAATACCCTGTACTTCAATAACTTCGACTTCTTTTTCTTTTTCTTTTACTTCATTTACAGCCGCTTCTGCTGCCATAAGGTTGAAATTTGCACCTGCAGTCAATGCTGCAGAGATATAAACGGCTAAGCGTTTTTTTGAAAAATTTGAATGTTTCATGTTTATCCTACTTTGTTTATATGAGTAGTTAAAAATCGCGGCACTTTTAAAAGTTCTGTGCCGCACAATTTTTTAATCAAGGAGTTTATTGCGCTGTTATCGCTACATTATCAATACGATAAACAGCACCTTCTCCCGTTCCCCAAGCAGGGAAAACCATCAAGACATCAAGTGAACTAATATCGAGGCCTGCATCAAATAAAGCTTGTAAAGAATATGTGTAGGTTTGCCACTCACCAACCACTGGTTCTACACCTTCTTGGTTGGCGCTTAACGCTAGTTCAACGGCAGAGCTAGCATCACCTGATTCAATTTTGAATACCCAGGCAGCGGCAGCATCATTAGGTGCGTTAACGACTTTTAGATCAAACTTCACTACACCATTTGCTAGGATTGCACTGGCGTCATAATAAACATCGTCATCCGCTAAAAATCCCATAACGGTTGGCGAAGCACCAATAACAAACTCTGCTACCATGTTATGGCTTGCATCATCTTGCTCTTCAGTTGGTGTAGAGCCACCGCAACAGTCCCAAATTGACCACTCTGCGTGTTGTGCATCATCATAGATAGTTAGACCTTGTGGTGTAGGTACACTACTGGGATCATAAATCATCACGTTATCTAATCGATAGACTGCCCCTTCACCAGTACCCCAAGCAGGGAATACCATAAGCACATCTATTGCACTTAGGTCTAAACCTGCATCGAAAAGAGACTGTAATGAATAGGTGTATGTTTGCCATTGTCCTACTACTGGCGCAGCGCCTTCTTGACTAGCAGTTAGTTCAAGTTCAACTGCTGAGCTAGCATCGCCAGCTTCAATTTTAAAGACCCAAGCAGCACTAGTATCATTAGGTGCATTCACTACCTTCATTTCAAATTGCACAACACCGTTACTAACTAAGCTAGCAGCATCTAAGTAAACATCATCATCTGCTAATAAGCCCATAACTGTTGGTGAGGCGCCAATAACAAACTCAGCAGTCATGCCATGTTCAGTATCATCGTTTTCTAATGTTGGTGTTGAGCCACCACAACAATCCCAAATACTCCAACTGTCTCTCGCTTGCTCATCAAACAGAACATGTCCTGTGAAGCCGCTATCAGCATTTGGATCATACATTTTTGCATTATCGACACGGTAAACAGCACCTTCTCCAGCGCCCCAAGCAGGGAATATCATCACCACATCAATAGCACTTACGTCTAAGCCAGCATTGGCTAAATCAGCGAGATTGAAAGTATAGGTTTGCCATTGATCAGCACTTGGTGCGACACCTTCGATGCTATCTGTTAATGGTAACTCTACTGCTGTATCACCATTATCTGATTCAACTTTAAACATCCATGCAGCACTTCCATCGCCCGGCATAGCCGTTACTTTCATTTCAAATTGCGCTACCCCGTTGGATAAAATACTTGAAGCATCAAAAGGTGCAGGTTGATCAGTATTTCCTTCTCTAGAAATAAAGCCCATAACGGTTGGTGAAGCACCAATAGCAAACTCTGCAACTGCGCCATGTGCTTCATCATCTGTTTCAACAACAGGTGTTGAGCCACCGCAACAATCCCACATTGGCCAGCTTGGGTTTTGTTCATCTTCAAATAACACCAATTGAGCTGAAGCCGTGTTTACACCCGAATCAATCTCAACATTCGCCATACGATAAACGGCACCTTCACCAGCACCCCATGCAGGGAATATCATCAATACATCAATCGCACTCAAGTCTAAACCTGCGTCTGCTAACATTTGTAATGGGAAAGTAAAGGTTTGCCATTCACCCGCAACAGGTGCGACACCTTCAGAACTGTCAGTGAGAGGAATCTCTACCGCCGTTGTCCCTTCTGAGCTTTCCATTTTGAACATCCAGGTTGCGGATGCATCATTAGGCGCGTTTACCATGTTCATATCAAAACGCACTGAACCGGTAGCAATTGCTGGTGAAGCGTCAAATGGACTTGGTGTGCCCGTTTCATCGATAAATTCTTCACGAGAGATAAAACCATTTACCGTTGGCTGTGCGCCAACAGAAAATTCCATAACGCTTCCCATAGTGTCATCTTCAACAACGGTTGGAGTTGAACCACCACAGCAATCCCATGCCGGCCAGTTAGGGTTAATACTACCTGAGAAAATAGCTAAATCTTGTGGTAGTGCAACTGAAGGAGGTGAAGGGATTGGCGCCTTACCTTCTACTAACGCATCATCAGTGCTGTCATAACCACCGCGTAGGGTTTCACAACCTTTGCCTGTATCTGGGTTTTGGTTACATTGGTATACACGAATATAATCTATCTCAAATGTTTGACCATTTTCATAGGCGCTAGCATCGATACCCATATCATTAGAGTTCTCAGCCCAGTCACCACCAACAGCATTATTTAAAATCATAAAGAATTGTTGGTCATAAGGAGCCTTATCCCAATGTATCGTTAACTCACCCGATACCGCATCAAAGTACTCGGCAAACCAACCTCGGTGTGATAAACCAACCGCTTCATCTTTAGAGTTATAGCGTACTTGAGATTGACGTTGCGTTTGATATAAATAACCGTCTACATACCAGCGAATCTCACCTTCTTGCCATTCAATAGCATAAACATGGAAATCATCGGCGGGACTTGCTCCTTCAGGTAAACTATACGCCTTTCCTGAGTGAGCGTTGTTGGGCCATGCTTCACCGTAATGCAAAGTGCCATGAACATTATTTTCTACAACTCCTTCATCATTAACGGTTTTAAGATTAATTGATTCAAGAATGTCAATTTCACCGGATTTTGGCCAACCACCGTAAGTTTCATCAGTAGGCATCATCCAAAATGCCGGGAAACTTCCCTGACCAAATGGCATTTTAGCTTTTATTTCAAAACGACCATATTTAAAATCCGCTTTATTTTTACTGATCATTCGTGCAGAGGTATAAGGTAGTTCAGCACCTTCTTCAGCAGGCAGCGCGACTAATTTAAGTGAGCCATCACTGACAAATGAGTTTTGCTCACCTTCTGTGTAACATTGTTTTTCGTTGTTACCACCGCCCCAACAGTTGACTTCATGAGTCCAATTATTGGCATCAATAGCACTACCTTCAAATTCATCACTCCACACTAATTCCCAGTCGCTTACTGGTAGTTGAGCATCAATTTTGCTTGAATCTGTTTTAGTTTCAACACTACCACCGCAACCAAGCAGTGATGCGGCTGAGAGCAAGACACAATATTTTGTCAGCTTTTTTGCAACTTTTATCATAATTTGATTTCCAATTACTTAACTTTCGCTCTTGAATATTTTCTAATTGTTATTTATTCAGTAAAGCTTTTGATAGTTAAATAGTCATACGCTAGAAAATGAGAGTGCGTATAAGCTATCCCCTAGCATCATCTTGTGCCAAGGCGATGGGGGTTACAATTGAAATGCGGTGTCAGGTGACATTAACGAGGTATGGCTACTTTTAGTTATCAAAGTAAGCTGAAGCGAGACAAAAACACGTCAACTTGTTTATCAGAAAGTTATAATTGTTTAGACTCAAGCAAGGCTTGAATAGCAGAACTATAGTTGCGGCTGACTTTAAGGTGAATATCTTCGCCAAGTTCAAGTACACTTTCGCTGTTACGCAAGGCGCGAATGCTTTTAATACAATGAATATTGACTAACGTGGATTTATGTATGCGCTTGAATACCCGTTCGTCTAATTGGCTTTCGAGCTTTTTCATGGTGATACGCACAATATGCGTTTCTTTATCTGTGTGAACACACATATAGTCCCCTGCAGCATCAATCCAACGAATGGCACTTACGGGTAAAAAGACTTTCTCATTATCACTATTTTTAATCACCAATTCTTGGCAAAAAGAGGTTGGCAATGGTTGGTCTGTTTCTAACCAGTTTTCTAATTCTGAGATAGCTATACCTGAGGTCTCTCCCAGTGCTTGTAATAGCTTAAATTTATCTCGTTCTTTATTGGTATTAACTGGACTATGCTTTTGCAATAGTCGCTCAACGGTTTTTTTCAAGCGGCCTAAGTTAGCTGGCTTTAATACGTAATCAATGGCGTTTAACTCAAATGCATCCAAAGCATATTCACCATAAGCACTGACAAAGACAATCATAGGTAAAATATCAGTTTGCAAAGCTTGTACTACTTCAATGCCATCTAATCCCGGCAAGCGTAAATCAAGAAATAATACATCCGGGCAAAGCTCATGACATAAAACAATAGCCTGATCACCATCACTCGCTTCTGCAATTACATTAATTTCAGGAATCTTTTCAAGACGTAACCTTAGGCCTTCAAGTGCAAGGGGTTCATCATCAACAATAATTGCACTTAACACTTTGTCATTCATGATTGCTTCTCAAAAGGAACAGATATAAGCACGGAGATACCTTGGTGGTCATTTTCTGAAATCTTTATTTCATAGTCGCCATTAAACATAGCATCTAATCGCGCTTTAGTATTGCTCATGCCAATGCCAAAGCCATTACTGACTGTTTTGTGTTGACCATCACCGTTATCTAATACTTCAATAATTAAGCGTTCGCCTTGCTTAGCTGCACTAATGGTAACACTGCCACCTTCCTTTCTCGGTTCGATGGCATATTTAATTGAGTTTTCGACTAACGGTTGCAATAGCATGCTAGGCACTTGGCATTTTAAAACGGTGCTACTCACTTTTCTATGTATAGTTAACCTGTCAGCAAATCTGACTTTTTCAATAGACAAATATAAGTCGAGCAATTGCAACTCTTTGTCTAGGCTTGTTTTACTTATGGCATTATTATCTAAAGAATAACGGAAAAACTCACACAGCTTGTCTAGCATTTCATTGGCTTTTTCATTGTCATTTTTATAAATGAGCGTTGAGATGGCATTCAAGGTATTAAACATAAAATGGGGATTTAACTGATACCTCAGCATTTGCAGCTGGGCGTCTTTCGCCGAAGTTTGCGCTCTGAGGAGCATTTCATGTTCTTTTTGCAATTTGGTGTTGTATAACATGATAAAAAAGATTGAAGTCCATACGCCCATGGTGGTTAATGAGAACATCAACCAACCACCAAACTCCAACATATTCCACGCTTCATTCCACTGTTGGTGATAAACAATCACTTTAAACGAACTAATTTTGATAATGTTGTAAATTATTCCCAACACCGCCGCCGAAAAGAAACTAAATAGCAACATTTTCTTTAAGGGAAGATGGACTAGGCGTCGAATCAATAACCATTGAAAATAAGACAAGACAAAGCCACTGCTAGTTTCAACGGCAAGATTGAGAATTTGTCCTGACAAATTAAAATTAGGATCGGTAAGCTGCGGACGAATAATAGCTAAAAAAACGATGACGGCATAACCAAGCCAACCTGCAATTTGCAAAGTCCAAAATTGATGACTTTGTTTCGAAAAGGCTTGTGGCTCTAATTCAAGTAAGCCTTCAGTATAGGGTTCATTCATAACGTTAATCATAATTATTTAACATCATATTATTGATTCTAGCTTATTTTTTGAGTAAATAACTGTATAACAAACAGCAAAAAAAGCAGGAATTTGCGACAAGACGTGCAAATATTGAGACAACACAGTCACGATGAGCATTATATTTATAGTCAATAAAGTATCTGTTTTTATACATATCACTTAGCTAATAAACAAATTAACAGTTTTCTATATAACACTATTAACTTGTTTTTTGTTGTAATAAAGCCTTTATTGCGGGTAAATCTACTGTTTTATCATCAACTTTTAAATAAGCTACCGCTGCACTTTGTTGACCTGAATTAGTGGTAATTTCATCATGTACTACAGTTGCTTCAATCACACCCGCCATATTGATTAATAACTCAGCCACTTCATCAGCCTTTTCTTCGCAATTAATGGTAGTGGCGAAACTAAAACTTTTCGATTTCTTCAATTTTTGCATGCCAAAGCTAAGTATTAGCCAGCATAAACTCACTAACGCCATCACTAAAAAGATGCTATTTTCACCGAAGCGACTCGCCACAAAACCACCAACAATACCGCCAACAAATGCCCCTAAAAATTGACTACTGGAATAAATTCCCATAACGCTACCTTTAACACCAGCAGGAGCAAGCCTTGATAAAATAGAAGGCATAGTCGCTTCTAAGTAGTTAAATGCGGTAAAAAATAGCACCACTGATAATATTAAACTCCAAAAGCCATTAGGTAACAGCCACAATAGAAATAAAGCAAGGGTCAGCAAAGCAACAGCGCCACTAAACATTGGCTTTTCTTGTTGTTTTTTCATGGCGACAATCATAAATGGCACCATCAAAAAGAAAGAGCCTATTAAGGTCGGTAAATAAATTTGCCAATGATTTTCTAAGGCTAAACCACTGGCCACAAACTGCTTTGGCAAGGTGACAAAACAAGCAGTTAAAGCCATATGTAAAATAAACACTCCCCAGTTCAAACGTGATAACTGTGGGTGGCGAATCAATCTGGCGATTTGCTCAGGCAATGCCACACTATCCCCCCGAGGCGCTTTACTGACAGAATATGGCACCATAAACTGAATCATCAACATGGCAAGTAGTGTTAAAAAACCGGTGAACCAAAATAAGCCGCTTAAACCAAAAGCATCAGCAACTATTGGCCCTAAAATCATTGCAAAAGTGAACGATAAGCCAATGAACATACCAATGGTTGCCATCACCTTGGGTCGTTGCTCTTCTCTACTCAAATCTGCAGCTAAAGCTAAAATGGCACTGGCAATGGCTCCCATGCCTTGAATCGCTCGGCCTATAACCACGCCATAAATACTCGTAGACAATGCAGCTACCACACTGCCAATGAGAAACACCACTAAACCAGCCAATATTACCGGTTTGCGGCCATATTTATCTGAGAGAATGCCCATTGGAATTTGTAATAACGCTTGAGTTAAACCGTAAGCGCCAATGGCAAGGCCAAGCCACATCGGGCTATAACCGGTTAATTGCTCTCCATAAATAGCAAAAACGGGCAAGATCATAAAAAGACCGAGCATTCGCACGCCAAAGACACTGGCGAGAGAAAATGCTGCTTTTTTCTCAATACGGTTTAAACCTGAAACACTCATGGAAACTTCTTACCCATTACAATAACAACACCAAGCCAATTTAGCGGAAATCAAAATCGACGTAGTTTACCACGCTAATAAAGACAACAAAACAGCCCTTTACTTTATACTAGTTTGATGAAACTAAACTAATAAAAAGTAACACACCATAGCCAACATAGAAGAAATAATAAAACTTAAAATGGCTCCTTCTTTTACCATGGTTTGTATCTCGATTTCACCCGTACCATAAGCAATGGCATTGGGTGCCGTGGCAACAGGTAACATAAACGCACAACTTGCTGCCATCGCAGCGGGTATCATCAATATTGCAGGGTCCAAGCCAGACGATATTGCGGCAACCGCAAGTATTGGCATTAATAATGTTGCTGTTGCGGTATTGCTGGTGATTTCCGTTAGATAGGTGACAAATAAACATATTGTTAGCATCATTAATATGGGGGGTAAACTTGATAGCGATGTGAGCCATTCACCTAACATTGCGCTTAAGCCCGATGCAGTAAATCCTTTAGCAATAGCAATACCACCAGCAAATAATAGCAACATACCCCAAGGAATAGATTTTGCGGTATCCCAATCTAACAAACGTTTACCTTTGCCATTGGGTACCATAAACATAATAATCACGGCAAATAATGCCACGGTGCTGTCACCAATGCCCTTAACGCCAATAAAACCACTCCAACCACCAAAGGGCTCGCTACGAGTAATCCATGCTAATGCCGTTAAACCGAAGACCCATAGGGTACGTTTTTCTTCTGTTCGCCAAGTGCCTAATTCGGGTAAAACAAGGTCGTGCTCAAGCTTAACCTTACGTGTTAACCAAAAAGCCATAATGGGTAAGGCGATAATCACCACGGGTATGCCAATTTTCATCCAAGCTAAAAAGCCAAACTCTTTACCTGTGTGTTCTTCATAAATCCCGGCAAAAATCACATTAGGTGGTGTGCCAATTAAGGTACCTAAACCACCAACGCTTGACGCATAAGCAATACCCAAAATTAACGCTACTTTTAGATTTTTATTATCCACATGACTTAAAATCGCCAGTGCCATCGGCAACATAATAAGGGTAGTGGCAGTGTTAGAAATCCACATACTCAAAAAGCCAGCTGCTAACATGAAACCCAACACCAAACGCCTACCGCTGGAAACCCCAACTAAGCTAATCATATACACGGCAAGTCGCTCATGGGCACCGCTTTTTTCTAACGCTTTAGAGAGCATAAATGCCCCCATGAGCAACAGAATGACATGGCTACCAAGTGAGGCCGCGACCGCTTTATGATCTAAAATACCAAATAAGGGTAACAGCGCAAAAGGCACTAATGAAGTTGCCGGAATAGGCAGAGCTTCACTCACCCACCAGATTACAGTTAAAAGCGTGATTGCAGCGGCAATTGCCGGTTTGTCTGCTACCGACATAGCTTCAAGAATATAATAGAAGGCAAGGGCTAAAATTGGCCCTATAACAATAAAATGCTCTTTGTTTATTTTCATTTTTTTATAATTTTAATTACCGCACATGTTAATCAGAGAAAATATCATTATTAGTTTAACTAAGCTACTGACAATTAATTCCTATGAATATCTGATTTAAACAATAGAGCAACTATTCTCTGCAACCAATGCCTTACCTAAAAACGTTGCTAATTCCAACTGAAACCTGCATTTAGAGTTCACTTGGGTATTTTGCTATGGCATAATATTCGGCTGAATTTTGCCGATGGATAAATGGATAGAAATGAAAAATATTGAAGTCAGAGGGGCTCGTACCCACAACCTGAAGAACATTAGTTTGGAAATTCCCCGTGATAAATTAGTGGTAATTACTGGATTGTCTGGCTCAGGTAAATCATCACTGGCTTTTGATACATTATACGCAGAGGGACAACGTCGATACGTAGAGTCGCTTTCTGCTTATGCGCGTCAATTTCTATCGTTAATGGAAAAGCCTGATGTAGATCACATAGAAGGCTTATCACCCGCTATTTCCATTGAACAAAAATCAACTTCACATAACCCGCGCTCTACCGTGGGAACCATCACCGAAATTTATGATTATTTACGTTTGTTATATGCCCGTGTTGGGGAGCCGCGCTGCCCGACACATCATCAACCCTTAGCGGCTCAAACCGTTTCGCAAATGGTAGATAAAGTTTTAGAGCTTGAAGAAGGCACTAAAGTGATGTTGCTAGCACCGGTTTTACAAAACCGAAAAGGCGAACATATTAAACTGCTAGATAATCTAGCCGCCCAAGGTTTTATCCGTGCTCGCATCGACGGAGAGGTTTGCGATTTATCTGATCCACCAACATTAGAATTACATAAAAAACATACGATTGAAGTAGTGGTTGATCGATTGAAAGTACGCCCTGATATTCAATTGCGTTTATCGGAATCATTCGAAACGACCTTAGGGCTAACTGCTGGCACAGCAAAAGTTGCCTTCATGGATGAGCCAGACAGAGATGAATTACTTTTCTCGGCTAATTTTGCTTGCCCACATTGTGGTTACAGTATGCAAGAGTTAGAGCCACGCTTATTCTCTTTCAATAACCCAGCGGGTGCATGCCAAACATGTGACGGTTTAGGTATTGAACAATTCTTTGATAGTAATCGCATTATTGCCAATGACGAATTAAGCTTAGCCGGCGGGGCAATTAGAGGGTGGGACAAACGAAATTTTTACTACTTTCAAATGTTACAGGCCCTTAGCGAACATTATCAATTTGCCGTAGATAAACCCTTTAAAGATCTAACCGAGCAAGCTCGACAAGTAGTCCTCTACGGTAGTGATACTCAAGAAATAGAATTTAAATATATGAATGATCGTGGTGATGTTGTTTTTCGCAAACATCCGTTCGAAGGCATTATCAATAATATGCAACGCCGCTTTAAAGAAACCGAATCAAATGCGGTGCGAGAAGAGTTAGCCAAATATTTGAATAGTCAACATTGTCCTGATTGTAATGGTAGTCGCTTACGCCTCGAAGCCCGTAATGTTTTTATCGGTGATACGCCATTACCCATTGTCGCTGAATATTCTATTGCCGATGCCTTAGCCTTCTTCCAAGGCTTAGATTTAACCGGGCAAAAAGGACAAGTCGCCGAAAAAATTCTAAAAGAAATTAACGAACGCTTAGGCTTTTTAGTCAATGTTGGTTTAAATTATTTAAACTTATCTCGCGGTGCCAACACCCTTTCTGGCGGTGAAGCGCAACGTATACGCTTAGCTAGCCAAATTGGTGCGGGTTTAGTTGGGGTAATGTATGTACTTGATGAGCCATCAATTGGCTTGCATCAACGCGACAACGAACGCTTATTAAATACCTTAATTCATTTACGTGATTTAGGTAACACCGTGATTGTGGTTGAACATGATGAAGATGCCATACGCGCAGCGGATTTTGTTATAGATATTGGTCCCGGCGCTGGGGTTCATGGTGGTGAAATAATTGCACAAGGTACAGTAGATGACATACTAAAGTGTGAAGACTCACTTACCGGAAAGTACCTTTCTGGCAAAGAAGAAATTGAAACACCTAAAAAACGCCACCCGTTCGACAAGAAAAATATCGTTGAACTGAAAGGCGCCAATGGCAATAATTTAAGAAATGTTGATTTAATTATTCCAAACGGCTTAATGACTTGTGTAACAGGTGTTTCAGGCTCAGGTAAATCGACTCTTATTAATGACACTTTGTATAAACTTGCCCATATTGAACTTAATGGCGCGACAGTTGACGAGCCGGCACCATACAAATCTATTTCAGGGTTGGAACACCTTGATAAAGTCATCGACATTGACCAAAGTCCTATTGGTAGAACACCGCGCTCAAATCCGGCAACCTATACCGGCATATTCACAGCTATTCGTGATATTTTCGCTGCCACACAAGAGTCTCGTTCACGTGGTTATAAACCGGGACGTTTTAGTTTTAATGTTAAGGGTGGCCGCTGTGAAGCCTGTCAAGGTGATGGTTTAATTAAAGTAGAAATGCACTTTTTACCGGATGTGTACGTGCCATGTGATGTCTGTAAATCTAAGCGTTATAATCGCGAAACCTTAGAAGTGCTCTACAAAGGCAAAAACATCCACGAAACCTTAGACATGACGATTGAAGATGCCTTTGAATTTTTCAATGCCATCCCCGCAGTAAAACGTAAACTGCAAACCTTACTAGATGTTGGTTTAGGTTATATCAAGCTTGGCCAGTCTGCTACCACGCTTTCAGGTGGTGAAGCGCAGCGAGTTAAATTATCAAAAGAGCTATCAAAACGTGATACCGGTAAAACCTTATATATTTTAGATGAACCCACTACCGGTTTACATTTCCACGATATTAAACAACTACTTCATGTTATTCATCGCCTGCGTGATCACGGCAATACCATTGTCGTGATTGAGCATAACTTAGATGTTATTAAAACAGCCGATTGGATAGTTGATCTTGGTCCTGAAGGCGGCTCTGGTGGAGGCGAAATTTTAGTAGCAGGCACTCCTGAGCAAGTTGCTCAACATAAAACGTCACATACAGCGCGTTTTTTAAAGCCGTTGCTGGGTTAATTTAAGGAAAATAAAAAATGTTTTCAGTCGCTGACACCGCAAGACTAACCTTTAACCTTATGGGGCAAAACGATGCACAAGCACTTTGGGAGCTAAATCAAAATCCTGAAGTGATGAAGTTCATCAACGGTGGTGAACCCGAAAGCATGGCTGATATACGCTCAAAATATTTACCACGTTTAAAAAAATTCACCGACGCAGCACAAGGTTGGGGATTATGGCGGGTATGCGACAAAGCATCAAAAGAATACCTTGGCTGGGTTTTAGTTCGGCCAATGGATTTTTTCAGTGATGAACCAAAACTACACGATATTGAGCTAGGTTGGCGCTTTTTCCAAAAAGCGTGGGGCAAAGGCTATGCTACGGAAGCAGCCATCGCGATAAAGGATGCTATAACTGAACAAACTAACATCAACTATGTGTCCGCTATAGCTTTAGAAGAAAATTTGGGTTCCATTGGGGTTATGAATAAAATAGGTATGAAATTCATAAAGAAATATACACACACCGATCCTATGGGTGACTTCATCGCAGTTCACTATCAAATGCCGGTGAAATAGCTTACTCTATTTCTTTCTATTCAAATAATAATTAAACGCTAAGCATATGACAAAAAAATCAAATTACTCAAACATTTTCATTTACTTACTCGCTTTTACTAGTGGCTTTAGTATTATGGGAATAGAATTATTAGGCGGTAGAATTCTTGCGCCATTTTTTGGGAGCTCTGTTCACATTTGGGGCAGTATCATCACCGTCTTTATGCTGAGTTTATCTCTTGGGTATTTACTAGGAGGAAAACTCTCTACACGTTCCCCTTCTTTATCTACCTACGGACTTATTTTTGTTGTTGCTGCCATCACCTTGTTGCCAATAACATTGTTCAGTCAATGGTTAATGGAAGCTATTTTTCTCACTGTTGAAGATTCTAGATACGGCTCCTTACTCGCATCAATGGCATTATTCTTCATTCCCACCGTCATTTTAGGCATGTTATCACCTTACTCAGTTCGCTTATTGGTTACCAGCTCAAATGAGAGCGGGCAAGTGGCCGGTAAGTTATATTTTGTTTCGACCTTAGGGAGTGCATTAGGCACAATTGTAACGTCATTCTATTTAATCATGTGGTTTGATATTAATGTCATTATCTTCAGCTTTTGTACGCTCCTTGCCTGTTTAGGCTTGTTAGCAATTTTTATAAATAAAATTAAGCATTCACATGCGTCGGAGTTAAGTCATGTTTAAGTACGTTAAATTACTGACATTACTTTTAATACTGGCAACATCGTTTGTACAAGCAAAAGTAATACACAATGAACGTTCACTCTATAGAAATATATTGGTTGAAGATAAGGGTGACTTACGCTGTTTAAAGTTCAATGTAAAAAGTACTAAAACTCAACAAAGTTGTTATTTAAAGAGCCAGCCACAACAGTTGGTTTTCAATTACACCAAATTATTAATGGCAAGTTTATTACTTAACCCTGAGCCAAAACGCATCTTAATTATTGGCTTAGGTGGCGGTACCATGTCAAATACATTGGCGCAGCTATACCCAAATAGCCATATTGATAATGTTGAAATTGACCCCGCAGTAATTAAGGTTGCTCGTGAGTACTTTGGTTTTTTTGAAAACGAGAATGTTAAAACCTATAATCAAGATGGTCGAATTTTTATCAAACGCGCATTATTGAAAAAGCAAAGCTATGACTGGGTAATTCTTGATGCTTTTAACGGTGACTATATCCCTGAACACCTATTAACTAAAGAATTTCTACAAGAGGCTAAAACCTTACTTAGCGATAATGGTATGCTCAGTTCAAATACATTTTCACTAAGCGAATTATACGCGCATGAGTCAGCAACCTATCAAGCAGTGTTCGGTGATTTTCTCCAGATAAGAAATAGCACTAATTCAAACCGCATTATTTTAGTGAGTAAAAATGGTTTATCTAACACCACAATAGACACAAAAAACATTGCTCGCCTTGATGCCAGATTAACGCCTTATAATGTTAATATTGAGCAACTTCATCAAAACATAGTTAGTACGGAAAACAACCAAAATTGGCCTCAAAATACCCGAGTACTTACCGACCAATTTTCGCCTGCTAATTTATTAAATAGTAAATAATAAATACTGCCACTTCATTGTATAAAAGTTATGTTATCAGCAACGTCACACGGCTGGTGACATACTTATCACCATTGCTGTCCTGTTTTAGGCTAAGTTAAGATCAATAGCGCAGTAAAATTGCTAATTGGCCGTTTTATTGTATGCTTAATTTAGCGTAACGAAAAATAGTACCGAAGCACAAGTTTTCCCTTAAATCGTTAGTCAGTTATGTCACTACCGAGACGCTTCTTTAGGTGAAAAATGTATTACGACACCACAACCTATTTACAGTTAAAGGAACAACGAAAACATAAGTTGTTCATTTACACCATGTTACTAGCATTAGTTTTATTACTAGTTAACATTACTATGGACTACATGCTAACAGGGAATATTGCCCTCAATGCCATCGTAGCTATTTTTCCTATCACCACTTTTCTATTGATCAAGCAATTTACTTCACTTGAGCAAGTGGTTTTTCGAAGCTTTTATCTGTTTTTTATTATCATTATCGTCGAAGCTATTCTTCATTCTCGACCAGAGCAAGGCACTATTACTTACTGGGCATACTTGATCATCGTCATCATATTTACTTATGAAAAAACGGTTAAAAGTGCCTTTATTATCAACAGCTTTGTTTTTCTCAATTTAGCTACTTTAGCCCTACTGAATAACCTAGCAATTATCTCTTTGCCCTATAGCACATTTAACTATTATAGCTTTTTGATGATTTACATCGTCTTATCGCTGTTTGTTTTTATTATGGTTAAAAACTATGCTGAAATGGAACGAATTCTACATAGACAATCAAGAACATTACAAATCAGTGTTGACGAATTACAACAAGTGCAAAAGAACTTAATTGAAGCAGAGAAAATGGCCGCATTAGGCGGTTTAGTCGCAGGGATTTCCCATGAAATAAACACACCATTAGGTATTGCCCTTACGGCAATAACCCATAATCAGGATCACCTTTTTACCATTGAAGCTCACTTGCAAGATAAAACATTAAAACAAACAACACTCGTTGAATCTATTAAGGCGCAACAAAAGGGCTATCGCTTAATTTTAAGAAATCTTGATCAAGCAAATAACCTGATTGGTAACTTTAAACAAATAGCGGTAGATCAAGCCTCTGAAAATTTAAGAGAGATATATATCTATGAATACATTCAAGAAACTATTGATTCAATGAAGCCTTTATTCAAACAAAAGTCAATTCAATTGCATGTGTTCGGTGAAGAACAAGTAAAAGTAGACACTTACCCTGGCCCTATTTATCAAATTATCAGTAATTTTATCAATAACTCATTAGTGCATGGCTTTGAATCGCAAGACACTGGCAATATAACCATATCAGTGCAAGTGGCAAATCAAAGCGTTACTTTATCGTATGCGGATGATGGCGTGGGGATGAGTGAAGAGATGCTAAAAAGAATTTACGACCCTTACGTAACTAGCAAGGGTAATCAAGGCGGGAGTGGCTTGGGCATGAATATAGTTTATAACTTAGTCACACAAGTGCTTGAAGGTAAGATAGATTGCCAATCTCGTTTAGGTGAAGGTATTCAAGTAACAATTTCCTTTCCTGTTAAGGTGTGCAACTAGAAGAATTAAGCCGATATGCTAACGTTTAGGCTTGTTCAATGACAAAGTAGTGCTACTAGCGACATTGGTTGTTTTATTGATTTGAATTACTTTCTTAGCTTTTTTATGACTAACGGTATCCTGAGCTGCCACCTTACTTGAGCCTGCAACGGCTTGGTTTATTTCGGCCATTTCATCAGCAGTTAAGTCACGCCATTGGCCTGGTTTTAATTGCCCTAATTCAACATTCATTATGCGTGATCGTTTTAATTTTTTGACTTCATAGTCTAAATACTCACACATACGGCGAATTTGTCGATTTAAGCCTTGCGTTAAAATAATGGTAAAAACAAAGCGACTTTTAACCTGCACAATGCAGGGCTTAGTAATGGTACCTAAAATAGGCACACCACGTGACATACGTGCAATAAAGCGCTCACTAATCGGCTTGTCTACCGTGACAACATATTCTTTATCATGCGCATTTTCAGCACGTAAAATTTTATTAACTATATCGCCATCACTGGTGAGGAAGATCAATCCTTCTGATGGTTTATCTAAGCGGCCAATAGGGAAAATTCGCTCTTTATGACCAATTGCATCAACAATATTGCCACGTATATGTTGCTCTGTTGTGCAGGTAATACCTATGGGTTTGTTGTAAGCGATATATATTCGATCAGACTTATCGTCACTGCTTTTCGCAATAGCCTTACCATCAACATTAACAATGTCTCCGGGTAAAACTTTAGTGCCTAGCTCGGGCAATTTACCATTAATGGTGACACGCTTTTCTTCAATCAATTTATCTGCGCCACGGCGAGAACAAAACCCAGATTCACTGATGTATTTATTTAGGCGTTTTGCATTTATTAAGTTATCAGGCATGAAATTAATATAAGTGCTTTTTAAATTTAAAGCATTATACTAAAAACATTGTTTAATGTATCAAACATCTGTGATCTGTATGTTAATTTTTGCTCACCGCGGTGCCAGCGGAGTAGAACCTGAAAATACCTTGCGCGCCATTCAAGCTGCTCTCGATGCTAATGTTGACGGTATAGAGATTGATATTCATCAAGTTGATGACAAACTATTTGTTATTCATGATCGCTGGTTGCATAGAACGACGTCTGGAAAAGGACAAATAGTTCAGCACAGCTATGAGCATTTACGTAGCTTAGACGCAGGAGACGGTGAAGTTATCCCCACACTTGACGAAGTGTTGTCGTTAGTGGCAGGTAAGTGCACCATAAACCTTGAGTTGAAAAACATCACAAATATAAACTTATTGTTTAAGTATATTGACGAAGCACTAATAGCAACAAAATTAGAAGTAAAGGATATTGTACTTTCTTCTTTTAATCACAGGCTTCTTTATCTCATTCATCAAAAAATGCCGCAATATTTACTTGGTGCACTTACTGCAAGCTATCCATTAGAGTATGCTAAATTTGCTGAGCAATTAAACGCTTTTTCAGTAAACCTAGATATTAACTTCATCAGTGAGAATTTCGTTAAAGATGCCCACCAACGAGGCTTAAAAGTATTTGTTTATACTGTCGATGAGATTGAAGATATTAATGCCATGAAGGCTATCGGTGTTGACGGCATATACTCAAACTTCCCCAGTAGAGCGTTAAGTCATATTGCCCATCTTAATAAATTCAGTTAATAATAAAGTTAGCTTTAGAAGAAATATCTTGCCGCTAACTGAAATTGCTTCTCAATTAAGTCAACCGATTGATGGGTGTAATAGCGGGCAGGCCTGTGGCTATCAATAAGATTAACTTCTGCTAATAAAAACCAATGTTTGGTTAATCGATAATTATGATTTATCGTAATAGCTTGACCATCTTCATTGTTATTATCACCCCAGGTGTTGTCATTGTCAGTGACAGAAAAATCTTCAAGGCGTAAGGTACTTTTATGCTTTTTGTTATCGAAGACATCTTGCCATTTATAGCTTAATGAAACAAAACCACTAGCAAAATCATTGTTCACTACATCTTTTTTATATGGGGACTGCATCAAGGTATCACCAGACAGATATTGCGCGGTTAAAGATAAGTTTTTTGATAAGTGCCAAATCGTACCTAGATGATAAAAACGAGTATGCCAACCATATTGACCATCGATTACTTTATAAGGCGTGGCTTTGTTATCATAAAACCCTACTGAAAATTCACCTCTGTGAGCTAAAGACCATTGTGTCCGAATATGAAAACCAATATCATCATCAAGCTCGATAAATGGCTTTGACTTGTCAGCCTGCCCCGCAAGATCTTGCCCATCATTACGTGCCGGAAACCAAGGAAATTCTCTAGCTTCTCGCCAAAGTGTTTGCCTACTACTCATGGTCCAACCATGCCATGACAGTAGTGCACCTGCTGGATCATTGCTGGTAAAAGCCGTTGCAGAAAATGATAAGTCAAAATCATCATCATTCAGCCGGCCTAATCGGGTTACTTTAAATTCAGATCCAAGTACCCGTATTTCTTCACCAATCCAGGTATTTAACGTAGAGGAATTAAGAGTATCTTTACTAGCCCATGCAAATGCATTGTTTTCCAGCGATATTTCAGGATAGAAAACACCACCTTTAACTTGCATACGATAGCCTGAAGCGTTTGGTAGGCCTTTATATTTTATATAAGCTTCTGTTAGTCCTAGGGCGCTATCATTGTCATCGCCTGATCCCTGAAAATAACCATTTAACACACCATGAACACTAAAACCGTTATCCCATTTAGCACTTAATTCTAAACCCGCTTGAGCAATGGACAGGTTTTGGCCATCATTTGAACCAAATTTTCCTTGTCCTGCAGCAACATATCCTTTAGTTAAAGAATCGGTGCTACTCGCTCTAATATCCAAAATACCATGGGCTTTATATTCAACCGCTTTGCTAGTTTGAATATTGGTGACTGTTATTAAGAAAATAAAAAAACTAAGTATAAAATTTCTTTTTATCACTCTGTTTCCTTTCTGCTTGCTTCTAAAGCACTTGGGGTTTCCTGTTCTTGTAGCCAAGACGTTAACTCAGATGCGGGTTTTGGTCTACTGATAAAATAGCCTTGTGCTAATTCACAGCCATGTTCAGCTAACCAATTAAGAGAGAATTCGTCCTCAATACCTTCTGCAACAACATGCAATCCCATGTTATGAGCCAACTCAATGGTAGAGCGTACTATTATTTGATCATCATCATCATGCTCTAGCCGTTGCACAAATGATTTATCAATTTTCAACTCATGCACAGGTAATTGTTTTAACTGTGCTAAAGAGGAATAACCCGTGCCATAATCATCAATTGAAATTTTCATGCCATACGCTTTAAAAGCACTTAATAATTTTATTGCTGAAGTGGGATCTTCGACCACAGAGCTTTCTGTTACTTCTAAAGTGACCATTTCTGGTGCTACATTGGCATTGGTTAATGATTGGCAAATAAATTCAAGAAAATCAGTTTCCTTTAGATTTTCAGCTGAAATATTAACAGCAACATTTACATGTATACCTAATGTTTTCCATGTATTTGATTGAGCTAATGCCGTGGTAAATACCCAACGCGTTAATGCTTTTATTTGCCCGGTTTGTTCTGCGATATGGATGAAGTTATCCGGCGGAACCATACCTAAAGTAGGATGTTGCCAACGCACAAGCGCTTCTACATGGGTAACGACTCGGCTTTTCAAACACATTTTTGGTTGAAAATGTAACTCGAGTTCACCCGCGGGAATAGCTTGTTTTAGATCGTTAATAAGGTTCAAGCGCTCGACGGTATTTACATCGAGTTCAGATTGATATGCTTGTACCAACTTGCCTGTATGTCGAGTGTTATGCAGTGCCGTATCCGCCATTTGCACTAATGTTTTAGCATCTGTTGAGTGTTCTGGCGAAATAGCAATACCAATACGCACTTGCAGCTGCAAACTAATACCTTGATAGTCAAAAGCTTGTTCAAGCTCAGCTTGGATTTGGGCAACGGTATCACTCACTTCAAGATTATCAGTTAATAAAACAAATTCATCTGCGCCAAGATGAACTAATAGTTTGAAATTGGTGATGTTGCACAATGCTTGCAAACGACGGGCAAGTTCTTTAATAACCTCATCACCAACATCGTGACCTAGGGTATCATTGACATCTTTTAAGCGACTTAAATTTAAGTGATACACGGCAAAATGATGTTGCTGCTCTATATAAGTTTTTAAGGTCTTATTTAAAGTATTTCGGTTGGGTAAATCAGTTAACGGATCGTGATTACCGTAATGAGTTATGGCTTCTTCACGTTGTAAAACAGCAGCTTGCATTTGATTGAATTCTTCAGCTAGCTGGCCAATTTCATTATTATCTTTTAAGGTTACCGTTTGTTGATAATCACCACTGGCAATAACTTTTGCTTGTGCAACTAAACGTTTAATTGGTTTACTAATTGACGCCGCAATGAAGTAAGCACTCATTAACGATACAAACAAAGTCAGTGCTGTAAGTATTAAGAAACGCCACCATTGTTCTTGTAATAAAGCCACAAAGTTAGCTCTTAGGCCATACATAATCACACCAAACTCTTGCCCATCGAACTCAGTAATTAATGCGTGTGTCGCAATGTATTCTTCTGGAATACTGCCTTGAATAACATTTTCAGCTAACGCCAACTCTTGTAATGGTTTGCTATCAGCTGTTGAGGTTGCTATTAAACGCCAATGCCCCTCAGATTTGATGACAAAATCAGTGTTTAAATTGGTAATATTCATAAACTCGGTTGCCAAGCGTTGATCAATTTGAAAACCAAAGGCAATCCAGCCTAGCGTTTTTGTGCCTACTGTGACCGGTGACAAGCTTAGTTGGTAAATTGCCTCATCAATAATATATAAGTGTGATGCTTGGCCTGACTCGAGCCAGTCGGCAAAACGAAATGCACTACCTCGCTCTATGCCTTGTTTGATTTTACTACGTGATTGGTCGAGAAATTGCCGCTGTAATTGGCCCGTAATGATACCTTCAGCTGAAACGGCCATGACTAAGTCAGCATTGATACGTTTTCTGTGATTGTTTAGCGCGACTAATAGGCTACGAGTGTCATCATTAAATACCTGCTTTAAACCGTAATCTTTTGCCGCGGTTTCAGCAAAAGCCGCTAAGAAATCTAATCGACTATCAAAAAGCTCAGTAAAAATAGTTTTTGCTGTTGTTAAACGATTATTAATTTCTGCTGCTTCTTGATTTTTATTGCCACTATACAAAGTCAAAAACGCAATTGCTTGTACCATAAGTAATAACAAGACAAAAAATAAAAATATTTTATTCTGTAAACTTTTCATTGATTAACTTCCTAAATACTCAACGGCTAATAGTCTGACAAAAAGTCGAAATCATCATCACTTTTTTGCAATGGGATATCTGCCATGTCATCGTCAAGCGTAAATATCAAATTGGTATCACTTTCTATGAGAACACTTTTATCCATTCTATGATCTTTACTTTGCATTTGTGGATGCCATACCACAACTCTATATTGACCTTGTTGAGTCACTTCAAATTTCACTTGGCCGACTTTATCTGTTTTGGCAAAATATGGTGTATTCAACACTAATAAGTAACCGCTCATCCAATCATGAATATTACAGCCCATTGCGACTTCGCTAGCATGAGAGAATTGTGTCGAATTGTTAGTTTGTCCTGCTCGAATTTTAAAAGAAAACTTATTATCGCTGCCAGCAGAATAGATATGATGAGTAATGTCGTCTTGATTAGTAAAGTTAACTTGCGCGTTTACTTGGCTAACACTGATATAAGGAGTGAAGGATTTACCACGTTGCCCGATAACCACTTCTTTAGATGATTGCGCTAATACTTGTCCATCCATTGGCTCTAGATAAACAACAATATCTTGTAGTGTTTCTCCTGCTTGACTATTGACGGTAATCTCAATACACGCATGACCTGACGTCTTATTATCACAACCATCAAAGCTGAAAGATTTAGGCGACAATGTCGCTATTAACAAGATTAAAAAAAACGTAATATTCTTATTATTCAAAGGGGTATCCACTTAATTAAATGGTCTTACTCATTTGATTAAGTGTATACCAAATTTGAACAAAAAGAATGCTTTAGCGCATTTCTTTTCTTGCGTCCTTATTGATTAAATAACTTGCTTACCCGCTTGAATTAAAGCACTCAAAGGATTAACACCAAACTGATAGCAAAGCTCCGCAGGTTGGTTAATATTCCACACCGCAATATCAGCATCAAAACCAACATCGAGTTGCCCTTTCACTTTATCTAACCCTAGTGCTTTGGCAGCATGACAGGTAACACCTGCTAACGTTTCACAAGGTGTAAGTCGAAATAAAGTACAGGCCATATTTAACATTAACTGCAAAGAGCAGATTGGCGAAGAGCCCGGATTAGCATCGGTAGCAATAGCTAGCGCTACCTTATGCTTACGTAATAGTTCAATGGGTGGCAACTGAGTTTCACGTAAAAAATAAAATGCTCCAGGCAATAATACTGCCGTCATATCGGCAGCTTTCATTGCCTTAACGCCTTGTTCAGTTAAAAACTCAACATGATCACTCGATAATGCCTGATACTTAGCGGCTAATTCTGTCCCTCCTAAATCAGACAACTGCTCGGCGTGTGCTTTAACGGCAAAGCCATGTTTTTTTGCTGCCTTAAAAACCTGCTCAGTTTGTACTATATCAAACCCTATATTTTCGCAAAAAACATCCACGGTATCAGCTAACCCTTGCTGGGCAATCACAGGCATCATTTCATCACAGACGAGAGTAATATAGCCGTCAGCATCACCGTTATACTCTACAGGTAAGGCATGTGCTCCTAGGAAAGTACGTTTCACCGTCACCGGCAATGCTTTGGCTAGCTGTCCTGCTACGTTAAGCATTTTCACTTCATTATCTAAATCTAAGCCGTATCCTGACTTAATTTCAACGGTAGTGACTCCTTGATGATGCAGTGCTTTTAGCCTTGGTAATGCTGACGCAAGCAATTCTGCCTCTGTTGCTGCTCTTGTTGCTTTAACGGTTGAAACAATACCGCCACCCGCTTCTGCAATCTCCTGATAACTTTTCCCCTGCAAACGCATTTCAAATTCATTCGCGCGATTACCACCATAAACAAGGTGAGTATGACAATCTATAAGCCCTGGAGTTAGCCATTTCCCTTGACCATCGATGACGTCAACAACATCTTTATTGTATAAGGGTAATTCATCAATTTTACCAAGCCAGACTATTTTCCCTTCGCTAATAGCAAGGGCTGCATCAATTATTTCACCATAATTCTCACTGCCATTTACCATCGTTGCTAAATTGATATTTAACCATAAGGTTTGCCAGTGTACAGATGTCGGTTGTTTCGAATTTATCATGAATAAAAAAAGCCAAAATGATGGGATATTGATAGCAACTTTAGCTGACAATATATAATTTAGCAATAGTTGTATATACAACTATTGCATTCAACCTAAGGATATGAGATTGTATATACAAGTTAATCTAATTTGAAAGCAACTGGATATTCATAATGAGCATTACCAGTAAATCGAAAATTGAATTTGGCAATAATGAAAAACTCGCCAAGTATACGGTAATAAAACAATACATCTGCCAAAAAATTGAATCTGGTACCTGGCCTCAACATTATAAAGTACCCTCAGAAAATGAGCTAACACAACAGTTTGATGTCAGTCGAATGACTGCTCGTCGCGCTTTACAAGAGCTAACTGAGCAAGGAATTCTTGTTCGCTCTCAAGGCTCTGGTACTTTTGTTGCGACTTTTAAGTCTCAATCATCATTACTAGAAATTCGCAATATTAGCGATGAAATTCAAGAGCGTGGTCATAAACATCATGCTAAGCAGTTAATGCTTAAATCTATTGCCGTAAACGAAGAAGTTAGCATTTTACTAAATTTAAAAAATAATGAACATGTGTATTTATCGCAAATATTACATTTTGAAAACGGTTTCCCTATTCAATTAGAGCAACGATACGTTAATGCCGCATTAGTACCAGAATACCTACTGCAAGATTTTACCGAAACGACTCCCCACGAATATTTATCCGCTGTAGCACCATTAACAGAAGCAACCCATGAAATTGAAGCTATTTTAGCTCAGGAAGATATTTGTCAGTTGCTCAATATCAGTACTGCTCAGCCGTGTTTACAAGTTAAGCGTAGAACGTGGTCCAGTAAAGGCGTGGTAAGTTTGGCAATTTTAACAGCCCCTGGTAATAAATACCGTTTAGGTAATCATTTAGTTTTTTAAAAAATACTGTTAGAAATTTACGTCACAATTAATTCTGACAACTATAGTTAATTGATTATGAAATTCGAAAAAATAAAGCCCGATAGCTTTATAGATATAGTGAGGACACCCCATGACAACAAATAATGTAGACCCACGCCTTGATACTTCAAGAGTGATACGAGCAGACCGTGGTAGTAAAATAACCGCCAAAAGCTGGTTAACAGAAGCGGCAAAGCGCATGCTTATGAATAACCTAGATCCAGAAGTTGCAGAGCACCCACAATCTTTAGTTGTGTATGGTGGTATTGGTAGAGCAGCGCGTGATTGGCAGTGTTATGACAAAATTATCGAAGTGTTGAACCGTCTTGAAGACGATGAGACCCTAATGGTGCAATCAGGCAAACCCGTTGGCGTTTTCAAGACGCATAGCGATGCACCCCGTGTGTTAATTGCTAACTCTAACTTAGTGCCAAATTGGGGCAACTGGGAACATTTTAATGAGTTAGATAAAAAAGGCTTAATGATGTACGGTCAAATGACCGCTGGCTCATGGATTTACATCGGCTCTCAAGGCATAGTGCAAGGAACCTACGAAACGTTTGTTGCAATGGCCAAACAACACTTTGGCGGTAGTGCTAAAGGTAAATGGGTGTTAACTGGCGGTTTAGGTGGTATGGGTGGTGCTCAACCACTGGCAGCAACCATGGCCGGTTATTCAGCTTTGGTGGTTGAATGTGATGAATCACGCATCGACTTTCGGTTGCAAACTCGTTATGTTGATAAAAAAGCGACTAATTTAGACGACGCTTTAGCAATCATTAATGATGCTACTGCAAAAGGCGAAGCAATCTCTGTTGGCCTTTTAGGAAATGCTGCTGACGTTTTTCCTGAATTAGTTAAACGCGGCATTACCCCAGATGTGGTAACTGACCAAACCTCCGCTCATGATCCTTTAAATGGTTATTTACCGCAAGGTTGGACCATGGAGCAAGCCGCTGACATGCGTAAAAAAGATGAAGCAGCGGTAGTTAAGGCGGCTAAACAATCGATGGCAATTCAAGTACAAGCTATGCTTGATTTACAAGCTGCTGGCTCCGCAACCACAGATTACGGTAATAATATTCGTCAAATGGCCTTCGAAGAAGGTGTGGAAAATGCCTTTGATTTTCCGGGTTTTGTGCCTGCTTATGTACGTCCACTATTCTGCGAAGGTATTGGTCCATTTCGTTGGGTGGCACTGTCTGGCGATCCAGAAGATATCTATAAGACCGATGCTAAAGTGAAGGAGTTAATTCCTGACAATCCACAGTTACATAATTGGTTAGATATGGCCAAAGAGCGCATTGCTTTTCAAGGCTTACCATCACGTATCTGTTGGGTAGGCTTAAAAGACAGAGCACGTTTAGCATTGGCCTTTAATGAAATGGTCAAAAATGGTGAGTTATCCGCGCCCGTTGTTATCGGTCGCGATCATTTAGATTCTGGCTCTGTTGCTTCACCAAACCGTGAAACCGAGAGCATGTTAGATGGCTCTGATGCCGTTTCAGATTGGCCTTTACTGAACGCTTTGTTATCAACGTCTGGTGGCGCCACTTGGGTGAGTTTACATCACGGTGGTGGTGTAGGTATGGGCTTTAGCCAACATGCTGGTGTCGTTATCGTGGCTGATGGTACTGATGAAGCAGCAACTCGTCTTGGACGTGTTTTATGGAATGACCCAGCAACTGGTGTTATGCGCCATGCTGATGCAGGATATGACATTGCCGTTAACTGTGCCAAAGAGCAAGGGCTAGATTTACCCATGATTTCTGGTGCCAACGGTCAAAAAGGAGCTTAATCATGACAACTATAATCAACAAACTGAATATCACCCCAGGGCATCTAACATTAGCACAATTACGTGCTGTTGATCGTTATGATGGGATTGAATACAGCCTTGATGAAAGTGCTTTTTCAGATATCAATAAAAGTGCCGACGCGGTGCAACAAGTGATTAAAGATGATCGCGTTGTTTACGGTATTAACACCGGTTTTGGTCTACTTGCCAGTACCCGTATTAAAAATGATGAATTAGAATTATTGCAACGCTCTATTGTGCTTTCGCATTCAGCTGGCTTCGGTGAATATATGGAAGATGCGACGGTAAGATTAATGATGGTATTAAAGATCAACTCTTTATCTCGAGGCTTTTCAGGTATTCGCCTTCAGGTCATTCAAGCGCTAATTACTTTACTTAATGCACAAGTTTACCCTTGTGTGCCTAAAAAAGGCTCAGTCGGTGCTTCTGGCGATTTAGCGCCATTATCACACATGGTTTTACCTTTGCTAGGTGAGGGCGAAATGTCTTACCAAGATAAAATCATTTCTGCTACAGAAGGCTTAAAAATTGCCGGTTTAGAGCCAATTACATTAGCGGCAAAAGAAGGTTTAGCGCTATTAAATGGCACGCAAGCTTCTACGGCTTTTGCCTTAGAGGGCTTATTCTTAGCTGAAGATTTATATGCTGCAGGTACCACTATAGGTGCTTTAACTGTTGAAGCCGCGAAAGGTAGCCGAGCACCGTTTGATCATCGTGTACACTTTGTACGTGGTCAGCAAGGCCAAATTGATGCTGCCAGTGCATATCGGCACGTACTAACTGATGACTCTGAAATTGCACAATCTCATGTTGATTGTGAAAAAGTACAAGATCCCTACTCACTTCGTTGCCAACCACAAGTCATGGGCGCTTGCTTAACACAAATTCGACAAGCAGCTGAAGTACTTCATGTAGAAGCCAATGGTGTAACCGATAATCCATTAGTATTTGCCAACGAGGGCGATTTTATTTCAGCGGGTAACTTCCACGCTGAGCCAGTGGCTATGGCAGCAGACAACTTAGCCTTAGCGATAGCTGAGATAGGCTCATTATCAGAACGCCGCATGGCGTTGTTAATTGATGCCAGTTTAAGTAAATTACCACCATTTTTAGTAGACAATGGAGGAGTAAACTCTGGATTTATGATTGCTCAAGTGACTGCAGCAGCGCTGGCTTCAGAAAACAAAAGCCTTGCACACCCAGCGTCAGTGGATAGTTTACCAACCTCTGCGAACCAAGAAGATCATGTCTCTATGGCTGCATTTGCAGGCAGACGTTTAGCTGACATGAGCGAAAATACTAATGGTGTATTGGCCGTTGAATATTTAGCTGCAGCTCAAGGTTTAGACTTTAGATCGCCATTAAAAGGCTCACCAATTATTGAACAAGCTAAAGCGCTACTACGTGAAACAGTAAGTTTCTATGACAAAGACCGATATTTCGCCCCTGATATTGTTGAAGCTTCAGCGATTATTAGCGACAGTGAATTCAATCAGTTTATGCCAAAGCAATTATTGCCAAGTTTGTAAGAGTACATTCCTAAACGATAGAAACGTGTTTTCTATCGTTTAGGTACAGTGATAGTCTTCAGCTTTAAAATAAACATCACAGAGCAAATTCACTATCATCTAGGACAATCAAGATGAAGACTTTGTGACACAGGCTAAAGTACTAAAACATACGCCAGCTGATATTTTTTCGGGTGCTTTTATCGTAAACCCAAGCCATTTTTAATTCTTTAGAAATTAAACTAATCGAACTACCCTGTCGTTTGACACTAAAAACGATATTTTCTTGTGCAGACATTTCTTGCTGAAATGTTCCTATTACGGCATTTGACCAACATTGTAATGCTTCCTGGTGTAATGACGAAAACAAACAGTAGCTACCCGTTTGCCCTGCTCGCCAAGCGATCTTGACATCAACATAGCATAGCTGCCCTTGACGCATCGCAACACACTGCTGTGGTTCAATAGATAATGAGTATGCCGTTGAATTATCTTTAGCAACCACTTGGTTAGAAAAGGCTAAGCTGTAAATAATGACTAATAAAGATAAGTAAGCCATGCTATTAGGAGTAACTTTTTGTTTAATGAAGTCCTTCATGATTACTCTCCACTAAAAAACATAGCTGACAAGAATACCAATTTCCGTATAGTCTTTGGCCCTGCCATCCAGACCAGCCGCAAATTTCATCACCGGGCTATCCTCAATACTGTCTGAGAAATTAGTATATTTTGCATAAGTTTCAAAGAGTACATTAGTTGAGATTGGGTAACTTGCTGAAACTTGAGCAGTAACATCAATGCCAGCATCAGCTTCATAGGGTGCAAAGTGCTCTGTTGACTCTTCTGCTGAAATACCATAATAGTGATCAAGAATCTCTTGTGAGCGATATTCCAAACCGATACTGCCGTGGAGCTCCCAATTTTTTACTTGCCATGATCTTCCTAACCACATAGAGGCATATATGGCATCGTCAAAATCACTTCTGATGCCGTAAGGGGCTAACATAAATTGCACCGTGGCCTGCTCAAAACTGCCCGTAGCTCTCAAGCCAATCATTTCGGTATAATCAAAGTTTTGGACTAACCGCTTGCCGGTATCAAATACATCAACATCTATTTCGCCATGCGCTTTGATGGTACTAATGTCAAAATTCCAATTTTCAGTATCATAAAAGTTGTAACCGATACTCAATCCTTCATTTCGTTCATTGGCACCATAAAAAGCCTCAACAAAAAGTCCATGCCATTGATAGCGTCCATTCACAAACAAAGAAAATTTGTTCAGCTCATCAACATAGGGGTTTATTTCAACTTTGTAACCATAACCTAACTTTAGAAAACCACCGTTTTGTGATTCTTGTGTCGAGCTTGCGGATTTTTCTTCGCTTTCTTGTGCTGATAAATATTGAGAATTAACAGCCAAGAAACCGATAAGTAAGCTTAAGGATATCTGTTGTATTATATTTTTCATGTGATTCTTCGTTTAATCATAATAAGGTGAATAAATGATAACGAAACCTGTAAAAAAAGACGTACCAGATGTTACCAATCTGTATCACTTTGTATCATGATTGCCATATCAAAGCACGACGTAATTCAACAATACATACAACTGTATGACTATGCTAAAAGCAATTGCATTCGCTAAGAGCCTAGTTGTTTTAGCTTTTATTCCCTTGCTGTTGATACCCTAATTATCAGGCAAACTATGATTAAGCAGCCCAAATAGGGAAGTACTAAATCAATGGTAGCCTCCTCCGTAACCAATGTATTTCAATGCCTTTCTATAGCGACTGCATTTAACTACCTACAGAGATCTGTATGATATATATTCAAGTCTTACTCTAGCCTTTGCTACACTTCGTTTGTCATAATAATGTCGCTATAATGACGTAAGATAATGCTCGCTTTTTCTAGCTATGTTACACATGCTTGCAAACGTAAAATAGCGGAATAACATTTTAAAAACGTTCTAGGGTAACTTACCCTGCTTTGGAGTATCCCATGCCTAGCCACGCAAAAACCATTTGTGTCGAAAATTTAAAAAGACTTCGCCAAGACAATGGTTGGTCACAAGATTTACTTGCAAAAGCTTCTGGCTTGAGTTTACGTACCATTCAAAGAGTGGAAAAAGAAGGGAAAGCCTCTGCTGAAACACAATTAGCTTTAGCCGGTACGTTCAATGTATCCCCACAAGAATTATTTGTTATTTCATCTACACCCGACGTTAATTGGAAATGGAGAAATATTATGCAAACAGCTATTAGTCTCGCAGTTATTATCGGCGCTATTGTAATGCTGATTATATTGGGAGGGGATATATTTTTTTACAACGACTATGCAAGCTTACTTTTTTTAGTGCTATTTATGTATAGTGTCACTGTGATTGCTTTTGGACCACACGGCTTAACAAAGTCAATAATTGGTCTTAAATACTTATTTTCAAACGAAATTGAAGCTACTCCTGCTAGTTATTTTTTAGCAAGAATACTGAGTAAACAAATAATATTTGTTTATGCCGGTGCTTTTATTGCTTTGTTAATCGGTAGCATCTCAATTCATTCTAATGTTAGTGAGTCATTAATTTTTCATCGCGCTTATGCAGTAAATATATTAATACTTTTTTACGCGGCAATTTTTGCTGAAGGTATATTAAGGCCTTTGGTAACTAAGTTAGAAAAAACAGAATTTTTCTCTTAAAGTGTAGCTATAATATCTTGTGCTGTTTTAAGGGTACGAACCTCTTGAAACAGCTCAGCTGCTTCACTGTATTGTAGTTTTAAATACTTCAACCATTGTTTGATCCGGTTAGGGTAATATTTACTCTTGTCACCATAAGTTTCACAGCGCGTATAATTAAGTAATAACTTCTGTACCTCTGACCAAGGCAACTCTTCCGCAGTCTGTTTAATCACTTGTGCTAAATTAGGTAACATTAATGCGCCACGACCCACCATGATGTCATTACAAGTAGAAACTTCCCGACATTTACGCGCATCACTTAAGGTAAATATATCCCCGTTAGCTATCACAGGTATGTTCACTTGCTGATTGATTTTAGCGATCCACTGCCAATGAGCTGGTGGCTTATAGCCTTCTAACTTAGTTCTTGCATGTACAGTGAGTTCATTCGCGCCAGCTGCTTCAACTGCCTGAGCATTTTCAATAGCTAGGGATTTGTCTTCATAGCCTAAGCGAATTTTTGCACTGACAATTGTTTCTTTGGGGACAGATTCTTTAACAGCTTTAATTATTTGATAGAGATTTTCAGGGTCTTTCAATAATATCGCACCGCCGCGGTTTTTATTAACCATTTTTGCTGGGCAGCCAAAGTTAATATCAATACCCTGTGAGCCTAGCTCAATGACTTTAGCGGCATTATCTGCCATACATGTTGGATGTTGCCCTAGTAATTGCACTCGCACAGGTGTTCCTGCTTCGGTAGTACAACCGTAAACACTAGCATTTTTCAGTTCTGGACATGAGCGAAAATAAGCGCGATCTGAAATAACTTGATCAACCACACGAACAAATTCGGTAACGCATAAATCATAACCGCCCACCTTGGTGAGTAAATCCCGCATTAAATGATCTAACACGCCTTCCATCGGCGCTAATACAACACGCATTATTGTTTTTTCTTTTCACTATATTTATTGACAGAGTGTCTAACCAATTGATAAAAACCAACAGTGATCACAGCAATAAGGATATGCACTAGCAAAGTCAGCCACTGGGCATTTTCTTGCCACATAAATACCGGGCCTCTATAGGTAATATAAAACAGATCCAATGCTGAAACATGTAACCAAACCACCAAAAATAGCAGTTTTAGACGATGGCGTTCAAGAAAGGCTTTAGAGAATAAATTCAAGTGAGATCCGGAAAAATTAACAGCAAAATCTATTATAACCAAGAGAGCAGGTCAGGGTAAGTAAACTTATACTTTAATATTTGTTTTACTTTATCACCACTCACAACTCTATTTCTTTGGTTGGAGTCAGTTGGCGAAAATATAGGGGCTGCTAAACCCAGTGCTGTTGCTGCCACTTGATAATAGTTTTGTTTGTTGACATGGGTATCACTTACGCCATTAAATACCCCCTGCTCATTTCCAGAGTTTAATAACGACTCTATTAAACCTACGGCATCTTGTTGATGAATTAAATTCACCGGTGCAGTAGCATTACTTAAGGTTTTATTGGCTAAAATGAACTTTCCTGGATGACGTTCTGGGCCAACTAAACCCGCTAACCTTATTACAGTTCCTTTACTGTTAAAGGATAATACCGCCTGCTCAGCCTTATGAAGCATAGATACTTTGTTCAAAGTCAAACTTAACTCGCTGGCTTCATCCACACGGCCAACTAAATCGGTATAAATTGCTGTGCTGGACAATAGTATAATGCGCTGAACCTTACCTTTTTTAGTTGCAGCAGCGACCAGTTGCGCTATTTTCTCAGCATAATCTGTTCGCCCTTGCTTAAATTTCGGGGTAATAGCAATAACCAACGCATGTTGAGCAAAAATTTTATGTCGTGCAAGTTGTTCAGTTGTCGCAGGTAAAACTAATTGATTAGCTTTTATTCCTTGTTGATTTAACTGCTTTACATTTTCTAACTGACTGCTAGTAGCAAGCATATCAATACCTTGTTCTAATAAAGAAATGGCTAAGGCTTTGCCTAGCCAGCCACAACCAATGATACCAACACTTTTATTAACCAATTGATGTGTCATCATCACAGTTGCTCGTGCATTTTGATTATTTCTATTACTTGATTAGAAATACCATTAGGAACAAGCACAGATAAACTGTACTGGCTTATTTTCCAACCATTACTTGTTTTAACTAATACACCTGAGCCTCGGCATCGGCCATAATTTTTATTGATTAAAACTTCGTCAAAAAAGGCAGTCGAATTACCTGCCAGCAAGTTGACATTCCGTTGGTTAACCTCATATAGCCACCCTTTTCCTTGTTGAAAGCGAGGTAAGACAAAGTCTGAAAATTGTGATTTACTCCAACGTTCACTCGCATCGGTACCTAGAAAAATAGCGTCTTCAGTAAGCAACCCTAAGTATTGCTTTGCATCAGCAACACTGGCCGCTTGATGAAATAAATCGAGTGTTTTATTTATTACTAATTTCTCAACCGCATTCTGTGCCGATGAATAAAAACTCATCAATATGAGTGTTATAGCTATGCATTGTTTAATCATGTTCATTCCCTCCATTATTTTTTGGCTAATACGAAATAACAACCAGTAAAGGTTGCTGCGATATTTTCACCGCAATATATATGCGCCGTTAATTTTATCCGGGCATTCTTGCCTTTTAATAAGGGAGCAAAGTCCCCTAATACTTCTTCTTTTACTACTTGCCCATATGCTAAGCCCTTTATTGGGGAATGATAACGAATATTGGCATCGGCTAATACAATATCACCTTCAATGTCTGTCTGCGATTGCTGTTTATCTTGTAATGCAAGGTAAACCCAGCCCCAGCCAGTTAAGGTGGCTAAAGTATAAATACTACCTGCAAACATAGTGTGATGCAGGTTTTGGTTAAATTCAGCATCACAATGAGTTACTAGTTTTTGGCTGTCAAAATAGCTAATTTGAAGATTCATTGCTTTACTTAGAGGAATGGTTTTATGCCAAAGATTTTGAAGCGCTTGTGCCGGTACTTTTTTATGTTGCTCAGATGTCGCTAATACTTTTTCCATACGAAAATGTTTTAGCTCATCGAATAATGTATGAGAAAAACCTTGGTTTTCATAACCTTGTTTTTGATAAAATTTTTTTACATTTTCACGGGCATTTAAAAAAACCTTAGTCATTCCTAGCAACATGGCTTGTTGTTCTAGCTCAATAATAATTTGTTGTCCTAATCCTTGGCCTTGAACTTTCTCTGCCACTGCCATGTAGCGTATCTGACCTTGGTTATCTGCAAGTTTTTCTAAACGGCCGACAGCAATGACATCGTTGTTTTCATCAACTATCATGCGATGAATTGACTGTAGCTCCACTCCATCTTGCTCTGAGCCTAATAGTTTCCCCCAAGGTTTCCTTAATATTTGCCACCGCAACTGGTAATATTGTGCAAACTCATCAGCAGTATTAGGTGCTCTTAGGGTATTCATTGACTATCCTTAATGAAAGTAACTTTTATTTGCTATAACTATTAGGTAATTATGCAATTAGCAAAGCACATTGCACAAGGTAAGCTCGCTTATTTTAATCAAGGTAATGAAGCCATTTCTGTAAGTGAGAATGAACATTATCGTTGGCTAGCTTTTAGTGGCAATAATAATGAGCAAGTTATTCAAAGTGTTATGCTCAAGCGTAAGCCTTGGAAATTGACATTACCTCATCAAACTGCCCTTATGTTGCCTTTATTATTTTTCAAACCCAATTCAATAGTTGAGCTAGGCTTAGGCGGCGGTAATATTCAGCGCTTTATAAATAACTTGTCGGAAGATATTTCAATACATAGTATTGAACATAGCAGCGATGTGATTGATTGCTTTAATCAGTACTTCAACCCAGAAAAAAATCCAATGCATGTGGTTTTCAGCGATAGCCAGCAATGGTTACAAGAAAACAAAACGCAATTTGATTGGTTTATTTGTGATATTTTTCAGCAAGATATACAGAGCTACGACAACACTATTAATCAGTTAGAGCACATAACTCAACATATTAAGACCAATACTTGCTTATCAATTAACTTACCAGACGCTAGCGATAATGAAGTTAATCTACTATTAACTATTTTGCAGCAATTATCACCTTTACATGAAATTACGTATTTTCATGTGCCCAATTATTTAAATATTGTCATTCATTTGATCCCTACACAATGGCAAAGCTATAAGCGTTTAAAGCGTAATAAATATAGTTTTTTGCCAAAAAATACTTTTTCTCGTTGGCAGAAATTTTGGCAGCACGGTAAACAAGTACCAATTTAATTAAACTCGGCTTAAATAGTTAAGGTAAATGTAACGGGGCCATCATTGAGCAATGCTACTTTCATATCTGCCGCAAATTCACCTGTGGGTACAGTAAAACCACGTTCGCGCAATTGCTGACAAAAGTATTGATACAAGTCATTACTAAACTCAGGTTTTGCTGCAGAGGTAAAACTTGGGCGCATACCACTGTTGGTATCGGCTGCTAAGGTAAATTGTGAAACAACTAAAATATCTCCTCCTGCCTGTTTAACATTCAAGTTCATTTTTCCGTTTTCATCGTTAAAAACTCGATAGCCCGCGACCCGTTCTGCCAAGCGTTTTGCTTTAATCTGGTTATCATCAGGCTGAACAGCTAAGAAAACAAGCAAGCCTTTATCTATTGAGCCAATCACTTCGTTATTAACAGTAACACTTGCACGAGACACTCTTTGAATTAGTACTATCATTGTTCTTCATTCTCTAAATTATATTCTTGTAAAGATACCGTAATTACCGCACCGCCTAGCACGATCAGCCAAGATAAATATACCCATAAAAATAAAATAGGCACAATGGCCAAGGCACCATAAATAGCTTGATAGGATGGAAAAGCGGTTAGGTATACCGCAAAAATTTTCTTGGCAAATTCAAACAGAATCGCAGCGAACAATGCACCTGAAAAAGCATACTTTAAAGAGACTTCTTTATTTGGTACTAACATATATAAAAGTATAAACGCTGCTAAGGATGCTAATAAGGGCAGTAACCGAAAAAACAGTCCCATAAGACCATAACTGTCATTTACGCCTGATGAGACTAAAGAAACAAGATAAGAGGTAATGGCAATACTTGCCCCAACAAGAATAGGTCCTAACGTTAGGATCATCCAGTACATGGAAAATGAGGTTATCGTGCGGCGTTTTTTGGTTACTTGCCAAATATTATTGAATGTTTTATCGATAACCGAGACCAATAATAAAGCAGCAACGAACAGAAATGTGATCGCTACAGCAGACATTTTAGAAGCATTATCTACAAAAGAAGATAAATATTGTTGTACAACATCACTTGCTGTTGGCACAAAATTGTCATAGACAAATTGTTGAACACTGCTATGAATGTCTGCAAAAATTGGAAATGCGGTTGCTATGGATAAAGCGACTACCATCAATGGAACAAGTGACATTAAACTCACGTAAGAAAGATATCCAGCCACAACTTGCAACTGCGCTTGCCTGAGGCGCTTTCGAAGGTAATGAAAAAAAGATAGATAGTACCGCCATGGCAAAGCGTGTTTTACTCTGGAGAATAACGTTTGCAGAGAACTCATATTTGCTAACAATTGGATGATTTTTAAATGATTAGGATTATATTATGATAACCTTTTACTGTTTACTAGTAATTCACTTAGATATATGAGGAGAGAAGATGGCCAGCCAAGGATCAACGGGTAATGTTATCGCAGCAATTTGTAATGTGTTTTTTCCCGGTTTAGGGCAATTGGTGCAAGGAAGATTATTTCCTGCCATTATTTTTGCTATTGTATGCGTGGGTGGCTATGCACTTTGGATGTTAGTAATACCGGCAATTATCGCAGCTTTATTTCACTTATATTCAGTGATTGATGCCGCAACCTATAAAAACAATAACTAGTTTCATTTTATTGTGATTATAAGCTAAGTACTAATGAAGAAGTTTTAGCAATGCAGGAAGAGACTGTCTTGAGACGAGCTCTACTTCAAGTTCACCTTCTAGTTAACGTTATCGCTTGCGCAAGAAAAGTGGAATATAGTAATTTAGCCTAATAATCAAGGCAGTCTAGGCTCAGCGATTCTGTGCTCTTGACTAAGCGACTGCTCGTGCACACGGTTTATTTGTGCAAGCAATTCAGATAATTGTTGGATCTGTTTGGGGCTAGCTTTACCTTGACTAAATATAATGCTGAGTTCTTGTAACTTTTTCTGTTGAGCGGGTGACATACTGCAACTCCCTTTGCTGAACACTAATGAAATGGTGTGAATAAAAAACTAACTTACCTCTTAAGTCTAGCAGCAAAGATTATCTTTGCTCGTTATTTGAACAACAAAAAGTAACAAGATATTAACTTAATTTTTTAGTTAATATAAAACATCAAGTTATCATCGTAATTTTTCCATAAAAAAACCGCTCAATAAGCTATTAAGCGGTTTCAACATCACGCATTGTCAATTAAAATGTTATTTAGCAGCGCGACCTTCACGTTTACGGTCATTTTCTTTTAAGAATCTTTTACGAATACGAATACTTTCAGGTGTAACTTCTACCAATTCATCGTTGTCAATAAACTCTAATGCTTGCTCTAAAGTCATTAAAATTGGCGGCGTTAGTACTTGTGCTTCATCAGTTCCTGATGAACGTACGTTGGTTAATTGCTTACCTTTAAGAGCGTTAACCGTTAAATCATTATCACGGCTATGAATACCAATAACTTGACCTTCATAAATTTCAACACCATGACCAATCATCATACGACCACGAGATTGCAAATTAAATAAAGCGTTAGTTAACGCTTTACCTGTTGCATTAGCGATCATCACACCATTTTTGCGTTGACCAATATCGCCACCTTTATGCGGTCCGTATTCAAAAAATGTATGATAAATTAAACCTGAACCCGAGGTTAGTGTCATAAATTCTGTTTGGAAACCAATTAGGCCACGACTAGGCATAATAAAGTCCATACGAATACGACCAGTACCATCAGGGGCCATATCAGTTAATTCAGCTTTACGAACACCCATTTTTTCCATGATAGCGCCTTGATGCTGCTCTTCAACATCAATCGTTACAGTTTCATAAGGTTCTTGCAGCTCACCGTTAATTTCACGCTCGATAACTTCAGGACGTGACACGGCGAGTTCAAAACCTTCACGGCGCATATTTTCAATTAAAATACCAAGATGCAATTCCCCACGACCTGATACTTTAAACTTATCTGGATCATCTAACTGTTCAACACGTAAAGCAACGTTATGTACTAATTCTTTCTCTAGTCTGTCTTTGATATTTCGTGAAGTAACATATTTACCTTCTTTACCACAAAATGGAGAGGTATTTACTTGGAATGTCATATTAATGGTAGGCTCATCAATAGATAGTGCAGGTAAACCTTCGACCTCAGTTGGGCAACAAATAGTATCCGATATTTTAAGCTCGCCTAATCCAGTAATGGCAATTATATCACCCGCGAAACCTTCATCTATATCATGGCGCTCTAAACCAAGGTAACCAAATACTTTACCAACTTTCGCGTTATGCACTCCGCCATTGGCCAATTGAATTGTCACTTGTTGATTAGGCTTAACACTACCGCGTTTAATTCTACCAACACCGATAACACCTAAATAAGAGCTGTAATCAAGTTGTGATATTTGCATTTGGAATGAACCATCAGGGTCAGCATTTGGCGATGGGACTTCTTCAATAATAGTATTGAATAAAGGTGTCATATCACCGCCAGTTTCACCCTCTTCTAGTGAAGCCCAACCATTAATAGCCGAAGCATAAACAACTTTAAAATCAAGTTGTTCATCAGAAGCGCCAAGGTTATCAAACAATTCAAATACTTGATCCATAACCCAATCTGGACGAGAACCCGGCTTATCAACTTTATTGATTACAACAATAGGCTTTAACCCTTGAGCAAACGCTTTTTGTGTAACAAAACGCGTTTGTGGCATAGGGCCTTCCTGTGCGTCAACTATCAATAATACTGAATCTACCATTGACATTACTCGCTCAACTTCTCCACCAAAATCAGCATGACCAGGAGTGTCGACGATATTGACACGGTAACCATTCCAGTTAACAGCGGTATTCTTCGCTAAGATGGTGATACCACGTTCTTTCTCGATATCATTCGAGTCCATTACTCGCTCATCATGATCGCTACGCGAACCTAATGTGCCAGATTGCTCAAGTAATTTATCAACAAGGGTGGTTTTTCCGTGGTCAACGTGGGCAATAATTGCGACGTTACGTAATTTATCTAACACAGGCGTTACTCGCTGTTACTATCATAAGTTATGCTACCAAAGCACGACTTATGAATAGGGCTATAATTTGGCGCGCATTATACAGCTGTTTTGTTCAAAAAGATATCAATTCTGCAAAAGCAAATTTTAGCCTAATAAAAATTTACTAAAATTAATTTTGCGATAAAATATTCAATTTAATTACAGGACAAATTTTTAGAATAGTCTATAGTGTGAACAACCCAACCTTGGATGCACCAAAAAGATCTGGGCGAGCACCATACAGGTGCAAACGATATTTTTCGCCTATTGTAATATCCTGTTTATTAAGGTTTTTATTGTTGGCATAATTTTAGCTTATGTTTGCCATAGCAATTGGTGCAAACCAACAAAATTTAAAACTAACCTCACTGGAGAGACACAATGTCACAAGCAGTATTCGATTTAATTAAAGAGCACGATGTCAAATTTGTTGACCTTCGTTTCACTGATTCAAAAGGTAAAGAACAACACGTTTCTATTCCTCATCACCAAGTTAACGAAGACTTCTTCGAAGACGGTAAAATGTTCGATGGCTCTTCAATTCAAGGTTGGAAAGGTATTAATGAATCTGACATGGTAATGATGCCTGATGCAGAAAGTGCTGTATTAGACCCATTCACAGAAGCAGTTACCTTGAACATTCGTTGTGATATTTTAGAACCAACAACAATGCAAGGGTATAGCCGTGATCCTCGTTCTGTAGCTAAACGCGCTGAAGAGTATATGCGTAGCACTGGTGTTGCTGATACGGTATTAATTGGTCCAGAGCCTGAATTCTTCGTTTTTGATGATGTTCGTTTCCATACCGACATGAGTGGTTCATTCTATAAGATTGATGATAAAGAAGCTTGTTGGAATTCTGGTACTGAATACGAAGAAGGCAATATGGGTCATCGTCCTGGAGTTAAAGGCGGCTACTTCCCAACAGCCCCTGTTGATTCCTCACAAGACCTACGTTCTGCTATGTGTTTAGTGATGGAAGATATGGGCTTAGTTGTTGAAGCACATCATCATGAAGTTGCTACTGCTGGCCAAAACGAAATCGCTTGTCGCTTTAATACTATGGTATTAAAGGCAGATGAAGTACAAATTTATAAGTATGTTGTGCATAACGTTGCGCATGCATACGGCAAAACTGCCACCTTTATGCCTAAGCCATTAGTAGGTGACAACGGTACAGGTATGCATGTACATCAATCGCTCGCTAAAGATGGTGTTAACTTATTCTCTGGTGATAAATACGGCGGTTTATCTGAACTAGCGCTTTATTACGTTGGTGGTATTATCAAGCATGCTAAAGCATTAAACGCTTTCACTAATGCGTCAACTAATTCGTACAAACGCCTTGTGCCTGGTTTTGAAGCACCAGTAATGCTTGCTTACTCAGCTCGTAATCGTTCTGCTTCTATTCGTATCCCAATGGTACCTTCGCCGAAAGCAATGCGCATTGAAGTACGTTTCCCTGATCCTACAGCTAACCCATATTTAGCTTTCTCAGCAATGCTGATGGCAGGCCTTGACGGTATCAAAAACAAAATCCACCCTGGTGATGCTATGGATAAAGATCTATATGACTTACCAGCAGAAGAAGCGGCGGAAATTCCACAAGTTGCCTCTTCACTTGAAGAAGCATTAGACGCTCTAGAAGCCGACAAAGAATTCTTAACTGTTGGTGGTGTAATGGATAGCGATATGATCGATGCATACATCGGCCTTAAACGAGAAGAAATTGAATTATTGAACTCTACTACTCATCCAGTAGAATTTGATATGTACTATAGCGTTTAATTACTAGTTAGAAATTATAAGTATTAAGCCTAGTGCTTTGACTTAAATTTTTAAATATAAAGCCCACTTTAGTGGGCTTTTTTATTATCAAAAACTCTTTGATAAAGTAAATACATTTTTAAGTGGCAAAACTTAGAATTTTTGTATAAATTATAATTACCTATGTACGCACTTTGGTGTGCTTGGATATATCTAAAGGAACAGGATATACTTATTAATTATGATTAGACTTATATTGCTGACATTGCTCACTTTATCAATAGCAACTCCCGTAAATGCGAGTACCGCTAAGATATATGTATGGCGCAATGAAAAAGGGGAATTAGTCTATTCGGACACGCCAAGACCTGGTGCTGAAGAAGTCACAACTAAACCTGGAAATGTCATCAAATCTTCCACCAAAGTTGAAACGCAAGTTTTAGATATTAACACCAAGAAGATTGAAGACGATTATCAAGTTGTTATCAATCACCCTAAGGATAACGCTACCATACGTGATAATACTGGTTCTGTTTACATCAGTGGTAGTATTAAACCAATCTTTAAGCGCGGTTTAAAAATCCAGCTTATCTTAGACGATACTCCACATCAAAAACCTCAAACGCACACCATGTTTTCGCTTCGAAATATTGACCGTGGCGAACACCAAATAAAAATGGAATTAATCAACGAAAAGGGCAAGGTAATTGCATTATCTAAAGCAATAACGTTTTATATGCATCGTGCCTCAGCCAATTAACAACAATTAGCACCAAATAGCGGCATTTTACCCTGCAAATAAGACCTTTCTAGAATATACTGAATTATATGCACCACATTAGTGCGCATGTGAAATGAGAGTGGGGTTTTATGTTGCAATCTAGGCAAGAAATACAACAATTAAAAATAGGCTATCAACAAGCATTAGCAAACCAATTGGTTACTGCCGTGCTAATACTCGATCAAGAATTAAAGATTTGCTATCTAAACCCTGCTGCTGAAGCCCTACTGATTAAAAGTTTAAATAAATTGTACGGTAGGCCCCATGATCTGATCTTTGCCAATACTTCCATAACGCATACCCGCTTAACTCAATTACTGGCGACAGGGCAAGAGTTTACTGATAGTGAAATAGTCGTGGAGTTTAGTGAAAGTCATCGCTTTACTGCCGAAGTAACTGCTTCCGCGGTCGAGTTTAATCGTGTTTCTCATGTGCTTATTGAATTTAAACAAATTGATCAGCAAAAACAAATTAGCCTTGAAGTATTTCAACAGCAACAGTGGATCGCTGCACGTGATTTGATTAAGGGCTTAGCCCATGAAATTAAGAACCCGCTTGGTGGTTTACGGGGTGCTGCACAGTTGTTGAATAAAGAGTTAGATCAAGATCAGCAAGAATACACTGAGATGATTATTGAGCAAGCTGATAGATTAACAAACTTAGTTGACCGGCTTTTAGGCCCCAACCAGTTACCGCAAATAGAGACTCATAACATTCATTCTGTACTGGAAAAAGTTTGCCAAATTGTTAATTTTTCTAGTGAGAAAATAATAGAACTTAAACGTGACTACGACCCTTCGATTCCCAGTGTAGAATGTGATCAAGAAAAAATTCAGCAAGCAGTATTAAATATTGTCAACAATGCTATTCAAGCAATATCAGCTGAAAATATTATCACCCTTAAAACCCGTATTGCGAGTAATAAAACAATAAACGGAAAGCGAGTAAAATTATCAGTAGTGATCAGTATTATTGACGATGGGCCCGGCATTCCAGTTAATATTCAAGATACATTATTTTACCCTATGGTCTCTGGTCGTTCTAATGGTACCGGCTTAGGACTATCTATTTCGCAAACATTAGTAAACCAACACCAAGGAAAACTATCTTGTCATAGTCGCCCTGGTCATACAGAATTTATGATTCTTTTACCACTAAACTAATATAAAGAGCTATACCAAAAGCCTATAACTGACTTTTATAACTTTAACGCAAGAGAAAAAAACATGATTACCGAACAAGTTTGGATTGTTGACGATGATAGCTCAATTCGTTGGGTTTTAGAGAAAGCTTTTACTAAGGCTAATATTACTAGTGCATCGTTTGAAAGTGCGAGTAATTTATTAATTGCTTTGGATCATGATCGTCCTGAAGTTATTATCTCTGATATTCGCATGCCTGATATTGATGGTATGAGCCTACTCAATTCCATAAGCAAAGATCACCCTAACATCCCCGTCATTATCATGACCGCTCATTCAGATCTAGATAGTGCTGTTAATGCCTATAAAGGTGGTGCATTTGAATATTTGCCCAAACCATTTGATATGGATGAAGCTGTTACTTTAGTGAATCGCGCATTAACGCATGCTCGGGAGCAAAATGCGAAAAATCAGAAAAAAGAAGTTGCTCCTTTAGCTGCCGGTCTCATTGGTGAAGCACCAGCTATGCAGGAAGTATTTCGGGCTATTGGTCGTTTATCTCGTTCAAGTATTAGTGTCTTAATTAATGGTGAATCAGGGACAGGTAAAGAATTAGTAGCTCATGCATTACATTCACACAGTCCTAGATCTCACGCACCATTTATACCGCTTAATATGGCGGCAATTCCAAAAGATCTTATTGAATCAGAATTATTCGGACATGAAAAAGGGGCATTTACTGGTGCAAATTCAGTACGGCAAGGACGATTTGAACAAGCTCACGGCGGAACGCTATTTTTAGATGAAATAGGCGATATGCCACTAGAAATTCAGACACGATTATTACGCGTTTTATCTGATGGTCAGTTTTACCGTGTTGGCGGTCATTCGCCTGTACAAGTAGATGTTCGAATAATAGCCGCAACACATCAAAATCTAGAAGATAGAGTAAATAATAGTGAATTTAGGGAAGACTTATTCCATCGACTAAATGTTATCCGCATTCAACTACCCAGCCTACGCGAAAGAAAAGAAGATATTGCTCAGTTAAGTCAACATTTCTTAAAACAAGCAGCAAACGAATTAAGTGTCGAGCCAAAATCGGTCAGCAAAAAAGCTGCTGCGTTCCTACAACAATGCCAGTGGCCAGGGAATGTCAGACAACTAGAGAACATTTGTCGCTTTCTCACTGTTATGGCTAGTGGTCAAGAGATATTATTGGAAGACTTACCAAGTGAGTTAACTGTGAAAACAATACAAATTAATTCACAAGCATCATCTTGGCAAGCGGCATTGAGTGATTGGATGGATCAAGAATTAGCACAAGGCCATAGTGCAATTTTAGATACTGCCACACCTGAATTCGAAAAAATAATGCTAGAACGAGCTCTACTTTATACGCAAGGACATAAGCAGGATGCTGCTAAAAAACTAGGCTGGGGAAGAAACACTTTAACAAGAAAACTGAAAGAATTGGATATTAATTAACCATTACCCTTGCACCAACATGCAAACTGTAAGTTGCAGCTTTCTACGTGTTTGCTACTGACGTTAAACTATGAAGTACAAGTGTGAGAATCACATTCTTTACAGTTGTTACATAGTTTAATATTAATAAAGTGAGCAGCAATAATAAGGCTTGCTCCCCCTATTATAAAATACATTTCAACTGCTGCTGAAAAGTCATGTTTTATCCAATATAACGCTACACCTAAGTAGAGCAAATAAAACGGGTACAAACGTTTATGGTAACGTTTAAAGCCTGAAAAGAGTGCAATTGTACCGAGTGCTGCCGTCATCAGTAAGAATACATGCTCCCAAGTATGGTCGGCTAAAAAGCTTAGGCCCATTAGAGGTAATATAGGTAAAATAATGGGCAGCATAATACAATGTAATGCACATAATGATGTGGCTGTAATGCCTAATCTATCTAACATAAGAACCTAGAATTTTAATATTTAACGGTAATTAACATGAAGCATTTAATTAATACGTTGAAACTAAATGATACTTCATGATGGTATTTTGTAATAGTATCACAATTGATACACTATAACATTATTAAAATTTCTAAACTCATCAAATTTAAGAACGGTCAACGGGAAAACTAATCACCTGCTCTATATGATCAGCTTTTAACGCTAACATTATAAGGCGATCAACACCTAAGGCGACACCTGAACACGGTGGTAATCCATGAGACAATGCAGATATAAAATTCGCATCAATGCGCTTTTCTTTTAAAAGCATTTTTTTACGTTTTACATTATCTTGTTGAAAACGTTCTAATTGTACATCGATATCCGTTAACTCATTAAATCCATTTACTAGTTCAATACCACGAAAATAGCACTCAAAGCGTTGTGCGACCCTATTATCCTTTGGACACATTTTTGCTAAAGAGGCTTGCGATATAGGAAAGTTAAAAACAAAACATGGTTTATCATTACCTATCTTTGGCTCAATAATTTCACTAAATATAAACTGTAATAAAATATCATTATCGTCTGCTATTGCTAGCCATTCACACAGTTTATTGTGGTCGTTAATTATTGCTAATAATTGCTCAGTACTCGCCATCAAGGGATCTACATCAACATACTCAATAAAAAGTTGTTGATAAGTGACTTGAATAGGCTCATCACAGTTGAGAACCAACTGTAATAGTTCTGCAACCTCAGCCATTAATTCAAAATGGTCGAACCCTAATCGGTACCATTCAAGCATAGTAAATTCAGGGTTATGATAGCGACCAGCTTCTTCATGACGAAAAGCCTTTGATATTTGATAAATGCAGCCATAACCTGATGCTAAAAGACGTTTCAGATGGAACTCTGGCGACGTTTGTAAATGGAGTTCAGTTGGCTGACATACACTCTTGTCGGCTAAAAAATTATATCGGCAAGTGAACGTTTCTAAATGCACGTCAGTTACTGTACCTAACGACAAGGTTGGCGTTTCTACCTCTACAACAGCTTTGTCACTAAAAAACTGTCGTATTTGTTGTAATATCTGGGCACGCTTTTGCGCATGATCCCATGTAAGCGTTGGTTTCCAAGACATAAGTAGTTCCGATTTTCTAGTTTCTGAAACAAAAAAGGCCGCTTTCGCGACCTTTTTAGCTTCTACTGTTATCTAGATATTAATCTAAGATAGCTGATACAACACCAGCACCAACAGTACGACCGCCTTCACGAATCGCGAAGCGTAAACCTTCGTCCATCGCTACTGGGTTTATTAGCTCAACAACAAATTTCAAGTTATCGCCTGGCATTACCATTTCAACACCTTCTGGTAACTCAACAGAGCCAGTGATGTCAGTTGTACGGAAGTAAAACTGTGGACGGTAACCTTTGAAGAATGGCGTATGACGACCACCTTCATCTTTACTTAGTACATATACTTCTGATTCGAATTTAGTGTGTGGTAAAATTGAACCTGGTGCACATAGTACTTGACCACGTTCTACATCTTCACGCTTAAGACCACGTAGAAGAACACCACAGTTCTCGCCAGCACGACCTTCGTCAAGAAGCTTACGGAA
>CAJXWZ010000001.1 GCA_913062815.1 uncultured Colwellia sp. | reverse complement strand
GTCAATGGTTCACTGAAGTGAAAATTACTGGTATTAACGGCTAATTAGGAGCATTTTGACATGGCACATAAGAAAGCTGCAGGTAGTACACGAAATGGTCGTGATTCAGAAGCAAAACGTTTAGGTGTTAAGCGTTTCGGTGGAGAATCAGTATTAGCAGGTAACATTATTGTTCGTCAACGTGGTACTCGTTTCCACGCTGGTAGCAACATGGGTATCGGCAAAGATCATACGTTGTTCGCATTAGCTGACGGTAAAGTTCAGTTTGATGTTAAAGGTCCAAAAAATCGTAAGTTTGTTAGCATTATTGCTGATTAATCTTAACTAGATTTTCTAAAAACCTCGCATCATGCGGGGTTTTTTTTTGATTATTTTTTATCTTGTTGAGATGACGATTTTGTATAACCAGAAAATCGTTTATACTAGCAATATATAAACCACTAAAATTTAGGGTTGTGTAAGCACCATGAAATTTGTTGATGAAGTTGAAATCAGAGTTGAAGCTGGCGACGGCGGCAATGGCTGTGTCAGTTTTCGTAAAGAAAAGTATATAGAATATGGCGGCCCTAATGGTGGCGACGGTGGCGATGGTGGCGATGTTTACCTAGTTGCTGATGAAAGCTTAAATACCTTAATTGATTACCGTTTTGAGCGTTTTCATCGTGCTAAGCGTGGTCAGAATGGCCAAAGCCGTGATTGTACAGGCAAAAGTAGTGATGACCTCGAGCTAAAAGTTCCTGTTGGTACGCGCGTTGTTGATGTTGATACCGGCGAACTATTAGGCGACTTAACGCATAAAGGTCAAAAACTTTTAGTGGCTAAAGGTGGTTGGCATGGCTTAGGTAATACGCGCTTTAAAAGCAGTACTAATCGTGCTCCACGTCAAAGAACTGATGGTACACCAGGTGAAATTCGCAATCTACAATTAGAGCTATTGTTACTTGCTGATGTGGGTTTGTTAGGTTTACCTAATGCAGGTAAATCGACACTCATTCGTAGTGTCTCTGCGGCAACGCCAAAAGTGGCTGATTATCCTTTTACTACCCTAGTGCCTAACTTAGGCGTAGTGCGCTTAGATACGCAACGAAGCTTTGTTATTGCCGATATTCCCGGCATTATAGAAGGGGCTGCCGATGGAGCCGGCTTAGGCATGCAGTTCCTTAAGCATCTTGAGCGTTGTCGAATCTTATTGCATGTGATTGATATCATGCCAGTAGATGGCTCAGACCCATTAGAAAATGCTAAAACGATTATCAGTGAGTTAGAGCAGCATAACGAAAAGCTAGCGGCTAAACCGCGTTGGATAGTTTTTAATAAGCTCGATTTATTATTAGAAGATGAAGCTAAAGAACTTACCGATTCAATTTTAGCTGAGCTTGACTGGCAGGGTGAAGTACATAGTATTTCAGCTTTTAATAAAATGGGTACGGAAGAGCTAACTCAAAGAGTAATGACTTTTATTGAACAACTGCCGCCAGAGGAAGAAGTAGTTGTTGATAGCAAAAATGTTGAATTTAAGTGGGATACTTACCATGAAGATGCCATCGCAGATGGCTTAGATGACGATCTTGATGATGAAGATTGGAATGAAGATGATTACGATGTCGAAGTTGAATATCGACCATAGTTCTCACACGCATTGAGCATATCGACACAAGAGTAATGATTTACTATCATACAAGGTAAAAATCATTACTCTTTTTTTATGCCTTTTATAAATTGACTTAGGATTTATATGACCAGACTCTCAATGATAGTTGCTACAGCCGATAATAATATTATTGGTAAAGATAACGACATGCCGTGGCATTTACCTGCTGATTTAGCTTATTTTAAAAAGGTGACTTTAGGAAAGCCTATCATCATGGGCAGAAAAACCTATGAATCGATTGGTAGACCCTTACCTGGTCGTCGAAATATTGTAATTTCTCGTGACGAAAATTACTCGGCTGATGGTATCGATACCGTTACTTCAATAAAAGAAGCGCTTGCTTTAGTTGATGGTGTTGAGGAAATTATGGTCATAGGCGGTGGCGCTATCTATAAACATTGCTTGCCTGCATCGACTCGTTTATATATTACCCATATCAAAGCGTCTATTGAGGGGGATACCCAATTTCCTTGTTATGATGATGGTAGTTGGGAAAAATTGACCAGTGAATTACGTCCTTGTGATGATAAAAATGTCTATGATTTGGATTTCTGTGTTTATCAACGAGTAGCCAATGCCGTTTAGTTTTATCGTAAATAAAAAAAATTACAATAGTAATATACTCGCTTTAGCGGTATTGGTTTTTGGTATCTGCTCTGCTTTATTTGTCAATTATTTTGTTGAACCTATTGAAGTAAACGCTGCTTACCATTATGGCTTGTGGTCATTGCTGCCCGCGTTTATTACCATCTTTTTAGCCTGGCTAACGCGTGAGCCATTAACGGCATTATTAAGTGGTATTGCGGTTGGTGCATTTATGATGGGCCAATATGATCTTACCGATCAAATATTGATCCCAGCCATGGCTCAGAAAGGAACTGCAGGCTTGTTATTGCTGTACCTTTGGTTGCTTGGTGGCTTGTTAGGCATTTGGTCAAAAACGGGCGCGGCGCAAGCGTTTGCCACCTTTATGACCGAACATTTCGTTCGTGGTCAACGCTCTGCTAAGTTAGTGACTTGGTTTTTAGGCATTCTTTTCTTTCAAGGCGGTACTATGAGTACTGTGCTTGTTGGTACCACAGTTCGACCTTTAGCTGATAAAGCGGGTATTAGCCATGAAGAAATGAGCTATATCGTTGACTCAACTGCCTCTCCTATTGCAATTGTCATTGCTTTTAATGCATGGCCAGCATACGTTCAAGCTTTGCTCTTTGTACCGGGTGTTGCTTTTTTAGCGACTGAAGCCGATAGACTAGCGTTTTTCTTCGCTGCGGTACCTTTTAGTTTTTATGGCATTATTGCCGTTATTGGTACCTTACTATTAAGTCTAAACATTACTAAATTCTCTGGAAAACGTATTAGAGATGCACATCATAGAGCGATAGCAACAGGAGAACTAGATGCGGTTGGTGCTAAACCGCTTAGTGCAAAAGAGTTGCAGGCCAGTGATGTACCTAAAGGTTATCAGGCGCATGTGCTTGAATTTATTTTACCTTTAGTCTTGTTAATTTTAATTGCAGTACTGACTTTCGTCTTTTTGGGGTCGCCGAAAATTAATTGGGCATTTGGCGCAGCATTATTACTTAGCGCCTTTATTGCTTTAGTTAAAGGTATGTCACTTAGTCATGTTGTTGATGGTTTTGGTAACGGCTTAAAAGGGGTAGTGCAGGCATCGGTGATTTTGGTGTTAGCGGTAACCATAGGCGCTATTAGTAAACAAATAGGTGGTGGGCTATATTTAGTCTCATTGCTTTCAGAACAATTACCTTATTGGCTCTTACCCGTTATTTTACAATTGATGTCCATGCTTATTGCTTTTTCAACAGGCACTAGTTGGGGCACTTTTGCCATTGCTTTTCCATTAGCTATGCCACTAGCTTGGGCAATTGCTCAAAGCGCTGGTATGGCAAATCCTGAGTTATTTATGATGGTGTGTTTTGCTACTGTTTTAAATGGCAGTGTTTATGGCGATCAGTGTTCACCTATTTCGGACACGACTATACTGAGCGCGATGACCACGGGATGCGACATGATGGATCATGTTAAATCACAAATTGTGCCTGCGACTTATGCAGCAAGTTTAGCGGCAATATTGTGGACGTTTACCGTAGTGTTTTTTGCGTAGCTTAGTGCTACCGATAACGTCACTTGTTAGCAACAAAAAAAGTCAGAAACAAAAAAGCAGCCTAAGCTGCTTTTTATTAAGGACAAAGTGAATATTATCTCAAGAAATGGGCTTAACTCACTTTGACATATTGCTGTTCAGAGACAAAATCTAAAATGCCCATCGCAGCCTTTCGACCTTGATCTACAGCAGTAACCACTAGATCTGAGCCTAATACCATGTCACCACCAGCAAAGATGTTTTGCTTACTGGTTTGCAGGGCAAAATCACTATTTTCAACAGCAACAACACGTCCGCGAGAGTCAAGTTCTACACCAGCATCAATCATCCATTGTGGTGGGCTAGGTAAGAAACCAAAAGCGATAACCACGGCATCGGCTTCCATAATAAATTCACTGCCTTCAATTGCTTCTGGATTACGACGGCCATTAGCATCAGGTGCGCCTAATTGGGTCTTAACAAATTTAACACCAATAGCTTTACCTTGCTCATCTACGGCAATATCAAGTGGTTGAATATTAAATTCAAAGTTAACACCTTCTTCTTTGGCATTTTGAACTTCTTTTGGTGAACCTGGCATATTGGCTTCGTCACGACGGTACGCACAAGTTACAGAAGATGCCTCTTGTCTAATCGAGGTACGGACACAATCCATGGCCGTATCACCACCACCTAACACAATCACTTTTTGGCCGTCAAAGTTAACGTATTCTTTGGCGTTTTCAGTAATACCCATTAATTTCTGGGTATTACCAATCAAGAAATCTAATGCGCTGTAAACACCAGCTGCACCTTCGTGCTCAAAACCACCGGTCATATCGGTATAAGTCCCTAAGCCTAAGAACACTGCATCATATTCTTGGCTTAATTCTTCAAAGCTGATATCAACGCCGACTTCAACATTCAAGCGAAATTCAATACCCATGCCTTCAAATATTTCACGACGTGTTTGAATAACTTCTTTTTCTAACTTAAATGATGGAATACCAAAGGTTAACAAGCCGCCAATCTGAGAGTTTCGATCATAAACTACCGCATCAATACCATTTCGGGTTAATACATCAGCACATGAAAGTCCTGCTGGGCCGGCGCCAATAACAGCAACGCGTTTACCTGTTTTAATTACATTACTTAAGTCAGGTTTCCAGCCTTGAGCTAAGGCCGTATCAGTAATGAATTTCTCAATATTACCAATGGTTACTGCGCCGAAATCTTCATTTAAAGTACAAGAGCCTTCACATAATCTGTCTTGTGGACATACTCGACCACACATTTCTGGCAGGCTGTTGGTTTGATGACACAAATCAGCTGCTTCAAAAATTTTCCCCTCTGTCACTAGCTCTAACCATTGTGGAATATAGTTATGTACTGGACATTTCCATTCACAATAGGGATTACCACAGTCTAAACAGCGATCTGCTTGGCCAGCACTCTGATCTTGACCCATAGGGTTATATATTTCAACAAACTCGATTTTACGTTTAGCGATGTCCATTTTGGGTGGATCAATACGTTTAACGTCGATAAATTGATAAACATTTTTACTCATATCTGTTTCTTCCTATTCGCGTTCGCTTACTATTAGTTAATCAGAACGCGAAGTTCTGCAGAGGAACGACTACGATGACCTAATAAGGTTTTAACATCAGTGGCTGTTGGCTTAATTAATTTAAATAATGGCGCAAAGGTATCAAAATTTTGCAATATCTCTTGGGCGCGTAAGCTACCTGTTTCTTCAAAATGATGATTGATGATGCCACGTAAATGTTCTTGGTGTATGGCAAAGTCGTCAACGGCTAACATCTCAATGGACTCAGTATTTAAACGTATATCTAAATCACCAGCTTCATCTAATACATAGGCAAAGCCACCGGTCATACCTGCGCCAAAGTTCACGCCAATATCACCTAACACAGTAACTATGCCGCCAGTCATATACTCACAAGCATGGTCACCGGTACCTTCAACAACGGCATGGCAACCCGAGTTACGTACCGCAAAGCGTTCGCCGGCTCGGCCACTGGCATATAATTTACCGCCGGTAGCACCGTATAGACAAGTGTTACCCATAATTGGCGTTTTATGACTTAAATAATCGACACCCTTAGGTGATTTAATGGTGAGTTTACCACCGGTCATACCTTTCCCAACATAATCGTTAGCATCGCCAGTCAATAGTAAATGTAAACCACCGGCATTCCACACACCAAAACTCTGTCCAGCGGTACCCGATAAGTGCATCGTAATAGGCTTAGTAGACATACCTTGATCGCCATGCTGACGAGCTATTTCACCTGATAGTGTGGCACCAACAGAGCGATCGGTATTTTTAATGGCAAATCTAAATTCACCACCGTTACTATGCGCAACGTTTTCCTGTGCTGCCGCCAACATTTGTTGGTTTAATATACCTTTATCAAAAGGGCTGTTTCCCTCTGTTTGATGCAGTGCAGTGTTAGCTGCTGCAACCACAGGTGCGATAATTGGCGATAGATCTAATTTTTGCTGTTTAGCACTAATGCCAGCAATTTGAGTTAACAAATCAACACGGCCTATGATGTCAGTCAAGTTAGCAACACCTAAACGAGCCAATATTTCACGTACATCATGAGCGATGAATTTAAAGTAATTCATCACTTGGTCTGGCAAGCCTTTAAAAAATTCATCTCGTAGCACTTGGTCCTGAGTTGCTACGCCAGTGGCACAGTTGTTTAAATGACAAATTCGTAAGAATTTACAACCTAACGCCACCATAGGAGCAGTGCCAAAACCAAAGCTTTCTGCGCCTAAAATAGCGGCTTTAACAATATCAACACCAGTTTTTAAACCGCCATCCACTTGCAAACGTACTTTGTGACGTAAACCATTGTCGACCAGTGCTTGATGTGCTTCGGCTAGGCCAATTTCCCATGGACAGCCGGCATATTTTACCGAAGTCAGTGGACTGGCTGCTGTACCGCCGTCATATCCCGAAATAGTGATGAAATCAGCGTATGCTTTCGCTACACCTGCTGCGATAGTACCAACACCAGGGCCAGAGACTAATTTCACCGAAATTACCGCTCTTGGGTTAACTTGTTTTAAATCGAAGATAAGTTGGGCTAAATCTTCAATAGAATAAATATCATGGTGTGGCGGTGGTGAAATCAAGGTAACACCAGGCACAGAGTAACGTAACTTTGCAATAAGTGGCGATACTTTGTCTCCAGGTAACTGTCCACCTTCTCCTGGTTTTGCACCTTGCGCTACTTTAATTTGTAATACGTCGGCATTCACTAAGTAATGCGGCGTTACCCCAAAACGGCCCGAAGCAATTTGCTTGATGCGAGAGTTTTTCACCGTGCCAAAGCGTCGTTCATCTTCGCCACCTTCACCGGAATTTGAGCTACCACCTAAACGGTTCATTGCTATTGCTAAGGCTTCATGAGCTTCTGGGCTAAGTGCACCAATAGACATTGCTGCAGAGTCAAAGCGTTTATACATGGCACTATCATTTTCTACCGCTGAGATATCAATAGGATCACAATCATCTTTCAACGCGAGTAAATCACGCAACATGGCTGCCGGGCGATTATTTACTTCGTCTGCGTACTTGCGGTAATCATCGTAGCTGCCACTTTGAACTGCACGTTGTAAGTAATTGACAACATCAGGGTTAAAGGCATGGTATTCTTCGCCGTGAACGTATTTCAATAAGCCGCCATGTTTCATTTTCTGGTGAGGCAAAAAGGCTTTACGGGCTAAGTTAATGCCATCTTGTTCAATATCGCTAAAGTCAGCACCTTGTATGCGGCTAGGTAAATCGTTAAAGCATAATTGCATAATATTGTCATTGAGGCCGATCACTTCAAATAAACCGGCACAGCGGTAACTAGCGATAGTAGAGATACCCATTTTAGAGAGTATTTTCAATAAGCCTTTGTTTATTCCTTCTCTATAGTTTACGACCGCATCGCGAGCGCTTATATTGATTTGACCTTGTTCAACTAATTGCTCGATGGTTTCGAAAGCTAAATAAGGATAGATTGCGGTTGCACCTAAACCAAGCAATACCGCATATTGATGTGAATCACGAACGGAAGCGGTTTCAACAATAATATTAGAGTCACAACGAAGTTGCTTATCAACTAAACGTTTTTGCACTGCACCAACAGCCATAGCTGCAGGAATAACGAGTAATCCCTTATGAATTTGTCTATCAGAGAGCACTAAAATAACGGTACTCTTGTTGCTTACTAGGTCTTCTGCCTCATCACATAGACGTATAATTGCCGCTTCTAGGCCTTCATCGCTATCGTAGGTTAGCGTTAAGGTGTCAGAACGATAATGCTCAGGATCTAATTCGCGTAATTGCTTCAGGCCAGTATACATAAGCACTGGCGTAGAGAATAACATGCGATCAGCATGACCTGAGGTTTCGTTGAATACATTGTGCTCACGGCCAATACAAGTGCCAAGTGACATGACATAACGCTCACGTAACGGATCTATTGGTGGGTTGGTCACTTGGGCAAATTGTTGACGGAAATAATCATATAAAGTTCGTGGTTGACTTGATAGCACTGCCATGGGGGTATCATCACCCATAGAGCCAGTTGCTTCTTGGCCATTTTCTGCCAATGTTTTGATTACTTGTTGAATTTCTTCATAACTGTAATTAAACATTTTATGGTACTGATTCATTTCGGCATCAGTAAAAACACGTTGTCCAATTTGATTAGCCTCGAGCTCATCAAAAGGAATTAAGCGTCGAATATTTTTATCTAACCACTCACGATAAGGATGGCGTTCTTTTAAGTCATTATCGATATCGCTAGAGTTAAATAGTTTCCCTGTATAAGTATCAAGGGCCAGCATTTCACCTGGACCAACACGACCTTTTTCTACCACTTCATCCTCGCCGTAATCCCAAATACCCACTTCTGAAGCTAAAGTAATAAAGCCATTTCGAGTAATAACATAGCGAGCCGGACGTAAGCCATTTCTGTCTAAGTTACAGGCTACATGACGACCATTGGTCATTACCACGCCAGCAGGTCCATCCCATGGCTCCATATGCATAGAGTTAAATTCGTAAAATGCGCGTAACTCATCATCCATTAGCGTGCTATTTTGCCACGCAGGAGGCATCAATAAACGCATAGCACGATACAAATCCATGCCACCGGCAAGGAAAAGTTCCAGCATATTGTCTAGTGAAGAAGAATCTGAACCCGTTTGACCAATAAAAGGTGCTGCATCTTGTAAATCAGGCAATAAAGGTGATTTAAAACGATAGGTACGAGCACGAGACCATTGGCGATTGCCATTAATGGTGTTGATTTCACCGTTATGAGCTAGATAACGAAATGGTTGAGCTAAATACCATTGTGGTGATGTATTAGTAGAAAAGCGTTGATGGAATACACAAATTGCACTTTTCATTCTAATATCAGCTAAATCTAAATAAAAGTTCGGCAAATCTATTGGCATCATTAAGCCTTTATAGATAGTAACCAAACATGACAAACTCGCTACATAAAAGACATCATCCGTAATACGCTTTTCTGCACGACGACGTGCCATATACAAACGGCGTTCTAAATCACGGTTACGCCAGCCTGGAGGAGCGTCAACAAAGACTTGTTCGATAGTGGGCATATTGTTTAAAGCCGCGTCACCCAAAACAGAAGTGTCCGTCGGTACTGTGCGCCAGCCCACCAGAGTTAGACTTTCATTAGCAAACTCTTCTTCAAGTATTCTTTTAGATAGCTCAGCAACAACAGGGTCAGGATTTAAAAAGATCATGCCAACTGCATATTTTTTACCTAGTTTCCAGCCATTATCTTCAGCAACAGCTCGGAAAAAGCTATCTGGCTTTTGCAACAATAAGCCGCAACCGTCACCTGTTTTGCCATCAGCAGCAATACCACCCCGATGTTGCATGCGATCAAGGGCTGAAATAGCGGTCTTAATTAGTTTATGGCTTGTTTCGCCTTGTTGATGGGCTATTAAACCAAAACCACAATTTTCGCGTTGAACGCTATGATCATAAAGCTGCATTACTCTCTCCTAAAAAAAAAGCCACTCGGTTACAGAACAAAAAAGAATAAAGGGATGAAAAAAATGCATAACTATCCCGTTTTTTGACCGAGAGGGATTTTGTAGATTACTAATTATAAGGTGAAACGTCAATAAGAATAGAGTATTTGCTCGTAAGTTTTTTACATGTTTTATGTGCTTGAATAGGTGAAGTTATCGTTAACAAAACCCTATCTCTTTGTTTTATAGTTTGTTTGTATTTTTTGGCTTGCAGGTCTACTAGATGGAAATTCCACTTTGTGAAAGTTTATTACATTTTATTCTGTGTTATATGTATTTGAAATCTTTTGTGTTTATTCACTTTATATGCACAAGATTCGCAAAAGATTGATTTTTTTGAGAAAACTAAAAAAGGGTACCCACTGTAAAGCGAGTACCCGGTGTCTACTTTCTACTTGATGCAGGTAATTTGTCTTGTGCTATTAGGGTTGATATCCGCCAACGATACCTTTAGTGGTAATACTTACCGCATCATGAGCATGCAATGATTCAAGATGATTTATTTTTAGCCAAAAATCATCAAAGTCAGTCGATTTATTCATACTGTATTGCAAGCGACGAGCAGCATCTTCACAGAACATTAAATTCTGACCATTTAAGCGAGCAAATTCCTGCTCATCTTCACGTTTAACCGCGGCTTGAACTGGCGTTTGCAACGAATTTTCAATTAAATCAACTAAATCAGTTATAGGAAAATCGCTAACACTATTATTAAGTTTTACTTTAATCTCGGCTACGGAACGTTGTGAATGTGGTGTTGCCACTATTCCTTCGGTGGTACCTAGCCATTCATGTACCGTATGCAAATCAAGTTCTTTTTCAGAAAATTTCTGCTGAAATGCTTTTTGAATTAATTGTCTTGCTAATGCAGCTGAGCATGGGCAGGTTGATGAATAACGCACATCAATAGCCAGTTCTATAGCAAGTTTACCTTGATTAAAATGACCTGTTAAGGTTATTGGATAGGCTTTCCAGCCCTCCTTACCACTAATTAATGACTTTCTACGTAAGTGATATTCAAAGTGAAAAATAACTTTGGCCTGATCACTCAAATCACTGTGGCTGCTAATAAAACCATCAAGTAAAGTAACTAAGCTGTGATAGTTGAGCACGTTACTCGTAGATAATTCATCTAACTGTAAGTAAAGGCGTGACATATGAATGCCTTTAGCTTGTGCTTCTTTTAAATTGACAAAAGCATCTATGTGAGCTGAAACCATACGCTCACTTTCACCTTTGGAGGCGATGATTATTGGCATTTCAATATTACTCATGCCAACCCAGTCAAGTGTTCCCTCTGTTTGGGCTGTGGTATGGTTAGCAATATCAGGCATTGATGTGGACATTGGTACTCCGCTTTAAGCTATAGACTTATTGAGGTTGTGCGATGATAGCTAAGTAACCACACAACAAGTAAATTCAGGGCGCACATTCTATCTTATTTTTTACTAGTATTCATTATTGTTATTAAAAGAGGGGGAGAAAAAGTGTAAATAATGGCTAAACCTAGGGTAATAATAGGAAGGAACCTAGTTCAAAAGAGCTCATCGCCATCACCTGGCGTATTCTCGGATAAACCTGAAGATAACTTTTGTAGTTCAGCGGCAGCTGAGCCAATAGCACTACTTACTGTTGTATCTTGTGCTATTGCCAAATATTCATCGCTAGATTCTTTCACTTGTACCAATACATTACTTAAGCTTGCTGAAACAGTTTGTTGACTGTTAGTCGCGTTTTTTACATCATTACTTGCTTGTTTAATATTAGATATTTGATTGAAGATCTCTTGCAAATGCTGCATCAATGATTCGCTATTTGTTGCGGTTTTTTTCGTGATTTCTTGACCTGATAACATAGATGAAACGGCATTCTCTGACGCTTGTTGTAGCGTGCTAATTACCTCATTTATCATGTTTGTTGATTCACGAGTTTTAGCAGCAAGTGCTCGAACTTCATCTGCAACTACGGCAAAACCTCGTCCTGCTTCTCCCGCTCTTGCTGCTTCTATTGCCGCATTAAGTGCTAATAAGTTGGTTTGTTCAGCTACGGAGTTAATTACTTCGAGAATAGCACTGATACTCTTTGTTTCTTGGTGCAATGTTTGCGTTCTTTGCGTTGCAATATCAACTTCTTTTACTAATAATTTTACATCGGCTTCATTATTCGAAAAAGCAGTCATACAGTCTGTTGATAGTTTTTCTACTGCGTGGTTCGCAGTTATAGAAGTTTCAACACAGGTGCTTAATATAGCGGATATTTGAGCTAATTCAGACATAGAGTCTTGCATTTGGTTAACACAGTCAAACTGAGTTTGTGCGCCTTGCGAAATATCTCCGCTCAAATTTTTTAATTGGTTAAAAGAGTTATCTACTTGATAACCGACCATACTGACTTGTGAAACCGAAGTAGACATTTTCTCTTTTAGTCTTCTGGTGTAACAGGCTAATTGGCCTAGTTCATCTCTACTTTTATGATTATTAGTGAAGTGAAAATTTGATTCAGATAACGACTTTATGTTGTTAATCAATTGAATAATAGGTTCAATTACCTTTTGCGAAAGTAACACATAAATAATTGTCAATAATATAATACAAAGCACGACTAATGTTAAAGGAATACCCAGCAGTAAATTCTCTGCGTCGTTATGCAGTGTTTTAGATGTAGTTACGCTAGCATCTATCAGTTGAGTACTAAGTTTGCTTAGGGTTTCAGCGGGAAACCTATCTATTCCTCTGACAGCGCTATCAACGGTCTTTATATCGAAATTATTTGTAATGAAGTTTTGATATCCATCAATGTACTCTTGTTCAATAGCATTATATTGTTTAGTAAAACTTTTAAGCGTTTTAGCTGTATATGGGGGTAAATCTTTCCGGTTTAGTAATTGCTTACTCGTTTTTTTCAAACTGTTACTATGCAATAAGAATTCTTGCCAATATAGCTCTCTATCGTTGGGATTATCACCTCTTAATAAGGTGTTTTTCCATGCTTGAATACTAGATTTAAAATGCAAATGAATGACATTAATAACATTCTCAGTTTGTATGTGTGTTTTATCTAATTCAATGTAATCATGGAGGGTTGCTTTGAGCAAATAAAAGCTTATTGCAATGAAGATGAAAATGACGCTGATACCTATTAAGATAGTACCAAATAATTTTGATTTAATTGTTGAAAACATATGGCAACGTACACCGTCAGTTCATCGATAATCTTCTAATAAAGCTTAGTAAGTAGTACTTGAAAATGCAACTTGTTACACTCCTGTCTTGGTGTCGAGTTACAATGTTGCTAGACTGTCTTTTAAAATTGTGTAGGTAGTAGTTATTTATGAATGAACATGGTGAGTTAATACAATTAGATATTGAGCTGCTTGATGGTTACCTACAGGGGATGGGTAGTGAAGTGGTTAAAAAAATGTTCACTTTATATCAGCAGCAAGTACTCATATACCTTAAAGATATAGAGCGGTCTCTATTATGTGATAATGCTAAGTTATGGCAAGAACATTGCCATAAGATGAAAGGTGCGGCAGGTAGTGTCGGTTTGATTGCGTTATTTGAACGATTAAAATTGATGGAGAAAACTACGGAAGATAAAAAGAGTAAAACAGCTCAATTAATCGCGCTTAAGATTCACAACGAACAAGCCATTGATGATTTCGATACTTGGTTAAATAGCTTATAGCGCAATAGTATTTTATTCCGCTTTGCCAATAAAGCGATATCCTTCACCGTGAATTGTATTAATTAATTCAGGGGTGTCAGCATTCGACTCAAAGTGTTTACGTAAACGCCTGATAGTAACATCAACAGTTCTATCGTTACTGCGTAAATCTCTACCCGTCATTTCTTTGATAAGTGCTTGACGAGTAACAATATTACCTTCATTTTTAATTAATAAACGTAATGCTCTATATTCTCCACGTGGGATAGGTATGATTTCACCGCTTGGGCTGATCATTTCACGGGAATTCCCATTTAATGACCATTGGTTAAAACTCACAATAGCTTGTTCTGTTTCACTTTCGGTTTGATTTTGTCCTATTCTACTGAGAATATTACGCGCTCTAATGGTTAACTCTCTTGGGTTAAAAGGTTTAGTTAGGTAATCATCAGCACCAATCTCTAACCCTAAAATCTTGTCAATGTCGCTATCTCGGCCGGTTAAGAAGATCAACCCTAAGTTTTTATTGCTTGCTAATTCTCTACCAAGTAGCAAGCCATTTTTACCGGGCAGATTGATGTCCATTATCACTAAGTTGATCTCTTGTTGCCCAAGCATGGTGGCCATGGATTCACCGTCAATAGCCTCAAAGACTTCATAGCCTTCTGCTTCAAATAAGTTGCGTAAATTAAAACGGGTTACGTCTTCATCTTCAACAATGAGTATTTGATAATTTTCCATGCTGTTTCCGTTGGGTTGACTGCAATATTTAACATCTGGTTAACTATGGTACCCAAGTATGTATTAAATAACAATTACATTGCACAATTTTACTATAATTTATTGCTCTGACAGTAGCTGTACTGGGAAGGTGATATCAAATGTAGTGCCATCTCCAGCGTTGCTTTCAAAGTCAATATGACCGTTTAACGCTTGAGTAACTAAATTATAAACTAAATGCAGCCCTAAGCCACTTCCGCCACTTCCGCGTTTAGTTGTGGTAAAAGGTTCAAACACTTTTGTCTTAATATTTTCATCGATACCAATACCGTCGTCTTTATAACTTACATGTAATTGATTGCTCAAGTAGATTATAGAAATACTGATAGCACCTTCAGATCTATTTTCAAATCCGTGAATGATAGAATTCAAAATAAGGTTAATTAAAATTTGGTTGATAGGTCCCGGTTTACTTTCAACTAATAAACTGTCAGAGCAATCAATAGTTAAATTAACATGCTCTTTATTTAATTTCGCTTTGAGTGTTAATAAAACTTCTTCGAGTAGTTCTTTCACATTAAAAGCTCGGGTATCAGCACTTGATTGATCAACGGCAACCTTTTTGAAACTAGAAATTAATTTAGCGGCTCGTTCTAAGTTGCGATAAATAATACCAATATTTTCTTCACCTTGAATGAGAAATTTTCTTAACTGACTTGATTTAAGAGATTTATCTTCAAAGGCATGCTTTATTTCTTTTAGGCGATCACCCATTAAGGTCGAAGCCGTAACACCTAAGCCTATTGGTGTATTAACTTCATGGGCAATTCCGGCTACCATATCACCTAATGATGCCATTTTTTCAGTTTCAACAAGTTGGCCTTGAAACTGGTGAAGTTTTTCTAGCGTTGAAAGTAATTCCTGATTTGATTCTTTTAATGCATCAGTTCTAGCCTGTACTTTTTCTGTTAACGCATTGTTTTGTAATAAGGCTTGTTGATGCTCATCATCTTTTTTCGTGATAAGTTTTTCTGTTCTGCCAAGCAGTATATTGATATTTCTTCCGAGAATATCCATTTCCATTAAGGGTAATTTTTCTATTCGAGTATGGTAAGTTTTACTCTGTGAAATTGCGTGTATTGATTCAATTATGGTTGAAATGGGTTGATTTATTTTCTTTTGAATGGCTAATGCTAAGAACAGAGAAAGGGTTAAACCCAAGATCATCAACATTACTGAAATAAGCGTTAATTGATTAATATAGTCTGTAATATGTTTAGTACTGGATTGAATATATAAATAGCCATATATTTTCTTGTCAAATTCAATTTTAACAATTAATTCCACGTGGTTCTGTTGGTAATTAAGAGAAGATAGTTGTTCTATGAGATCAATTTTGTCGGGAATAGACGGGTAATAAATACTTTTGTTGAAGCCAGTGAAGTAATTTACCCGATTGTTAACTTTATTTTCATAAATATGGATGTAATTTATATAATCCGGTGTAACTAGATCTTTTAATTTTGCTTTTAATTTTTTTTGAGCGTCTTTTTGATTATCATGTAAATAACTAACACTTGCTTGCGCTATCGAGTTAGCCCATGCGGTAGTACTTACTTCTAACTGTGTTTTTTTGTCCGCTTCAACAATATAGATTACACTCGCTAAAATCGTTATTAATACTAGTGAGGCAACGCCTAATATGCTGGTAAGTAAAAACTTTCTACTAGAAGTTAAGTTATTTATTGTATTCATAGCATAACCATCGCTGAAAAAGTAACATTTATCAAGTATCCCTTCTGATTATTTCAGTTGACTTTGATAAATGCTAAAGCCTTGTTTACTGGTCAAGCGCTTAGTCGCTGTAATGTGCTGATTCATAATAGGTTGGTATTGTAAAAAACTGTTGGCAACGATAGTAATATCGCCAAGTTTGGCTATGTGCGCTTTAATGCCTTTTAGGAAGTCTTCTGTCGCTTGGTAACTTGTTTTAGTACCTTGATGAAAGGGAGGATTTGACACTATATGCTCAAACTTTCCGGTGACTTTAGATAAACTATTTGAAGCAAAGACATTGCCAGTTAAATTATTAAGCAATAAAGTCTTTTTCGCTGAGGTAATCGCCAGAGCGCTGACATCTAGCATGGATAGTTGTGCTTGCGGAAACGCTTTGCCAATAAAACTACTTATTACGCCTGCACCACAACCAAAATCTAGCACTTTACCTTGCATTGTTTTAGGTAAGTTTTCTAAAAGAATAGCTGTCCCTACATCGAGTTTTTTCTGACTAAATACTCCTGGCAGTGAAGCAATTGTCAGATCAATGTTTTGTATTCTAACTTGGTAGGTTTTAAACCAATCTTCAAGCACAAAAATTTTCTCTAAGCTCTCAAGTTTAACTATACCAGCAAAGAGTAAACAATGACGTGCAGCATCTATTTTTTGACAGTTTTTCAAAAAATGCTGAGTGAGTTTAGGAGCAGATTGCACACCACCTTTTTTCTCGCCGACTAAAACTATTTTAGTCTCAGAAAATAAGTAAGGCGCTATCATTGCTAACGTGAAAGCTAGCTCGTCTTTACTTTTAGGAAAGTTAATTATTACTAAGTCGTGTTTTAAATCGGTTTTATAATCACTGGAAAAGCTCGTTACTACTCGCTTTTTAAGTTTGTCACTGATGGCCAAATAATCAATGTAATTAGTGTTATAACAACTTAAGTTGCTCGTTGGGTTTTCAGCTAAAAAGCATTCAATAAAACCATCATTCGTTAAATTAATAAAAAGCGGTGTGTTAGCAGACAATAATGTTTTATTGCGCAATAACACTTGGGAGATATTTGATAACGATGAGTTAGATATAGACATAAATGTAGAAAATAGTGTGCGACTTAGAAGTAGGCATTCTACGTTATGCAAATTTTGATGGCTATTATTATCCCTAAAAAGCATTATTTACCGCAGAACATCAGAAAAGAGCATTGACTCTAATATGAAAAAAATGCTTAAATAGTCGTGTCCCTAATTCTAATCAGATGACTTTTAATGTTTTCTGATTCTAAGGGGCCAGAAGAGGAGCGTTAACCAGGTAGTTATCATTGTTTTTCTCAATATATCATTGAGGAAAACACAGAGATCAAACTCTACTAATGATAATGAGGGGGATTAACGCCGAGATAAATACTTATTTGATGAAGTATTTGTCGGTCGTTAGCTTATATAGGATATTCCTGATAAGTGTGGGCTGAATCCCAACGATTGTCACTGTTATAAACATAGTTTAGCTAAGTTTATAATTGAGTGGAGAGCTTCTGGCCTTTGCATAAAAGCCAGTTTATATCTTTAAGATGTAACTCGGCTCGAAGTAAATGCCTACAAGTTCTCCGAACCTATAATCTGCGAAAGCATGAAATACGAGTTCGAGAGCAATGAATTTTAAATCATCTTCTAACGTTACTTACCAAAACGATGGTACAAGTGATCTTGATGTCTGTCATTTATGGACAGCGCTAGTTACCCCTTTCCTTGAAAATGACCATATAGACTTCGATAGTCTAAAAAATATCGCAATAGCACAAGCACAAGCAGGTAATGGCATATTGTTACTTGGTAGTACTGGTGAAGGCTTAGCATTAACCAATGAAGAACAATTTAGTATTGTTGAATTTGTGTGTGCTTTGCAATTAAATACACCAATTATGGTTGCTGTGGGCGGCTATAACCTACCAGAACAAATCAGCTGGATTGCCAGCTGTAATAAATTAAATATCCATTGTTATTTATTGGGAACACCTCTTTACGCCAAACCTGGTGTTGTAGGTCAAACTCAATGGTTTAAAGCACTGCTTGATGAAGCGAAATTTCCATGCATGTTATATAACGTGCCATCACGCAGTGGTATAGAAATCCCTATTGCAACAGTGCAAAGTTTGCAAGAACACCCTAACTGCTGGTCCATGAAAGAGGCAAGTGGTGATGTTAATAAATTTCTAAACTACCGCAAATATTGTCCCAACATAAGCTTGTTCAGCGGTGAAGATGCCATGCTGCCATATTTGGTTCCTGCTGGTGCAAAAGGGCTTGTTTCTGTATGTGCTAACGCATGGCCGAAAGCAACCAATAAATATGTAGAACTTTGCTTGCAAGGAAGCTCAATATCAGAGCAAGCGGTAAATAATTTTCCTTTATGGAACGATGCAGTCGAAGCACTTTTTTGTGTCGCCAATCCAATACCCGTTAAAGTGTTAATGCAGCAACAAGAAGCAATATCTACTTCAGTGCTGCGTGCTCCTTTAACCCACCTTGAATTAACTGATAACACTGAGTTATTAGCTTTTAATGAACAAATTAATCAATGGTTAGCGCAAGCTAGTCAATCTTCTTTTTTAAATACAGAAAATAATAGGAATATCGCATGAACTGGCAAGATGTAATAGCACAGTTAGAAACGGGCGCACTTCGTGCCGCCAATCAAGATGAAAATGGTAACTGGCATGCCAATGTAGCAGTAAAGCAAGGTATATTATCTGCATTTAAAGCCGGTGTTAATGTTAGTTTTGCTGATAATTACCAAGGCTTTGTTGATAAAGATAATTTACCAGCTCGTCAATTTAGCCCTGAAGATGGTGTACGTTTGGTTCCTGGTGGATCTTCAGTTCGCGCAGGCGCTTATGTTGCTGAAGGCGTTATTATCATGCCACCAGCTTATATTAATGTTGGCGCTTATGTAGATAGCGGCACTATGGTCGATAGTCATGCTTTAATCGGCTCTTGTGCTCAAGTGGGTCGTAATGTGCACGTGTCAGCTGCAGTACAGATTGGTGGCGTATTAGAGCCTGTTGGTGCCAGCCCTGTCATTATCGAAGATGATGCTTTTTTAAGTGCTGGCGTTGTAATAGTTGAGGGAATTGTGGTGAAAAAAGGTGCGGTAATTGCGCCAGGTGTTTCACTTTCCAAATCAGTACCTGTCTATGATTGTGTTAATCAAGTTATGCGTGAGAAAGGTGCTGAAATACCAGAACGTGCGGTCGTTGTGCCGGGCACACGCCCAGTTAACGGTGAGTGGGCACAAGCACAAGGGCTAAATATGGCCTGTGCTTTAATTGTAAAATATCGAGATGAACAAAGTGATGCCTCTTTAGAATTAGAGTCAGTGTTGAGATAATTATGATGACTAGGCCCACTTGGTTTGATACCAGTCTTGAAGGCTCTTTACTTGAGCATATTTCACCGGCAGATGAGCAAGGCTATTTTGTTTATCATCTTGATGCATTGAAAAAACACCTTGCTGAGCTACAACAGCAAGATGTTATTAAATTGTGGTTTGCGGTAAAAGCTAATCCATTGTCAAAAATTATCCAAGTCTTAGACAACGAAGGTTTTGATTTTGATGTGGCCAGTTCTGGTGAATTAACGCAAGTGTTAGCTCAAGGTATTAGCCCAGACCGTGTACTTAATACCGGGCCTGCCAAATCAAAGCAACAGCTTGAATCCTTTGTAAAACAAGGGGTGAAAACATTCGTAGTCGAAAGTCTAAATCAACTGCAATGGCTAAATGAAGTAACCATAGCGCAAAAGGTTGTAACTAAGCCGATAGTATTACTTCGAGTACAATTACAGTGGCCAGATGGTGAGAAAAATCCGCTGGGTGGTAATAGTTTGACTCCCTTTGGTTTATCCGTTAGCGAATGGCAACAAGTCCAAGTGAGTGATTATCCAGCGCTTGATATTTGTGGTTTACATATTTTCCAATGGGGCAATATGCTCAACAATGAAAAAATGTATGCTTTATGGGGACAGATGGTTGCGCCGTTAACCCAACTTGCTAAAGATCTGGGCATGAAGCTTAAAATTTTAGATTTAGGCGGCGGCTTAGGTATTGATTATCTTGAAAAAGGCCACAGTCTTTCTTGGCAACAGATTATTGATGACTTAGCTGATATTAAAGCGCAAGCCGGCGTAGAAGAGCTGTGGTTAGAGCTTGGCAGATTTGCTGTTGCTGAGTGTGGATATTATGTGGTACCAGTGGTTGATCGCAAAGTGAATTATGAGCAAGAGCAGTTGGTTTTAGCAGCAGGAATTAATCATATTATTCGTCCAGCAATTACCGAGCAGCCATTTCCAGTTACTTTATTGCGTACATCGACTGAGCGCGAACAGAATTTTGATTTACATGGGCCTTTATGTACCAGTATGGATAAGTTGGGACATTTAGCGCTACCGCAAGATGTAGAGGTTGATGACTCCTTAGTTTTTGGTTTTTGTGGCGCTTATGGCTTCACTGAAAGTATGCCATTTTTCTTATGTCATCAGTTAGCAGCAGAGTACATTTTTGAAAATGGCGAGTTAATTGAAATTAGAGCAGCTCAACCCGCGAGTACTTACTTAGCCTAGAATGCGAGAAAAATTATGAATACTTTTAATAAACAAGTGATGCATGTAGGTGAAATGGCTAGTGGTGCAAAATTAACTGTGCCTGTATATAGATATGAGAGTTCAAATACAGAAGCGCCCGCTGTTTATATTCAAGCAAATATGCATGGCGCTGAAGTTCAAGGCAATGCCGTTATTTTTCAACTGCTAGAGTTATTGAAGTACTGTAAGATTCAAGGGAACATTACTTTAGTTCCTTATGCTAATCCTGTGGCTTGTAATCATAAAAATGGTGAATACACCTTAGGGCGTTTTGACCCTATTACAGGTGTGAACTGGAATAGAATGTATCATTTCAATGAGTCAGTGATTGCACCATTTGCTCAGCAACACTTAGATGCTGCAGAGCATGAGATTCAAACTAACTTCCAGCAACTGTTATTAGATCAAATTGAACAAAAATTAGATCATAATATTTGGGGACTTACTACAGGGCAGCGTATTGCATATCAACTACAACGTATGGCGCACCAAGCTGATATAGTACTTGATTTACATACGGGGCCAATTTCTAGTAAGCACCTTTACTGTCCCGAGTATGCAAAGGCTAGTGCGAACTATTTTGATATCCCTCACACTATCTTTATCCCTAATGATTTTGATGGGGCCATGGATGAAGCAACCTTTTGTCCTTGGTGGAGCTTACAGCAGTCTTTTAAAGCAATGGGGCGCGATTTTGTTATGGGCAAAGGCGCCTTTGCTAAAGAAAGTTTCACAGTTGAACTAGGCTCTCAAGAGCAAATTGATCTGGAAGTAGCGCGTCAAGATGCATTAGGGATTTTGAGTTACCTCCAGTTTAAAGGAGTGATAGAAAGTACTGAATTTATACCTACAAAAATGATCCGATACGCTTGTTACTTAAAAGACTATAAAGCACTCTATTCGCCTATGGGAGGAATGGTAGATTTCTTAGCAGAATTTGGAAAGCCGCTCCCTGCTGGAGAACCCCTAGCTCGTATTTTGCGGATGGATAATTATGGTGATGGCGATCCTTTGCATCAGGTCAGTTTAGATAAAACTGTGCTGCCAATTTTACATTTTGCTTCAGCAAGTGTTAATCAAGGCACTGAACTTTATAAAGTTTTCTGCAACTATTTTGAAATTTAATCTGAATATTTACGTTTTAGGCTGAGCCAATAAAATAAAAATCTTGTAGATAAAATAAAAATGTTATAATATCACAATTGTTATGACGTTACTTTATCACACTAAAAATTCGACAGCTATAAGCAATAGCACAAAAAGCATTAGCGCCTATGCAACGATGCTTTTTGTGCTGTTGTTTTTAGCTTCATCACTTGCTCACGCAGATCATTTATTTGATGTAACAAGTATTGCTGAGCAACAAGAATGTCATATTTGTCATCAGGGTATTGATGCACCACCTGAACTTTCGCAGTTCGAATTCAACATAACAAGTATTTATAGCTACATTAGCAGTAAGATTGCTGTTGTAGTCGTTAATAAACTTTACTTTATACAACCACAGTTAAGAGCACCACCATCGCTTCAGTAAACTAATACTTTATTTATTGGCTTACAGCTTAATCTACATACTGTAAGCCAAGTATACGTGTCTTATTTATTGGAAAAATTATGTTCTTAACGAAAACTTCCTTGCCGATGCGCAAGGTTATTACAACTTGCTCAATTTTCATCTCAATTATCGCATCCGGCGTTAGCGTCAACGCTTTTTCGCAAAACTTATCAGGCCAAATTATTGATAATCATGGTAATCCTATCAAGTTTGCAACCATTAAAATTAACGGTCGAGAAAAAGCTTTGCTTAGTAATGAGCAAGGTTTATTTACTTTCACAGGCCTTGAAGCCGGTAGTATTGAGTTACATGCCAGTGCTAAAAACTTTACGCATGATAGTCATCATGTCAATCTTAAAAAGGATGACATTGCAGATGTTGTCATGGTTTTATCTCCTTCAGTAATGGAAGTGCTTGATGTTTATGCCACTCCATTACATTCATCTACTATTGAGTCAGCTTTACCGGTGAATGTCATTTCAGGAGACGACTTAAAATTAAAACAAGCGTCTACCTTAGGCGAAACGCTTAAAAATGAAGTAGGCGTACACTCTAGTTTTTATGGTTCAGTAGCAAGTAGTCCCATTATTAGAGGGCTAGATGGACCAAGAGTGTTAATCACTCAAAATGGTTTAGATGCAGGAGATGCTTCACGCGTTGGTGCGGATCATGCCGTAGCAACTGAAACAAGTACGGCGACACAAATTGAAGTATTGCGTGGGCCAGCGACTTTGTTTTATGGCAGTGGTGCTATTGGTGGCGTGGTCAACGTGGTCGATAATCGAGTGCCTAAATCTACAGATACATTGGCTGAATGGTTGTTACAATATAACGATGTAGCTAATGAGCAGCAAGCTTCGTTTGCCCTACAAAAAGGTGTACAAATTGCCGGAGAAAACTTTGCTTTGCATTTGGATGGTTTTTATCGAGACGGGGAAAATTATAAATTACCCAATGGCTTTGAAGAAGAATCTCATGAGGAAGAAGAACATGAAGAGGACGAAGAGCATCACGAAGAAGCAGATACAGACACGCTAGAGAACAGTGCTTCTAAATCAAGTGGTCTTACTTTGGGGTCGAGTTATATATTTGATAACGGCTTTGTTGGTTTTTCTTACGGTAGTTTAACTAAAGACTACGGTATCCCTGGGCATGTGCATCATGAAGAAGATGAACATGAAGAAGGTAACCTAGAGGAGCATGGCGAAGAGCACGATATTGGCACTCAGGCTAAAATGAAGCAAGATAGAGTACAGTTTATTAGTGATATTAAGTTTGACAATAGTGCTATTAAACAATTAGCGACTAAATTCGCTTATACTGATTATCAACATCAGGAAATAGAAGCAGGGCTAGTCGGCACTACATTTTCTAATAAAAGCCTTGAGTTTAAAACAGATGTTTACCATCAGGATTATCTCGGCTGGCAAGGAGCTTGGACTTTTCATTACAAAGGTTCAGATTTTAGCGCCATTGGTGATGAAGCTTTTACGCCGCCTTCTAATACAGATAGTCTTGCATTTGCATGGCTTGAGGAAAAACATTTTGGTCCTGTATTGCTACAACTTGGCGCACGTATTGAGCATGTAACACTAGATGTTTTAGGTGAAGTCAGTGGTTTTTCACATGAAGAACACGAAGAAGAACATGAAGAAGAACACGACGATGAACATGAGCAAGGTACTATCTCGCTTGAGCAACAAAAATTTTCGCCAGTTAGTGTTTCAGCCGGTTTAGTTTGGGATTATCAACAAGGTTATAATATAGGCGCGTCGATTGCCTTTTCTCAACGTGCACCTTCAGCACCAGAGTTATTCTCTTTTGGTCCGCACATTGGCACCAATACCTTTGAAGTGGGTGCCCTGTTTGAACTTGAGCAAGAGGGAGATGAATTACACCTTGAGTCATCATTAAAATCACCTGAACTAGAAAGTTCATATAGCCTTGATTTAACTTGGCGTAAATTTGAAGGTGACTTTGGTTTTGTACTTAGCGCCTTCTATAACCATGTGAAAGATTACTATTATCAGCAGGATACTGGACTTTATTTTGATGACGCTCATGATGAACATGAAGTGGCAGAAGAAGATCATGAAGACCATGGCTTACCTATTTTAATCTACCAACAAGATGACGTTGACATGTATGGTATGGAAGCAGAGCTTGTTTATCAGATCGCAAGCCCATTAAAAATAACCTTATTTGGTGATTATATTAATGCTAAATTGTCTGATGGCAGTTATTTACCACGAACTCCACCAATGCGCTTGGGCACCTCATTGCATTATCAAGGCAATAACTTTGACAGCGAAATCAGCGCTAATCATTATTTTAAGCAGAGTGACATTGCGCCTTTAGAATCAGTTACTGATGCATATACACTGCTTGATATGAATATAAACTATTATATTGAAGGTGTAGGAAATGATATGGTGCTATATGCCAAAGGGCAGAATTTGACCGATGAAGTAGCACATGTTCATAGTTCATTTCTAAAAGATATTGCGCCTTTACCAGGGAGAAACTTTAGTATTGGCATTCGTGCTAGCTTTTAAAAGTATCGTTACTACAATTTAAATAGCAGAGGGCACTTCATTGCAACATTCGCCACTATTAACGCAATACTTAGCTAAATTACAATCCTTAACTCTAGATACACAAAGTTCAGTGCTGGATCTAGCATGTGGTAGTGGCAGAAATGGCCTTTATTTAGCAAGTAATGATGTGCCTGTCTCTTTTGCTGATATTAATAATGAAGCTCTTTTGCAGGTTAAGCAAGCTTTAGCAGGTTTACCTAAAAATCAGCAAACATTGACACACTGCAAACAAGTTGATTTAGAACAGGCAGGGATTGATCCGCTGCAAGGGCAATCTTATGCAGGTGTTATGGTGTTTCATTATTTGCACCGGCCACTATTTGATCATATTAAAGCGGCAATAAAGCCTAGTGGCATGGTTATTTATGAAACGTTCACAGAGCAACAAACACAATTTGGTAGACCTAAAAATCCAGATTTTTTATTAAAATCTGGAGAGTTATTATCTTTGTTTGATGACTGGCAAGTTTTGCATAGTTTTGAGGGAGTTGTGATAACCGATGAAGAGAATGGTACAAAAAAGGCTATTGCACAAATAGTAGCGATAAAGCCTAATTGATTACTCAATAGTAGCTAAGCCCTAAAACTTTATTTTCAAGCAATTAATATTTCATGTGATTATAACGAGACTTTATATTTGATATAGAGCAGAAAAAACTATGTTTTAGCGTTATTACTCGTTAAAATGCGCTCGTTTTTTTATGTCATTTAAGGAAGTAGTATAGATGTCGCACGATGAAGATTTTAAAGATGGTACGGGTCCAGGCTTGATTCTATTAGTAATATTAGCAATGCTAGCGTTACCTTTATTACCCATGTTAATGGGCTGGTTTACTATGTTGCGTTAAGCTGGTTTTTGGCTAGTTTACTTGGTAACATTACAAGTAAAGCTGGCCATAAGTTACAACTTAATTTCAATATGTGCTGAATACCATCGACCAGGCTGCTGATATGGGTGCAAAGTAGAACCTCCTTGCAAATGTTGCTTATCAAATAAGTTAGATATCTTCAGTCCAATAGTAATATTACTCGAAAATGCATAACGAATGTTAGCATTGACGAGTGTAGCATCAGCGATATATAGATTTGGGTCATCGAAGCTTACCCCTTCATTTGGCAGAGGGTCGGGTACTTTAACGCCATCTTTTTGAATAACCGTTGGTGAGAATTGTTTTCCCACATAACGTACATTCATGTTAACCGCTAACTTCTCATTAAATTTCTTATCTAACACAAGACTAAAAGACTTTTCAGGGATATTAGCAATAGCGTGATTTTTTGACTTTATTAATTCACTATTAATTGCTTGTCTATAAGTGCCTATAAAACGAAGTTGTAAGCTCCCTTTTATATACACTAGTTCTTGCTCTACCCCCCAGCTGGTTAATTTTCCAGAATTACTATAATTGTTACTCGTGGCGCTGTTGTCTCTTATAATGACATCTTTAGCCATATCATAAAAAATGTTACTGGTTAGTTGGAGTTGTTGTTTTGGAAAATAAATCGAGGGCGTTACTTGAAATGTTTCAAGCGTTTCCGGCTTTAAGGTATTTGCGCCGATAAATGCGGCTAACGTAGAGAATCTATTCCAGTAGGTTGCATCGACAAATGATTTTGCGTAAGAAAACTTAATATCCTTGTCGTCCTTAGTGTAAATAAGCGCGAGGCGTGGACTAATTTGTTGGATGTTATCTGTTTCTTTACGGTCTTTATAGTCAAAGCGCAAGCCGAGGTTAGTATGCCAATTTGTTGAGATAGTCTTTTGGTATTGAAAAAATGCTGAGATATTGCTTTCGCGGCCGTTGGGTAAGATGCTAGCGGTTTCAACAAAATCAGTTCCAATATATAACGGAAATTTTGCCCCATATACTTTATATGTCTCGTATTGCATGCCAGCTAATATATTACTAGATGAAAAGGACTTCTCAAAAGTACTAAGCAGGCCGAAGGTTTGATCCCGCCAATGCGGAGCACCATATACGGGAACACTTGGATTAACAACTAGAGGGGTATTGATGGCAAAATCGTCCCAATATAGTCTTGTTTGAGTTTGCCAGTCGAAAATTTTTGTTTGATAACTCATGTCTAAGTGGTTCATGCTATAACCAAGCCCGGCTCCATAGCCTTTAATTTTATCAAGCTCTTGGTAATTGTATGGCTCGCCAGTCAGACCACCAGCAGAAAAAGGTTCAATATAATGACTGCGTTGAGAATTAAGAAAAACTTCAAGATTAGCGTAGGTTAGATTAATGCCAATATCATAACTACCCTTGTCGTTTATACCGCCTAATATAGCTTGGTTGTGTTCTTTTGGTATTGCTGTATATACTTGCTCGGCAGACAAATTTATAGTCTCGCCGTCATTTTGATAGCCACTTGCCCAGATGAGGCTTGATATTTCTTTCCCTTGAAATCCATAGGTTAAAGAAACGCCTTGCTGTCCATAATTCCCTAACAAGGCTTTCACTTTCAATGCTTGATTATCACTTGCAGATTTTAAAATAATATTAATAGTGGCAGTTAAAGACACGTTGCCATACAAAGAAGATGCTGGTCCTCTTAATACCTCTATCTGCTTGACTTTGTCTAACGAAATACTGTGATCAGGCGCTGCCATAGAATAGCTTCTAGAATTTAGTCTGTGACCGTTAACCATGATTAATATTTTTTGTTGAGAAGAAGTATAAACTCCTCTGGCGGCGATATTGATTTCATTTTGATCTTCAACATCGTTAAAGCCAGGTACGTAGGTAAGTAGTAACTCTTTTAAAGTTAAAGCGCCACTTTGCTTGATCATATCTGCAGTGATGAGGGTTATCGGAACGGGAGAGTGAGAAATGGTCTCAGGTGTTAGAGAGGCTACTTTAACTTTTACATTACGTAGCTGATCTAAGGTTAAATCAAGGAAGTCAAATTCATCATCCTCAGCTAATATAGGCAAAGAGGTGCATAGAGTTAACAAACTCAAAGTGAGCAATAAACTTTTGACATGAATTTGAATCATTAAATTATGCCAGTAACTTTGTATATTTCTTTATTGTAGTCTAAAAATTGAACTATAAATCCAGATGCAAAGTTGTTTCTTACTTAAAGTATTATTCTTTTAGCTTAATTCCATTACTTTCTATCACGATCATGCCTTTTTTCATTAAGTTACCTACGGTAGCTTTAAAAGTTTTCTTACTAACACCTAAGATGCGTTGTATCAGTTCAGGCGAACTTTTATCATGCAGAGGACTAAAGCCATTATTTTTTTGTAAGTGATCTAATAATTTATCAGCAAAATCATTTACTTTATTTTTACTACCTCGGGATAAAATCAGATCTAAACGACCATCATCACGTACTTGTTTTATATAGCCGTCAATATTTTTTCCGATCCGTAACGGTTGGAAAATTTCATTGTCGTATAACAAGCCCCAATGCAGATCATTGACTATTGCTTTAAAGCCTAAATCAGTTTTACCGCCAATAATTAACTTAACTTTGTCGCCTTGCTGGTACTCGGCAGGCCAAATATCAATAAACTTATCGAGTTTACTTGATGCGGCAATACGATCGGTATGTTGATCAAGAAAAATACGGACTAAATAATATTTTCCTACTTCCATTGCAGTATGTTGCTGATTATAAGGAACCAGTAAATCTTTAGGTAAGCCCCAATCTAAAAAGGCCCCCATTTTATTTACTTGTATAACTTTTAATGACACAAATTCACCTACTTGGCCAAAGGCTTTTTCAGTAGTCGCCACCAGACGATCGGCAGAATCTGCATAGATAAAAACTTCTACCTTTGAGCCGGCATTGCACTCCTTCGGTAGAAAACGTTTAGGTAATAATATTTCACCTAAGTCACCGGCATCTAGGTAAGCACCATTATCTTTTAAAGCAATAACGGTTAACGTACAGCGCTTGCCTATTTCTGCAGTTGATGAAGTGTGAGAGGTTGTCATAAGGAAGCCGTTGGTGCCAGGAAATAATATGGCTGCTAGTTTAACTTATCCGCTAGCGCTTAACTATTTATTTTAATTCTCATGAAACTGTTGAGCAGCAATTTTTGTGGCGATATATTCACTGTGTCTTAGATGAAGTAAGTCAGCAATTTTTCTAATTATATGTTCTTCGATACTGGCTAAGTCACCATCAGCATAGGCGACTTGCCATAGCAAAGTGACGATTTCAATACGCTTATTTAATGAATAGTATTGATTGAGTTTAGAAGTAAATTGATAAAAATCATTAGCATTTTCACTTAGCTCAAAAGCTTGAGCTAAAATAACTGCTACTTCTTCGGAGTTAAGCTCAAATTGCTGAGTTAATATAACGCTTAATTCACGTTGCTCTGCCTCAGTAAAAACATTATCCGCACGCATTACTTCACAAAGTAAAACAGCACAAGCAATTTCTATAGGTAGCTCCTCATGTTTATCACTTTCTTCTTGAGTTAATAGCGTATTAAAAAAGGCGCTGATCTTATTTAGCATATAGGGTTATCCTCATGAAAAACGAATGGCTAATTTGCTTACAATTTTTTTTAAAACTACAAAAAGTAGTGAAATAAACTAAATAGGCATAATAATATTTTAGTGTAATTTATTTAATGAAGAAAAGCACAAATAAAAGTTTTATGTGTATGTATTTGAATTAAATGGTGTTTTTATGTTTATTGGTATTGTTTTTAAGGTTTTTAACAAATAGGCGCATATTTTGTAATACACGGTTACAACTTTGTAGTATTTCGTTATAAGTTATTCGTTATGATCTACTACTTATCATCAGAGTAATGACTTAATTTTTTAAGTCAAAAAATATAAATAGTCTTGAAATAAGGGAAAAACAATGGCTCGTAAAAAACAATTTATTATACCTGTCGCCATTTTAGCAGTTGGGTTTCTTGCATTTGTTGGTTTTTCAAGTATGAAAAAACCACCAGAAGAGAAAGCTGAAGTAGATAACACACCTATTGTTGCCGTTGAGAGTATTACCGTAGCAGCCATGACGCTTGAAGTGAGCTCCTACGGTGTGGTAACACCTAAATATGAAACGACAATCGTTGCCCAAGTAAATGGTGAAATAGTTGAGTTGAGCGACACGTTTGTACGTGGTGGCTTAGTTAAAAAGGGTCAGCTGTTAGCGCGTATTGATCCTAATGATTACCAAGCAGCATTAATTGAAGCGGAAGCGAATATGGCTTCGGCACGCGCAGCATTAGAAAAAGAAGTAGCGCAAGGTAAAGTAGCTGAAAGTGAATGGAAACAAATTACCGACACTTCACCAACAGAATTAAGCTTACGTAAACCACAACTTGCACAAGAATTAGCGCGTGTTAAATCGGCTCAAGCAAGTGTGTTACGTGCTAAGCGTAATCTACAACGAACTGAAATCACTGCACCTTACGATGCCATGATTGAAAGTAGAGACATTGGCTTAGGCTCATATGTTGGCACAGGTACACAGTTAGGTAAGTTACTTGGTACCGCAATTGCTGAAGTACGTTTGCCCGTTGCTGATAATCAATTACAGTTTTTGATTAACCATGGTCAACAAGCCAAAGTTAATTTAGTAGGATCGTATGCAGGTAAAGATATTCAATGGCAAGCTGATATAGCGAGAAGTGAAGGCGTTGTTGATAGTAAAAGCCGCATGAGTTATCTCGTTGCTGAAATCAAAGACCCTTATCATTTGAATAGTGGCACTGAAAATACGGGTACGCCATTACGATTTGGCTCTTATGTTCAAGCTAATATTTTAGGTAAAGAAATAGCGAGTGCGAGTATTGTGCCACGTTATTTAGTGAACAATAACCGCATTGCCATCTTAGATGGTGAATCTAAGCTTCATTATGCTGAAATTGATATCGTACGCCAGCAAGGCGGCGACGTGGTTGTCTCTAATGGCTTATTTGATGGTGATCAGATGATTGTTTCGGCTTTAGATTATCCTGTAAATGGAATGAAGTTGACACTAGCGGGTGATGAGAAAGAGTCAACAGATAAAGAAAGTGATGAAAGTGCAGAGACTCAAGTTGCGAATAACGAAAATGGGGGAGAGTAGCCATGAGTTCGGTTTCACAAAGTAACACTCATGAGAATGAGGATACTAAAATAACAAAACAAGTTGATGAAAGCATTGATACCAATAAGGGGATTATTGCTTGGTTTGCCCGCAATAGCATTGCTGCGAATTTATTAATGGTGTTTATTTTAGTGGGTGGCTTACTAACGGCTTTCACCATTGATAAGCAAATGTTTCCACAAGTTAAAATCAATTGGATATCTTATTCTGCCCTATACCCTGGTGCAGCTCCTCAGGAAGTAGAGGAAGGCATCACTATAAAAATTGAAGAAGCATTGAAGTCTGTACAAGGGCTAAAACGGGTTATTACTTACTCTAATCGAGGCTATTCAAACGGCTGGTTTGAAGTAGAGCTGGATTATGATCCTCAAGTTGTGCTTGAAGAAGTAAAATCGGCAATTGATTCTATACCTAGTTTTCCTGATGGTATGGAGCGTATTAAGGTTGAACGGGAAAAATATCGTCAAGAGGTAATGTACATTAGTTTGTATGGTGATTTAAGCAATATGGAGCTTAAAGAGTTAGGACGAAATATTTATCAAGAAATACAACAATTACCAACAATTAATACGTCGGATTTTTATAGCGGTTTAGATTACGAAATTGCCATTGAAGTCAGTAAAGATAAGCTTAGAGAGTATGGCCTGAGTTTTAACGATGTCGCTAATGCAGTACGTAGCTATTCACGAAATATGTCAGCAGGACAAATTCGAGCAGAAAATGGTTATATTAACTTGCGAGTTGAAAATCAAGCCTATCATGGTCATGAGTTTGAATTAATTCCTGTTGTTACCTTAGAAGATGGCTCCAAAGTTTTATTAGGTGAAATCGCCACTGTGCTTGATGGTCTCCAAGAAGGTCTACAATACTCTAAATTTAATGGTAAGAATTCAGTGACCTTTTTTGTTGGTGCTGCCGATAATCAAAGCATTACTGATGTTGCTGCTATTATGAAAAAGTATGTAGAAGATAAATCAGCAGTTTTACCCGAAGGTGTGAAGCTAGAAACTTGGGTGGATCTTACTTATTATCTTGAAGGTCGCTTAAACATGATGTTAGATAACATGAAAAGTGGCTCTGTACTTGTCTTTTTAATGTTGGCGTTATTTTTACGTGTACGTTTAGCGTTTTGGGTGATGATGGGCTTACCGGTATGTTTCTTAGGCACCTTGCTATTTATGCCGATGGAATTTATTGGCGTCACTATCAATGTCATTAGTCTATTCGCTTTCATTCTAGTACTAGGTATCGTGGTTGATGATGCTATTGTGATGGGAGAGAGTGCCCATGATGAAATAGAGGAGCACGGCCATACAACAGATAATGTTATTCGCGGTGTTAAGCGCGTGGCAATGCCGGCAACTTTTGGGGTATTAACCACCATTGCGGTATTTGTGCCTTTCTTATTTGGTGAAGGGCCCTCATCAGCTTTTAGTAAAGCCATCGGCGCGGTGGTCGTTTTATGTTTGATTTTTTCTTTAATAGAATCAAAATTAATTTTACCTGCGCATTTAGTCAAGATGAAAGTCAAGAAATTCAACCCGAGAAACCCACTTGATAAATTACGCGCGTGGATTGACCAAAAATTAAAAAGCTTTATTGATAATAAATATAAACCAGCATTAAAAGTCTGCCTAGAGTATCGCTACGCAGTACTGATGTTTTTTATCAGCTTGGTATTATTGAGTGCCGGTTTATTTAGCGGTGGTTTTGTTCGCTTTATTGGCCAGCCTAAAATTCCACATGATTTTCCTCGTGTTAATATTGAAATGAATATTGATGCTTCTGAAAATTCCACGTTAAAAACCTTGTTAAATATTGAGCGCATTTTATATAAAGTCGACCAAGAGGTTGAAGCAAAGTACGGCAGTTCAATGATATCTGATATGCAAGTCGATTTACGCAGTCGCACCAGTGGCAATGTTATGGTTAAATTGGTCGTTCCTAAAGATAGAGCAATAAATACCTTTGAATTAGCTGATTTATGGCGTAAAGCGATACCAAATTACCCCGGTGTTAAAACATTGTCTATTGACGATAACTTTTTCGGTGGAGGTCGTGATGATGGTGACGTCGCCTTTAGATTAGAGGGTGTCAATGATGCTCAACTACTAGCAGCAGCAAAAGAGTTAAAAGCTAAATTGAACTCTCTTAAAGGTGTTGGAGATGTTAACGACTCTCGTCAAACTAGTGCTAAAGAAGTACAACTTGAATTGAAACCTTTAGCACATAGCTTAGGCTTGTCATTGGCAGAAATAGCGTCACAAGTCAGTTACAGTTTTTATGGTTTAGAAGCACAGCGTATTTTACGCGATAGTGCAGAAATCAAGGTGATGGTACGTTACCCGCTAGAGCAAAGAAACAGTGTCGGTCAGGTTGATGATGTGATGATTCAAGCGCCAAATGGTGCTGAGTTGCCGCTATCGGAATTAGCTGAAATTAACTTAACAGATGGTGTTACGCGTATTCGTCGTGAAAACGGTAATCGCACTATTAATGTCTGGGCCAGTGTTGACGCTGACCAGGTAGAGCCTTTTGAAGTAGCTAAGGATATTCGTGATAACTACATGCCTAAGTTATTAAGAGAATACCCGCAAGTGAAGAGTGAATTATCCGGTCGTATTCAAGAAGAAATGGACGGTGCAGCTGAGCAGTTTCGTGATGCACTTATTTCCTTTATGGTAATTTTTTCTTTGTTAGCTATTCCGCTTAGATCTTATTCGCAAGCAGCGATGATTATGACCGTTATCCCGTTTGGTATTATTGGCTCTGTTTTTGGACACTTTATTTTAGGTATGGATCTTAGTGTCTTGTCTGTCTTTGGTATATTGGCCGCAGCAGGGGTTGCTGTTAATGATTCTCTCGTTATGGTTGATTATGTTAACAACGCCAGAAAGCGTGGAGAGACTTTAAAAGATGCCGTGATACATGCGGGTACCAAGCGTTTTAGGGCTATTTTATTAACATCATTAACTACCTTTATTGGTTTAGTACCTATTATATTTTTCGAAACCAGCGCGCAGGCACAAATTGTGATTCCTATGGCTGTTTCGTTATCGTTTGGGGTCTTGTTTGCTACTATCGTGACTTTAGTCTTTATTCCGAGTCTGTATTTGATTTTAGAAGATTTACGCAAAGTGTTTAGGCGTTTAATTAATGCCATTAAAAAGATGCTTTTCGGTGCTGATTCACTGGAATCTGAGCATAGTTAATGAGTTATGCTTAATCACTAAACTAAGAATGTTGTTAAAAATTTAAAACCACTGCACTGTCAGTGGTTTTTTTATGATTTTATCGTTAACCTTAAAGAAGATACTTTCAAGGGAATATATTAAATGATGCAAGTAACTAAAGCTGTTCTAATGAGTTTTTTTATATTGCTTTCTGGCCAGTTACACAGTGAACAATACCAGAAAATATTTAACAGTCAGGATGGCTCAGTAGTATTAATTCACAATACAGGGCAGTTAAACCGCTTGTTAATTAATGATGAAAAGCAAATAAGAGTCGCTTTGCCTTTACCTGACGGTAACTTGATAAACTTTGTTCTGACCCCAACCAGTATCATGGCCAAAGAGCTTGCGAACAAATATCCTGATATTAGAACGTTTCAAGGCGTTGCTATTGATTACCCAAATTATTCTGGACGCTTTGATATTACTCCCCATGGCTTTCATGGCATGTTTCATTATCAAGGGAGACGCGTTTTTGTTGAGCCAGAAATATCTTATGTTCAAGAAAGTACTGAAGATAAAAGACAAAAAAAGCGAAGGGTATTCAAGTCATCACCGACTAAATACACGAGTTATTTTGGCAAAGATAGGGGGGCGAAAAATAAATTGAAGCACAACTATTATCCGGCTAAAAAAATTACTGAACATGTAGAATATTCACAATCGGCGGAACAAACGAATAGTGCCAGCAGTACTATTAAAACCTATCGCATTGCTGTTGCTGCGGCGGCGGAATATACCTTGTTTAACGGTGGCACGGTTGACAGTGCCATAGCTGAAATAGTGACTTTAATAAACCGGTTGAACCTAAGCTATCAGCGTGATTTAGCCATAAAATTAGAATTGGTTGCTAATAATGACTTACTTGTTTTCACTGATACCAACACAGACCCGTTTAATAACGATAGCGATGATGGTGAAATGAATACTGGCATAATCGACGATATTATCGGTAGTTCAAATTACGATATTGGTCATGTTGTCAATACTAATGGAGGAGGGCTTGCTGTGCTTGGCGGTGTTTGTCATCCGTCGTTTAAAGGAGATGGTGTAACGGGGTCTGCAAATCCGACAAATGACGCTTTTTATATTGATTATGTTGCTCATGAAGTGGGCCATCAATTTGGCGCAGATCATACTTTTAATGGTACTGTTGGTGCCTGTTCTGGTAATCGAGTCGCAAGTGCTGCTTATGAAGTTGGTAGTGGTTCGACTATTATGGCCTATGCTGGTATTTGCGGTGAGCAGAACTTACAGTCTCATTCAGATGATTTCTTTCATGCAATATCAATCGAGCAAGTAAATGAGTACGTAGTCAATGGCACGGGCAGTACTTGTGGCACAGTGACAGGACAGAATAATAATGCAGCGGCTGTTGATGCAGGCTTAGATTATACTATACCCGCACGAACCCCTTTTCAGCTTTCAGGCAGCGCAGCCGATATAGATAGCGTTAATTTAGCTTATAGTTGGCAGCAGTTCGACTTAGGTAATAGTAGCGGCTCTTTAGCTGAGCAAATTGATGATGGTAGTAGGCCATTATTTAGGGCCTATTTACCAAGTAGTGAGACAACACGTTTTTTTCCAAAACTGTCTAGTGTGTTGTCGAGTGTCAGTAATATTGGTGAAGTATTACCAACAACAAACAGAGAACTTAATTTCCGTTTGATGGTGGTAGACAATGAGGGCGGTGTGAGTTTTGATGAAACAAAACTCACTGTCGTAGATACAGGGCAAGCTTTCTCGCTTTCAACACCTGAGGAAAATGATGTGTGGACCGCCAGTAATAACACCATAACTTGGGATGTAGCACAGACTAATGAAACGCCTATTAACTGCTCTACCGTTGATATTCAGCTATCTAAAGATGGTGGGGATAATTTTGATGTTACATTAGCTAGCAAGGTTGACAATAATGGTAGTAATGAAATATCAATCGGCTCTATTTGTGCTAGTGACATCGATACTGCTCAAGCCAGGATTAAAGTGGCGTGTAATAATAATGTTTTCTTTGCAGTAAATAATGGTGAGTTTAGTATTAATAAAGCACTAAGCCGTGCTGATATAGCCATTAAGAATCAACAGACATTTACAATGACGCAAGGTGAAAGTATTGAACTAACCAGTGAGCAATTTACCTATGCTTGTGAGGATGCTAGTTCAATCGTGATTCAAAATGGTGAAAATTATACATTTTCAGATGGCACTATTACGCCTAATAGTGATTTTAGTGGCACTTTATTAGTAAATGTTATTGCGACTAAAGATGATATTAGCAGCGCTATATTTATCGCTTCAGTAGCTGTTGAAGCAATAGCAGCGCCAACCCCAACTCCAGCAGCAGAAACGCCAGAATCCTCATCTTCTGGTAGTATATTTTGGCTGTTACTATTGATATTAATATGTCCTTGGCGAACAGGGGGATTAACCACTAAAAACCTTGTCACTAAATAAAGGAATATTATCTTATGAAACATTGTTTGCTCGCCCTATTGGTCATAGGTATTACTGGTTGTGGAAGCTATTTTTCGAACAATACTGCCAATACCGCTGAAACTAGCCCTCAACTCTCAATATCTAACGACCAAGACAAAGCAGTAAATAAGGCAATAGCATTAGCCGTAAAAGCAAAGGATTATCGATTTATAGTAACTTCAGGCCGAGGCTTGAATGCTCCAGGTATTGATACTCGTACTAATAAAGCCTTAATTGACGTTTGTGGTAAAAAATATAGCGCGGTGGCGGGCGATGTTATTACTTCGGAAGAGCAAAGAGTTAAGCGAAAGCGAGAAATTAATTTTATGGGTCGATATAATCAAAAAATGTTAGTACTTTGCCGTGAAAACGTGGCCAAATAACGCGTATTATTAAGGTAATGATAGATTTGTCACCATTTTTATATCGGTTTGCGGAAAGCCACGGCGAGTATAAAATAATTTATCTTGCTCAGGGATTAATGTTACGGAACTAAAACTATCAAATGAATACAAGGGTAATCGTACAACAGGGTTATTTGTTTTTTTGGTTAAATCAAAAAAGATCACCTGCTGGTGATCGGTGAATGCTTTATGAAAATACACACCGCTTTTATCGTATGCCCATGCATAACGGGTATTAAAATCTTTACCACTAATTATGCTTAATGAAGCTTGTTGGGAGTTAATGTTTTTTTGCCACAATCCTCTTTTTAGTTTGGTGTAAAGCAAAGTCGATGCAGACGTCATTACGCCAAAACGGCCGCCATCAAACGTTAACCGCTCAGCATTTCCATTTGCTATATCAATACTAAATATATCGGTAAATTCTTTACCATAAATGGCAGAAAGAATTTTGCTGTCATCCCAGCTCCAGCTTGGTCTATGGTGCACAGCAAATGGACTGTTTAATATAGACACTTTTTCATTTTTGAATGAATAGATATAAATGCTATCGCCCTTATTTTCTTCATGAGAGGTTAAAAAAGCAATTTTTTCACCATCATGGGACCATTTGGGGTATCGAATGTTTTGCTTTAGTTGGGTGAGTTGCATTCTCTCACTGCCGTCTGGTTTTGCTGACCACAATTCATTAAAGCCTGATTCATTTGATACATAAGTAAAACGGTTGGTAATTTGATTAAAGTCAGGTGAAAAATGATTAAAGCGTGATTGAATCACCGGAAATGGGCTACTGGCAATCTTGCTATTTAATTCTATACTGGCAATATCTTCATGTTCTTTGCGTTGCTGGTAAAAGAGTTGTCTGCTTTGCTTAGCGAAACTGGGGTAGCTAAAACCATTTAAGCTTAGCTGAGTTGTTTCTTTTGTTTTAATATCAAGCAAAAAACCTAGTCTCGTGCCTGCACGAACAGCAGCATAGACAATACTATTGCCATTAGGGTGCCAGGATAAACCAACAATATCTTCTTCTTTAAAAGTTAATTGCCTTGACTCTTTCGTTAATAAATTAATGAGGTAAATGTTTTCGCTAAAACGGTTGTATCGTCTACTTACTGCAATGAATTTCCCATCGGGTGAAAAAGCCATGTCTCTATCTTTGTAGCCACAATTTTTACTGCAAGAAAAGCGTTCACCTTGTAAGAGTTTTTTATTGCCAACTTGTCTTAAATCAAGAAAATAAATGCCTGACTTTTCATCGCCTTCAAGGAAGTTGTAGACTGCTAAGGTGTTGTCATCATTGGAGATATCAATATAATAATATCCTCCTGTTAGAGGACAGTTTGCAAGCTCTGTTTCTTGGCTAGTCGCTACTTTTAATCGAATATATTTACAATACTTTTGGCTTTTATTTTTGCGTGAAAAATACAGATATTGGCCATCATTACTCCAAACACTATGACCTTCTTTGGCATCATCAAATGTTAATTGCTTGGCAGGTAATTGTGGTTGTGTGGTGTCATTCATAAAGAGATCATTGGGCTTGTTAGTACTTTCTTGGCTATAGACAATATATCTACCATCAGGAGAAGCCGCTGGAAATAATTCACTCCCGGGGTGATTAGTGATTTGCGTTATTTGCTCGGGCTTATTGAAAAAACCATCATTAAAAATAAAGCCTACTAACAAAGCGGTAAAAGCGATAAAAAGAGCAAAGAGGTAACGCTTGTTGCTAGAGTTATTTTTAGCTGGCTTTGATATATCACTTATCGTTGGGGTTGGGTGAATCCATTCAGGTGAGAGTAATAATCGGTAACCAGCTTTACGTATTGTTTCAATTACTTCAGTTTCAGAATTGGCAGTACTCATGTTTTTTCGCAAATGCCAAATGGCATTTGTCAGGCTTTTTTCACCAACGAAACTATCGGGTCCCCAAATATTTTCTATTAACTCTTCACGAGGTATCACCCTAGGGTGATGCTTGGCTAAATAACTTAATACTTCAATAAACTTGGGCTGTAAGGATTTTTTTTCTTTGCCTTCAAATTGAATACTGAAGTCGTCAGGGGTCACTTGGCATTGACCAAGTTTGAAGGAACAGGTTGTTTCGAATTCTGACATCAGTGAGTTGCAGTTAATAGATAGCTGAAAAAATAAGAGCTTTCATGCTAGCAAACCTATGGCAATCTTTCATTATTTCTTTTGAAAACATCTAATCTACTATAAAAAACTCACAATTAATGTTTTTTGTAACTCATTGTTGTAATTGTAAAAAAATAGAATAGATATTAAATAGATATAAAAATTATCTAGCATAGATTGTAGTTGCGCTGGTTGTTTCATAAAAAAGGGTTGCACAAAAAATAATAACAAAAGAAATAACGAAAACTTCCTTGAAACATTTATAAGAGAGAACAAGATGAATAAGAAACCCCTTAGCATCGCGATACAAACTGCCCTATGTACAGTGTTAGCGACAGGTGCAATTAGTGCGCAGGTATTTGCAGCAGAGCAGGATATATCAAAGCCGGTTGCTGAAAATGTCTCTAATGAAGAAACCACAAAGGTTGAAGTAGATGAGAAAATAACCGTGACAGGTTCACGTTTACGCCGTGAAAACTTCACTGTTGCAACACCATTAGCGAGTATGGGTCAAGAGGCAATTGAAGATACCGGTATCGGCTCATTATCAGATATCCTTATTGATGAATTACCGCAAATCTCTGAAGGTACCAGTAATTCAAATTCACAATCACAAGTATCAGGCACTGGTCTTTCAACAATCGATTTACGTGAATTAGGTACTAGCCGTACGTTAACGTTAATTGATGGTCGTCGTGTGGTTTCAAATTCATACTCAGGTAATTATGTCAGCTTATCGACTATCCCATCAGGACTAGTACAGAAAGTTGAAGTTATCACGGGTGGTGCTTCAGCAACTTATGGCTCTGATGCTGTTGCTGGTGTAGTAAACATTATTACTCAACAAGATAGTGAAGGTTTCACTGCTAAAGTTCGCGGTGGTGAATCAGTTGAAGGTGGTGCCAAGGAATTTGGTATTGATCTTGATTACGGAACCGAATTTAACGACGGTGCTGGCTACCTTTTCGTAGCAACAAGCTACGACAAAGAATACGGTATGACCTTTGATGATCGTGACCGTGCACAATTACAAGATTCATGGGATTACGACGAAGACCTAATGTGTAACCTTATGCAAACTGCAGATGGCGATCAATGTATGCGTGATATAACGCAAGCTGATTGGCGTAGTTTAAGTGACTCTATTCCAGGTGGTGTTTTCAATGAATCTTCAAGTACAAAGGATGGTGGCGGTTACTGGTATAATAGTGACGGCTATCAAGGTAAAACATGGAAAGAAGAGCGTGACGGTATCAACACTAACCAGTTTGTAATGTTACGTGTTCCTGATGAAAAAGCATCTGCTGCAATAAAGATTGATTACGACCTAACTGACAATGTTATGTTTTATGGTCAATTGCAATACAGTTACAACCGCTCAATTAACCATAAAGCACCAGAAAGTGAAGATGAATGTGATTCAGTTGTAACTCGTGACCTTGAAACAGGTGAGTTCGGTAAAGATTGTATCGGCCATATACCCAGTGACAACCCCTATATGCCAGAAGAGATTCGTAATGAATCAAGTAAAAGAGGTGATTGGGATCGTAACTTTGCTGAAGTAGGCAATATTACAACGGATAATAAACGTACTACAATTCGTTCGTGGGCTGGATTACAAGGCACAATGTTTGACGATAGCTGGGATTGGGATTTATCGGTAGGTTATGGTAAGTTTCAACAAAGGCAAACTCGTTATAATGAGGTATATGTTGCTAATGTTCGTAATGCTTTACATGTAGAAGATGACGGTAATGGTGGCTACCAATGTGATGACGCAGATGCGCGTGCCGCTGGTTGTGTACCAATTAACCTATTTGGTGAAGGTTCAATAACCACTGAAGCTGCGGACTATATTCGTGCTAACCCAACGATTAATTCTGATATTGAGCAAACCTCGGTACTTGGTTATATTGCCGGTGATTTATTTGAACTACCAGCAGGCCCTGTCGCTACAGTGTTTGGTTTTGAGTGGCGTAAAGACTTCCAAAGTGTGTCAACAAACGTACCTGAAGGTGGTATTACCTTTAACTATGTGCCAGATTTTGATGGCGATGTAACGGTAAGTGAAGTTTTTGCGGAAGCAGGCTTGCCATTACTTAACAATGTTACCGGTGTTAAAAGTTTATCCGCCAACGTTTCGGCACGTCTTGCTGATTATAGTTGGGGTGGTACTGGTTTAATTGGTAGTTACACTGCGGGTGTAATCTATGAACCAACAGATGGTTACGTGGTTCGTGCAAACTGGTCAAGAGCACAACGTGCGCCAACTATTACTGAGTTATTATCTCCACCTCGTGGCGATTACGATACATTTGATGATATATGTCAGGAAGTAACGGCAACATCACAGGGTACAATAGATGATAACTGCCGTACTCACCCAGGTATTGCAGCAGAAATCGCTGCTGAAGGTGAGTTTGATATTAGCGATAATGGTTACTCCCCGGGCGTTGGAAATCCAGATTTGAAAGAAGAAACAGCTGATACCGTCACTTTTGGTTTTAGTATCGCACCAGAGTTTCTTGAAGATTTCAGTTTATCGGTAGATTACTATGATATTGTCATCGAAGATGCAATGTCTGAGTTTGATAACGAAGATATTTTAGCTTTCTGTTATGATTCTTCATTACCGTTTGGTGCTGATAACTCATTCTGTCAAGATATCAAACGTGACCCTTCAGACGGCCAGTTAATTGAAGTTCAGCAACGTGTTTACAACGTTGATGAAATCAGAACTAGCGGTGTTGATTTAGAGGCCGTATATCGAGTTGATTTGAATGAATTTGGTCGCTTGAAGTTTAAAACTAACTGGACACATGTATTCAGGTATGAAGAAACAAATACCGGTCCTGATGGTCAATACACAGAAGACTCTTTAGGCTCATTAGGTAGTGACTTATTTGAAGACTTAGCTTCTGCTTCAGCAACTTGGTATAAAGATGGCTGGCGCGTACGTTGGAGCATTAAGTACAAGAGTGGCGTAGTTTCGAGTCATTCTCGTTATGATGAATTCTACGGCGAAGGCGGTATCTTCGAAGAGTATGAAGCTAATTGTGCTGCAGATGCTAGTGCGTGTGTTGACAACCCTGAAGCTCCATTTGCTTTAGATCTTCCATCGTACGTAAGAAACGATTTATCAGCTTCATACAAGTTCGATTTACCTAATGACGGTGAAGTTCGTTTATTCGGTGGTGTGAACAACATCTTTGATAATAACGGACCGTTTATTATTGGTGGTAAAGGTAACTATGATAGTAACTACGGTGGCGGTAAAGGCCGTTTTGTTTACCTTGGCGCAGAAGTTAAATTCTAAACTCCCCCTAAAGGTATGTTAAACCACAAGGACTGTGGAATTTATGGCGCTATGGATAGCGTCACTCAACTAATACCAAACGGATTAATAAATTAGTCCGATTGGTATAAATAGGTAACTTCACAAGGAAGTGAGGTTTTTTCTTCATCATGTGTTTTTTCTCACTAGGTATTTCCATGTTTAACCGTAAGTCATTATTGGTTCTCGTTGTTGTTATTGCTGCTACTGTCATTATTAGTAATAACATTGTTTTTATAAGTAAAGCTGAGTTGAGGCAAGAAAAAGAACAAGAAGTAGCAGCCCTCGTATCTACGGTTTCTGATGGCCCTTATATCTTTTTGGGAGAGGGGACAGATGAAGATAATAAGTTGAATGCTTACTGGTTATGTCAAGGATCGGTAGTGAAAAAAACACTAGATATTACTCAAATACCACTTAAGACTACTGCATGTGAATTGCCAGCAACTGTGCATAGTTTAACTCATCAAGAAACAGCAGTGTTAACGTACACTGGTAATTATGAAGTAGCCGCCTTAAGTGACTTTCATGGCCAATATCATTTGATGATAAAGCTGTTAAGTAATAATAATATCATCGACAAAGACAATAACTGGGCATTTGAAAATGGTCATTTTGTTATCACAGGTGATATTTTTGATCGAGGCGATAAGGTTACTGAAATCTTGTGGTTTTTATATGATTTAGAGCGTCAAGCAGAGCAAGCTGGCGGTAAAATTCATTTAACTTTAGGCAACCATGAAGTGATGATATTAAATGGGGATTTACGCTATTTGCACCCTAAGTATTTGGCTGCAGCTGAAAAACTGAATAAGTCATTTGAACAACTGTTTAGCAAAGAGAGTATTCTAGGAAACTGGCTACGAAGCAAGCCGGTCTTAGTTAAGGTAAATGATATGCTCTTCGCCCATGGTGGATTTCATCCTGACCTTGCCACTGATGATCACAGCTTAAAAGAAATTAATGCCGTGTTTAAGCAAAACCTAATTAAGGCAGATTTAGCACAAACTAGAGAAGGTTTTGGTGAATATTTACATCGGAGAAACGGCCCAATTTGGTATCGAGGTTATTTTGCTGATGATGAAGGTGCAACAGCTGCTGAAATTGAGCTGTTGTTAAAGCATTTTAACGTGCAACATCTAATTGTTGGACATACCTCACAAAAGCAAATAGAAACACGTTATAAAGGTCGTGTTATTGCCATTGATTCTAGTATTAAACGAGGAAGTTATGGTGAAATCTTATTGGTTGAAGCAGCTGATGATGATGGCAAAAAGAAAATGTATAGAGGCAGTTTAACCGGTGAAAAACTGCCTCTTAATATTAACTAATGAAATTAATTACGATATCTCACAGTTAATAAATATTGCGCTGGTTGGCCAATATAGTGATTGTTGGTCACGTAGTCTTTATCAAATAAGTTGTTAGCTTTTAATCCTAAGGTCCAGGCGTCATTAAGTTCATATGACGCGCTGGCATTAACCACAGTATGACTCGGTAAAGTAACGGTAGCTGGCCATTCACTATCTTCACGCTCACCTTGATAGTTAACACTGGCAAGTAAGCTCAACTTCTCCCATGATTGACTAATTTGATAGCTAGCACTGCGTTTAGCACGACGAATTAGCGGGTCACCAGAGTCTTTATCTTGAGCATCTAAATAGTTAAATTGCAGTTGATGATTTAAGCCAACCAACTCAGCAGATAAGGTTAATTCAACACCATCAATTTCTGCTTGGTTAACATTAATAGGGTGGTAAGCAAAATTTTCATCAGGCAGCCACTCAATTAGGTTATCAATTGCTGTTTGGTAAATGCTAAGCTCGGCGTCAACAACTGAAAAACGGGTTGTGATCAGCAGTTCAATACTGTCAGAGGTTTCTGCTTGCAGATCGGGATTACCGTATGAATAGAGACCTTCTGGAAAATAGAGATCATTAAAGCTTGGTGCTTTAAAGCCGCTACCGATACTTAAACTAATTATTGAATCTTGAGCAAAGCGATAACCTGCACTGAAGTTATAAGTGACTTCGCTGTCGATAAACTCAATATCATCGAAACGTAGTGCCGCATCTAAAATAATGGCATCGTTGTCAAAGGCTAAACGCGTAAAAGCTGAGTGTATATCGCGTTTGTTGATGTTATAGGCCGTTTGGGTATCAACTTTTTCGCTAATCAAATCAACACCAAAACTTGACGTTAATTGATGAGTTAACTCATAACTGGCTAACCAAGTGCCTTGCAAACGCGTTGTTTCAAAAAAACTACCATCAGCTTCACTGACACCATTGCCAAAAGTTGTGCTTTTATTTTTTTGCTGACCAACAAAAAACTGTTGATACCAATTACCTGCATCTTGGCTAGCGGAAACTTGCCATTGCAATGTGTCAAATGAACTCTCATTAGCACCACCAAATGCATTGTCGTATTCGCTCTCACCTTGGTTGTATTTGGCTAACCAATTTATTGTCCATTGCTGATTTAGTGGTTGTTGACCAATTAAAGCAAGGTTTTCTCGCTCATAACCATCTTTGTCATCTTCTGCTAGGTCATAGACGTCATAACCTCCGCTTGATTTGAGTGAGGCGGTGAATGTAGTCGATCCTTCACCATGTCCAATAGCACCACTTACCGTGGCTTGCTGTTGTGCTTCATTACCTAGCCCAAGATCGAATGCAATTTCACCGGCTTCAAGGCGGCGGGTAAATATTTGGATAACACCACCGATGGCATCTGAGCCCCAAAGGGCTGCACGTGGTCCTTTAATTATTTCAATACGTTCTATTTGTTCAGGCGCAAGATCGGCGAAAGCTACTTGGCCAAGTGTTGCTGAGCTAATACGCTGTCCATCAATAACAACCAAAGTATGACCAGAGTTAGTGCCACGGCTAAATAGTGATGTTGATTGCCCTGAGCCGCCATTTTGTGATATTTGAAAGCCGTTAACTTCATTAAGTAATTCTGCTACTGATCTCGCTGACGATAATTCGATATCATCACGGGTTATTACTTCAATACTACTTAAGATATCAGTTTTGCTTTGTGGAGTACGGTTTGCAGTAACAACGATAGTTTCTACATTTTCAATACTTTGCGCGGCGTTATTGGCTGTTACAAGTCCAGAAGTAAAAGCGCTTGCGATAGATAGTGCTATTAGTGATTTTTTCATGTTTTCCTCAATACAAGAACCCACCGTTCTTGGGTTGTGATAGTAAATGCTGGTTTGATTTTCGGACTTAGGCAACCTACTTAGAAGTTACTCATCTACCGTTGCGGGGGCAGTGTTGAATTCTCATCAACTTCCCAAAGTCAGCAAATAGTTATGCTCAAAAAGAGCGTTAGTTAATGGCTTGCATGTGCTTGCTCATTATTGTTTAGCAACCACTGACGGGTAACATCAATGGCTGAACACAAATGCTTTAATTCTTCAAGGCTACGTGCTGTCATGCGATGCATGGCGTCAGCATTTGGTTGAAGGATTTGATTATTTTTTACCGCAGGAATTATTGGCCAATCTTGCCAGTTAAAACCTTGTTTATCGGTCTGGTTTTTTGATAATGGCTGAATAATTAATTGAATCGAGGTTTGTAATACCTTTTCAATATTAACCTGAGGATATGGCGTGGCCACCCGTTTAAATGGATTTTGTGCCTGGCAGACATTCAAAAATTGTTGTGGCCAGCTTCCCTTTGCTATTGTGGTTAATGGTCTTGACCATAATTCATAAAATACTATGACAGGTGTTTTATCTTGGTATTGTGCTTTTATTACATCAAGCTCATCAAGTAGTTGCTTTGCTTTTCGCTCAGCTTGTTTTTGGTGGCCGATGAGTTGTCCAAATAGACGCATTTCTTTGGCTATATCAGCAAAATTATTTGGTTGTGAATAAATGATCTTGAAGCCAAGTTTCTTTAACTTGGTAAGGTCATCACTGGGATTACCACTCTGCCATGCAATAATGTAGTCAGGTTGTAGTGCTATGACTTTTTCAATTTGCAGGCGTAAATAATTGCCTACTACCGGAATGCTTTTAGCCTGCTCCGGGTAATCGGCAAAAGCGCTCGTGCCTATGATCTGCTCACCAGCACCAATATCAAAAAGCATTTCAACAATATGAGGTGATAATGCGATCACGGTAGGCTTGGCGTTGCTTACGGTTGCTCCATTACTAGAGAAAGTAGTGCTAGCCAAAGTTAACACTAACAGCGTTATGATAATATTATTCATGATATTGATACTCTATTCATTACTTTGAAACGGCAACGCTAAATTACCTACTCACCAATCAATGCCTTTTTGCGCCTTTATACCATTATCAAAAGCATGCTTTATTGACTGAACTTCACTAACAGTGTCAGCTAGGTCAATAATCGCTCGATGACAAGCGCGTCCGGTAATGATTACATGTTGGTGCTTAGGGCGGCTATTAAGTGTAGTAATAACCTCTTCTAAATCTAAATATTTATATGACAGCATATAAGTTAGCTCATCAAATAAAATTACATCGATACTCTCATCCGCTAATAATAATTTACTGCGCTGCCATACTTCCTGTGCAGCTGCGATATCTTTGGCTTTATCTTGCGTGTTCCAAGTAAAACCTGTTGCCATAACAGCAAAAGTAACCCCCGCATTTTCAAGTAGGCTTCGCTCACCACAAGCCCAAGTGCCTTTAATGAATTGGACTACCGCAGCACTTAAACCATGGCCTACGGCACGAGCAACAGTACCAAAACCAGAGGTTGATTTACCCTTGCCATTGCCTGTGATGACAATAAGCAAGCCTTTCTCTTCTTGGGCATTTTCAATGCGTTGATCAACTTTTTCTTTAATACCTTGCATGCGTTTTTTATGTTGACTATTTTTTTGCGCTGCGTTTTTATCTGTCATTTTTATACCTTGGTAAAATTAATAACTATTGAGTTAAAGTCTTAGCGAGTATTTTTACTGCGAACCATAATAAATAAAAAGAAAATACTACCTAAAGCAGAGGTAATAATACCAATGGGGATTTCTGCATTGCTAAGTGCTGAACGGGCAATAATGTCAACCCAGATAAGAAAACTGCCACCAATTAATGCACTACCTATAACTAGCTTTAACGTTGTTACCCCGATGATTTGCCTGACAATGTGTGGAATCATCAGGCCAACAAAGCCAATACCGCCACAATAGGCCACAATGGTTGCCGTCAGCGCGGCACAAAGTCCAAGCATCAATAGCCTTAATCTATTAACATTAACACCTAAACTGGCTGCACTTTCATCGCCAAGCAATAGGGCATCAATTTGTCGATGCAATGCGGTTATGACAATGAGTGATATGACTAAAACACCGGTAATCACATAGAAATTGCTCATTTCAACGCGAGATAAACTGCCCATTAACCAAAAAATTACTCGATTGGTAGCGAAGGGCTCACCAAAATAGAGTATGAATTGCGTAATTGCAGCAAGCATAAAAGAAACGGCTACCCCAGCAAGCAATAGCTGCTCCATTCGTTGCAGCACATTGGCAATAAGTACAACAATGGTAATAGCAAACAAAGCGCCCAGAAAAGCAGCGAGGGGCAGGGCAATACTTAGTTCATGACTTAACACCAGGTTCGCTATGGTTGCCCCTAAACCTGCTCCGGAAACTATGCCAAATAAGTAAGGGTCAGCTAACGGGTTGCGCGTGGTGTTTTGTAAAATAGCGCCTGCAATTGCCAGGCCCATGCCTGCGACCAAAGCCACTAATACACGAGGAACGCGAACTTGCCAAATAACCATATCAGTAATTTCATTGGCACAGTTAAATAGTACACATTGAAAAATTTCATTGTTGGTCAACTCTAATGGGCCAAAACTTAATCCAGCAATTGCCGATGTTATTATTAACAGCACGAGTGCGCTGATGACTACCAGTGGCCTATTCATTTTGAACCGCCGTATTTATTAACTGCTCAGCTGGTAAAGAGAAGAATACACTTGGACCTTGCTGTTTATTGTTATGGGTAATAGTACAAGGCAGTTTGAATACTTGGCTTAACAACTTTTCCGTTAAAACCTCACAAGGCCTGCCATCGGCGACTAATTGACCTTGCTCTAATAATATTAACCGTTGGCAATATTGGCTGGCTAAATTGAGATCATGTACTGTCATAATCACCGTAATACCTAGCTGACTTATCAAATTTAGTATTTGGTGTTGATAGTAAACATCGAGATGATTAGTAGGCTCATCTAAAATTAAAATGTGTGCTCGTTGCACTAATGCACGGGCAATTAATACCCGTTGTTGCTCGCCACCAGAAAGATGATTGAATTCGGTGTTTTCAGCATGCGCTAAACCTACCTTATTAAGTGCTAGTCTTATTTGTGCTTTATCGTGATCATCATCAATAGCAAATAAGCTTTTGTGTGGCAAAAGGCCCATTCTGGCTATATCCATTACCGTCAGAGAGAAAATAGCTTCCGCTTTTTGCGCAACATGAGCAAAATGCTGGGCCAATTCTTTTGCGCTGTATAAGCGAATTAGTTTGCCCTTGAGGTAGACTGAGCCAGCAGAACTTGTTGTCTTGGTATGTTGTTGCTGATTAGAAATACAACGTAGCAAACTCGTTTTACCTGCACCATTGGGGCCGATAATACCGAGCACTTCCCCTTTATTCAGATTAAAGGTGATATTGTTTAAAATATTCTTGCCGTTAATCTGCCATGTTAGCTGATCAACTTGTAGTTGTAATGTCATGGTAAGTTTGTGTTTTCCCGCACGCGTAAAATAAATTAGTTGATTATTGTTACTAAGTATCTGACTTATCGTAATTTAATTTATATAGATAACGACTTACAGTTGCGGGTACAGTTGAGGATTTCCTTAAAAGCAATGTTGAAAAGGCACCTCATTCCCAAGTAACAATTATTATTCTAACCTTAGTCACAGCTACTTGCAATGTTTAGATGTTTAGATGGCTATACACCGTATTGCAAACGATAATGGTTTTTATTAATAAACTCTTTTGTTTTTAATGGGTTATGAGTTATTTTTTAATTAAAAAAGTAGGCTATTTGTGCAATTGTTGACTACAGTTAGGGTGGATACTTTACTGTTGGAGAATACTATGAAAGGCAATGACAAAGTTATAGCAAGTCTCAATGGCTTGTTACATAACGAACTTGCGGCAATTGATCAATACTTTACCCATTCACGCATGTATCAAGATTGGGGCTTAGACAAGTTATATGAGCAGCTTGATCATGAAATGCAAGAAGAAATAACTCATGCAGACGCGTTAATTAAGCGTATTTTGTTTTTAGAAGGCACACCTAATTTAACCGATCGACGCGACTTACTAATCGGGGCTGACGTACCGTCAATGTTGAAGAATGATTTGATTTTAGAGATGGAAGTTGTTGCAGCGCTTAAAGAGACGATTACATTATGTGAAGCAGAGCAAGACTATCAAAGTCGTGAAATGTTAGAAAAGCTACTTGAAGACACCGAGGAAGACCACGTGTATTGGCTGGAAAAACAACTTGGGTTAATTGATAAAGTCGGGCTGAATAATTATATCCAATCGTATATGGGTAACCATTTAGCTGGATAGATTATTAAGGGGATAAAATCATGAAAGGTAACAAAGGCATAATTGCGTTATTGAATAAGGCATTAGGTGTTGAGCTCATCGCTATAAACCAATACTTTTTACATGCGCGTATGTATAAAAATTGGGGATTAGATGAACTGAATAAAGCGGACTACAAAATCTCTATTGAAAAAATGAAGCAGGCGGACGATTTAATTGAGCGGATATTATTTCTAGAAGGGTTGCCTAATTTACAAGACTTAGGACGTTTGCATATTGGTGAAAATACGGTGGAAATGCTGCAATCTAACATGGATTTAGAGTATAGCTCTAGAGCTGTTTTGCAAGAAGTTATTGAAGCATGTGAAATGCAGCAAGATTATATTAGTAGAGATTGCGCTGAAGATTTATTAGAAAACGTTGAAGAACAAATAGATTGGATAGAAGCTCAACAGTACTTGATTAAAAATGCAGGTTTAGAAAACTATTTACAGTCAATGATGTCGTAGGCATTAGTTTAACTGCTAAGCCACATTAGGCTCAGCTTCTGCTATTTGAATTAGTTTGTTATTTAAGACGCGCTTGCTGCATTGACAGCATTTACCACATTGAGAGCCAATTTTTAATTCGCTACTCAATTGCTTCATTGTGTGTGAGCCGTTTTCTACTGCTGCTTCTATTTGTTTGTCAGTTACACCGTGACAAATACATACGTACATAACAAGTTTCTATGAGTGATTTAACTAGGCATATAATAATCTAAATGATAATAATTATCAATTACTATTTATTCAATGGTAGCAATAAGATAGGTTTTTTATTTTCAAAACAGATTTTTTAGTCACCAGCTATAAGGTAAATCGACTTGCTAGTTGTGGAGTAATGTTTCATTAATCGTCTGCCAGTGTGTAACCTTTTCAGTAATAAAGCCTGATTGTCGGTAGGCTTTTTCGATTACACCTTGTGCCCTTAAAGTCTTCAATCCCTTTTGTAATGCTTGGAATACCATTTTTCCCTGTGGATGATTTTTAGACACAACAAAATGTCGACTATCATTTAGCGCTATTTTTACGCCTTCAATTGCAGTTATATGGTAATCATTACTTTGATAGTTGTAGGGCTCTTCGCGGGTAAAGGGGGCTAACATAACATCAACCCAACCCATACTGACGAGCTTGGCCATTGAAAGCCACTCTTCTTCATGAGCTAAAGATTTTGGTTGTAACTGCTCAATGGTATACCAATCAACAGGCCAATTCTTATTTGAAATAACGCTTAATTTTTGAAAATCAGATAAGCTATCTATCAATATTTTATCTTTATTTGCTAAAGAGGTATAGATACCAGCTAAATATTCTCCCTTACGGATAACAGCATCGGAGATATAGACATCATTGGAAAGGGTTTTAGCATGAGATAACCACATAGTGTCAAAATTGATTAATAATAATCCGTCTTGAAGAAGCTTTGAATTTCTCGCATCATAATTTCCAGTTGTAAAAGAAAATTCAAGCTTAGCTCCACCTAAGGCAAGTGCTTTTTGTACTAAGATAAATTCAACAACATCTCTTTGAACATGCTTTCCAGAAAAATTGTTAATCTCTAGAGGCGTTGTTCCGGCTAATAGTTCTTGGGCATAGTTGTATACATCGGTTTCAATGGTGATTTCAACGCGACTAGACTGAGCATGAGCTACTGTGTCGAGAAAGAATATAATGAAAATATATTTAAAGAACATACTAATTTTGCGAATTAAAGTTGCTTACTAAAGTGTAGTTCACCGAGCATAAAAGCCATAAGTTGTACGACAAAAATCAAAAAAAGCAGCCTAAGCTGCTTTTTTGATTTTGTCTAGCAACAATTGATTACCAAATCTTAACGCGGTTTTCTGGTGCAATATACATAGCGTCACCTTCTTTAACATCAAATGCGTCATAAAACTCATTCATGTTCGAAAGTGAACCTAAGGCACGGAATTCACCGGGTGAATGCGGGTCAGTTGCCACACGATTACGCATAGATTTTTCAACTATCTTAGAGCGCCAAATTTGCGCGTAACCCATAAAGAAACGTTGATCACCTGTTAACCCATCAATTACAGGTGCTTCTTCACCGTTTAATGAGGCTTTGTAAGCTTTATAAGCAATAGTAACACCGGACAAGTCACCAATGTTTTCACCTAAGGTAAGTTCACCATTTACGTTTAAATCATCAAAGACTTGATAACCTGCATATTGTTTAACTAACGTTTGAGTACGATTAGCAAATTCTTTCAGATCTTGCTCTGTCCACCAGTTACGTAGATTACCTTCAGCGTCATACTTACTACCTTGGTCATCAAAGCCATGGCCCATTTCATGACCAATAACCGCACCGATGCCGCCGTAGTTTACTGCGTCATCCGCTTTCATGTTGAAAAAAGGAGGTTGTAAAATTGCGGCAGGGAAAACAATTTCGTTTGCTGGTGGGTTGTAATAAGCATTCACCGTTTGAGGTGTCATATGCCATTCCCATTTACGAATTGGTCCACCAAGTTTAGCAATTTCTTTTTTACTAGAAACTTTACGCGAACGTATAATATTACCCACTAAATCATCTGCTTTTATTGTCAACGCAGTGTAATCTTCCCATTTATCAGGGTAGCCAATTTTAGGGGTGAAGGCTGCAAGTTTAACGTGGGCGGCTTTTTTAGTATCTTCTGACATCCAGGCTAAATCAGTAATGCTTGAGCCGTAGGCATTTCGTAGATTTTCTACTAACTCACTCATGCGCGACTTTGCCGAAGGTGTAAAGTGACGGGTAACATACACTTTACCAATTACTTCGCCTAAGTTGCTATTAACAACACTTACGCCACGCTTCCATTGAGGTTTCTGTTCTTCTCGGCCATTTAACTGTTTCGAGAAAAAGTCAAAGTTTTCGTTATCAAGATCAGCAGATAAATAACTTGAGAAGGTATTTAGGGTATTAAATGTTAAGTACTGCTTCCACACGTCAATCGAAGTCTCATCAAATACCTTACCAAAACCTTCGATGAAGTCTGGTTGGTTAATAATAATATCTTTTTGTGAAGCAACACCTTCAGCAGCTATGAATGCCTGCCAATTAAATTTATCAGTGAGGGAATTTAACTCAGCTGTCGCAAATTTATTATAACGCTTTTCACTATCGCGGCTTTGCACTCGTGTCCAATGGAATTCCGCTAAGTTAGTTTCTAATGCCATGATGTTCTTAGCAGCATCTTTGCCATTTTTCATGCCTGCTAAATTATACATATTTTCAATATGCGCCACATAACCAGTGCGTAAGTTAACAAAGCGTTCAGCTTCGTTAAAGTAGTAATCTTTGTCAGGGAGGTTTAAACCATTTTGCCAAATATGAATAGCATAACTTGAGGAGTCTTTTGCATCGATACTAATGTATAGCGCTAAAGGGCTATTGATACCAGCAGTTGAATAAGTACCAAAAAACTTAGCTAAATCGTCTTTACTGCTTATATTATCTATAGCCGTTAATATTGAGTTAATTGGTGTGATTCCCGCAGCGTCTCTGTGTTCACTATCCATATATGAGCGAAAGATGTCCGCTACTTTTTGTTCATCTGAGCCCGCTTTTAAATCTTTAGTGGCCGCTAACTCTTCGATGATTGCCTTAACGTCGTCATCTGCTTTGTCACGTAGGTCATAAAAAGAACCGATAGCTGTTTTGTCACCAGGAATTTCGTGGCTACTCATCCATCCGCCATTGATGTAACGGTAGAAGTTGTCTTGTGGACGAACACTCTTGTCCATATTAGCTTTTTCGATACCTGACGCTAATGCTGTTTTTTGCGGCGCAGAAATGCTGGTTTCTGCAGTGGTATTTTCATTGTTACTACAACCCGAAAGTAATAGCAAAGATGAACAAACTGCACCTGTTATAATAGCTTTCATTATTTGACTCTCAATTAATATTTTTGAATATTTTATGTATAATGCGCTTTAACTCACATAAGTCGTTGAGTTAAAAACACGATGGTTCGATATTACGGGGTATTAAGGCTAAATTCTAGTAAACGACACATCTGTTTACACTTTTAAGTGCAACCTAAAGTTTATAGCTTATTTACCTTTTGTTAACAATAAAGTTTGAGGTAAGCGGCGTATTTTACAGGATGAAGGGTATGCATTCTAACTGTGATGGGATAAAAAAAGCTCAACTGCACATTGGCACATTTCATCTATTTGACTGGCGTCGGCGTAAATTCCATCAATCACTAATTGCGCTATGCCGTGTAGTGTGGCCCAACTAACTTGCGCTAAGCGCACTGTTTTTTGCGATTGTGGTAATAGCCCTTTTTGTTGCCAAAAAAGAGTCATTTCAACTTGATATTGGAAGCTAGGGTAAGCAACATCTTTCAGTTTTTGCGAACTGTTTTGTTTATCGCCTGCTTTTTTCCATAATGTACTGCCAAACATTAACTTGTATATTGCCGCATTTTCTGTGGCAAAACGTACATAATAATGGACAAAGGTACGATATTTTTCTTGGTCAGTTAATTCGGTGTTGTTAAATATTTCCTCGGCTTGCGCTTGCCATGAAACAAAGCCTTGGGCGGCTATAGCACAAAGCAAGTCGTTTTTATCTTTAAAATGATGGTATGCAGCAGTACGAGACACTCCTATTTTTTCAGCTAACTTCCTCAGGGAGAGTGCTTCAATTCCTTGTTCAGCTATCATTGCGGTCGCTGTATTAAGTAAGCTATTTTGCAAGTTACCATGATGGTAGGAAGAGGTTATATTTTTACTTTTAGTCATCATTAATAGGCGCTGTTAAAGTGTTTTTCTATGCGGCATAGCAACATTGGAAAAAATAATGCCAGCAACTAATGACATAAAAATTAAAAAGGTTTGTGAGCCTAAATCAGTCACCGCTAGCATTTGTTGTCCAGAGACTAAACTATTGAGACCTATATAGACTTTTGAGCCCGGCACTAAAACAACCAAACCGAGTAGGCGAACTATTGACGAAGGTAAGTTCATCACACGGGAAAATAAATTACTGTATACGCCTAAAGCAAAAGCGCCTGCAAATGCACCTAAAGCAACCCCTAAGTAGGCACTAGCCCAAACACTAACACTAAAAGAGATATAACCTGCGATCATGCCCCAAGGTGCGTCTTTGATTCTAACTTTAAATAAAATAACTAAGGAAATAGACAGTGTGGTGACCGCTAACCACGAAGTCCAAACGGGCATGGTATCAGGTGAAACAAAAGCTACTTCACCCCATATTAATTTTCCTAAAGCCATGCCCAATACCGCGCCAAAATAGAGCTTAAAAAGCACCATGACACTGTCCATAATACGAGCAGTACCAGACATTAAGTGCCTTGCGGCGAGTTCAGACAAGCCAACGGTCAAAGATAAACCTGGAATAAAAGCAATGATGCTCGACAAAATTACCATAGGAAGGTTAATACTGGGATCAATCAGTGATATGGCAGAGGCCAGCATAGAGGTAGTTAATGCTGCCATCGGTTCTAACATTTCAGTAACGCGACGAGAACGTTCGGCCCACATTACAAAAATACAAACGACGAAGCCTAAGATAGTAGACCAAAAAACGTCATGCCAACTGGTATGCATTAGCATGGCAAAAGCACCGCTTGATGCACCAAAAGCGAAAAAGGTTAAAATAGCACCATATGGCGGTGGCTTAGCATTTACTTCGTTTAATCTTTCAATAGCTTCGACAAGAGAACGCTCACCATTAATAAGTTCATCGACTAATTCATCAATTCTGGCTAATGAGCCTAAGTCTATTTCGCCAGGTGTCACCCTCACTAGGTGGTTATACTGTTGATCATCTTCATCATCTGACAAGATAAAGGTCAAGGCAGTGGGCGTAATAATAAATGAAGCACGAATATCTAAAAAGTGGGCAATAGAGAGTAAGTTATCTTCTAACCGATAAGCAGTAGAGCCTAACTTGTGTAATGCTTTACCGAGTCGAATAATAAATCGACGTTTTTGATAGAAATCATCTGCTTGAGACATAGAACTAGTGAATAATAAGAATACCTTTGCTAATGTTAATTGATTTTTAGCAATTGTATAGCTATTCCATTAACTTTCTCAGGAAGAACATATGACTTTACTTATTATTCTCGCTTGTCTATTTGGTGCTGTGGCTTTAATGGTGATTTTAGGAGAGCGTTTTGGCAAACCTATGGATGAAGAGCAGCAAGCAAAATTTAGTAAAACCACCTGGATACTGGTTTTTGCTATTCTAATTGCCGCTCTGGTAAAAGGAATGCTCTAAAGCAATATCAATTATTATGCTTTGGGTGCTGAATCAGGCCAATCAGCGAAAGGAAATGGATACATTTCAGAATTCACCGTTAAAAACTGGTTAATTTGATATAAATAAGTATTTAAATTCTGACCAAATTTAACTAAAGGTTGGTTAGGTTTTTCAGCGAATAGCAAAGAGAAGAATTGAAATACTGCGATAAGGGTAATACCTAAACGTACAAAGCCAGCTATAAAACCGTATCCTAACATAGCAATACCACGCTTTAAGGCGTTTTTGTTGTGCCAAGTTGTTTCCTCGTTTTCGTCAAAAGTATGCTGTTTAGCAGTTTCTTCATCAAAGGATTGCTTATTGCTTGTTTGCTCAACTGATTTTGTAGCTGTTTCATTTTGAGATATTTCATCACCTTGTGGCTCTGGTGAATTCGTCCCTTTACCTTCATCATGGCTCATATTAACTTCCTTTCTCTTTGGTTCATATAAATGTCAATTAAATAATAGCAAAGACGATGCCATATAAAATGTGCCTTATTTTCATTGGTTTATGTGTTTGTTGTCTTATTGAGGCTATTGGGTTAACTAAATGTTAGTCAAATAGGATAACTAATGGTGTTTTTTTATTAACTATTGCTCTCAATGGTAAAAGAGAAGTTTTGCTGCTCAGTACATGCTCCCTTATTATTATAGCTGCGATCATAAATCTCGATATTTCCTCGTATATCTAGGGTAATAATATTAGTTGTGCGAGTGCCATAATCGGGTGAAATAATGAAAATTGAGCTGAGTAGTTGCTCCCAATTTAGTGGTATACCTGTTTGGGGTAGTAACTCAGCTTGTGCCTGAGTAGCGTTGCTCATCAGTTCAAACAACTCTTCTATCTCTAGTGGTTGTGTAGATTGTGAGCTTATTGCATTATTTAGTTGTCTTTGTCCTAAGGCCATTTTGGGCCAAATATCATCTAAAGCACCATTACATAAGCTATGAAATCCTGAGGATAATTGTTGTTGTCTTTGAGTCACACTGTCGAAACAAGATAAATTTGTCAATTGGCCAAAGATTAAATTAAAGCCATTATATTGAGATGAAGTTTGTGCAAGCAGCTCTATTATTTCATCGTCATGCTGATTTAACGATTGTAATACCAAGTTGCCACGCGACTGTTTGTTATTATCAAAGAGTTGAGGTTGGCGGTAATTGGTTAATGCACTAAATCGACCTTGTTTATTTAAACCTAGCCAAGTTCCACCAGCCTGTAGATCTTTTCCGGCTAAAATAGAATGTTGCACATCTGTTTCTTGCCACCAGTGCATTTTCTTGGTCGGCCGTTGATGAAACTCATCACGGTTTGCACAAATGATGACTGGGTATTTAGGGTGTTGGTCGATGGCTAAAAATAAAATACACATAATATAATGCAGGCACCAATAAAGTGGCGATAAAATTGTGTCTCTATTATAACTTATCGTAAGTCTTTCTTTAACGAAACAGATTACTCAGTTAAAATTCAATTATATCCTTAGCTGGCTAGTAAGAGTGTAAAGATGATTGAAACACCGAAAGTAAATTTAAAAGGTAAAGTATCAGCCCAAGAGTGGCAGATTCGTGTCGATTTGGCGGCCTGTTATCGTCTTATGGTAATGCATGGTTGGGATGATTTAATTCACACGCATATTTCTGCGCGTATACCTGATACAGAGCATATTTTAATTAATGCTTTTGGTTTAGCGTTTGAAGAAGTGACAGCATCCAATTTAGTTAAAATCGATATTGACGGAAATATTATTGATAAAGCGTCTCCTTTTGAAATTAACCCCGCAGGCTTTACCATTCATAGTGCTGTACATGAAGCCAGACATGATGATATTTGTGTTATGCATGTTCATACCAATGAAACCATTGCCGTCGCTAGCCTTGAAAAAGGATTACTGCCCTTAAGCCAGTACTCAATGTTTGCACTGGCTTCGATGAGCTATCACGAATATGAAGGTTTGGCGGTCAACGCAGATGAAAAATTAAGGCTGCAGCATGATTTAGGTACGAATAATTTTATGCTGTTACGTAATCATGGCGCATTGACTATGGGGAAAACCATCGGTGATGCCTTCATGCATATGTACGATTTAACCAGAGCCTGTCAGATACAATTACAGGTAATGGCAACAGGTATGAAACCTATTTATGCCCCTCAAAGTATCATTGATAACATTAAAGCCCAAGCAAGTGTTGTGCATACCGGTAAGACAGGCGGAGAAACTGCTTGGCCGGCGATGATTCGTCGTGTTGCCAGAAAATATCCAGACTTTGCCAACTAACCATTTAGCGTTAAATTTAAAGAGAAATAAATGAAAATAACTCACATTGAAGTTTTTGATATTCACTGTCCAAAACGCCCCGCGTGGAACCCTGTTTTTGTTCGTATCCATACTGATGAAGGTATCAGTGGTGTTGGTGAAGCAGGTCTTGCTTACGATTGGGGACATAGTGCAGCAGCAGCTATGCTCAAAGAAATTTCTGAAGCAGTATTAATCGGCTTTAATCCTTTTAACACTGAACTACTTTGGTCTCGAATGTTACGGGAAAGTTTTTGGGGTTTAGGTGGTGGTCCGGTACTCTACTCAGCGATGAGTGCTATCGATACTGCACTTTGGGATATCAAAGCAAAAGCTTTAGGCGTACCTGTTTATCAACTATTAGGTGGTAAGGTAAACGACAAGTTGCGTACCTATGCTAGCCAACTTCAATTTGATTGGGATAGCGAAATAACTAAATTAATTGAACCAGAAGAATATGCGCAAGCGGCTTTGAAAGCAGTTAGTGAAGGGTATGATGCGGTAAAAGTAGATCCCATTGTTTATAACAAAGATGGTAGTTCATCATTTGATCGCACTAAACTATTTACAAAACCTCAGATGCGTCTATTTGGCAATAGGTTACGTGCAATTAGAGATGCTGTTGGAGAAGATGTAGATATTATTTTTGAATCTCATTCATTAATGGGCGCTGCTTCGGCCATACAAATGGGCGCTATTGTGGAAGAAGTAGGCTGTATGATGTATGAAGAGCCTGTAAACTATTTAAATTCAGCGGTACATAAAAAAGTATCAGATAGGGTGAATGTGCCTATCGCTGGCGGAGAGCGTTTATATCATCGTTGGGATGTTCGTCCTTATTTTGAATCGCAAAGTATTGATGTATTACAACCTGATGTGGGTCTATGTGGTGGTTTTACAGAAGCTAAAAAAGTATGTGATTACGCCGACGTTTATGATATTCGCGTACAGGCACATGTTTGTGGTGGGCCTGTTGCAACCGCAGCGTCACTGCATTTAGAAACCGCTATTCCCAACTTTTTAATTCATGAACATCATACTTATGCAATTAAAGATTGGAACCGCGAATTGTGCTTAGAGGATCCACAACCGGTTGACGGTTTTTTCCAAGTAACAGAAGTGCCAGGCATTGGCATCGAATTAAATGATGAAGTGGTGAAGAAGTCTCCGCATGTTATTATTAAGTAGTAATCAAGCTTTTACATAGGCAAATGATTACATAGAATACCAATTAAGCGCATTGTGGTAACACAATGCGCTTTTTTCTTGCATCGTTAACTTTTGAAAAAAATCACTTTGAATTATTGATAACCAGTAATCTTGATAGCTTTTGTGACTAAATAAGCATAAAGGAAAATTACTCGCTAGCATTACTTTATTAACACCAAAGGTATTCAAGATCACCGATAGCTGTTTATTGAGGCGTGCTTTTTGAAACTCTCTATCGACCATTTCCCAACCGGAGCATTTCACCGCTATATTTGGCAACGAGGCAAGTTCACATAAACTGTCATACCAATGTTGCCAAGGCGCTATTAGATGAGCAGTGGGTGGAAATCCGGCATGGTTGATAATGAATTTTATATGTGTACTTTTTTCGATAACTGTACAGATAGTCTTAACAGCCTGTCGATCACTAAGGAATAGCTGTGTCTCGAAGACAATACCTTGATTTCTAGCTTTTGCAAATTCGTTAAGTGCAGCAATATTGTCTAAAACTTGCCTGTCGGTTAATAACTGTAATGCTTGCTCATCGAAAATATGACGAACACCAGTAAAAGATTTTTGCTTAGCTAATATGTCTAGATCTTGTTCTAAATGCAGAGTAGGTTTAGTTAAGTCTATGCTAGCAATTGCTTTAAAAAGCGTCTTATTTTTTTGATTTAAAATAGTGTCTTCAAGAAACTCAAGTTCACGCCAAGGCTGGGAGTTATCAAATCCTGCTTCAATATGAATAAAACCCTCTAGATTAATAGGCGAACTAAGCTTTATATCGCTAAAAGTGAATGATTTGTTGATCAGTGACTTATCGGACCAAAAAGGTGGGCTTTCAGCCTTAAGCCAATGATAATCGCCTTCTTCAACATTAAACAGGTGGATATGTGGATCAATTATCTTCAACTTAAATACTCGTTTTGGTGTTATTTTTTTCTGAAATTAACTTACTGTACTGTGTAGCCGCCATCAATTACTTGTAGGCTGCCTGTGATGAATTTAGCTTTGCTTGAAGCTAAAAATAGCACTAACTCAGCAACTTCTTCAGGTTGCCCCAAACGGTTTAGTGGTTGCAGCTTTTCTTCTTCACTATGCACTTCTGCTTTATTGGCACCAGATTTTTTACAGTAACTATTAATAGCTTGATGATATAGCGGTGTTTCGATAGTGCCAGGGCAAACGGCGTTAGCACGAATATTAAAAGGGGCATAATCTAAAGCGGTGGTTTTGGCCATAGAAGCCAACGCAGCTTTACTTAAGTTATAAGCAAATGAGTTTTGTTTGGCAATCAGGGCTTGATCAGAAGATATTAAGATAATAGACCCACTATTATTAGACTTCATCACAGGAAGTACAGCTTTAACCGCAGCATAAGCTCCTTTGACGTTAATATTAAATACCTTGTCCAGCTCGTCTTCCGAGGTATTCTCAATGTTGGCTGAAAAATGAATGCCAGCGTTAGAAACCAACACATCAATAGACTGTTTTTGACTGATTTCATTTATTATCGCAGTAACTTGTTTTACATCGGTAACGTCACATTGACAAAACTCACCAGTAGTTGAGGGGGTTAAGTCCAAATTAAATACTTGGTAATCATTCTGTTCAAATAGCTTTACTATGCTTAGGCCAATTCCTGAACTACCACCGGTTACTACACATGTTTTTTTCATTTTTAACTCTAAAATTATTATTTCTTTCAATTTTATTAATGATAACGCTAAGTTAATGCTACTTCCATTTTCTTATTTTCACTATTTCGCTATAATGACGGCAATTAATCGAAATGAGAGTTATCCATGAAAGCATGTGGCGTTGAAATAAAAGGCAATGATGCAATTATTTGTATTATGAGCAAAGAAAATAATTTGTATGACATTCCTCAAACACGAGTTCAAAAAGTGAGTTTAGATAACGCAGGCGATGCTGAGCAAGTACAAAAGTTTCAGTTCACTTTTGCCAAATTAATGGAAGACTATGGTGTCACTCATGTCTTGATTAAAGGGCGTGCGTTAAAAGGGAAATTTGCCGGTGGCCCTATTGGTTTTAAGGTTGAAGCGGCAATTCAATTAATCCAAGAGCTACATGTTGAAATACTTGCCGGTAGCTTTATTAAGAAAGAATTAGCGAAAAGCCAGATTGATATAGATTTTCGCGATACCGGCCTTAAGCAATATCAAGAACAAGCATTTGGTACAGTGTTTGCCTATTTAGAAGGTGAAAAGTAGCGAGTCATTAAATTAGTTTTATCATTTATAAGACTATGTTAACTTTTGTAAGCTAATCATACGCAAAATAATAAAAATCACTTAGATTTATACATCAGCTTTTAGGAATTGTTATGAAGGAACAAATGCGCCATATCTATAAAGTAATGCTAATTATCACAGCGATTATGCTACAAGCATGTGGCAGCTCAGAAGATAAAACTGTTTTCTCTATTTCAGCAGATGTTACTGAAGCACAGTTCAGTAATGAGTTTTTACAAGAATCAACTGAAACTATCGCCATACAAGTCAATTATGTCGGAGATGGTTTACTGGTTGGTTTTGCTCCAGAAAATGATCCTGTTGCTTGGTTAGAACATCGCACTGATAATGTTACCGAAACTTCTGCGACTATTTACCTTGATGTTATCAATGCGCAATTTTTTCTAGCTGATACTTATACCACCAAAATACGTATCGCAACGAGCAACGATGATGCCAGTAAGTTTGCTTCACATGACATTGACATATCTCTACTCGTATGGAATTTGGCTGTAGATACTCAAAAGGTTAAATACAATGGTACTTTTGGCGATACCGCCATTGCAGGTCAAACAATCAACATATCCAGCGAAACTAATGAGTGGACCGCTAGTAGTGATGTAAGCTGGTTATCATTAGATGTTACCTCGGGCACGGGTGATGGCAGTATAGTTGTTACCCCTGACATAACATCGTTAACTGCTCAAGGGTTGCAACAAGGTAATATTATTCTGACGGAAGTAACCTCAGGAGATACTAAGTCAATTCCGGTAGATTTAGCGCTAGATAATATCTATTTACTTGCGGAGAAAACCGCAATTGCTTTGACTTCGACACCCAGCATTTCAGCGCTAGAAACAACACTTGCGATTGGCAATAATGGTGAGAGTACTGTTGAATGGCAAGCATCAACCCAAGCTGACTGGCTGACCTTAACGTCATTGGAAGACAATAAACTACAAATTACTGCAGACCCCGGTGTTGCGCCACTTAACGTTAACTCAGTCGCTGATATTGTTATTTCAACAGTGCAAGAAACACAAGTTATCAATGAAACGATTAAAGTGAGTTTTTATAATTCTGATTCAATCATTGAAAACAAAGTGCTGGAAGCATTAGAAATCAATAATAATGAAATGCTAATTTCTCCTTTAGCCCCTCATTTCTATGTAGCTGTTGGGCATCAATTAGTAACCTACCACCAGTATACCGGTGAGGTAGTTGCAACACTTGATGTTTCACCTGTTGAAACTAGTCTAGAGCAATTGATAATGCACCCGAATGGTGATTACCTCTTAGCCAAAGCAATAGAAACGGTGACTGAAGAAGACGAAACCGTCACTGAAACAACGCACCGTTATAAAATCAACCTGATTGATAGCAGTGTTAGTGAAATTGTTGATTTCGATATTGAATGGGAGCCAACGGATATTGTACGCTTATCTGGACGTTATTTCGTCGTCACCCAGACCTTAGAGTTTGCCGATGAAGATCTAAAGGTTTTGTTTTGGGATATTGCCAATGCTTATTTTACTAGTGAAGTGGATGTAGCTACGCAAGCTAATACTTTATTTGCTCTTGATAATAATACCGTCAGTTTTAAGCGTTATGTGCCACAAATAAATGATTTTGGTGACGATCGAATCACCACCACGTTAACCCATGAATATCACCCTTTTTCATTAGCTGAAGGGCAGCCTATTTTTGATTTTATTGTTACCAATGATGAAGCAAATATTTATGCTATTAGTGAAGGCAGTGAATGGATTAGTTTTAATGGCGAAGATTTTAATGATAATGGTTTATTAGAAACGAATGACAATGTAGTGACGTTATTTCTAGAAAAGAATAGTAACAGTCAACCAAACTATTTACGTATAGATGTCACTAGTCCTAATGGCTTTTACTTAGACATGTATGATGATCAGCAAACGATTCAAGGTACTGTTCTTACACAGGGTAGGCAACCAAGTAGCATTAAATTGTCAGCAGACAATCAACGTTTACTAATTAATGTTGATTCGACAAATAACCCAGAAGTTGACTCTCAACTAGAGTTGGTTACGCTAGCACAATAATTTTATTGAGTTTATCTATATTTAAAGGAGCATTTTTGCTCCTTTTTTGTTTTTTATATCTACACTATTAACTCATTCTATGAAATTTTTCTTTTAAAAAGCACTATAACATGGTTAAATCAAACACCTGTTTGAAGTCAGACCAGTTGATTGCTTTTGTACTAAAGCGACTGAATAATTATTGGAGAGAGCCATGCCTGAATATAAATCACCGATTAGAGATATTAAATTTGTAATGCAAGAACTACTTGATTGTGAAAGCCACTATCAGCAGCTGGGTTATGAAGATGCAAGTATTGATATGGTTGATGCAATTATCTCTGAAGCCGCTAAATTTACTGAGCAAGTAATAGCGCCAATTAATCAAATTGGTGATGAGCAAGGTTGTACTTGGCATGATGGAGAAGTTACTACACCAGATGGCTTCAAAGAAGCGTATCAGCAATATGTTGAAGGTGGTTGGCCAACGTTGGCACAAAATGTTGATTTTGGTGGCCAAGGCTTACCTCATTCCTTAAATACTACCATTTCAGAATTATTCTCAGGCGCAAATCACAGTTTTGCTATGTATCCTGGATTAAGCCATGGTGCATTAGCCACGGTTGAGGAACACGGTAACGATTTTCAAAAGTCTATTTTTATGCCAAAACTCGTTGAGGGTTCTTGGACAGGAACCATGTGTTTAACTGAGCCTCATTGTGGTACCGATTTAGGCATGTTGCGTACCAAAGCCGAATTAAATGACGATGGTAGTTACTCGCTGTCTGGAACTAAAATATTTATTTCTGCGGGTGAGCATGACTTATCAGATAATATCATCCACATTGTTATTGCTAGGATTCCAGGCTCTCCTGAAGGCAGCAAAGGCATTTCACTATTTATTGTGCCTAAGTTCAATGTAGATGAAAATGGCGACGTTAGTGATAGAAATGCGGTAAGTTGCGGCTCTATCGAACATAAAATGGGTATCAACGCTAATGCCACGTGTGTTATTAATTTTGATGGTGCAAAAGGTTATTTAATTGGTGAAGTAAACCGTGGCTTAAATTGTATGTTTACTTTTATGAATGCTGCACGATTAGGTGTGGCCACTGAAGGTGTTGCTGCTGCTGAGGCATCATTTCAAGGGGCTCTCGCTTACGCGAAAGACAGGTTACAAATGCGTTCGTTAACTGGTCCTAAAAACCTTACAGGTCCAGCAGATGCCATTATTGTTCATCCTGACGTGCGCCGCATGTTACTAACACAAAAATCTATTGCTGAAGGTGGACGAGCGCTAATTGCCTATTTGGCACAATTAGTTGATATTGGTCATGCAAGTGATGATGATGCTGAAAAAGCAGCAGCTGAATCTAAGCTGGCACTGCTAACCCCTATCGCCAAAGCCTTCTTAACGGAGTTAGGGTTGGAGTGTACCAGTCATGGTGTACAAGTATTTGGTGGTCATGGTTTTATCAAAGAATGGGGTATGGAGCAATTAATGCGCGATACCAAAATTAGCTGTTTATACGAGGGCACAACAGGTATTCAAGCGCTGGATTTATTAGCACGTAAAATTTTGGGCTCAAAAGGTGAAATTTTGAAACCGTTTGGCGCAGAAGTAACCGCTTTTTGTGTTGCTAATGCAGACAATGAAGCTATGCAAGAGTTCATTCAGCCTATCATGACTTTTGGTGGTGATTGGCAAAAAATGACACAGACAATCGGATTGAAAGCCATGCAAAATCCTGATGAAATTGGTGCAGCTTCAGTAGACTACTTAATGTATTCAGGTTATTTAACACTAGCGTATTTCTGGGCAAAAATGGCAAAAGTTGCTCAAGATAAATTAGCAGCAAGTGATGAAGAAAGTGCTTTTTATCAAGCGAAAATAAAAACAGCTCGTTTTTACTTTAAGCGTATTTTACCAAGAGCAAGCGGACATGCTGCTTGTGTTGAAAACGGCGCCGACTCTATGATGGCGTTAGATGAAGATGATTTCGCTTTTTAATCGCTAAGGTTTTAACTAGAAAAAGGAGGCAATATGCCTCCTTTTTTGTTTTGAAATAAAGTTAAGGTTTAATAATTTCTTGTACCGCTAAGGCTAGTTTAGGGTTGTTAATGTCTGAACTCGTCGATTTATATACCGCTTTACCTTGGCGATTAATAAAGAACGTGGTTGGCGTGCCTTTCACACCGTAAGTATCAACAACGGATTCACCATTAACAGCAGTAACAAAGTCATAGCCTCGCTCAAATATTACATCCTGGGGACGTGCACCCTCATCTTCATTAAAGCTAATAGACACTATCTCAATGCCAGAGTCCTTATATTGATTTTTTAACTCTACTAACTTTGGCTGGAGTTTTTTGCAGTACGGGCACCAAGTGGCCCAGAAGTGCAAAATAACAGGCCTACCTTGATAATCATTTAGTGAGATATTGTCGCCTGACTGTGTTTTAAGTTGCCAAGTGGGAGCTGTAGGGTATTCAGATGCAATAGCGCTAAAAGTTGTCAAAATACCAGCGACTAAAGTTATTTTTACTATATTAATTAATTCTGAAATTTTCATTGATTACTTATATTTAGCTAGAAAGTTAGTTATATGACCTTGCAAGTTAGCTTTGCATTGCATGGAAAACTCATTTTTTGCTTTTATTATTCACCGTGCTATCTTTTAAGTATTAAAGTCTTCGTACATAAAGGTGTTCTTTTGAAAAATATTGCCATTACCCTTTGTTTAGTTATGTCTTTGTCCATACTTTCTGGCTGCTCTAGCACACCGTCAGCAAAATATGATCTAGCTGCCCACGATGAGAATATTCCTGTTAATAATGCACTATTTTCTGAAACAGATATTCAACTAGATGCTCAAAAAGATCTTTTTTCATTAACGTTAACTCAGCAAAATGAAATTTTATCTGCTGTAAGTATGAAGCAGCAACAAGGGCTAAAATTACATCAAGCCTTATATGAAGTGCTGAAACATAAATTAACGAACTTTACCTATTACGGTGAAACTTATAATGCCGAAACAGCCATGCGACTAAATAAAGGGAATTGTATGAGTTTGGCAGTATTAACCACCGCTTACGCTAAGTTACTTGGTGTGGATTTTTCTTATCGAGAAGTGAGCACTTTACCAATTTTCGAGAAGCAGAATAATTTAATCTTATCTTCTTCTCACGTACAAACTATTCTCTATGATTCTGATTATAAGAACAAAACATCTAAACTCTATTTGCGTAGGCCTAGCTTAATCATTGATTACTTTCCTGATAAGAATAACCGAGCAGGAAAGTACTTCGATGAGGCTGCTTTTATCTCAATGTATTATAAAAATCTTGCCGGTGATGCATTAATTGAAAATGATCTTGATAAAGCTTTTATGCTTGCTAATGAGGCTTATCAATATAATAACAACAATATTGAGGCAATTAACTCATTAGCGATTATTCATCGAAGAGCAGGAGATGAAATAACTGCAGAAATTATTTATCAAGCAGGCCTGAAAATAGAGCAGTCTAACCTTAGATTACTGAGCAACTATATAATGTTATTGAAAACTCAGCAGCGTTTTGAAGAAGCTGAGATATATCAAGCAAAATTAAATCGCTTAGACGACCCTAATCCATTTCACTGGTTAGAAGAGGCTTATACTGCTGAGAAAAGTAATAACCTTAATAAGGCTAAAAATTACTATTTAAAAGCACTGAATCAAGCACCCTACTTGAACCAAGCTTATATGGGGCTCTATCATATATATCTTAGCAAGGGGCAGCTTTCAAAAGCTAAACACATGCTCAACAAAGCCTTAGAATGGACATATGAAATAGAGCAGCGCAAACTATATAAGCACAAATTATATAGTTTGGCTAAACGTTAGCAGTATTTATTATGCGTAAGTTGTTAAAATGCTATCGGCTATTTTAGCGGCAATCATTATCGTTGGCGCATTAGTATTACCACTAATGAGTGTCGGCATAATTGAAGCATCTATGACACGTAATTTGTTAATGCCATGAACTTTTAACTCGCTGTCAACAACCGCCATATCATCATTGCCCATTTTACAAGTGCCTACAGGATGATAGATAGTACTAACCTTTTCTTTTAAAAAGGCTAAAATCTCTTCGTCACTCTGTATGTTTTGGCCAGGAAAGATTTCTTGGCCATTATCATCACAAAGAGGCGGCTGAGTTAAAATAGTACGAGCAATTTTAACTGCTTGGATCATATCTTTTTGATCATCTTCATGACTCAGCATATTTAAAGTGATTTTTGGATGCAAACTTGGCTTGTTGCCAAATAAAGTAACACTACCTCTACTTTTGGGGCGTAATAAACAAGTGTGAATAGATATACCATAGTTGAGCAGCATCTTTAAATCACGGCCATGATCATCGAACGCTGCAGGAATGAAGTGCAGTTGTAAATCGGGCCTTGTTAAGCTAGGTGTTGATTTTATAAAGCCGCCTGTTTCTGCCACTACTGATGTTAAAATGCCACTGCGCTTTTGTTTGAAATATTTCAATGATTGCTTGCAAAACCACCATGCTGCTTTAGGTCTTAGTGCCAGCAAATCATGACGCCTGTGATGATTAACTACGATAGTGTCGGGATGGTCTTGTAAGTTCTCCCCAACCCCTTTCAACTCATGCACTACAGGAATATCGTGTTTTGTCAGCTCGGTTTTTGCACCAACTCCCGATAACATTAATAGTTGAGGTGAATTGAACGCGCCCGCACTTAGTAATACTTCTTTATTGGCAAAAATATCATGACATTTACCTTTGCGTTTATAACAAACACCGTTTGCTGTTTTAGCATCATCGATCAGTATTTTTTGTACATGCGCATCGGTTATTACCGTTAGGTTAGGGCGCCCTAAATTTGGTGTTAAGAAAGCTTTAGCGGCACTACAACGCTGTCCATTAATTTGCGTTACTTGGTAATAGCCCACACCTTCTTGTACTTCACCGTTGAAATCATTATTAACTGGAAATCCTGCTTGTCGCGCGCTTAGAATAAAGTCATCGTGTATTGGTGCTTTTGAGCGAGAATCAGCGACATTTAAGGGGCCATTCACTCCGTGTAAATCGCTTTCACCTCGTTCTTGATGTTGTGTGCTTTTGAAATAGGGCAGTACTTCATCAAACGACCAGCCTTTGTTGCCAAGTTCGCTCCAATGATCGTAGTCTTCTTTTTGTCCACGTACATAAAGCATGGCATTGACAGAGCTACTACCGCCTAGCGTTTTACCGCGCGGGTTAAATATTTTTCGGTTATTTTGTGATGCTTCTGGAACTGAATTGTATTGCCAATTGAGCACTTTATCTTTCATTAATTCAATAACGCCCAGCGGCATATGAATGCTCCAGTGCTTATCCTTTGGTCCTGCCTCTAATAAGCATATTCTATGCTTACCACTTGCCGATAACTTATCAGCAAGTACACAGCCAGCGGAGCCGCCACCGATAATAATAAAGTCAAAATTGTCCATGTAAGCACCTTTTTTTTTATAATTCTAGACATGTCAGACCACTATGGAGTATCTGTTGGTATTTTTCAAGAAGACAATAAAAACGCCTATCAAATTAATTTGATAGGCGTTGTTGAGTGCTACCAGTAAAAGCTAAGTAGTTATAAGCCTAATACTTGCTTTCCTTGCTTAAATACTATGTCTACAGGGATGCTTGCCGCTTCTAAACGAGCTAAGTCTGCAGCAAGTGTTTCATTGATAATACCCTTAGTAGCCACTAATTCGTCAACTCCTTGATAATCGCCATTGCCTTGTAAGGTTAAAATTAATTTTGATAGTGAGTCTATTGCTGTAGTCATTTTATCCATATTTACACTGTATAAGCCTTGCTCGTTACGACTGAAAGCGCCTTGTTCTTGAAAGTAATTAAAACGTACCATGTTTGCCTTGCCGTGAGCAGAGCTAGCACCAAATCGAACTGAACGGAAAATTCCAGCCATGAAGGTTGTATAATATTCTTCAAGCTTACCCTCGGTAATTGCGCCTTTCTCTAAAAGCTGGCGCACCATGTATAGCCCCAAAATATCAGCTTTACCTTCTTCTAATGCACTGGCGTGCTCTTTCAACGCCTGACGTACAGTGCCCCTGCCATTCAAGGTGTTTTTAATACCTAAACCATGGGCAACTTCATGGAACATTGTGTTAGCAAAGAAGCCTGTAAAAGTTACGCTTTTTCTTTGTTCAGGCACGATTAACGTATTAGCAATTGGCAACATAATGGTGTCAAATTTTGCACGCATTGCATTTTTAAGTTGTAAACGGCGAGTGCCTTTTTCTAACTGTACTTGCTCATCATTTGGCAAATTTATTGCGATAGTTTTACTGCCAGCATTAGAATGCCCAGCGTAATAAATCACATCATAAGCATTTAAGTCAGCATCTGAGCCAGGTACTTCCGCTCTATATTTTTTAGGTACCGGTAGTTCTTGCTGCAACTCTGGTAAGTACTGTGCATATTTAGCTAATTTTTCACTCCAGGATAAGTCTTTTATTAGCACATAAGCTTCAAACGCTGCACGGTAACCATAGAGTTGATCTTCATAATTCTCTATTGGACCGATAACTACATCAATAGGATTGTTCTTCATGTCCATCCATGCAAAGTCTGACGCTTGGTATTCATCTGTACGTAGTGCTTTAGCCCGCATATTCAGGTAATTAGCAAATTCCTTATCATCAGCGAATGTGGCCGCTTTTTCTAAAATAGCAGCAGCTCTATTGATTTCGTCACTGTACATTTCTGAATAAGCAATAGTGATAAGTTGCCCCTCATCATCTCTGCGCACAACGGAATATAAACCATCTTTACCGGTAAGATTAGCTTGCTCAAACTCAGCCTTGGTCATGTCTGTTGGGTAAAACTCTGCTCCATGAGATTTTGTCTCACTATGTGTTAAGAAAACTTTATCACCGTCTAGCCTGTCCCAAGGACCGTAATTTATGTCGGCAAAATGGCGAACTTTTTCGTTCTCAATGTTAGCAAGAAAAGTTTTCTTATCTTGAGAAAATGCTTGCTGCCAAAATAAATCATCCATAATTTTAGAAGCATCAATTAAAAGCGATAACATTTGTTTTTGATTTGCTGATAAATGACTTAAGTCTGCACTCAATGTAACCTCTTTATAAATATCTAGACGATCTTTAAAGGTTGCGAGCAATTGTGGTTTAGTGTGCTTGTTTTTCTCTACGGTTGTATTAGTTGAGCTTGTTGGTTGTTCATCATTACAAGCTGATAATGCGGTTATAATTGTAAATACTAATGCAGCTATTTTTGTCTGTTTTGTTTTAAGGAAAGGCATATTATTTCTCAATTTATTTTTATAATATCAACTTGCTTGATATTTATTGGCTAAGAGACTAAAAAAAATTGCGAGTAAGTGCAAGTAATGGAGCAAATAAAAGTGTTATTCGAGTGTAATGTGGAGAAGAAAAAAGAAGATGAGTTGTATATTTGATTATCAGAGTAACCAATGGTTTGAAATGTCGAGATAATGATTATTTCAAATATAAAAAAACCGGCAGAAGCCGGTTTTTAAATTCAAATAATTCAGAAAAACTTAAAGTGCTTTAATCGCAGCATTTAAACGACTCTTGTTACGAGACGCTTTGTTTTTATGAATAAGACCTTTAGTTGCATAACGATCTAAAATTGGTGTTGCAGCAGCTAATTCTTTTGTTGCTACTTCTTTGTCACCAGCTTCAATTGCTGCTAATACTTTTTTAACCAAAGTACGCATCAATGAGCGACGACTTGCATTGTTTTGACGGCGCTTTTCAGATTGTACTGCGCGCTTCTTAGCTTGCTTTGAGTTAGCCAAGGTGAACTCCTAAAATGTGTAATATATAAGCTTAAATTTAAGGCGACGAAATATGCCTTTTTTTTAGCTGTTTGTCAAATGTTTTAATTGCCAATGAATTAAAAAAACTTAATAAAGGCAATTAATAAAATAATGCTGAGCTTCTAACAGGGTTAGTTAGCTAAGTATGTTGTGAACGGCGCAAGTATACATTGTTTATACACTCAAAATCATTACATAATACGGTTTATTTACTGTTATTTTTCTCTAGCTAGTTTGTGAGGGTGTTGTTTTTGAGCAAAAAGTTAATTAAATCAGGACTTATTGTTAGTGTCATGACCTTGATTTCTCGCGTGTTAGGTCTTGTTCGTGATGTTGTTATTGCTAACGTCATGGGAGCAGGGGTAATGGCGGATGTTTTTTTATTTGCCAATAAAATTCCTAACTTTTTCAGGAGACTTTTTGCTGAAGGGGCATTTGCGCAAGCATTTGTGCCAGTTCTCAGCGAATATCACACCAAAGATGAAGCTAATGCTCAAAGTAACAATAACACATCTTTAGACGCTCCCCTTGATGAAACGCGACTTTTAATTGCTCAAGTTTCAGGTACTTTAGGCGTTATCATTACCCTTGTGACCTTATTCGGCATGCTAGCTTCGCCACTGTTTGTGATTTTGTTTGGCGGTGGCTGGTTTGTGGATTGGTTAAATCAGGGGGGTGACAGTGCAGGCGGTGAAAAATTTGAATTAGCAGCAAATCTATTAAAAATAACTTTTCCTTACTTATGGTTTATTAGTTTTACTGCTTTAGCTGGAGCTGTTCTCAATACTATGGGACGTTTCGCTGTGGCAGCATTTACCCCTGTACTGCTTAATGTTGCTATTATTATTATGGCTATTTACGGGGCTGATTATACTCAGAGCCCTGCACACTCCTTGGCATGGGGGGTATTTCTAGGTGGTTTTATTCAGTTTGTTTTTCAAATACCTTTTTTGTATAGAGCAAGAGTTTTAGTTAAACCTAAATGGGCATGGCACAGTAATGGTGTTACTAAAATTCGTAAACTCATAGTACCAGCGTTGTTCGGTGTTTCTGTCACTCAAATTAATTTATTGCTTGATACGTTAATTGCCAGCTTCTTAATCACGGGATCTATCAGTTGGCTCTATTACGCAGATAGATTGCTAGAATTTCCTTTAGGATTATTTGGTATTGGTATTGCGACCGTGGTCTTGCCGAGTTTGTCGAAGCTACATAGCAAAAATAACAAAGCTGAGTTTACCGCTACCCTAGATTGGGGCATCAAAGTTATTAGCCTTTTTGGCTGGCCTGCACTTGCTGGATTAATGGTATTGGCACAGCCCATCATTATGGTGTTATTTATGCGTGGAGAGTTCACGCAAAACGACGTTATGCAGGTATCAATGGCATTATTCGCTTACCTTTCTGGTTTGCTAAGCTTTATGATTATTAAAATATTAGCACCAGGATATTACGCGAGGCAAGATACTAAAACGCCGGTGAAAATTGGCATCAAAGCCATGGTTGCCAATATGGTATTTAATTTAATGTTAGCACCATTTTTTGGTTATGTTGGCTTGGCAATAGCCACCACAATGTCTGCAACGTTAAACGCTTGGTTATTATACCGAGGGTTAAAAGCTGCGCATATTTATCAGCTATCAAAAAGTACTAAAATATTCATCAGCAAATTAATTGTTTCAGCTATGGTTATGGCAGCAGTAGTATTCAAGTTATCAGCTGATTTTAATAGTTGGCTAGGCATGAGCTTTATAGAACAAGTAAGTCAATTAGTGTTCTGTATTAGTTTTGGTGTACTCAGTTACTTTGCCATGATCCTATTACTTGGCATACGGCTAAATGATTTTAAGGTGAAAAGCTAAAAATAAGTGCTTTGAACTGCTGATTATTATTGCACTTTAATATATAATTCGGCGATTTATTTTGTACATCAGTTAAGTTGAGTGCCAAAAGGCAGTGTAAAAGAGATGCAGTTAGTTCGCGGTATACATAATATTCAGCCTAAAGATCACGGGTGTGTTTTAACCATAGGCAATTTTGATGGTGTTCATAAAGGGCACCAGCGAGTAATTTCGGCTTTAGTTACTAAAGCAAAGTCTCTCAACTGTGTTGCTGCGGTTTTAGTGTTTGAACCTCAACCACAAGAACTATTTGCTCCTGACAAAGCGCCTGCCAGACTTTGTCGATTACGTGACAAATATGCTTTATTAGCTGAATTAGGGGTAGAGCGGTTAATTTGTGTGAATTTCACCCGAAAATTTGCTAGCCAAAGTGCAGAGCAATTTATTGAACATTTATTGGTGGAAAAATTAGGTATTAAGCACTTAATTGTTGGTGATGATTTTCATTTTGGTAAAAATCGCGTGGGTGATTTTGCCATGTTGTCACAAGCAGGTAACACTTTTGGTTTTGATGTGACCGATACCGCGAGCTTTAAAGTGTCAAACTGTCGCATTAGTAGCACAGCAATAAGGCAAGCCTTACAAGATGACAATCTGACGGTTGTTGAAAATATGCTCGGTAGGCCTTATTCAATTATTGGTAAAGTATTTCACGGTGACAAACGTGGTCGACAGTTAGGCTTTCCAACGGCCAACGTGTTATTAAAAAGGCGTAACTCCCCCTTAAGTGGTGTTTTTGCTGTAAGAGTAAAAACAGTTGAGGGTGTATTTAATGGCGTCGCCAATATTGGTGCAAGACCTACCGTTAATGGAATTAGACAACAATTAGAAGTGCATATTTTTGATTTTGATGATGATCTTTATGGACAATGTATTGAAGTAATAATTAAGAAAAAGCTTCGTCAAGTGATGAAGTTTAAAGGTTTGTCAGCGCTAACCGCACAAATCAAATTGGACAGCGAACAAGCGAAAAATATTTTATTGTAGGTCGGCCCAAGCGATATAAGGCTCGACAAATTGAAAATTAAACACAGTTAGTAGTATTGATACCGTTAACCAAAACCGGATAATGATTTAAATGAGTGATTATAAACAGACCCTAAATTTGCCTGCCACATCTTTTGCCATGAAAGGTAATATGGCGAACCGTGAACCTAACATGCTCAAAGAATGGGCAGCTAAAGATTTGTACGGTAAAATTCGTACCGCAAAAAAAGGCAAAAAATCATTCATTTTACATGACGGTCCTCCATACGCTAACGGAAGTATTCACCTTGGGCATGCAGTAAATAAAATCTTAAAAGATATTATTGTTAAATCGAAAACCTTGTCTGATTTTAACTCTCCATACGTGCCCGGTTGGGATTGCCATGGTCTACCGATTGAATTAATGGTTGAGAAAAAAGTGGGCAAACCAGGCCATAAGGTCACTGCTGCTCAGTTTCGCCAAAAATGTCGAGATTATGCAATTAAGCAAGTAGACGGCCAGCGAGAGGACTTTAAACGTTTAGGCATCTTTGCCGATTGGCAAAATCCTTACTTAACGATGGACTTTACGACTGAAGCGAACATTATCCGCGCTTTAGGTAAAGTTGCAGAAAATGGCCATTTACAGCAAGGCTTTAAGCCAGTGCATTGGTGTACAGACTGTGGCTCTGCTTTAGCAGAAGCGGAAGTGGAGTATAAAGATAAACAATCACCCGCTATAGATGTCAAATTTGATATTAACGATGAAGAGGTAGCCAGTAAGTTTTCTCACCCTGAAGGCCATACTGGTTCAGGTCAAATTGGCATGGTTATTTGGACAACCACACCTTGGACCTTACCTGCTAATCGCGCGATCTCAGTTAATAGCGACGTAGAGTATACACTAGTACAGTGTGATACTTTGCCAAATGGTGAAGCGGGCAAGTTACGTTTAATTTTAGCGTCAGATCTTGTCACTTCATGTATGGACAGGTTTGGTATTGAAAAATACCATGCTTTAGGTTTTTGTAAAGGTGCTGAGTTAGAGCTTGTTCAGTGTCAACATCCATTTTATGACTTTACTGTACCTGTCATTTTAGGGGAGCATGTTACCACCGACTCTGGTACTGGTTGTGTTCATACTGCGCCAGGACACGGTGTTGAAGATTTTGTTGTTGGTAAAGAATATGACTTGGAAGTTGCTAATCCTGTAGGTGCTAATGGTGTTTATCTTGAAGATACGCCGTTATTTGCTGGCCAACATGTGTTTAAAGCTAATGCTAGTGTAGTTGAAGTGTTACAAGATCAAGGCGCGTTAATGCACCACCACGCTTTTGAACACTCTTATCCGCATTGCTGGCGCCATAAAACGCCCATTATTTTTCGTGCGACACCGCAATGGTTTATTAGCATGGATAATAAAGCTTTGCGAGATGATTCATTAAAAGAGATTGAAAAAACAAAATGGATCCCTGATTGGGGCCAAAGCCGTATAGAGAAAATGGTTGAAGGTCGTCCTGATTGGTGTATTTCGCGCCAACGTACTTGGGGCGTGCCCATTGCTTTGTTTATCCATAAAGATACCGGAGCATTACATCCACGTAGTATCGAATTAATTGAAGATGTTGCAAAGCGCGTTGAAAAAGAAGGCATTCAAGCATGGTTTGATTTAGAAGCCAGTGAATTAATTGGTGATGATGCTAATGAGTTTATTAAAGTACCAGACACCTTAGATGTATGGTTTGATTCAGGCACCACCCATCACTCAGTAATAAGCGCCCGTGAAGAGTTTGATGGTATTGCTGATTTATATCTTGAAGGCTCAGACCAACATCGAGGTTGGTTTATGTCATCAATGATGTCATCTGTTGCTATGACAGGTAAAGCACCATATAAGCAAGTACTTACGCACGGTTTTACTGTTGATGTTAATGGCCATAAAATGTCTAAGTCTCTGGGCAATGTGGTAACACCATCAAGTATTACTAATAATTTAGGTGCTGATATTTTACGCTTGTGGACCGCTTCGGTTAACTACACCCAAGAAATCACAGTTTCAGATGAAATCTTTAAACGCCAAGCGGATGCTTATCGTCGTATTCGTAATACCTCACGTTTTTTACTCGCTAATTTAAATGGTTTTGAACCAGCACAGCATTCTGTTGCTTTCGAAGACATGGTTGCATTAGACCGATGGGTAGTTGATAAAGCAGCTCAACTGCAAGACGAAATTATTACTGCTTACAATGAATATGAGTTCCACGTTGTCGTTCATAAGTTAATGAATTTCTGTACAACAGAACTTGGTGGATTTTATTTAGATATTATTAAAGACAGACAGTATACGTCAAAAGCAGATTCAAATGCTCGTCGTTCATGTCAAACAGCTATGTATTTAATCGCTGAAGCTATGACTGCTTGGATGGCGCCTATTTTATCCTTCACTGCCCAAGAAATTTGGCAAGCATTACCAACACCGGCAACTGGCGAGCGTGATGAGTTTGTGTTCACCGGCGTGTGGTTCAATGGTTTAGCGACAATGCCTGCAGATACTGAGTTAGGCAACGATTACTGGAGTGAGTTATTGCTTGTGCGTGGTGAAGTTAACCGTGCACTTGAATTAGCGCGTAAAGAAAAAATAGTAGGCAAAGCACTTGAAGCTCAAGTGATTTTATATGTTACAACAGACTTGGCCGGAAAATTAGCTAAATTAGAGGAAGAGTTACGCTTTGTATTAATCACCTCTAAAGCCATTATTAACACTGTAGAGTCTGCTCCTGATAATGTAAGCAGCACAGATATTGAAGGTCTTTGGTTGTCAGTTGGCACAGCAGAGGGAACTAAATGTGACCGTTGTTGGCATGTAACTGAAGATGTTGGTGTAAACGAAACACACCCAGAATTGTGTGGTCGTTGTGTTACCAATGTTGATGGTGAAGGTGAGCAAAGAAAGTATGCCTAAACTATTTTCAGATACAGGTTTACGTTGGTTATGGCTGACGTTAATTTGTTTGATATTAGATCAAGTTACTAAACAGTGGGTTGTTGGCTCGTTTGATTTGTACGAGTCATTGCCAATCTTTCCTGTTTTTAGTTTGACTTATGTGCAAAATCCAGGTGCAGCATTCAGTTTCCTTGCTGATCAAGATGGTTGGCAGCGCTGGTTTTTCACTGCCATAGCTGCGATTGCCAGTGTCGTTTTCATTGTGTGGTTAGCTAAAACGCCTAAATCAGATGTTTTATTAAGCATAGCATTTGCCTTAATGCTTAGTGGCGCAATGGGAAATTTAATTGATAGAGTTTTGTTTGGCTATGTAATTGATTTTTTAGACTTTCATTGGTCTGGCAAACGTTTTCCCGCTTTTAATGTGGCTGATTCAGTGATTTTTATTGGCGCAGCATTAATGATTCTAGACTCTTTTATATCAGACGATAACAAAACTGAGTCAAACGATACATTGTAGGAGCGGATAAACCGCAATATTTAACATGACAATAGATAAAACTATTAAAACAGATTCAAGTATATTAGTGCATATTACCATGAAGTTAAGTGATGGCTCTGCAGCTGATAGCACCAAAGTAAACAACAAACCGGCAAAGATCATTATGGGTGATGAAAGTATTTCAGCAGCCTTTGAAGCTCAGCTGTTAGGTATGAAAACAGATGAAAGCAAAGAGTTCACGCTAGCAGCCGTTGATGCTTTTGGCGAATCAAATCCTGATAATATTCATTACATGGATATAGATAAATTCTCTACTGAGGTACCGGCAAAAGTAGGTAATATTATCACTTTCTCCCAACCTGGAGGAGAACTTCCTGGTATGATTAAAGAAGTTAGTGGCAACTCAGTGACTATTGACTTCAATCATCCTCTAGCAGGCCAACCTGTGACTTTTGTCATAGATTTAGTAGAGATACTTTAGTCGTAAAATTGTTCGCGTATTTTATCGGGAATACAACCCCTTTAACAAAGAGAAAACTATGGAAATTATTTTAGCTAACCCGCGCGGTTTCTGTGCCGGGGTTGATAGAGCCATTAGTATTGTTGATCGTGCATTAGATCTGTTTGGCGCGCCTATTTATGTACGACATGAAGTGGTGCATAACAAGTTTGTGGTTGATGGTTTGAAAACTCGTGGAGCTGTTTTTGTTGAAGAACTGAATGAAGTACCAGATGACAGTACTGTAATCTTTAGTGCTCATGGTGTTTCCAAAGCTGTTCGCAATGAAGCAAAAAAACGTGATTTAAAAGTATTTGACGCCACTTGTCCTTTAGTCACTAAAGTGCATATGGAAGTTGCTCGCGTTAGCCGGAAAAATATTGAATGTGTCTTGATTGGTCATGCTGGACATCCCGAAGTTGAAGGCACTATGGGTCAATATGATAGTGAATCAGCAGGTATATACTTAGTTGAATCGGCGGAGGATGTTGCAAAACTTGAGGTTAAAAAACCTGAACTGCTCTATTTCTGTAGCCAAACAACTTTATCTGTGGACGATACCTCGGATGTAATTGATGCACTCCAAGATAAATTCCCGCTTATTCAAGGGCCTCGTAAAGATGATATTTGTTATGCGACTCAAAATCGTCAAGATGCAGTGAGAGCTATTGCCAGCGAGGTTGATTTGTTACTAGTAGTTGGTGCTAAAAATAGCTCTAATTCAAATCGCTTACGAGAGGTGTCAGAAAAAATAGGTACAACATCTTACCTGATTGATACGGCAGAAAATATTGAGATCTCTTGGTTAGAAAATGTTAATAAAATTGGTGTTACTGCGGGGGCTTCTGCACCTGCTATCTTAGTGAAGCAAGTGATAGAAGCGCTAAAAGACTTTGGTGGTCAAGAAGTTAGTGAGTACCCAGGGCGAGAAGAAAACATTGTATTTGCAGTGCCGGCAGAATTGCGCTAACCTTAAAGTGCTTATATTTTAACCACGACTATTTGTTAGCTGATATTGACATCGAAAGGAATAATTGTAGTACAAGTATATAGGCGTATCAAAAGGAAGTATTTTTAAGGAAATTTTACGGATAAAAAGGATATGGGTTAATGCAGTTCACGCCAGTGATATTTAGCACATATGAATTTTACCGAGAGTCTTTAGCTAACGCAAAATCGGCTCTGGCTTTTTTTATGCCTAAAAAGGCTGTAGTATTAAAGTTGATGGATTTTAGAAATAAGATATTATCAATAGTTGAAAATATATTTTTACCAAAAGAACTTTTTTTCACATCCCCCCAACTGAAAATCACTCTTTTCAATATAGTTTGCTTACAAACTAAACTACTGTATTGTTTTTCATTTAAAAAACTTAGTAATTGCATGTTTTATTTATTAGAGAGAGGGACCAATGCCTCAGCTTCAAACTAGTTTCCAACTAAGAAAGTGCGTTAAAAAACAAAAAGGAATGACCTTTATTGAAGTGTTAATTGCTTTATTTATTATGGTTACAGGCATCTTAGGTGCTGTTGCTATGCAAGCAACAGCTAAAAAAGGTAGTTTTGACGCCATGCAACGCTCGCTTGCCTCTAGTTTAGCCCAAGATATTATCGAACGGATGAGAAGTAATGATGCAGCCACATTAGCAAATTATGCAGGTACAGATTACGGCGTTACTTTAAACTCAGAGCCAAGCAAACGCTGTAATACCAGTGGAGGCTTATGTTCAGCAGCTGAGATGACAACAAATGATCAATACGAATGGGAATTAGCCTTAATGGGGGCCGATGTTAAATATGGTACCAGCAATGTGGGTGGATTATTGGATGCAAGAGCCTGTGTTAGTGTAACAAATAATGCCGTTAAAGTTGTAATAACTTGGCAAGGAAGGGTTGAGCTTGTGAGTGGAAGTACGGAGAGTTGCGGTAGTACTAGCAATAAAAGAAGGCAGGTGTTAGTTGAAGCATTCGTTTATTAGTCATAGATGAGAGAGTGTTTTTTTCTAGTAGAGACGATGAGAAGATAAGTATTGTATGAAGCTAATTAATAGTACACGTCAACAAGGTTTTAGCTTAGTAGAGGTTTTTATTGCTTTGGCTATTGGCTTGGTTATCTTTGCTGGAGTGTTGAGTGTTTTTGTTGGTATACGTACCACTACAGCAGAAACCTCAAGTAGTGGAGAGTTGCAAGAAAATGGTCGTTTTGCCATAAGCATGCTTACTGACGATTTATCGAAGCAAGATTTCTGGGGCGATTATGCTGGTATCTTTGATCTTTCTACTATCAATCACGCACTTGCTGCACCAGGAAATGATTGTAGTGGCGATGGAGTCAATAATGCTTCATTTCCTGCAGCAGTGAGTACTTTTAGAACTATTTGGGGCGAAACTATCACTAATGCTAACCCTATGGGGTGTTTCACTGATGCTAAACTTGGCTCTGATCTAATTCAAATTAAAAGAGTTTTAGCAGATGATCTGGTTGATGGCGCGGGGGATCCAATAACAACTGCACCAGTAGGTAACTATTATCTGGTTACCAATGCTAATGATGGCGTTTTATTTGCGAGTGGTACTGTGCCTACTGTTGATAATAGCCGTGTATGGCAATATCAACATCATGTTTATTATATAAGAGAAGAAACTCAGGGTAGCAATACGGTGCCAGTATTAATGCAAGGACAATTAACAACACAAATGTCTTTTGCTCCTGTTGTTGATGGTATTGAAATGATCAGGTTTATGTATGGTTATGATGCTGATACTGATCCTGATGCTGCAGGTTATGGCAAAGTGGATGCTTTTATTTCTGCAGACGATATGACTGATGAGTTATGGAACAATGCAGGCGGTACTAAGATTATCGCTGTTAAAGTTTTTGTCTTAGCAAGAGATATTACCCCTGATAACAAGTATAGCAATAGTAATACTTATCAGTTAGGTGATTTGTCTTTAACTTTTAACGATAATTATAGACGTTTGTTATTTAGCTCAACAGTGACTTTATATAATGCGAGGGTCGATTTATGGTAACTAACAACTTAAAAAGTTTTAATCCAAAATATCAACATGGAGTAGTATTGGTTGTTTCTTTAGTATTTTTAACCGCCTTAACTGCGGTTTCTGCTGCCTTAATGCAGAACACTACAACAGACATGAAAATGTCCGGTGCCAGTGAAGAAAAAGTTGTCGCGGATCAAGAGGTCGTTAGTGCAGTTGATGAATTTATTTTCAAGCAAGTGACGGCCGGTAGTGGAAATAATGGCTTTGCTAAGCCAGTTGCAACTTTTAAAGATGGTGCTAAAAATATAAAAGCAGATTTAACTATTGCAAATAAAGACGGTAATATTGATGCAGCATCGCTCGATCTTGCTAATAATGAATTTCAACTTGAAGCAGATTGCCCCCACTCAAAATCTGCTTCATCAGCTCAGGTGTTTACTTGTAATGTGTTGCGCATACAAATAAGCAGGAAATATGGCCGTAAAAAAACTAGTACGGTGGAAGTGAATTCAGGTATAGCGCAGCACTTATTGAAGTAATGCATGTTTCAATAAAAAGCAAAACAGCTATCAATGTTTATATTGGGGTTTTACAATGAAAAAATTTATAATAGCAGGTTTTTTAATCTTTTCAGGATTAGCAACAATACCTCTATCTTTAGCAGAAGATATAGAGTTATATATTAGTGATGCCGTAAAAGAGTCAGCTAAAAAATCGAAAGTTTTAATTATTTTTGATAACTCTGGCAGTATGGGCACTCTTCATAGTGTAGACGAACCATATCTTAAAGATGGACAAACTGAGCCTGATTATTATCCCCCTGATGGTGCCTCTCACGCTTATAATGACGATGCAACATACTTTAACAAAGGAACGGTAGACGGAACTTCAAGTATACCTGATAGTCCTAGTGATGGGAGACGATTTTTAGCTGCAATTAATAGTTGTGAAAGCTCAAAAGAAGCTTTAAAAACAAGAGGTTTTTATACTGGTCATATTCGTGAATATACAGTTAAAGGTAATAGTGGTACCTGGGAAGAGATTCCGGATAATAATGGACTAAATATTGAAGTATTAGATTGTGAGGAAGATGTATCGACTGATGATAACTTAGGTAGTTTAAAAAATATCGATAGCCTTCCAGAAGGGTATCCTGCAGATAATTTAGGGACCAAAAAAGATCCTGTTTATCATACCACTGATACAGGTAAGTTAAATGTCACCTGGACGGGTTCTTTAGTTACCTTGTATACGGCCAATTATCTGCGTTGGTATCACAGTGCACTGAAAGATAAAATCACTGAAAGCCGTTTTGAAACGGCTATCAGAAGTATTACTAATGTTATAGAAACTACCGATGGTATTGAATTTGGTTTAGAAATTTTTAACTATAATTATAATACTTCTAACAATGGTGGTCGAATTGTCTATGGTATCAAGGAAATGACAACAGCTAATGAAACTAGTCTCATTAGTATTATTGATGATGATCTAACTGCATTTACTTGGACACCATTATGTGAATCAACTTATGAAGCTTCGCAATATTTTGCCGGCAAAGCTGTTGATTATGGCGATGATGCGAAAAACTCTTCTCAGCCTAAAGCGGATCTGAGTGTTATTAATAGCTCCGATGAATATATAACCCCGTTTGATGAATGTACTGATAAAGCCTATATCATTTTGATAACCGATGGCGAGCCCACATATGATACAAAAGCCGATAGCAAAATTCAGGCATTAACATCCAAAATACAAGATGGCGTTGATGCTGATGGTGATACAGTTTATAAAGACATCAAGTTTACCGATGCACACGCAGAGTTAGATAACTCTTCTTATAATGATGATGATTTAAGCACTGCTAGTTATTTACCAGCATTAGCTGGATGGATGAATACTTATGATATTAATTTAAGCATTGACGGAGTACAAACCGTTTCTACTCACACCATCGGTTTTAGCGAAGGAGCAAATGACGCTAAAGGGCTTTTAACTGAAACAGCAGCAAGAGGTGGTGGTGAATACTTTTCTGCAAGTGATGAATTACAATTGACATCTGCTTTACAAAGTACATTACGAAGCTTGACACCATCAAATGATAGTTTAACCTCTGCCTCAGTTGCGGCAAATAACTTTGATAGAACGGAAACACTAAACTCTGTTTACTACGCAATGTTTAACCCTCAAAATGGACCTCGATGGCAAGGTAACTTAAAGAAATATAAGGTGATCAACAGTGTGCAAGTTGGCTCAAATAGTGTTGCAGCACTAGATGAAGACACTGGACATTTTTCTACAGAAGTGCAAAGTTATTGGTCAGCAAGTGTCGATGGAAACTTGGTTGCCGAAGGTGGTGTAGCAGGTTGGTTTGCGACACAAGATGTAGATGATCGTGTTGTTTATAGTGATATTGGCACTGGTGATGCTTTAGCTTTGTTAAATGCTGCTGCTTTAGTCGGTAATGAACAAGACTTTGCCGATGATTTAGGTATAGCACTAGAAAATGTTACTGATTATTTTAATTGGAATCTAGGAATGGATGTCGATGATGAAGATAAAGATGGTAATTCAACCGATATGCGAGCTGATGTTTTTGGCGACCCTTTACATTCTAAGCCATTAGTTGTTAATTATGGCTCAAGTATACGCATTGTAATTGGAACCAATGCAGGAGCATTACACATGTTTGAAGATGCTGGTGATACGGTATCTGAAAAGTGGGCATTTATGCCTAAGGAATTATTCCCTAATATTACAGGTTTGCGCGATAACTATTCTTCTGCAGATAAAATTTATGGTATCGATGGTCAAATAACTTCGCATGTGAATGATAAAGATGGCGACGGTATCATTGAAACAGGTGACTCTGTTTGGATATTTTTTGGTTTACGTCGTGGTGGCGATTCATACTATGCTATGGATATTAGTAGCCCTGACTCACCTAGCTTAATGTGGCATATAAAGGGTGGAACAACTGACTTTGAAGAGTTAGGACAAACATGGTCTCAGCCTAAAATAGGCTTTTCCAAACTTAATTTAAGCGGTACTGTTGCTAGTCCTGTATTGTTCTTTGGTGGCGGTTACGATACCAATAAAGACAGTGATGGGCCTGGTACCGCTGACAGTATAGGACGAGCTGTTTATATGGTTGATGCTAAGACCGGTGCTTTAAAGTGGAGTATGGAGCCTAGCGGTGGTGATACGACTTTTGCCGGTACTGATAGTATCCCTTCAAGTATTGGTTTATTAGATACAGATGGCAACGGACTTGTGGATAGGCTATATACAGGAGATACAGGGGGAAATGTTTGGCGAGTCGACATGCCTGATGACACAAAAGCAGATTTTTCTGTGTTTCAATTAGCAAGTTTAGGGGGAGGTACCAATGCCACCGATAGACGGTTTTTTTACGAACCTTCAATTGTAAGAACTTTTATAGCTGAGACCATTGAAACACAGGTAACAGACGAGGAAGGGGAAACTAAGACAATAACGGTGCATCAAGAAAAACCTTACGAAGCTATTTTGATTGGTAGTGGCGATAGATCTAATCCTTTAGGCACTGATACAGACGATATTTTCTTTATGATTAAAGATGAAAATATCAAAACACAAACTTTTTCTGCTAGTAGTACACCCGTTACACCTATGGCAATAACTAAAGCAGATCTATATGACTTTACCAATGATCCCTTTGCTCAGACGATGACTACCCAAGAAAGAGAAACTCTTGAGCTTGCTGTGAGTGATAAGTCTGGCTGGTTTATTGATTTTACTCAAACAGGTGAAAAAAGCACTTCATCTGCAATAGTAATAAATGGGATTGCCTATTATACTTCATTCACTCCTCCAGCGTTTTCGGCAGACTTAGTTGACTGTAAACCACCTTCGGGTCAGGGATGGTTGTACGCTGTTGATTTAGCGTTAGGAACTAAGGAATATAATTGGCTATCAGAAAATTCAGACAATAGAGAAGATAGAATTGCTTTGATTAGTGAACAGTTTCTTGGTTCTCCAACCTTGATCGTTCTGCCAGATAACCCTGATGATTCTGAGTCTGATACAAGTGGTAACCTAATTGTAGGTCGAAAAATTATAGGTGTGGATTTTGATTTGAAAACCATGCGAACCTATCTATATATTAAAGAAGAGCAATAATAGTTACTAAATATATCTTATGGAAAAATATATGAAAAATGCAGAAAAACAAAATGGCTTTACTTTGATAGAGCTATTAATTGCAGTTGCTGTTATTGGAATTTTAGCCGCTGTTGCTTATCCAGCATATACAGACTTTGTTACGCGTTCAAATAGAAGCGAGGGTCAACGAGAGTTGATGCGTTATGCAAACCTTCAAGAACAAGTCTTTGTTGATAGTCGTGCATATGCATCTGATATGAAAGGTTTAGGAGAAGCTACAGCGACTATTGATACTGAGTCAGGCAATTACACTATTTCAGTATCAGCCCAAACAGCGACAACATTTACATTAAAGGCGGCAGCTAAAGGTAACCTGTCTAGTGACACAACATGTCCTACATTGACAGTAAATGAACTTGGACAAAAAAATCTGAGTGAGAACTCTGGATGCTGGGAGAAATAATATGAAAACTTTTGACTCAATAACAATGAAAATCGGTTGCTTTATCTGTGTGTTTACTTTTGCTCTCACTGTAGAAGCGAAAGTCAAAAATAAAGAAAATAAAAATGTAGATATGAAATGCTTTGTAGAATTGGTAGGGGGAGGAGATATTATTAGTTTTTGGCATATACCCAAAAGCAAAGCATCAAACTTAGCTAAATCAATCAAAGGGCATAAAATTGCAGTACCTAACTCTAAACAAAAAACCAAAATTTATAGAGTATATGAGTGTACATTGCTAAAAGATGATTTTACAACTAGTCGAGCTAAAATGGCAGATAAAGAAACTGCCCGATAGTCACTTTATACTTCAAGACTTAAAAATTGGCAATGAATTATACTTAGGTAGGCTCTAGCTACAAACTATTTCATTGCCATTTCTGTCTTCATCCTTATCATCATCATCAGTATCAGAGCTAGTATAACTTCTACCTGATACAGACAAGTCGATTCCTCGAGATTTTTCAGCTTCAGCGTATGGGCAATAGCTAAAAGAAGCTGCAACAGCAGGAGTTAATAATCGGCCTGTTGGTGTGTAAATTACACTAGTAGTAGCAAATTGAAATTTGTCACCTGCTTTAATTGCTTCTTTTATTTTAACTAACTCATCATTAGCACCAAAAGCCGTACCATTAGCTAATGTGTTTGCATCGTTTGTGAATACACTTATCTCTCCCCCCCAGCTTGTTGTACAAGACCCACTTTCCAAAGGACAAACTGTAGTATTTTTTCCTGTATTTATTGCTAAACTTCTTGCAGTTAACAATAGCCTTTGCATTTCGCTTATTTCATTATCAACACGCATTTTTATCAGGAAGTCATTCATGCCGGGCATTGCTATGGCTGAAAGTATGCCGATTAAAGCTGTTGCAATCATAAGCTCAAAAAGCGTGAAGCCTTTGTTCGTGGTTGATAATAAGGGGACAGAGCAATTGATATTTTTATCCATAATATATCCATTAAATACTACCTGGAGATATAACATTTATATCATTTATTTGGAGAACTAGCTAGTGTTTGCTTTTTGAACAATTTAACTGTTAATCGCATTTAATTTCTTTACCAGATCTATTTTCGTCAATACCATCGTTATCAATATCACTTGATTGATATACCCTACCTGAGCGAGCAACTACTATACCTCTAGAGTGATTTTCGTAATAAGTGGGACAATAACGAAATGTACCATTGGCTAAGCCACTAAGTTGTCCAGTAGGCTTAAAGGTTATTTTAGCTCTACCCTTGCCATATACAAGAACATCACCGGTACTGATTTCATCTTTAGTCCTAATTATCATTTCATTATTATCAAGTATTTCATTATTATTACTATCAATGTATATACTTAGTTCTTTTTCCCATTGGGTAGTACATTTTAAAGATTTGTCTAATGGACAGATTATTGCTTTATGACCGCTATTAATAGCGGAGTTTCTCGTAATGAGTAACATTCGATGGAGTTGAGTAATCTCATTATCTACACGCATTTGTACAATAAATGCAGAGTAGTTAGGGATAGCAATTGCGGCTAGTATTGAGCTTACAGAAATTGAAATCATAAGTTCAATAAGTGTAAGCCCCTTTGAAAAGTAGGGGGTATTAAGCATTAAAAATCCATTTTAATTCGCTTCCTTGTATATTAGGTATAGCTAAAGAAAATGGATTTTTCTAGTATTAGTTTAGGTCTGAGGATGCTAGCCGTAAATAGTCGGAATAGCTTGGCGTTTATGCTGGGTTCTATTGTATATATTTATGATATGCTCAGAAACCTGTGTTGAGACATCTTTTCCTTCTAAAAAGTCATCAAGTTGATCATAGCTAATACCTAATGCATCTTCATCTGTTTTACCTGGCTCTAGATCTTCTAAATCAGCGGTAGGTGCTTTTTCAACTAATATTGCTGGTGCGCCTAAATACTTAGCCAACATTCTGACCTGTCGTTTTGATAGACCAAAAAGTGGCGCTAAATCACAGGCGCCATCGCCCCATTTTGTAAAAAAACCGGTAATATTTTCAGCACTATGGTCGGTACCCAACACTAAGCCACCTAATATACCGGCAATATGATATTGAGACACCATACGAGCGCGAGCTTTCACATTACCCTTAGAAAAATCTATTTGGCTCTCGGTTGCTACTAATAAATCAGTAGTTTTTAGTGCCTCTGTAACTTGCTGATTAATACCATCAACACCGTCAAGTATATTAGTAGTTACGCAATGATTAGGTTGAATAAAATGTAGAGCTTGTTGTGCATCATCTTCATCTGCTTGTACGCCATAGGGTAACCTAACAGCAATGAACTGATAGTTTTCGGATATGTCATTATTTAGCTCATCAATAGCAAGTTGTGCTAATCGACCACAAGTTGAAGAGTCTACGCCACCACTTATACCAAGTACCAAGGTTTTCAAACCAGAATTTGTGAGTGTAGATTTAATAAAGTCTACGCGACGGCGAATTTCAAATTTGACATCAATTTCAGGTAAAACTTTCATTTCATCAATAATGACTTGCTGATCCATGTAACTTCCTACTTATGAGCTGAGTTATTTAAAATTATAGTTTACCAAAATAAACCCTTTAGCTAAATATTAACACTTGGATATTGATAAATTGCTTCAAACACGCTGTAATAACAGTAACTAAAGCTCAAATAGAGAGATATGATGAAGAAAATTGAAGCGATCATTAAACCATTTAAGTTAGATGATGTAAGAGAAGCGTTAGGTGAAATAGGTGTTACCGGTATGACTGTCTCTGAAGTTAAAGGCTTTGGTCGACAAAAAGGTCATACAGAGCTTTATCGTGGTGCTGAATATATGGTGGATTTCTTGCCTAAAGTGAAATTAGAAATTGTTATTGCTAAAGAAGACGTTGAACGTTGTGTGAATGCAATTTTAGAAACGGCACAAACGGGTAAAATTGGCGATGGCAAGGTTTTTATTACTGATGTTGAGCGTATAATCCGTATAAGAACAGGCGAAGAGAATCAAGAAGCCATTTAGCGAATCAGGGACAAGTTTCGAGACACAAAAGAAGTAACTCGAAACTTGATATAGCCTTATCCTAATTGACTAATGTATTATTAGGGTAGTTGGCAGCTAGTACCTGTAAGGCATTTTTCTTTAAATCAACTAACCCTAGCTTATCGTAACATTCAATCATTATTTCTAATGCTGGCTCTACTTCAGAGCTAGGTGTGAAATATTCAATAATGTATCTACCTCTATTTGCTGCAGAAGCATAAGCTTCACGCTTTAAATAAAAATTTGCAACAGCCAGTTCATATTTTGCTAAGCGTGATTTAATGGCAATCATTCTTTTACGAGAATCGGCAGCGTATTTACTGTCTGGGTATTCAGCTAGTATTTTCTTAAAATCATTGAACGCATCACGAGAAGCGGTCGGATCTCTATCTGATCGATCAATACCTGCAAGATCTTGAAACAAATTTTCTTCGGTTGAAATATTGATCAACGCGCGCATATAGTAAACGTAATCGATATTTGGGTTGTTAGGATTTAAGCGCAAAAATCGATCTGTCAAAGCGACTCCCTGCGCTGAATCACCTACTTTATAATAAGCGTATATTAAATCTAACTGAACTTGATGAGAAATAGGACCAAAAGGAAAGCGAGAATCAATCGCGCTAAGAATTTGAATGGCTTTTTGGTATAGCCCATTATCAAGAGATGTTCTCGCATCAACAAAAAGCGCTTGCGCTGACTTGTCAGGTACTTTATCTATTTCGGTGATGTTATCTGATGAAGAGCAACCCGCTAAAGTTAATGCTAGCGCTATAAATATTATTTTTGCAGTCAATTTTTCCATGGAATTTGCATTTACGCCTTAATTTGAAATTAAATAAGTATGAAACCCCTTCAGAAAAAGGGTAAAATAAAGCTAATATGAATACTTGAGTAAGGCATTCTAACCTAGCGCATTAGCTAGTACAATGGCCTTACAAAACTGATAGAGAGTTTAATGGCTGAGATAATTCAACATAAGGATATTGTTCCTGATTCGTGTTTAGGTAAACGCTTAGACCAAACTTTAGCAATAATGTTTCCTGATTATTCACGTTCACGCTTAAAAGATTGGATTTTAGCTGGGTGTGTTCATGTAAATGGCGAAGTGTTAACCCGAGCTAGAGAAAAAATGTATGGTGGTGAGGAGATAACCATTGATGCTGAAGTTGAAGCAGAACAACGATTTGAAGCGCAAAATATTAAGTTAGATATCGTCTATGAAGATGATGACATCTTGGTGATTAACAAACCTGCCGGTTTAGTTGTTCACCCTGGTGCTGGTAACCCAGATGGCACAGTACTAAATGCTTTATTGCATCATCATCCTGCAATAGAAGTTGTACCGCGTGCGGGTATTGTTCATCGTTTAGACAAAGACACAACAGGTTTGATGGTTGTGGCAAAAACAATTGCCGCCCAAACAAACTTAGTTGAAGCTTTGCAACTTAGAGAAATTACCCGGGAATATGAAGCTGTTTCGAATGGTTTAATGACTGCTGGCGGCATTGTTGATGAGCCTATAGGTAGACATCCAACCAAACGTACGCATATGGCTGTCGCTTTTTCAGGCCGTCCGTCCGTTACCCATTACCGAGTCATGGAAAAGTATCGATTACACACACGCTTACGTTTACGCCTTGAAACAGGGCGTACCCATCAAATTCGCGTGCATATGTCACATATTACCCATCCGTTGGTAGGTGATCCTGTTTATGGTGGCAGACCTCGGCCACCAAAAAATTCAACACCAGAACTATTAGCTAAACTAAGAAGTTTTAAACGTCAAGCGCTTCATGCTGCTATGCTTTCTTTATATCATCCTGTAACCGGTGAATTGATGACTTGGCATGCTGACTTACCGGATGATTTTGTTGAGTTAGTTGAATTACTGCAAGCTGATAATAAGTTAAATGCTCAAGAAGAGTACTAAGCAAGTAAAAACCTCATTAGCAACCTCCGCTTTTGAGTTTGTACAATGGCCAGTAGATGAGTTCGCAATATCAAATAAAATTGCTGACAAGGTTCTGGCCATTCAAACAACACGTGAAACACCTGAGAAAACCCCCTTTCATCAAGTGAGTCCTTATGAAAGTTTTAACCTTGGTCTACATGTAGGTGATTGTGCCAAACGTGTACGCAATAATCGTCAATGTTTGCAAAACCACCTGCCTTTAAATTCAAAAACTCAGTGGCTTGAGCAAGTTCATGGTAATGACGTTGTTGTGATTACCAATGTCTCCGAGCAAGCACTTACTGCTGATGCAGCTATCACCAGAGAGAAAAACACGTGTTTAGCGGTAATGACAGCTGATTGTCTGCCGATATTATTGGTGTCGAAAAAAGCAGATGAAATAGCCGTTATCCATGGAGGTTGGCGTCCGCTATCGACTAATATCATTAGTAACACATTGGCTAAAATGAAAACGCCTGCAGATGAAGTGTACGCATGGCTAGGTCCATGTATTTCGTCAAGAGCGTTTGAAGTAGGCAGTGAAGTAAAGCTGCAATTCCTTCAACAAGGTGATTCTTTTAATTATGCCTTTACTGAAACAATAAAAGATAAGTGCTTTGCCGATTTACAGAAAATTGCAGCATTACAATTAGAGCGACTTGGCATTACTAAAATTAGTAATTTAGCCGAATGTACTTATGAAAACGAGCAAAAATATTACTCTTATCGTAAAAGCTCGGTTACAGGCCGAATGGCAACACTTATTTGTTTGTGTTAATTATCTCAATAAAAGCGACTGCTAACTTGTTGTGAATCATATTTATCGCCAGTTCAATATTGAAAAACTCTAAAGTAGTCCTAATGTTATACTTAACTTTTGTAGAGTAGACTAATTCATAAGCCCAAGTTATTAATTTTTATCGGGCAGGAGAGTATTCATGCGTTTAGACCGATTTACACAATCTTTTCAAGAATCTATTGCCGATGCACAATCGTTAGCATTAGGTCGTGATCATCAGTTTATTGAGCCAATCCATCTGATGTTGTCATTACTCAACCAAAATGGTAACTCGGTTATTCCACTTTTAAAAAGTGCTGGCGTTGATGTACGTACCTTACGCGTGAAAGTTGAAGAAGCACTACAATCATTGGCCCAAATTCAAGGGACAGGCGGCGACGTTCAGTTATCAGCAGCTGCAGGGAAACTATTTAATTTGTGCGATAAACATGCACAGAAAATGTCGGATAAATATATATCATCTGAAATGTTTATACTTGCAGCACTTGAAGATAAAGGTGCATTAGGCAAAATTTTAAAGCAGTTAGGCGCAAGTGAACAACGAATTAAAGACGCAATTAAGCATATACGTGGTGGTCAAAAAGTTGACGATCCTAATGCTGAGGGTGTACGCCAAGCTTTAGACAAGTTCACAGTGGATTTAACTGAACGAGCAGAGCAAGGAAAGCTAGACCCAGTTATAGGACGTGATGATGAGATCCGAAGGACATTGCAAGTTCTCCAACGTCGTACTAAAAATAATCCGGTATTAATTGGTCAACCGGGGGTAGGTAAAACAGCCATTGTTGAAGGGTTAGCTCAACGTATTGTTGATCATGAAGTGCCTGAAGGTTTAAAAAATAAGCGAGTATTATCGTTAGATATGGGTGCTTTGGTGGCGGGAGCAAAATATCGTGGTGAATTTGAGGAACGGTTGAAATCGGTGCTCAATGAGTTAGCGAAAGAAGAAGGTCAGATCATCTTGTTTATTGATGAGTTACATACCATGGTTGGCGCAGGAAAAACTGACGGAGCCATGGATGCTGGTAATATGCTAAAACCAGCTTTAGCGCGTGGTGATTTACATTGTGTTGGTGCCACTACTTTAGATGAATATCGTCAATACATAGAAAAGGATGCCGCATTAGAGCGACGCTTTCAAAAGGTACTTGTAGAAGAGCCTAGTGTTGAAGATACTGTGGCAATATTGCGTGGTTTAAAAGAGCGTTATGAATTACATCATAGCGTTAATATTACCGATCCTGCCATTGTCGCAGCTGCCACGCTCTCTCATCGTTATATTAGTGATAGACAATTACCAGATAAAGCGATTGATTTAATTGATGAGGCTGCTTCAAGTATTCGTTTACAAATGGACTCAAAGCCTGAAGATCTAGATCGCCTTGAACGACGCCTGATTCAGCTTAAACTAGAGCAAAAAGCACTTGAAAAAGACTCGGATGATGCTTCTGTAAAACGTTTAGCAGAAATATCAGAAAAAATTAATGACAAACAACAGCAATACGATGAATTAGATGAAGTTTGGACTACTGAAAAAGCGGCGCTTTATGGCACGCAAACCATTAAAGAAGACCTAGAACAAGCCCGAATTGAATTAGAGTCTGCAAGAAGAGCTGGCGATCTTAACTTAATGTCAGAGCTACAGTATGGCAAGTTACCAGAATTAGAAAAGCAACTAGACTTAGCAAGCCAAGCTGAAATGCAAGAAATGAGTTTGTTGGCAAACAAAGTGACGGATGTTGAAATTGCAGACGTGCTCAGCCGGGCGACGGGAATTCCCGTGGCTAAAATGTTGGAGCAGGAGCGTGAAAAGTTACTAAATATGGAAAAAGAGCTACATCAACGTGTTATTGGCCAAGGCGAAGCTGTTACTTCAGTTTCTAATGCTATTAGACGCTCTCGGGCTGGTTTAGCTGATCCAAATCAACCTATTGGATCTTTTTTATTTTTAGGGCCAACAGGTGTTGGCAAAACTGAATTAACGAAAGCGTTAGCTTATTTCCTTTTTGACAGCGAAGAGTCACTTGTCCGTATTGATATGTCGGAATTTATGGAGAAGCATTCAGTCGCTCGTTTAGTCGGGGCACCTCCAGGATATGTTGGCTATGAAGAAGGCGGGTATTTAACTGAAGCGGTTCGTCGTAAGCCTTATTCAGTAATTTTATTAGATGAAATTGAAAAAGCACATAGTGATGTGTTTAATATTCTTTTGCAAGTATTGGACGATGGCCGATTAACCGATGGACAAGGGAGAACAGTAGATTTTAAAAATACGGTTATTATCATGACTTCAAATATAGGTTCAGATATTATTCAAGAATTTGGCGATGACAGTCACTATCAACAAATGAAAAGCCAAGTAATGAGCGAAGTAAGTCACCACTTCAAACCCGAATTTATTAATCGCATTGACGAATCAGTGGTTTTCCATCCATTGATCGTTGAGCAAATTAGTCAAATTGCTCAAATTCAAATTCAAGCATTGTCAAAGCGTTTGGCTGAACAAGAACTAGGTTTTTCGGTTAGCGCCAAGGCTATAGCGTTAATATCAGCAGCTGGATTTGATCCCGTTTTCGGTGCAAGACCTTTAAAACGAGCTATTCAACAAGGGATAGCAAACCCATTAGCGCAAAAGCTACTCGCAGGAAAGTTTACTGTAGGTACTACTATCAAGCTGGATGTGGAAGATGGCAGTCTAGTGTTTAAGTAAATTTACATGCATATCCTTTAAGTTAGCAATTAAAATTTACCGTGGTTTAAAAGTTCAACTACCTTTGTCGCAATACATATCAATGTGTTTTTTACTTAAGGCAAGCTGGGCTTTTTTCTCTTTATCCGATAAGGCTTTATTTTTACCCTTTGCATCGGTGATCATGACACTGTCAAAGGAGTTAAGCATTTTTTCATTCAACTGAGCAGCTTTACAGTTTTTCTCAGTAATTTCTTTGTTCTTCGCTAATACTTCAGCTTGCTCCTTTTCAAAGTTAGCTATTTGTTCATCAACTGACGGTTGTGAAGGAAGTTGTTGCTCTGCTTGCTTTTTCGCTTGATAAGAAGCAATAGTTGTTAGCTCGGAGTAATTGGTATGTTGAGGCTGATGCTGGCTAAAATGCACGACATTATTTTCATCGACCCAGCGATAAATAGCAATTTCCTGAGCAATGACATTTGTACTAAAAACAGCAGCAGACCATAAAGTGATGAAGGCTGAAATGCGAATATTCATAAAAATTCCTTTGCTGCTATTTAAATACTTACTTGCTTAAGTATAAGAGTATTACCTAGGTAAATTCAACTTAGGTGAAATTCACTATAATTTCAACGAGTTTCTTGCCTTTTAAACAAAAATCAATGCAAGTTATCTATATAGTTAGTATTTTTCAAAAATAAGTGAAACATTCAAACCACCAAAAGCAAATGAATTACTTAAGGCTTTTTTAACTTCAGTTTTAACACCTTGCTCGGTGACAAGATTAATTGCACATAAGGGATCGGTTTCAATAAAGTTAGCCGTTGGAGGAATTTCCTGTCTTTGAATGGCTAAAATACTCGCTATTGCTTCGATAGCAGCCCCTGCTCCAAGTACATGGCCATGGCTAGATTTAGTTGAGGAAACCCAAGGCGTACTGGAGCTATCAGCAAAGATCCTGTTTATTGCTTGGCTTTCTAATTGATCATTTTGTGAAGTTGCAGAGCCATGTGCATTAATATAATCAATTTCATCACATGATAACTTTGCATCATTGAGGGCTGCTTGCATTGCTTGTTGCGCCCCTTCAGCGAGAGGTTGTACTGCATTATGAGCATCAGAGCTCATACCTATACCCGAAATTTTAGCCAGAATATTCGCCTTTCTAGTTTTGGCAAAAAACTCTCTCTCTAAAACTAAGGTACCCGCACCTTCACCAATGACCAAACCACTTCTTCCTAACGAAAATGGTCTGCAGGTATCGCTAGATAATACTCTAAGGCCATCCCAAGCAATAAAGTTGCCTTTGGTAATACAAGCTTCAGCTCCGCCTACAACTGCAACATCAATTAAATTGCTACGAAGCATTAAAACAGCCATAGCAATGGCATGACCAGAAGAAGAGCAAGCCGAAGAGGTTGAAAAGCTTGGTCCCTTGATGCCAAATCGAATTGATATCTGACTTGTTGCAGCACTGGGTAACAGTTTTGGTACGGTGAAGGGGTGTGTTCTTTTATTTCCTTGCTCGAATAATTGTGCATAAGAATATTCAATCGTTTCTTGCCCCCCAATACTCGTACCATGAATAACACTAATTCGAGTGGCGTCGTGCTCTGCAATATTGAGCTTTGCGTTATTTATAGCCTCTTTAGCAGAAACTACCGCAAATTGTGCGTATCGGTCTAATAGTTTAAGTTCATTCTTATTGAAATGATCACTTTTATTGAAGCCATTTACTTCTGCTGCGAGGTAGTTTTCACCTTTAGATAAAGGAAATAATGTTACTGGGGCTATGGTTTTTTGTACTTTTGAAGAAAAGAGGCACTCTTCAAACGCTTCAATATTATTACCTGCAGCAGAAATACAGCCTAAACCAGTGACAACAATAGGTTCATGCATATTAATTATTTTTTTTCAACAAGTTGGGTGACAACTGTTAATACATCATTGAAATTGTTAATGGCGAGTCCTCGTTTATCTAGTTCAGTTTCATCAGGAATTTTAATATCAAACGCTTCCTCAATATCAAAAATTATTTCGACCATGGATAAAGAGTCAATGTTTAGCTCGGCAAAACTTTTTGCCTGACCATATTCCGCTTCACTAGCTTCAGTGTAATCACGAATAATGGCATGTATTTGTTGTTTAATTTTTAGCATCTGTTCTCCGAAAGCGAGTGATAGTGATTAAAGATATGAAGAAAAATATTGCTTTGATTACATTGGGGTATTGTTGATAGAAACTGTCTAATGATTGTATTTGTATCTCTGAGACAGAGTAACCTACGGTGTTAGTTGCTATTTTTGAGTTAGACAAAATACGACCATAAGGGTCAATTACAGCGCTTATTCCAGTGTTGGTTGCTCTAACTAAATATTTTCTATATTCGATACTACGAAACATAGATAAAGCTAAATGAACTTTTTGACCGCTATTGTCAGAGAACCACGCGTCGTTTGAACTATTGATAATAATTTCACCCCCTTGAGCAACGCCTTTAGCTACCATATTAGGAAATACTGCTTCATAACATATAAGTGGAATGGCGGTAATAGCTTCAGATTCACCTTGAATAATGAAGTTTTCGGTTTGTTCACCTGGTATATAGTTTGGAGCATAAGGAAATACTTTTCTCAACCAAGGAAGTTGCTGCTCAAAAGGTAAGTACTCGCCAAAAGGTAGTAACACTTGTTTGTTATAACGCTGTTGTACAGCGTTATGATTGATATATTCCATGGTATTAAAATAACTGGCATTTGTTGAGTCCAACGCTGTGATTGGCTGTATAGCTGTTAACAGTAAGGGAGTGTTATAAACGTTTTGCGTGAAAAACTTTTTATCTTCTTCATAGTATTGATAAGAAATGGGAACAGGTACTTCGGGTAGTATTGCTAAATCAATATTTTGCTCTTGATCAACACGTTGTAATATTGTTTTAAGTTTTTTCTGCTCTTGCTGCCAATCTTCGCGTGTACGATTTTTAGTATCAATATTTGGTTGCACTATAGCGATATTAATAGATTTAGCTGGGGTAGTAATATTAGCTGAATATCGTATTTTGTATTGGCCATAGGAATAATTGCCGAGAAATATAATAACTGCCATAACAAAGCATTGTGTTGCCTGAGTTTTATTGGTTCTTAATAATGTTATCCCGTTCGCTATTAGTATATTTACTGCATGAATTATAAAAAATACCAAGGCAACCCCACCAACATCAGCAAGTTGAATCAATGAAGGTTTTAGGTATAGAGCGTGTGCCAGGTTGCCGGGTAAAACATGGGGAATATAATTAGCTAGTACGGTGAAAATTACCGCTGAAGCAAAAGCACCATATAGTGAACTCCCTAATTTCAGGCGAACATGCAACCAACAAGCCACAGCATAAGGTAACGCAGACAGTAGGCAAAAGAAAAATATCACAGGTAAAACGATATTTTCAGTGGAAGAGGTTATTTGGGCAACACCCTCAACGGCCCACCAAATAGAGCACATCCAACCTAATGTGGCAGCTAATAACCCAAGCATAAAGGCATTACGTTGGTTGCTAGAATAGAGGGCGATAATTACGGGAACTAGGGTAATCCAAGCAAGTTCAGCAATGCCACCACTAGGGAAGGCTAGGTAAAAAAGTATTACGGTAAGTAAAGCTAACAAAAGAGCATTAAGTTGATTCTCAATGCTTATTGGTTGCACAACAGAGTTAAAGAGGTTTTTCTCCTCAGCTGCAATCATGCTACTTTTTTCTGTGATAAATAGTCGCAATGAAAACAATAATAAGTGCTTGTAATGCAATATGTAATGAAGGCACACTGGAACCGCCACCGCCACCGCCACCGCCACCGCCAGCGAAAGTGAACCACGGAATAACGGTAATAAACATAGTTAAGACACAAAAGACAATTCTATTCATTTACTGTTTATTATCTCCAAATATTCTTTCAACACTTATAATGACAATTATCGCAGCAATAAAGTTTAGTGCTTGCCATATATACAAGTGATAAAACTCAAAATTATTATTTTCTTTTTTTATTTCATATAGTAAGTGAGTTATTCGAAAAATATTTTCGCATTGTAAGAGCAAAATAGCCATAGCTAACATTTTTAATTTTGCAAGCCATGAATGTTGGCAAGCAATAATCGCCGAAAATACAGTTGCAACTAGCATTAAACCCGTGCACTCATTGTTAACAATGAGGTATTGCCCAGCAGGTGTGTGTCTTAAAGTATTTTTATCTACAATCACAGGTTCAGCAATTACTTGGTAAATATAAGCAACGGTGTTGGTAATTGTGTGTTGAATTAATTGAAATATGGCCGGCGTGGTGTGAGCAAAATAAACAAAACCTTGCAAAATGATTAAAACAAGTAAGAATCTTGATAAGTAAGTTAAGCCGAAAGGCGAGGTTTCTTGTTTGTTAGAGGCCGAAGGTATTACCATTGCTGTTTATTCAATATTTTCGATGAATACATTGTAATATTAATTTAATCATTAGGGCAAAATTCTCACTTAAATAGTCATTTATGAAAGCGAGGAAATATGTGAAATGTACTTGTTAATATAAATTAGATTTTGATGATGGCTAATCGGCATTATTCTGAAAAATGGTACTTCCCTCTCGATAATTCAATCTATAGCTCGAAGGTAGCTCACCAAAAAATAATCGGAATTGTTTGCTGAAATAACTATGCTCATTAAAGCCGGTTTCATCTCCAACGCGCGAAATAGGCATATTGGTTTCTACTAAAAGCTTACGGGCATTCTCAAGCCTTACTTCATTAATGAATTGTTTTGGGGTTTTTGCTAAGTGCTTTTTAAAGCGTCTTTCTAGTGCGCTTACAGATAAATAAGCCAATTTAGCTAACTTTTCTATGGTGAATTGTTGATGATAGTTTTGGCGAATATAGTCAACAGGCACTTTAATTTCTTCGATACTGGATAATACCTTGGCTTGTTTTTCTAAATGCCGTGTTATACCGTAAGAGCCGATTATATTTCCTTGAACATCAGTAATAGGTCTCTTAGAAGTAGCATACCAAGCGGTATCACCAGACTGAGTCATATTCATTTCTAAACGATCAGTGACTGTTTTTCCGGCTAATATCTTTTCATCATCACTAATAAATTGTTTAGCAATGTGCAAAGGTGAAAAATCAAAATCCGTTTTGCCGATGATCCTTTCAAGATCTTTTACTCCTTTGTGCTCTATAAATGATTGATTAGCGTGGATAAAGTTGTGTTCACTGTCTTTTATCCAAAAAAGTACGTCAGGTAATAGATCAAACATGTTGATTAATTGTTCAACACCCATTTGCGTAACGAAACTATTGAATTTTTTTTCTGTCATAGTATTTACATTTTGTAATGATAAATATTGCTATAAAAATTATAGACGCCGATTTTGTTGCACTTTAAACCGATTTATTAATAACATATTTTTCTGCCAAAGGCATATAGTAATTATTAGCTTTTATTAACGGGTATTGAAGAAAAAGATACGTGCGGGCATTACTTGTAATGCTCAAAATTCCTAAAGTTGGGGCGATGACATTTGAAAAACAATCAAGATAATAGCTCAAGTGTAGTGACACTCGCTAACAGTAAACGTTATTTCCTTAAAGGACTAGTGGCTGTTATGAGCGGGAGTGCTGTTGCACAACTTACTGCTGGTAATGCCTTGGCTGTTGCATTGAGTTATGAGTCAAGAAAGGACAGTGTTGCTAAAGCAGGTAAGTTGTTTTCTCAATATCAGATGGAAATACTAGCTGATGTATGCAATGTAATTTTACCCAAAACGAATACCCCAAGTGCTGCAGAACTAGATGTGCATGGTTTTATCGATCATCAGCTTGTTTCTTGTTACAGCAAAGCACAACAAGCACAAGGCAAGGTTATTTTGAATAGAATTGACCAGTTAAGTCAAACACATTTTTCAATGGCTTTTTCCCAATTGAGCTTTGAGCAACAGACACAAGTGTTAATTGCCGCTGAACAGCAGGACTTAGGATTTACTGCTAATGATGAAAAATTATTTAAGGGACTAAAATCCTTGGTTGTCTTTGGTTTTTTTACTACTGAAATAGGTGCTACTCAAGCATTAAGCTATCAAGCGGTGCCAGGCGGTTTTAAAGGCTCTATACCTTATGATTCGGTAGGGAAATCTTATGGGTCCTTAGCTTATTATTAAGCGCTTGGCGAACGTATTGAGAGAGCAATAAACAATGAACGAAGGTTTATACATTAACGAAACTACTGACGAATATGATGCACTTGTTATAGGCTCTGGTATTTCAGGTGGTTGGGCGGCAAAAGAGTTCTGTGAGCGTGGTTTTAAAACGCTAATGGTTGAAAGAGGTCGAGTAGTTGAACACCAAAAAGATTATATAACTGAGGGTAAAGGTGTTTGGCAATACCCTAATCGCATGAAAGTTGATAATTTGTTAGCGGATGAACAACACAAAGTACAAAAGCTTTGTTATGCCTTTCATGATGGCACCAAGCACTTTTTTGGTAATGATAAAGACTACCCTTACTCAACCGAAAAAGGTAGCGGATTTAGTTGGATAAGAGCAAATCAGTTAGGCGGAAAATCGTTACTTTGGCACAGACAATCCTATCGATTTAGTGATTTTGATTTTAATGCCAATAAACTAGACGGCCATGGAAACGATTGGCCAATACGCTATAAAGATTTAGCGTCTTGGTACTTACATGTAGAAAAACATGCCGGTATTAGCGGCAATTACGATAATTTAGCGCAACTTCCAGATAGTGACTTTTTACCACCGTTTGAATGGACAAAACCAGAGCTAGCTTTACAGGAGAAATTTTCAACTTTATTTCCTGAACGTCCCATGGTGATGGGCAGAACTGCACATCTTACCAAGCCAAGTAAATTACATATTTCTCAAGGACGGGTACAATGTCAGGCGAGAAATGAGTGTCAAAAAGGTTGTTCATTTGGTGCTTATTTTTCTACTCAAAGCTCAACCTTACCTGCTGCAGCAAAAACAGGAAATCTACATATTGCTCCTAACAGTGTTGTTCATAGCCTAATTTATGATGAGCATACTAATCGAGTAAAAGGGGTGAGAGTTATTGATAATGATAATTTAACCACCCGAGAATACTTTGCCAAGGTTGTATTCTTATGCGCTTCAACGTTGGGTTCAACACAAATAATGCTTAACTCTAAGTCAAAGAAATTCCCTAATGGTATTGCCAATAGCTCAGGGGTTTTGGGGCATTACCTAATGGATCATGTATACAATGCCGGCGCTACTGGACGAATAGAAGGCTATCACGACGAGTTTTATTCTGGGCGCAGACCCACAGGTGCTTATATACCTAACTTTCAATTTGAACCGTCAAAATATAAAAAACACTATAAACGTGGTTATGCTTTATCAGGGGGAGCAAACCGGAGTAATTGGCAGGGAAGAGGAAGTTTGGATGGTATTGGTGCTAATTTTAAACAGCAACTTACCCAAGCCGGAGATTGGTATTTTGGTTTGCACGCACAAGGGGAAATGTTACCTCGATTTGAAAATCAAGTGTCCTTGCATGCGAGTAAAAAAGACAAGTGGGGTATTCCTCAGCTTCATATTAACTGTCAGTGGTCGAACAATGAAAAATTGATGATGGAAGATGCTGAACATACGGCAAAAGATATGTTAGAGCAAGCGGGGCTTAAAGAAGTTCAAAGCTATAACTCAATAGATAGCAACTCACCGGGTTTAGCAATTCATGAAGTAGGCACAGCCAGAATGGGTAAAGATCCTAAAAGTTCAGTTTTAAATGCTTATAACCAGACTCATGATATACCGAATTTATTTATTACTGACGGCTCAAGTTTTTGCTCGTCAGCTGTGGTTAATCCTTCATTAACCTTTATGGCACTAACCGTTAGAGCTGTTGACTATGCGGTACAAGAAATGAAAAATAAAAGAATTTAACTTAATTAGTTGTGATTAAAATAAGAGAATGAATATGAAAATAAAAACGTTAATATTGCTCAGTTTACTTGTGATCTCAACGAAGAGCTTTGGTGCTGGCATTGACAAGGAAAAGTCAATCTCACAATCCATACCAAAACTCAGTGTGCAATTATGGTCGGTTAAAGATGAGGTTAAGGCCGATTTTAAAGGCACTTTGACGCAACTTGCCGACATGGGCTTTGCTGGTGTTGAGTTTGCGAATGAGTTCGGTGAGTTTAAAGGTAATGCAAAAGCTGTGAAGCATATATTAGACGAGCTGGGCTTAAAGGGCAGTGGCGCACATATTTCTTTTGAGCAGCTAAATGATGAAAACTTCGATCAAACAGTCTCTTTTTATCATACATTAGGTGTTGATATGCTTATTGTTGGTTGGGATGAACGGGCATGGCACCCAGAAGGCATTAAGGAAGTTGTTGCGCTATTAAATAAGCTCGATAAAAAACTTGCTCCCCTAGGAATGAAAACAGGTTTTCATAACCATGACCATGAATTTAATGCTTATAAAGGCATTACCTATTGGGATTATTTGGCGAAAAATACTTCTCAGAATATCATTCTTCAGCAAGATGTTGGTTGGACAACTTATGCAGGTAAAGACCCTATAGATTATGTGAAACGATATCCAGGTAGAACATTAACAACACACTATAAAGTGAAATTACCTGAAGGAATAAAAGGTAAGCTGCCACTGATTGGCCAAGATACAATTGATTGGTTAAACCTTTCAAAAACAAATATAGCCGTAGGTGGCACATTATGGTTCGTAGTCGAACAAGAAGAATATCCGAATGGATTAACGCCACTACAAGCGGTTCAACAATCTAAGGCGGGTTTAGATAAAATTCTTGAGCAGCTTTAATCATAAGGTGCGGCTAATATAGAGTTGATTAAAAAATAACCATTTAACTTGTTGTTTTGTCAGCTTATTTTACAAGTAAATAATCACTGAAGTTTAAGGCTATTGTAAGTTTATGATGTTAATCGTGATTTTTCTACTGGCATCATTCCTGCTTAAACAGGGAAATTTTAATGATGATGTAGTTAAATGTTTAAAAATAACCTTATAAATTTATTTATTATTTTATTCTCACTTACTTTGATAAAACCCGCTTCTGCAACCTTAATTGATTTTGAAGTTAGCAATCTTGGTGTGGTTGGAGGTCAAGCCTATAATGAGGTGAGTTTAATCGTTGATGGTATTGAAGTGACGGTAACCGCTTATAATATAATTAATGACGGCGATGGTAATATTGACTCGTTAAATTTGCTTAATGCTGATGGCACTGGAGTCTATGTTAGTTCAAGTGACAACCTTGGTGTGGTTAGTCATGATAATGATGGTCATCATCTAGATGGCGGTAATGACAATAACGTTAAAGATGATGATAACAGTATTCCGGATTTTGATGAAGGTCTGTTATTCACCTTCGATCAAGTTGTCCGCTTAAATTATATCGACTTTGACAGTTTTGATACCTTTGATGGCTACGATGATTTCAACTTAACCGTTGATGGTGTGCTTTATTTAGCTGATTTCGATATTGAAGAATCATCTCCATATGCGAGTCAGGCTTTTTTTGATGATGATTCAAAATTTGATTTTCATTCCATTGTGGGAACTAGCTTTCTATTTTGGGCTGATGGAAATTCAGACGGCTTTAGAATTGATTACTTTAATGTCACCGCCGTTCCAGAGCCAAATTCTATATTATTATTAGCATTAGCTTTACTGTTTTTTGTGATGGGTAAGCGTAAAAAATCTATAAAACGTTAATGTGTAAACAGTAAACTTAGTACAGGGTTACTGATAATGATTTAAAAAAGTGGTAGTGAATACTTTCACTACCACTTTTTTATATTCGTTTGAATAAACTTAATACCAATTAAGCTTAACGTTTAAATTCGGAAGACTTGCTCCATTTCGGCCAAACATTCTCTTTTGATAACTCATAACCAATCTCATAGAAAGCTTGTATATCCTGTACTGCACCAGACATGTCCCAAGCTTCATCATATTCATCACATAAATTATGATAGCACTTGCCTAAGCTCTCTTTTAATTTAGCACGCAAAGCTTTGGTTGCTTCATCAACCGGCGTTTTTCCTGTTTTTGCATAAAGCGCAGGAATGCCTATATTAGCAAAAGCGAAGTGATCAGAACGATAATAAATGCCAGCCGCAGGTCTAGGGTCGCCTGCAATACTGCGTCCTTGTTTTTTAGCAGCCGTTGCAAGAAAGTTATCTAACTCAGATTGACCTAAGCCATAAACAGAAACATCGCTGCTTTTTCCTACCACACCCAGGGCATCCATATTAATATTGGCTACCGTTTTTGAGGCAGGAATAATAGGGTTAGTGGCGTAGAATTTAGAGCCTAATAGGCCTTGCTCTTCTGCCGTAACTGCCATAATTGTTATGGAACGTTGCGGGGCAACAGGTAATTTTGCAAAGGCTTCGGCAACCTCAATAAGTGCGGCGGTGCCTGATGCATTATCTACAGCGCCATTATATACTTGATCGCCAATAAGGCTCGTGTCCTTACCTAAATGATCCCAGTGAGCGGTATAAAGAATATGTTCATCTGGCGTTGTACTGCCAGGTAAAGTTGCAATAAAGTTATATGAAACAGATTCTTTAACGGTGTTGTTAACTTTTATTGTTGCTTGTAAATCGCCCATATCAACATTAAAACTGCCTTTTGCCGCTTGTGCCTTAGATTCTTCAAAGTTCAGACCTGCACTATCGAACAACTCTTTTGCCACATCACTATTAACCCAACCTTCAACGGCAACCCTACCTTTATTGAGATCTTCACGGACAAAGCCAAATTGAGGCCCAGTCCAAGAATGCTCAACCACAGACCAGTTGTATGATGCTGGGGCAGTTTCATGAATAATGATGGCGCCTTCAGCACCTTGACGGCTTGCTTCTTCGTATTTGTAAGTCCAACGGCCATAATAGGTCATGGCATTGCCATTAAAAATAGCAGGATCTTGAGTTGCAAAACCTGGATCGTTAACTAGCATGACAACAGTTTTACCTTTTACGTCAACATCTTGGTAATCATTCCAGTTATACTCAGGAGCATTTATGCCATAACCGACAAACACTAAATCAGAATCTTTTAACTCTGAAAAGTCAGTAATTCTGCTTGAACCCATTACCATTTCAGGTCCGTATTGATAATCTTTACCACCAATCGAGAGAGTCATCTCAGGTGATGCTTCAATTGATATCATTGGCACTGCTTGTAAAAAGCTATCGCCATTGCCTGGTACAAAACCAACGGCAGTGAGCTGTTTTGTTAAATAATCAAGGGTAAGCTCTTCTCCTTTACTTGATGGTGCGCGCCCTTCAAACTCATCAGAAGCTAACACTTTTATGTGTTCAATCAACTGTTCTTTGTTGATGCTTTCATAACTTACATCAAAGGCTTGAGTGGTATTGATTGTTACAGTTTTCTCTTCAGTCTGAGTTGTTGCTGAATCAAAACAACCAGCCAGCAATGCGGTAGATAATAGGGATAAAACAATTTTATTTTTCATGGAATTATTCTTATTTGGTTAAAAATACCGTACGAGTATAAAACGTATCATCTTAATTCGCTATGCACATTGAAAACAAAGTATGGTTGCTTGGAAAGGGAAGTTTGCAGTTAATTATAATGATCACTTTTATAACTATTATGACAGAAGAAGATATGGCAAGAAATATGAACTCTGTATAGGCAAGGTTGTAGACTCAAATTATTAGTGGAGTCTAGCCCTATGAATTTAATAGGGCTGCTTAAGTGTATATCGATTTTATTAATTATTTATAGCTTAGGCTTTGACAAACTTAAAAACAAAACGGTCGGTTTTTCCTCGCACCGCCTTATCAAAGACAACCTTGCTGTAATCATCGGCTGGATTTTTTAGGAAATCAGCTTTAGCTTCTAACTTAAATCCAGCGTCAGCAAAATCATTAATAACAAGATCTTGGCTAATACGGTGTAGATCTTTTTGATTTCCGTTATTTGATTCCATATCAATTACCCCTACCGTTCCCCCTGGTTTAAGCGATTTTTTGATTTGCTGTAATACTTTCATTCTTTTCGCTTTAGGAAAATTTGAATACATATCGTGATAATTCAATACTATTGTCACCACATCTACTTGATTCTCAATATCAAATTCACCAAACTCTTTCACATAATGTTCAACGTTGTTAAGCCGTTTATTTGCTAAACGCCCATCAAGCTCTTTTGCGAAGCGGCCGTCAAAGATATCCAAAATGAAACGATTATTTTGCGCAATAACTTTACCTTTACTGCCTACGCGTTGTGATAAAATTTCGGTGTAATAACCACCACTGGAAAGAATTTCCAAAACTGTCATTCCATCTTGAATACCGAAAAAATCTACAACTTCAGCTGGCTTTCTTCCTACATCTCTTTCTTTGTCACTTGCAGGTCTATCACTGTTGATAAGATTCTGTGCAAAGGTATCAGTACTTGATGCATCCATAGTCGACTGGCATGCTGCCAGCGTTCCAGCTAATGTTAAAGCTATTAACGTTCTATTAATTAAGGTGTTACGATTCATTAGTTATTCCTTTTAAAGTGTTTTTGTTGAGCAATGATTGATGTTGTTTATTGATATAACCAAAACGGTGTAATACAAAAAATACCGGTATAATTGCACTAAGGTGGCCAAGCATTAATCCTTGATAGAAGCCTAGTTCGTTAAAGGCAAAAGCGCCCAGTGCACTGAGTGGTAGCACAAAAATAATTCGGTGACAGAGTGTAATTAAAGTGGCTAATACCGTTAGATTTTTGGCGTTCAGACAAGATTGAAAAACTATTGCAATACCAGCAGCGCCATAACCCCATGGAACCCAGTTTAAATAGCTCTCCAGATTCATTGAAATAGCATGGTGAGGGCAAAGAAAGGATGATAGAAAGTAGCTTTGGCTAAATACAATTAACGCTACTATTAGTTGAAAAATAGCAATTGAACTGAAAGCTAGTTTATATAAGTTTTTAACTCTTTCCTTGTGCCCTAACCAGTAATTGGCACCAATAATTGCTGGCATAGAGGTAGTTAAAACCATAGGTAAAAGTAAAAACAATACTTCTAGTCTAAACAATAACGCTAAAGTGGCTACATAGCTGGTATCCATATTGGCGGCAATTGCAGTTAATGCAGCCATACTTATAGGAGTAATAAACTGTTGAAATACAATAAGTGAGCTGTCTCTCTTTTGACGCAAAATACTGGAAAGAAGGGTACTAAATTGTGGTGACTTCAACATAACTTTTTTCTGTAAAAACAACAGTGAAATAAAAGTAAATAAAGCGTCAGAAATTAGGTGTACAAACCCGAGTGTTTCTAAACCATTAGCATAAAATGGGCTTTGCGGCGTAAGTATTATTACCGCTAAGAAAGATTTGCATAACGCCCAACTTAGCATTAAGCCACTGGCAATCTTCATCCAACCTAGCGCACGTAAAGTTGCATTAATTTGCCAAGTTAGCGCCATGAATACCCAACCAAAATAGCGAATATCTAGATAATCAGATTGAGCTATTGCTGCAGTATTGTTTATATCATCAGTCCAAATTCTGTTGCCAGTAAGGGACAATAATTGCTCGCTTGCAATAAAAAATAAGCATGAGCATAGCGTGACAATGAGTAGACAAGTCATCAAACTGTTTGAAATTGTTTGAGCTAAATTCGCTTTATCAGTACAGTTGCAATGCACAACTTTATTATTCGCTCGAATACTTAAACCAATGGCTAATGCGGTCATGGCTGCAGTAATGGGTAAAGTAAAACCAAAAGCGGTAAGTACATGCTCGCTTTGAAAAGCGAGCAGTGTTGACTCTAATAAATCATAAGCAAATAACGCCATGATTGCGGCAATCATAGGTAAGCTGTTTCGCCATAATAGTTTAGCTACAGGCTGGTCAATAAATGCTTGGCTATTACAAAGTGTCACTAATTAATAATTCCCAGTAATTTTTGCTACAGCTATAAGATAGGTTATTCTTTTAAGGAATTTCGTTTCGGGATGTAACAATTCTTGTCACAGTCCTGTTGATTTCTACTGACGAGGTCTGGCGGGGGATATTTTAGGGTGTATTTATCGCGTAGCAATGGGATATTTGGTAATAGTATTTTGTTGAAAAGTCAGTTTATCGCGAGATTAAAAAAGCCCTAACTGAGGTTAGGGCTGATGTTTATTGGTTATTTCAAAATATGAAAAAGTAGTCTATTACTTACTTTGGTTTCATATTTTCAGAGGCTTCTAACATAGCGTGCATTAATACATTACAGCCAGCTTCACATTGCTCTGACGTGGTATCTTCAATTTCAGCATGGCTTATGCCGTCTTTACATGGGGTAAACACCATACCAGTTGGTACTATGTCTGCCATGTAACAGGCATCATGTCCGGCACCAGCAAAAATATCCATATGAGAATAGCCTAATTTTTTAGCGGCTATTTCCACATTGTCAGAGGCATTAAACTCGACTGGTTCAAAATACCAAAAGTGGTCAACATCAATATCAACCTTATGTTTCGAAGCGAGTTCTTTACAGTAGCTTTGTAACTGGTCGTCCATTTGTGCCAACACATCTGGATTAGGATTACGTAAGTCAGCACTAAAGTTAACTGTTCCAGGAATCGTATTTCTGGAGTTTGGGTAAACCTCCATAAAGCCGACCGTGCCTAAGCCATTTGGTGGGTTGTCATGGGCAATGCCATTGATTTTAGTGACTATATGACTAGCTGCTAACATGGCGTCATAGCGCAAATGCATGGGAGTAGAGCCAGCATGAGATTCTCGACCTGTAACGGTAATGTTGTACCACCGAATACCTTGACCTAATCGAACTACGCCGATAATTTTATCTTCATCTTCTAGTATAGGGCCTTGCTCTATATGGGTTTCAAAAAAGGCACCAATATTGCGACTTCCGGGCTCTTCATCACCTAAATAGCCAATTTTTGCTAATTCGTCTTTTAACACTAAGCCATCTACATCTGTCTTAGCTAGTTCAGCTTCAAGATCAAAACGACCAACATAAACACCAGAGCCTTGCATCGCTGGTTGAAAGCGAGAGCCTTCTTCATTAGTCCAGACACTACATTCAAAAGGGGCATTAGTTTCTACATTATTGTCTTCTAGGGTTCGTAATACTTCTAAACCAGCTAACACCCCAAAAACCCCATCAAATTTACCACCCGTTGGTTGAGTATCAAGATGGCTGCCAGTAACAACGGCGGGTAAGTCATTATTTTTACCCGCTCGGCGTGCAAAAATATTGCCCATCTTATCAATCGCAATTGAACAGCCCGCGTCTTTACACCACTTAACAAATAGGTCACGTGCTTGCCCGTCTAGTGCTGTAGCGGCAAGCCTCTTACAACCACCTTTGTCGGTTGCACCAATTTTTGCCATTTCCATTAAACTGTGCCAAAGACGGTCTTTGTTTATCCTTAAATCATTCATATTGGTTTCCTATAATATTATGGAGTTTCATTGAGAACATTGTCAGCACTTACGCTAGGTGTTCTTTTTAGAAGGTAATAAATAATTGCACCAAAGATAGAGCCAGTGAACCAGCCATAGTTATAAAACCAGTTCAATTGGCCGGTAGTGAGTGAGTACAATGTTAAAGCTACAGGAATAAGAAACGCTATCATACCGTGGTAGTTTATATTGCTATATATTCCACCTGTTTTATATAAAGACACTAGGTCGAGTTGTTGTTTATTGACGATAAAATAGTCAACAATCATGATGCCGGCAATAGGGCCTAGTAAGCTGGAGTAACCTAACAGCCAATTTGAATATAAGGCTTCAACACTGACATCAGACTCTATCCAATGCATTTTTTTCAGTAACTCCCAACTCATCATCAAAACACCAATTAAGCCCGTGAGTAACACACCTCGTTTTTCATTAATAAACTTTGGCGCGACGTTTTGAAAGTCATTCGTTGGTGAAACTATATTGGCAGCACTGTTGGTTGATAAGGTAGCGATAATGATCAATACCATGGCAATGCCAACCATCAGTGGGTTATCAATTTTTCCTATTAAATTAATGGGATCAGAAATGGTTTCTCCAACTAAAGTCATCGAGGCAGAAGTCAAAACCACGCCAAGGGAAGCAAAGAAAAACATCGTTAAGGGCAAGCCTAAAATTTGCCCTGTTATTTGATCTTTTTGTGATTTAACAAAACGACTAAAATCAGGAATGTTTAGGCTCAATGTTGCCCAAAAGCCTACCATGGCGGTAATACCAGCCATTAAATAAGGCACACTACTATCACTTTCAGGTCGATTAGCCGGGGTGGCTAACACTTCGGTTAAATTAATTTGTGGTAAAGCCCACAACATTAAGCCTATACCAACTGTAAGTAAGATAGGTGCAGACCAGTTTTCAAGTTTTTTTATGGAGTTAGCACCTTTGATTACAACGTAAAGGTTAAGTGCTAAAAACATAAAGAAGCCATAGACTTCACCAACACTACCCAGTGATGCCCAGCTACTTGATAGTGCGGATAATAATAAGTGACAAGCAATGCCACCAAAGAGGGTTTGAATGCCAAACCAGCCACAGGCAACAACAGCCCGAATTAAACAGGGAATATTGGAGCCATAAAGACCAAAGGAGCTGCGCAATAATATAGGAAAGGGAATGCCATACTTAGTGCCGGCAAATGCATTTAAGGTTAATGGAATAAGCACAATAACGTTAGCAATTAAAATGGTAAATAAGGCTTCAAGTACCGACAAACCAAAATAGGCAGTTAAAACCCCGCCTAAAGTATAAGTCGGAACACATATTGCCATGCCTATCCACAACGCCGTGACATTGCCCTTGTGCCAAGTACGTTGTGCTATTTTGGTTGGTGCAATATCATCATTATATAGCGGACTATCGCGTACATCATTTTCTACTTTTAATTCAACAAACTCATTAACTTGGATGGCGCTTGAAGTTGGTACTTCATTATTATTTTCCATGCTCTTTCCTCGTTTACGTTATAGTAGTTACAATTTATTTTTCTTCCCTATAAGGATTGGCTGGGTGATGTAGCCAACTTAAATGCTCTTCACCTGTGTCAACATCCACCATCTCAATGGCGTTTGGCTCAGGACAAGTCACTTGGCACAAGTTACAACCAACGCATTCATCATCTATTACTGAATATTCACGATTATCAAAATCGCCTGTTTTTAATATTGCCTGATGAGAAGTATCTTCACAAGCGGCAAAACAGCGACCACATTGAATGCAATTATCTTGATTAATACGAGCTATGCGCTTGTAGTTCATATTCAAGTGTTTCCAGTCAGTGGTATTGGGAATGGCAGCACGACTGAAATCGTTAATATTGCTATAGCCCTTTTTGTCCATCCAGTCACTTAATCCATCGCAAAGATCGTTGATAATACCAAAACCATACAGCATTGCAGCAGTACAAACTTGTACATTGCTGGCACCTAAAGTGATGAATTCAGCAGCATCACGCCAGTTAGAAACACCGCCGATCCCAGAAATAGGGAGTGAAGCAGTTTCAGGATCTCGCGCAATTTCAGACACCATACTTAAGGCAATTGGTTTAACCGCAGAGCCACAATAACCACCATGAGTTCCTTTGCCATCAACACTCGGCTCAGGTGACATGGTTTCCAAATTAACAGAGGTAATTGAGTTAATCGTATTGATTAAGCTCACTGCATCAGCGCCTCCACGTAAAGCAGCAGCAGCAGGCTTACGAACATCAGTAATGTTAGGTGTTAATTTTACAATCACCGGAAGTGAGCAATATTGCTTACACCAGCGGGTGACCATTTCAATATATTCAGGTACTTGACCAACCGCTGCACCCATACCACGTTCAGGCATGCCGTGAGGACAACCAAAATTAAGCTCAATGCCGTCTGCCCCTGTTGCTTCAACTAAGGGTAAAATATCTTTCCAAGACTGTTCTTCACAAGGAACCATTAAAGAAACAATGATCACTCGGTCAGGCCAATCTTTTTTAACTTGGGTAATTTCATCTAAGTTAATTTGCAATGGTCGGTCGGTAATCAGCTCAATATTGTTAAAGCCCAAAACTTGACGGTTTTGCCCGTAATGAACACCATAACGAGAAGACACATTAATTGGGGCAGGATCTTCACCTAACGTTTTCCAAACTACACCACCCCAACCAGCTTCAAATGCTCTTACCACATTATAGGCTTTGTCTGTTGGCGGTGCTGACGCTAACCAAAATGGGTTAATAGATTTAATGCCAATAAATTCACATGCTAAATTTGCCACAATACTTTCCCTATTAATCTTGTTGTAATTGTTGATGAATTGCTAATGCGGCTTTGTTGCCATGGTCAACAGCTTCAACGACTAAATCTTTACCGTTGATGCAATCACCACCAGCAAATACTTTGTCTAAGCTGGTCTGAAATTGCTCGTTTACTGCTATTCTGCCTCGTTGATCTAATGCCGGGGGATTGTCATTGCCAAATGGCGAGCTATCTAGCTGTTGACCGATAGCCTTAAATACGACATCACATGGCATTGAAATGATTTCATCTTTGCATTGTAATTTACCGTTACTACTTTGCTGTGTACGAATAAACTCCATCGTTGATATGCCGTTTTCATCGCCAACAATTTGCTTTGGCTGAGCATTAAAGACAAAGCTAACGCCATTTTTATAGGCTAATTCTTGTTCGTGTTCTGACGCACCCATAGCACTTTGATTGCGTCGATAGACAATAGTGACATTTTCTGCGCCAAGCTTTTTACTCTGTACAGCAATATCAATGGCAGTCATACCAGCACCAATAACAATGATGTTTTTACCTACAGCAAGGCTCGCTAAGTTATTGGTTTGACGTAATTCACTTACATACGCTACCGCGTCTTCAACGTTGGGGTATTGTTCTCCGGGTATATTGAGCGCATTAACATTACCCATACCTATACTGAGAAATACGGCGTCATGGTTTTCTCGAAGCTGATTCAAGTTAACGTCTTTTCCTAATGCGTGTTGATACTTGATGTCAATGCCACCAATTTGGAGCACAAAATCAATTTCTTTTTGCGCGTAATCATCGACTAATTTGTATAACGCAATTCCGTATTCATTTAAGCCACCACTTTTTGCCGCCGCTTCATATATGGTCACTTTATGGCCGTCTCTTGCCAGTCTATGTGCACAAGAAAGACCGGCAGGTCCTGCTCCAACAATAGCAACATGCTTTCCGGTACTTGCTGCGCGGTCAAATGGATAAGGTTGAGTGGTATCTAAATGGTCAACGGCAAATCGTTGTAACTTGCCAATAGCAACTGGTTCATCGTGTTCAGTGTTTCTAACACAGGCTTGTTGACATAGAGTTTCTGTTGGACAAACTCGCGCACAACTGCCACCGAGAATATTTTTTTCTAAAATTTCTTTGGCAGCGCCATGATAATTTTCAGTATTAATTTTTCTGATAAATAATGGAACATCAATATCAGTGGGGCAAGCATTGATGCAAGGAGCATCATAACAAAATAAACAACGCTCACTCTCAATTAGCACTTGCTTGTCGGTTAACGGGGGTGAGATGTCATGGAAATTATCTGTAATCTCATCTTCAAGTAATCGATTGGATTTTATTTCATGCGTAAAACTCATTACCTTTCCTTGTCTCAATTTCTAATTATAAATTTATCGTTTTGCCTTCATGGTTCAAATATCATTTTAGTGTATGCATTTTAAACCATTACTTTCAAAAAAACTGAAAATACACTTTGACCAATTGGTCAGCTTTAATTATTATTACATTGAGTCGGTAAGATTAAAAGAAAAAAATACATAGTAAATTCAGTGTGTTGTACTTATCGGCGAAAAAAACACTTTTTTTATAGATTTTTAGTTAATAATTTTGCTGAAAAAACGAACTTGATTTGTTGGTTTAATGACTGATAATTCTGCTTGTAATTTGAGCGTTAATGGGCTTTATAAGCGAGTAAGTAGCTTGTTGTTTTTATAATTTTTCATTGTAAATTTAGATTTTTAGTAAAAAAATATGAAAACATCACTGTTGACATAATAAATATTATAGATCTATTTTAAGAGTGTGCAGGTAAATGCGAATAATAAAATAATTAAAAGGAAAAGAAATGTCGATATTAATTAAAGGTGGGACAGTAGTAACAGCAGATCAAAGTTACCAAGCAGACGTATATTGTAATCAAGGTATCATCCAAGCAATAGGAAGTAATCTTGAACAACCTGAGGGCTGCGAAGTTATTGATGCTGTGGGCTTATTAGTTATGCCTGGAGGTATTGACCCGCATACGCATATGCAACTGCCATTTATGGGCACGGTTGCCAGTGAAGATTTTTTTACTGGTACTAGTGCAGGAGCGGCTGGCGGTACAACCACTATCATAGATTTTGTTATTCCAAACCCTCAACAACCGATAATTGAAGCTTATGATCAATGGATGCAGTGGGCTGAGAAGTCAGCCACGGATTATAGTTTTCATGTTGCCATTACTTGGTGGGACGACTCTGTTTATCACGACATGGCGACATTGGTAAATGAACATGGCGTAAATAGCTTTAAACATTTTATGGCCTATAAAAATGCCATTATGGCGGAAGATGAAACGCTCATTAATAGCTTTTCACGTTGTCTTGAATTAGGCGCAATGCCAACCGTACATGCTGAAAATGGCGACTTAGTTTATCACTTGCAAAAACAAATTTTGGAGCAAGGTATTCGTGGCCCTGAGGGCCATCCTCTATCAAGACCGGCAGAGGTTGAAGGGGAGGCTGCCAATCGTGCTATCCGTATTGCACAGGCGTTGAATGTGCCAATTTATGCTGTGCATGTTTCTTGTGAAGAATCATTACAAGCCATTACTAGAGCACGTAATGAGGGACAGCGCGTATATGGAGAAGTGCTTGCAGGTCATTTAGAAATTGATGATTCTGTCTATCTAAGTGATGATTTTGAATTTGCTGCTGCGCATGTAATGAGCCCACCATTTAGACCTAAAAAACATCAAGATGCTTTATGGAAAGGATTACAAGCAGGAAATCTACAAACGACAGCAACGGATCATTGTTGCTTTTGTGCCGATCAAAAAGCAGCTGGCAAAGATGATTTTAGTTTGATTCCAAATGGTACTGCCGGGGTCGAGGACCGATTGTCGGTTATGTGGGATTCTGGTGTAACTACAGGTAAATTAACACCTAATGAATTCGTCGCTGTAACGTCAACTAATGCGGCAAAAATATTCAACATATATCCACAAAAAGGCTCTATTACCATTGGTGCAGATGCTGATATTGTGGTGTGGGATCCCAATGGCACTCGTACGATCTCAGCAAAAACCCACCACCAAAATGTAGATTTCAATATTTTTGAAGGGCGTACCGTTCAAGGTATTGCTTTACATACCTTAAGTCGTGGCAATTTAGTTTGGACCAATGGTGAGCTAAGAACGGTTAGGGGCGCTGGAAAATATATTAAACGCCCGGCGTTTAGTTCGGATTTTGATGCAGTTAAAAAGCAGGCATCACTTCATAAACCGACCGCAGTTGAGAGAAATTAACCATAAAGGCGTATCAAATACGGGGCAGGTGGATTCATCGATGGAATTGAATTTACCTGTCTATTTAAGTATAGCTCAGCACTCTATTTAGACAGTATGCTGTTATTTTATTATATTGATAGTTTCAGCTCTTAGCTTTCTTGTTTGTTGATTACAGGTGACCTATTTTAACTAGAATGACGGTATCTTTTTCTACGAAAGGATTATGTTGACTCATATGCGGGTTTCTAATCCATGTGCCTTCGCCGTATCGACCATGCTCATCAACAAACTCTCCACTAATAACATAAATCTCCTCGCCTCCAGTATGAACATGAGGTTGAAAATGCTCACCTGCTGGCCAGTAAACTAAAGCCGTTGATTCGGTTTTAAAGCTATGTAAAGGCATTACTTGTAAATTGCCCATGCCTGATTGCCATGGTGTATTTTGGGTGTCAACCCGAACGATATTGTTATCCCCCTCTTGAAATTGATGTAACTTAACAAGTAAGAAACAACCATGTTTACTAAAAGGGGCATGAGAAAAACCTTGTGGATTTCGTAAATAACTTCCTGCCGGGTAATCGCCAGTTTCGTCAGAAAATACACCTTCTAGCACTAATATTTCTTCGCCATGAGGGTGTTCATGTTTGCGAAATTTAGCACCTGCTTCATAGCGAACAATGCTGGTAGCATGGCCCTGTTCAGCTTCTTCTCGCGCTAAAGGCTTACGGTAAACTCCGGTTAATGGACTCGCTTGCCACGCTTCTGACAAAGTGTTTATAACGACTCGTTGTTCAAAATTCATGTTTAACATTTTATCAATCCCATTAATTTCTAATGTTGTGCTTATTGTCATTGAATAGGACATTAATATGATTATTAATGCCCTAGATAATTAATTGCGTCCAGCCATTACGCCACCATCAACATCCCATATAGCGCCTGTGACCCAACTAGCTTTATCTGATAGCAGAAAGGCAACTGAATTTGCAATATCTTCTGGTGTACCAATACGTCCTATAGGGTGAAAGTTATTGAAGCCCGCTAAAGTATCGTCTAGAACTTCCGGCTCGATAAATGATTGATAAATTGGTGTTTTTACTACTGCAGGTGCAACAGCATTAACACGAATATTAAACTCAGCTAATTCCATTGCCATATGGCGTGTTAAGGCATGCAAGGCCGACTTCGCCATCGAGTAGGCAGAAGAAGGCGTTGCTTTAATGGCTTGTTTTGCCCACATAGAGCCAATATTGACGATATTGCCGCCTTTATTACGGATCATACTTTTCGCCATGGCTTGTGATATTTTAAAAGTGGCTCTGTTAAGCTCCATGTAAATATCATAGTCAGTGTCTTCATGGTCAATAAAAGCTTTAGGGCTAAAATAACCTGCGGCATTCACAAGATAATCTATTTGATTACTTTCAATATTTATATAGTCGAGCATGTTTTGAAGATCAACATTATTATATAAGTCGGCTTGTATAGTTGAGACATCACCAAAGTCTTTTAATGCTTGGCAAGCATTCGACAATTTACCTTCATTGCGACCAACAATAATCACTGAAATGTTCTCTTGTAATAATTTCTTGGCCGTGGCAAGTCCTATTCCACTTGACCCCCCTATAATTAGTGCCGTTTTTGATTTGGTTAACTGATTGTTTACTGTATTCATTTTATATACTCCACTGACTATTTATCTTTGGTTTGATGTTGCTTTGATGTGATAATGTTAAAAGATAAGTAATAGATAAAATAGTAAGTACAAATTGGTACAGTAGGAACTTTTTGGTACATCTTTATGAATTCAAAAGAAAAAATATTTCCAAGAAAATTAGCGCCTGAACATTCTTCACGTATGGTCGAAGTCATAATGGGTTGTAAATGGTCACTAACTGTTTATCAGTTATTACGACATGATATTAATCGACCCGGTGAAATGGTAAGAAATGTAGAAGGTTTATCAACTAAAGTTTTGAATTCTTGTTTAAAGAAAAATATTGAGTTTGGTATATTAGCAAGAGAAACGTTTAATGAAATACCACCACGAGTTGAATATAAAGTTACGCCATTTGGCACTAAATTTATTAAAGTCATAGATAGTTTAGAAATGCTTCAAAATGAAATTGATGCGCAAGTGAAATGAATTAAGGGCGTTGACTTATCCCGCTGGATAGCAGGAGTTTTAAGTATATTGGCTCACTTAATTACGCGTGGTTCTGCTTTAACCTATGAGAATATATCTCAAAGTAATCTCTGCATTTGGTAATAGCTAGTCACTTTCAGGTAATCTCGGTATAGCGCTTCACTGGTAAAATCTTTTATGCCAAGCTCTGTCATTTCTGGTGAAAATACCGCTTGTAATTCGGCTTCTGGATTTATTAATAGTATTGTTAATCCATGATTAACATAATAAAAATTATTGTTACGTTCGGTTGTAGTCGCCTTTTTAATGTTTATTCCCTGCAATGCACTATTTTTTGAATTAGCATAGCTAATCTCCACATTGATACCTAAGCTTTGCTGAAAGTTATGTGCAGCTAGTGGGTTTTGTGCTCTGACAGCAACAAAGTCATTGGAAAAATATTGAATATATTGAGCAAGTTTGTCTTGGGTATCGCGTTGTGGATCAACGGTGTAAAAGACAAATTTAGTTTCGGGGTTGTTGTTACTGTCGTTAACCAAGGCGTCTAGTTTAGTTAAGGTAAATAGGGTTGTGGGGCAAATGTCTGGGCAATGAGTATAGCCATAAGCAATGACATGCCACTTACCTTTAAAGTACTCACTATCGACTAACTGGCCTGCTTGGTTTGTTAAGTTCACATTGATTAACTTTTCAGGATTTTTTAACATTATTCCTTGTATTTTAGGTAGGGTTATATCGGTTTCATTGTGTTTTTTTGTCAATAAATGGTAGGCATATAGACTAAAGGAAATGAAGATAAGAATGGGGAATAATATAAATGTTCTCTGTAAGCTTAATCGTGGTTTCATGAGTGTTCTATAATCTGAAAACAACAAAATGATCGACTAACAAAGCGAGAAATAGTGCGATTAGATAATAAATCGAGACACGAAATGTCTGCAAAGCTAATAGCTCATCGTTAGTAATTTTCAACTTAACGGCATAAAAGCCAAACCACAAGCCAAGGCCTGAGGCGATTGACAAATAAATAAGGCCTGAATAATGAAAAAGGACAGGAAGTAAACTCGCCAAAACTGTTGCTAAGGTATAGGCAATTATACAATTTTTAGTATAGTGAACGCCTTTAACGACTGGCAACATAGGAACATTGGCTTGCTTATAATCTTCAAGCCGATCAATCGCTAGTGGCCAGAAATGTGCGGGCGTCCACAAAAAAATAATTAACGTTAATAATATTGGCTCTAGCGTAATATCATTGGCGACACTAGTCCAGCCGAGTAGTGGCGGAATAGCACCTGCAAACCCTCCAAAAACAATATTCTGTGGTGTATGGTGTTTCAAATAACAACTATATACACAAGCATAACCAATAAAGCCAAGTAAGGTTAAGCATGCGGTTAATGCATTAACATAACGTAGTAATAAAAACATAGCAGTAAACACTAAAATAGCAGAGAAGCACAGCGCTTGTTTAGTTGAAACACGTTGATTCACCATTGGCCGCCATTGAGTTCTTTGCATTTTAGTATCAATTTTAACATCGATAACATGATTAATGACTGCAGCAGCACTGGCAGCAAAGCCTATAGCAACAGTGGCGATTAGCATTAGCTCAATATTAAAGCTTTTCCCGCTAGCTAAGTACATACCAACCATCGTAGTGATTAATATCATTAAAACGACTTTCGGTTTGCATAGGCAGAGGTAGTCTCGCCAAGAGGCCGTTTGAGCTAGTGCTACTCGGGAATGAGTTTTGCTATTCATCGCTTCCCTTAACCGTAGTCGGTAAAATCAAGGATTAAAGAAAAATAAGATACGACTGATAAATATGTACCCCGCTTCACTCGCCATTAAGGCAATAAAGATTAGGATAGCAATAGGTGGTAAGAATAATAATAGCTTAACGGCCATTCGCTCCCATGTTAGATGCATAAATACCATAATGATTAATCCTGCCTTTAGAAACATAAAAACCAAAATCAATGTCCATCTGAGCAAGCCTTGAAATTGAAAATAGTCAACCATATAAGAAAAGCCACTGAGGAGAAAAAGTAGCAGCCATACTTTAAGGTACATACTAATTGGGTGTTGTGGCTCAGAGTGCAATTCAGCTTGCTGGGTTTTGGTGTTTTGTTCCATCATATATGCCTACCATAAATAGAAAAATGCAAAAATAAATACCCAAACTAAATCGACAAAATGCCAATAGAGTCCCGTTATTTCAACAATTTGGTACCCCTTCTTTTGGTATTTCCCTTGATGAACTCGTTTGGCAATTACCAATAGATAGATAACACCTGCGCTAACATGTAAGCCATGGAAGCCGGTAATCATAAAAAATGCAGCGCCAAATTGATTAGCGCCCAGAGGGTTCCCCCACGGTCGTATGCCTTCTTCTACAATAAGTTTAGTCCATTCAAAGGCTTGCATGCCAATAAAGCTGGCTCCTAGAAGTGCCGTAGCCATCATTAAATAGACTGTTTTTTGTTTATTCCCTTGGTAGGCATAATTAACGGCCATTGCCATGGTGCCACTACTGGTTATCAAAATAAAAGTCATAATGGCTATTAAGACTAAAGGAATGTGATGACCTGCAATGGTTAATGCAAAAACTTCACTTGAACTTGGCCATACAGCTGTGGTTGACATGCGCACATTCATATAACTGGTAAGGAAAATACTAAAGACAAAGGTATCGCTTAACAGAAAAATCCACATCATTAATTTGCCCCAAGGCATATCAAAAGATTGTTTGTCAGCGCTCCAATCGCTGACAACGCTCTGCAAAGAAGAAGTGTCTTTATTCTGGTGTTTATTACCTGACATATATCCTCCTTAAAAGCCGCAGATTAATGCAATAGTTTTAAAGGTATTCGCATCACTGGTTAATAAAAAAAATAGAAATAACCAAACAAAAAATAGATAGTGCCAGTAACGAGCACATAACTTGAGGCGCCCAGATAGTTGTTGATAAGAGAACGTGGTAGCGAAAATCCCAATACAACTAACAAGTACTATCACGCCACCCAATACATGCAGTGCATGAATGCCGGAAAGCAAAAAGTAAAAGCTGTTAGCAGGGTTTGTATTGATATAGAAGCCTGCATGATTAAGCTGCTGCCAAACCAGAAACTGGCCAATAATAAAAAGTGATGTAAAAAGTGTCGTTGCAGTTAAAGCAAAAACAACAGCATAGAAATGCTGCAGCTCAGCATATCTTCTAGCGATAATAATGGTAATACTGGCCAATAATAAATACCCTGTGTTTTGCCATAACATACTGGCATCAGTAAATGGTAGCCAGGGTTCTCCAGACAAGGCTTGAAAGTCAAAAGACTGTGTACGTTGTAAAAAAGTAATGGTAAATAAAAAGAAAATTACCGTGATCACAGTTAAGAAAAAATTCAGTGCGGTTTTAGCCGCCTGATTGTCATTTAGTTGGTGAAAATCACCTTTTTCTTGTTGACTCCCTTCCTGTGGCAACCAAGGTTTCACTCTTAATGTATTGATAAGCTTCATGATGGCTCCCTCCCTTTGTTGCTTTCTTCAGTATCTAGGTAAGCGACATCTTCTGGAGTGACGTTCTGTGGAATAAAGTCATCTTTCGCTCTAGGAACGCTAAAGTCATATGCCCACCGATAAACGTTAGGTAATTGTTCCCCCCAATTCCCATGCCCGGGCGGAAAATGAGCTGTTTGCCATTCTAGTGACGTTGCTTGCCAAGGATTACGGCCAGACTTTTTACCTTTAAAAGTACTCCAAATGAGATTGAATATAAAAATCAATTGCACTAAACCAACGATTATTGCCGATACAGTGATGCTAGCATTTAGAGATTGAGCAGATTCAGGTATAAAATCTGTTGTACCCATAGCATAATATCGTCGAGGAACGCCTAAAAATCCTAAATAATGCATTGGTAAGTAAATAGCATAGGTACCTAAAAATGTTCCCCAAAAATGGAACTTTCCGAGTGCGTTATTCAAGAAACGTCCAGTTAATAATGGAAACCAATGGTAAATTGCGGCAAAAAGCACCATCACGGGAGATACCCCCATCACCATGTGAAAATGTGCCACCACAAAGTAAGTATCAGATAATGGTAAATCAATAACGACATTACCTAACATTAGCCCAGTTAAACCGCCATGGGTGAAAGTAAAAATAAAACCGATAGCAAATAACATTGGAATAGTTAAGTGAATGTTGCCACGCCAAAGCGTTAACAACCAATTGTAAACTTTGAGCGCCGTTGGAATGGCAATAATAAGCGTGGTGGTGGCAAAGAAAAATCCAAAATAAGGGTTCATACCGCTGACATACATATGATGGGCCCAAACAACGAAGCTCAAACCTCCAATGGCAACGATGGCCCAAACCATCATGCGGTAACCGAAGATGTTTTTTCGTGCATGAACAGCTATTACGTCTGAAACCATGCCAAAAGCAGGTAAGGCGACAATGTAAACTTCAGGATGGCCAAAAAACCAGAATAGGTGTTGAAATAGTATAGGGCTACCACCGCTATGATCTAACGTTTCGCCCAAGGATAAAATCGCTGGCATAAAGAAACTTGTGCCAATGACTTTATCAAAAATCATCATGATGGCGCTGACTAATAATGCTGGAAACGCCAACAAACCTAATATTGTCGCAACAAAAATTCCCCAAATAGTTAAAGGCATACGCATTAACGTCATACCTTTGGTGCGAGCCTGTAAGATAGTGGTAACATAATTGAGACCTCCCATAGTGAAAGCAACAATAAATATGGCAAGCGATGCAAGCATTAATAAAATACCAGCATGCTCCCCCGGAGTTCCACTTAAAATGGCTTGAGGGGGATATAAGGTCCAACCGGCTCCTGTAGGACCACCACTAACAAAAAAGCTGGCAAGTAAAACTAAAACTGCTAGAAAATAGGTCCAATAACTCAGCATATTCAAAAAAGGAAATACCATATCTCTTGCCCCTACCATCAGGGGAATCAAATAATTGCCGAAGCCTCCTAAAAGCAGAGCCGTTAATAGATAAATAACCATAATCATGCCATGCATTGTGACAAATTGAAGATAAGCAGAAGGGTCAATAAACGAGAACTCATTAGGGAAACCAAGTTGCAAACGCATCATGCCAGACAAAACCAAAGCAACCAGACCTACTGCTATTGCTGTGATAGAGTATTGAATCGCTATTACTTTATGATCTTGACTCCAAATGTATTTGGTCATAAAACTATGAGGATGCTTGGACTCATCCACTTGATCTGCAATTGCAATATTGGCAAATTTGCTCACATCATGCTCCTAAAGTCATATCGATAATATTTATGGTAAAAGTTGAATTGAATTGATATATCTCACTACATTATTAATATCATGTTCATTGTGTAATATTTTTGACATCAGTATCATTTGTTTGCCATAGATATCAGCAGGGTGCGTGCCTCTTAAACCTTTTTGATAAGCATAAATTTGCCTTTTCAAATACCATGCGTGTTGGCCTGCTAATCTTGGTGCTTTCATGGCGTAATTGCCCTGCGCGTTATCGCCATGACAATATGAGCAGTTTTTATAAAGGGCTTTGCCTTTGTTGTTTTCTTCAAGGCTAAGTGAAGGACTTTCAAGCTCAGGTAATGTACTAAGATAAGCACTGACATCTTTAATATCTTTATCGTCGGCTAGTAAGCTAGCCATAGTAGCCATTTGTTGACCATAAATGTCACTATCATCTCTGCCTCTGATTTTCTGTTTGAAATATCGCAATTGTCGTTGTAAATACCAACGACTTAGTCCAGTTAGTGTCGGAGCGTTCATCGCCTCTATACCTTGACCATTTATGCCATGACAAGCTACGCAGCCATCAAAAAGCCGCTTACCATTTTCTAAGTTAGCGGTGTCACTTGTTAATGTTTGAGCGAAAGTGGGTAGGTCGTCTAGCCAGGTTTTATAGTCATCGGCGGTATCGATTTTAATATAGCCACGCATGGTGAAGTGGGCAACACCACATAGCTCTTCGCAGAGCAATTCATAGCGGCCTAATTTAGTGGGAGTAAACCAAACATATGTAACAGTGCCAGGAACTAAATCCATTTTTACTCTGAATTGTGGTACAGCAAAATTATGTAAGACATCTTTTGAACGCAATAGCACTTTTACAGGTTGGTCAATTAAAAGGTGTAACTCATTACTTTTAATTAATAAATCATCTGAGCCGTTAATATCGTTTACATCGATGCCAAAAGGGTTTTTTTCGCTGACGAAACGGGTGGATGTTTTCCCTAACTTTCCATCTTTACCTGGTAGCCTATAACTCCATGACCATTGCTGCCCGACGGCTTCAACGACTTCACTATTTTCAGGAACAGAAATGAATTGCCCCCATACAAAAAGGCCAGGTGCTAACATTGCTGCAACGCCTAAGGTAGTGATTAACGTCAACCAACCTTCGAGCTTACTGTTTTCAGGTTCATAGTCCGAACGCCTATTTTTATTATGTCTATATTTAAAAATAACAAATGCTAGAAAAAGGCTGACGGCAACAAATACCGTACCTACAACCCAAAGAGAAATGTTAATGGTGTCATCAATAGCTTGCCAATTGGAGGCTAAAGGAGTGAACCACCATGGGCTAATAAAATGAAAAACTAATGTCGCAATAACTAATAGAACAATAACAATGGCTATCGTCATAACGAATCCTTTAATTTAAGTTGAATACTTTATAAAATATAGCAATGTTGAAACTAATGAGTATACAGACCCACTTAATAATTAAACTCATACGGCTTTGATAGATGAAAATATAGTTTAGTTGGCCTGTTTAGCTAAACTAAAGTACTCACCTATACAGCAATATTGGTTGAAATATTAACCTTCTACAGTTATTAACATAGACTATTATTGTTAAAGTCGCGAAATGTAGGTTAAGAAAAAACAAAAGAAAATTGCAACTGCCATATGTTTGATTTCATTAAATTATAAGCACAGCAGAATGGCACACATGGCCCTTTGAGATTTATAAGCTAAGGGACATGTGTTTAAGAGATATCAATATTACAATATAATGTTTTAAGGCATTGATTTCATAAAACTCTTAAAGTTACCTTGAGCTTTAATAACCCAGCTAGGAGTTGACTCTCCAAAGCCAGATGCCCCTACATTCGGATGTGATTCCATTACGGCAGCTAGAGCTAGTTCTTGATTAGGCTCAGCATCAACAAACAAAATATGCCTTCCATTTTCTAGCATTTTTTGGAAAGGTAAAAAATTTACATTCGGTTGTTGAATACCAATAAAGCCACCTTCCCAAGTACAAAAGCCTAAGGTAATTACGGCTAAAAATATAAAAGGTACCCAACCCGCTGCAGATAGATGCCAATTCAGCAGGTAGGTGATTAAAAGCACTAAACAGGCGCCTATAACACCTACCACCGCACCTAGTTCAGTAGAATGAACAACATCTTGCTTTAATACCGCTGCAACCTCATGTAGGTGGTGATTTTCAACTTCAGTATCATTATTGCTTAATACGTGTATTTGTGGCTCTAAGAACCCTTGCTGTTCTAACTCATTTTCAACTTTTTCCAACTCATCAAGATCATCGGAAACAAAATAATGCCTCAACATAATAAACTCCACTTAAGTTATTTATATAGTATTTCGCCACAAAAAACATAGTCCTTTATTGCTCTATGACAAACGGTAGATATAGTTAAGTATAGCAAAGTTTAAAAAAGTGCCATTAATCTATGTATTAGTCAAAGAAATGAATATTCCATAATGTTAAATTGGCTCGAATTGATTTTATTAACACTAAATAGCATTACTCTTAGTAGAGGTTTCAAGTTAAATAGCGGGCATTGCCTATGAGCTATAGAAAATAATAGACGACAGCCATTATTTTTAAGCTATTAAATATACAATTGCCTATAATTTAGTTGTTGTATAAACTAGTTAAGTTTTAGAGGATAATTCTAATAAAATCAGTTATTAATAATAGTCTCTTTTATTAAGCTACAGTGTGAAAAATATATAATGGCTGTGTTTGTTAATAAGTTAATGTACACATTTAAATACGTGAGCTATGCTTTTATGTTAGTAAATTATAAGTATGGAAATTTAGGTAAATAATAGATGGATCAAATACCTAGCAAAATTCTAATTGTAGATGACTTTCATTCAAATAGAATAGCCTTAGAAAAGCTTCTTCAACCGATTAATAATATTGAAATTTTTCAAGCAAGCAGTGGTGATGAAACATTAGGGCTACTCATTTACAACCATTTCGCATTAATTTTACTGGATGTAAATATGCCCGGTATGGATGGCTATGAAGTAGCAGAGTTAATATCTTCAACTGAAGCCCATAAACATACCCCTATTGTAATGTTGACTGCACATGACTCAACTACCAATAGTATATTAAAAGCCTACAAGTCTGGCGCTATTGATTATCTTTCTAAACCAATAGAGCCAACGATATTACTTAATAAAGTACAACAATTCGTTACTTTAGATCAATTACAAAGCAAGACTGAAGCTTTAAAAGCAGAAAGAGAGCTTATTCTTGAAGTTGCCGGTCAAGGGGTTATTAAGTTAAGTAACGATGGGGTAATACAGTTTGCTAACTCAAAAAGTGCTCAATTAACTAAAACCTTATCCAGTCAGTTGGTAAGTACTCACTTTAATGATTGGTTCAAACAAGATAATCAACAGCTCCCCAAACAAACAGATTTTTTTGGTTATATAAAGCAACAAGTTAAACAATACGGTCAATATCAACAAAAAATTTATCTAAGTCCAGCCAACGATACTAGTTTTCATATTGAGATCACTTGCTCAGCACAGATAAATGGTGAAAATGCTCCTATCATTGTTATATTTCAAGATATTACTACAAGAGTTACTTTAGAAAATAAGCTGACCCATTTAGCAAACTACGATCCATTAACACAATTGGCTAATAGACAATATTTCCACGATCAATTACAAAGAGCATTAATCAGAGCGAAACGCAGTGATAACGCAGTATCTTTGTTAATGTTAGATTTGGATCACTTCAAAGAAATTAATGATACCTTAGGTCACGATATCGGCGATGAATTACTACAAGCCGTTTCTTCTAGACTTTCGTTTGTTTTACGAGAAACAGACTTGTCAGCTCGTCTAGGTGGCGATGAATTCGCTATTCTTTTAGAGGATGTATCTGAGTTATCAGCAGAAGAAGTTGCAAGAAAAATTGTACTTAATATCTCTAAACCTTTTGTCATTCAAGAAAAAGAGATTTTTGTTGAAACAAGTATTGGTGTAGCTTGCTCTATTGGCGGTAAAGCGGATAAAACAACATTGCTTAAATGGGCTGATATTGCACTATATGAAGCTAAATCAGCAGGACGAAATAGAACTCAACTCTTTTTACCAGCAATGTCTGAACAGCGAGAGCAACAAGCTTATATTCAACAACAATTGAGAAACATTGTTGAAGATGAAGCGTTGGAAGTACATTATCAACCTCAGTTTTCAGTTAAACTTAACTGTTTTACAGGGGTTGAAGCGTTAGTTCGTTGGCCAGCATCGGGGTATGGAAATAAGCCAATTTCCCCAGCCGTTTTCATTCCTATAGCGGAACAATCGCATATTATACATGAGATTGGCGCTCAAGTACTTATGCAAAGTTGCCAGCTATTATCTCAATGGCAAAATGAGCCGGATAAGAAACACTTAACTGTTTCGGTCAATCTTTCAGCCAAGCAAATTAATTCCCCTACCTTTTTAGATACCTTAGAAAGCATCCTTGCCGAGTATAAATTTCCGATGGCGCTGTTGATTTTGGAAGTGACAGAAACGGCTATTCTGAATCACTTAGATAGTGCCATAAGAATCATAAATACCATTAAATCTTTAGGGGTGAAATTAGCATTAGACGATTTTGGCACGGGTTACTCATCTCTCAATTACCTGCAAAAATTACCGTTTGATATTATTAAAATTGATCAGTGTTTTGTGCAACAAGTTGATCAATGCCATAAGACCAGTGCGCTTGTTAAAGCAGTTATGAACATAGCAACTGCCTGTAATATTGAGGTGGTAGCAGAAGGAGTAGAAACTAAAAATCAGTTAGAACATATGACTATTTTAGGAGGTGATAAAATCCAAGGTTATTATTATAGTAAGCCTTTAAATATACAGGATTTATTAGGTTTTTTGTCGCCCAGTCAATTAAAGAAAACTAATCATCAGCAAATAACTTTTTCCTAAATATGCGATGCTTTTTATGGGTTTTATCAAAAAGCGGAGCAACAGCGGAAAAATCGATAGATTCTCGATCTCCTAACATGAGAAAACCTCGGTGAATCAAGCTCTCACTTAATATTCTAAGTGTTCTATCTTGCAGGACTTGGTCAAAATAAATCAAAACATTTCGACATAAAATAAGATGCATCTCTGCAAACACACCATCTTTCATTAGATTATGGTGTGCAAAAGTAATTTTATCCTTTAATTGCTCAGCGATGACGATAGTGTTTTCAGTGGTATGATAATAATCAGATAAGCTAAATTTCCCGCCAGCTAATTGATAATTTTCAGAGTACTGCTTAGCTTTACTCAAGGGATAAATGCCTTGTTCAGCAGTGTTTAGCGATTGGTTATTGTAATCTGTTGCATAGATACGTGTTCTATTTAACAGCCCAGACTCATGCAAAAGAATCGCAGTTGAATAGACTTCTTCACCCGTAGCACAACCAGCATGCCAAATATTGATTGTAGGGTAGGTAGACAATTTGGGGATGACCAAATCATTTAAGAGATTAAAAATATGAGGATCTCGAAACATTGCAGTGACGGTAATCGACATATCTTGTAAAAATCGGTCGAAGAAATAGATATCATGAATTAGACAAGGTATCAGTTCACTTACATAGGATTTTTTTTCTCTTTGTAGGCAGTTTGTAATTCGCCTTATTAAAGAGGAACGAGCGTAATGTCTAAAGTCGTAGCCATACTGTTTAAATATGGCTTCTAAAAATAGGTCAACTTCCAAGTCAAGTGTTCGTGATTTGGATAGTAGTTTACTCTCAACTTCAATACTATTCGTTTCAACGTCCTTGTTTATTTTCAATTTACTTTTCTCTGGTACAGCCAAACACGTAGTATGGACAGTAACTTGTCGGTATCTATAGGTTTAGTTAAATATTCGGATGCACCTGCTTCAACACATTTATGCTTATCGCCAGGCATCGCTTTTGCGGTTAACGCTATGATCGGAGTAGTCTTATAGTCAGTCATTTTTCTGATTAACATTGTCGCTTCAATACCATCCATTATTGGCATCATAATATCCATCAATATTAATTCAAAAGGCTTATTACTCTTGTCTATTGCATTAAGCGCCGCTTGGCCATTTTCAGCCTGAGTGACGATTAAGCCATAATCTTCAAGCACTTTGGTCATGGCAAAAACATTTCTCATGTCGTCATCAACAATAAGCACACGTCGCTCATGTAGCATTTCATTTTCATCATGCAACATTTTTAAGGTATCTTGCTGATGGGAAGAAAGGTTTTTATCAATATGATGAAGAAATAACACCACATCATCTAAAAGCCGCTCAGGTGACTCTTGGCTTTTTATCACAATAGATAAAGACAGTTGATTTAATATTTTTTCTTCGTCACTGGTAATATCTTGAGCCGTATAAATAATGATCGGAGTTGATTTAGTATTTTCATGTTCACTAATTAAATGCACAAGTTCAGTTCCACTTACATCAGGTAAACCGAGGTCGAGGATAATACAATCAAAATTATTGCAATCTAACAGGGCGAGTGCTTGTTTAGCGTTTGACGCAAAAGAAATGGTAATATCAGACGTTTCAAGCAGTCTTTGTATGGCAACTTGAGTCGCAGTGTCATCTTCTACCGCGAGTACATATTTTTTTGATTTATTTTCATCTACATCATAACTGGCAATAATTGCGCCTATTTGATTCACATCTACAGGCGTTTGCTGAAAACTCAACGCCCCTAATTGCATCGCTTCTAATTGATTTTCTTTAGCGGCGAGTACATGTACTGGTATGTGTCGTAAATTCAATTGGTTCTTCAATTGTTCTAATACAGTAGCACCATTAATGTCAGGCATATTAAAATTTAGAATAATAGCGCTGGGGATAAACTCTTTAGCCAAAATGATACCTTCACGGCCCATATTGGTAACAATTGTTTTGAAAGATAATTTATGGGCAGTATCTACAAGGGATTTTACCAGCTCTTCATCATCTTCAATAATGAGAATTGACTTATCTGAAGTGTGTACATTATCTCTATCATCATCAAGCCATATATCTTGTGAATAACCCACTGTGCTTGTTAAGTTATTTGAATTACCAGCCGTTGTAATCTCGATAATTGAAGTGTTTTCAGTCAAATTTTCAAGTGCATTATCGTCAATTGATTGGGGTAAATAAAGTGTAAAACAACTTCCTTTGCCAACTTCACTTGTTAATTTAATTTCACCGCCTAATAAATGAGAAAGCTCTTTAGAAATAGATAAGCCTAGCCCTGTACCACCATATTCTCTGCTAGTTGAGCCATCGGCCTGTTGAAAGTTATTGAAAATCACTTGTTGTTTATCTAGTGGAATACCTACCCCGGTATCACTTACAGAGAAAGCAATTATGCTTTGATTTTTCAATATTGAAGAAATATTGCCTTCACCCATAGATATACGTTCTATGGTTAAATCAACACTACCTTGTTTGGTAAATTTGAATGCATTTGAAAGAAAGTTCTTTAACACTTGTTCAATACGTTGCTTATCTGATTGAATGTATTCTGGTATCTCTTCACTGACATTAATCGTAAATTGAACACCTTTTTCTTTGGCGACAGGATTAAAGGTGTTCTTTAATAGTTGGCAAGTTTTGTTTAAAGGCATAGCCTCAATATTTACATCAAGCATACCTGCTTCAACTTTAGATAAATCCATAATATCATTTATTAACGAGAGCAAGGATTGTCCTCCTTCATTAATAATTGTAATCTCTTCTAATTGTTCATCAGTCAAATTGTTGAGTTTATTTTCAAGCAAAAGCTTGGATAAAATTAATAAGCTATTTAACGGTGTACGTAGCTCATGAGACATATTCGCTAAAAACTCTGATTTATATTTACTCGATTTTTCTAACTCATTAGCAGTATGTTCAATGACCCTTTTAGATTCCATCAATCTTAAAGCTTGGGTTTGTAAAGAGTCTTGCTTTTCTTCTAATTCTTCATTAGTTGCGCGCAGTTCATCACTTTGTTGTCTTAACTCTTCTTCAGAAGACTTAAGCTCTTCTTCAGACCTTTTAAGATTTAAAGTTTGTTCTTCTAATACTTGGTTTGCACAAGTTAAGTCATCTTGATTATCTTTTAATTCCTGCAACTGTTGCTGGTTGGTTTGTAATAATTCAATGGTTTTAGTTTTAGCTACTTCTTTTTCGAGAATAATAGAAATTATATCTTCTATTTCATGTATGAACGCTTGCTGAAAATGATTAAAGTCGCCAAGGGTGGCAAGCTCAATAATGGCGATAGTTTTTTTGTTACGGACAATCGGGAATAACATTAAGCATGCCGGAGAGGTGCTACCAACTCCAGATTCAATATCGATATAACTATTAGGGATATCTCTAATAAAGAGTACTTGTTGATCTAATGCTGCCTGACCAATTAACCCTTCTCCTAATGCATACGAGTTATTTGATAAATGATGCTTACTGATAGCGTAGCCCGCTAAATAGTTCAGCTCATTTTCTTGATTTGCAACAAAAATCGCACCATGACTAGCTTCGACTTTAGCACAAATATAATTGAGTATTGTGTCACCAAGTGCTTTTAAGCCCTTATTATCTTGTACTAAATCGTTAAACTGATTAATACGATTTTTTAATTTGGCATCTTGAGCAATTTTACTAGTTGCTCGTCTATTCTTAACAACGAAAAAACTTATTAAACCAAACCCTAATACGGAAATAGCAATTAATAAATTCGAAAACTCTATTAAGCTATTATTTGAGATGGCTTGGATTTTTGCCATGGGCAGCTTAACTTCTAATATGCCTCGAACATCACCCATCTTCCAATCATTTTTCGGCGTAAACTCGTGAGAATTATGGCAATTTACGCAACCCTCTCTTAGAATATCAGCTTGCGCATACCTTAATATTTTATCATCGCCAACTTGTTCGAATCTTGAAAATACTTTGCTTGGGTTTTCTGTCAAAAAATTCCATGCATCGACTGAGAAGTCATCGCTTAAGCCACCGTCTTTTTCTCTCCAAGGAAATGGATAAGGACTATAAAGGCGTGTTTCAGCACCACCATCATGCTCACCAATTTTTTCCCCAAGTAAAATGCTTAATGTTGCAGGTAATGGAATAGCCCCTTGTTTTCCACGGTAATTATGGTTGATATCCATACCAAATTGTTTGGCAGGGGTTACCACTTCAGTTGTGTATAACGTTCTAAATTCTTCCAGTGCTTTAATGTATATTTCAGCACTATTAATAGCGGACTCTTCTGTTAAGTTGACATTTATGCTTTGAATATAACTATAAAGAAGTGAGGCTAGCACAATAAAAGCACATAATAGTCCCGTCATAAATTTAGCAACGTAAACCTTATTTGTATGGCTTTTTGTCTTTATTAAATCTGTATTCTTATCCATGGGGCGCCTTAGATATAAGTAAGCTTAACAAGAGCTAGGCTCTCATCAACTTTAGTGCTATTTACTGCTTTGAAAGTAATGACTAAATAATAATGAAAAAATGCTTATGATTCGCCTACTTAGTATATTTGAGCTTAGAACTATTCACCAGAAATTATCTAGATAAAAATAGAACGGGTGAAGAAAGAGCGATTTTAGTGAACTTTTTTTCTTATTCAGACTCACATTCTTTATAAGCAAACTTACTTAAAGGATAGCGTAATTAATAGCTTAAGTTTTTATTGTAATAAACTTTGCTTGCCATCAAAGGATTTCTCAGCGTTTTTATACTCGGTCATTATTCACACTGTTGTGCTTCTGGTATTACTAAGTATAAGTCCAACGGTTATAAAGCCTGTATCACCAAAAGTCATTAAAACCATTTCAGCAAAACTCTTTTCATCCAAGAAAGTAGCGTCTGTAACGAATGAACAAGACAACAAAAATCCCAAGCATTTCAATGGGCCAAAGATTGTCAAAACTAATGATAAAATCATAAAGGAAGTTGATGTAAAAAAAGCCGTTAAGTCGCTAGCTAACAACAAAGTTGATATCAATAAAACTTCAGCGGCTGAAACGCTAGCTGTGAAAAAGCAAAAGTTTAGCAGCTTTAGTTCTTTGAAATCTTTACAAGGAAGCATTAGTGAAAAATCCTTTAAAGAAAGCGCTGATATCGCCTATAAGGAATACGTAGAGAGTAGAAACTTTATTCCGAAATCAACAACCAAACTTAATCAAATACCAGAAGCTAAACCCGTAACTGTTGAGCTTAATTGTAATAGTACTTTTAATAAAGGCATGAAAATACTGTCAGGTATGTTGGGAGGAAGTATTAAATGTAAAAGTTATAATGGCTCACAAAAATTCATCGATGCACGGTTGATAAAGTTAGGAAAAAAGAAAGATGACAAGGAGTAAAATATGGACATATCAGTCATTTACCAGCGAGGTGGTTTCGTTCGAACAATTAACACTAAACCTAGAACTCGCGAATAAGATGCTCAACCTGTAACCATTAAAATAAAATAATTTCAAAAAAATTCAAACTATATTTCTTTATGCGTCGTCTTACTTAAAAACATTACGTTTTAAACCGTGAAATATGATGAGGATAAATAAATGAAAAAATCAGCTAGTGCAATGAAATTAATGGGAGAGGGCGTCATGGGAAGTAAGGCGAATAATAGGTTTGGAAAATTAAAACTCATTGCTATTGCTAGCGCTTATTTTTTTACTGCTTCAGTTTGTTTTGCACAATTATCTGGTATTGAACGTGGAGAACAGGTTGTTAATATTTTATCTGAAGGTCAATTAGAAAAAATAGAACATCTATTTGATAACAATCTCGATGTAAATTTCGACATTGATGGTGATGGCACACCGCTAATTATTGCCGTGCAAAATGGCAATAAGCAGCTGGTTAAATACTTACTTGAACAAGGTGCTGATGTTAATAGAGCAAGTAGCCAAGATGGAAATCCTCTAATAGTAGCGGCATCAACAAATAACATAGAATTAGTTGAGTACTTGTTTCAACAAGGAGCAAACATTGATGCTATTGTGGAGCATGATGAAACGGCATTAATTACTGCTTCACGAGCAGGTCACTTTCAAGTTGTTAAGTACTTAGTTGAGCAGGGCGCCGATGTTAACTTGGCTGTACAAGTCAAAACAGTTCAAGGCGATGAGTTAAGAAGCCCTCTAAATGGCGCGAAAACAATAAAGATTCGTGATTATCTAATTGCCAAAGGCGCTGTAGTTGGAGCATAGCTAACGTTAAGTGCGAAGGTTAGAACTTTTTGGGGCTTACCTCTATCAATAAAAAAACCTCAACAGACGTTGAGGCTTAGCTTAGTTAGCACTATTTTAAGTAGACTAATAAAACATTAATATGATGTTTTATTAGTCTCATAATCGCTTTGGTTAAAGTTAACTATTTACCTTAAATCGGCCTACTAAATCATTTAGCTCTTTAGACAAGGTCAGTAAATCATTTGAACCATCAGCCAATATATCCGCTGTATCGGCAATACCTGTAGCAGAGTCATTAATTCCAAGTATATTTTGATTAATAGAGTCAGAAGAATGGTATTGCTCATCGGCAGCATCAGCAATATGTGAAACTTTAGCTTTGATCTGTTCAACTGATGCTCTTATTTCATCAAAAGACTGGTGAGCTTGTTGTGTTTTTTCAATACTTTGCTTAGAGCGCTCTACACTGTGGACCATTTTTTTCGAAACTGTGCGCGTTTGCTCTATAAGGTTGTTTAATACTGCATCAATTTCTTCTGTAGAGTCTCTTGAACGTTGGGCAAGCGTTCTTACTTCATCTGCAACAACGGCAAAGCCTCGCCCTTGCTCACCCGCTCTGGCAGCTTCAATCGCCGCATTCAGAGCCAGCAAATTGGTTTGTTCTGCAATAGCTCTAATAACACCAAGAATCTGTGTGATATTCTCACTTTCTTGTTCCAATAACTGCATAGCTTGAGAGGATTCAACCAAAGATTCACTGAGATGATTAACTTCTTCAACTGAAGAAGAAATGATAGTATTGCCCTGACTCGAAAAGCGTTCTGTATGTTCTATATCTTCCATAGTACTACGACAATCAGTAGACACAGTTTGCGCCGTTTTTGCTAACGAACTTGTGATGTTACTGGCTTTATCAATGGATTGCTCCTGCTGATGACTTGAAGCCTTGATATCGGATATTTGGTTACTTGAGTTGGATGCGGTTTCACTTAAGGTTATGGCTCTTGATTTGATATCTACCACCAAGTGATGAATTGAATCTAAAAATTGATTAAACCACTTTGCCAATTGGCCTATTTCATCATTGCCAATGACTTCAAGTCGCTTAGTTAAATCCCCTTCACCTTGGGCAATACCTTTTAAGCCTTCAGATACCTTATTAATTGGTAGTACTATTTTGTTTGCCATCCAAATGCCTAATGCGACAAACACAGACACCATAATGAGAGCAATAAAAGTAACGGTGGTGATCATTTCGTAAGTTGGCCCCATTATCTCTGAGCTGTCGATAACGCCAACAAACTGCCATTTTAGCTCTTTAGAGAAATAGGTAGTGACATCGATATCCTTACCATTCAATTCAGTTGAAAAATTTAGTTGGCTCGATGAATTTCTTAACTTCTTAAATAACGGTGAAGGTAATTCATTGATGTTTTTAAAGTTGTTTTTGGGGTTTTTAGGGTCGGCCAATACAGTGCCAGTGTCGTCAATGAGTATTAAGTAACCAGTGCTTCCTAACTTTACGTCAACCAATATATCTGTAAGTGTCGAAAGCGTTACATCAACAGATTGTACTCCAGCAAACTCGCCATGATCATTTTTAAAATCGTGGGCAATTGAAACCATTGGCCCACCTGAATTTCCCTGATACGCAGTGGTAATATTCGCTTTACCTGGATTATCAAGGGCTAGTTTATACCAAGGACGTTTACGGGGATCATACCCTTCCAAGGCTTCAGGTGGATATTGAATAAATCCTCCATTTGGCGTGCCTAAGTAAACAAAAAGTAACTCCTTATGAGCGTCACCAAACTGCTTAAACAGGTTGAAAATAGCAGATTCGGCCGGAGAGTCCTGATTGGGCGTCATATCCTTTTTAGCGTCGAGGTAATCTTGAGTATCGATAGGTGCCTTTTTAACTAAGGCATTGTTGGCTAAGAACGTTGCACTATTCTTTACTTGCTGAAAGAACAATTGAAAACCATTGTCTACTTGTCGAATTTCGTTTTGAGTACGCTGAACAAAATTTTCAGAGGAGCGAGAAATTGTTTCACTGATACTGACCATGGCAATTGCCAATATTGGCAAAATAACAGTCGCTACAAACATAGTGATGAGTTTGGCACGCATATTCATATAAGTGTCTTCTTCTTTTTTTTGGATGTATAAGTTATCAATTTTAGTTGAGAAAATAAAATTAGCACCACTTGATAGTGAACTTTTCGGCAGAACATTGCGAGTGCCACGGCTAGCGCATTTTAATCCCAGATTCTAACAGGGTTGAGCGATAATCATCATCTAACCCAGCCATTTTCTTTTTCCTCGCCATACTAGCTGACTTGGTGGTATTTTGTTTAAATAGTGCCATTGCTATCTTTCGCATCACATTAAACACAAGCGGCCCCTGCTTTTTACGTATTCTCGATTCATCTTCTCTAAAAGTCATATCTAGCACCCAGTGCATACTTTCAACTTGCCAATGACTACGTACTGCATTGAGTGCTTGCTCTGCATTTAAGTTTAACGAACTTATATACAAGCGTGTTTCTGTCGACTCTGTACCTGCCGATTTATCATGAACCTCTGCGGTAACTTTAATAATACTTTTTAGCCCTGACCACTGGTAAGGTTTGGCTAACCAGCTTTTATTGATAAGTAACTGCTGACAAGTCCTTGTTTCAATACGACCATGCCCTGAGCTTCTTTCAGTATGCTCATCAGTGTTGCTCTTGGTTAAACCTTCTCGTTCACTCTTGTGCCACCAAGCTTCTAGCTCCCATTGCATACCTGAGTGGTTGCCTTTGAGCGCGAGAATATAATCGGCTTTTTGCTTGATGATTTGTTTGGCTATTTCTTGTTGGCATCCCATTGCATCAAGTGTAATGATACTATTTTCAATATCCAACATGGTGAGTAACTCAGGTATTGCTGTGATTTCATTGGTTTTGCTATCAACGGCGGTTTGCCCTAACACCAATTGGTGTTGGCAGCTCCATGCGCTGACGGTATGTAATGCACTTTTTCTATCCTTTGTCGTAAATGAACGTCGTGCAGTCTTTCCATCAATGGCGATGATATCTGCACCTGTGGTTTCAATAAGTGATGATATCCAAGATTGAAATGCACTTTCTATTTCATTAGATTTTAACCGACAGATGACACGAGCGATGGTGTCGTGCCTTGGAATTCCTTCTTTGAAATTGCCGTATCTTTTTAACCAATCAAGCTTTAGGTGGCCAAAGTCTTCAATATCCTCCCATCCCTCTGCACCAGAGAGTACTGCACTAATAGCTAGTAGAAGAATATCGATAAGTTCATGCTTTTTACAGCGTTCAATGCGAGGGTCTGTTATTGGATTAAAGTGTTTCAGAAAAGTAGCGCTCATTCTAAGTTACCAAGGGGATTATTATGCCTTGATCTGATCGCTACTTATCCTATAAGTTCAATTTATAATGATCTTGCCGTGTTGCGAGTGCTTATACCAATTAAAAATTTGAGGGCAGGGTTGTATAAGCTTGCTGTTACGTTAAAGTAAGTATGCCTTTATTGTAATTTATAAGTGAGAGTATGAAGATTAACGAAATAGCTGAAAAGAATTACCTGTGGGTAGAAAAAATGGGGTGGCACAATAAAACCACCCTTGAAGCCCTTGCACTTGTTGCATCTGAGGTGGGTGAAGCAATAAATGAGTGTCGAAACGAAAAACCAACGGAAGCGTTTGGAGAAGAGTTGGCTGATATTATTCTCAGAGTGCTCGATATTTCTCACTGGCACGGTATAGATATGGAAAACAAACTTTTGGAAAAAATGGCCAAGAATGAAGGCAGAGGAACGAGAGGAAGAGTTAAGTAGGGTATCCAATTATTGCCATGGGTATATTTTAGGTATTTAGTGCTAATTATTAATGGATATACTTATTAATAATACTTTCTAGTTCACCAGAGCGTGTAAGCTCTTTTATATGCTCATTTAGCGTCTCTTTTATATGATTCAATTCAGGTCTTAAAACTATATTCAGAGGGACTATACTTATTGGCTTATTTGAACGGAATAGTTGTTTATTTTTAAATAGCTTTGACTTCATTAATGTTAAAGCGTGATATTCACTTAAAATAACTAAATCACATCTGCTCTTAAATAACATATTGAGTGTAGTGGTTTGACTTGATGAATCCATTCTTATTAATTGATTCTTTTGAAAATAAGCTTCTAATTTCGGATAGACAAATCCTTTCCTCGTACAGACTTTTTTGCGTTCATTTAACTTGTCTAATGAAAAGTCGCTAGCAAAATTATGTGTTTGATACAAAAAACTTTGATGTTGGTGCAAAGGTATAGTAGCAATGAGCTTTTCAGGTGACCTCAACCATGATTTACTTATTAACATCAAATCAGCCTTGCCTTGATATAAGTTTTCTTCACTGCGCTTGCGGCTATTGGATACAAAGCGGATATCAAGTTGGTTTGATTTAATTAACTCACTTAGTATGTCTGGGATTATTCCTAGGTAAGTGTCGTCTCCTGTTTGTTGATATACATAAGGCGCAGAGCCTGGATAACTTACTATAAATAAAAGCGGATCGTTTGCCTTGACAGAAAAACTGGTAAGTGTGATAAGCAAGCAAAGATATCTGAATAGCCTCAAAAAAATCACCTGTTTTTAATCGTACTTAAATAATACACTCTAAATATTTGTTTTAGCAAATTAAACCGCGGTTGATGTTAACTCGAGTAATATAAAAGCACAAATAGGTATGTTTATATTATAAATAATTGATTTTAAGATGTATTTCGATGGAGTTTTTGTAATTCTAATACTAATATTAATATTATTTCATGTTGTGCTGTAGTTGTTGTTTACTATGAATTATGAAAAATTGAAGTTAAATACTTGGTCTCGTTTTGAGCACTACAAGTTTTACCAAGGCGCTGAGCAACCTTGGTTTAATATTTGTTGCACCGTTAATGTTTCAATATTACATGCGTATTGCAAAAAGCAAAATCTGAGTTTTTTTCATGCTTATTTGTATTTAACTCAGTTGGCGATAAATAGCTCTGAGCCTTTTAAATATAGAATTGTTGAAAATGAAGTACGTGTTTATCGCGATATAGCCATTAGTATTGCCGTGATTGGTGCAGATGAAATGCTAAGGTTTTGTGAGCTGAATTATCTTTTACCCTTTTGTGAGTTCACTCAACATGCTAAAAAACATGAACAGCATGTGAAAGCTAAGCCATTCACTGCTATGGCTCCTAATGCAAATGAGATTCGTCAAGACGTTATTCATATGTCTGTATTGCCTTGGTTTAATTTTACTAGCTTTAGTAATGCACGTTATAGCAATACAGGTAATTCAATTCCTAAAGTTGTTTTTGGTAAATGCCATGAAAAAGAAGGAGAGATGCTTATGCCAGTATCAGTTGAAGTTCATCATGGCATGATGGATGGTTTGCATGTTAGCCAATTTGTTGGAAAATTGCAGGGCATGTTTGATTCTCCTGAAATACTCGCACGTACAAATAAATTGCTTTGAATTACAGCAATGGTACCAATTGAAGTAAGATCAGCTTCGAACCGCACAGTTTCATTAACCATAATTTTTTATTGTGGGAAGGTAATTCGAAAGTGGGCACCTTCGGATGAATTTAGGCAGTTAATCTCGCCATTGAGTTTACCGGTAATAAGGTTGTAGCTAATTGACATGCCTAAACCTGTAGCACCTGTTGAACGTGCGGTTGTGTAAAAAGGTTCAAATATCCTTTCTTTTTGTTGATTTGTTAAGCCAACACCATTGTCGCGAAAATTAATGGTTACTTCCTTATTTCTAAGTGATAGCTCTATAAAAATCTCTCCGTGGTTTTTTTCTTTAAATCCATGGTGTAATGAGTTCATAAGCAGATTTGTTATAATTTGGGCGAGCACTCCCGGGAAGCTGTTTAATTGAATTTTACTGTTGGAGCTGACATGAATGTTGTGTCCGCCTTGTTTAAATTGAGGATAAATACTTTGAACAACGCCTTCAATATAAGCTTTTAATTCAAACTCTCTACTGTTTTCGTTACTTTGATCAACGGCAACTTGCTTAAAGTTTTGAATGAGTTCGCTGGCTCTTTGTAAATTCCGTAATAAAAAATCACTTGAGGCTCTGCTGTCACTAAGTAACTGTTCTAAATGTGGTTTTGTTAACTTTCCTGCTTTGTATTTTTTTTCAAATAAATCTATTTGATCTGATAAATGTGACGTAGCAGTAACACAAACGCCAACAGGGGTATTAATTTCATGAGCAACCCCAGTGACCAATTGGCCAAGGGCCGCCATTTTTTCAGATTCAACTAGCTGATTTTGAGTCGTACTTAGTTTTAAGTTGACCTCAGCCAATACTTCGATATTGGCGTGTAATTCTTGATTTACCTTATGTTGAATTTTCTTACTCTTATAAATAACAATCAGGATTATTAATATAGCGAAACTAACTACGCCTGAGACAATGAGGACGATATATTGTGTTTGGATAACACCTGATTGTGTCGCAAGTTGGCGTTCAGAATTCAAAAGCAATATTTTTCTCTCATTAATCTTTTCTTCTAAAGTTGAAATTGCATGCTCTTTTTGTTGAATTTCGTTTTTTAAACTAGCTAAACTATCTATATTACTCAAGAGTTGAACTTGACTAACGTCTAGCTCGTTTTTTACTTGACTATAGTTGTTTTGCATAGCTTGAAAGCTGTTTTTACTTTGCTCTAATTCGTCATGTTGACTTTTAAGTTGATGGCTCTGCAAATTTAAGGTTTCTTGCTGCACTGCAGACTTTTTGTATTGTAATTCCAGTTTGTTCTGTTGTGTTTGCAATTGATTTTGTTGCAATGTCAATTGCTTTTCTCTGCGGGTTATATTGCCTTTAAGTTGCTCTAATTTACTCGATTGATCTTGAATTTGTTGTAAACTATCGGTAATAGTTTTATTCATCTCTTTTAGTACATTTGCTATCTCTAATTCAGTACCACCAAGTACCAAAATATCAGGTAATACCTTTAATTTAGCATTAAGCATTTGATACCTATTTAATTCGAATGCGAGCCTATTTTCGTCAGTGTTAATAAAATTAAGCATGGTATATCTTTTATCTGCGGCATTATCACTAACAAGCAACACTGCTTGTCCATTAAGCAGCTTTGCTATTTTCTTAATATGTTTAGATTGTGATTTATCTAGAACGACTAGATGCAATTTCTGGGTCTGCTCAAACGAAGTGATTTTAATGACGTTAATACTAAAATGCCTTACTTTCATGCCTTGCATTTGTTTTAAAACCTCATAATACGCCTGGTCTTTGCCATAGAATCCAATGGTAAAGTTTACTGTGTGCTGTTCATTAGGCCATTCAACATATTTGATGAAATTAAACACGTAAGCGGCTTTAATTCTATCTGATACATAGTGTTGAAATGAAATTGCTGTTTGGGAAAACAACAAAATACCAGAAACAACTATCACCTTTAGCCAAGTTAACTTTTTCATAAGTTTATCTGACAGCATATACAAAATGTTCCTCATTCAAACGGTCGATTTTGTATGATTACTCTCCAGTTTTTACGGTATTTAATGAAGCTATAAACTATGGTAGACACCGAATAGCTATGTATTCATATAATTTTAGTCTATTCTTATTTTATTGACTGTTTTTTTATTGAAATGTTAGTTTGACGATTTAACTTAACGTGTGATAGCTCGCAAGTCGATTGACATTATTTTTAGGTGAACTGATGGATAATGATGATTTCCTGGTCTTTGAGGATGACTTAGGCGGAGAAAAATCCCCGTTATCCAAGACTTTATGGATTATCTCCTTATTGTCTATTAATTTGTTAAGTTTAAGTGCCACAGCACAAGAGAATTACTTTGATTTGTCCCTCGAAGAATTAGCGAAAGTAACTGTTTTCGCAGCATCGAAAAAAGCTGAAAGTATTAAGGACGCACCCGCTTTTGTCTATGTCATCTCCAGCAATGACATAAATATGCGTGGCTATTCTATCTTGAGTGATATTCTTCGCGACCTACCCGGTTTTGACACCACTGAGTATGGACGCGCCGAATTTGGCACCGAGATTTCGGTGCGAGGTATCGCTGGCAACAATAAAACCATCCTACTTATTGACGGTGTGCGGGTAAATTCTCCCGGCGCCGAACCACTGCAAGTCAGGGGCGATATTAGTGTAAGACACGCAGAGCGTATTGAGGTCGTCTACGGCCCCGGCTCAACCCTATACGGGCAGGATGCCATCAATGCTGTGATAAACATTATTACTAAAAATGGTAAGGGGGATAATGCATCTGAAGCGACAGTCTTTATCGGCGACAATAATTATAGGGAAGCCTTTGTGTCTTATGGCCGTGAATTCACCTTAGCCAATGATGAACGTTTATTGGTTAGCGCTTATATCCAGTTGTTGGATACCGACTTAACAGACTTCAGCAAAGAATACCCGGGCTGGTGGCAGGAATTATATCAGGGCTCAATCGCGGAGGCCGAGGGTGCGGATCCGGCAATACGCTGGGACGAGGGGCTTAATATCAACCTTAACTTAGAAACTGATACTAATGCCTTGCGCCTTTGGTATCGAAAGTCTTCGCGTTCTACCGCAGATGGTACTAGTAACCCCAGCCTGTATAACCGCCTGGCCAATTGGGAAGATGAAGCGCTGGTATTAAACTTTGAACATATTGATCATTTCACTGACAATGTTAGCCTCTATTCGACACTGAATTATAAACGCGTAGAAATTGATCCAGAATCACGTTTTGCTATTCTGCGCAGCGACCGACAATCATTTTTCACCAACAGAAAATATGCTCTTGCGACGGGCGTCACATGGGAAGAAAGACTCAATATCGTCATCAATGATTCGCTTAACCTCACCACCGGTTTGGTGTGGGAAAACCACACCACCCTGGTCAAAACTAACATTCCCGAAGGCTCCTTTGATAGTAATGGCAACGTCGTGCTACAGGCCGGTGAATTTTCTTATTATACCGTAGCGGGCGACGTCACTAGTCTAGTGACGGAAGCGCGTGCAACAGAATTACACTATCAAATCTTTGGCGGTTACTTTGAATTTGATTACACCTTTAATCAGCAACTGTCATTTGTACTTGGTGCGCGCCAAGTTCATGATGAACAGACCGGCGATAGTCCACTGAGCTATAGATTTGCAACGATTTATGATGTTGACCAGAGCATCACCGCAAAGTATATTTTTTCAAAAGCATTTTCATCCGCTGCCCCTTATTTTGCCTACGTCAATTTCAACTCCCCAGCTGCTATTATCACCAACAACCCGAATCTTGAGCCTGAGGAGGCGCTGTCACATGAACTTAATATCAGCTGGCAAGGGGAGCAGGGCTTCGTTGGTCTCAGCCTTTACCACAATGAACAAGAGAATTTAATTCAAGAGTCTCGAGAAAGGTTTAGCTTTAATAACTTACTACCGGTGGTTTATCTGGATGAAGCCGGCCTGATAGAGCGAGGTATTCTAATCGCAGCCAATGGCGGCGAATCCACTGCGATCGGAGCTGATCTCTACGGCCGTTACAGTTTTGAAAACCGTGCATCGCTTTGGGCCTCATACTCTTATGTAGACTATGAAGCTAAAATTGAAGACACTGTTCGTGGCCTACAAAACATTTCACGCAATAATATTCGCTTAGGCCTGACCTATGCGGCGATGGACAATTTGTGGATCACTCCGAGTCTTGTTTATCGCACAACGCCGCAAAATTTCCAATCACTTAGAGCTTTGGAGGACGAGATTAATAACCCGTATTGGATTAACTTGTTTGTACGCTACGCCCCGGTAACAAACGTAGAAATCTCTCTACGAGTTGATAATCTTAGCGATAACAAAATCGCCCTAAAAGGCTCAGGTGGTCCATTACCGCAGGAAACACGTTCAATCCGCCTTGGTTTTACCTATCATTATTAAGAGTATAACTTGAGCAATCCTTGCTTAGTCTTTGAGAATAATATATCTCTTTATATCTGTGCCAATTATTCAAGGTTAATGCATCGACTCAAGGTTAATGCATCGACGAAGTGTTATTATTTGTTCGCTTTACTGCAGTTATAGGCTTGTATGAAAAAACTATTTGATAAAATTAACATCTTAAAAATTAAGTTATTGTCACTTTAGATAAGAATTCTTTATCTTTACTGTTAAGCTATTAATGTCTATGGGTTTTGTTAAGTAGTCGCTCATACCCGCTTCAAGGCACTTTTCTTTATCTCCTTTCATCGCATTAGCGGTCATGGCTATGATAGGAATATTCTTGTTGTGAATGCCTGCTTCACCAGCACGAATATTTCGGCTGGCTTCATAGCCGTCCATTATGGGCATCTGACAGTCCATTAATATTACAGTGTAAAGATTGTCACTTGACGCATTTGTAAGTGCATCAAGAGCTTTTTCTCCGTCGTCGACAATATCCGCATCTAACCCCATTTTTTTCAGTATACCTAGGGCAACTATTTGATTAACGCGATTATCTTCTACAACTAATACATGGATGTTAGGTGGCCATTGATGTTTACATTGTACTTCGCCCTTAGTGATTTTAGGGGGATTTTGTTGTTCAAAAGTATCAATCGATTTATTGGATTGCTCATGAACACTTGTATCACTTGAGTGACGACCATTTAGTGATTGTAAATAGTGTCGAGTGATCAGCTGATATTGGCTTGGAATTTGGTGAATCGGAGGCCCGGTTAAACATCATACCAAGCTCCAATGCTTTACCAGTAAACTAAACACCAGATTAAGCAGGTAATAAAAGTAACAACCTACCTTTACTTATTAATACTCAGTTAGAGGGAATCACGGTACAAACCAACGGCTTTCACTGGTGCTAATACCCAGTTCAGATATTTACACTATCAAATAATTTACCCTGATATTCTAATACCGCAGTTATAGCAGCCCATACATCAGCCCCATTCGTTATCCAAGCCACTAGCTAATGGCTTTTAATATCTTATGTGAATATACCACTTTGTAAATGGCCAACACTTCCTTATTTTATTTAAAATAACTATAGTAGTTTTTCGATACTCAAACGTCTTAATATTGAATGCCATATTTTTATATTAGAAACGCACATAGATATAAGTTCAATTGTCTGTTTTTATTGTATTTATTATGGGACTGCATAGTTCATATGCCTTAACTAGTTTTTATTTACGGATGAAAACATTTTGGAAAAAAATTGTGAGTTCAAAAAATAATCCACAAAAAGACGTTAAAAATTCCGGTGAAAGTGTTTTGAGTGCATTTAATCGCTATAAATCAGCACTTAAATATTTTATTTCAAGTTATGTCGTTAATTCTCAAGATGTTGATGATGTATGCCAGGAAACATTTTTACGCACTTATAAGTCATCACTTGAAAAGGAAGTGCTTAAACCAAAATCCTTTATGTTTAGGGTGGCAAAAAATTTAATAGTCTCTGATTTTAGAAAAGCTTCTACTCAATTGAATGAATATGTTGAAGATATAGATTTGGTCGACGCTAAACTAGAATTAGATAATTTAGAAAATAATGCTTTAGCGCAAGAAAAACTAGGTGTGATGTGTGAAGCCATTGCCGGATTACCAAACAAATGTCGGCAAGCTGTCGTTATGAGAAAAGTTTACGGCTTAGCCACCAAAGATATCGCCAAACGTATGAATATTTCAACGATTACTGTCAGTAATTACATTACCAAAGGCATGTGTGCTTATAACGATGCCGTTCTTATTTATAACAGCGAACAAAATGTCCCCGATTACACAAAAGAACCTAAAACGCTCACTCGTTCAGGGAGAGTATTATGAATACTAACGTAGAAGGTTTTACAAATAAAACCATCATCAATCAAGAAGCTGCAGAGTGGGTTTTATTACTTGAAGATACTCCTGAACTGTCAAAAGCACAAATTGAAGCACTGAATACTTGGGTCGCAACCAGTGATGTTCATCGTAAATGTTTAGAAAATATGGTGAATTCTTGGGGAGAAATGGATCTACTTTCTTCCGTTATGTTACCTCAAGAAATGCGCAAACCATCTGTGTTTTCCATGATATTACCTAAAGTTTTTTTCCCAATATTTGCACTATATGCATTCTTATCAGCTTGCCTGAAGCAAAGAAATCAATTATTGCAACCTGTTTTGATAGCCCCGTTATTCATGTGTGTGTTTGCCTGGTTAGTGATCGCCTATATTCCTACTGATAACCAAGCTCAAGACATAGTCTTTCAGACCAAAGTGGGTGAAAATCTCAGTCATACTATGTCAGATGGGTCGATATTATGGCTTAACAGTAGTACTCGAATAATTGTTGACTATAGCGATGATTATCGACGAATAAACCTTATTAAGGGAGAGGCACATTTTGAAGTAGCTAAAGATACCAATAGGCCATTTGAAGTTTATGCTGATAACCGTTTAGTACGGGCAATTGGAACAGCTTTTACTGTCCACAAATTAAATGGAACGATAGAAGTGCTTGTTAGCGAAGGGACTGTGGAACTTGCTATTGTCGAGAATACTTTAGTTGTTATTCCTGATGATTATCAAGCAATTGAAATAGAAAAGGATTTTGAAGATAACGCTGCAATAAATGACGTTGCTTCAACTAGTAACGAAGTAAGTCATCAACCCGCCAACGTAAAAAAAATGCTCGGCACTTTAACCGCAGGCCAACGTATTAGTATTCCCATTCAGAACGATAAGGTCAGCGATATAGATGAATTAGATACCAGTGAAGTAACGCGCTTTCTTTCATGGAAAGATGGAAAGTTAGTTTTCGCCGGAGAGTCCTTGGAAGAGGTGATTGCAGAGATCACCCGACACACTCAAGTCAAAATTGATGTCTTAGACCCACAACTAAAATCAATGCGTATAGGCGGGCAATTTCAGCTGGGTGAAACTGATACCTTATTCTACGTATTAGAGTCTGGATTTGGTATCAGTGTGAACAAGTTAGACGATAATCACGTTCAATTACGAGTAAAAGAATAATAAATGAAGCTTTTGAGTAGTAGATTTTTATTTCTAGTGCGTCTTATTTATGGACAGGTTAATAAGACGCTAATAGTTATTAATTTATTAAGTTTTTGCTTTTTCACCGTTAATGTTGAAGCAAAAGAAAATAATAAGATAAACGAGAAATATGAATTTAATATTCCAGTTCAATCTTTAAGTCAGTCACTTAATGAGTTATCAGATATCGCCAAGATATCATTTCTATTCCCTTATGACCTTGTTGAAAATAAAACGGGTAGTTCAGTTAAAGGCATTTATACAGTACAACAAGCACTCTTTGTTTTGTTGAACAACAGTGGCCTTGAAGGTGAACTTTCAGATAAAAAAGCTTTTTTGATAAAGCCATTATCCCCGAATACTAATAACAATGAAAATTTGGGAAATAAACAAATGAAAACTCAGAAGACACTTTTAGCTTCAATATTTGCATTAATGTTTTCTTCTGCGCAAGGCGCTCAAGAAGCAAATACAGAACAAGATGCAGCAACTAATGATAAAGACAAGGTGGTCGGCGTCGAATTAGAAACAATAACCGTTACCGCACGTCGCAGATCCGAAAACTTGCAAGAAGTGCCAGACACTGTTGTATCTATGGGAGAGTCGTTAATTAGTCGAGCAAACATAACATCAGCACGCGATGTTACCTCCAAAATTCCGAATGTTTCTATTGTCGAATCACTAAGCCCAACCTCAACATTTATTATTGTTCGCGGAATTTCATCCATTCGAAATTCTGAGCCAGCAGTAGCGGTAATTGTCGATGGTGTTCAAGTTGGTAGTGCGTCTGAAATATCACAATCATTTTTTGATGTTGAACAAATAGAATTGTTAAAGGGGCCACAGGGGGCACTTTATGGTCGAAATGCCATTGGTGGTGCGTTAATTGTTAGTTCGAAAAAACCCAGTGACTTCTTAGAAGGAAAATTCACTACAGGTATCGGTACTGATGGTTTATTTGAAGTATCGGGCTCACTTAGTGGACCAATTACTGATGATTTATTCTTCAGAGTTGCTGGTAACCACAAGAGTTTTGAGGGCACGATTGAAAATGAATACCTAAATAATGTATATGAACGAAATAGCCGAGGTGTTACAGGTGATTCGCCATCTAGTAGTAATATGGACTTTGAAGAAAATAACGATTTTCGTGCGCAACTGTTATGGCAGGCTAGTGATAAAACCTCACTTGATTTTCGCTATGCTCAAAATAACCTAGAAGCTGGGGCGATGTGGTATCGAAATATTTATCGGTTAGAGTCTGATCAAGATATTGAATATGAATTTCCTATCAACTCTAATGGTAATCCAACGGCAATTCGTTCTTTAGATACTCATACATTTAAGCTAGATCATGAATTTGATTTTGGTACCTTGACTGCTGTTTCTAATTACACAGATACTAACGAGCGTTATGGCGTTGCTGGCGAAACCAAAGGGCACGACAGAACGGGTAATGTATTGTTTTATACTCAGCCATTTGTAGAAGACATGATTAGCAGTATGGCCAATCCAGTCGATCAAGCGTTTTTTGCTGATCAACTAGGCGCTTGGGCTGCTGGGAATTTTGTTGGCAGTGATCAATATTATGATGTGCAAACATTTTCACAAGATATACGTTTAGTTTCTGATACTGAAGGCGATTTTAGCTACGTTGCTGGCGCTTATATGTTAATGACAGACAGAGCAGATACCATTAGATCAACCTGGGAAACACCCAACGGTGCGCCTTTTGACTGTGAACCAGCTTATCCTGGTGGTCCGATTAAAACTGATTTTTCAACGTGTAATGGTTTAATCGATGCGACACAAAACGAACAAGATAATACCGCATGGGCTATTTATTTAAGCACTGACTATAAAATTACTGAAAATTTAACCTTAACCAGTGCTATTCGTTATGATGAAGACAAACGTGAGGTAACACGTATTGATGGGCCAACCGTTGATACACGTGATAGTAGTGGTGCAGTTCGTGGTGTGGGTGCTTGTGATTCTCAAGCTAATCCCGATGACTGTGCTAAATCAGGTTCAACCATCGAAGATACCTTCTCAGCTTGGCAACCTAAATTTTCTTTGGCTTATACGCCAAACCGTAACTTCACTTACTATGGAACTTACGCAAGAGGCTTTAGAAGTGGTGGCTTTAACGCATCTGGTGCCTTATTAACGGATAAATATGAAAAAGAAACATTAGACAGCTTCGAACTTGGTCTAAAATCAACGTTAATGGATAATCGTTTACGCGCGAATTTTGCTGCTTTTTATCAATATTATGAAAATGTTCAGCAGTTTGAGTTTGACGGCAATATTTTCGTACAAAGTATATATAACATCCCCGAAAGTAATATTTCAGGCATAGAAGGTAGTATTGAGTTTGCAGCAACTGAAGACCTTACCATTAGTGCTGCATTTGGTTTTATGGACTCAGAAATCACAAAGTTTGATGATGGTATTCATAGCAGATTAGAGTCAGAGCTTTTAGCGCGTACTGCCAATTCCGTCAAATTACCTACAGGTACTCAAGCTGCATTTGATAAGAAATTTAAAGGCGAGAAATTGCCTAATTTTGCTCATCAAACAGCTAATATAGGTATTCAGCATGAACTCCCTTTAGCTAACGATCGCTATTTAATCACTAGAATCGATTATAATTATTCAAGTGATAGACAATGGTGGCTTGATGGTGAAGATTCACAAGATAACCTTGGCTTATTAGATGCGAGTATTGGATTGGAATTTGCCGAAGGTTTTGAAATACGATTATGGTGTAAAAATTGTACTGATAAAGAATATGATTCAGAATATGGCCCTAACGAGCGTGAGCTTTTCGGTGGAGCAGCCAAAGACGTTGCGTATCGAGCTAGAGGAAGAACGGCTGGTATTAAGTTAGATTACAGCTTTTAAGAAACAATATTCAATGGCGGGTTAACCGCCATTGAATATCTACTTATTTCAAAATGTGATGAAGTAGACGTCTAAAGTAATAACTTGTATCTGCAATCGTTTATAGAGAGTGCCGCATGTTGTTTCTAAACTAACGGCTTTCACTGATGTCCATTCCCAGTTCGGATATTTCACCATCAATTAATTTATCCTAATAAACCTCACCAACGGTTTTAGCGGCCTATACGTCAACCCATACACCCTAAGCAACGGCTGAAATCCTTTTTATCCTGTAAAAAACACCTGAAAATCTGTAAAAACAATTCAATTTACCCTAATACCCAATTCGCCCCAATGGGGTTTACGTTAAATAGGGAGGATTTTGTGCCTATAAAGTACACAAATTAATTAATGAAACGGGTGTATAAGCCATTATTAATGCAGGTTAGATAAAATATTGGTGCTAGTAAGTGCTACTTTAGAATTCGACCAATCGATAGACACAAAAAAGTCCAACCGAAGTTAGGGCTGCTTTCTTCCTACGAAGGAATGGTGCCGACTGTCAGAGTCGAACTGCCAAGACGACTTAGCTACTGATTAACAATCAGTAGGGCAGTTTGTTGCATTTATTTTTACCCAATAAAAAAGCCTCAATATTTCTATTGAGGCTTCGTTATGAATGGTGCCGACTGCCGGAGTCGAACTGGCGACCTACTGATTACAAGGTATCGGCTTGGTAAAGGTAAGGTCACTGTTTATGCGGCTTAACACCATGAATAGCATGTTGAAATACAATAATGGCCCGATCATTTATTAGTATGGTGATTTCATACATCAACTTATGAATGCTCCCCAAGTTAACTTGAACATTTTTCAATAGACGTATCTCGTGTTGCAACCATTTTTCGTAATTAATAGGCGTTACAAGGACTATCTCAATGTAATATCCATTCGCATCCTTAAGACATTTACACCAACCTTCCTCGTTAAACTTTCGTTCTAACTTACCTTTATTGCACTTCCTGAATCTTGGCCTAAGGTTATTTTTCTTTGAAAATTAGTAGATATAAGCTGGTGTTTATTAGATCTTGAGTCATTAGTAAATGAATAAACAGCCAAAATGAGGAAGCACCAGATTTAACAAACTACTTATTAAAAAAAGGAAATTATCGGGCTCGTAGATATCGGTAAACCAGTAAGCCATATTTCTAGTTGCTGAAAATATGGCTTACTGGTGAGTGTTGGTCTATATCTGATGACATGTCAGTTAAACTAATTGTTCATGTGTCTGAATAAATGCCAAATATCTTTTATATATCGGGGACATCTTCGAAAACGAACTTAGCTTTACGTTTACTCTTGTACCATCCCTTACTCTGCTTTCCTTTACTAGAGGCCCATTTCAGGATATCAGGGTACCCATTAGACAAATCAATACGTTCTTTAGGGTGATGCCATTTTGACGGGATTATCATCGCCCATGGTAAGTTACTTTTAGTTTGATAATATCTATCTTTCGATTTATTTGAATCGTCTTGAGCACGACCAAATTTTCTTCTAGATGCTTTCTTTGAAGGAAAGTAACCAGGGAAATGTACTTCCATATGGTCACCACTTTCTAACACGCGAGAAATGAAACTGTTGTACGGTGCGGCACCTAATTTAAGAGGGGAGATTGGTGAGTTAAAATGAACAGTTAAGGTGTATAAATTACCATTAACTTTTGGGCTACCATAAAAGGTATTTGTCATTTTGTACCCTTCTGGTGGGGGTAATGCTTCTTTTACGTCATCGACTAAAACAAACAGTGATTGATTATCATCAGCTATAGGAGATACATCGTTAACGGTGCCTTTCAATTTCATGGTCGCATGCGTTATGTTGCTTATGGGGGTATTGATTAATAAGCGTAGTGAGTTTTCATATATAGCACCTCGAGCGGTGGGTAATACCTTAAATACGATCCGGCTGATAAGGCCATCGACTTTAGTTTCTTCGATATTGTAATCAAATACTGCATCATTAAAGTCATAATCTCCTACGGTTGGCCATTCATCTTCAAATGCCATTGTACCAAATTGCTCTTGAGCCGGATAAAACGATGTACTAGAACTTAAAGAATTAGGCACGTCGGAATTATCTGATGGGGCTGTCTCATAATGGTGAACCTCGTTTCCGTCACTGAAGCCGTCATTATCGGAATCCGCATCGAGTGGGTTAGTATCAAAAATATTAATTTCTTCATGATCAGATAGCCCGTCGCCGTCTGTGTCGGCAAGTGTTGGGCTAGTTGTCATGGTATAAAGCTCTTTCTGGTCAGTAAAACCATCATTGTCGGAATCCACAAGGCTAGGGTCGGTTTTTGTTTGCATAACTTCCTCGTAATCGCTGCTACCGTCTGCATCGGTATCAACAAGTATAGGATCAGAATTATACGTAACAACTTCGCTAAGATCAGTTAGACCATCATTATCACTATCTTGACTTAGTGGATTTGATTGATAAATGGTAACTTCTTCTTTATCCGTTAAACCATCACTATCACTGTCGCTATTATTAGGATCAGTATTGAAAAGATTGATTTCGTCATCATCACTTAACCCGTCTTCATCTGAGTCTACCTTTGTAGAGCTATAATCAATCGAAGCTAATGTTTCTTGCAGTGCTTTTTCCCTATCTGAGAGGCTTGTATCTTCGTTGATGTCGTATATATATCCGACACCTATACTTGATGTTGTTTTGTTTTTATTAAATGCACCTATTGCGATGTAGCCATTGGAAATAGCGACTGAATTACCAAAATTGTCTTGAGGAGAGGCGTCGTCAGCCTCTAACTTTGAAACCTCTTGCCAATTGTCATTTAAATTTCTAAAAAGGTATGAAGAGCCAGACGAAGCACTATCATTTTCTGAGCCAACTAAGATGTAATCTCCTACTATAGCTACGCTAGTTCCGAAGTTATCACCTTTTCCCATATCGCTAGCTTTAAGTTGTACTTGGTGGTTCCATAATTTTCCAGTGCGCTTATATACGTACGCTGCACCAATTTTCTTATGGCTTTTATTAGTTGATGAGTTTTCAGATCTTGCACCAACTACAGCATAGTCATTGGAGATAGCTACAGATTTTGCAAAATCGGCATTCTTGGTGAACTCGCCGCCTTTAAGGTTTGCCTGCAAGCCCCATATATTATCAAGTCGGCGATAAATGTATGCTGAACCTTGGTGTCCTTTACCGTGACGGTCATCACCAATGATGAGATATTCACCAGACATCATGACTGAAGAACCAAAACGAGAACTCTTATAGGGTGAATCAGGAGTGATTACTATATCTTCAACCCAGCCAGAAGACGTTTTTTTGTATAAGTTTACATTGCCTTCATGACTTGCTGCGATTCCAGGAGAACCAATGGCTAGATATGTGCCTGATAGGCTAACGGAATGTGCGAAGTTGTCATTGTTGTATGAAACATTACTTCGTAAAACTGATTGCTGAATATAGCTGGAACCGTCATGCTGAAAGACAAACGCGATTCCATTATTCCCAAGCTTTTGTAGCGTAGCTCCAATTACTAAGTATTGATCTGATAAAGATACAGTTTGACCAAATTGGCGAATGTCATCTGCTTCATCAAATGTGGGGTCTATACAAGTGAGTAACTCCCAATTGGAATCAATTCTTTGATATAAACATGCCTGTCCTCGTTCATTTCCTTTACCTGGAGCTCCTAATAGCGCGAGGTTGTCAGTGATATCAACGGAGAAACCTAAGCTTGTGAATTCTGACATACTTGTCGTGCTAATTTTAGCTTGCAAAATAGGTTGTGATTTTACCGTTAGGGTAACTGAAAGGAGTAAAATCAGTATTGTTGAAAAAAAAGTCTTCATGTTGTTTACTCCTCAAAAAGGTGAGTGACATGACCTGAGACGTCGATAGCTACCTCTGTAAAAGCTGAAACATTATCGTTTCTGACAATTATTAGAGAATCTAACTCAGCGGCTATGTACATTGCCGTTTTATAATGAGACGACTGAATGATTGTACCTTGCTCAAGTAGATTGATAGGTGAGTTGGATTCGGCATCTATTGTTGAATATATGGATATTTTTTCATTGAACATAGTATTGGCAAACTGTAAATCAATACTCAAAGGTTTTTGTGTTCCAAATTCAAAACTACCTTCTACTGTTGCTGCCTCAAGAGAAGATGTGGCTTCTTCTTCAAGCTGATTTTGATTGTCTATATTGGTTTGCATAGTAGTAGAAGCAGGTGGTGAATCATTGCTAACAGGTGAGTCTCCAGAATCTTCAGACGAGCCACCACAGCTTATATTGAGTAGCAACACCATCGTTGATATGAAAACGAGAATCTTAGATCTAAATCGGTACATTTTTTACCTCTCAAATATAATTAGTGCATACAAGACAGATCGCTACGCGGTTAAATACGCATGAATTAAACGAAGAGCTGTTAATTCAAAACGTAGCGGTAATCTGACTACAGCAATTTGTATACCAATCTCGGCGATTTTAGAGTTTTTACTTTATTTTACAGGTTGTTACAATTATGATTGATTTCGGCAATTTAAATTAAATTGCAATATGCGGGGGTAATTCCAATAATGCTTTGCGTTTTGCTGATATACCTATTGATGTAGGTTCAGTGTTAAAACCCGTTAATTAATCTTTCTAGTGCTTGCAACGTGACTGCGTATGTTTGAATCAATTTACGACGCTTTAGTAATTGAACTTAGGTAATTATGCCAGGCGAGTTATTAACAACCTCTTAGAGTGTTTGAGTCTGCTGAATGAACTCAAGAACAATCCAATCTTTGAAATCTTGAAATACTTCGCGTAACAAATTATGTGGTATTTGTTGTGAATAGTTAGTTATACAGGCTAGTAAAAATTTAGGGTTGACTGGTAATTAGTCACTTTAAAGTTACACTAACAAAGTCTATCACTGGTGCCAAGACCCAGTTCGGATATTTACACCATCAACTAACTTATCCCAATAAACCATACCCGCAGTTTTAGTGGCTTATACATCAACCCTTTTACCCTATAGCAACGGATTAAATCCTTTTCTAATCGCATAAATTAACAAATAAACGTTATATCAAGAGATAAACCAATCAAACCAAGCATACTTACCCTAATTCTAATTCTAATTCTAATTAGTGCTCTAGTATGGCTAATTCGAAAAGGTGTGTATTTCGTGCCTATGAACTTATCTATATAACAGGATTAAGTCACGTATAGCGTGCAGAATAGGTGGGATATATGATTTTATTGGTGCTAGTGGAATCGACTATAGAATTCGACATATCGATAGATACAAAAAAGCCCTAACCGAAGTTAGGGCTTGAATGAATGGTGCCGACTGCCGGAGTCGAACTGGCGACCTACTGATTACAAGGCCGCTACGCGGCATAGGTAAAGTCACTGTTTATGTGGCTTAACTGTATGAATAGTAGTATTAAATACAACAATAGCCCTATCTGTTTTTAACCCGATTTATTGCACTAAATAGGTGGTATATGTGTATTTATCGCTATCTTTAAATTTGAATAATCAGATTTGAATTATTAATATTCTTACGCTGAAAATTACCCTCTGCATTTTTAGTGATATTCATAAATCGATATGTTGATTAGAATACAGGTGATTATTCAATTTTTACCCCTCGATAATAACCCGTTATAAAATTGCTGAAACCTGTTGGGGATTAATAGTAACAGTCTTATAAATCATATTGTTAACTTTAACTTTAACTTTATTGAGTGTCAGTGTTTTTTACAGTTTTGTTTTTTATAAATTTATAAATTCTTTAGTTTATTGTTTTTTATGTGTTTATTAATTATGGTGTGATAGTTGCATTTTTGTGAGCATGTTAAGCGCATATTAAAAGAAAGGATTTAATTCGATGTTGGATACTAACGAAGAAAAAGTAGAAAGTAGTAATGCTAGTAATGCTATTAATTCATTAAAATTAACTCTAAGAGCAAATAAAAATTCGAAATCTATCATTTACCCATCGTTAGGTGCTGTAGCGTTAGCTACGTCGTCTTTCGCGAATGCAGGGATAATATATAATGATTCTAGTTTCACCGTTGATGGTTGGGAAGATTCAAATGTTTCTGAATACGTTAACTGGGATATAGATGGTGATAGCGATATAGATATTACATTATGGGACAGTACTCAAGGTTGTAGCGATGGTGACTTCTTCACTCTTACATCTTCAGGTTTAGGTGCAGGGTTCTTATATAATGCCAATCCTTCAGGTTCTTCAAATAATAATAATAGTGACTTGGCACAAGATCAGTTAGAAGTTATTACTGCAGCATCTGTTGTTGGAGCTAGTGGTACATTTGGTCATATGGCATGTGCAACTCATGATAACCCTTGCCAAAATTTAGGTAGCACCAGTCAGGATTTTGATCTTTTTCCTGGAGCAACTATCGGGCAAGATGTCACTGGTCTTATTGGCTTTATGTTCGATAATAATGGAGCCACTAATTACGGTATAGCCTCATTTAGTTTACTTGGTTTTAATGGCACTAACCCGAGTGGAGATTTTGTTATTAACGAATGGTGGTACGATGACTCAGGGGCTGATATTAGAGGTGCGTCGGCGGTTAGGCCAACTGAAGTACCTGAACCTGGAACTTTAGGAATATTTCTAGCAGGGTTAGCTTTAGGCTGTGCTGGAATGAGGCGTAGAAAGTCACTCAAATAAACCATAATTCAAAATAACAAAACTTAGGACTTACGATTATGCCACCTTAAATGATATTTAATGTGGCATAATGCATTTTATTACATATGTCAAAAAATGTTAGCTGCAAAGTGTTGCAAGTTGCTTGGCCTGGCGCAAATTGGGAAATTATAGTTTCTCTGTTAGACAAAGGACTATTACCTAATCTAAATAAACTTGTTGCTAATGGTGTGATTGGAAAGTTACTGTCTGTAAGGCCTAATAATGCTTCATCTGTTTGGTCTACTGCTGCAACTGGAAAGTTTCCACATAAACATGGCATTATTAATGAACTTGAACCTACACTAGATAAAAATATTCCTTATAGGTTATCTACTACCTCTTCTCGATTAACTCCTGCAATCTGGAACATATTAGAAAAAAACACTAAACGAAGTTTAGTCATTAATTGGCCTGTAACAAATCCCGCTGAAGCTATAAATGGAGTTGTAGTAACGCCAGAATTTATTCGGTTTTCTAATCTCTATTCTCACCCCGACAAGCTTATTTCAGGCTTGGTAAGTCCAGCCGCTCTTCAAAAAGAACTAGCAGACTTGAGGCTCCATCCAAATGAAATTACAGGTATGGATTTATGTACTTTTGTGCCTAAATTACTTGAACATGATCAGGTATCTGATGGGCGACTGAGTGCACTTGCTCAATATGTGGCAGAAACTGCTACCACACACGCAATTGCTACTGAATTGGTTGAAACACAAGATTGGGATTATGCTTGTATCTATTATTCTGGTTTTAAAAAAATTGCCAATGACTTTGCTAACTTCAGAGCTCCAAAGACAGAGATAGTAAGTATGGGGGATTATGAATTGTATCAACATGTAGTTGATGGCAATTATGTCTTTCACGATATGATGCTAGGCAGATTAATGGATATTGCTGGTGAACAAGTAAAGATTATTTTAGTTTCAGACGAAGGTGTACATGCAGGAAATAAAAGAAATATTGTTAAGCAGGAAGAACAAAAAGAGCTAATTGAGCCAGGAGTATTGATTGTTGCAGGGGAAGGCGTTCAGAAGGATAAATTGATTTATGGTGCGCGAATAACAGATTTAGTGCCAACGACATTGCACTTTTTAAATATCCCTAATACAGATTCATTTGATGGGAGAGTACTTACGGAGCTTTTCTTAAACAAAGCTGATGATAGCATAGAAGTACCTAAATCAATTGCTACCGAACAAGCTGTAACTGCTTTTGACAAAAGTTCATTAGAAAAGTATCTGCATTTCACCACTAAAGTGGATGCTCACAATACAATAAATTTATCGACACCTGATTTGGAAGGACTTCAAAATCGTGAGTTTTTATTCAATTTTGTAGAATCTTTGATGGGGGCTAATAAGGAAGGTGAAGCGATCTCTATTTTAAAGTTACTTTCCAAATTAGATCCTACTGAGAGTAAATATCAGTATCAATTAATGAATTGTTATATTTCAATTAATGAACCGCAATTAGCCATATCAAGTGTTGATGAAATGTTTTCTTTTAAAAAGCTATATGCGGCAGAAGCTTTTAAAGCTTGGAAAACCTTAGATGAAAAACTTCCTGAGCACATAACAGACAAAGAAATTGCATGGAAAGAGCGTTTATGGAAGAAGTCTAGAGTAAACTTATCAGGTATGGCATTTTTACAAGCACTTACTAGGTTTACGGCTAAGGAATATGAAACGGCCTTGAGTTATGCGCAAAAAGCGCAGGTAGAGCTTGTAAATAACCCTTCAACACTACTCAATATACGTGCTGAATGTCTTAGAAGTTTAGGAAGAGTAGAAGAAACGCTTTCTATTTATCAAGAAATGCTGTCAATTGATGAGGAAGACTTTAACGCTTATCTTGGGCTTTCTCGTGCTCATTATGATATGAGCAACTTTAAAGAAGCTGCAGTTCAAGCATCAAACTCAATAGGGAAAAGATATTTTAACCCTTATGCGCACTATGTTTATGCTGGTTCTGTATTTAAGTGTGGTGACCCCGAGTCAGCGGCTAGAGCATTGAAGGAAGCTATAGTACAAGATCCGCTTTTAATAGGAGCATATAAAAGGTTAATACTTCTTTATAGCGGGGTATTAAACAACCCAGAATTAGTCAAATATTATAAAAAGAAATTTTCCAAAGTTAAAATACAGCAAACGTCTAAAGAAAATCTTAGAAAATATAAATATGACAAAGACTACTCAAGTCTTTATCTTCTTAATTTATAAAAAATCAACACGAATATCTCGGAGAACTAATAATATGGAAGAGCTCGTTATTATCATTGGTGGAGGACCTGCTGGTGCAGCAGCAGGTTGCTACTTATCGAAAGAAGGAATTCCAAATTTAATTTTAGAATCTGCTGTCCACCCAAGAGAACATGTGGGTGAGTCTATGGTGACAGCTACTACTAGAATATTCGAAGAGTTAAACTTCCTTGAAGTTATGGAGCAAGAAGGGTTTATTCATAAATACGGAGCTTCATGGCACCCAGCTAAAGCTGGAGCTTCATTGCACGTAGAGTTTAGCGAAATTGAACAGGAAGGGGTAAATCAAGATTACACCTATCAGGTTGATAGAGCCAAAATGGATATGTTGTTATTGAAACATGCAGAAAAAATGGGCTCAAAAGTTATTCAAGGTGTAAGAGTAAAGGAAGTCGTTTTCGAAAATGATAAAGCGACAGGAGTGATAGTCAATATAGCTGGGCAGACTGTAACTATTCCATGTAAAGCAATTTTAGATGCATCAGGAAGGCATACTGTTATAGGTAAACAATTGAAAATCAAGGAAGCTGATCAGAACTTTAATCAGTTTGCGGTGCACGCTTGGTTTGAGGGAGTTGATAGAGGCAATCGTCCTAATGACATTCATATCCATTTTTTACCTGTAGAGAGAGGTTGGGTATGGCAAATTCCAATAAGCGATACTATTACTTCGATAGGTGTTGTTACGGATAAAAAAGTATTTAAAGGAGCGAAAGAAGATTATGAGGCTTGGTTTAATGAAATGAGCCAAGGGGCTCCAGATATAGCAAAAGCGTTAAAGAATGCGAAGCGAGTAAATAAAATAAAAGTAGAAGCCGACTACAGCTATAAAATGGACTCTTTCGTCGGTAACGGTTGGATGTTAATTGGTGATGCAGCAAGGTTTGTTGATCCAATTTTTTCATCAGGTGTAAGTATTGCAATGCATAGTGCAAAATTTGCAGTGGAGCAATTAATCAAAGCTTTAAAGGTGGATGATGTAAGCTCAAAAATGTTAAAGCCTTATGAAGATAGGGTGAAATTAGGAACTGAGATTTGGTATGAGTTTATTACCTTGTATTATCGTTTATTGCCTATATTTACCGTTTTTATTTCTAAACAAGAATATCGCTTACAAGTCATTCAACTGCTTCAAGGTAATGTTTATGACAGGGCTTCAGCGCCAGTTTTAGATGCCATGCGAGAGTTTATCGACACTGTTGAAAATACCGAAGGGCATATTCTTAAGCCTTATTTAGATAGCTCTTTATCTAATATAGAAAATACACCAGCCCCACATCTAGCTATAACCTAAAGGCTGTTATTTTGACCACATTAAGCCAAATTTTTTCTTCTACTGTTGAACTGAATAAAGATAAGGAAGCAATCGTATATGGTCATTATAGGCTTACTTGGCAAGAACTATCTGAATTAGTAGATCAACACGCAGTACATTTAAAAGCTGAAGGTGTGACTTGTGGTGATACCGTTGGGTTGTGGCTGGCTTCAACACCATTTTTTGTGATTAATTATTTGGCGATCTTAAAGTTGGGGGCTTGTGTAATGCCGCTAAATATTTCGCTCAAATTTGCAGATTTATTAAGGCTTAAATTATCTTTAAAGTTTTTGATTACAAGCAATAAGTTTAAAGGTGCTCTTGAAGAATATAATAAATCTTCAATTATTAACATTCAGCAGCTAATTGTTGTGAATGATGACTATCAATGTTTAAAAAACAAACCTCAAAGCATCAAGCCTATTCATATTGACCAGGAGAGTAACAATGAAAACTTGCCCGCGGTCAAACTGTTTTCAGGAGGAACCACTGGTATTTCCAAGCAACTTATAAAGTCACATGTGGAGTGTGTAACAGAACTAAAACAGTCTAGGCAGAGCATGGGCTTCAGTAGCTCTGATTCAATACTCTGTATACTACCTCTAAACCATGCTCATGGTATGGCTAATGCTTTTTGGGCTTCAATAGGGTCAGGGGCTAAGTTAGTATTTCTGCCTAATGAATTACCAATACCTCTTCAATTAAAAAACATTGTTAATCTTCTCAAAGAGGAAAGGGTTACTGTATTCCCTGCAATTCCTTTTATTTTTGATCATCTAGCAAAATGGCCTTATCAAGAGAGACTACCGTATTTAAGGTTATGCTTCTCTGCTGGAATCCAACTAAAGGAAGCTACTTACAAACTTATAATTGAAAAGTTTAATATTCCTATCCGTCAACTATACGGCTGTACCGAAGCCGGAGCTATTTCAATTAATATGGCTAACTTGTCTAGATTAAACAACTCAAGCGTTGGTAAAGGTATGAAAGGTGTCACTATGCGTATAGTTGATGAAAGAGGTCATCAAGTTGCTAATAATGACTTAGGTGCAATTGAAGTAAAAAGCAGAACAATTGCAACTCAATACGCTAACGGAGAAAAGCTATCTTTTGTAAATGGCTGGTATAGAACAGGCGATATGGGGAGGTTGTTGAATGATGGTGATTTAATAATTGAAGGGCGCAAGGAATTAATGTTAGACGTCGCAGGTTATAAGTTTTTTGCAAATGAAGTTGAGTGCCTTATAGAGCAATACGAAAATGTTGTTGAAGCAGCAATCACCCAAGACACTAATAACATAAATACAATAGGTATAAAGGCTTATGTTGTTGTTGAAAAAGTTATAAATGAAAGGTTCTTAAGCGAATTTTGCAAAAATAATTTGCCAAGCTACAAATGCCCCCAAGAAATAGAAGTAGTTGAAACATTGCCTAAAAATTCTATGGGTAAATTACAGCGCCATCTGCTCGGATAATTCTATGACTTTTAGAGCTATAGTGTTCGGAGAGAAAAAAAGTTCAGGTGTCATTTTATCTGCACCGATGGTTACATTAAATTCAGACTCAAGCCAAATAACCAATAACAATACCTGCATAGAATCAAATGCACCCGACTCTAATAAAGGTGTATTTTCATTGATATCATTTTTATTTTCGGAGTTGCTACCGTTCTCTCTAATCCACTCTAATACTTGTTGAATTATATTTTTTTTATCTTGTAATTCCATAATTTCTCGTTAAAAACAGTAACCAAATATGGGGGTATTATGACAACAATAGATTGGTTTTTGCTAGTTAATTTTTAATCTTTATTAAATTTTGGCAGTCAGATTTGTTAGTTTTATTTTAATATTGGGAGGTTTACTTCCTGAGCTTAAAGTTTAATCTTATAGTAAATAGTTAACAATTATAATTTTTTGTCTAATATTCTATGATTCTAAATCCGTTGCTTAATAGGGTATATACGGGAGTTGTAGGATAGGTAGCACCATTTCTTACACTACTACCCTATTTCTTGGCGGAGATTTGACTATATTTCTACAGTCGATTCGTTTTGTTCTGTTGCTTTAACTGTTAATACAACAAGTGCAGCTAGTAATGCTGCTACACCTAATATTTTTATGGCTTTGGGATTTTCTGATAAAGTTGCAACCAAAGTAGCTCCAACTGCCGCACCAGCAACTCCAGCAACAACTTGTTTTGAAGTAACTTTTAAACCCGTCACCTTTTTTACAAAGTGTTCACAGTTGTTAGTTGTAACTGAGTAGATCCATAAACCAATTTGGTTGCGAGCATCAAATAAAACATCTGATAAAGGTCTATCAAAGGACACATTTGTTACATAAGTATGTTTACCTTGCGTAACGTCAACCCATTTTTCTTCTTGAACAGTACCATTCCTTTTAGTTGCAGAAATCAACATGGGATAACCTTGCTCACAAAGCTTGTCTGTTACTAAAGACCAATGTTGGTATAAACCAAAATCTGAAACGACTACATCACCGGGTTTTACTACTAAATTTTTCATTTAAACTTCCTTATTTAATACATCGAAGGTTTATATATGGTGGTAATTATATAATTTTCAATAGGATATGTGACAAAGCTTACTGAATTATTAACATACTTGAGTATATTGATATTTGAAAATATTATTGATGATTAAACTACTGTCAGTTAATTTAAAAAATAGTCGGGTATGTTAGGTATGATTTCTATAAATATCATTACCAGCAACCTCATAGCTAACAGATATGAAACTTATAGAAATTAAATTGATAAAAACTGTAAAACCGAAGAAACCGGTTAAACCCAAAAAGTTAATTACCCCAGTTAAACCAGATGATTCTAAAAACAATAAAACAACAGATGAAACAGACAGTATTTAAGTGAACTATTTCTATTTAAAATAAATCAGTAGTTAGTTATTAAAAAAATTTTAAAAAATTTTCTGCTTCGTCTGTTATTACTTACTTCTTGCTTGGCCCTTTGACTGCTTTTAATTCAGTATCTAGAAAACCTTGGTTGGTAGCATCGATGATCGTATCGATCACCGTTAACAATTTGGTTTTATCACCAACATCAATCGCTAGTTTGTTCTTTTGAATTTCTAGGGATTTAGTGCCGTATTTGATTTCAAAATAATACTTATCATTTGATTGATAAAACCAAGGGCGAATACGTTTAGGGCGTTTTACTTTTCGTTTCTCTCCTGATTCATCATCAGTAATGAATACTTCCTTATAAGCAATAAAATCAGTGTTATCTAATAAACACTGAACCATAGCTCGTTGCTCGTTTAATCGGATGATTAACTTAGCTCGTTTTACTTCGATAGGGTTGACAGCTTCAATCTTTGGTTTTGTTGTAAAGGTTAATGTTTGTAGTGGATTAGCTTTGGTCATGGTAACTCCTTATTTATTTGTTAGGGTTACCATCAAAGCAATTAAGGTATAAGACAACAGCTTGACGATTGTTGGCTTTAAAAGTTAATCAATGGATAGTGTCCTGACTTAATCAAAGGACATTTCTATGCTAACACCATCACAAATAAAACAACTGGCAGAGCTTGTTAATGAAGCTGACATTGATGTACAAAACATTGATGCAGTATATGAGTATGTTGGACTTATTATTGAAGATATCGCTGGCTTTGAGTGCATAGCTGCTGATGAACTAGTAAAACTACAAGCTGATGTACTAGCAGCTTTGAAAAATCGTTAAATTGTTTAAATCAACTCTCCCACTTTAGCGCGTAGCCGTATATAAACACGCGTATTTTATTACCTATAGCGGATATCGAGATCCGTGAACTAAATTCACACCATAAGGTAACAACAGCGAAGTCGATTAGTGTAGAATCTGCGTAAGTTACCCATCGTAGTGCTAACTGAACTCCTTATATTCCGCCAAGTACTTGGGTATTTTTTTAAGCTTTGATAATAGAGTATAGTCTGCGGTTAAATTGCACTTTTATTAAGGAAGTAATAGATGAATCTATTATCCACTAACTCAGCATTATCGTATTGCCAATCTTTTGAGTTAAGCAATTATGCTGAATTACCGACAGCCGTATCCCAGTTACTACATGAAATTGTAAAAAATATAAAAGACCTCTCTTTGGATGACGAGGATATTGCATTATTTAATCGTGCTATTGAAAACTATTTAATTGATGTTGAGAATGCTTATACGGGGCATATCATTGATTTATCATATGTAAATTCAGGTGTATATAACCAAGATATAGATAAACTTGTTAACCACCACACACCGCTAATTCCTAGCGATATACTACTCGTCTTTGCACTAAACAAGCTTGTTAATGTCTTAGATTCAGGTGCAATTAATGATTTATGGTTAGCTTTTGGTGAAGCAAGTCAGGCGTTTGCCTTAGCTAAAATAAGTACAGCAGTATCCGATACTATTTTGTTACATGAAGAGTTTTTGGATCAAGTACCAAATGATTTATTAGAAGAATGGCAAAAATTGAAAAAAAGCAATAGTTCAGGGGGGAGCACATCCTCTAAAAACAAAGCAATTGAACAAGAAAAACTCTTCAGTCGAGCTAAAAAAATTGCACCACACATCTGGCCAAAGCACTCTGAAATATCCCCCAATAAAATGGCTGAACTTATAAAGGCTCATTTTGAAGAAGCATATGGTCATAAACTTAAACCTGACACAGTGCCAAAAGTGGCAAAACTTTCAGTAGCTATAAGGTCAATAGCACCTAATAGTGCACCCAAACGTGTGAATAAAAAGCAAACTGACTACATTTTTGAGCAAGGAGCAATTATTGCTAAACAGATTGCAGAATTCGATAAAGCTTAAATCACGCCAACTACTAGGGTAAGCCAGTCTTACCCTGATCTCATATTAAGATGTATCACATTGATAAACATTAACTTAATAAGGGGTCATTATGACAACATCAATAAATCAATCATCCGAATTTTTAACCCACATCACAGGTATCGAGCAAGTTGCTTACGAAGGTTGGAACGTCGTAAACGACGAAACATCATCCTTATTATCAATCTCACCGTTTAATTTATTAGACCATGAAAAGCTTTTAGTCATAGAAGCTCCTGATGCGCTAGTTGAAGGAGGTACATTATCAGTAGTTTTATCTGACGATGGTAAGTCACAAATAATGTCATCATCGCTAAAAGATTTTTCAGATGGGTATATGACTGATATTTACGACCTATCTGAGTCGCATATGTTTCTTGAGCAAACGCTAGCTAATGCTCTTCGTACATTAGATGCTATTGAGTTATTGCTAGAGCTTATAAACTCACGTTGTAATAGCAATAGCATGTTTTTCTTTATTAATGCGTTTAAGAATTTTAGACAGCCTATCAATCAATTGGTGAAAGAAGCAATTAACTTACACTGCACTGATAACGCAGATATAAATCCTGAAATTGAACAAATCACTGAGTTACTTATTGATGAAGTTCGTAATTATTGGAAAGTCATTGCATATGAGTTTAAGCGCTCTAGTCGTTTAATTGCTCAAGTTAAGCAAATTTCTATTAGTAGAGGGCAGTAAAATGAACGGTTATAAAATTGTAAAAGGTGATGCTAGCAATGACTTGTTTGACGTATTAATGCAGTTGCAAAGTGGAGCTTATAAACCTTTGGTGTCGTCAATTGAGCCTATAGCATTTATTGAAGGTAAGTGGGAAAAGGGGATAAAGCCACTTTCATCTATTGTAAAAGGTGTGCCATCGACTGAAAGCCCAATGGTTAATTATTTAACTATTAATAGTCTATACAGCAATGGACCTTTCTATTTGATACCAAGAGAGAAATGCTCCCCGTTGATCATAGAAACGAGCGCCAATAACTCTAGTGGCTTTACGATAGATGAGATGGAAGTTTCTTGTATTATGGAAAATGTAAGTTTTGATGTTGAACCCAGCGAAACTGACAAGCTTATAGGTGGGCTGCTAAACCTGATTTTAATGTCAAAAATTGTTGATGATAATATGAAAGCAGCTTTTGTTAGAAACTGTAATCGAGCATTAACCCCGCCAGAAATTGAAGAACAACACAGTTGGTCACTTAGGAACTATGGCATTTTGATGAATATTTTATCAACGCACTCAGTTAATGACTTCGACTGGTCTACAGAGATTACATTTTTACCTCTATTGGTGTCTACTAACTTCAAAGCTGAAGGAGAATTAGCATGTTAAGCATGACTCTTGATGATGTAGTTTCATACTATAGCTATGAAACACTTCCAAAAAATAGCGGTTCATTGCTTTCTCAGGGAGCAGGGACAACATTCGTTAAATCGATAGATGAATTAATTCCTGAGCTTAAATCAATTTCTAATCAACTTGTATATGGTTATGCATTTCAGGAAGGAGATACTAATTACCATATGGTTGTATCGGATCATCAAGCTCCTAAATTAATGTGGGCTAGTAATGAGCAAGATGGGTATAAAGTGACAAGTGTTGTAACTATTTCAAATGTTGAAGAAGTAGTTGATGACCTATTTAAAACTGAAGTAAAAATTTACTTCTTAGGTCTGGTTAACCTGTGTTTGTCTTCAAGTTTAATAAAACAGAAGCTCAAAGAGATACTGATCTATTTTACTAATCAAGCTTTAGAGTGCGATGAGTTGCCATTTCCAAACTTCTGGGAGCTTAATAGCCAAGTACTACTTAAGCTCATTAAGCAGCATCAAGTGTCTGATTTTGGCATAGCTGTAGAAGTTAAAGCTTAGTTTAACTCTTTTATTAGCGTGGGGCTCACCCACGCATTTTCCTAAACATTAATTTTTAATACGTGAAAAAACCGTAGGGGATTTTTGCGTCCAAAATTTGGATTTTATTATGCCACACCGATATTCAGAACAAAAAATTCGCTCTGGTTTGTATGCGATACAACATTACCTAAGAGTTGAAAACCTGAGCCATATTAATTTAGAAAAGTTAGTTAAAACTGCACTCAAGTCACCTGATTTAACTGAAGCGTTTCACTCAATTTTATACCGGCTATCACTATTACTTACGGCCAATACTAAAGGTCTTAATAATGAGCTAGTACGTATTCGTCACATAGGAAGGTTACGCCTCAATCAACCCTTGTATTTACCGACGCCTAGAGAGCTTAAAGGCGCAGGGTACCAAACTGAAGAAATTAACCACCGCATTACGAGTCGCGGCTATATCCGCAGAAAATAAGGAGAAGGGTCATGAACAAAACACTAGTAGCAACATTGTTTGATAACGTTTTTGACAAGGCAAAAAAAACTAGTCAAATAGAATTAACACTACCAGAGTTATATGAACAACATTTCAAGCAACCTTATGTCCGTAATAAAAAAGAAGGTGCTGCTATTTGTATGGCTGAATTCGCTTACAGCGAAGCCGATGGCGAGAGAAGAGCCTCTCGCCAAGGGGCTAACTTACTATCGGTTTCAGCGCTTTGCTTTGATTTTGATGGTGGTGCTAATAAAGCACAAATTGATGAAATGTTTGCATCATATGCTTGTATTCGCCACACAACGTTTAGTCACGGTAAAGCTATTGCTAATAGTAATGACAAAGAACAGAGTATGGAAGAGCGCTATCGGGTTATTGTGCCGCTTAAAGAGCCTGTTAATCCTGACGTTGTTAGAGCTAAGTCACAAGCATTGCGTGAGAACTTTAAGGGGCTAGATAAAAGTTCTTTTGATATTGCTAGACCATTTTACTTATATGCTTGTCATCCTGATAGAGAGCAATATGCATATAGCGAGTATCATGATGGTGATTACTTAGATTTAGATGATTATGAGTCAATAGCAGTTGTGGAAACGGTTAAAGAGCGGCAGATAATAGCTAATGAAGTCGTTCATAAGCCATTACCAGCATATTTACGTCACTTGATTAAGTATCACTTTATGTCTTTAGGTAAGTCACTTAAATATGGCGAATATTTTAGGTTGTGTGCTGCCATGATAAACGCTGGTTTTTCATTAACAGATTGGCTTGATGTGTCAAAGGCTGTTAAGGCGAGTAAGTCACCCATAGAAGCGAGAAAGCAGTGGCAATATGCACAATCGCTTACCGATGTTTCACCACACTTTCTTGCAAAGCTGTTGCGTAACCACGGTAAAAGCATCGATATCGCTGGTGCTAGTAATTTAAGTTCATCGAAAATTAAATTAATCGAACAAGAAATAGCGTCGATTGAACAAAGCGTTTCGTTTATCCAGCAACAGGATTCATTACCTGATAATGAAAAGTCAGCACTGATTAAAGAAAAAGAGCAGTATAAAGCCGATAAGGTAAAAGCGCTTAATGAAGTTAAAGATGATGCAGAAGCTAAGGTTGAAGCGTTTATTCTGGATTTACTTAACCGTCGTGATTTGTATTATGTGCAAGATGAAGACTTAATCTATGAGTACAAACTTAATACGGGGGAGTGGCTACGGCATAAAACCAGCTCACTACCTAAACGTGAACCATTTTTACAAGGTAAAGGTGCTACAAAGCGACTTTATGAAATTCTCGAACACACAGGTCGCAACTTAGAAAATACGTCATTTTCACCGCTCGCATTACCTAGCTATACCTTAAACCAGTTTCGTAAAGAGCACTGGCTACAGCCACTAACTGGCGAATATCATGAAGTCTTTGATATTTTGCTTAATTCGCTAGGTGACTTAAAAGAAGAAAATATATTGCACTTAAAGCAAGTTATCGCGTGGAAATACTTATTTCCTGATGATTATCGATTACCAGCTATTGCCAATTTTGGTGGTGGTGGAACAGGAAAAACGCTATTCATTGATATTTTACTTGCCACTATATTTGGTCAGCATCAAGTACACTCTGAGAAAGAAGACAGTGGCAAAGATTTTAACGGCTTGTATGAAGGTAAAATGGTTGTGCTGCGAGATGAGTCAAATTTTGATGACATTGATATGGAAAAGCTTAAAGCTGTGCTTGATAAAGCAAGTTTAAATGTAAATCCTAAGTTTGGTAAAGAGAAGGTGGTTTATAACACCGCGCTATACTTTATTGCTGGTAACAATTCGTCAGGGCCAATTAAGCTGTGTAGAAGTAAGTCAGACCGTAGGTTTTCCATTTTAAAGTCGAGTCGCTCTATTATTGAGCATACTATGTTACACCGTAATATCAGCCATAAAGATGCTGAAATCTGGTGGCATCAGCATGAACACTTACTTGGTGATAAAGAAGAGGTGGCAAAATGGCTCAACCATATTCTTGATACCGTTAACGATTTACCTATGCGTCCAACGGCTTTACATGGTCAGGATTATCAAGAGTTACTTAAAGCACAAGCAGGGCCAGAAGATTGGTTGATTGAGCAGGTATTTGATGATGAACAGTTTAAGTTTATCAGTGGCGATGATTGCTTTGAGCTATATAGACTAAGGTGTGAGCAAGATGGTAATAGAGTGTCGTTTAATCGTAACCAGCTTATTACTTTCTTAAAAGATAAGCTGGCGGTAAGTCACCCAACGCTTAAGTATAGTCAAATTAAGGTCAAGCTTGCGATCAAGGTTACAAGTCGAACGGGATGGTTAGCTCAGGGGGTTGAGCCAAAATCCTTAAAATACGAAGATTATCAGTATATTGGTAAAGACGATAATAATCGCTCGGTGATTTTAGAGCGTGAGCCAGAGCTTGCTGAGTTTTAGGATTGAAGTGATTGTATTCGGATTATAACGCAATCCGAGTACAGCCCACACCAGCTGTGACGTTACTTAGTAAAGGATTGTTGTTTGTAGATTTTAGTAATTAATAAATTTAACAAGTGACAAAGTAGAGGTGAGTAAATGAAAATCGTCATTATTGTAATCTGACTGCCCGAACTGAATGGAAGTAACAGCAGGGGGTGGGTGATGGAAGTCGCCCACAGCCCTGTTAACTCGTAAGAGTTAACATATCAGGCAGTATTCATTGTTATATTAAACTAGACAGTAAATTACCAAAACCAACCATGGTACCGTTAATGTAATACGTAATATTGCTCGTTGGGTTATACCACCCAAGTGTTTGACCGTTAGCATTTCTAATCTCTGTTCTATGTTCTCCTAAGAAATGAATAAAACCACGTATAGATGCATCAGAGTTTCTTAATATTGTTGGATTCATAAGTTACCTGTGTTGTTTGTTTTAACTAGGGGAACCATCAAACTAATTGTTTGTTTAGACAACGAATATTCACTAAAACTGGGTGAGTAATTACCTGTGCTAGCTGTTGTCAGTAGGCGAGTAACGGATGGATAGTAATGTCATATCAACGGATAACATTAGGAATAAAATAATGACATTAATTAAGCAAAAAAATTCAGGTATTTTTCAAATACGCTTCATGGTTGACGGTAAAACGTTTCAGAAATCTTCACAATCTAAAAATAAATCAAAAGCTCTACAAATAGAGCGCCAATATCGCCAAGAAATACTAGATAAAAAACTATTAGGCGTTAAGGATTCAATTAACCTGTATGACGCGTTAGATTTGTTCTTAACATCGAAAATAGACCTAAAAAGTTATGATGATATTGCTAATAAAGTACGTGGTGTAAAGCTGTATTTTGATGACAAACCAGTAAATGAGTTAACTACAGCTGATCTTGAACATTACGTATTAACACGTAAACAAGAAGGTAGAGCAGCACAAACAATTGAGCATGGCATTATTCAATTACGTGGTTGTGTTGAGTATATGAATCGATTGGATTACCAAGTACCAATAATTAAGTTTCCGAAAATTAAGGTACAGAACCAGCGTATACGTTCATTAAGTCGTGATGAAGAAATCCGTTTATTAGCGGAGTTAGTTCCAGATAACACCAAGTATTATAAGAAGCTAACACCATTCACCGACAAACCCGAATTGATGAAACAACGTCAAGATAACTGGGATTTAGTCATTTTATTATTAGATATAGGCGCTAGATATAGTGAAATTGCAGAATTAACATGGCAGCAAGTTGATTTAAAAGGAAAAACTATTTTATTGAAACGTTCTAAGACAAATAATGAAGCGGTGTTGTACATGTCAAATCGCGTGTATCAGGTGTTGAAATCTAGAAATGATAAGAAGGTACATCACAAATGGATTTTCACGGATAAAAGCGGTAATAACCCACGTAAACATTCTACTATCGCTATTCGTCGAGCAATTCAAAATGCTGGTATAGAAGATTTTCGTGTTCATGATTTTCGTCATACGTGTGCTTCAAGACTTGTGCAAAATGGTATGACAGTTCAAGAAACTGCACATATTCTAGGGCATTCAAATATTGCAACTACCATGCGTTATGCTCATTTAGAGAAGAATCAGGTGGCTGAGAAAATGAAAGCAGTGATTGATAGGTTTAATGATTAATATTTATTTTCAATTTAGAAATAGTTAAAAATTCAGTGAATTAATTAATTGATTGATTACTGTTTATAAAATAATTCTGAATCGTAAAATACAAAATGAAATAGGCAATTAGGAATGAAAACATTAAATACTCAGGGATAGCTAGAATTTCTCCTAATATACCTATTAAACAAGAAAAAATTGATAGAACAGACACTATTAATAACACTTGAGTGGACGAGAAACCATATCTCTGTAGGGTATGGTGTATATGATCTCTTCCTGGCTTAAATGGACTTTGACCTTTAGATATTCTACGGAATATAATGTAAATATTATCCATAATAGGGACTATTGTTAGCCAGATAGCGGTAATAGGTTTAAATATTGCGGACTCTCCTTGACTTCCTAATGTTGCAAAAAACACAAATGATAGCCCTAAAAACCACCCACCAGCTTCGCCCATAAAAATTTTATTCTGAGCTTTAGTAAGATTTGTAATGTTAAAATATAAAGGCGGAATTAACGCTGATACAATTACATACAAATAAATATGATAACCTTCATTTCCATATAGTTGGAATAAAACTGCAAGTGAAAAATGAGAAACAATACTTAACGATGCTAATTGTCCATCGATTCCATCTATTGAAGTATATGAATGAATAACGAATGAAAAAATTAAAAAAGTAGCGAAAACACCAAAAAAGCCAATTCTAATTTCTCCGAAACTTAGTAAATTTCCAAAATTTGAAATGTAAATATTCGAACCGTAAATCATAATGCTAGAAATTATAAATATAGTGATGGCTTTTATGCGTATAGTAACGTCATATTTGTCATCCAAAGCACCGAAAAACACTGCCATAGCTGAGGCTATGAAAAATAAGTTTAGTTGTTGAGTTATAGGGAGGAATAAAATTGAATTTATTGCTGAGGTCAAAAAAACTACTATCCCGCCAATTAATGGAATCTGACCAGAGTGAGTTTTCCGAGTAGTAGGTCTATCTGTTAACCCTATATTAATAGAAATAGGAAAAAAGAATTTAATAAAAAAGAATGACGATATTAACGTCGAAATAATTATAAAAAAAGTATTCATTGATTAGTATTTGTTTTCAAAGTTTTGATTTCCAGTTTAAGAATGACAAACGTTAACCTAATAGATACTATAAATCTTTGTCAATGTTAATAATACCTTTTAAACTTGTTATTAAAGTATATTCAGGTAAATTCATTGTAGTAAATCGTATTTGTATTCTACCGTACGACATGTTGTAACTCTAAAGTGTTATTTATATTCCTATGAAAACTGGAAATTTATATATTATATGGCGATAAATTCTTGGGAGGAAGTATTTAAACTTTTAATTGAGCACCATGAGCTTATTCGGAATCTGGGATTGGTTTCAATCGCATCCATAGGCTTTCCGTTTCTTATTTGGCGAACAATTATAGCTTCTGCTACAGCAAAAACTGGACAAGCAAACCATATTTCTGAGATGTTCAACAAAAGTATTGAGCAATTAGGGGCAAATAACTCAGGTATTCCAAGTCTTGAAAGGAGAATAGGAGCCATTTTTGTACTAGAAAAAACAGCGAACAATAATGCAGATTACTATCCTCAAGTAATGGAAATTTTATGTTCCTATATTAGGCTTAACTCTCCTGTTAATAATGAAAACAGGGTAAAGATCAGCGAAGACATCCAAACCGCAATTACTGTGATAGGGCGCTGTCTCCCCAAGAGTAACCATAATCCACGTAGGTTAAACTTATCTTATACTAACCTTAATGGTGCCATTATGTATGGCGCTAACTTAGTTAATGCCCAGTTAATTGGTGTTGATCTTTATAATTGTGATTTGGAAATGGCTGATTTAAGAAAAGCTAATTTGGAAAATGCGAATTTAATGAACGTTAAAGCTTATAAAGCTGATTTTGAAAGAGCTAACCTTCAATCAACGAATTTAACTCTCTCAGATTTTGATGGTGCGAATTTTGAAGGATCAAACTTGAAAAATGCAGCCTTTAAAGGCACAACAATTAGTAAAGCTAACTTTAATAGAACAATCTATTCAACCGAAAAACCTGAGCTTTAAAAATAAATCTGTAAATATAGTGTTTAGGTATATGTTGTTGAATAAAAAAATTTCTTTGAGAGGCTGGTTATCAATAGAAATAGCAACTGGATCTAGATTTGTTTATGAAATCATTATGGAAATAAGGTTGAAATGATATCAATTGATTTGTGTTAAATATAAATCTGATTATTAATACTTTACCTATACAAACCAACGGCTATCACTGGTGCTAATACCCAGTTCGGATATTTACACCATCAACTATTTACCCTAATAAAATTCACCCGCAGTTATAGTGGGCTATACAGTTACCCCAATACCCTAAGCAACGGATTAAATCCTTTTTTACTCGCAAAAATCACCAAATAAACGTTATATCAATAGGTAAATCAATCAAACCAAGCATGCTTACCCTAGTTCAAATTAGTGCCCTAGTCAGGGTAATTCAAAAAGGTGTGGTTTCCGTACCTATTAACATATTGGTATGACAGGATTGAATCACGTATAGCGTGCAGAATATGCGGGGTAAGGGAGTTTATTGGTGCTAATGAAATATACTTTAGAATTCGACCAATCAATAGATACAAAAAAGCCCTAACCGAAGTTAGGGCTTGAATGAATGGTGCCGACTGCCGGAGTCGAACTGGCGACCTACTGATTACAAGTCAGTTGCTCTACCAACTGAGCTAAGTCGGCACACAAAGTTGTGTGCAGTATATCAATTAATAACCAATATACTTTGGCACCGAAATAATGCTATGAGCACCATTTCTGTAAATGGTGCCCCGACCCGGAATTGAACCAGGGACACGAGGATTTTCAATCCTCTGCTCTACCAACTGAGCTATCGGGGCGTTACTTTTCGAAGCGTTTTCGCTGCCTCGTTAAGACGGGGCGTATTAAACTGTTTTTCTGTATTTCAGTCAACACTTTTTTTTAAATAAATTTCTGTTTGGCGTTTTTTTCTGCGCTTTGTTGCTTTAAAGCGCATTTGAGTGAAAATTTAGTGCACTTCTCAACGGTTTTACCAAATTTGCTTTAAACCGAGTAAATGGATAATACCTAAACAAAGACAAATAAGAGAACTCCACAACCAAAATTCAGGGTTGCGGCCTAAAGGGTTACCAATAAGAAAAAAGCCAGCAATACCCCTAAATAGATAGATAAGTGTGATAATAGCTAATACCCATTTGGTGAAAGGTAATTTAAAGATAATCCCCGCACCTGAAAAAGCATATAAAGACCAAGTGGATAAAACGACTACTATAGCGGTGGTAATAAGCGTAGGTTGAATACTACCTTGCTCAGCGAGTGTTGCCATGCCTTCACCTGCACCGAACAAGCGATACCAGGGAGCGCCAAAATAAATACAGCCAACATGTAGCATAGCGGCAATAGCACTTAATACAGCGCCAGTAGTAAGGAATATATTCATTAAAAGTTACTTACTTGGCGGCACATAACCTTCAATGTCTGGCTCAATGCCATCGAACAAATATTCAACCATCGCTTTTTCTAAAAAGGCTCGGTCGTCAACATTCATCATGTTCATTTTCTTTTCATTAATTAACATGGTTTGTTTTTTTTGCCACTGGCCCCAAGCTTCTTTACAAATATTATCGAAAATACGTTTGCCAACTTCACCTGGGTATAATTGAAAAGCTAACGCTTCTCCCTCTTTTTTTAGGTTTTGACAATATACGGTACGGCTCATAGTTTTCTCTTATTAAATTAATTAGTATTTACTGTTATAGGATGCAGCTATAAATTGGCTTGTAATAAATCCAGCAACTTTTTAGTTGATGCTGCTAAGCCTACGTTGGCATTCGTGTGTAAATCATACCATTTTTGTTTTGTTGGTTCGCTAATTTCTTGTAAGTTTACCTCGGCTAATTTATCTGACTTTATTACCTTACAGTCAATAACTATTGGTGAAATATCAAGGTGGAAGTGACTAAAGGTATGTCTAAAGCTTGTTAACTCCTGCATAGCGCTATGCGAGTCTATTGCCTTTAGTCCTAATTTTTCTAACAAGTGAGTAATCTCATCTTTGCTATTTACTTCATGAAAACACCATAATCCGCCCCAGATGCCCACAGGAGGACGTTTCTCCATTAGTACATCATTACGCGTTGGCGTGGTTATTTTAGGAATAACCATGATGGTGCTTTTTTCAGGGATCTGCTTCTTTGGCTTTTTCTGAGGAAAAGCGACTTGTTGATTACTGGCTAACGCTAAACAACTTGTTTGAACCGGGCATAACTCACATTTAGGCTTTGCACGAGTACAAAGAGTCGCGCCTAAGTCCATCATAGCTTGGGTATAAAAGCCGGTATCTTTTGCCGGCGTTAACCTTTCACTTAAATGCCACAGTGCTTTGTCGAACTTAGCTAAGCCATTATAGCCCTCAATTAAGTAGCTTCTTGCTAAAACTCGCTTTACATTGCCGTCTAAAATTGGGTGATGTTGATTCAATGCTAAAGATAATATTGCTCCAGCAGTAGAACGGCCTATGCCAGGTAAGGCTATCACTTGCTCTATTTCTGCTGGAAATATGCCATTATGCTCGCTAACGATTAACTTGGCAGCTTTATGCAAATTACGTGCTCTAGCGTAATAGCCTAAGCCAGTCCAGTGATGTAATACCGTATCTTCATCAGCGTTAGCTAAATCACTAATGGCAGGAAAGCTGGCCATAAAACGTTGGTAATATGGAATAACGGTTGCTACTTGGGTTTGTTGTAGCATTATTTCAGAAATCCACACGCTATAAGGTGTTTTATTTTGCTGCCAAGGCAAATGTTTTCTACCTTGTTGGTGATACCAGGTTATAACTTGACTTGAAAATGTTTTTGCTGATGCCGATGATATTTCTACTTTACCTGAAGCGTCAGCCTTAGCTGTAGTATTGATGATGGTTAGCTTTATTTTATCTATTGGTGCTGCAGTGTAACTAATTCTAATCAGTGACTCAAAAATGATTTTATCTCTAGGTTAGTGATGCAAGTATGCTGAAATTCGCATCTTGAGGCAGCTTTCGTATATAATAGCGCGCAATTATTGTTAGTAACTATTATTTTAAGGCTAGACTATGAAAGCTGATGCAAAAAATCGCAGTCAACGACTACGTAAAAAATTAAGAGTAGATGAATTTCAAGAACTAGGTTTTGATGTTGCTTGGCAATTGAATGAAGATATTACCAGTGATGAACTTGATGCTTTTATTGACAAGTTTTTTAGTGATATTATTCAGCCAAACGGTTTAGGTTTTGGTGGGGAAGGCGACGCCTTGTGGCATGGTTTAATTTGTACGCAACATTTAGGCTCGTGTACAGATGAGCATAGAAGTGCTGTGGAAAAATGGTTAAATGAAAACGGAGCTAACCAAGTTGCCGTGAGTGAGTTGTATGATGTCTGGTGGGCAGAGTAACTTCCCTGAGATATTAAATTTTTGAAGGTCGTAGTTTAGCACCCATCGATTCAACGTAATAGTTTATTAGCAATTTAGAAAGATAGAAAAATGACTGAAAAAGAAAATGAAAACCGCGTTCATAAAACCATTGAACAAGCCGAGCAAGAAGGTAAATATATTCGCAAAGTACGTAGTTTTGTAAAGCGTGAAGGGCGGTTAACAAAAGGGCAAGAGCGCGCGTTGAATGATCATTGGTCAACAATGGGCTTAAATCATAGTGATGGTTTAATCGACATTGAAAACCTTTTTGCTAATAATAACCCTATTACCTTAGAGATTGGCTTTGGTATGGGGAAATCTTTGGTTGAAATGGCCAAAGCAGCGCCACTAAGAAACTTCATTGGTATTGAAGTACACAAGCCCGGTGTAGGAGCATGTATTGCTTTAGCGGTAGAAGAAGGTGTTAGTAATCTAAAGGTATATGAACATGATGCCATTGAAATTTTGGCGGACTGTCTTGCTAATAACAGCCTAAATACAGTACAGCTTTTCTTTCCAGATCCTTGGCATAAAAAGAAACATCATAAACGTCGCATTGTTTCAGCTGAATTTGTCGAAACTATTCGTCAAAAATTAAAGGTTGGTGGAGTATTTCATATGGCGACAGATTGGGAAAACTACGCTGAATGTATGCTAGAAGATATGCAGAGCGCGAAGGGCTACAATAATGTCTCAGCAACCAACGATTATGTTCCGCGCCCAGATTCTCGTCCGTTAACTAAGTTTGAAAACCGAGGCCAGCGTTTAGGGCATGGTGTTTGGGATTTACAATTTGAAAAAGTGTGATTTCCACTAAAACTTAGTGTCTAAAGTTTTTTTCAACATAAAATAAATGCTGAGCATTACGTAAGTTTCCAGAATCTTTCAACCACTGCTCCGAAATTATTTCTCTTCGTAAAGCCGCTTGTAATATGCGGCTTTTATATTGGGTCCAATAAAAAATAGTCGCTTGTTTATGACAGTCATTATTAGGAAAAATTTCACTTCGGTTTTGCTCTAACTCTTCAATAATATTATCAATCACTTGGCCTTTCAGTTCAGCGTCAATTTTATCCTTAAACTGAGTGAAACGTTTAGCTTTAATAAGCTGCCAAATCAGCCATGCTAATGATGCGAGTGCAAGTACAGCAATAAATTGCATTTATATTCTCTGATAATAATTCTGCCCAAATGATAACAACTTTTAATAATAAAATATCGGATTATTTAAAAGCCTAGCAAAATCAGAGGTTACAAAAAAAAGGCAATTTAAAAGCAGCAATTAATAGTGAATTAAACTGCCATTGTTTAATAACAAATTTCAACGTTATGCCATTAAAGCTTCACCAAGTAAATGTGCCATTAATATTCATATTTCTTCCTAAAAATAAACTTTTTCTTTAGCGCTTTCGAAATATTTTAATAATCAGCAAGCTATTTTAACAATCCGTCAGGGTTTTTTAACAATACGTAAGCAATGGCGTCAACCACTGACATATAGTTAATGTTGAAAATAATAAAAACTATAACAAAACAAAAACTACATAGAGCCGCATGGGGAAGTTATGAAATTAAATACATGTTCAAAGCAAGTTATCAAACCAATAAGCCTTGTTGCACAGGCAGTAATTTCAGCATTGGTTTTGACACCTTTATGGTTAAATGCTGCTGAGTTAGATGTTGATGAAAAGAACAATGAAAGCGACATAGAAGTGCTAACAGTTACCGCTCAAAAGCGAGTACAAAATATTTTGAAAGTGCCTGTTACCGTAGGTACAGTAACAGAAGATACCATCGAAGAAAGTGGTTCTATTTTATTAAGTGATATCGACAAGTTTATTCCTGGCTTTGATTTCAGTGATAGTAGTATGACGCAAGCGGGTGTCACTATGCGTGGTATTTCTAGTCCAAATATAAGTGTTGGTGGCGATCCCTCTTCAGCCACTTTCTATGATGACATTTACATGCCACGTGCAGCACAAAATGTTATTTTTTCTGATATGGCTAGAATTGAAGTATTAAAGGGTCCTCAAGGTACATTGTTCGGTCGAAATGCGGCAATGGGCGTGGTTAATATGGTACCTAAATCGCCATTTGCAGACTTTGAAGGGTTTGTGAAAGCTACTTCCGGTACTGATAATTTACAGCGTTATGAGGGCATGATTAATGTTCCCATTACTGACAGCTTTTACATGCGTGCTAATGTGTTGACTAATGCACAAGATGGTATTGTTAAAAATATTTCGACGGCAAGTTGGAATCAAAATAATAAAGTTTGGGACCTAGGTGAGCGTGCTCATAATGCAGCAAGAATTTCTTTCTTATGGGATATCTCAGAGAGCACCGATTTTCAAATATCTTACGATATGGATGACTTAGAGCAAGGGCCTCCAATGGCAATTGGCTTTAGTCAATATGCACGTGATGAAGGACAAAACCCTTTTGCAAGTCAAGCTGAAAATGATGTACGTGAAGGTGTTGAAGCGAGAGACATGTACGGCATAACTGCTAAATTGAATCATGAGTTCAGTGATGAATGGTCGATGAAGTATGTACTAAGCTATAGAGATTGGGAAACGGTGAACCGTCAGGATGAAGACGGAACTGCTGATGAGCGACGTTATTTTGATACTTCAAATAATGAGGACTCAGACATTCTCTATACCGAGTTGCAATTCAATTATGTTAGTGAAAAAGTCAATGCAGTAGCAGGCTTTTCCTATTCAAAAGAAACGGTGAAGCAGACCACTGAGTTAAATCTTACCGCTGATACCGCTACTACATTGATCACTTCTGAGCTAAATGGCGTGATTCATGGCGGTGTAGCTGAGCAAGTTTCGGCTATGATTGGGGGGACTAGCGATGCTCATGCGCAAGCGGCATTTGGATCTGGCGTTACTTTTGAAGGCGCAGTAGAGGCTTTTTATGCCTCTTTTGGTTTTCCTATGGAGCATACTTGGAATCCAAATGAATGGGCAAACGCGCTTAATGTGCTTGGGTTTGCCGACCCTATTATGGGGGCTATAGGCATGCCGGGTCAGCCGTTAACTGGCGATATTGTTTCGCTAACGGGTGATGCTACTTATGATATTGTTGCTGCACAAATGGGTTTTCCTGAAATTTTCGGCCCGAGCTCATCTGGTCAATGGTGGCAAGAAAGTGTTAATAATACCGGTGACTTTACCAACTGGGGTATCTACGGTGATGTTGATTATGCAGTAACCGATAAATGGAATGTTATTGGCGGTTTACGTTACTCAAAAGATAAAAAAGATTTTACTTGGTATATACCACCAACCACTTTCTCAGCGGTTCGCCCGGGTGTCAGTAACTTGCTTTTTCAACCTAACGATAGTGCTGCTTCAGATTCTTGGGACCAAGTTACCGGTCGGTTAGTTACTAGCTATCAATTATCTGATGACCATATGGTTTTCGCGTCATATTCAACAGGCTATAAATCTGGCGGATTTGATTCTTTAACACCGAGTACAGAATCATTTGCACCAGAAGAAACTCTCAATTATGAATTTGGTTATAAAGGTATTATTTGGAATCAAGTCATCGCCAATATCAGTACTTATTATCTTGAATTAGACAACTTACAAACGTCTATTGACTCAAAACCGCCTGGGCAATCACAAGCCGTGCCCACTATAATTAATAGCGATAAAGAGCTAATGGGGATCGAACTAGATGTACGTTGGTTAGTAAATGACAGCGTGACCCTAGGTTTGGTAAGTGAGATTCGTTCTACAGATACTTTCTCACCAGATTTTTATAATGGTGAAGGGCAGTTGATTTCTGCTCAAAAAACGTCTGCTGATGCAGCGGTAAATTACACCATTACTTTTGACTGGATGCCTGATTTTAGCGTAGGTACTACCAATTTTCATTTAGATTATGTCTTTGTTGAAAATACTAATGCGGAGCAAGCTGGTTTGGAAGACTATAAAAAATCGGTAAGTGCTTATTTTAGGGATCTGAAGAACTTAAATGCGCGCTTGTCTTGGAGTACTGATGATGACTCTATTGAAATAGGTTTATGGGGACGAAACCTAATGGATCAACGACACGTACTCAGTATCGGCGGTTTAACTGCAGATGTACTTGGTACACCAAAAGGTAGTATAAATCGTGGTTTAGAAGCAGGGGTTGATTTTAAATATTCGTTCTAATATTTACCTGTATATTATTTAATAAAAAGCCTCGATTTTCGAGGCTTTTTTGATCCATTCTACTATGAAGGAGAAAGAGTAAAAGTTATTTCATTTTTTTAAGCTTGTGTATAGACTGTTAAGTATTAAAACAACAGTTTGAATTCTACATGACTTTATTCTTTTTCTATTTTTCCTTTGCACAAATGATAATGTGCTTTTTGATTTTGTTACCTTTATGGCGGCAAAATCAATCAATTCGTTTGTATTTATTATTGATGTTGTCAGGCTGTGGATATTTATTAGGGGATATCTTTGCACCAATAATAGCTTATAGCTTTATGTGGTGGGCAGAGCTTATCGGGGGTAATGCTTTACCGGGGATATTTTGGCTAGTAGGAATCAGTGTTTTTGGTGACCACGTGGTATTAAAGCGTTGGCAATATATACTTGCATCAATGACCTTAGTTATTCCACTCAGTGCTGCATTACTGCAGATAATCTTTGGCCTTCAGTTACATCAGTTTGTTTATGCTCAAGCCATGGTGAAGTATGGTGCCATGTTGTTAGAGTTGCTACTCATTAGTCATGCGCTGCTAATTGCCGGACAACAATGGCGCAATGATTTGGTACAAGAGCGTCGTTATATTCGTGGCGGTGTTATTTGTGTTTCTGGTTTGTACATATTTTTAGTGATTTTTATCGATCAGCTACTGGATATACAATGGCATGGCTTTGATTTAGTTAAAGCGGCATTGTTAGCCATTCTAATCTTTTCCATTAATTTCTTCTTATTTCGTTTACGTGAATCTAGTTTATTTGAAACCGTGTCAGTTAAAAATGATGCTAGTGCGACCATGAAAAGACAGCCATCAAAAGAGCTATCTCGTATTATTAAGGCAATGGTTGAAGAAAAGCTCTACCAGCAAGACGGCATTACTATATCAAGCTTTGCTAAATACCTTTCTATCCATGAATATAAATTAAGACAGCTAATTAACGGCGAAATGAACTATAGAAATTTTAATGACTTTCTAAATTTTTATCGCATAAAAGAAGTGAGTGAAAAGTTAACCCAAGCTGACTTTATACAAACACCTGTTTTAACCTTAGCTCTCGAAAGCGGTTTTCGTAGTTTGAGCTCTTTTAATAAGGTGTTTAAAGAAACTCACGCAATAACACCAACTCAATACAGAAAAAAGTACCAGTAGTAGTTTTTGATTTCAGTAAAAACGCTCAACAGCGCCATTATCACAGCATTAATATTTAAAAAAGCTGACTTATTTAATAATTCGTCAGCTTTTTTTTATTATTCGTAAGCATTTTAATTACCCTCTTTTTATAGTTAGTGCCTGTTTTGGTATTAATTGAGTCGGTTTGTATGTTTCCTATTTCTGTGCGAATTAAATTACTACTGCCAGTAATTATATTAATTAGTTTAACTGTGAGTTTCTTTAGTTATGCCAAACCAACGGGCGAGGCTTTATACCAACAATGCGTAGCATGCCATGGTGTAAAAGGGGAAGGGCTGCCGGCATTAAATGCTCCTGCTATTGCAGGGCAGGACACTGCTTATCTGTCTAGGCAGCTACTTAACTTCAGCTCCGGAATTAGGGATAAATCCGAACAAGCTAAATCAATGGCTTTAATAGCGAAAGCGTTAACAAAAGCTGAGGTTGATGAACTTGCTCGTTATCTTCAAGCAATGGCAGTAACTCAAATCGATAGTAGCAACTCAATTACTGGTAGCTTAAAAAATGGCGCCCGGTATTATCAAGCAAAATGTGGTGCTTGTCATGGTGGACAAGCGCAAGGAAACGCAGTCTTTAATGCTCCGAGATTAGCTAATCAAAACAGTCAGTATTTGTTACAGCAAATGCGTGACTTTGTTGTTGGTGACCGTGGTTATGCACAAGGTGACAAGTACGGCCGACAAATGGCTATGATGGCTAACACCACTAAAGGACAAGAGTTAACTGATATTCTTTTTTATATTGCTAAACAGTCTTCCGAACACAAAGTTAAGTAATGGCTCTTTTCAAGAAAGTGTGGCCAATAAAGCTAGCTATAGTATGGGCCTTATTAACCGCTAATAGTTTGCTTGTACAAGCACAAGACTTTACTTTAGCTAATAACTGCCCACCAAGTTTTGAATTAGTGGCAATTCAAGGTCAAGAGCCAGTATGTCGTTTAGTTAATTTATATCAGTTCTATGATTCAGTACAAAATCGAGGCGTAGGTGGCACGCAAACTTCTTTACCGGCTCATAGAGATGGTTTTACCCCTGCGCAAATTGATTTAGGCCGTTTCTTATTTTTTGACCCCTTGTTGTCGAAAGATGGTTCAATATCTTGTGCAAGTTGCCACCAACCTGATAAGGGATTTAGTGATGATCTTGACCGGAGTATAGGGATTACCGGGGCGAAAGGTGGACGTAGTGCACCGAGCCTATGGAACGTTGCCTTTATTGATAAGTTTTTTTGGGATGTAAGAGCCAGTAGCCTAGAAGAGCAGGCGCAAGGCCCTTTATTTGATCCTCTTGAAATGGGCAACAGCCCAGCAAAGTTATTAACAAGCCTTAAACAAAACGTGAGTTACGTGAATATGTTCGCTCAAGCTTTTCCAAATAAGAAAGCATTGGATCTTGAACAGGTTTATAGCGCGCTTGCCGCATTTCAAACGAGTCTAATTTCATTAAACAGTCGTTATGATCGCTATGCTCACGGCCATCATCAAGCATTAACTGAAAATGAAGTTAAAGGCTTAAACATTTTTCGCTCTTTTGTTGCTCGCTGTGCTGAGTGTCATCAACCACCACTTTTTACCAATAACCAAGTTGCTGTTATTGGCACGCCTGAGCCACAGGGGCGGGAATTTGATATTGGCGCAGAAAAAACGTTTGCTCATGTTAATAATTCACAGAAATTAAGAGGTGGTTTTAAAGTACCTACCTTGAGAAACATCACTAAAACAGCCCCTTATATGCACTCAGGTAAATTTGAAAAGCTCTTTGACGCGGTAGAGTTTTATTCAAAGGGACGAGGTCATGCGGTGCCTAAAAGTGAACAATTGCAACTGCATTGGCACATTTGGGAGCCAGATTTAACCAATGAAGAAATGCAGCACGTAGTCGATTTTCTCGGCGCTTTATCGGATGAAAGTCTGACGCCAAAGATACCTGCAGAAGTACCATCAGGTTTACCGGTTATTGATGAAAAATATCAAAATGTTACCCGAGGTTTACCTCGGTAATTGTCGCAATGAACTAAAACGTATACACATAACAACGAGCAAAATGGGGTAGAGGATGAATAAAATAATAACAGCAATTGTCGTAATCGGCGCATTTGCCGCGGGGCTATATTTTGGCACTAGTCAAACGAATGCGCCGGTGATTACCAATGCTGATAGTGGCGCTAGTTACAGTGGTGGCTTTGATAAAGCCAGTAAATCGGTGTCCGTTAAAAAATCAGCTGTAGCTCAGCGTATTAAAGCCGGTAAAACCCATGTAGTTAATGATGGCGATTCTATAATGGCGGCGGTTCAAGTCGCAAATTCGGGTGACACCATTCAGGTAATGCCAGGCAGTTATCATGAAACCGTTTATATTGATAAAGACGACATTCGTATTGTCGGTGTTATTAATGAAGGAAACTATGCCACGTTAGACGGGCAGGGAACGCTAAATGATGCCATCTTATATTCGGGAAACAATATTGTCATTGAGAATATGCGTATTACCAAATACAAGGGTAATGGCATAATGGGGCAAGCTGGCAATAACTTTGAAATTAGAAATAATATCATTGTTGATACAGGCGTATATGGCATCTTTCCTCAACTTGGCCAAAATGGCATTGTTGAGTATAACGTTATCTCTGGTATTGAAGATGCCGCTATTTATGTAGGTATGAGTGATAATATTCATGTTGCCCACAATGATGTATTTGACAGTGTTGCAGGTATTGAAATTGAAAATTCGCGCCATGCCATTGTGGAGAATAACTATGTGCACAATAATACCGGAGGAATTTTAGCTTTTATCACGCCAGGTTTACCGATTAAAACCACCTTTGATGTCATCATTCGTAATAATTTCATTGATAATAATAACCATAAGAATTTTGCCGCACCGGGTTCAACAGTGGCAGGCATACCAGCAGGTACTGGAATTTTAATTATGGCTGCTGACGAAGTTATCGTTGAAAATAATATTATCTCTAATAATAAAACGGCAGGTATTTTAATCACTGATCATAATAATGCGCCCAACACCACCATTGACCCTGAATCTGATCCTGCACCAGACAAAGTAATGCTGTTAAATAACATCATGCTTAATAATGGTTATGACACTATTGATGAAGCTAAAGCACTTATGCTGACAGAGTTAAAGCAAGGACATCCTGATATTTTACGTGTAGGGGTTTCGAGAGATAGTTGTGTTATCAATCGTCATCGTTATGTGACTGTTGGTATCAATGATTGGGCGGAGTGCAACTTTACCAATACCCATGCCATAGATAGTTATATTTTAGATGAGCCGGTAGCGCCACGGGAAATCGATCCATCAGAGCGTGGAAAAGTCGTATATATGGGCATTTGTGCTGGCTGCCATACCTATACGGGGCGCATGATTGGACCTCCTGTTCAGATTATTCAAGCGCTGTATATGGATAATCCACAAGGCATCGCAGATTTTATTGCTAAGCCAACTAAAAAGCGTGATGATTATCCTGAGATGCCTCCGCAAAATTATTTAGATGCCGAAACTCGCTTAGCTGCCGCTAAATACATGTTGAGTAGAAAAAACTAATGTTCATCAGATGATTTTATTAAATAGCACTATAAACGACAAGTAATGCTCACTTGTCGTTTTATCATTAACATTTTTGGCATTGAAATATATTAATTTTATCATGGTATTTATTTTGATAGACAATATACAAAATAACTAGTCAAATAAATGTAGCAATAATCGTACAATAGGTTTGTTTGATAGTTGTTCAGCCTCTTTTTCCAGAAATATAACATTGTTAAATTGTTTTTTCCTTTTGTTAACATGCTGTTAATTATAGCGGTTAGAGTTGACTTTTTCCTTTAACGCGCCTTAAATGGAAGTTCAAGGATAAGAATTAATCATTTCAATGAGTAGCATTAATGAATAAAGCAGTTGAAATCAAAGATAAACTGACCAAGCGATTGTTGCTCTATATTCTCTTATGTAGCGCGTTTGTCTCAGTGTGCTCAACGTTAGTGCAATTATATTCCTTTTTTCAAGATGACATAACATTGCTAGAGCAGCGTTTTGAAAATATTGAAAAAAGCTATATCCCTTCTATTGCAAGCAGCTTATGGGATTTTAATAAACCGCTTGTTGCACAGCAAATTCAAGGTATTGTTGATTTACCTGATATAGGTTTCGTACGAGTTGAAAATGACTTCGATTATCAAGAGCAATTTGGCAATGCAGATATTGATGCTGAGAAATTTGTTGAATTCCCTATAGATTTTGATGGAAAGAGTGTTGGTAAATTACAAGTATATGCTGACTATCAAGATATATATCAAAGGTTATGGCAACAAGCCGGTTTTATTTTAACAAGTGAATTCATCAAAATTTTTATCATTGCCTTTTTCATTATCATAATTGTTGATAAATTAATTACGCGGCATTTATTTCAAATAACCCGTTATGCACAACAGTTAGCGAGTCACAATTTAGATGATGAGCTAACCTTGTCAAACCGGCCAGACACCAAAGACGAACTGGACTATTTGGTAAATGCTATCAATAGTATGCGAGTTAAACTTCAAGACGAAATCATCAAATTAGAAGATGCTGAGAATGCATTACTTGCACTAAATGGTGAGTTAGAAGTTAAAGTTCATGACAGAACGGCGAAATTGGAAGAAAGTAATCTGCAATTGCAAAGCTCTCTTGATAACTTAACGTTAGCGCAAGATCAGCTAGTACAATCTGAAAAAATGGCCTCACTTGGTCAATTAGTCGCGGGTGTAGCTCATGAAGTTAATACACCACTTGGCATTTGTGTGACCTCAATTACCGCATTAAAAGAGCGCGTTGATGATTTACAAAAAGCTGTAGATTCACAAGAGTTAACTAAATCATATCTTAATGACACGTTAAGTCTATTAGTTGAATACGAACAAATAATCGAACGCAGCTTGAATAAGTCTGTCGAACTAATTCGTAGCTTTAAATCTGTTGCGGTGGAACAACATACCGATCCCGAAATGAATATTAACCTGCATCAGCATGTTTATGATGTAGTTAATACCGTTAAAACCTTGTTTAAACATAAACAATATCATATAAAAATTGAGGTAGATGAAGCGTTTACTTTGATGACTTACCCGAGCGCTTGGAACCAAATATTAACGAATTTCTTGATGAATTCACATGTACATGGCTTTGAAGATCGCCGAGACGGAGAAATGTCTATCGTGTTCTCTCAAAGTAATGGATATTTAACATTACTTTATCGTGATAATGGCAAAGGCATAGCTGAAGGTTTTCAAAAACGTATTTTCGACCCCTTTGTCACCACTAAACGTGGTCAAGGTGGCTCAGGTCTAGGTTTGAATATTGTCTTTAATTTAGTTAATGCAAAATTAGGCGGTACGATTAAATCAGTAGAGACAGAGCAAGGGGTTTGTTTCAAAGTGAAAGTACCTATTGCCCAAGCAAAAGCAAAAGCAAAAATATTAATGGCTAATGGCTAATGGCTAATAATCAGTAACATTACCCTATATATTTCTTGCTTTGCAGGTATTGTCAAAGCAGGCAATTATTGACTATTGCAGCATAAATCTATAGTATTCCCGCCCTTAAAATCCCATGAATTCTTGAATAGTCACCTATACTTGGTTGGCTGTTAACTCTTTAATTCGCGTATATACAAGGCAAGGGTATATCGCTATCAACCAACGAGATAAAAATGTTTGAATTACACGCAAATTCTGTGTCGAACTTGAAAAATGATGTGTTGTCGGGCTTAACTGTTGCTTTGGCTTTAGTACCTGAAGCTGTCGCATTTGCATTTGTTGCTGGTGTTGAGCCGTTAGTTGGATTATACGCTGCCTTTATGGTTGGATTGATTACCGCTGTATTCGGCGGCCGTCCTGGCATGATATCTGGGGCCACAGGCGCCATGGCTGTAGTGATGGTTAGTTTAGTTGCTCTGCATGGTGTTGAATACCTCTTTGCCACTGTGGTACTTACTGGGGTGCTACAAATATTGGCGGGTCTCTTTAAATTAGGTAAATTTATCCGATTAGTGCCACATCCGGTAATGCTTGGCTTTGTTAATGGCTTAGCGATTGTTATCTTTTTAGCGCAACTAGGTCAGTTTAAAGTCACTAATAGCGCCGGTGAGCTAGTATGGATGGAAAATGCCGCTTTATTTTCTATGGCTGGTTTGATTCTATTAACCATGGCTATTATCCATTTTCTCCCTAAGTTAACCACAGCGGTTCCATCTACTTTGATAGCGATAGTAGGTGTTTCTGTACTTGTTTTTGCGGTTAATCTAGATACCAAATTAGTAGGAGATGTTGCTTCTATTGCTGGTGGTTTGCCAACATTTTCAATCCCTGATGTGCCCTTCAGTTTCGAAACCTTTAAAATAATTTTGCCTTTTGCCTTAGTGCTTGCTGCGATAGGTTTGATTGAGTCTTTATTAACGCTGACCTTAATCGATGAGTTAACCGGTACACGTGGTCGTAGTAATAAAGAATGTATAGCACAAGGAGCAGCTAACACTGCCAATGGGTTTTTTGGTGCTATGGGTGGTTGTGCAATGATAGGACAATCAATGATCAATGTTAACTCTGGTGGTCGTGGCCGAGCTTCTGGCATAACAGCCGCGCTAGCTTTACTTGGCTTTATTTTATTCGCATCAAGTTTGATTGAGCAAATACCTTTAGCTGCACTTGTTGGCGTTATGTTTATTGTGGTTATTGGTACGTTTGAGTGGTCAAGCTTTCGTATTTTAAATAAGGTACCTAAAGGCGATGCTTTCGTTATCATTCTTGTTTCCGGTGTTACAGTATACTCTGACTTGGCTGTAGCAGTGATCGTTGGTGTTATTGTGTCAGCGTTGATATTTGCCTGGGAACATGCAAAACATATTAATGTCGTTCGTAGTACAAATGAAAATGGCTCGACAGTTTATGAAGTGAATGGACCAATATTCTTTGGCTCTATTGCTAACTTCTTAGAGCAGTTTAGTCCTGAGAAAGATGCTGATGATGTTATTGTTGAGTTTAAAAATGCCCGTGTTGCCGACCATTCTGCTATTGAAGCGATTGATACTTTAGCTGAACGTTACCTCTCCCGAAATAAAACAATGCATTTAAAGCACCTGAATCAAGAATGTAAGCAGTTACTTCATAAAGCAGATAAATTAGTTGAACTTAACGTAATAGAAGACCCTGATTACCATATTGCTACCGATAAACTGGCTTAAGCTAAGGTAATTCTCTCAATTTTTAAAAAGGTGCGCTGTAAGTTATACTCTAGCTACAGCGCATTTTTTGCGTTTAAGTTTAAGGTCATATAGTTAATGCAGTTAGAATTCTTTGATGTTCCAAGCCCTTGTGTAGGCGTATGTCAGTCTGATGAAAAAGGCTATTGCCTTGGCTGTATGCGTACACGTGATGAAAGGCAAGACTGGATCAGCCTAGATAATGATAATAAACAAAAAGTAATCAAACGGTGTATTCAAAGGAAAAAACGCCAGAAAAGTAAGGCGCAAAACAAGACAACAGAGATAATACAGAAAGAAACACTTCATCAAACAGAACAGCCATCGTTACTAGACCCGCCGCCCAAACCTAAACTATCAAATGAGTCTGATTTAGATTTTGGCGATTTTGAGTTGTAATCTTACTTTTAAGTGGCTTATTGAAAAGTATCAAAAAACGGTTGCGAGCCAAAGGAATTCTAGCTATTATACGCGCTGCTTGAAGCATCTCATTACGCAGCAAGTATGATTCAAATGCCCCGATAGCTCAGTTGGTAGAGCAGAGGATTGAAAATCCTCGTGTCCCTGGTTCAATTCCGGGTCGGGGCACCATATTTAGTACTATTTTACGAAAAAGCCTAACTTTTAAGTTAGGCTTTTTTATTTCTAAACATACAAATAAATCATAAAAAAATGACAAGCAGCGCCACCTAAGACAAATAAGTGCCATATCGCATGATTATAGGGGATTGCTTTCTTGACATAAAAAAACACGCCTAGTACATAGACTAAGCCGCCAAAGGCTAATAATGTGACAGCATTATTTGGTAAAACCTTGTATAGCTCACCTAATATGGTAAATGAGATGAAGCCCATACCTAGATAGGTGGCTAAAGATATTTTCTTATACTTGTGACCGAGCTTTATTTTGAAAAAAATACCCCCAATGGCGATTGCCCATATGACAGCCATTAAACTATAGCCCAATATTCCTTGCATGCTTAATAGTAATAACGGGGTGTAAGTCCCTGCTATCAATAAATAAATAGCACAATGGTCAAGCAGCTTAAATATTTCTTTCGCCTTTTCATTTACTACACCATGATAAAAGGTCGATGCTAGGAAAAGTGTAACTAAACTGCCGCCATAAACACAAAAAGCAATAATCCGCATTACTTCGTCATTAATTGAGCTGTTTATTGCTGAGTTAGTGGCTGAGTTACATAGTAGTAATATTAATGCGACAACACTGAGTACAGCACCCAAGCCATGGCTGAGAGTGTTAGCAAATTCTTCTTTTCTACTATAGGACATATCAGTTTCAGTGTACATGTGTAAGCTGTTTTGCACACAATAACAGAGCGAAGTGAAAAAGTGAAGTGATCAGACCAGACGGTTTTGATTAGTATTTTTAGAAAAGAGTAGAGTAAATTAAGATCTTAGCCCTCTAAATGAGAGCTAAGTGAAGAGAAATCAGCAATTTGTATCTATAAGGCTAATTCTACAACCATGACCTTGAGTTCATCTTTTGAGATAGAATTACTATGGTTAGTATCAAAACGGTTGAAAATAGACTCACACATACGAATACCTTTGTCTTGTAGCAATACATCTATAAGTTCAACGAATTCAGTTCGGCTAATAACGCCATCTTTATCTTCATCAAACACTTCAAATAACTCATCAACCCACTGATTTAATTCCATGAGGGCGCTCCTTAGGTATTTACGGGAAAATCAATAACTAAACTTTATCTTTTATTGAGTCAATTTGGAATGGCAAATATGAAAAAAATTGTTTTTACTCACCGTAAGTAATGATCGGTATACTGTATTGCATCTTCGCTTAGAATCATTCATTGAACTAATTTTGTTCAATCGAAAGAGCAAGTTGTTGTATTTTTTAATATATTATGATGACTTTTTCTTATATTTATATATTAATCAGTGTATTAACATGAATGTTAAAATAAATTAGAATATTCTGTAATAAAACCAAATTCATTAAGACTAATAGTTGGATTCTTTATTAAGGAAAGATTGCATGAAATCAATTTGGAAAAAAATCTTTATAATCGGCTTGTTATCATCAATAAGTACTGCTTGGGCCGTTGAAGATAAATTAGTACTGGAAAATTGTCATTTGGGTGAAATCCGTTCACAAGTACAATGTGGCAAACTGCAAGTACCTGAAAACTATAACAAGCCGGCAGGCGCTACTATTAATATTAATTTTGCTGTATTACCCGCTATAGATAATAGTGAATATAAAGCCCCTTTAATGTTTCTTGCTGGAGGTCCTGGTCAGGCAGCGGTAGAACTGGCCACTATGTTGAATCAGGTATTTCGTGAAGTAAGAAAAACTCGCGATATCATACTAGTCGATCAACGTGGCACGGGAAAAAGTAGCGCTTTAACCTGTGAATTTTTAGATGAAGACGATGTCTATCGCGTATTACCAGATCAAATGGACATACAAGAAGTAAAGGATTGTGTTGGGCAATTTAAGGGTGATGTTACACAATTTAATACTGAAAATGCCATTAGAGATTTTGATGTTATTCGTTCAATATTAGGACACGAAAAAATAAATATTTATGGTGGCTCCTATGGAACTCGTGCGGGCTTGGCCTACATGCGGATGTTTCCCGAATCACTTGAAAGTGTTGTTCTTGATAGCGTAGGTCCTATTGAAGTGCCAATTGGTTTGTTCGGTCAAAGTGGAGCACGCTCATTTGATTTACTTGTTAAAAACTGTAAAAGCAATGAGAGCTGTAATAAAGCTTTTCCAAACGTAGAAAGTGAATTCCAAGCAGTTAAAAATCGTTTAGCTAAAGAGCCTGTGTCAATCGCTATTCAACATCCTAGATTGGGTACGCCAACTGAATTTGTCTTAGATAGCGCTAAATTTACCGGTAACTTACGCTTTCAACTTTATAGTATGGAAGGGCGCTCTATGGTGCCATTAGTTATACATCAAGCTTACTTAGGCAACTATCAGCCATTAATTGGCTTGATTGCACGAAATGAAGGCGAGCAGTTAGTGTATGTAGGACTGTTATTTAATATTGTTTGTAATGAAGATGTACCTCAAGTGTCTAGTGCCTTGAAATTAGCGGATGCCAATAATAACTTTGATGGCGCAGGTACTCATCTAGCTTGGGATATGATTTGCCCCTATTTTCCACAATACCGTCCTAGCGCTGATTTTTATCAGCAAGTAACCGCCGATATCCCCACATTAATATTATCTGGGAACCTAGACCCTGTGACTCCACCAAGTAATGGCGACTTTTCTGATAAAACCCTACCCAATAGCCATCATATTATTGTTGAAAATGCCTCTCATACTGTCGCAATTAGTACATGTGCTAAAGACATTATTAATGAATTTCTAACTAAAAAAGATCCCGAAGCGCTCGATGAATCATGCCTCGAAGATATTCCTCAAGAAACATTCATGACCAGTGTTAACGGTATTCAGTAAAACTTAATAAGGAAATAATAATGATTGAAGTAAACAACTTACATAAAAGTTTTATCGATAAAAAAAATACGGTTAAAGCACTTGATGGTCTTTCGTTTACCGCAAAAGATGGAGAAATTACCGGTATTCTAGGACCTAATGGAGCTGGAAAAACTACCTGTTTGCGTACGCTTTATGGCTTACTGTCAGCAGATGAAGGATACGCCACTATTGACGGTATTAAAGTAACCGAAAATCCTATTGCAGCTCGTGCAAATTTGGGCATTTTTCCGGATAAATTTGGCTTGTATGAGCGCTTGACTGCTTTTGAACAAATAGATTATTTCGCCAGTATTCATGGTATGTCTGGAACGAATAAAAAAAACGCTATTGAACAAGTCATTAACGATTTAGAGCTAGGTGATTTAGCTCATCGAAGAACCGTAGGCTTTTCACAAGGCCAACGAATGAAGGTAACCTTGGCTCAGTCAATGGTGCATCAACCTCAAAACTTTGTGCTTGATGAGCCAACTCGGGGTCTCGATGTTATGAGTACGCGAATTTTACGAAACCATTTAGCTAAGTTTAAGGCGAAAGGCCACTGCATATTATTTTCTTCTCATGTCATGCAAGAAGTTGCGGCTCTTTGCGATAGAGTGATCATTGTAGCAAATGGCAAACTGGCCGCTCAGGGTACGCCACAAGAGTTATGTGACATGGCAGGGGAAACGCATTTGGAAGAAGCATTTGTAAAATTGATAGGCTCAGATGAAGGAGTCGCAGCATGATTCAGTTTAAAGCACTACTGCTAAAAGAATATAGAGAAGCTTTTCGTGATAAACGAGCGTTAATGGTTGCCTTAATGATGGCTTTCATGGCACCTATTATGATTGTCGTTATGTCAAAAATCATTATTGAAAAAGCGGTGGACGAGCCAGCTGTTTATATAAAATTTACCGGGGCAGAATACGCACCAAAATTAATGGCGCATTTTGAAAAAGAGAACTTGCTCGACTTTGCTAATGTACCTACAGATGAGCAAGCTATATGGGACGAGCGCAGCATAGTAATTAAAATTCCAGATGATTATGCCCAAAAGATGGCTGATGGCAAGTCGATAAAAGTACATTTACAAGCCGATTTTAATGACAAAGCTGTTGGACCACCTGTACGCAGAATTAATAACGCAGTGCGCAGCTTTTCTTTATCGATAGGGTATAAGCGCTTACTGCTTCGTGGTGTTGATATACGTTTGTTAAATCCCGTCAAGCTTGTTGAGCAAGATACCGCTAAGCCTGATGCTACGTTTATTTTGATTTCTATGATGATGGGAATATACATGATGATGGCAGCTTTTATGTCTGGCCTGTCGGTAGCAATCGATTCAAGTGCAGGAGAGCGTGAACGCAATGTTTTAGAAATGCTACTTTGCCAACCAGTAAGCACTCTGAAAATAGTATTAGCAAAACTTTTCAGCGCATCCACTATCTCAGTAATTGGTGTATTGATGGTATTGGTATTAACAACCATTTCTGTCGGGTTTGTTGATTTAACTAAAATAGGTGCAACATTTAGCTTGGACTTTTCAAAAGCGATGACCTTATTATTACTGCTGTTGCCTATATGTTTCTTTGCTTCGGCCTGTCAGTTATTCCTCGCCTTTCAAACGAAGAGTTTTAAAGAAGCACAGTCTACTGTCAATATGATCATTGCTATACCTGCTTTTGTGCCGTTTGCCTTAATGATGATGGATGATCGGCCTCAATGGCTAGATTGGGCCCCAATTGCGGGCCAAACATTGATCATCGAAGATGTTTTTAAAGGAGTCGAGATTAATTGGTTAGCAATGCTGGCAACCAGCGGCGTTACCATCGCTGTTACTGTGGCTCTTGTATTAGCGATAGCAAAAAAATTAAAATCAGAAAAAGTGGTTATGGCGCTAAGCTAATACGCGGTAAATATTAAACAGGAAAGATCCAGAGCCGTTAATATGATAAACCCACTGCAAATAAACATTTCAGCTGCTTGTAGTAAAACATATGCTACAAGCAAAGCTGTGAATAAGGGTCATGGTTTGAATTATCAACTGATATTCACCCAATGGATGACAGAGTATGAAAAGTTACTTCGTCATATCATTACTGGCTTTGAAGCAAAACCGGCCATTCAGGATGAGCTATTTCAAGAGATAGCATTGAACATCTGGCGGGCTGTGCCTAAGTTTCGTGAAGATGCAAGCGTAAAAACATTTGTTGCTAGAATTGCGTATAACGTTTTGGCAACGCATGTGGCTAAAGCGGTTAAGTCGGTAAAAATTGCAGATGATTTATCGGAACTTTGTCATGAAGTTGAGCATGTTCAGGCCACCCCGTACCAAAGATTAGATCAACAACAGAGGCAGCAAAGGCTAGCTGGGGGAATTAGGCAGCTAAAGCTTGATCAACAACAAGTGATCACATTGGCGCTTGAAGGCATGAGCTATCAAGAAATTGCTGACGTACTGGATATTACTACTAATTTAGTTGGCGTTCGGCTACAGCGTGCTAAAGCTGCCTTAATGCAATTGTTGGAGGTCTCATGAATAGTGACAAAAAAACAAACAATAATGAGGTTCGTCCTGAGCAAGCTATTGATGAGCTTTTCTCGAACGACGATACATGGGCAGAGTTGAGCCAGGATTGGCAAACACAGTCTGTACATAAAACCGATATTAACGCACTTGTTAGGCAAACACGCCGACGCACCTACGCCGCAAAATTATGTTTTGCTTTGAATGTAATGGTAACAGTAGGGCTGTTTATCGCTTTTATATATGGTCTTTATGACGGCCAACTAGGTCAACCTGTTAATACTTACTTTGGCGTTGGCGCATTTCTCTCGGCAATTTTTACCTATGTTGAAATTAAAATACGTTTAGTTACCTGGCGTCAATTGTGCGATAGCCCAGAAAAAGCCATTGAAAATGCCATTGTTGCCTGCCAGTCTTCGATTAAATATATGCAAATGACCAAAATTTCATTTTTGCCTTTTTTGTTGTTAATGAATTGGTTTGTTTATGTAGTCGGTCAAACAGAGCAAAAAGATGTACTTTTAGCCTTCTTCTTGGCTAATGGTGTATTGTTATTGATGTATTTATTGGTGGATTATTTACATAGAAAGCGTAAAAAACAATATCAGCAGCTTTTATCTAATCTTCCTGAATAAGTAATGGTTTTTCTCGTCTAATTCGAATATTGTTCTGTAAAAATGATGTTTTATTGTTTTATATGTGTTGCTCTTCAGTCTTTTCTTCGGTATATTTGTGAAAAGTGAAATTTGATCTGGTGTTAAACTGCTTTGTTCGAATTTTTCACCATGACTTGTGGCATAACCCATTGCGAAAAGAGCTAAACATTAGTGCATTTATCATGTACAAAATGGCTGGTTTCAGGCAAAATACGCCGCATTAATTTTTAGGATAAACGCTTAACCGTTCTAGCCAATGGCAGACCAATTGAGGAATAAAACATGTTTACACGTGATATGAATATCGCAGATTTTGATGACGAACTTTATCAAGCAATGAGCAAAGAAGTTGTGCGTCAAGAAGAGCATATTGAACTAATTGCTTCTGAAAACTACTGTAGCCCACGCGTACTTGAAGCACAGGGTTCACAGTTAACTAACAAATATGCTGAAGGGTATCCTGGTAAGCGTTATTACGGTGGTTGTGAATATGTTGATGTTGCTGAGCAATTAGCGATTGATCGTGCTAAAGAATTATTTGGTGCAACTTATGCCAACGTGCAGCCACATGCTGGTTCTCAAGCAAATGCAGCGGTTTTCCAAGCATTGGTTACTCCAGGTGGAAAAGTGCTAGGGATGAGTTTAGCCCATGGTGGTCATTTAACTCATGGCTCTCATGTTAACTTTTCAGGTAAATCATACGAAGCATTTCAATATGGTCTTCATCCTGAAACGGGCGATATTGATTATGATGAAGTTGAACGTTTAGCAAATGAGCACAAACCAGAAATGATCATTGGCGGCTTCTCTGCTTTCTCTGGCATTGTTGATTGGGCGCGTATGCGTAAAATTGCTGACAGTGTGGGTGCTTACTTCTTCGTTGACATGGCTCACGTTGCAGGTTTAATTGCGGCAGGACTTTATCCAAATCCTGTTCCTCATGCGCATGTTGTAACGACAACAACGCATAAAACACTAGCAGGCCCACGTGGCGGTTTAATTGTTTCAGCTTGTGATGACGAAGCTGTTTACAAAAAGCTAAATAGTGCTGTTTTCCCAGGTGGCCAAGGTGGACCATTAATGCATATTATCGCTGCAAAAGCGGTAGCATTTAAAGAAGCTTTAGCACCAGAATTTAAAGTATACCAGCAAGGCGTACTTGATAATGCCAAAGCTATGGTTGCTGTTTTACAAGAACGTGGCTATAAAGTGGTATCAAATGGTACAGAAAACCACTTGTTACTTCTTGACTTGATTGATAAAAATATCACAGGTAAAGATGCTGATGCTGCTTTAGGTAAAGCACACATTACAGTAAACAAAAACTCAGTGCCCAATGATCCTCGCTCACCTTTTGTTACTTCAGGCTTACGTCTTGGTACACCAGCAATTACACGTCGTGGCTTTGGTGTTGAAGAGACAAATGCATTAACAGGTTGGATTTGTGACATTTTAGATGATATTAACAACGAAGATGTTATTACTCATGTGCAAGGTCAAGTTAAAGAGTTATGTTCGCGTTTCCCTGTGTACCAATAATTACTTGCTAATTAACTGAATACGAAAAACTAATTTACTAATGTTAGTGAATTTATATTAAAATGGTCGCAATTAGCGGCCATTTTTGATCCTGGCATTTAAAACTACCGCATAGCTAAATCAGTCGATTATTTACCGCAGGTAAACCATGTATTGTCCATTTTGTCGTGCTTTAGACACCAAAGTTATTGATTCCCGCCTCGTATCCGATGGTCATCAAGTGAGACGTCGCCGAGAATGTCTGGCTTGCCATGAGCGTTATACAACTTTTGAATCAGCCGAGTTAGTCATGCCTCGTATTATCAAGCGAGATGGCAGCAGAGAGCCTTTTAATGAAGATAAAATGCGTTCTGGCTTAACGCGTGCACTAGAGAAACGTCCTGTTGATACTGAACAGGTTGAACTCTCAGTTAATAAACTTAAATCGCAAATGCGTGCTACTGGTGAACGTGAAATAACTAGCGAAATGCTTGGGAATCTATTGATGACTCAGTTAAAAGAGTTAGACAAAGTCGCTTATTTACGTTTTGCTTCTGTATACTTATCGTTTGAAGACATCAGCGAATTTGCGGATGAAATTGCCCTGTTAGGAAAAGAAAGCCTAAACAAAGGGAAAGTCGGTAAAAAGGCGTCTGTTAAAACATAACCTAGGATTGATAAGTGTTTGGTACTCAAGATCATCTCTATATGGCATTGGCGATAAAACTTGCCAAACAAGGTCATTACACCACATCACCGAACCCAAGGGTAGGTTGCGTGCTTGTTAGTGATGTTGGTAATGAAAAACTAATAATAGGTCAAGGTTTTCATCAAAAAGCGGGGCTAGGGCATGCTGAAGTGAACGCTATTGCCGACGCAAAACAGCAGTATCCTGAGCTTATTAACGGGGCTACTGCTTATGTTACCTTAGAGCCTTGTAGTCATTTTGGTCGTACACCGCCGTGTGCGCAAGCATTAATTGAAGTCGGCATAAAGCGAGTTGTTTCAGCTATGGTTGATCCCAATCCAGCTGTTTCAGGTCGTGGTTTAGCAATGCTTGAACAAGCCGGCATTAAAACCGAACAGGGCCTATTAACCAATGAAGCGATATCGTTAAATGTCGGTTTTAATAAATTGATGACGAGCTCGTTACCTTTTGTACGAGTTAAGTTAGCGGCAAGCCTTGATGGCAAAACAGCGATGCAATCAGGCGAAAGTAAATGGATAACCTCAAGTGCAGCAAGAAGAGATGTGCAGCGATTGCGTGCGCAAAGTTGTGCCGTAATTGCCGGTGCAGATTCTATTTTAATAGATGATGCAAAAATGACGGTGCGTTGGTCTGAACTGGGTGCTCTTAAAGAGTGGTATGCAGAGGAAAATATTCGCCAACCTATTCGGGTTGTTATTGATAGTCAAAATCGTTTAAGCCCTGATTTAACTTTTTTTGAACAGCCGAGTCAAATTTTATTAATCCGAAATAAAGCGCTTCAGGACAATTTAACTGAATCAGCCCTTGAAAACTTACCACAATGGCCTCATTTCGTTGAACAAGTATACTTGCCTTGTGTTCATAATACGCAAGGTGAAGATAAAATAGATTTGAGTGCTTTACTAACTTTACTGGGTCAACGAGGATTGAATGATGTTCTGGTAGAGTCAGGGGCAACATTGGCAGGTGCTTTTATCGAACAAGATTTAGTGGATGAACTTATGCTATTTCAAGCACCAAAACTAATAGGTGGTGATGGAAAAAGTCTAGTGGCTATGCCAAGTGTTGTTAAATTAGCTCAAGCAAAGTCATTAGTTATTACCGATGTTCGGATGCTGGGGAGCGATATTCGCATCACCGGAACATTTGAAGAAAAACCTAAATAAACACTAATATGAGAAGTACTATGTTTACTGGAATTATTGAAGCCGTTGGTACGATAAAAGCCATCAATATTAATGCTCAAGGCGCAAGGTTAGTGATCGCAACCGACTCACTTGATATGAGTGATGTGAAATTAGGTGACTCAATTGCCACTAATGGTATCTGTTTAACGGTTGTTGATTTTGAGCAGCATAGTTACAGTGCTGATGTTTCAAACGAGACACTACAACGCACAGGCTTTGCAAATTATACTGTTGGTATGCAAGTTAATTTAGAAAAAGCCATGTTGGCGAGTACTCGCTTTGGTGGTCACATGGTTTCTGGCCATGTGGATGGCATTAGCGAAGTGTTAGCTATTACTAATAATGGCAATAGTATTGAATATTGGCTCAGTATGCCGAACGATTTAGCGCATTATATTGCTGAAAAAGGCTCTGTCACCGTAGACGGAACTAGTTTAACTGTTAATGCACTTGATAACGGTAAGTTTCGTTTAACTATAGTACCTCACACTGTCAAAGAAACAATATTTGCTCATTATCAAGTGGGTACTAAAGTAAATTTAGAGGTTGACTTAATTGCTCGTTATTTAGAAAGGTTATTAACGAAAGGCAGTGCCACTGAGACAACTTCGCCTAAATCAAATGTAACAGAGTCTTTGCTACAAAAAGCAGGATTTATTAAATAATTAAGAGCGCAATATATAGAAAAATATATCTGCGTTTGTTTATCAAAAATTAAAGAGAACCCAATGAATTTAAATAGCCCACAAGAAATAATCGACGATATTGCTTTAGGTAAAATGGTTATTTTAATGGATGATGAAGACCGCGAGAATGAAGGTGACTTCATCATGGCTGCAGAGCTAGTAACGCCAGAAGCCATTAATTTTATGGCAACACATGGCCGTGGTCTTATTTGTATGCCAATGAGTCGTGAGAAGTGTGAGACATTAAAACTTCCTTTAATGGTTGATAAAAATGATGCGCAGTTTAGCACTAACTTTACCGTGTCTATTGAAGCGGCTACCGGTGTCACTACGGGTATTTCTGCTGCAGATAGAGCAACTACCGTGCTTGCCGCGGCCAATAAAGAAGCTACACACCTTGATATTGTACAGCCAGGACATATTTTCCCGCTAATCGCCAAAGATGGTGGTGTTTTAAATCGTGCCGGGCATACTGAGGCCGGTGTAGATTTAGCTCGCATGGCGGGCTGTCAACCAGCGGCTGTCATTGTTGAAATCTTGAATGAAGATGGCACTATGGCCCGTAGAGCTGATTTAGAAGTTATTGCACAAAAGCATGATATTAAAATGGGCACTATTGCAGACTTAATCGAATTTAGAAACGCCACTGAAACTACCATTGAGCGTGTTTCTCAGTGTAAATTGCCAACAGCCTTTGGTGACTTTGATTTAACGGTATTTAAAGATACCATCGACGGTCAAGCACACTTTGCTTTAACTAAAGGTGAAATTAATGCGGAAGAGCCTACGTTAGTAAGGGTTCATTTAGAAAATACCTTTAGAGATCTATTGTTTAGCCAACGTGAAAGCGTTGCTAAATGGCCAATGGCAAATGCCTTAGAGAAAATTGCTCATGAAGGTGGTGTGTTAGTGTTACTAGGTAAGCATGAGTCTCCCATGGAGCTAATCAATTTAGTTGAAAAATACGCTAAAATTGACGCCGGTGAAACAGTAAAAGAAGTAAACCGTCATGTTGGCTCGAGAAACGTAGGTGTTGGCTCACAAATTCTCTCTAATCTAGGTGTTGGTAAAATGCGTTTGTTAAGTTCACAAACTAAATACCATTCACTTTCAGGCTTTGGTTTAGAAGTGGTAGAGTATATTGCAGAATAATTGATATTTTTCTTTTTTAATGAAAGAATAAAAGCTACTGTTGGGTCTGTTTTGTTGTGTTTTTAAATAAACACATGGCTAAAGCCGACATAGTTGTAAATTTGGTATTATAGTTTTCATGAAATTAACACAAAATAAAATAGTCGTTGTTCTGCTGATGCTGGTGGCCTTGATAGGTCAAGCAACGGCAAGCACTGCTATGCCTTGTGTGCATGAATCTATGAGTACTGATATGGCTATGATGAACCATACTGATATGCAAAGCTCTCAAGAAGCTAGGCAAGGTGCTGAGCAAACCAATGAAATGGAGTGCTGCCAAGAGCAATGTCAATGTCCGATGACGGGCTGTATTAGTCTTTCAATGTTAGTGAATAACACTTTTAACTCAGCATTTAGCGCTGAGCAGAAGATCCTACAATTTTCTCAGGCGCATAAATCTCAAGTAAACGCTTCTCTGTATCGTCCCCCCATTTCGTAACTTCTTGGCACCAGTGTGCCTAAATTTATCTACATAGTATTGCCTATGCGTTAGGCACTATAACTAAATTACTCTTCGCATTTGAACATTTGAACACGCGAAAATAGAGAAAGAAGTATGAAAAAATTACACAACCTGATAATGGTTGCCGTTTTGTCGACCGCAACTCATATTACTCAAGCACAGGTAGAAGAAAGTCAGCGAACACTGGCTTTTAATCAAGCCATTCACCTAGCACAAAAAAATGATCCCTGGCTGTTAGCTAATCAACATCAACAACAATCACTTGTGTCGTTAAGCCTTGCCGCTAAAACGAACCCAGACCCTAAATTATCTATCGCTTTTGCTAATCTACCTACGAATGGTTTTGATTTTAGCCAAGAAGGCATGACTCAATTTAAAGTCGGTCTTTCTCAGACTTTTGCTCGTGGTAAAAGCTTAACTATTAAGCATTCACAGTTGCTTTTGGCATCTCAGCAGTATCCTTTGCAGCGTCAAGATAGAAAAAATCAACTTGCTGTGACGGTAGGAACCTTATGGTTGGATTTGTATAGGGTTCAGCAAAGTATCGCTTTGATAAATGAAAACTATGGCTTGTTTGAGCAATTAGCCCAAGTAGCAGAAGCAAGCTATAGCAGTGCTTTAGGGAAGACACGACAACAAGATATTGTCAGAGCACAATTAGAATTAACGCGATTAGAGGATAAACTAAATCAGCTGGAACTTGAGCAAGATCATTATCATGGCATGCTGACACGCTGGCTTAGCAATTTATCGTTGAGGGAAAGTGACCAAGCATCTTTTATAAAGCCGATATTAACGGTTGATAATAAGTTACCAAAGCTTGAGTTGGTTAATAGTAAGCTTGTTTATCAAGCTAGCTCTGAACTTGATAAAATCGCGCTGCTTTTTTCTCAGCATCCATCGGTTAAGGCATTAGATAAAAAAATAGCTGCCTCAGGAAAGGGTATTGAATTAGCGGAACAAAAATATCAACCTCAGTGGGGAGTTAATGCGAGTTATGGTTATCGAGCTGACGATCTTTTGGGGAATAGCCGTGCAGACTTATTTTCGGTAGGTTTAGTGCTTGATTTACCAATATTTACTGAAAACAAGCAAGATCATGAGGTGAAAGCGGCGGTTTCACAAACCCAAGCAATTAAAACAGAAAAATTACTGTTGCTTAAACAACTCATCTCTACATTTACTAGTGCTAAAGGGCGGCTACTTCGCTTGCAAGAGCGTCAAAACTTATATAAAGAACGATTGTTACCGCAAATTAGTGACCAAGCTCAGGCCTCATTAACTGCTTACACTAACGATGATGGCGATTTTGCTGAAGTGGTTCGTGCAAGAATTGCTCAACTAAATAGTCAGATTGATTTTTTAGATATTAACGTTAAACAACAGCAAGTTATTTTAGAAATAAATTACCTTTTTGCTGTTTCAGCAATAAACAAACAGCAGGAGCATAACTATGCGTATTAATTATAAAACAACAATTTCTACTTTAGGTGTTGGGGTTATTCTTGGTGTTGTTGCAAGTTTTTTGCTTATGCAGAGTAATCCGTTAGACACCTCATCAGTTGCTGGTATTGAGGAGACAGTAGAAAAAGAGCCTCTTTACTGGGTTGCTCCAATGGATGCTAATTATAAGCGGGATAAGCCTGGGAAATCACCCATGGGTATGGACTTGGTGCCAGTTTACAAAGATAACTTGTCTGAAGGAGTCGATGAGGGCGCAGGCACAATTCGTGTTTCCCCTGATGTAATTAATAATTTAGGTGTTCGTACCGTTAGCGCACAATTTAAAAAACTGCATAATCAAATTGATACGGTAGGCTTTATCACCTACGACCAAGATAAGTTAGTGCACATTCATCCCCGTGTAGATGGCTGGATTGAAAAACTATACGTTAAAACCGTTGGTACGCATGTTAAAAAAAATCAGCCTCTTTATGATATTTATTCTCCGCAATTGGTAAATGCGCAAGAAGAATTGCTTTTGGCACTGTCACGTAAAAATAAACGTTTGGTCATTGCTGCCGAAAATCGCTTAATCGCCTTGCAGCTTCCTTTGACAGCTATTGCCCAACTAAAAAAAACAGGGAAGGTAGCACAAAATATTACTTTTTATGCACCACAAAATGGTGTTGTTGAAAACTTAAATATCCGTGAAGGATTTTATGTTCAGCCAGGCGCTACTTTAATGTCAATTGGTGACTTGTCACAAGTTTGGCTAGAAGCAGAAGTGTTTGAACGTCAAGCCGCTCAGGTACAAATTGGCACGCAGGTTACCATGCGTTTGGATTATTTACCGGGTAAAGAGTTTACTGGCAAAGTAGGTTTCATTTATCCAACATTAGATGCTAAAACCCGTACCGTGAAAGTGCGTTTGAGATTTGCCAATCTAGCCGGTGATTTTAAGCCGAATATGTTTGCGCAAGTAGCCATTCATACCAGCGATGCGACTCAAGCCTTAATTATTCCACAAACAGCTTTAATACGCACAGGTAATCAAGATCGTGTTGTGCTTGCTTTAGGAGGAGGCAGTTTTAAATCTATAGCTGTTACAGTTGGCCGTTTTGATAGTCAGTCAGTTGAAATATTATCGGGTTTATCTGAAGGAGAAGAAGTCGTTAGTTCCGCTCAATTTTTATTGGATTCTGAGTCGAGTAAATCGTCAGATTTTATGCGCATGAATCATGATGACTTGAATTTGGAAATGGAAATGGCCGGTATGCAAATGCTAACTAAAGTTAGCTCTGCAAGTACTACGGGTACCGTTAATGCTGTCATGATTGAACATCGAATGGTTAATATCTCTCGTGCTGCAATTGAAAAATGGCAACGACCAGCGGCAACAATGGAATTTGCAGTTGATGACGCGCTGTCAATGGGGAGTTTTAATGCGGGTGAGAAAATAGACTTTACCTTTGAAGTTCGTGACGATGTCTTCATGATCACTCAGGTGTCGGCTAGCTTATCGAATGATGAGCCACAAAGCTCCTTACATGAGGGACATTAATATGATTTCAGCAACAATTCGTTGGTCTGTACACAATCGATTTTTTGTCCTGTTGGCAACAATAATTTTGGTTGGTGTTGGCTTATATTCGGTAAAAAATACCCCGGTTGATGCGTTACCTGATTTATCTGATGTGCAAGTTATTATCAAAACTAGCTACCCAGGGCAAGCACCACAAGTCGTAGAAGATCAAGTTACGTACCCTTTAACAACTGCCATGTTATCTGTTCCTGGTGCGACTACAGTTCGTGGTTTCTCCTTTTTTGGCGACTCTTACGTTTATGTCATTTTTGATGAGGATACTGACCTATATTGGGCTCGTTCTCGGGTTTTGGAATACTTAAGTCAGGTTGCCCCAAATTTACCTGATAGCGCAAAACCGCAACTAGGCCCAGATGCAACAGGGGTAGGTTGGGTTTATTTATATGCTTTGGTTGATAGAACGGGTAAACATGATATTAGCCAATTGCGTAGTCTTCAGGATTGGTTTTTAAAATTTGAGTTGCAAACGGTATCAGGCGTTTCCGAAGTAAGTGCGCTAGGCGGGATGGTTAAGCAATATCAAGTGCAAGTTAACCCTGACAAACTGCGCGCTTTTGATATTCCATTATCGTTAATTCAAACAGCCATTAAGCAAGGAAATCAAGAGATAGGTGCGTCAGTTGTTGAAATGGCTGAAGCTGAGTATATGGTGCGGGCAACAGGTTACATAAAAAGCGCGCAGGATTTGGAAGATATCCCCTTAGGTGTGAATAAAAACGGCACACCTTTATTGTTAAAGGATGTGGCTGATATTGTTATTGGGCCGCAAATGCGTCGAGGCATTGCCGAGCTAAATGGTATGGGTGAAACGGTTGGTGGCATAGTCGTGATGCGTTTTGGCGAAAATGCTCAACAAGTAATTGTTAAAGTAAAAGAGAAATTAGAACAGCTCAAACAAGGCTTACCTGCAGGTGTTGAGGTTGTTACTGTTTATGATAGGTCAGCATTGATAGAACGAGCAGTAGACAACCTAGCCTTTAAACTGTTGGAGGAGTTTGGTGTTGTCGCCTTAGTTTGCGTATTGTTTTTGTTTCATGTGCGCTCGTCTTTAGTGGCAATTATTAGTTTACCAGTAGGTATATTGACTGCATTTATCATCATGCATGCACAAGGACTTAATGCCAATATTATGTCTTTAGGTGGTATCGCCATTGCAATAGGGGCAATGATTGATGGCGCTATAGTGATGATAGAAAACATGCATAAGCATATGGAGAAGCTTAGTGAAAAAGGTGAGCAGCTTAACCATGAAAATCGCTGGCAGATAGTGATAGATTCAGCCACAGAAGTAGGGCCAGCACTATTTTTCAGTTTACTGATAATTACCGTGAGTTTTGTACCAGTATTTACCTTAGAAGCGCAAGAAGGGCGCATGTTCTCTCCTCTCGCGTTTACCAAAACTTACGCTATGGCAGCTTCAGCTGCATTAGCTATTACGCTAGTGCCCGTGTTAATGGGCTACTTTATCCGCGGTAATGTCTTGCCAGAGCATAAAAACCCAGTCAATCGTTTGTTAAGTTACTTATATCAACCTGTGCTGAAAATGGTGTTAACTTACCCGAAAAGCACTTTAATGGCTGCTTTATTGATGATTGGTGTTGGTTTTTATCCGTTGGATAAAATTGGTAGTGAGTTTATTCCACCTCTTGATGAAGGAGATCTTATGTATATGCCTACTACCTATCCGGGCATATCTATTGGTCAAGCTAGGCAGTTGTTACAACAAACTGACAAGTTAATTTATACCGTACCAGAAGTTCAATCAATATTAGGTAAAGTAGGGCGCGCTGAAACGGCTACCGACTCAGCACCACTCACTATGATAGAAAGCTTTATTCAATTAAAGCCAAAATCTCAATGGCGTGAAGGAGTAACCACAACAAGTTTAATACAAGAGCTTGATGCACTTGTTAAATTACCAGGGGTAACCAATGCGTGGGTTATGCCAATAAAAACACGTATTGATATGTTGGCTACAGGCATTAAAACGCCAGTGGGTATTAAAATATCAGGTCCTGATTTAGGTGAAATACAAAAAATAGGTCAGCAAATAGAGATTATTTTAGCCGATGTTGCTGGTACCGCTTCGGTGTATTCTGAGCGAGTTGCTGGTGGCCGATACATTAAAGTTGATATTCAACGTAGCAAAGCCGCACGTTATGGCTTAAGTATTGCTGACATTCAACAGGTGGTCGCTACAGCCATTGGCGGCATGAATGTCACCCAAACCGTTGAAGGTTTGGAGCGCTATCCGGTAAATTTACGCTATCCACAAGATTATCGGAACTCGCCAGAGCAACTCTCTTTGTTACCTATAGTGACGGCAAATGGCCATCGTATCTCTTTAGGCGATGTTGCAGAAATATTTATTGAAGATGGTCCTCCGGGCATTAAGTCTGAAAATGCGCGCCTCAATGGTTGGTCTTTTATCGATCTTAACAATGATATAGATATTGGTAATTATGTTGAGCATGCGCAGCAAATATTGCGTAATCAATTAACTTTGCCTGCAGGATATGCCATTACTTGGGCTGGACAGTATGAATATATGCAAAGAGCTAAAGAGAAACTAACATTAGTGGTTCCACTTACCTTGGCCATCATCCTGGTTTTGTTGTATTTAAACTTTAGGAATATGGCTGAAGTTGCCATGATCATGCTTACTTTACCTTTAGCTATGGTGGGTAGTATTTGGCTTATGTTTCTTGAAGGCTATAACTTTTCGGTGGCAGTAGGTGTGGGCTTTATTGCTTTAGCGGGGGTAGCGGTCGAAATAGGTGTGATCATGCTGGTGTACCTAAACCAAGCCTATCAAGCTATGCTTGAACAGCATCAGGCTAACGGTATAGCAGTGACAAAGGCTGCAGTTTTTACCGCGGTTCAAACGGGTGCGGGCCAGCGCGTTCGCCCAGTTATGATGACCGCAGCTGCTATTGTGGCAGGCTTATTGCCAATTCTATACGGTACAGGCACAGGCAGTGAAGTGATGAGCCGTATTGCAGCGCCTATGGTCGGAGGCATGGTGAGTGCCGTTGTGTTAACTTTACTCGTTTTACCGGCACTTTATTACTTGTGGCGTACTAGTCACATAGAGTCCTCGTTGGAGATAAAAGATTAATGTCGTTGCATAGAACTAGTCGAAAATATCATAAATGGTTAATGCTCTTTGTGGGGGTACAATTCGTCATTTGGTCAATATCTGGTGCTTATATGGTGATACTAGATATTGACTATATTCATGGCGACAGTTTGGTTGTTAAAAAGCCTGTGTCGTTAAAAAGTGACTCAATAAATTATGCTCTAACGCAGCTCTATATTGACTATCCTCAAGCTGAAAATATTGAACTGACCACTTTGTTGGGTAAGATTGTTTACCGCTTTAGTACTAACCAAATTCTTGATTCAGGCACAGATAAAGTGGAATACCTGCTGAGTGCAGATAACGGTGAGTTGCTGTCACCCGTCACTGAAGCATACGCGGTGAAAATAGCGAAAAGCCAATATGAAAACGCGCACGTAGCAATACGTCAGGTAAGGTTAATTACTGAAAACCCACCTTTCGAATTAAGTGCAAGACATTTGCCTGTATGGCGAATTGATTTTGATGATTTTGCCAGCCCAAGTTTCTATATTAGTGTGCAAACGGGAAAGTTAGTAACAAAGCGCCATAGTTTTTGGCGTCTGTTCGATTGGATGTTTAGTTTTCATGTTATGGATTTTATTGAAGAGGATGCCAGCAATAAATTGCTATTAGTGTTCGCTTGTTTGTCTTTGCTCGCTAGTATCTTTGGTATTATTTTGACTTATTTTCGACTCTTTAATCAAAGAGGGAATACTGGAAAGAATAAGCACAAACAAAAGGTGAGGAAAGTTAAATGAAATTAATTAAGTTCTTGCATAAATGGCTGTCATTATTGGTAGCCCTGCAAGTATTAATATGGCTTGGTAGTGGTCTATTTTTTAATTTGATGGATCACAATAAAGCGCGAGGCAATACCTATAGAGCTCAAGTAGATAACAATATTGCTATACTACCAGCCAGTTTATTGGCGCCAAAAACTGTTTTACAGCAACAAGATAAACCAGTTAACTCATTAAAGCTTATTTCATTATTGTCTCAGCCTTATTACTTGCTTAATCATAAGGAAAGTTTATACCCACATTTTTATAATCAACATTCTTTAATTAATGCTTTTACAGGTGAAGTAAAAATAATTGATAATGTATTTGTACAAGCGCTGGCGAAAGCGACTTATAGTGGCAATGGTGAGATAAAGTCTGTTGAAAAATTAATGCCGCCCATCGCTGATTTTTTAAAGGAGAAGAATCAACTTTGGCAAGTAAACTTTGCTGACGAACTTAATACTAGCGTCTATTTCGATGTTGGTTCGGGAAGGTTAATAGGACATTGCAATGATGATAAACGTTTTGTTGACTTCTTCTTTATGTTGCACTTTATGGATTATGGTTCGCTTGGTGGATTCAATCATTGGCAAACAATATTTTTTGCTTTAATAACGTTGCTTTTCAGCATGACGGGTTTTATTTGGACGATGGAGCTTTTGAAAAATGGACGTTATAAAATCAGATAGGAAACTATGATGGCAAACGCGTTAGCGCTGTAAATGAAAGACCCAGAAACAAAAAAGCGAAGAAAGAGTTTAACTCATTCTTCGCTTTTTTAGTGTATAAGTTAAAACTTATACAGCTAATACGTTTTCTGCTTCAGGGCCTTTTTGACCTTGTTTAACAGTGAACGTAACTGCTTGACCGTCAGCTAGAGTACGGAAACCGTCTCCAGAGATAGCGCTGAAGTGAACAAACACGTCAGGACCATTTTCTTGCTCAATAAAACCGAAACCTTTAGTTTCGTTGAAAAATTTAACTTTACCAGTAACTGTATCAGACATACTTACATTTTCCCGTAGTCATAAAATAATATTAATGTGGCACGTTCTTTATGAATAAATTTCAAGAAGAATTAATACCGTTTTTACCCGAGTAAATGCCCTCTACCATAAGTAGTACAGGAAGAGGAAGGAAACAAACCACATTCGTAACAAAGCGTATTGAAACAAACAATCAGTTTGCATTGCCTAAATCCGTTTGTTAAGAATATTCAAATACATAGGTATCTGATAAATCTAAAACAAAAGCTAGTATCAACCTTCATCTGCAACGCAAAAACTCAACGCAAATGCAATATAGCACAGTTATTTTTAATATGCTTTATAAAAAGCTGAAATAGTTCAATATTATTTGCAAAAGATAATTATTGTTAATTTGTACTTTTAAACATTTCAAAGGGAGAGTGTTTTAGAATATGAGCAGAAAAACCTAGTGTAAATTGTTTATATTGTTGAATAATATTAAAAAAACTACCAACATAAATATGTTGGTAGTTTGAAATTAAATAGAGGTCTATAATTAAAGAGCAGAAATTTGCTGTTTTTGTTCTAACATCTTAGCAAGTGTTGATTCAGCGTCAGCGAGTTTAGCTTTTTCTTTCTCGATAACTGCTGCAGGTGCTTTACCAACAAAGTTTTCATTACTAAGTTTGCCACGGGTTTTAGCGGCATCTTTTTCTAATTTATCGATAGCCTTATCTAAACGAGCAAGTTCAGCTTCTTTATCAATTAGGCCTGCCATAGGGATCAATAACGATAAATCACCTACCACAGCAGAAGCAGAGGCAGGTGCTTGAGTATCATCATCAAGAATTACTATGCTTTCAAGTTTTGCTAACGAACTTAGAAATTGTTCATTGTCAGTTAAACGGCGTTGGTCATTACTATTAACGTTTTTAAGTAATACAGGTAACGGTTTACTTGGCGCTATATCCATCTCGCCACGAATATTACGAATCGCAATAATAAACTGTTTTACCCATTCAAGATCATCAATGGCTTGCAGATCGCAGTTGCTTTGATCAAATTGTGGAAACGCTTGCGTCATAATAGAATTGCCGACTTTATTAAAGGCGCTTAGTGGTTGTACACGTTGCCAAATTGTCTCGGTAATAAATGGCATAATTGGATGCATTAAGCGTAATAAGCCTTCTAAAACATTTACTAGCGTATGACGAGTGCCACGCTGTTGGGCTTCATTGCCCTTGAACAATACAGGCTTAGTTAATTCAAGATACCAGTCACAGAATTGGTTCCACGTGAACTCATATAATGCTTGTGAGGCCAGATCAAAACGGAAGCTATCAAAGGCTTCGTGCACCGTTTTAACTGTTTGTTCAAACTGTCCAATGATCCAACGGTCAGCAAGTGAAAGTTCTAATTCGGCACCTTGGGCTTGACCACAATCAAACTCTTCAGTATTCATTAAAACATATCGACTTGCATTCCATAGCTTATTAGTAAAGTTACGGTAACCTTCAAGACGTTTCATGTCCCAGCTGATATCACGGCCTGTGGTAGCGACAGAAGTCAAAGTGAAACGTAGGGCATCAGTGCCGTGAGCTTCAATGCCATTAGGAAACTCTTTTTTAGTGAGTTTTTCTATTTTTTTGGCAAGCTTAGGTTGCATCATATTGCCGGTACGTTTTGCTAATAAATCTTCTAAACTTATGCCATCAATCATATCAAGTGGATCGATAACATTACCTTTGGATTTACTCATCTTATCGCCATTTTCATCGCGAATAAGGCCGGTCATGTAGATCTTCTTAAATGGAATTTCAGCTTTACCATTTTCATCTTTATTAAAGTGCATGGTCATCATGATCATGCGGGCAACCCAGAAGAAAATAATATCAAAACCTGTTACCAACACGTCCGTTGGATGGAAGGTTTTTAAATCATCAGTATTCTTAGGCCAGCCTAGAGTTGAGAAGGTCCATAGTGCAGAAGAGAACCAAGTATCAAGCACATCATCATCTTGTTTAAGGGCAACATCAGTACTGATGTTATTGTTAGTACGTACTTCATCTTCAGTACGACCAACGTAAACTTTACCGCTTTCATCATACCAAGCAGGAATACGGTGGCCCCACCAAAGTTGACGTGAAATACACCAGTCTTGAATGTCTTTCATCCAAGAAAAATAGAGGTTTTCGTATTGTTTTGGCACAAATTCAATTTGACCATCTTTTACTGCATCAACGGCCGGTCCGGCCAATTTTTCAACACGAACATACCATTGGTCGGTTAACATTGGTTCAATGATAACGCCTGAACGATCGCCATAAGGAGCTACTAGGTCGTGGTCTTTCACTTCAACTAATAAATTCAGCTCTTCAAACTTAGCTACAATAGCTTTACGGGCGATAAATCTATCCATACCAGCAAACTCACTTGGGAGCTCAGCGCTGTAGGCATTAGATGACTCACCTTTAGTGTCGTAGACTTCAGCCGTCGCTAAAATAGCAGCATCTTTATCCAAAATATTTATTTGTGGTAAAGCATGGCGTTTGCCAACTTCATTATCGTTAAAGTCATGAGCAGGGGTGATTTTTACACAACCCGTGCCCTTTTCTATGTCGGCATGCTCATCACCAACAATAGGTATTAAACGATTGACTAAGGGTAATAATACTTGCTTGCCAATAAGGTCTTTATAGCGGGGATCTTCTGGGTTTACCGCAACCCCAGTATCACCTAACATAGTTTCAGGACGAGTTGTGGCTACTACGAGGTAATCAAAACCTTCAGCTGTTTTAGCGCCGTTAGCAAGTGGATAACGAAGGTGCCACATATGGCCTTTTTTGTCTTTATTTTCCACTTCTAAATCAGAAATTGCCGTATGGAATTTTGGATCCCAGTTAACAAGGCGCTTACCACGATAAATTAAGTCATCTTCAAAAAGACGTACAAACACTTCTTGTACCGCTTCGGACATGCCATCGTCCATGGTGAAGCGCTCACGACTCCAATCAATAGAATTACCTAAGCGGCGCATTTGCTTACCTATAGTACCGCCAGATTCTTCTTTCCATTGCCAAATTCTATCAATGAAACCTTCACGACCATAGTCGTGGCGGGTTTTCTCTTCTTCAGCAGCAATTTTACGTTCAACCACCATTTGAGTGGCAATACCTGCATGGTCACAGCCTGTTTGCCACAATGTGTTCTTACCTTGCATTCGCTGATAACGAATTAACGTGTCCATGATGGTTTGTTGAAAAGCATGACCCATATGTAAAGAGCCAGTGACATTTGGCGGTGGGATAGCAATACTGTAGCTGTCACCTTCACCTGTTGGGCTAAAGTAACCTTGCTCTTCCCAGCTGGTATATAAAGGTTGTTCAATGTCGGTTGGGTTGAATGTTTTTTCCATCATTTTTCCGGTATAAAAGTTGTTAGTTGTAGGTCGGTGATATCGCGACAACTACATAAAATTAAGTTTTAATAATTAAGCCTTGCTTGACTCGTGTTTATCTAGATTATTGCTCTGTCACAGCTTGATTATTGACAATAAACCCTAACTGTCTGCATGCTCTAAAGCGGTCTCTTGCTTGTTGTTTCAACGTTTCATCACTTGGGACAAAATCAACAATAAATTGAAATTGATTGGCAAAGCTAGGTACCGTACTGGTTAAATTGATCAGTACTGGACGTCGCCCACGAGGTGCTTGGTTTCCAATTTCTACTGCTGCACCTTGTTTTGGGCCTTCACCGATGAGGTTGTGAGGGACAAAACTGTCGCTATCAAATGCCCACAATAATTCATCTATTTGTTCGGCGCTTTCTTTATCTTGAGTGTAAATAAACACCCGTTGATTCTGTCGATAAAAATAGCTAGCTTGCAAACAGGCATGATAAAACGCTGCGCTAGAATTAATCGCATCAGCGCCTTTATCGGCATCATTAACCTTGTCATCATTGAGCAGGTAAAACATGACTTGAGTTTGCATGGTTATAATTTACTCGCTTTGCTCTTGTCCTGCACGGTTAAGCATAAACTGTGTAAGCATGCTAACAGGGCGACCTGTAGCGCCTTTATCTTTTCCGCCACTACGCCAAGCTGTACCAGCGACATCAAGATGTGCCCAATGATATTTTTTAGTAAAACGAGACAAGAAGCATGCGGCAGTAATAGTTCCAGCCCCTTTACCGCCAAGATTGGTCATATCCGCAAATGGACTTTCCAATTGTTCTTGGTAATCATCCCATAAAGGTAAACGCCAAGCTCTATCACCACTTTGATCAGAGGCATTAAGGAGTTCGTGAGCGAGCGGGTTGTGTGTGCTTAATAAACCACTGGCATGCTTACCCAGCGCAACCACACAGGCACCCGTTAAGGTAGCTACGTCAATTACTGCTTCAGGATCGTACCTTTCAACATATGTTAGTGCGTCACAAAGCACTAAACGCCCTTCAGCATCAGTATTTAGTACTTCAACGGTTTGACCTGACATGGTAGTTAAAATGTCACCCGGGCGGTAAGCATTACTGCTGGGCATATTTTCGCAACCCGCTAATACGCCAATAACTTTAATGGGAAGATCTAATTCGGCTAGCGCATGCATTGCACCTAAAACACCAGCTGCTCCACCCATGTCATATTTCATTTCGTCCATACCTGCACCAGGCTTCAATGAAATGCCACCACTATCAAAAGTTAGTCCTTTCCCTACTAGCACTAGCGGCTTAGAATCATCATCAATACCACTATAAGTCATGATACTCATGAGGGATTCGTTGACGGAACCACGACCAACCGCTAAATATGAACCCATACCTAACGCTTCCATTTCTTGCTCGCCAATAACAGTGGTTGATACTTTGTCATAATCATTGGCTAGGATTTTAGCTTGTTCAGCTAAATAGGCAGGATTACAAATATTTGGAGGCATGTTAGCGACGTTTTTACAGGTAGTAATACCTTCAGAGATTGCTAATGCATGATTAATAGCCCGTTCGCCAATAGGCAGTTCACGGCGTGTAGGTACGTTAAATACAATCTTACGTAAAGGTCTACGAGGCTCTTCGATACGCGTCTTTAAACTATTGAAACTGTATAATCCATCTTGAGTTGCTTCAACTGCTTGACGAACTTTCCAATAGGTATCTCGACCCTTAACATGTAACTCTGATAAGAAACATACTGCTTCCATAGAGCCTGTTTCATTCAAGGTATTTATAGTTTTGTTAATTATTTGGCGATACTGACGTTCATCTAATTCGCGCTCTTTACCACAACCAACAAGTAATACTCGTTCGCTTAATATATTGGGAACATGATGTAACAATAACATCTGTCCAGATTTACCTTCTAAATCACCTTTTCGCAAAAGGTTGCTGATATAGCCTTCACTAATTTCATCAAGTTGCTCGGCCGTTGCACTAAGGCGTCTTGGTTCAAATACACCAACAACAATGCAAGCACTGCGCTGTTTTTCTGGGCTACCGCTTTTTATACTGAACTCCATGAGCTCTCCTTTTGCATAATAATTTAGACTTTTCTTTATTATTAATTTACTTTAACTTACTAAAACCAGTAAATAATAGCTAAGTTTGCTGTTATTGTTATAGCGCTAAGGGCTATAATTATAGCTGCATTAGATAAACTTAATTAGTATTCGACTATATAGTTTAGTTATGAAAACGGCAAGTTTACTGAAAAACTAGCCAATTGTCAGAAAAAAACATAGTTTTACAGGATCTTTTTGTGATCATTTTCCGTTATTTATTAAAAGAAGTCGCTAAAACACAACTCGCAGTTTTTTTTGTGTTAATGACTATATTTATCAGTCAAAAATTTGTCCGTGTATTGGGGGACGCATCTGAAGGGAGCATTCCTGGTCAGATGGTTATGACCTTTATTGCGCTTAAAATTCCTGATTTAGCCGGGATGATGTTACCGCTAAGTTTATTTTTAGGGGTACTACTGGCTTATGGTCGTATTTATGCTGATAACGAAATGACAGTATTACATGCCTGTGGTGTAAGTGAATGGTATGTGGTTCGCGTCACCTTAGTACTCGCTTTTGTTACTGCTATCTTTACTGGCATATTTACTTTGTATTTAGCGCCACTGGCATCTGAGTACCAATATCAGGTAAAAGATGAACTCGCTGCCGACTCGGGCTTAAGTTCTTTAATTGCTGGACGATTCCAAAAAACAGGCAATAAAAAGGCGGTTATTTTTATTCATGATAAAAACCGAGTCGATAATAGCTTTGACAAAGTCTTTGTTGCCCAATTACCCAATGAAAACCATAGTGAAGAAAGCATCATTAACTCCAGCCTAGTTTACGCTAAGAAGGGGCAAGTTTTTGAGGACGATTCTGGCTCGCAACGTTTGGTCTTATCTGATGGTACTCGCTATCATAGTGACGCACTGAATGGGGAGTTTCAGTCAGTGGCATTTGATAAATACTATATTCAAATTCTAGACCAAGAAGTAGAGCAAAAACATCGCAAGTTAAGTGCGCTGCCAACCGCGCAATTATTTAAGCCAACAGATGCTAAATCAATCGCTGAATATGGTGCCACTATTCAATGGCGTATTGCTTTCCCGTTGGCATGTATTATTTTGACTTTCATTGCCGTACCGCTAAGTGTTGTGAACCCAAGACAAGGTAAATTTGCTAAAATGTTGCCGGCACTGATGCTATTTTTAGGATACTTTTTATTGCTTATCGCTATGCGTTCAGGTATTGAACGTCAGGCTTTACCCTCAGGTATCGGGTTGTGGCCTATACATGTTAGTGCATTATTTATGGGGGCTATTTTGTTGATGAAAGAGCGCAGTAGTGGTCGGAAAATCCAGGCGAAACTACCCAATTTGAAGCGTCATCATACCGACAATAAGAATACTAGAGGTCAAGCATAGTGCGAATTTTGGATGTTTATATTGGTCGCATTATCGCCTCAACGACTTTCTTAACGTTAGCGGTGTTTGTTAGTGTTAGTGGCATCATTAAGTTTGTTGAACAGATACGCGCTGTAGGTCGAGGTAATTATGACTTATCTCACGCAGCGCTTTATGTTCTTTATGCAGTGCCAAGAGATATTGAAGTGTTCTTTCCAATGTCAGCGTTAATAGGTGGTTTAATTGGTATTGGTATGCTGGCAAGCAACAGTGAGCTAGTCGTGATGCAAGCTGCAGGCTTATCTCGCTTAGATATAATTAAGTCAGTAATGAAAACAGCCACAATACTTATTTTTGTATCTATGGCTGTGGGTGAATGGTTAGCTCCTCAAGGTGAAGCAACAGCAAGAGAAATACGCGCTCAAGCTATTTCTGGAGGTAGTTTAATTTCGGCTAAAAATGGTGTTTGGGCTAAAGATGGCGATTACTTTGTCAATATTGGCGAAGTACTAGAGCAAGGAAAGTTGAAGAAAGTACAAATTTACCGCTTTAATGAAGCATTGCAACTTGATAGCTGGTTAAGTGCTGAAAGTGCACTTTATCAAGATAAAGTTTGGTTGCTTTCTGGTGTAGTAAATACGCAACTAGAAAATAAAAAAATATCGACCACAAAAGCTGACTATCAAGTGTGGCATTCATCATTAACCCCTGAAAAGCTGGGTGTGGTTACCGTTACGCCTGAATCATTGTCGGTCAGTGGTTTGCTCGATTATCTCGATTACTTAGAAGCGAATGCTCAAGATCAAAGCCGCTATCAATTGGCTTTTTGGAGAAAATTGATGCAGCCAGTAACCGTTGCTGTAATGCTGCTTGTAGCACTGTCGTTTATTTTTGGTCCATTACGTTCTGTATCAATGGGAGCAAGAATAATGATGGGGGTGGTAACAGGAATTCTGTTTTTTGTAAGTAATGAAGTGCTAGGCTCTTTGAGTTTGGTTTATCAATTCCCACCATTCATCGGCGCCATTTCACCTAGCTTATTATTTGTCAGCGTTGCTTGGTATTTGATGATTAAAAAAACTGCATAAGAAATAAACTGTAATAATCTTTATAATCGGCCTTTGTTGGCTGCTAAAGAAAGCACAACTACTTCAGTATTCGTTAGTCTATCTTGCAAGCTGAGCTTGTGCTTTCTATCAAATATTACGGTTAGATTACCCAAACCAAGTAGGGTAGGTAATAAGCGTTTTAACCCCGTTCTTTTGTTTATGCGAGTACCATCTTGATTTTGTAAGCGTAATCGCCATGCTTTCATACCTAATGTTTGGCCACTTTTAGCCCAGAAAAAGACAAAAAAGAAACTAACCCAAACAATATTCCAACCATAAATTAATAGGCTATAAAGGATAGATGAACGCTGCAAATCAATAGCATGTTCATAACCCTGCATACTAATCACGCCAAATTTAATGAATACATTGAATAGCAAAAATGACACAGCTCCGGCACACATATAGACAGCAATAGCAATTAATACATCGTAAACCCAAGAGCCAAATCGACGTCTAAATCCTGCCCGGGGAAATTGCTCTGTTGTGTTGCTATTCATAAAGTGCTCGTATAAGGAAAGAAATTTTTCGCTAGTCTAACAAAGTTTAGCTAAAATAAAGTAACTAATTCTATTTATCAAAATACTCTCTTACATTGCTGTTTTAACTTTTTATAGCAGTTTAGATTGCCTCGCAGGTATGCATTAGATGACCTCTAAATTTTCAGCCCATGGAAAATCAGAAATATCTGTTACCGGTAGAATAATGACTATCCAAAGTAGGGGACCGTGGAATATTGAATATTTTACTGTTTTACATAACAACATTATTATAGCAATTAAAGATAATGACCTTAAAGAATTTGCGGTATTGCTTATACCCTACGGTGAAGCTATTGGAGTTTATGGGGCCTTAGAATATCATGTCAATTTTTTACGCCAAGGTAATGTCAATGCGATAGCCATCAACTTAGCAAACTGCGATACACCACAAAGTACAGAAAGTTTGTGTCTTATTGCTTATGAAGCAGCCGGTTTTGAACATGAATTTTTCTATGAAGATGAGCCAGCGTTAGCTTGGCTAAAAAAACAATTCGATTAAGTTTCTGATACTTTATTTCAAACTTAGTAAACAGGATAAGAAATATTCATTACTTATCCTGTTTTATTTAACTTGCTTTAGCGACTTGGTAAAACGCACTATAAAGCACGGGTACAACGGCAAGCGTTAAAATGGTGCCTACGGCTAAACCAAATGCGATAACACTGGCCATGCCGTAAAACAAAGGATCTTGCCCAATAATGAGTGGCAGTAAGCCCATAACTGTGGTGATAGTTGTCATGGCAATAGGCCTTAGTCGGGTAAGGCATGAGTCTATGAGCGCTTGATAATCAGACTTTCCTGCTTCAATTTCAATTGCTATTCGGTCAATTAAGACAATAGCATTATTAATAATAATGCCCGCTAAGCTATATAAACCAAGGGTTACCATAAAACCGAATGGCGCATTCATCACGAGTAAGCCAATAACAGCACCAATAAAAGAAAGCGGAATGGTAAGGGTAATTACGGCTGCTTTACGAAAAGAGTTAAATTGAGCAACCAATAAAATTAAAATCAAGCCCAGTACCATGGGCATACTTGCGCTTAATGCCACTTGAGCGTCTGCTGACTCTTTAATAACGCCGTCATATTCTATGGAATGATTTGTGGGTAAATCTAATTTAAGTAATTGAATTTGTTCATCAATAATTTTTTTCAGATCTTCTGCTGCCATGGTGGTATTTCTAGCTTGAATACTAACGGTTCTAAAGAGATCTTCATGTTGAATCATTGAGAACTGGTTGTAGGGTTCAAGTTTAGCTACTTGAAATAATGGTACCGCTCTCGCTGTTTTTTGAGAATAGACATTTAATGTTCTTAATCTATCTAAACTCTCTCTTTCAGCTTGCTCTGCTCTTAATACCACAGGGATGATTTCATCACCTTCTCGATATTCCGTAATTTGCGTGCCCGAGACGTACGTTTCTAACGCTTGTGCTATTTCGTCTGACGTGAGACCTGAACGCTTAGCACGGTGTTGGTCAATTTTAACGTCAACTTTAACAATGAGATTTTCCCAGTCAGTACGAATATCAATAGTGTTTGGGGTATTATGCAAGACATCCATCACTTGCTGTGCTTTTTTGTATATTACGTTTTTGTCTGGCCCTTTAACTTGTATTTTTATTGAATTCGAGTCAGACGGCCCCAAAAACATTTTGTTTACCCGTGCCGAAACATTGGGAAAGTCATGTTCTATTTGTTCATCAAGCTTGAGCACTGTCGCAGTGATATCGGTGCCTTCCTTTACATTCAAAACAATAAAGCCCTTATTAGCGGCGGGATCTTCAGGGTTGAGTGACAGCACAAACCTTGGCCCACTAAAACCAACATAACCTGAAAAACTATCAATGTAATTAAAGCGTTCTTTGTTATTAAGCCAACTAAAGATATCTTGCATCTGTCTATCGGTTTCTTTGGCAGAAGTACCGTTAGGTAAATCAATGTTTACGGTAATCTGAGTTCTGTCAGAGTCAGGAAAAAATTGCTGAGCAACAAATTGCATAGCGTTAATTGACACAATAAATAGTACTATCATGGCTAACATGAACAATAATCGATGCGTTAACACCCAATGTAAAAATGACTCATAATAAACGGAAAAAGATTTACTACTTTCACTTAACGGTGTCTTGGCACCTTTATGGTTAGCCAATTGTTTTTCTTTAATTATTTGTGCAGGTATTTTAATAAAGAAATAGCAGAGTAAAGGAGTGACACACAAGGCTAATACCCAACTTGTTAGTAAGGTGATTAAAATAACTAATGAAATAGAGCGAGTGTATTCTCCGGCAACATGCTCTGCCAACATTAAGGGCAAGAAAAATAAAATAGTAGTCGCAGAAGAGCTAAGTAATGGCATAGCCAGTTCTTTACTACCTTTAATCATGGCATCAAATCTTTCAGCGCCTTCTTCAAGCCGGCGTTTAAAGTCTTCAGCAATGACAATGCCATTGTCGACCAACAAACCTAAAGAAATAATCAAGGTTGCTAAACTCATACGCTCTAATTTCATATCAGCAAATTGCATCACCGTCAGCGTAGTTAACATAACAAATGGTACAATTGCACCAACGATTAACCCTGTTCTAACCCCTAAGAAGACAACAACAACAACGAGTACAATTGCTAAGGTTTGCATGACATTAATCGATACGCCTTGCACCGTTTTTTCTACTTGTTCGGCTTGGTAGGTGGCAATATTAATGTTGTAACCTATGGGTAAGGTTGCTTCTATTTCATTTACTTTTCGGGTAAAACGAGGAGCATATTCAAGAATGTTATATTGCTCAAGCATGGAGGTTGCAAAAAACAGTGCAGGCTCACCATTGAAGTAGGCAAGTTTATCGGGGGGATCGATAAAATCTCGTTTTATGGAAACAATATCTTTTAAGGCAATAAAGTCTTCAGAATTAGGTATGTTTATATACGTATCGGCAATATCAGCAACACTTTTAAAATTACCAGAAGGCTCAACAATAAAGCTTTTTGGTCCAGTATCTATTTGACCACCAGAGCGAATAATATTTTGCTTTTGCAACTCTTCAAGCAGGGCTTGAGGAGAAATACCAAGTTGAGAAAGCTTTGCATTTGATACTTCTAAAAATATCCGTTCTTCTTTGCGGCCCAATATTTCAATTTTTTTAGTGCCTTCAACACCATAAAGGCTATCTCTGATATGCTGAGCTATGTCATACATCTCACCTAAATTAAAACCGTCAGCCGTTAGCGCTAAGGTGATAACAGAGACATCACCAAACTCATCATTGATAAAAGGAGGTCTTGTGCCGGAAGGCATTTTTGCATGAGCAGCATTAGCTTTATTTCTTACATTTTGCCAAATATCATCAAGATTAAAATATCGATCATAAATTTTTACGTGCAAAACAGACAAGCCTGCTGAAGAAGTCGATTTAATCTCCTTCACTTCAGGTATTTTGCGAATTTCTTCTTCTATTTTTTTGGTAATTAGCAACTCAACCCTATCCGATGCCATGCCAGGGAAAGAAGTGCTGACAATGGCTTCTCTGATAGTAATGGTAGGGTCTTCTTGGGCCGGCAAAGTAAAATAGGCAAAAATGCCATTTACAAGTAAAACAGCTAAAATTAAGAATACAGATTTACGATAGGTAAAAGCGATTTGTGTTAAATTCATGGTTTATCCTTAATTAAATCGCTGAACGTGATCATCAAGCAAAGTCACTTGTTGACCATCACGCAAAAATGCCACACCGGCCGTAGCAATGATTTCACCATCTTTTAATCCAGAAGAGATAAAAACTTCATTCTCTAAAATATTTTCAGTTTGTACCGCTGTTTTATGGACTTGTTGATTTTCTGGGTTATAGACATAAACGAATGTTTTTTGATCTAAGCCTGCGCTGAGCGCCGTTAACGGAACGCGAATAGAAGGTCCTTTATGGCCTGTTCTTCCTATACCCTCAAAAGAAAACTCTACTTCAGCAGTCATGCCTGCTCGCAGCAATGAATTATCTTTTTGTAATACCACAGTGACTGGAAAAGCATTGGCAGACTCAGCGCGAGTACCGATTTCAGTAATACGTGCTTGCATACTAATGTCAGGCAACACAGGAAAGCGAATAGGTAAAATAGTATTTTGTGTTAGTTCTTGAATTAAGGTTTCTGGCACCATGACTCGCACTTCTAAACCGTGTTTACCTTCTATTTCGAATACTGATTGTCCAGCAGATATTTGCTGAGATGGCTCGAATAAACGTTTTGTGATAATACCGTCATAAGGCGCGAGTAATATATTATCTTGCAGGTTTTTCTCTGTGATATCTAACTGAGCTTTGGCTACGTCTACTGCACTTTTACTTGCTTCATAAGTGGCTTTTGCATTATCAAACCCTGATTGAGAAACAACACCTTGTTTGATCAATTTTGAATAGCGTGTATAACTATTTTTTGCATCAACTAAACTCGCTTTAGCTTGTTCATACTTCGCTTGTGCCGATTGTAACCCTAAAATAAAGCTGCGTTGGTTTAACCTTGCCAACTCTTGCCCTTTGCTAACATCGTCACCGAGGTTAACCTTAATACTCTGGATTTTCCCACTTACTTCAAAACTTAACTTGGTTGCTTCAACAGGAGCAACAATACCTGACAAGGTACGAATTTGTTCAAAATTTGATAACGATACTTGCGTCCACATGATCGGGCGAACTATTTTTTTTGAAGACTCTACCGGTTGATTACATCCAAAAAGGATGAGCATAAAAGTAATGAGTATAAAAGTGCGCATAATTATTCCTGCCAGTAAGCCTACATTTAAACGTTAAGGTGCGGTATTAAAAATAAGTGTAGTCTTTTATTAGTTTTTAAATAAAAATATTTGGTACTACACAGTACCGCTTATTCTGGTACTATGTGGTACCAAAGTCAATAACAGATTAAAATATTTTATATAGTGATGAAAAAATCAGCATCTTTAATTGAACGTAAAAAAGGCGGTAAAACGAATAATGCCTCTGTGTTAAGTGCAAGAGGGCAGCTTATTCTTGATGCAGCCCAACAGCTGTTTTTCAAACATGGCTTTGATGAAACTTCTTTAGCAATGATCATTAATGAGGCAGGTGGTTCAAGAAGATCTATCTATAATGAATTTGGAAATAAAAAAGGATTATTATTAGCGGTCATTCAACAGCAAGTAAGCATTCAGGCACAAACATTAACATCAATACAAGAAAATCTAGCTCCTCAAGATGCGCTAAACGATGTTTGCTTTCGCTTTGTTAAAGGCATGATGTCAATCACGATAAGAGCCTTGTTTAGATTGATAGTGCAACAAGCAATAAAATGGCCTGAATTAGGGCAGATTATCTACCAAAATGGCCCAGTAGCGGGTACTTTACCTTTAGCTAACTATCTACAAAAACTGGTGGACAGTGGTGTTCTAAATTTAGATGACTGTCATTATTATGCACAGATGTTGTTAGAAATGGCTAAAGGACCACTGCATACTAAAGTGTTACTTTTGCCAGAAGAAATCATCACTGATGAAGAAATTAAACAACAAGTTAACATAGCGGTTGGTATATTCCTTAAAGCCCATCAAGCTTAAATTGTTCTTAAATATTAAAAGTTAAGCATAAGTACATTTATTCAACAACTAGCCATGAAGTAAGGAAAAACTTGTTGCCAAGCAGGTTAATTCTCGTATAATGCCAACCTCTTTAGTTCATAACTAAAGTCACTGTGTCGCCGGAGTGGTGGAATTGGTAGACACGACGGATTCAAAATCCGTTGCCTTCGGGCGTGACGGTTCAAGTCCGTCTTCCGGTACCAATATTTAAACCTTGTTCATGCAAGGTTTTTTTATGTCTAAAATTTACCCGCTATATTTACTAATTAACCGACAAACTCATGAATAGTTGGTGTCAACGAATAGAACAATTCAATAGCAATCCTTTCCAATAATTCAAAGAGATAGGTCCTTTAAAGCGCTGTTTATACGCTTATTCAATCAACGATATCTTTGAGCTATTATTATTTCGAAAATTGACGATACCATTCAACTTCACTAATTAAGTCTTGGCTTGACGTTAACTGGTCAATAAAGGTTAAGCCATTTAAATGGTCTAGCTCATGTTGGAAAATCCGAGCAATAAAGCCGGTTAACTCTTTTTGTTGCTCTTTACCTTGCTGGTTGAAATAGCGTACGGCTATCTGTTTATGCCTTGGCACCAAACCGCGCATGCTTGGTACACTTAAACAACCTTCCCAATCTTTTTCTGTCTCTTTAGAAAAATACAATACCTCAGGGTTAATGATAGCTGTTGGCTTCATCAATGGTGCATCTGGATAACGAGCATTAGGTTTAGAGCACATAATAAACATACGCTTACTGTGATGAATTTGTGGTGCAGCAATACCGACCCCTCCGGCTTGAGCGACGGCCAGCATCATATGCTCAATTAATTGCTGACTTTCTGGTGAAGGTATATCTTCAACCCTAGTCGCTATTTTTCTCAATACAGGGTGACCTAGCTGAGCGATGGAATACTGGTTGTTATTGGCGGTATTATTTTGGTTCATTGTATCTTCATAGTACTCTATATGCTTGATGCTTGGCTTTAAAAACTAGGTTTGAAAAAACGTGGTGCTAATGACTTGTTTAAGTTAGTTATCTGTTTAAATGAAAATAACTAACCATTTATTCTTCAGCAAGAATAACCACTCTTATAATAGTGATCATTTTTTTTGGCACCGTTGGGTAACCTAGTTCTTCACTATAACCCACTTCAACTTCTGATATTGTTTCAACAACTTCATATCCTTCAATTACTTCACCAAATACAGTATAACCCCATGATTTCCCGGGATCTAAATTGGTATTGTTATTGAGGTTTATAAAAAACTGATTGGTTGCTGAATGGGCATCATTAAGTTGCTTCGCCATAGCAATAGTGCCAAATCTGTTTTTCAATCCATTGCCCGATTCATTGAAAATAGGAGTAGCTGGCTCTATTTCCGTAAAGTTGGTCATAAACCCACCTGCTTGAATAAGGTAACCTTCTTCAACACGATGCACTAACGTTTTGTCATATTGTCCTCGGGCGACATAACCTAAAAAGTTATTTGTTGTAATTTTGGCTCTATAACGGTCAAGTTGCACAATAAAGTTACCCAAATTTGTCTCTACTCTGACTTTAGGGGCCAAATTACTTGGTTGGATATACTGGCCCTCGGTATTCGCTGCCAGCAATTGAGACGAGATTAATACAGTAATCATGAGAATTAAAAACTTGTTCACTTTAGTACCTTGTAGTTTTCGTGATTGTAAATAAGCTGAAAAGCTAACTTGGAGTTAATATAACAAATGCTTGTAACAAGGTTCATTATTTTTAGAAAAAATAGCACGTTCATTATTGCCGTTCTTGTGGCGAAGTGTTGAAAACCTTGGCTAACCCTATGTACTTATGTTTCTAAAGAAAACACATGTATATAAACTCCACAAGCAAGTCTAATAAGCAACAAGTCGTTGCCCAATTTCATCATGCGCAGCTCTAAAAGGATAGCAAGTAAATGAATTGACTTATTTGCCTTCTATGTCAGCTAAAAATTTAACTCGCTTTATAGGCGATAAAAAGTAAATGTGTCTATACTAAAATTTAAGCCTACATTTTTAGGGACATGGGTATATCATATTATAGGCTTCGAAACTTTAAAGGATGAACATTAACTAATTCCAACATAGGATGATGATGATGAACACTAAACGATGTCTTTGCATACTCTGTTGTATCGTTACATTGATACCAGAAATAAGTTTTGCTAAATCTCAAGATGAAACCAGTCAAGAACTCACGACTTTATATCGTGCAGCTCGAAAAGTAATCTCGGATAACCAAGCACATATCAACAAACCAGAAATTGGTGATAAAGGTTTATCGGGTGAAGCGGTAGGTGCCATGGCACTTAAAAATTATACTAAAACCATGGGCAATAAATTGTCTTTGGCTTCCTTAACTGCGGCAGAAAAAGCCATGATGGCAGCGGTAAAAGAAGTAATGGATGAAAACCAGGATTTAATCAATGCAAAAGGCGTTGGTTTTAAAGGTTTTCTGCCGGCGATATTTGCTCGCCACGTTGCTAATAGATTTAACAGTAAAATGTCAGGTAAAATGAAAATAAAACTTACCGCACCCAAGAAATATGTACGCAACCGAGCTAACCGGCCTGATAAATGGGAGCATAACATTATTGAAACAATGTTCAAAAAAGATGATTACCAAAAAGGTAAAGCCTTTTCAGAACAAAGTACCTTCAAAGGGACGCCTGCTTATCGTTTTATTTTGCCGGAATATTATGGCCAGTCGTGTTTGAAGTGCCATGGTGAGCCTAAAGGTGAAAGGGATATAACCGGCGGTAAAAAAGAGGGTGGAGTACTGGGAGAATTAGGTGGCGCCATCAGCCTAATCATCTTTGAATAGCATTATTAAAAAGTGATCAACATGAATATATCCACCAAAATCATTGCTGGAAGTTTAGGTTTTTCGAGTATAATGGCGATCGCTTTAATTTTCATATTGGTTAATGTGCAAACAACCTCAGATATCAGTATTGTTCAGCGCGGCCATGTCAATCAACAAATAGAAGCTACTCAGCAACAAGAGATCTTACAGAAACAACAAGCAATTGAACTCAATAAACTCGCCAGGATCATTAAAATAGATCAAGAGTTTCGAAATTTGCGGGCTTGGTTATTAGATCTTTCAGTCAGTTGGCTTAATGAAGCTGAAGAAAATGCAGAAGCTTCCCTCACTCTGATTACAAGCGACTTATCAGAACTAGCTAAAGTCGAAGCTAATTCAGCTCAACAATTGTTAGAACAAATCGAACAATTATATGAATTGATGTTAGATGCCGTTGATTCTTATGTAGATGATAATCGTGTGAAAGGTAATGCTACGATTGCGAATAGCAGATTGTTAGTCATTGAAATTGAAGTGCTAATAAGTGATCTTCAACAGAAGAGCAATGACAAATTAAAAAGTATTAGTCAACAAGCTGTTGATGCCGGTAAGGTAGTGACATTGTCCGGTAATCAAGTGAAAATATCTGCACAGCAGGTAGTAGAAAAAAATTCATTTTTGCTAAATGCCTCTATTACTATTTTAGTAATTATTATCATTTTGAGCATATTCTTTAGTTATTTTATGCGGCGAGAAATATTAGCGCCAATTGAAAGGTTACGTAATACAGTAGAGAACATTCAAAAAACTTCTGACTTAACCCTAAGGTTTGAAGTCAGGAGTATGGATGAAATTGGCATTACAGGTACGGCTTTTAATTTAATGATGAAGCAATTTTCGGAAATTGTTAGTCAGGTGAATGAGTCATGTATGGAGCTCGATAGGGCCATATCTCATTTGGTCGATTTAATGCAACAGGCTAAAGAAGGCGTGTTAAATCAGCAAATGGCAACAGAGCAAGTAGCAACAGCAATTACCGAAATGGCAACGACGGTGCAAGGTGTTGCTAAAAATACCGAACAAGCAACTGAATCTACTGCTGGAGCTCAAGATGCCGCTATCGAAGGCCGGGATATGGTTGAACATTCAATTGCCGAAACGCAGGAATTATCAACGTTAATTAGCAAGGCCAATATTGCCATTTTAGATGTAGATAAATTTACTACTGAAATTGCTAGTGTTCTAGATGTTATTGGTAGTATATCGGAACAAACGAACTTACTAGCGCTAAACGCCGCTATTGAGGCTGCTCGTGCTGGCGAGGCAGGTAGGGGCTTTGCTGTGGTGGCCGATGAAGTTAGAACATTAGCGCAGCGAACCAAAGAGTCAACTAGTGAAATAAATAATATTATTGCTCGATTACAAAATGGTACCCATAATGCGGTAAGCCTAATGTCAGAGGGCACAAAAGAAGCATTACAAGTTTCGCAACAAGCAGATAGCACAGGTATTACTTTTACCACCATAGAGCAGAAAATAAATGAGATAAATGACTTAAATACCATGATAGCGACTTCAGCAGAACAACAAACCATGGTGGCCGACGATATTAATCAAAATATTGTCAATATTAATGATAGTTTTACCACCACCACCAGTGCAGTAGAAAATACCATGAACGCCAGTGAGAATATTCTTCAGCTATCTCATCATTTGGCCTCTTTGGTGAAACAGTTTAAAGTGAAATAAAAAACAGAAAATATAGTAGAGTTTTTATTAATGTGATTTTTATCAGTGTGTTGGCTGAGTTTTGGGTTTTCATTTGCTCATTTTAAAGGGTGTATATCAAAATGCGTAATCGTTGGATGTTAATTTATTTCTATCGATGCGCTACGCACAGCAAGTTTATCATTACCGTCATTTTGACTATGTTCATTCTCGCTTGTAACCATTTAAATGCATTACATGGAGTAACTTATATTCCATGCGAGGTAACAGGAAAGTTACGTGTAGCTCCCCAAAACCTGTCAGCGTCTTGTTTATATGATGATAAATATTTACGCTCAATTTCACCACAGTTAATAAAGTTTACGCCTAACTATCAATTGTGGAGCGATGGGGCGTATAAATCTCGTTGGATCTATTTGCCGCCAAAAACGCAAATCAATACCACAAATCCAGATCGCTGGATATTTCCTGTCGGTACACAGATTTTTAAGGAGTTCCGTCAACAGACCAATGACTCTGCTCAAGAAATCAAAGTAGAAACACGTCACTTACAAAAAATAACCCCTGGAGTTGGTGAAGATTCATGGCTAATTAGTACGTATCAATGGAATGAAGCTCAAAGCGAAGCAGTATTGAGTATGGGCGCATCTAATGTATTAAATACCAGTCACGATATTCCTAGCCAGCAAGACTGTATAGATTGCCATAAAGGAAATACTGATTTTATTTTGGGTTTTGAAGCTATTCAGTTAAGTGATAAACAAGCCAAATATGCTTTCGGTTATGGCCCTCAGCGGCAATTAGAAGAGTGGACTTTACAAAAATTATTAGATGATAATAAATTGACTGCACCAATGGCAATGCCGGTATTACCTGGTTCACCACTAGAACAAAAAGCCTTAGGCTACTTACACGCTAACTGTGGAAATTGTCATAATGAATTAGGACATGCTGCAAAGGAAGAGGCTGAGCATCTAAAATTTCGTCATGAATTATCTTTTAGTACCTTAAAAGAAACAGATGTTTATCAAACCGCGGTTAATAAAGAAAGTAAAAACTTTACTGCTGTGCCTTTTATCGCACTGGGAGCAAGTGATGATGAACTTGCCATTTATCAAAGTGCCCTTTATCTTCGCATGAATAGTACAGATGAAGATTATCGCATGCCAATGTTGGCGCGTGAAAAAATTGATTATCAAGCGTTATCTATTATCCATCGTTGGTTACGTACTATTGAAACTCCTCCGTATGTTACTTTTGAAAAAGGCGGCAGCAAGGCTAAATCTCATGTTTCTGATGAGAACTATGAAGAACGCTCGGCAGCTCTGTCTGGCAAAGCTTTACAATTAGAAATTCAATTTTTCAATAATCAGTCCATTCCTGAGGTCATGGCATTGTATTGGCCGGAAGATAGCAGCTTAGCAGCATCACCCATTATGGATCATCAAGCAGGGTATTTCACTGATAAGCTCATTCTGGGTAACAAAGGCAGTCAGATGAGTTTGCGCAATTCCGATGAGGTCGGGCATACCATTTATGTAAAAGATAAAAAGAAAAAAATACATTGGCAACTCAACTATATGCCACCGGGTTCTGTTTTTTCACAAGAATTATATTGGAATAACGATATTTTTGTTGAAATGAAATGTCGGCTGCATTTATACATGAGTGCTTGGGTTGGCTCTATTAGTAGCAAATATTATAAAATAGTCGAGTTTAATCAGCAGCCTTATCAGATAATATCCATGGCTAATTACCCCGAGGAGTTTAGCCAGATAAATATATGGTTACCTAAATATGGTTTGATCACCACTAGCATTGAGGCAGGGCAAGAGCAATCGTTTGATTTACGGCTTGGCGGAAAACTACTTGGTAAAATAAGGCTCAAAAGAACGGCTAAGTAAAACAAACTATTTTACTTCTGAAAACTTGTAAATACCCTTGCAGTTACTCCACTTATTGATTCTTGACATCAACTGAGAGATTCAACTTTGTTGCCGGTAGCTGTACCTATAAACCCAAGCGGGTTGAAAAATTCAACTCGATGACCGAGTAGTTATGTATAAAGGATGTTTTAATTGAAAAAATTGGCTTAACAATCTTTGTTATTAGCATAAGCCAACGTATTACCTGCGTTCAAGGCGAAATGCAATATCAGCAGTGAATGCTGGTAATTGAATTTTGCAAAGAGAGTCAGCTTGTATTTCGCACTCTATGTCAAAACTACTCTCAAATTGACCTAACCAAGTATTATAAGGATATATTCTGTAATGCCCTGTACTTAAACCGCTGATTTCTAATGAAACATTAGTACGTATTTCTTTGTCTGCAAGAGTTACGACTGTGTTTAGCCCTGCTAAGGAATAATCTTGCACCCAGACGAGTCCTCCTTGTTCACCTGCCAACCCCCATGCTCGTATCGAATCATGAGTACTTTCAATCTCTAGCGGTGAGGGATCCCAAGCAGCCAATGGTAACAATGATACAAAATCACTCAAGTGCGACATATGTTGTTTCATTTCATCGGTCATTATTCCCCATGTTTCAAAATCATTCCATTCAGCTGGTGTCATAGCTGCGCCTGCCCCTAGTGCTGCCCAGATAGCATTGTGAAATAATTCAGGATAATAATTTTGCTCTTCATCGTTGCTATTATCAATGACCCCAAACTCGCCTATCCAGTTAGGCTTGTCGACCAGAGTCCACATCGCTTGTGTGTATTGTGCGATAACCTTTGCTGTATTGACTGTCAAAATGGAATTATTAGCTTGTAGATCCGCATAAATATGAACCTGCGGAATATCCATCACTTGATGACCTTGATCCCATTTTATATCTCCTGACAGACTTGCCGTTGTTGGGTGCCTATAAGGATCATTTTCAATGAAATAATTATTGATTCGTTCATGCCATGTGTTGCTGTTTTCATAAGCGTTTGTGCCATCAATTTCGGAAACTGTTTGCCACATCGCTATTGATGGGCTGTAACCCCAGCGGGCGATAATATATCTATAGAAATTTTCTTGCCATGCCCATGCTTCTTCGCTGATAAAAAACTCATCCGCACTCACTAAATTTTTAAAGCCATTGCGCCACCATCTACCGTCAGCCCATGCGTGTGAAGAGTCCCTTAACTGAGAATGATCCCAAATGGTAAATATTAAAAAAAGACCTTCATCAGCAGTGCGTTGTACCACCGAATCTATTACTTCAGCATTGAATAAATTATAATTATCATAGTTATTTACTAAGGGAGAGAAGTAGAACTGAGGCCACCACAAGAAATAATTCTCCTTGGCTTGATGCATATTTAAAAATAAATCTTCTACATCAAAAGCCCCAGAAAAAATAGAAAACACATCGCCATGACCAACACCATAAAATGGGCTGCCATCATGATGTGCTAAATATCGACTACTGTAAGTTGAATCTATCTGATTACCTGGTAATAACCAGCCGGGTTCATTCGAGGTGCTTACAGTGAAAATATCACTATGGGGTTCACTTAACCCGTTAAAATCTACTACGGTAATTGCATATTGCCATTGCCCCACTTGTGAGGGAGTAAAACGCACTTTCCAATTACCATCCCAGTATCCTGAAACTAATGATATAACACCATTTGGCGCAGTAAATGTAACTTCGACTCGAACTTCTTGTTGGTCATACGGGTTGTCATAGTGCGCATTCAATTCAAGCTGAATCTCAAGCTTTTTGTATTTTGGCACATTGGCTGTATTCAATTGTACCGACGTTATTTCTGTTACCTTATTGGGCCTTGGTATTACAGACTCAGCATCTGTTTTAGCATCGTTACAAGCAACCAATAACATTGAGAGTATTAACCCTAGCAGTCTCATACCTTTTTCTCGTTTTAAAAAATACCAATTAGTGTTATTCAACGTTACGTACACCTTGTTCTAAGATAAAAGCCAATAAATGATTCCGCTAAATAACATCGCAGAGGGGAGGGTGATTATCCATGAGAGCAGTATGCTGGAGATCATTTTATGATTTCGTTGTTCAGTTAACATACTGGCGCCAAAAATTGAACCAACTGAAACATGAGTCGTCGATACGGGTATACCAAATTTACTGGCGACAATAACAAGAAAGCTAGTGACCAGATTAGCTGAAAAGCCAAGTTCGTTATTTATTTTGGTAATCTTATAGCTGATGGTTTCAGCTACCTTGCGTGCATTAAGCAAGCCCCCAATCGCCATGCCGAAGGCAATTGTTAGCATGCCAAACTGTATGTTTAACAGTTCAACAGCAACTAAAAGCCCTGCAATTTTAGGGGTGTCATTTAAGCCTCGGGCGAATGACACGGATGCGGCGCTGAATATATGCGCCATAGACATTAAGTTTGCAGGAGAAGTACTCATATTTTCAGATTTTATATCAACAGTTGACTTGGCTTGTTTTGAGTCAATATCGAGTGCTTTGTTAGAGCTTGCCAATAAGCAGCGATTCTTATCCTCTAAATGGTGTGAAAAACCCGTTAAAACAGCAGAGTTTAAAGGTTGTGGATACCAATTGCCTGTATTCGAACAGAGCAGATTATTATGCGTTTTGTGAGCTGAGAGTAAATCGATATCCACACTGCTACTATTGTTGTTGCTATTGCTATTGTTTTGAGTCTTTATGGGTTGATTGGTAAGTAATTTAACTATCTTAAAAATAACAATACTTAAACAAAAGGCAATAAAAGGGCTTACCAGCAATGGTATAAGGTAAACCGTACCTAGTTTGGCAAAATCAACCTCCATGCCCACTGACATAAATCCAGCCCCTAGCAACCCACCGACTAAACTATGGGTTGTTGAAATTGGAAAACCAAGTCTGGTAGCTAATAAAATGGTACTAGCCGCACCCAGTCCGGTAGAGATGAGAAAAATGGTCGTTCCTGCCACTTCTTGAGGTACTAAGCCTTTGCCTGAAAAACTAGCGATTAATCCTTGTGCAATATAGATGGCCGACACTGAGCCTAAAAACGTTGTCACTGTCGCCATGATGATGGCTGATTGATAGGATAAAGTGCCACTACCGTAAAGTGTCGCTACACCTTTAAAGTTATCATTGGCACCATTCCAATAAGACAGAATGATAGTGGCAATTATTAATAGAGAAATTAACATAAATCCTAGCCTTGTCGCTTAAAATAAAATCTGCATCCATTTTTAATCTCATTCTAAGCTCTTCTACGTCGCTAATTATCACGTAAATATAACAATTTGATGTCAATTTCAAATTTATTGATTGAAGAGTCATCATGGGTTCTATGTTGTTTTTGTTGATAAAAGTTATGCCTTTGAGGTTTTCTAGTATTTCAGGCTAGCTTTCACTGTTGTTATGCAGATCAATTTTTATCTCTTAGAAATTCAGAATATTATTAAAGGTCAAGGTTTGAATAATAGTTAAACTGTTCGCCAGGTTAATATTTAGAGCACATATTGAATATTTTGCGGTAGCGCCATTGATGATTTCAAGTGCCAGTGATCAGTCTAGTTTCTAGCAGCGTCACGTCGTAAGGTTGTAGCGCTTATATGCAAGTCGAACGTTTAGTACTGTGATTATTTTTTATAAAATTGTGATATTTCTGTGAAGTATTTGCCTGTATTCCTTTGCTAAAGTGATTTCTTTAAGAAACATAGCCTGAATATTTCAAAGGATAAATTTGTATGAGCACACTTGTCATTATCGGCAATGGTATATCTGGAGTTACTGTTGCACGTCATGTTAGAAAACTCTGTGATATGAAGATCTTGATTATTTCGGCTGAAACGGAGCATTTTTTTTCTCGCACGGCGTTAATGTATGTCTTTATGGGGCATATGAAATTTGAACATACCAAACCCTATGAAGATAATTTTTGGCAGAAGAATCATATTGACTTAAAACAAGGGTATGTCAGTGACATCAATACTGATGGAAAGGTACTTAACTTAGCCTCTGGCGAGCATATTGATTATAACCATTTAGTTATGGCAACGGGGTCACAATCCAATAAGTTTGGTTGGCCAGGGCAAGATATTCCTGGGGTACAAACCTTGTTTAGCTATCAGGATCTAGCACTGATGGAGCACAATAGTAAACATGCCAAACAAGCGGTTATGGTTGGCGGTGGTTTAATTGGCGTTGAAATGGCTGAGATGCTGGTTTCAAGAGGCATTCAAGTCACATTTTTAGTGCGAGAAGATCGTTTCTGGGGAAATATCCTTCCGCATGCAGAAGCCAAGTTGGTGCAGAAACATGCGGAACACCATGGCATTGATTTCAGGTTTGAAACCGAATTAAAAGAAATTACTGCCGGTGTGAATGGTCGAGTTAATGCCGTTATTACCAGCACTGGCGAAGAAATTCCCTGTGATTTTGTCGGCTTATCTGTAGGTGTTCACCCAAATATTGATCTCGCCAAAAAGAGCAAAATTGCCCTTGGCCGTGGCATTTTAGTTAATGACTTTCTGGAAACCAATATCCCTGATGTTTATGCCGCGGGTGATTGCGCTGAAATAGAGGTTATTGATGGCCGCAATCGCATTGAACCTCTTTGGTATACCGGAAAAATGCAAGGGGAAGCCTTGGCAAAAACAATTGCGGGTAAGCGAACTAAATATGAGCGTGGAATTTGGTATAACTCAGCCAAATTTTTTGATGTTGAATATCAAACTTATGGTTATGTTTTCAACGAGCCTTTGGCTGGTATATCGTCTTTTTATTGGCAACATGAAGAAGAGAACTTATGCCTCAGAATTAACTTCCACAACGATACTCAAGTTGTCACTGGCGTAAATACCTTCGGTATACGTATGCGTCATAACATTTGGCAGAACTGGCTTGCCAATAATTGCACGCTAAAATATGTATTACAAAATTTGCGTGATGCTAATTTTGATCCTGAATTATTTCGTCGTTATGAAAAAGATATTATCGCTACGTTTAATAAACAACAGCCTAATAACCAATTAACGCTGTCTCCTTTGCAATGGTTAAGCAAGCGTTTCACCAAGGAGAAAGCACATGCATAATCAACATTTGGTTTGGATATCACCCGTTAGAAAATCTGGTTTAGCTTTTTTTCTTCTGGGTTTATTGGTCTTTATTGGTATGTTATTTTCAAACCAGTATCAGCTTAGTGAAAAAGTCTTAAGTTCCTCAATCAATAACTCAACACATCGTCAGCTTATTGAGCCACATTTTACTGAATTGATGAATACAAGCATTACTAATAAATTCACCTTTATTGAAGGTGTTAGGAGTACTTTTAAGCATTACAACGACACAGTATATCAGCGATATCACCTTTCACGTGCTGATATAGAAGCCATTTTGACCCAAGTGAAAAGTATGGGTTTTTATGATCTCAATATGTTAACCGCCGTCTTTAATACGCAAGATGACTATGCCGTTTATAAAATTAAAAAACTCTCTGATTACACTGGATGGTTATCAGGTCAACAAGGCAAAACCTTAGACGAAATCAATCAAGTTATTAATGAGAAGTCCGTGGAAATTAATGCCAAGGTACTCCTTGATAAACGCATTGATAGCTACGCAATTGGACAATATCTTTATGCGATAGTGAAAGCTTCATCTTCGGCTAAAGTGTCAAAAAACACAGCAGCATTTTTTATATTTTCTGTAGTATTAGCAACCATTGGCGCCTTGATGTATATCATTCCAGAAAAGTTCTCTGGGCCAGCAGGTATCAAGAATAATAACGTCTTTAAAAATTCTGCGACTAATGGTGGTTTAATCGGCATGTTAGTGATGTCGTTTTTAGTGTTAGTGTACATCGCCTTATACTTTTTTCCAGAATATATTATTGAATGGGTTTCACTCGTTGACCCCTTATTTGAGGCACTTAATGGCAATGGCGCTAGCGCTTGGTCAATTTATGGATTTATTTATACCTTAGCTATTGTCGTTATGGGTGTGCGGATGTTTATTAAATATCGCCATAGCAATTATCATATCGCCAGAACAGGCTCTATTATCTTTTTTCAATCGTGTTTTGCTTTTCTCCTGCCTGAACTATTGATCAAATTAAACCAGCCATCAACAGATCTAAAAAACATGTGGCCGCTAGATTTTGACTTCTTTGATGCTTGGAATTTAGATAGCCTAAGCTCAAGCGGTGATATTGGACTGTTTATGTTAGTTTGGGGGATTACCTTATTTGTTATTGGAGTGCCGGTGTTTACCTACTTTTTTGGCAAACGTTGGTATTGCTCTTGGGTATGTGGTTGTGGTGGTCTGGCAGAAACGGCGGGTGATCCCTACCGACATTTATCTAATAAGTCAGTTAACGCTTGGCGATTAGAGCGGGTAGTAATACATAGTGTGCTCATCTTATGCATCGTTATGACAGCAACAGCACTTTATACCTACTTTACCGGGGTCAAAACAATTGCAGGCATTGATACTTATGCACTGCGTAGTGGTTATGGCTTTTTTATTGGCGCGCTATTTTCGGGTGTTATTGGTACTGGCTTTTATCCTAAATTAGGCAGCCGAGTATGGTGTCGTTTTGGTTGTCCGCTCGCTGCTTACATCGGTTTGATACAAAGATATAAGTCACGCTTTCGCATCACCACCAATGGTAGCCAATGTATTTCTTGTGGTAATTGTTCTACCTATTGTGAAATGGGTATAGATGTTCGTGCTTATGCACAACGAGGAGAAGATATTGTGCGTGCTTCTTGTGTTGGTTGTGGCGTGTGTTCTTCGGTGTGTCCCCGAGGCGTACTAAAATTGGAAAATGGCGCTACTGCTGCCGTAATAGATTACAGTAAAAAAGATGACACGGTAAATTTAGTGCGGGTGGTGAGTGTTGAAGAAAGCAAAGTCATGATGAATTAATTAGGAGCACAATATGGATGAATCGATATATATGCTTAATGCTCTTTGGTTTAAAAGAGACGGTGGGCAGGAAAAATACCAGGAGTATGGTGTAGCAGTTAGTTCACTGATTGCTAAAGCGGGAGCGGAAATTAATCAGAATTATGCGCCAGAACAAGCGTTGATTGGAGAATGGGATCCCGATATCTTTTTTTTAGTAAAATACCCGAGTCAATCTGCCTTTGAAACAATGATCGCGAGCTCTGAATACAAGGAAATTTCGCACCTTAGAGAAGCGGCCATAGAAAAAAGTATGCTCATTAGGTGTAAACCATTTGATTGGGATTAAATGGACTGGTCATCATTTGACTTTCAAACCTAAAAACAGATTTCGATTTAAACTGACAGCGCGAAGTTCCGCCAGCGTAATTAAACGGCAACTCCTCCGACAAACCGGTTATGAACATTAATACATTTTGGACTGTTAGCAGTGTTCAGAATACGTTTACCTACCTTTATCCTGACAGACAACTAAGTCAAAGCAGTCATTCAATATCTAATTACTAATGTTCACTTGTTACATATTAAAGACGTAAATAGCGTTCAAGTCCAAGCAATATCCGTTAAGTGCAACGTAGGCATAGAAAGTAAACTATGCACTAACGTTTGCCACAAAGGAAATATTAACTTTTGTAGATTTACTATATTATTTCAGGTCTTTTCATTAAATAGTAGACACATTTTTACCTATTAATAAAGACTAATGTCGTATTTGAATACTAGGTTGAGTCTCAATTGCCCCTTCTTCATCAATCACAATTGCAGCTTCATTAAGTAACATGACTACATATTTTTCTTCACCTTCAGTGCGAATAAAACTAAGTTCATATCCATAATTATACATTGAACTTACAGACGCTTGCTGGACAACGCTAAGTTTTGCCCATAATGCATGTTTATTGGGCGAAATGTGCCTGCGTTCATTTTGAATTATATCTTTTTCACTTGTTGAATGCTCGGTGTTCTTAATAGCAGAAGACATTTATTGCTTTCCTTGTAATACTGCAACCTGTAGCTAAGGTATAGCAGTTTTCAATCTATATTCAATCAGAATGCAATTTTTACATTTGCAAAATTCCGAAACACAAATATTGTTAGACAAAATGTGGTTTGTCTACGATAGTTTATGTATGTCAGAAGTTCATAGTAACTTTTACAGGAGTTAAGATTTATGCTTAAAACCCTAACTACCGTCACTATTATTTATTACAATGAAAACTGCTTAGAATTAAAGCATGAAGTTAAAAGGTATCCAAAAAATGAATCTGGTAGGGTAATAATTCCACTTGAGTTCAAAGGTGATAAATCTATAGTCGCAGTCTGCCTTGGTGAGGTAACTATTATTAACAAAATAGGTGATAGAGTCAGATCCATTGGTTTCGAAAGTTGAAAAGATTTAGTCTCTTAATTTTCTATAGAGAAGTCATTTGTAATTGTATTTATTGTCATGTGATGTCTACGTAGCGAACATAATGCACCCCTTTTGTTTTGTCGGTTTTTTTTACAATTATGACTTCTAAAAAACTACTATTTCTATATTAATATTCTATCTAGTTGAATAGCTACATATAAATTTTTTTGGAATAATTTATGCTTTTTAATAGGTACGCTAAAGTAGAGTGTTGCTTTATGTTCAACTTATAGTCGGAGTACTTATATGATGTCTATTGAAAGAAGGGTTACAACGCAAAGAACACTTGATTGCATAGAAAAGTTATCTATTTATCAAGAAGTGGCGCTTATGGAGGTATTTCAAGTTGGCTTTTCACTGCTCTATACTCGTCAAATAGATGATGGTGTGTTAGCTATCGCCAGTAGAGGGAAATCATTTATCACTATTGACCAGAGCGGTTACGCAAATTATACCCCTATGATTGAAGTACGAGAGTTACCCGCTCAGATGATGTCTCCTTTATTGAAAATGGTGTAGTTCAATGAATGCGTCAAGATTAAAAAAAGCCTTGTCAAATATCCACCGTAGACGGCGGGCTATAGAGAGCTACGAATGGTGGGATTACCTCAATTATGCACAGAAGTTTTCAGTTAGTTCTTTATACAAGTTTGGATATAAAATTAACTTTGTTCGACGTGTTGAGCACATAAGTATTGTTTTTATGTCACTCAATGGCAATAAAGTGACTATTGACCAAGATGGTCTAATAGACAACAAAGCAGGTATTGAAACTCGTAGATAATCATAGATTATATGTTTAATGCACCTCTATGGTTTATTTCAAGGTTTACATTAAAGCTTGTGTAATTTGTACTTTATTTAGTTAATTTTCTTCGGTATCGGTTACAGCCTTATTCCAAATATTTTGTCGTTTTGCTAAAGAAAAAAACTCATGTGGAAACCAACAACAAGGGACCAACTCTAACTGCTCTTGTCGTGTTGCATAATTTGACCAAAGCTTACTGAGTATTTCTTTGAGTCTTTCGCTACTTACTTTCTCTAGTTTTTTTCGTACCTGAGGAAAGAATAAGTTATTATCTGGCTCTATGCTGTAGTCATTGCCTGAAGAGTTAAACACTAAGTGTCTTGTTGCCATTCGACAAGTTGGGCTATCAGCACTTTTGGGATAAAAACTATTTACTATGGCGTACTCGTATGTATCTAAATCATAACCGTCAACATTTTTGGGAATATAAGTAATACCAAAACCTTGCGGAAAAATGCCTGTTATTTTTAATAAGTTGTTTACCACTGGTTTACTTAACACACCTCTATCAACCGCTTTATTGAGCATTTTAAATACTCGTGGGATTGCAGCGTAGCTATAGTTTCGTTTGGTGGACATCACTACTGAACTATAAATTTCGGGTACTTTAAGTAGATTACCAATGCCCTGTTTTGGGGTTAGGGCGCTTTTTAACAGTTTAAGGCTAAATAATATTTTTTCTTTTTCTTTTTGATTAAATATTTTTCGTTCAGCTTTCGAATTGCCAATATATTTATCTAACCCTAGTGCTTCCTTAATATAATGTGTGCTTTGTTGGTAATTACATTTTAACAAAGCCAAACGATCATCTTTGTCTAAGAGCCTGAACTCATCTTTTTCATCGGAATCACCTTTTAATATTCGTTGCGCATCTGGGTGATAATGCCCCACATTTTGCAATAATGCAGCGATCAATAATGGGATTTGCACTTCATTTCTATAAGGATCGTTTACTTCATCACTTCTTTGATAGTATTTATCCATGACATACTTATTACCCATAAGTTTGTCTTCGATTAATTGACCAAGTAACTTCAAACTCAGTACAGCCTGATAAAAACTCTTACATTGCTGATTATATTGTAGAGCAGTGTCATTGCCATCTGGTGTTCTTAACGATAATGTGCCAAGTAATTTCGCAAATTTCTTATTGGTATCATTGATATTAATGCCCGTACATAGGGTTAATATTTCATTACAAACATTTTTTAATTTTTGAATTCTGCCTACTCTTTGCTTCTCTAATTCAGTTTCAAAAGCTTTAATTTTCTTAAGGCAGTGTTGGCGCTTTTTCTTTAGTGTTTCCGCTTGGTCTTTTTTGCTATTGCGCACAAGTTTTTTCTCAGCAACTGCAAGTTGTTCTTTAAAGTTTTTTCGCTGTTCTTCTATTGTTGATAACTGAGAAAAATATTTGATTACATCTGCATATATTGAATCTATCGCCAAGGAGGGGGTGTGAATTTTTCTCGCTAAATCACAGATGGTTTTAGTGGCAGCAGACTCACTTATCGATTTTTTTTGCATAATTTTATCTATTGTAAATACTATTATTTAGAGGTTAGATTTACTCCAAAAAGCATCTTAATTAAGTAAATCAATATACTTAGCGTAGACTCTTTTGCAAAAAGGGTAAAGTTGAAGTAATTAATAAAAATTTAATTGAAAATATTTTGACAGTGAGTGGTGAAGTTAGGGTTTAGAAACTTATTGCGGCTATAATGAGCTTGAACCTCCCCACAAACGAGCACTAAATTTCGGTTAGTATTATTTTGAAATCACTGGCAACAGTGAACTTTAGCCTGTGTTCAATGAATAGGTACATCATTTAAGATTTATTGGTGGGTGTTGCTAACGTTTGCTATTGGTTGTCTTTTAAGTCAACGAATTGCTTAACATAATCACTTTTTTGACGGTGTTAATCATTCTTTGATGACTTAAAGAGTTAAGGCATTGCACCTAATAATTTAATAGCAATATAAATTTTATTTTAATATGACTTTTTGTTTGCACAAACCAACTATAATGTGAATATTAGAATTAATACTTCGGTTGCCGAAAAAACCTTCAACCTATTTATGCTAGGAATGTATCGATGAAAAAAGTGCTGCTTTGTGTTTTGTTTTTCTTAACTCATGTGAGTTTCGCTGAGGATGAAGTCAAAAAGTTACCGCCATTAGACCCTGCATATATGGGCGTTCATGGTATGGTTTTAGTCACTCAGGGCTCTAGCATCTACGCATCTCATTTACCGCTGTATAACAAGCCTCATAATGTTCAACTACTATATAAACTAGATAATAATGATTTGGCGGTATTAAAAACAGTCAGAGATGGTCAACTCATTACGATTAAGCCCAAACCATTTAATTTACAACGCTTAATGCGTGGAGAACAAATGGACATACAGGTAGATTTATATGCGGGGCATTTTGAACGTGGTGGAATGTTAGTTTATGAAAATATTTCATTGTCTTTTGACAAACAAATGTATGTTCGTACTTTTGATGACATTAAGCCTTCAAGTACAACACAAGAGTATGATGTTGTTTCATTAAACCAAAATTATAAAATTTATATTCATAGAATTCAGCTAGCACCTAGTTTTGATCATCTATTGGCTATTGATTTAGAAGCCGGTTGTTTAGGCCGTTTTAACACATCATCGCCAGTACCAAAAGAAACTGAACTTCAGTATAAGTTTCTAAATTGTGGCACGATGAAACCGTTATATTTTGAAACCGAAGACTTTCAGTAAATCTTTTATTAATAAACGCCCCGACTGTACGAGCACGAGTTTTAGATTATTTTGGCTCCTAAGTTTAGTCCCTACTTTGGTCGTTTATGTCATGTCTCAATTGTGGGTTGTTAACACCCTAGTCATCCCTAGTTTATTCCGATGATATATTGCACAACCCTTGAGTCATCCTCTTTTATTAAATATTCGATGTCGATCTCCTTACATTTTTCTTGAGACTCTTTTCATTACAATGTTACAGTCTGACAAGTGAAGTCGAATAAGAGTGGGGCACTTATATTAATGGTCCCTGCTTTAAATTTTTAAAACAGTAAACGCGCCACTGTTAAAGAGCATTTTATTGAACTCAGTACTACTACAAGTATATTCAGAGCAACAGCAAGCTTTATTAGGTTTTATGCTAAAGCGCGTGCAAGAAATTCAAATAGCAGAAGACTTACTACACGATTTATTTATTAAATTACAATCATTAGAGCAGCAGGCTGATATTAAGTACCCAAAAGCTTACGTATATCGTATGGCAAATAATTTAGTTATTGACCATCAACGCCGAGCCAATAGAGCGCCTGTCGTTACAGGTGACTGTGTTGAAGAGTTGGATGTACGTTCTCCTGAACAAACATTAGCTTACCAAGAACAATTGAATATCGTTGCCAATGCATTAACAGAACTGCCAAAGAAAACGCAAGATGTCTTCAACATGCAGCGTATACAAGAGGTTGAAAAGAAAGATGTGGCTGAGAAAATGGGTATCAGTGTTAACATGGTAGAGAAGCACTTACGGCGTGCAGTACAATATTGTCGCGAGCAATTAATAAAATCAGAAAGGTAATTACTGAAAAGGCTTGATTAAGCGTCTAAGTAAAAGGCAAAGTAAGAGTTTTAATATGGTAAACGAAACAAATACATTCATTGAAAAACAAGCTTATGATTGGATCGTAAAGCTTGAGACGGGCGCTATGCTTGATGGCGATGAAGAACGTTTTGTTGATTGGCTTAGTGAAAATGAGCAACATGGTGTTGCTTTTTCAAATGCGGAACAAACTTGGCAGTTGATGTGCGAGAGCGATAAAGCAGCGATAGAGCAGCGGCCTAATGTTAAGCATATTAATAAATCAACAGCCTTACACCGACAGCTTTTGCCTTTGGCAGCATCATTTCTGCTTTTGACGTTCATACTGTTTTTTGGCAATGCATTGTGGATTCCAATCACCGCTGATTACTATACTTCAACCGGTGCTCGAGCAGAGCATGTATTGTCTGACGGCTCAGTCATTACCTTAAATACCGGCTCTGCAATTAACGTGTCAATGGCAACTGAAAGCAGAAACATAGAAATTATCATGGGTGAAATTTATGTTTCTGTCGCGCCAGACCGTCAGCGCCCCTTTGTTGTTCAAGCGGGTAATATGCAGGTCACTGCGCTTGGTACTGAATTCATCATACATAAAAGAGCTAACCAAGATGCCTTAGTTATCGTTACTGAGCACAGTGTTAAGGTCGAAAATACTCAGCACAATACAACTAATTTGATATTGGAAGTGGGGGAGAGTGTTAGCCTTGATAACGCACAAAAGCAATTTAGCGGAAAGAGGAAAGTAAATCCGCTACAAGAAAGTGCTTGGTTAAAAGGTAAGTATGTTTTTAGTGACGAAACACTTGCAACAGTGGTTGCAGAATTATCGCGTTATCATAAGGGCAAGATAATGATTATGGATAACTCACTTTCAATGTTGACATTAAGTGGTGTGTTGGATTTAGATGAGCCACTAACATCCTTGCAAAACCTAACCTATACTTTGCCAATCAATGTTAAACAAATCACACCTTACCTAGTATTAATTGAAAAAGGATAAGTATGTACAAAACATGCTGCAAAGCAGTGCTATTAGTAGTGCTACTGTTAAGCTTTGCGGGCTTTTCGCAAGAACGTAAATCCTTCCTTTTTAATATTAAACAACAAGCTGTTAGTCAATCAATAACAGAATTCGCGCTGCAATCTGATCTAAATATTGCCTTTTTAGCGCGCCTAACTAACAACATAAAAAGCAATGCCCTTGTTGGTGAGTATCAACTGCAACAAGGTCTGAATATATTGTTAGAAAATACCAGCCTTAGGGCTACTATTAGTAATAATCGGCTAATTAAAATCGAACGTATCATCCTTAAAAAGCGAAAGTTAATGGTGCCCGTTAAACATGCCGCTAAAGCCCAAGCGCAAAGTAAACCTAAAATTATCGTTGAAAAAGTAGCGCCTCCAACCATTGAGCGAATAGAAGTGGTTGGTAAATTAATTTCCCCCTACAATTTAGGCACAACTGTATCCAGTACTAAAACGCAGCGTGACTTTTTACAAACCCCACAAATAGTTAATGCGTTGCCTGAGTCGCTAATTATAGACAGTGGTGCGCGTAATTATGCCGATGCTGTGCAGTTGGCCTCTTCTGCCACCTATTTAGAACGAAATGCGGGCGTGGCAGATGAGTTGCGATTGCGAGGATTTTCTTATCCAGCACTAAAAATCAATGGCATTTCTTCACATGCTTATGTAGCACCGGTTGATATTGCTTTCCTTGACGCTATTGAAGTTGCAAAGGGTCCTAATTCTGTACTTTATGGCCGGATGGAACCTGGTGGCATTGTCAATATGATGCTTAAAACGGCAAACGGTAACACTGATAAGGTTGTTGCTAAAATTGGCAATGATGAGTTCAAGCGAATGGAGCTAGATTATGCTTGGACAATGGCTAATAATATTGATACGCGACTGGTTGGATATTATCAACAAGAGGGTCACAAAAAATCATTGAATTTAAATGATGCGCAAGGGGTCATGCTGGCGCTAGAAAAGCAATTTGATAACGGCGGCGTACTGAGTGTGAATATGAGGCGTGAGTCACAAGATGTATTGCAACAGTTTGGTAGCCCAATCGAGGGGTTTGATAATCAAGTAGAGTTTTTTAGAAATGAGCAAGGCGGCATTGATGTTGTTACTTCTCGTCAAGAAGATCTAAGAGCGGGTTTAAACGTTGATAGAGATGGCGTAAATATTAGTTTAACAGATTGGAGTATTGGTAATTGGTCAGCTGACTTTCATTTTCAATACGATCAATCAAGCTCGGTAAGTCAGCTCAGTTATCCTATTATTGAAGCGTTTATTATTGATGTTAATGGCGAGGAGTTTAGTCAAGATGACTTGACGGAGGCCGTACTTGAAGATGAAGAGATCGCAGCATTGTTACAGCAAGGCTTATCTGGTATCAGTATTAATGAAGATGATTTATTTTTTGAACGTGCTCAATTTCAGCATAATACCAAGGCATTAAGTGCAGAATTTGTTATTCATCGTACTGATAAGTTTGCATCGCTAGATATTGAACAATTATACGGTGGTAACCTAAATCGTGCTAAGCCCGAATCATTGATATGGCAGACCCATGATACTAAAGGAAACTTTATTCCTGTTGAACAGTCAGAAGTGCTATTTAACCCAGAAGCGACAGGCAGTAATGTTACTGATTTTAATGTTGGGGCGTTTGGGCAATGGGTGGTTAACTGGCAGCAATTAACAAGTTTCATTGGCACTAGAATTGATTATGTAGATTTCAACGCTAAATTACCATCAACAGAGGTTAACAGCAGTTATTATCAAAGTAGTTTTCGATTGGGTGCAAGCTATGCCTTGTCTGATGATAGTAGTGTGTTCTTTAATATTAGCGAGTCTTTTACCCCACAAATAGGGGTTAATGAAGTCGATAGCACACCAGACTATCTTGACTATCCCGAGCCTTTATATTTTATTCACTTTCCTGAGCCAGCTATTGCAAAACAAGTAGAATTTGGCGTTAAAAAAACATGGTTTGATCATAGATTACAGCTGGGATGTGCTTTCTTTGAAATTGATAAAAAAAATATCGCCTCTGTTATCCTAAGGCAAAAAAATCGCGGTACTGAATGTGACTTAGTTGGCTCTTTTGGGCAAGGGTGGCACCTTACATTCGCTGCTAGTATATTAGATGCCAAAATAATAGCCGCAACAGATGACGATGTATTGAATCGACAGCCTCGCATGACCCCTGAAAAATATTTACGTTTATGGTTAACACGAGAACTGTTGTTATTTGAGCGTTGGTCTACACGGATAAGTGCGGGTTTCACTTATGTTGGTGAACGTTACATTGACAGTACTAATGAAATCTACCTGCCTGATTATCAAGTATTAGACTTTTCAGCCTCAATTGACTTGAATCCACACTTGGGTTTTGCACTATCGGTCAAAAATTTATTGGATGAAGAATACATTGCTGGCGCATTTAATGCTGTGCCTTTGTGGGCAAATCAAGGTGCAAGTAGAGCTTTAGAAGCGAGTATTTCTTACCGTTTTTAGCCTATTCAGCTTTTTATTCAATAATATTTTATTTTTTTATTCCTCAATTTATCACTTCACTCGTCAAAGAACTAAAAGCTAGTTTCAACGCTTTTTCTTACTATGACTTAAAGAAGGGTGAATGATGAAAAGAAGTAACAATTCAATAATCTTTGACAAGACAATTAGCCGGAAACTTTCTACAAGCATGCTAAGTGTTTGCTTATCGTTTAGCACGTTATTGGCAAGCAGTGAAGCAAGTTCAAGAACGATGGAGGGTCGTCAAGAGCTCAACTCTGCTAGGCTTTTAGCGTTTAGAATGAGCACTGAAAATGGATTAAGAGAACGTTGTGATGAACATTTTGACGTATGTTTTGAACTGCCTAAACTACCAGCATGTGATGACGAAGAGGAAGAGTGCGAGCCTGAGTTACCAGAGTGTGATGAGGATGATGAAGAGTGCGAGCCTGAGTTACCAGCATGTGATGAGGATGATGAAGAGTGCGAGCCTGAATTGCCAGAGTGTGATGAAGAAGACGAAGAGTGCGAGCCTGAGTTACCAGCATGTGATGACGAAGAAGAGGAAGAGTGCGAGCCTGAGTTACCTGAATGTGATGAAGAAGAGGAAGAGTGCGAGCCTGAGTTACCAGCATGTGATGACGAGGAAGACGAAGAGTGTGAGCCTGAGTTACCTGAATGTGATGAAGAAGAGGAAGAATGCGAGCCTGAGTTACCTGAATGTGATGAAGAAGAGGAAGAGTGCGAGCCTGAATTGCCAGCATGTGATGACGAGGAAGACGAAGAGTGTGAGCCTGAATTGCCAGAGTGTGATGAAGACGATGAAGACTGCGATCAAGACGAAGACGCAGGCACCGCTCAAACAGGATACGAAAATCCCAATCCTACTGCAGATAAATCTATATTAACGGTAGACAAAAGCTCCGCTGATGCTGCTTCTCGGTTCTTGTCTCAAGCAACGTTAGGTGCTGATTATGCCACTATATCGCTGGTTGCCACGTTAGGAGAAGAAGTGTGGCTAGAGACTCAATTTGAGCAACCTATCGGATTATTATATCCGTACACTCACTACTTAACAGAACTAGAACTCGGTGAGTCTGAAATATTTGGTAGTCCGGCAAAATGGCATATGCATGCCTGGTGGACACAAGCAATGACTTCACCTGATCTATTACGCCAACGCGTGGCACTTGCACTCAGCGAGCTTTTTGTGGTTTCACAAACGGTGGAGGAGATAGGTGAGACCCCATATATGGTAAGTGCGTACTACGATACTTTACTCTCCCACAGTTTTGGCAACTTCAAGGATTTACTCAAAGGCATTTCACTAAATTCAGCCATGGCAATTTATCTTAGCCATCTGAATAATGCAAAAGCAGATGAAACAGCTGGGACTTTCCCTGATGAAAACTTTGCTAGAGAAGTGATGCAGCTGTTTACCATTGGTTTATTTGAACTAAATCAAGATGGTAGTCGGAAAAAAGACGCTAATGGCAAGGATATTGCGACTTATGGTCAAGATGAGATCAGAGAATTCGCCAAAATATTTACCGGCTTAAGTTATGATTCAGCGCAGGGTTTTGGTATGTCTCACCTAAGTGATGAATTCTATGATCCAGAATATAACCTTAAGCCGCTGAAAATGTATGATGAACATCATTCTCTCGGAGAGAAACATCTACTGAATGGCACACTAGTTCCTAGTGGTCAAAGTGGCGCTGAAGACCTTGATGCCGCTATTAATAATTTATTTAATCACCCCAATGTTGCGCCGTTTATTGGTAAACAACTAATTCAGCGATTAGTAAAATCAAACCCTAGTCCAACCTATATAGAACGTGTGAGTGCCGCTTTTAATGGTGACACTACTGGAGTTCGTGGAGATATGAAAGCCGTTATTCGCGCAATATTGTTAGATCCTGAAGCGAGAGCGATACCTAATCAAGCGACACAAAATCCAGGGCGTCTTCGGGAGCCATTCTTAAGGCTTTTGCGTTTGGCAAGAGCATTTAATGCCACCACACCCGACCGAAATTACTCTGGTGATGGCTATGAAGTGTTACGCCAAATAAGACAGTATGTGATGTTTTCACCCAGTGTCTTTAACTTCTTTCAACCCAATTATGTTCCTAATGGTGAATTGAAAGCGGCGGGTTTAGTTGCCCCTGAATTTCAAATAACCACTTCTACCACCATTATTGAAATTAAAAATATTATTGCTTGGTGGGTACAATCGGGCCATATAGAAGACGCTGTTGGTAACCTTGCGCCGCAAAACGTTAGTTTTGAACAAGAGTTGGCTTTAGCAAGTAATACAGAGGAATTAATCAACAGGTTAGATACCTTACTAACCTACGGAACATTAACTGAGCATACCCGTAATGTTGTTAGACAGATTGTCAATAACGAACCTGAGCCGCTATTAAAAGTGCAGAAAGCTATTTACCTGATAGCGACATCACCTGATTTTGCCATAGCACTTTAGCTTCGCTTAATGTCGAGCACAAAGTTGTAATAAGTTAATTTAAGAGGTATTTAATATGAAGAATAATCATCTATCTAGACGTAATTTTTTAAAGCTAAGTGGTAAAACCGGAGTGACAACGGCGGCTTTACTAGGCACTGCCCAACTTGGCGCTATGGCGAATGCTAGCGCACAAACTAATAATGACTATAAAGCCTTGGTCTGTGTACTGTTAGCAGGAGGGGCTGATTCCTTTAATTTATTAGTTCCCAAGGATAATGTTGCTTATCAAGAGTACAAAAATACTCGTGCAGATCTAGCCTTACCTCAGGAGGCTTTATTATCCTTAAATAATGCCGAAAACAATGGGCGAACCTTAGGATTACACCCCAGATTAACGGGTATGCAATCCTTATATAACCAAGGGCAAGTAGCATTTTTAAGTAATGTTGGTACCTTAGTTGAACCAACGAGTACTCAAGCGCTTCACAATGGTACGGCTAAATTACCTTTGGGGCTATTTTCCCATTCAGATCAAATTAGCCAATGGCAAACGGCTTTACCTGATATTCGAGCTAACTCTGGATGGGGAGGAAGAATTGCTGATAGATTATCTACTCATAATTCCAATAAGCGTATATCGATGAGTATTTCTACGTCGGGATCTAATGAATTTCAAGCGGGACAAACTACCGATAGCTTTAGTATTTTAACCGGTGAAAAAGCTACTCCTTCTCTGGTCACCAGTGAGTTTGAAGAACTTAATCAAGCCTTAACTACTATTTATAGCAATGACAGCTATGTAAGCCCCTTTAGACGAAGCTACCGAAAAGTATTTAACGAGGCTATTTCAGCAAATGGCGAATTTGAAGCGGCAATACTTGGGGGACAAAAGCTAAACACCACATTTGCGGCTGATGAATTTTCTGCGCAAATGCACATGGTGGCGAAAACCATTGCAGCAAATCAATTGTTGGGTATGAAGCGACAAACCTTTTTTGTGACTTTTGGCGGTTGGGATCATCATGATGAGACCATTGCTAATATGGAGCGTATGGTAAAACCCCTTAATGATGGTTTATCCGCGTTTCAAGCGGCTATGCAAGAGCTTGGTTTAGCACAAAACGTTACCACCTTTACTACCTCTGATTTTGCTAGAACTTTATCATCAAACGGTCGTGGCTCTGACCATGGTTGGGGCGGTAATGCTATGATCATGGGAGGGGCAGTAAAAGGCGGGCAGGTTTATGGTGAATACCCAAGTTTGGCGTTAAATAACCCGCTCGATACAGGTAGGGGCGTCTTAATGCCGACGACTTCCCTAGATCAGTATTTTGCTGAATTAGCTTTATGGTTTGGTGTTTCACCAAGCGAGCTAAACGACATTTTACCTAATGCAAGTAGGTTCTATGATAGTGCAAGCGGCACAGCGCCTTTAGGCTTTTTAGTATAAATAATCCTTGCCAAGGATGGCGTTACTCTTTTATTTCTTGTGACTTTAGATTTCTAGTTGCATGTTCACATATTGACTTCAGTAACATTGCTTCTTCTTTAGCTAAGCCTGTTTTACAAAAAAGTGACTCAGGTATTTTTTCTGCTTTTGCCTTAAGTGCTGCTCCATCTTTAGTTAAGTACATATCACGGCTGCGCTCATCTATTTTGTTACGCTTTCGAACGATAATACCTTTTGCTTCAAGGCGTTTTAGTAGCGGGGTCAGTGTCCCTGAATCCAAGTGAAGTTGCTTACCTAGGTTTTTGACATTAATGCCATTATTATTCCACAAAACAAGCATGACTAAATACTGTGGGTAAGTAAGGTTCAATGCTTCTAGTAAAGGACGATAAGCTCTAATCATGGTATTTGTTGCATTATATAAAGCAAAGCAAACTTGGTTTTCAAGCACAAGTTGCTCCATAGTGTCTTGATTATGTGAATTAGATACTTGAGCCATCTGCGTTAAACCTAAATTATGCTTTATATTGTGCACAATATACTTGTGTTGTGTTACCTTTTCAACTAAGGTTGCTTGCAGTTATATTGTGTGCAATCTATTTTATTTGTTGATTTGGAGAAAATGTAATGCCAGAAATTTCCTTATTTGGTTGGTTCCACACCCTTATTGCTATTATCGCACTGGTGTCAGGTTTGTATTCGTTAACGCGTTATAGGTTTATCTTACTTGAACATACCAGCAGTAAAATTTATCTATTATGCACTTTGATAGCGGCGATAAGTGCTCTGGCTATCTATAGACATGGTAGCTTTGGTGCTGCGCATGTGTTAGCTATATTAACCTTACTGGCGTTAGCTGTAGGGTATCTCACAGCAAAAACCACCTTGTTCGGTAAGTTTTCTCTTTATCTTCAAGCAATGAGTTTTTCAGCAACCTTTTTGTTTCATATGATACCCGCTATTACTGATGGGTTGATGAGACTACCAGTAGATGCTCCCATTGTTACTAATATTGAAGATCCATTATTGAAAGGTTTTTATTTAAGCTTTTTGGTTATTTATTTAGTCGGGCTGGTAACGCAATTTCTCTTAATACGCAAAAGTAAATTAGCTGCATAAATTTACCCAGTGTTGGGCCATCAAATCGATGTGATTTAACCTATATTATTCACGTCGATTTGATTCGCCAAGGCTATTTAATACACGGTGACTAGCTGGAAGAACTCAATTAATTAGTGTGTTAGGTCACTCTATTTACATCAAGTTAGGTAAAAATAGCACCAATGCAGGTATATAGGTGATTATTAATAACGACACTAATAATGCCAAAATAAATGGCCATATTTCTCGAATAAAATCGCCTATGGCAACTTTGGTTACAGTACAGGTGGTAAACATCATAGAGCCAAACGGTGGTGTGATGCCACCGAGCATAATATTAACGATAACTACCATGCCAAAATGAATGGGATCTATACCTAACTGTACGGCGATTGGCACCACTAATGGCGCTATAATTATCATCGCAGCACCGCCTTCAAGCAACATACCTAATAAAAGTAGCAGTACGTTTAAGATAGCTAACATAAGGTACTTATTTTGAGTGAGGTCTAGCAGCGCTTGGGTCAAAACTTGTGGAATGCGCTCCCATGTTAGGTAATAACCAAAAACTGAGGCGGCAACAATAATCAGTACCACCGAGCCTGTACCATAAATTGTATCTTTTAGAATAGGCACAAAATGGCTGGTTTTTAATTCTTTATAAACAAATATTCCAATAAGGACTGAGGCTAATACGGCAACCGCGCCAGCTTCTGTTGGCGTGAAAAGACCAAAACGCAAACCTAAAATAATACCAAATGGCATTGCTAACGCCCAAACAGAATCAAAAAATTGATGAGCCACCTCACTCGCCTTAGCTCGTTTATCACGAACGGGTGCATAACCACGCTTTTTCGAGATAATTGATACAGTAATCATCAGGGTCATTGCCATAATGAGTCCAGGTACATAGCCGGCAATAAACATTTTACCCACAGAAACTTGCGCAATTAGGGCATAAATAATCAGTACAATACCTGGCGGTATTACCGGTGATATGGCCGAAGAAGCAGCGGTAATAGCAGAAGCAAAAGCAGGGCTGTAGCCATTTTTGACCATTTGAGGCACTAAAATTTTGCTTTGCATGGCAGCATCTGCATTCGCCGAGCCAGAAACTCCCCCCAACATAGTACTTAAGACTACGTTGACTTGAGCGAGTCCGCCAACTAAGTGGCCAGTTAAGACGCTGGCCATTTGCATTAGCTTGCTACTTATCCCTGAGTAATTCATTACTGAGCCTGCCATTATAAAAAACGGTATGGCTAATAAAGGGAAAGAAGAGGTTGCACTCACAAACCTTTGCAGCACTAAATCAGCTGGCATACCGGCATCTATAAAGGTGAAATAAAAGACCGAAGCACCTATAAGGGCGTAGGCGATAGGTATACCGGTAAAGTACAACAAAAATACAATGGCAATTGGTAGATATTCCATATATTACCCTTTGAACGTTTTTGAATTAAGTATGAGTTTATTGAAATCGGTAACCAAAAAGCGCAATGTATGCCAAGTGATTAAAGCAAAGCTGACAATAAGTGCAGAATTGACCACCGCAGAGCTCACCCCTAAAACGGCGGTTGGCTTATCAAACGCGATAGTAGTAAACACTATGCTGATATAAAACAGATATCCATTTAGTAAAAGCAGCAGCAAGTTTACACATAATCGGATCTTATCTTGGGTTTGTTGGGAAGTTTTCTTCACCAGCATATCAATGCCAATATCCATCTTATGTTTATAGGTTGCACTTGCGCCCATAAATACTGCCCAAACAAAACAGATAGTGGCAACTTCTTCTGCCCAATAGAGAGAGTAATTAGATAAATAGCGCGAAAATACATTGAATATCACAATAGTTATCATAGTGAGCAGAAAGCCTGCACAAAGCAGCTCTTCTATATTGTTTATCAGTGATTTAAGCTTCATTATTCATCTACTTTCTTATTGCGTATTTTGTGCAACTCTGCTTGTATCTGATTATACATAGCGACGTTTACCCCTGGCAGCGTCTGAAAAAGTGGCCTGGTTTTTTGTTCAAATGCTGCGCGGTCAATGTCATTAAATTGCACACCATTGCTTTGTAACGCTTCAACAACTTGTGAATGCTTCGTTTTTAACAGAGTCACCATTTCATCGGCACCTCGATTAAACTCATCAGCAATTATTTTTTGATATTTCTCAGGGATTTTCTGCCAAACCTCGGTTGAAATGTAGACACCGCAAGTCCCTAAAAAATGATTAGTTAAGGCAACATTCTTCTTTCCTGTTTCGTATACCTTGGTACCTAAATTGGTGAATTCTGAGCCTTCTAGTCCATCGACCACGCCTTGTTGTACAGCACTAAATGTTTCGCCCCATGGCAATGGCGTTGCATTCGCTCCCATGGCGTTAATGGTTTCAATAAATAACTTACTTCCGGGGGTGCGTAACTTCACGCCAGCCAAATCATCTGGAGTAGTAATTACTTGGTCAGTTATTAGATTGCGAAAGCCAAAAATATACTGCAAAGACAATACTTTTATGCCTTTTTGTTCCAGCTTATTTACCCAGCCTTGAACTAAAGGCGTTTTGATTAAAGCAATGTATTCATCATAATTTTGATACAGCATAGGTCCTACCAAAGCTGTGAACTCTGGAACATAGTCGCCAATATAAGAAGGGTCTTCTACTGAAATAAAATGTGCGCCTCGCGCGACCATTTCTACACTATCTTTATACGCGGCAATTTGTCCCTGTGAAAATGTCATTATTTTCACCGCGCCATGTGTTTTATCCGTGATGCGTTGGGCGACAAGTTCCATAAAGTGGGTCAGCTCTTCTTTAGGAGCAAAGACATGACTTAGTCGTAGTACAATGTTGAACTCGCCTGTTTGTTTTGGTTGGCATGCACTTAAAGAAAAAAGTAATAACAACAATAATGTATAGCGAATCAAACTTGTCTCCAAAACCGAATTGGTAAGCTGTTTACGATATAATGTGTAGTACTTATTTGCAATTACTATAAAAATTCTACTTTCTGTCTGCTTTTAAACTTACTACACATTTAGTCCACATTTTATTTGTAAGATGGAGAAAATTGAGTAATCAGTATTAGCTTTAATATGTTTGATAATGATTATGGGGAATAACCTAAAGGAAAATCTATGATTCAAAAGATATTCTCTGTCACTATTGGTATTATTGCCATTTGGGCATTCCAACGATTTGAATCTTTAATAGCAGTGTTTATCATAGGGATTGCTATTGTCATGTATCGAGGTGCGGCTCATGGACAATGGTTTTACTTTGGTTTGAACTCACCAGAAGTGAGTGACTCAGCTTATAAAGAACGTGACTACACAGATTTAAATGGTAACGGCGATTAACCGCTAAAACTCAGCCAACTATTTTTAACTTAATTGGCTGTACTTACATTAATGCTTAATAAGATAACACCTCAAAAATTTCATTGTGCTCTGCTGATAACATATCTATGGGTGTTAACATGGCACTTTTTAACGCATGATTACAGTCACTATTACACAGTGCAGGCTTAGCTTTTAGGTAAGCTTGTAACACTAATTTTGCTTTTTCAAGGCTGTTGCCGTAACGGCTTATTACTTGTTCAACACAAACATGTGTGCTTGGATCATCTTGCCAGCAATCGTAATCGGTTGCTATAGCTATGGTGCAATAACAGATTTGTGCTTCGCGAGCTAAAAAGACCTCAGGAACATTGGTCATGCCAACTAAATCACATTGCACGGCGTTTTTCAAAAAAAGGCTTTCTGCTCTTGTGCCTAAACGAGGGCCATCGACACAGGCATAGGTTTTGTTTCTATGTATTTCAATTGAGCAGGTTTTTGCTGCTGATGAAATAGCATCAGCTAATGCTAAACAGGTTGGCTCTGCCGTTGCAACATGCGCAACCATGCCTTGACCAAAAAATGTTTTTTCTCGCGGACCTTTAACAAAGTCAAAATATTGATCGGCAATGGCAAGGTCACCAGGTCTTATTTCTGGCTGCAAACTGCCCACAGCAGATAAACCAATAATTTGGCTAACCGATAAACTTTTCAATGCCCAAATATTGGCGCGGTAATTTACCTCAGCAGGTAACAACGAATGATTATTACCGTGGCGAGGCAAAAAAAATACTTCTTGGTTGTGGAGGAGGCCTTTAACAATGTCTGCTGAGGGCTTACCAAATGGCGTGTCCACTTTGTATGTTTCGATAACTTGCAAGCCGTCTATACTATAAATTCCTGTGCCGCCTATAATAGCTAACATATTGTTTCCTCGATTTAATTTACTTAGAGTTAACTCGCGCTGAGTTGTTCGGGTAAAGTGGTAATCCAGTTTCTTATTTGATTGCGCACAATACGGTAGTGGCGAAGCGCTTCTTCGTCACTTTTTGCCAACTTGGCAAGTTTCGGTGGATCGTCAAATTGCTTAATGATGACGTTTGTTTGGTTAGGGAAAGTAGGGCAGTTGCTGGCCGCGTGCTCACAAACAGCTACTACGTAATCAAATGTTTTGCTATCAAACTCGTCTAACGTTTGTGACTGATGATGACTAATATCAATACCAATCTCACTCATCACTTTCACTGCTGCAGGGTTTAGCCCATGTGATTCAATACCTGCAGAATAGCTTTTTATTTTATCACCAAATATTTCATTGGCTAAGCCATGTGCCATTTGGCTTCTACATGAGTTTCCAGTGCATAAAAATAGAATAGATTTCATTTTGATCCTTATTGCTCACTACAACTGGCGCCGTGAGCAAAGCAGCTATAACAGCGATGGTGTTTTAAGTTGATTTTTTGCTTCATGCTCTTGGTTAATGATGTCGTTAAAAAGTAGTCGCTATCATCGTCTACTAAAGTGCAGGCATAAACTTGCAGCTGTCCGTGCTTTTTCACGATCATTTTAGAGTTGGCACACATGTAGTTTTTGCGTTGTTCGTCTGTTTGATATCTGGTCATGCAACTTGTAGTGATGTGAGGCACATCAGGTAGTGCTCCTGGGGGTAAAAAATCAGGAAATGCGACAATATTGGTATTGCTCGGCAGTCCATTTAATTCAAATAGATGCTGATATTGTTGGTTTACTTTATTTGTGTCTTCGTTGTTAGCGATATGACGAGCTAACGAGACATTGAAGCCTCGGTTATGTAGCATACGCATGCCGATAAATGCTTTAGCAAAGTTACCAGCACCTCGACCCCGGTCATGACTTATTTCATCGGGTGAGTCAATGCTGACACGAAATGAAATAGGATGCTGATTCTTATCTTGCAGCTCACATAAAGCGTCAAAACGTTTTAATAACGGGTCGGTTGCGTTGGTTAAGACTAAGCAGGGCTTAAATTGTGACGCATACGCTAATATATCGATAATGTCTTTGGCTAAAAAAGGCTCACCACCAGTAAACGAGAATTGCTCGACACCAAGGGCTAATGCTTCATCAATATATGGCTTTACTTCTGTTAACTTTGGGGTTGCTAAACGTTTGCTTGAAGGGCTTGAACCCTCTAAACAAAAGTCACACTCAAGATTACACTTAGTACCGGTATGAAACCAAAGTTCGGTTAGCGCATGGGGCTGAATATAGCCTCTAGGCTCACCTAAGGGAGTATATAGCCAGTCATTTAGTTGAATCGGTATTGTTTCCACTAGCAGCAACTCGTTTTAGGGGTTGATTCAGCTGCAGGGCTACAGCAGCTTGAAGTATCTGTGCTTGTTTCTGCTCCACAACTACTTGTGTTGGTAGAGATAAAGTCAAAAACTGAGTCGCTATTGTCGAAAATACCTTGATGCTTATCAAAATTGCCTGCAAAAATAAAATGCTGTTTGAATCGAGATTGCTCTAGAGTACGCCAAGTATTGCCACTGACTTTTGTGGGTTGGTTTGTGGCAAACTGTGTTACTTGGTCTAATGAAAAACCTTGCTTAAATGCAGGGATGGTACCTTGGTAAGTTACACTAAGGCCGTAATCTTGCGCATTATGCTCTAGTGCTTGTGCTTTAAATAAGCGATAGGTTGCAGAAGTGAATTTTAAATCACCAAGCCGTTGAGATAATTCGTTGTTTTCTATAGTAATAGCCCGACTCGATACTAATCTAGGCTCAATGAAACCAACGGATTTTGCTAAGTTTTCAAAGTCATTCCAATACAAAGCGCCACTCAAACACTCACCGTACAGTAGTGGGTCTGCTACTAATGTTGCGGGCACACGTTTGTCCGCGTAAACATCTGAGAAGTATATTTCTCCTCCCGGCTTTAAAATTCTAAAAATCTCTTTTAATACTGCGTGTTTGTCAGGGCTTAAGTTAATGACACAGTTAGATACCACTACATCAATACTGTTGTCCGCAATGTTTAGCTCAGCTAGTTTTTCAATGTAGCCTTTTAAAAATTGGGTGTTGGCGTTGGCGTAACCGAACCTTTCTCGATGATATTCTATGTGCTGATTGGCTATGACAAGTTGTTCATCGGTCATATCAACGCCAGTAACGAAGCCGGTTTCGCCGACCATTTGCGCAATGGCGTAACAATCTCGCCCTGCGCCGCAGCCTAAATCAAGCACATGGCAACCTTCAAGTAGTTCAGGTGTCACTAGGCCACAACCGTAATAATGTGACATTACTTCATCATGAATGTTAGCTAAAATTGATTTTAACGATGTAGACAAGTTGTCGTCGGTACAACATGCGTTGGTTTGTAAATCTTGTGAACCGTTTAATATTTTACCGTAATAGTCTTTTACAATGTTATGCATAAGTGGGGACCTTCGTAAATAATGATAAGTCGTTAATGGTTTGTATTAATGCTTGTCGCGCAGGGCGGTTGTCACTTTTTAAGTCTGCAACTAGTCGCCTTAAGTCTGTAATAAAGTCAATATCGTATCCGGGCTGAATGTAGGTCACACTGAGCAAATGTTCGGTACAGACTTTAAGTAAACCAAATGATAATGTATCTGTGCTCCATGGTAATCTCTCTAAGGCAGGCCATGGCACGCTATTGGCCATAATAACTACGCCGCCATCGTCAGCATGGCTAAGGGCAATTTTGCTGCTTTGCAGTGCCTTGATTGAGGCTTGATAATGCGCTGTTGTTAGCATAGGGGCGTCAGTACCAATAAAAATGAGCTCTTTATGCCCTAATGCACGCAGTGTTTTATCAACATAGTTTAGACGCACACCAAGGTTGCCATTTTGGTTTGCAGGTAGCTGCGCTAGAATTTTGGCGTTAATATTAAGCGACTTCGCCCATGCCAAATCTGTATGCTCAGAACAGGCAAGTACCACAGGCCCAAGCCAATTTCTGGCATCTTCAAGTGCACACTCAAGTAAGGCTTTAGCGATGCAAAGTGCGCTTTCGGCACTACTATCGTTAACCAACCGTTGCTTCCCCTGATTAAGCTTTGGTCGCTTACAAAAAATGACTAGGGTAGTGTTTGTTGTTATAGCGGTATTGGATAAACTCATTACGTTAGTTACTTTGCTGTAGTGAAATTAATTGTTCGCCGACTTGACCAGTAGTAGCGTTATTACTTGAATATAGACCCACTGTTAGCCCATTTAATTTCCAATCATAGGAAAACTCAGCAGTGCCGTTAAAGGCTTGCAGCTGCTGCTTAAGTGTTGGCTTTGCATATTGAATGAGATGATAAATAAGTGCTTGTTGATTTTGACCGAAATCTAGAGAAAACCAATCATAAATACTTGATACTATTAATGTCTTTCCGCTGAGGTTAACGGACTTTTTCTGATTGATAAAGCGCACCGCAGCAGCATTTAATTGTTCGTCAATATCCTTGCTGGTAAATGGTTTTGCAAGTAAGTCGGGACAGCCAATACTCGCGCAATTAATCACATAGTGGATACGCATGTCTTGCCATAATGGACGCAAAACACCATGTTCAATGTTATTGAGTGACATAGCTGTATTGGCAATGTTCGCGACTATAATATTCCATGGACCGGTAAAACCATCGCCGATTTCTTTAATTGATTTCACTGGATAATGGGTTAATACAAGATCAATGACTAACGCATTGTATAAGTTTATCCAATAGGCCAACTGCTCGTTTTTTCGATAATCTCTTGGGTCAATGCTTTGTAGAACTGACAAGTAGTATGTTAGTTTTTCCCGATCGCTTAGGTTGACATTGTTATAGTCAAACGCACGTTCATTGTTTGTGTTGACATAAACATATTTAGCAAGTATTTCTTGCCATAAACTATGGTCAATATTTTGTGTATTCTCTTCATTGGCAACATCCCACTTTAATATTGGCGTAGGTAATGTTGCGCGGTAGAGTGAATAGCCTTTCCAACTCAAGGTTAATATCAGCACGATAAAAATAACTAATAGGGTTTGAATACTAATCATATGGCAGCACTTTTATTCTTACGGCTTTTTTCAAAGAGGATTGTGTAAGGAACAACTTCAAGATCATCGATAAAATACCAATGCCGGCTTTTATTGAGCCTTTAACCGTGCCACTAATTTTTGATTCCCCAATTCGTACTTTTGAGTCCACTGGGTATTCGCTTACTTTCAAGCCATGAATAATCGCTTTGACTTGCATTTCAACGGTCCAGCCGAAGGTTTTATCTTCCATATTGATGATAGCCAATGCAGAAGAGCGGATAGCGCGAAAAGGACCTAGGTCGGTAATTTTCTGCCCCCAAAAAAGCGTAATTAAATGGCTCGATAACCAGTTACCAAACAGTTGTGGCTTGGTTAATGCGCCTGGTTCAATAATACCTAAGGCTCTAGAGCCAATGGCTAAATCATCGCCATCAATAATCCCTTGCAGCAAGGGAATTGCTTGTTCTATAAATGCAGCATCATCACCATCAACAAATAGTACAATACCGCAAGGAGGTAACTCAGCAAGTGCTGTCATACAGGCAATACCGTAACCAGGTAATGCTTGGTAAATCACACTAGCGCCAGCTGCTTTCGCTACTTGCGCAGTGGTATCGGTTGAGCCATTATCACAGACCATAATGTGATCTATTATTGTTTGGTTTCCGCTTTGCAACTCACACAGTTGTTTTACCACAATGCCGATGGCTTGTTCTTCATTTAGTGCCGGTATCACGACAGAAACGGTATAGTCTTTAAACATTGCTCACCTCAATAAACAGCACACCATAGGAGAACGTCGAATAATAATATAGGTTAAAAATGTTCATAATATTCTCCTGCTACTTCAAAGAAGCACGCACCAAATCACTGTTGGTGTGTGAAAACTTTGAGCGTTTAATAAGGGATGAAATAATGTTGAATAAGGTAAACAGATACCAAAGCCCTAGAAGGACAATAGGCCACTGAGCAGGTTGCCATACTTGATGTGCTAAAAAGTTGCCAAGTACCTCATAGGTCAATGGCATTAACATCATCCAACCAATAAGGTATAGGTTTGGCCACAATGCTAATACGGGTATTAATGGCATTAAATACCAAGGGAATACGACCGGTGAAATCAATAAGGGTAATGCGATGGAAAACTGCATGCAGGCATAAATAATAGCTTGAACATTATTTTGCTGTACTGGAAAGCGATTGCGAAAGCAAAGGTATGCAATGGTACTAGCACTTAAGGCAATAATACTAATAATCAGTATTATGGTGTGTGTACCTGACAAATGAGCATCAATAAGCGTGAATAACGGTGAGGCAGAACGCCATTTTTCAAAAAACACACCGATACTACCAACAGGGTAGTATCCTAACCCATAGGTAATGCCATAAATACACATAACAGTTAACACGCAATTTAGCACTAGTTTAGCTGCGCCTTTCCTGGTTTCTTGGCTAAAGAAAAATGGCAGTAACAGCATTACAGGTAATATTTTGATCGACATGCCCAAGCCAATTACGGCTCCACAAAAAGCATGACTTTTGTGCTGCCACAAGTAAATTGCGCTAATAACAGCTAGAGCTGAAACAGCATCGACATGCAAGCCGACGCCGGTTTCTAGAATTAATAGCGGGGAAAGCGCAATCAAAGCAAAGTGTTTTAGTTTTTTGGCTTTTCTTAGTACCAAAGCACTAATCCCAATGGTCAATAGACCAACGAATAATAAGAGCCATTGCCATGCTTGTTGGGCGTCTTCTACACCAAAAGATGAACAAAAAGCGAATAAAGCTAATGAAATCGGAGGATATAAGGTTGCATAAGCTGCATGCTCTGCTGGAGGCTGCCATTGATTTCTCAACTCAATCAACATCTCATCGTCGTGGCTAATTTGATAGGGATCATATCCTTCATAAGCAATACGCCCATCAAAGAGATAGCGATCAACATCGTTTGAGGTATATGGCGATATATCTATCAAGACAAAGCGAGCGATAATAGCAACAACAAACATTGCTTTATAAGCATTCAAGGAAGTTGCGTTTGGAGATGTGTACCATGCCAACAGCATAAAGCCTGCCATAGCACTGTATTGGCAGATAACATACAGGCCAATATTTTCAATGAGATGAGAATATTGGCCAAAAGCTACTGCTGAAATACAGTGGCTGGCAAGGCTAAGTAATAAAACAGCCAATAAACTCCCATAGTATAGCCAAGGCCGTGTACTATTTTTGCATGAGCCACGGGCTAGAATAGTCATTGATTTGACAACCGATAATGGTTATAAAAGCTGTTAAAAGCAGACATAACGAAACCAATAGTTAACAGCGTAATAAACGGCAGCATAAACCAATGTTGGTGATTAATAGCCCAAAGCAAAACCAAAGAATAAATAGTGGCAATTAAAAATTCAAAGATTGCCCCTTTTGGTGCTAAAGGCTTATAAAGCCGGCTTTGGCCCAGCAAAGATGTTGTTTTATTAGTAGCTACTTTTGCAGAACTTAGTTTTTCTAATTCACCTGTTTTAGGGGTTCGCACAAATTCGCTTTGCTTACCAATTAAGGCTTCAAAACCTGCTTTAGAATTGTTGATGGCGAGTTGTATGCCAAGTAATACTAAGTTTGGTAGCTTTAACAATGCTCTACTTTTAGATCGCCCAAGGACAACTTGGCCAAAGTATAGGTAAGCAATATGCCCACCTGATGACATTACCAGCAGTGGTATATCTATCCACCAAATATTTATGAAATCGTACCGGTCGCGAAGATACAAACTCGGTATTAAAAAGAATAGCGTATCAACTAACATGACAAAATAAGCAAGGTTGTTAGATAGGTGAAAAGTTGATTCTATTTTTTTTACCAGCGGAAGCTTAGCTTGCCAAACTGTTTTTAGCATTTTTAACATCACTTCAACGCCGCCTTTGGCCCAGCGGTATTGTTGTGTTTTAAAGGCATTCATGTCTGCCGGCAACTCACCCGGGCAAGTCACATGATTTAGGTATAACATTTTCCAGCCAGCCAATTGCGCTCTATAACTAAGATCTAAGTCTTCAGTTAAGGTGTCAGCACTCCAATGGCCCGCGTCGATAATTGCACAAGTGCGCCAAATACCGGCGGTACCATTAAAATTGAATAACTTGTCACTGGCGCACCTTACTTGTTGTTCAAGAGCAAAATGTGCGTCGAGCATAATGGCTTGTGTTTTGGTTAGTAAACTACTGCGTCGGTTTAAATGCTCCCAACGCAGTTGCACCATTGCAATGTCAGCCTGAGTAAAGTAATGAATACTATCAAGTAAAGTATTTTTATTTGGCATGAAATCAGCGTCAAAAATAGCAATGAACTCTCCTGTTGCCGTATCCATCGCGTCTTTTAGAGCGCCAGCTTTAAAGCCTTGACGATTAGTTCGCTGTACGTGCGCAATATCGATGCCTAAGCTTTGATAATGCTGTACACGCTCTGCTATTAACTCGCTCGTTTCATCATTGGAGTCGTCAACAATTTGTATTTGCAAGCGCTCTGCAGGGTAGTCAAGCAATACAATTGAGTCGACAATTCTTTTAGCCACTAATCGCTCGTTGTATAGGGGGATTTGCACCGTTACCTTCGGTAATTGTTTGAACGTTTTCGGGGTGGCGGGTTTATACTTTCTATATTTAAACCAACGGATAACCATCGAAAAACGATGCAAACCAAACAAGCATAGAATGGTTAATAAAAAAAAGTGCACACCAATAATGAATAAGCTAAGTAAAGACATTGTTTAAAATACCTGTGTTATGCCTAGCTGAATGCTGTCGCCTTCAAGAATGTTTTTACCGTAAACTTCTTGTGTATACGTTAATTCAATACCAAAGCCTTTGAAAAAATTATTGTTATTGAAATTATATCCTGCGGTTAATTCTAATTTTCCTGAATCATACTCTAATGGGTTTGATAAGTTTCCCGTATTTATTAAATTGGTGTTTTCAGCATTTTCAGCACTTAAAATGCCATCTAATTTAGTACGTAAATAAAGGTTTTCGTTTACACTGAAACCATACTCCATCAAATACCGGTATTCATCTGACGGCGCGCCAGTGCGAAAACGGTAACCCATTTCAACCCCAAAATAGCCATACTCATTTAAGCTTTTGCCTATCAATACTTTGGCTTCGTAATCTTCTTGGGCATTACCTAATCCATCTGATTGCTCATAAAGGAAAGGGCTTTTGACTAAAAACGATGTTGATAAGACAAAAGGGTTTGCTTGCCACTGATAACGGATACCAAGTTCGGTGTCGCCAAAACCACTGGCGCTGCTAGTACCAGTAACGGCATCTGTTTGTTCGAACGATTGATGGAGTAGTGAGCCGTAAATGGCAAAGTTGTGGCCCAATCCATATTCGGCATAAAGTGAAGTATTGTCGCCATCAAACTCTTCAAAAGAAGGATTGTTACCGCGGTAGGTATCAGAGGTGAAATTAGCAAAACCAAGTTTTATGTAGCCCGTTCCTTCTGCGCCGACCCATGCACCTGCTGAGACTCCTGACGATAAAAACAAGGTAGATAACAGTGTTGTAGCCACGGACAATTGCTTTATTGTTTTACTCAATTGGTTTTCGGAATTTGGGTTTTTATTTTGCATAATTCTCACTCTGTTTTAGTTTATGTACGTTTGTTTGAAAATGATGATGTGAATAAGTTAAAGGTTGTGAATGAGAGGAACAACCCAATTTATAAGGCTTTACACAAACGTTATGGTTTTGTGATACTTTTGTTATAGAAACGAAAGAAGGGGATTTAGACAATAGACCTGAATAGTTTGAATTGTCTTTCAAAGCTTTTTATTGGTACTTTTCTGCAATTGTTTTTGCAAAAAAATGCTGAGTTAAGCTAGCATTAATTTTGCTATGACTTAAGTTAAACATTAGCGAAATATTGAATGAGCTGGTTTTGTCATTTATATTGGGTGGCATGTTAAAGCATGGATTTAATTCTTAAGGTGGTTACTCGCAATATGTCTTGTTTAAAAAGCTTACTTTTTTTTAGTTTTTGTTTATCTTTGCTATTTTATGTCAATGAAGTGCGTGGAAATTCAGCATTGGCTTTAGTTAAGATAAAAGATAATAATTTGGCTGCTTGTATTAAGAAAAATGCCGAAAAAAAGCAATGGCAGAGCGCGTCCGATATAACAGAAATAAAATGTCATGGTATGAACATCACCAGTTTAGTTGGGCTAGAATCTTTTGATAGTTTAAAAAAACTGTCCTTGTTCAATAATCAATTGACTAGCGTTGATTTACAAACGTTTAAGCACCTTGAACATATAAATATTGCCAACAATAGGTTGACCAATATTAATATTGTTGGCCTTGCTCAATTAAAAAGTTTATACCTTTTTAAGAACAAACTTATTACGGTTGACTTTAACGGGGTATCGCAACTTAAAAAAATTCGTATTACCAATAACAAGCTGAAAATATTAGATATCTCACCCTTAATATCCCTTGAGAAAGCATACTTTTTTGATAATAAATTAGAAGAGTTGATTGTGGCAGGGTTGCCTAAGCTGAAATTTATTGAGTTGAGACAAAACCCGATGCCAGACGAAGTTTACGACCGTTATGATGCCCTTGAAGGTATTACCATTATCCATGACGGTAATGCCGATGATTGGAAATAGCAACTAAGATCTGCGGAGCTTTCAGACAAAATAGTCAGCAAAATTTAACAGAGCCTAAGCTATTAGATGTTGTAAGCTACGGACACAAACCAAGTACTTAAGTTGTGATTTGCTTTTGGGAAATAGTATAAACCCTGCTTGGTTTTATAATCCGCATAGACCAATTTAAATTCCCATTTTCTGGTGGCGCGATACGCTAATTCAAGATCAAATTCATTGCCGATAGTTGAACCATTTTTATAATTTTTGAAGCGATGAAAAACACTCCGCCAGCGCAGTTTTTTATAACGTCCTTGATAGGTTAAATAGTGATCTCGTAAGCCTGTTTGCATGCCGTAGCCTGTGAATATATCGGCCCAGCCCTGAAATTTATGATTAGTCCCAAGCGGTGTAATGAAGCCTTGCCAGTTATTTTCACTCAGCACTTCTTGACTTAATTGCAGCCGATGGCTTTTATACTGAATACCTGCTTCTAATAAGCTATACCATGCACGGTAATCAACCGGATTATTGTAAGCATTTTGTTGCGTGGCAAACTCGACCGTGTAGCGATATTTTATCTTTTCCGGTTTAAACTCATCGCTAATTCGCACTCCCAGAGTATGCGTTGAAAATCGTGCAAGGTCTTTATTTTCAACTGAATAACCATAGCTAACTAAAGAAAGGTTATCTTCGGTTTTATAGGTCAAGTTAACTAAGTGCGCGCTTAAACGGTGTGCTCCTAGTTCGTTTGCTGGACGTTGGTCTATTAGACCATAGCGAATATCATCTTTGGGGATTGTTGAGGTAGCTTCATGACCAAATATTCTATGAACTTTATTAGTGTAGCTATATTGTAAGTGCCAATTAACTTGATCGTTGAATTCATAGGTTAAGGCATCAAAACTTTGCGGTGTTTGCCAAAACTCAACAGTGCCAATATGTCGTTCATTATCAAATGCCAATGGCTGTCGCCCTAATGTTATCTGCCAATTGCTGTCACTCGCATATTGTAGGTTAATTTGACTCCAATTAAAGCTTTGCGGGTCGGGAATAGGCGAGGTCGACTTTTTCACCGTAACCGAATTATAGTCGCCATCGTTAAAAGCATAAGCGAGGTTGGGCTCTACTAACAATTGCCATTGTTCATTATGGTCTAGCGAAAAACGAGAAGTTAACTTTAATCGGGTGGTAAACGCTTGGGCATCTTTTAGCCAATTGTCATCAACCTCTTGGAAGCGCGTGCGCATACCAAAGTCGTGCTTGCCAGGAATTTCAGTAGCTATCACATCATGCTCAAGCATTATGCTGGCAAATAAGGTAATGAGTACAAGTATCATATTTCTCTGACAGCCGCCTGTGTTGCTGTCAAACAAATATAATCTGATCGCGCCAAAATAAAATATCTCTTTAAACATCCTGCTTCCATTCTTTTAAACGCACACATAAGCCACGTGAAACGATGACATCACTCGGCTCGCCAATGGCAGAGCCACCCAGTTCTTCAATGGTTACGAGCAATGATTGAGAATCTTTAATTAAGCGCCATTGAGCCGTCGTTAATTGCTGTTCAATAAGCTTGTCATTGCTAGGAAGTACACCTAAGCTTCGGGCCTCAAAATCAGTTTTAGACACTACCCATAACTCCAAAGATTGCTCATTGTTTATTGCCGGTGTGCCGACAACATTAACGATTAACTTTTTCGACTCACCATAGGTAGTTGCCACTAAATGTGCTTGTCCATCTTGCTCAGTTAAAACAGCAACATAACTAAGGGGATCTGTTTGCTGATCAAAAGGTTTGCTAATAAAGAAGACTATCACACATAGCATTAGCACTGAGAAGGCGCTGGCGTAGCTTGTTACTGGTGACGAAAACCAAGACTTCATCAAGTCGGTAAATGATTGAGCCCAATTAAGTTTACTTTTGTCTTTTTGCTGCTTTTCACAATCTTGTGAAGTACCAACCGCAGTAATATTGAGAGCATTAGTGATATTTTGCCATACATGCTCGCTGGGAGGTAATTCAGCCGTTTGTTTATCAAGACTAACAAAACGCGCTTGCCAATAATGAATGCGCCGGGCTAATGCATCGTTATAAGTAGCTTGTTTCTCTACACCTTGACGCACTTGAGGTGTTAATGTGCCAAGCACATACTGGCTTGCTAAATGCTCTATTATTTGGGTTTTCCTATAACGTTTGGGCATTTTTGTTACAGCTGATTGAGGTGTTAATTGTTCAGACATAATTGTAACCTCCCCAAACCACGTCGGATCCAAGATTTAATGGTGTTTGTTGGCTTATCAAAATAATGAGCAATATCATCGCGACTATAACCATATAGATAAGCCATTAAAATACTTTGACTTTGTTTTTGCTCGAGCTTGGCTATGCAGTTATTTAGTGCTTGTTCATTATGTTCACCAAGGCCGGGTTGAAGTGAGTGCTGCTCAATATTGTTTAGCTGCTCCTGCGTTAACTCCATCTCATTAAATTGTACGGTATCTTTTTGATGCCGTCTTAGATCATAGCGTAACCTATCATAAGCACGATATCGCACAATAGCAGCTAGCCAGGTAAATGCTTCACTTTTACTGGCCTGATAGCTGTTGCAGTTTTGCCAAATTTGTATAAAAGCTTCTTGCAACACGTCATTGGCGCTATCGACATGGCGAGTGATACGATAGGCAATGCCATTTAAACGGGCTGAAGTTAGTTGATAAAGCTCACTAAATGCCTGCTTATCACCGTGTTGGCATAGTTGCAGAAGACTAACAAGCTTATCGTCACTAGCGTGATTAGACCCAGTATCGACACTCTTTTGCTCAGCCAAATGCACTTTTTCCTTTTTAGCTTTATCAATTTGATAAATTGAAGGTTTCATAAATTCATAACCTAATATTACTCTAGCAAGTCACTTTAGAAATAGAAATGGCTTTGTAAAAAAATCACATCATAGTTTTGCTCAGGTACTTGCGGAATATCTTGTTTAACTCTAAGCCCTAAACGAAGCTGCATGTTTGACAGTGGCGTATACTCACTAATGAAAGAATAGCGCGTTTGTTCATTTTCATCGACATTGCTATCGGGATCAAAGTACTCCGCTGTTAACTTAAAATTCCAACCTTTTCGCCATTGATAGTTCAATTCGAGTAGGCTTACGAGTTGGTTAATATCTTGTTTAGTGGAGGTGTTAGCTGCTTCAATAGTGAGGTAATCAACTTCGCCAAGCAAACCGACATTACCAAATTGTACCCCTGCAAATATATTAAATAACTTTGTTGCTTGAGTTGAGTCGTTTAGTGCTGCACTTGCACCTATGCGAAATTGGGAGAATAGCTGTTCGATGCGCGCCCCGTATAATAAATTATCGTCATTGTTAGTCGCTTGGCTAGTGCCGTTAGTAATATATAAGTTTATCGAGGTTTGCTTAAGGTTTATGCCATATTCAATACCACTGTCACTGTTATCAAAATTCATACCTGTGGCTTGGCGAATAAAAGCACTATCATCTTCTATGCGCAAACCATAAGGAATATAGAGTTTACCTGCTTTGATATAGTTGCTATTGAGAGCTGAATTTTCAGCAAAGTTATACATCACAAACGCTTCTCTATTAATGGCGCTACCCGGTGCGACTTGTTCATCAAAATAAAAAGATAAACCAGTGTTAGGAATCATAAAGTGCAAATATAATTGTGCACTGTCGACGGCAAAGCCTTTACTGGTATTGTTGGTTTGAGCCTCATTTTTTTGAAGGTTAGCGTTAAATCGAGCATCGGCACCAATGGAAAGGTATTGGGTAAGCTTGGCCATTGTGGCACTATCGAATTGATTTGCTTTACTAGGTAAGATATTTTGGCCATATTTTTTGCCAAAATCATTACGCAAACCACCACCTATCGGATTAACATGGCAGCTTACACATTTGAGATTGTTTTTTATAGCCAAATACGGCTCAGCTTGTATTGACAAGTGAAATACCAATAGAGATGCTACTACAATTACTAGGATATTGGCCGCATTAGCCTGTAGTTTAGAATGTAAATTCATAATGGAATGCTCCGCCTTCAATACCGTCATTATCGCCATCTAATTGTTGGCCATTTTGACTGGTCAATGTGGAAATACTGCCGTCATTTAGTTGAATAGTTAATTTACTGATATTGTTTGCTAGTCCGCTGACATTAATTTGTAGGCTATGACTGTTGATGCTATGCAGTGATATGTGTTCATCCGCTACTAGTATTGGTTGAGCGAAAGCTGCATTGCTTTGATAGCTATGCACGAGTATTTGATTGCTCGTTAGGTAGTCAAAGCTCATTGCTTTGTTAAACCAGAAAGTACTTGTTAATACATATTGCGCTGGCCAAAAGTCTTCAAGCTGACTAAATGCTTCATTATAATTTTCCGCTTCTGTTATAGGTTCTATTTTGGCAATGGTCGTATTTATTCTACTAATCTTTGCCATATTGGCATTGTTTTGTGGTAGCAAAGCACCTGCATCAATCCAGGCTCTTATTGCGGTAATACTCTCATCATCAAGTGCAGGTTGCCCTAAAGGCATACGTGCACCTGCACGACTATCACCCGTTACTTTTAGATATAGGTAACTTTCAAGGGCTGAACCCGGCAGAACACGCTTGAATAAGGTGTTTGAAGAATCAACATTGATCAAGCTAGCTATCGAGTGTTCAAGGGTCGATAAATTTTGACCGGCTGCAGGGTTTACACCTCCATGACAAGTTGAGCAAAGCGGGGTGAAAACGTGCTGTTGAATAGAGGGCAAGGTTGCCTGAATAACATTGTTTTCCGGTGGCATGGTTATTTCTTCAAGTGGACGCCCTTGTTCATCAAGCCCTTCACCACTGCCTGCGTTACAACCAGATAACAACAATAATAAAACGACGAACCATAATGGTACTTTCATGATGCTTCTCATCAAATAGAATAAAATATTCACCCAATATCAAATAGAATTGCTATTGGGTGAGAGGCAGTTATGGACGAGCAATAGTCCAGCTTGGGTAGTCACCGGTGGTATCACCAATGGCGCTGTCACCTAAATAAAAATATAAAGGCAAGCCCTTATAAGCCCATTGATAGGTGGTGGTAGCATTTTCTTCGCGCGAAATAATTGTATATTCGCCAAAAGCTTGCTCTGTTGACGTTGCATATAATGGCGGCCAAGTAACTGCACAACCATCAAAGCAAACACTCACACCTGAATTAGCCATGTCTGAGTCGAAGGTATATAAAGTTAGCCCTGTAAGTTCATCAGCTGTTTTACCAATACTATCAAGGACATTGCCATGGGCGGTTAATATCAGTCCTTCGCTTGGATGATCATCAACTTTAACGGAGGCAGGGCGGGCAACATGCCAAACACTATTAGCATTTTCACCATTGGTATCATCAGCAGTAATATCAGCTGTGAAAAAATATAAGGGCATATCATTAATGGCCCATTGTCGGCCACCATTGCTGCGATTAATCAAGGTAAACGGTGGTGTTGCTACATCATTTTCATCGGCAATTAATGGCGGCCAGTTATCTAAGCAGGCATCTTCACAGTTGCTTATTCCGGCAATATCGTTATCAAAGGTATAAAGAGCAAAACCTGTTTTATCTATTGTTTTATCAATAAATTCGTCAGTTTCTGCCTCACGCGCTAAAATATGTACGCTAGCATCAACAGTTAAGGTTGCTCCAAGCACATTGATTTCTTCTAGTATCATGGTGTTGACGGGTTTGATTAAGTGCCAAATACCATTGATACCGTCACCATTGATATCACCACGGGCGGTATCATTTTTGAAGAAGTATAGCGGCATACCTTGATGAGACCACTGCTTAATACCATCGTCACGGGTAATAATAGTGAATTCACCAATGGCGACATCTTCATCATGAGGAACAAAAGCTGGCCAGGCATCTAAACAGGCATCAACACAGTTCGACACGCCCATCATGTCGTTGTCAAAGGTGTACAAGCTAAAGCCATCTTTATCCATTGCCGTCGCTGTATTAGCTAATGCGGAAACATTTACCATACCAGTGGCAGATAATGCGCGGCCATTTGCGATAGTACGTTGAATGGCTGGCTCTTGCGTAGCTATGTGCCATACATTGTTGACTTCGTCACCGTTGACATCACCGGCGGCATTATCATTGACAAAAAAGTATAAAGGTTTGCCTTTATATGCCCACTGCATATTGCCATTACTCGCGTTAACGATACTTAATGGTGACATTGCTTTGGCTCCAGCATCGGCAAGCAGTGGTGGCCAAATATTTATGCAATCTCCAGCACAAGCTGAATCATCAATAGGATCGTTATCAAAGGTGTAGAGTGTAAAACCAGACTTATCAATACGCATAGGTGTTAACACGCCAGCAGCATCACTCACAGAGGCTATCGTTTGACTACCTACATAGGCAGCCATGCCGGCAATATCTGTTGATATTAATGGTAAAGGTCGAGCAAGATGCCAAACACCATTTATGCCATCACCGCCAATATCTCCTTGAGCAGAGTCCTGATACCAATGATATAAAGGCTGTCCCTGGTAAGCCCATTGCATTGCATTATCACTACGGGTTATTAATGTCATTGATTCATCAGGTATTGCACCGTCATCAGCGAGTAATGGCGGCCACAGTCCGGCACAGGTATCAAAATCGCCAGAGGTGCCATCACAAGTTGAAGTATCCACCATATCGTTATCAAAGGTATACAAAGACAATCCTGACTCAGCGATGATTAATGAGCCGCTGTCATTGATTACCATAGTATTGGGCTTGGCTAGTTGGCTTGGAAACTCATCAGCAGGTGGTGTGGTAGGTGCCGGCGGTACATACGGGTCTTCTGTCGTAGTTGAGCCTCCACCACCTCCACAAGCAGAAAGAGCAGCAATCACTAAGCTGGACAGTAAAAAGTGCTTGATGTTATTGTTTATTTGTTTTTGCATGATAATAATCCATCTAATATTTAGGTTTCATATAAGCAATACGCCTAAAAAACAATAAAGTTGCACTTAAATTCAATTATTTCCACTTAATGTTAAAAAGTCAATTAATTCAGTTATTTGTGTTTTGTCTTGTCGTGAGTAGGAATACATGGTGGGGCAGAGGAATTACTTAAAAGGTTGGTCTGTCAGTTTTGATATTATTCATATTTTTGATAGATTCTATCTATTGCCCCTGTTTTAATGAGTTTATCTAATGCTTTATTTATTTCGGGTAATAAATGAGACTTACTCGGGTGGAAGCGTAATTTTACTTGGTCTTGATTAACTATATCGCCAATGATCAATTGTCGATATTCGGGAAATCGCTTTTGGTAATATAAAATAGTGCGATAACCGATAAATACCTGCTCAAGCCTGCCCATCAATAGTTGATTAAGCAGGTTTCTCTCAGAGACATTTTCTATTTTTACTATTGTATTATCTGCAAATGCTTGGTCATAATTAGGGTAAGAATAACCTCTAACAATACCTACTTTTTTACCGTATAAATCTTTGGCAGAGTTGACTTTAATTGGATTCGTTTTAAAGACAATAACCTCAGTTGATTCTGCATAAGGTATTGTGTATTCACCTAATACTTCATTATGTCTTCGCCAACTTTCATTTACGCCAGCTTCAACATCAATGCGACCAGCGTCAAATTCATGCATTGCTCTCGCTGCAGGTTGAATGTTTAATTCGAATTTGTGTCCCGTCATATGCTCCAATTTATTATAGATATCAATAATTATACCGCTGGGTTTATCACCATTCATTATAGTATAAGGCGGGTTTGCTTTAGCGAAAATAGCAGCGCTAAGTGTTTCAGCCTTTAGGGTCAATGAGCAAGATAATAAAAAACAATAATTAAAAATTTGAAGTAGATATTTCATTTAATTAGAGTCCATTCAATTAATTTAAGTAAGTCGCATAAGTATAGATAAATTATCTTTACTTAGCTAAGTAACCTATATCTATATTGCTATAAGACTTAATAAAATTAAAAGTACTATCACAGTAAAAAGAAAACCCGATACAATTTTCATGAATCGGGTTTGGCACTAACTGTTATAACAGTTTGCTAGTTTATGGATTATAAGTAACGTCTAAGCTAACACCTGAGGCAGCACGATAGCCATAGATACCAATATGCCAAGTATCAGCGGTTGGGTTGGTAAATGAACATGTTTCGCTATTGCCATTCTCCCAAGAGCGACAATCATAAGTTGAAGATGTTGGTTGAGCACCTCGTCTAATATACAAGTCCGCATCACCAGTACCACCACTTGTGGTAAAGTCTAAGGTAGACATACCCGCTGGAACATCAATAGTGTAGTATGTCCAAGCTCGACGAGAAACGCTAATATCTGTTACTGAAGCACTACCGCCAGTAGCACCGCCGCCTGAGCTAGGCTCGGTATAGCTACCTGTTAAGCTTGCACCAGAAAACGCACTGTATGCTCTCACCATAACGTGGTAAGTACCTGCTTGTGCCGTTGATATATCACAAGATTCGGTATTTCCACTTGCCCAAGAACGACAATCGTAACTTGACGTTGTAGCAGCAGAGCCAAACTTGACGTATAGATCTGCATCACCTGAACCACCAGTCATGTCGAACTTAAGACCTGTAGCACCGGCTGGTACTACCATAGTGAAGCTCAACTCAGCATCTTTAGCTGCTGAAAGGTTAGTTTTTGCAATGCCATTGTTAAGTTCAGTACCTGTGACTGGCGGAGTTGTTGTACCGCTACAGCTAGTTGCCAATGAATCAGAAGCAGCTTTGGCTTGTACTAAACCATGACCTGTTTTGTCATCACGGCCTGCTGCATCTAAATCAACAGCGGTATTCTTTAAGGCACTACGTACTTCGTCGGCAGAACAGTCAGGGTTATTACTCCAAACTAATGCAGCAACACCAGCAACATGTGGCGTAGCCATTGAAGTACCATTGTAATAAGCGTAGTCCTGCGAACCATTAATAGTTAAACTGGCGTTACTACCCAGCTGACCCATTAGTTGTTGGCCCAAAGCACGATCAACTGAAACAGTCGGAACGGTTACATCGGTATTTGCATCAACTAAAAATGGGTTTTGTAAACCAGGACGAGTACTGTCGCTGTAAACAATAACGGCAGATGCACCGGCATCAGCACAAGCTTTAGCTGGGTTGATTTCAGGGTAGTTACTGCCTTTTTGGTTATCATTACGTTCTGCTAAACAAATGTTGCCATTAACATTAGTACAGCTGTAACTGCTACCAGAAATGGTACAGCTTGATAATACACCGTTTGCACTACCATCTACATTGCTAACGACATAGTTACCGCCACTTTGAATGTAATGTGTTTGAGGCACAACACTGTCATTACCATAGGTAGTTGAGCCTACAGTGATATAACCTAAACGGCCATCACCAGCTACGGTTGATAAAATAGCCTCACCTGGCGCAGACACTTCAACTTGACTCGTGTATTGAGAAAATTCAGCATGTTGGTTATTGCTATCTAAAGCGCCTACAGCCATTACTACGTCGTAAGATGCAGGGTATGACAAGCTAGAGTCGCCATCGTTGCCTGAAGCGGCAATTAATAATACGCCAGTGTCAGCAGCAGCTTGAAGTGCATTTCTTTCAGTATTACTTGAACCAGCACCACCCAAACTCATGTTAACTACTTTTGCACCGTTATTTACACAAGTATCAACTGCATCAGTTAACTCGCCAGAGTATCCCCAACCACTTTCGTTAAATACTTTTACAATATGTAAATTAACGTTGGTGTTTGGCATAACTCCAACAACACCTTCGCTGTTATTTACGCCAGCAATGGTACCTGCAACGTGTGTACCGTGAGAACCACCGTTTTGATACCAGTTACCTGTACCAGAGTTATTAGTACCTGAAGCATTGTTGGCATTTAAATCTGGGTTGGCACGCTCATAACCTGAATCGATAATGCAAACTGTCATGTTAGCAGCATCAGCATCGGTTAGTTGATCTGATTGAGTTTGACTTATGCCCCAAGGTTGGTTTTGCGCCATGAAGTAGCGTTTGTAATCGGGCTCAGCTGAATCTACAGATGAATTCATTGCCAATTGTTTAGCGAGCTTTCTAACTTCTTTAATACTTTTTTCTTGACCAAATGAAATAACACTTTTTCCGTTTTTAAGGACTTTAACATGTGTAAATTTTTCACTGGTAAGCGTCGACAAAGTGGATAATATGTCGGCTTGTTTTCTGGCTGAAGTAAGTCCTGTTGCTGACATCTCCCCGCCGCCACTGTCTTTAAATTTGATGATTAAACGATCAGTGAAATCACGTTTTTGGGCTTTTTGTTTGTTCTGCCATTCGGCAAAACTAAGTTTATTCATTTGAGCTTTCTGAAACAGTGGCGCGTTTATTTTCTCTATTTGTTTGCCTACTTGTTTAATTGAAGCAGCATTACTTGCGCTACTCACTGCCATAATCGATAAGGCTATTGTGCTTAAGGTTAATGTTTTTTTGTGTTTCATCTGACATGAACTCCGTTATTAATAGGTACGTTTAAAATTATTTTTCTTGATTTATAAAAACGATTTACTTTATTAGTATTGGTCAATATCCAACCTCTTCATCATGCATTTATCACTATTTATTGAATAGCAATTAACGGACTACAATTGGTAAAAAAGCGACAGCCTATAAAGTTATTTTATTTGTATCTCGTTGTTAAACGTGAGGAAAAAATAGTGTTGTCGTGTTTGTACGAAAAAATGTCGTAATTTTGCTAGGGGGGATTTTGCTAACTGCTACTATCGTAATTATGCAAGAGGCATGGAGCCAATTAGCAAGTGTATATTTCAAGTGAGTGTATAAAAAGAGAACGGATAGTTCATCTAATAATTAAAAATGATCGTCATTAATAATAACAATAAGACGTAACTCAATATAAATAGATAGTGGAGTACATATGAAAGTTTCAAAGTTTGCAACCTCAATGCTTGCCCTAGCAGTTACAGCGGCTTTTTCAACACAAGCAGCTGATGATAGATATATCGTTAAAGTAGAAGAAAGTAAAAGAGGTAATGTAAAAGCACTTGCTAAACAGCTTGGCGCTGAAATTAAAGTTGAAGGAAAAGCTTTTATTGCGTTTAAATTCTCAGGAAAAAGCTTGGAAGAAGTTAAAAGTTTAATGAATGACCCTCGTAATTTCGCAAATTCATTAACAGAGGAAGAGTTGGTTCTTTCTAAAGCCCGAATGAATAACCCTCACATCAACATGATTGAAGAAGATCATCGTCGTATGCCGTTATCTCAATTTAGCGATGATGCTGGAAACCCAATGAATGAGCAGTTAACACCTTATTCTGTTTATCAATCACAAGCAGATCAAGTAAGTTTTAACGCTAATGCGGGTATGAAGGTTTGTGTTATTGATTCTGGTTTAGATCGATCAAATCAAGATTTCGCTTGGAACAACATTACTGGTGATAATGACTCAGGTACAGGTAATTGGGATGAGAATGGTGGCCCTCATGGTACCCATGTAGCTGGTACTATCGGAGCAGCTGACAACAATATTGGTGTTGTTGGTATGGCTCCCGGTGTTGATATGCACATAGTTAAAGTATTCAATGCTGATGGTTGGGGCTATTCTTCAGATTTGGCCTACGCTGCTGACAAGTGTGCTCAGGCTGGCGCTAATATTATCAGTATGAGTCTTGGTGGCGGTGGTGCAAACAGTACAGAAGAAAATGCATTTAAAGCATTTACCGCTGATGGTGGTTTAGTGCTTGCTGCTGCAGGTAACGATGGCAATGATGTTCGCTCATACCCTGCGGGTTATTCATCCGTTATGATGGTCGGTGGAAATGACGCTGATAACAACCGTTATACAGAATCTCAATACCCAAGTTGTACAGTAACAACGGGTAGAGGTAAACGCCAAACTACAGTAACAGATGAAACTATTTGTGTAGAGATCACTGCTGGTGGTGTCGACGTATTATCAACATATCCAGCGGGTATGGCTACCAACTCAATTGTGAGTGTTGATGGCCAAGCGATAGCTTCTTCTTCGATGGAAAATGCAGGTAATGCAAGTGGTAACACTTTCTATATGGGAACTGCTGAGGCAACAGATTCTGGTGCTAACGGTAATGTTTGTGTTATCGACCGTGGTGTTATCTCTTTTCATGACAAGGTTCAAAACTGTGAAAACTCTGGTGGTATTGGCGCAATTATCATTAATAACGAAGCGGGTATGTTATACGCAACGTTAGGCGATACCAATGCAACATCTATTCCTGCTGCAGGTGCCGCGTTTGAAGATCGCGCTGCAATACTCGCTGCTGCTTCGGCAGATGTTTCAATTGGTACCAGTGATTACGGCTTAATGACGGGTACTTCAATGGCAACGCCTGCTGTAGCAGGTATTGCTGCACTAGTTTGGTCAAATCATAACGGTTGTACGGGGACTGAAATTCGTGATGTACTGAAAGCAACAGCAATGGATAGTGGTGCTGCCGGTCATGACGTTTATTTTGGTCACGGTATTGCTCAAGCAAAAGCTGCCAATGATTACTTAGCTGCTAATGGTTGTGATGGTGATGTTACCCCGCCTCCTGCCGGAGATATCACCGTTGATGCAAATGGTTACCGCTCTAAGGGTAAGAATAAAGTTGATGTAAGCTGGAATGGTGCGTCAACATCAAGTGTTGATATTTACCGTAACGGTTCTTTAAGAACAACGACCGCTAACGATGGCGCTTATACTGATAGTTTTAAAACTTATGGCTCTTATACTTACCAAGTTTGTGACCAAGGTACTAGCAACTGTTCAAGTGATGTGACGGTAAATTTCTAACTTGAATTGATTTAAGTATTTGATGCAGTTCCCTTCAAGTACTTGATATCCAGTTCATAAATATGAACTGGATATTTTTGTTTAAATCACCTTGTATTTTGGGTGCTCTAAAGAGAGCGAAAAGGTATTGTGATTAGGGCGCATTTAGTTTATGTTTCATAATAATGTGTTTTTTGTAACACCATATTAACAATTTAAACCCAGTTAATAGGGTGTTATGAGATGTAAACAAATACACCCTAATGTTTTAAAAAAATATAAAAACGTATTTTGAAAGATGTATTGGGCAAAGGGGAATTAGAATGTCGTTCACTTCGAATAATCAAATGTCAAAGCTGCTTATTATTGTAAGTATTGTTATATCATTGGGCCTACTAGCAGGGTTCAAGTCAGCACTAAACAATGTAGAAATAGAAAAAGTTCAAGAAAGCAAATCGTATATTATTAGTGCAAAGAATTATGCATTATTGAAATTAACACTAAAAAAACTCGGTGTAAAACCAACACATGAATTGGCAATTATTGATTCTGTAGCTGTAGAATTAACAAAATCTCAATTAGTAAGCTTAAAAAGTAAACTTAAGATTAAGGTTTCTGATAATCATCAAGTAGAAATGAGTGGTCTGCGTGTTGGACAACGTCGTTGGCAACCAAAATCGGTAGTGACCGAACAAATAGATGCGTCGTTAGTTCATCTTTTTGGTAATTATGGAGAAGGTGTCACTATTGGGTTCTTAGATACTGGATTAGATCAACTGCCAGGTTTGTCACTCGATCTATATGGTCGAGATAAAGCATGGGGAACCTATGATGCGATTAACAATACGGTCAGTAATTATGATGATGAAGCCAGTGGTCATGGTACTCATGTTGCAAGTATTGCGACTAACAGCGATTATGATGTTGACGGTCGAATTTACGGCGTAGCACCTAATGCAGCACACGTTGGTATTAAAGCGTTTGATGCCGAAGGAAAAGGAACTTATGCCGATGTTATCCGTGGTATTGATTGGGCTTTACAAGTAAAAGATCAAATTAACTTACGCGTGCTCAATATGTCTTTTAGTGGTCCGGTACGATCGCATTATTGGGATGATCCGTTGAATCTAGCGGTAATGAAGGCTTGGCAAGCAGGTATTGTGGTGGTAGCTTCTGCCGGTAATAAAGGGCCAGATCCCATGACAATCGGCGTACCGGGTAATGTTCCTTACATTATTACAGTAGGCGCAATGACGGATGATTATACTGCTTTTAGTTATTCAGATGATAAAATGGCCAGCTTCAGTGCTGCAGGACCTACAGTTGAAGGGTTTGTTAAGCCGGACATTGTTGCTCCAGGAGGTCATTTACCGGGGTTGATGTCCTTTGACTCCCAAATAGTCACAGAGCACCCTGAATTTCATGATGGCGGTCGCTATTTTGAAATGTCTGGTACATCACAAGCCGCAGCGGTTGTTTCAGGTGTAGTTGCTTTACTGTTGACTGATAACCCATCACTAACGCCCGATCAAGTTAAATGTCGTTTAATGGATGGCGCATATAGAGCAAACAATGCTGATGAAACGATAAGATATAGTGTTTTTCAACAAGGTGCTGGGCTGGTAAGCGCATTTAACGCACTTTATAGTAATGCTAATAACTGCGCAAATAATGCATTAGACATAGCCAAAGATTTAAGTGGAGAGCTACATTATTATGGTCCGTCAAATATCGATAGTGATGGCAATTTTTATGTTGAAAATTTAGGGCAAGAATATGTGTGGGATACAAATTCCCCCGCTTTGGAAGGCTCAGGACTGCTTTGGAAGACGAATTTTGATGAAAGTAATACTATCTGGAATAATACAGCATCGACGGATGGATTGTTATGGAAAACTGGTTTTGAAACGGATGGTTTACTTTGGAAAACAGGTTTTGGCATAGATGGATTATTATGGAAAACTAGCCTAGAAGATATAGAAGTTGCAACTATTAAAATTAACCATTGGGTTAAACCACAGTAATGATTAATTTTGCAAAAGCCACTGTTTTTCAGTGGCTTTTTTATTGCACCTGTATTATTAATAACGATTCAAGTTATTGCTGAAGTAAAACTATGTTAAATAAATTCTGTTTGTTTTTGTCTTTACTATTTAGTTCTTCAATATGTGCTCAAAACGATAAGTTGTTTAAAAATTTTGGTATTGATAATCCTATTTCGTACCAGTTTGTGATGACTATTGCTCAGGATAGTCAAGGGTTTATGTGGTTTGGGGCTCAAGAAGGCCTACATCGATTTGATGGTCACCAACTCGTTAGTCATTATCACGACCCTGGGGTAAAAAACTCATTAAGCTCTAATGTAATAAGTCGTATCTTAACGGATAAGAGAAACCGTCTTTGGGTTGGAACTAGAGGAGGGGGTCTTAATCTGTATCGAAATAGTAATCAGGATTTTATTCATATTACTTCTAAAAGCACACAAAACCCTATCTCGGACGATACAGTAAATATACTTTTTGAAGATAGTACGGGCAACCTTTGGATCGGTACAGATAATGGCTTAAATATATTGTCAGAAAGCAAAGGTGAAATAAAAACAACCCAAATATTCCAAGAACTTGGGAATCCTAATAGCCTATCCCACAATACAATACACGCCATTACAGAAACTAACGACAATCAAATTTGGGTTGGAACTAATGGTGGAGGAATATCAGTTTTTGATTTACAAGGAAACTTTGTTAAGTCAATTAAATTTGGTGACAGTAATAAAAGCAATTATATAAACAAATTTATAAATACACTTTATGTTGATACATCGGGCAATATTTGGGTAGGCACTGTTGATAGAGGTCTACTCAAGTATAATCAAGTGATAGATGAATATGTTCATTACCAATTTAATTCTTTAGAAAGTGACGTGATAAGTAGCAATGTCATAAATAGTATATATCAAGATTCAAAAGAGAATATTTGGATTGCAACAGATAATGGTTTATCCATCTATAACTTCAATAAAGATGCTTTTACTCTCTTCAATCATGCACCGAATAACCCCTACAGTTTAAGTAATGACTATATAATCACATTTTATGAAGATAAAAATAAAATGATGTGGATTGGGACATTTACAGGAGTGAATCGTTGGGATCCTACAATGACTACATTTGCTCAATATACAGGAAAAAATAGCCCTAACTTAGCTAGTAGAAATATTACTAGCTTTGTACAGCCCGATAAAGAATACACTATTTTTAGTACTTATAGTGGCGGTATATATAAACTTATACATAAGCAAAATGTAATCAAAAGAATTGACTTAAATAACTTCTTTTCAGATCTTAGGATTATGACTTTATTCGCAGACAAGGATACTTTATGGGTAGGTACTCGGGCGTCAGGTTTATACAGAATTAATTTACACAATAATGAAATAACATCGTACAAACATGATGAAAAAATAACATCATCTATCTCTGCTAATAGTATCACTGATATTATTAAAGATCAGGCAGGACTCATATGGGTATCAACTTTCTATCAGGGCTTAAATCGATTAAATAAAGACGGCTCTTTTACCCGATTTAATAAAAATAAGTTAAGACCAGAAAAGGGACCAAGTAATAACTATATTTTACATTTACTTGAAGATGAACAAGGAATAATTTGGATCGCTACTTATGGCGGAGGAATTAATAGATTCGATCCAAATTTAGAGTCATTTGTTCATATTCAAAATAACCGTGAGAACCTAAATAGTATCTCCAGTGATTTAGCATGGTACCTCTTAATAGATAATAATGGCGATTTATGGAGTAGTACTCAAGCAGCCGGCCTCAACATACTGAGTTATGAAAATAGACTTAAGGGGAATTATGATTTTGCTCACTTAAATACTAAAGATGGAATGAAAAGCCAGACTGTTTATTCGATGGTTCAAGATGAAAACAATGATATTTGGCTTAGTTCGAATAAGGGAGTTTCTCGATATTCACCTAAAAGAAAAAGTTTCAAGCACTTTGATCTTAGCCACGGGCTAGTAGATTTAGACTACAACCATGGAGCTATCTTCAAAGGCTTAGATAACATAGTGTATTTTGGAGCAGGGACAGGTTTTTCAACGGTAAAGCCAGAAAATAGTAATATTTATTTAAAAGCACCTGAAGTAAGGCTAACAGATATTTTTAAATTGAATGAGCCAATAGTGTTTGATAACTATTTCACAGATCAGTCATTGCTAGAGTTAGAGTATACTGATCAATTAATTTCATTTGAATATGTGGGCTTAAACTATGAAAATCCAGACTCAACATCATATAAGTATCGATTGTTAGGCTTTGATAATGAATGGATAGATGCTGGTAAATCAAGACGTGTGTCATATACCAACTTACCCTCAGGAGAGTATCAGCTGCAAATTATTGCTGGTAATAATGACAATATTTGGAGTGACCCAGGTTTATCTTTAGATATCATTGTCAAGCCTGCACCATGGAATACATGGTGGGCGTACTTACTCTATGCGGTATCATTGGCATTACTTTTATTATCCTATTCACGATTTTTAAATAGAAAATTACTTATAGAGCAACAGCAAAAAACATATTTAAAACAACAGATTCAAGAAAAGACGCAAGAGTTTAAGCTGAAAAACATCGAACTTGAGCAAGCAAATCAGCAGCTTGAAGATGCTGCAACGGTGGATAAAGTTACGGGGGTAAAAAGTCGTCGTTATTTAGATATTTATATTGAACAAGCAAGTCAGTTGATGACTCAAATTCATGAAAACATCCTTCCTGTACAACGCAGTTTATTACCTCGCTTATATTTTGTTATGGTGAAATTGGAAAATATTGAAAAAGTGACGAATAGCCAACTCGTAAATCTTACCGATCTTTTATTGTATAGTCGTAACCCTGATGATTTAGTTATTCGTTGGGCCAATGATACTTTTGCTATTATTGGTTTTGAAAAAGATAATAATGCTCGTGACTTAGTGAACCGTTTATCAAATCGTTTTGAGCAGGCTTTAGGGACGAATATAGCGGCAGGTATGGCTTATTCGTTTTATCCTTTCAATTTTGAACAGCCTATGGCTTTGTCTTGGGATCAAGTAAGTGTTATTACTGAACATGCTTTAAAAGTCGGTAAAAATAATAAAATTAGCTGGTTAGGCTTTTATGCTCCCAAAGTTCAGCCCTTTAATTATTTAGATGTTATCCAACAACATGATGTTGATGCATTGTCGAAACTAGTCAAGTTAAAACAAAGCTAGCTACATTGAATATATTCATAACTATTTGATTTTAATTAATACTATTCGCTTTGACTATTGCCTTGTTGATATTGTTTTGGCGTGCAATTAAAACTTTCTTTGAAACAGCGGCCAAAGTAGGTTTGAGATGAAAAACCGACATCTAACGCAATGCGACCTATTTGTGCACCACTTAAGAGAAGTTCTTGCGCTTTCTTTAAACGAAACTCTTTAATAAAGTTATTAGGACTCGTACCCAAAAGCACTTTGATTTTCCGCTGCAATTGTCTTTCACTCATTGCTAGGTTGCTTGCTAAAATTGATATATCAAGCTCAGGATCTGTATAGTGCTTAGCAATTAAAGTTTCTAGTTTATCTAAAAACTTCTCATCCAAGCTACTTTGCTCAATGGGATCTTTTACTAAGTTTGCCACATTCTGCTGACTATTTATTTTTCTATCAGATTTTTGCTCTTCTTTGAATTTTTGCCGGTAGCTTCTTTGTAAACGTTGTCTATTGGTAATTAAGCTATGAATTCTAGTAAGTAATTCATGTTGGTTGAACGGTTTGCTTAAGTACTCATCAGCATGCAAATTAAGCCCCTGTAATCTGCTTTCTAAATCTGATCTGGCAGTGAGTAAAATCACTGGAATATGAGCCGTTATTTCATCTTGTTTCAGTTGCGTTAGCACCTCAAACCCATCAATACCGGTTAGCATCAAATCACAAACAATGAGATCAGGAATATACTCTTGTGCAAGTTGTAAACCTAATTCGCCACTACCGGCAAGAATACAATGGTGTTGTTGTTCAATAACTTGTTTTATATGACTTTGCATATCGAGATTATCTTCTATCACTAGTACAACTTGCTGAGAGTGATCAGCCTGAGCATTCACAGTGGTTCGCTGCTCAGTAAGTAAAGAGGTCACTTCATTTTCTGAAACACTCATAGGTACTTCTTTTTCAACTTGGCTTGCTATAGCTAATGGCAACGAAAGACTAAACTTACTACCGTGTCCTTGCTCGCTAACTAAACTGATACGCCAACCATGTGCTTTCACTAACTCGTTCACTAATGATAAGCCAATACCCACACCAAAAGTTGCTTGATTCTTTACGTCGTCTGCTCGTTGGAAACGTTCAAATATTTTGTCTTGTGAGCTTTTATTAATACCTATGCCGGTGTCAATAATATCAATAATAATGGTGTCTTGTTCAAGGTAAGCATTGACTCGAACAGAGCCACCCTTAGGTGTGTATTTTATAGCGTTGGCAAGTAGGTTAAATATTATTTTCTCGAATGCTTGACCGTCACATTCTAGCCATAAATTGTCTGGTATCTTGCTATTAAATGTTAAGTTACTTTGTGATGCCAGTCTCGAAAATGAATCGACAGGCATCATCATTAAGGTCTTTAATCGATAAGTATTTAAGGTCAGTTGAGGATTGTCGCTTAAGCGTGATAACTCTAACAGTTGCTCAACCATGCGCACCAATCGTAAACCATTTCGTTTTGCTGTCGTTAACTCTTCACTTTCAAGTTCATCAGATGCTTTATTTAGGTATCGGTCAATAATGCCATTAATGATGGTTAATGGTGTTCTAAACTCATGTGAAATATTTGCAATAAACTTATCCTTTAATTCCAATGCTTGTTTTTCAGCATGCTTTCTCGCTGATAAGTTAATGAAAGTAATAACAATAAGAGGTTGCTTGGCACGTTCAGCCCATTGCAGTTCAGCTTGCGCTGGAAATTCGGTACCATCTGAACGAAGCGAAACACATTCTACTGATATACCTAAGTCTTTTCGTTGTAATGAATAAACATTACTTTGAAAATCGAAGAAGAAATGCATTTCATCCTTTTCAGCAAAAAGATTACTAACAGATAATCCTTTTAACTCTTGTTCAAGGCTTTGAAACATTTGAACAGCGGCGGGGTTGGCAGATAATATTTCACCTGTTGTAGAGGTCGTTAATATGGCATTGTTCGATGCATTGACTATTGCTTTATATTCACTATTTGCTAAAGCATCTGTTAAATCATTGTTTAAATCAGCAAGTTGCTTGCCTTGTTCTTGCTCAAAAAAGAGACTGTTTTTCAATTTTTTAGTGTGATTGTGACGAGTAAGAGCGATGCTTAATAGTAGAGCAGAGCCAATAAAGAGCCAAAGCAAGATGATAAGTGATTGAAGGTTAGAATTAACACTATAAAAAAGCTGTTGTTCCAAGCCGTATAAATGGATCGCAGCAGGTATAAACATGATAAGTAAAATGTATGGCTCTGCAGAATACTCTTTCTCTATAGGTGCAGGAGAATCATTATCCTTCAAGGTGGCGTATGTACTGAGTATTAATAAAAAATAAGGCAACAAAGCAATAAGCTGTAGAGCATAGTTATTAGTATTAATTAACGTTAAGTGATGATCAAAATAGGCATTGAAATTGCCGACAAGTAAAACAGCCGCACTTAAAACCAGTAGTGAAAATGTATATCGCCAGAAGTTATCTCTACAGTTTACCAAGCAAAGCACTAACCGAGTAACAATTAGGATGTTTATTAACAAATGAAATAATAAAGAAGGTTTTGTTGTCTGATAAATTTCAGATGAAAACTCAGCAGGTAATAAGACAAAATAACAAAAACAAATGAGAGTAAAAAGGATCGCAGGTACTCGGCCACTTATGTATTTATGTAGTGGAATCTCACTTAAATGTGGATTTGTTTCAATTGCCAATAAAATGAAAAAATATATGAAGAGTGAAGTGAAATCTTTATATAGCTGTGGGCTAATATTTATTGGAATGTTATTTAATAATTTGCTTAGTAAGATAGCAATTATTGCGAGCAATAAATATTGCCAAAATAATTTAAAAGATTGTGATTGCGTTTTTTTAAAACAAATAAATAGAATGATACCGCTTGTGCATTGCAAGATGACAGTAATGTTGTTTAAAAGGTTATCAGTAGGGGTTAATAACCAACTAGTTACTATGTGATAAGGAAAAAAAGTAACAATCCCGGCAAAGGTTATAGCTAGTAGTTTAAAAGATATCCGCAATTGGTTTCCTTAGCTGAGGTTTATGACTGATCTCTCGTCATGACTAATCAAAAAAATACCTAGGTTAATTTATATTAACATTTTCCTAACATCAAGTTGCTAGCCTAGCTGTACTAGCTAATTTGTAGACTTTCCCTTACAGGAACTAAAAAACTAGAGGATGATAAAAAATATTTACCCTTATTCTCTGCATTGGACTTCATCAATACAACATTCATCTTGTAGAAAGTTAACCACTTCCACCAAACATTGGTATTGTGCTACGCAAAATAATGTCCTGCCTTCACGACGTTGAGAAAGCAAGCCTGCGGATGCTAAACTTGAAATGTGATGGGATAATGTAGATCCTGGAACTCCTAACTGCTCTTGAATATTGCCAACAGCAACACCTTGATAGCCGGCCTTCACAATACTTTTATAGATCAATAGTCTCGTTGGGTGACCAAGTTCTTTTAGCGCTTTCGCTACTTCATTAACATTCACAATGTATTTCCTACCGTATCTAATAAAGAGAAATATAAACAACTCATCAACAAAAAGGAAGTTGTTTCTATGTTTATCGAAATATATATTGACAGTAAAACTAAATAAAACTATATTTCTGGAATTGTCGAAATAAATTCTAAGGAGAAAAATGTGAATTCAGAAATTTTAAGCATGCTTTTTGAAGCGGCTGACATGTTCGTGTTATTGGCGGTAGAGTTAACAATACTGTTTTTGGTTATTAGCTATTTAGTTGGCGTACTTCAGGAATTTATATCACCTGAAAAAATAAAATCTATCTTGGCTTCTCGTCATGGCAAAGGTTATGTAGTCGCGGCATTACTTGGCGCAATTACCCCTTTTTGCTCATGTTCAACAATTCCTTTTTTAAAAGGGCTCTTAAGGGCTCGTGCTGGTTTTGGCCCAATGATGGTCTTTCTTTTTGCTAGTCCTTTGCTTAACCCTATTGTTATTGGCCTGTTTTCCGTCACCTTTGGTGTGAATGTCGCTATTTTTTATTTTATGATCGCGATGAGTGTCTCTGTTACTGCAGGAGTTGTTTTAGAGAAACTAGGCTTCGAAAGATATGTGCGCAAAGAAGCATACGAGTTATCAGCTGACAATGTTGATTGTAGCGCGACTGATTCAAATATAGCTAACAAAGGAGACCTATCTATCTCTAACAGTGGTTCAGATATGTTAGTAGACATTAATGAAAGTGGTGAAGCAGTCATCACTGTCATCAAACAAAGTCGTTGGTTGCGAATTTGGTTTAACGTTTGGAAAGATTTTAGACAAGTATTACCTTACTTAATGATAAGTATTTTATGTGGCTCTTTTATCTATGGTTTTATGCCAACAGAAATGATTACTCAATTTGCCAGTGCGGATAAATGGTATGCAATTCCTCTCGCTGCGGTTATTGGCATCCCCTTATATATTCGTGCAAGTGCCGTTATTCCATTAACGTCAGTATTGGTAAAAAAAGGCATGGCAATGGGATCTATCATGGCCTTAATAATTGGCAGTGCTGGCGCGAGTTTAACTGAAGTGATTTTATTGAGATCTATTTTTAAAGGGCAAATGATTGTTGCTTTTCTTGCTGTTGTGCTTGGCATGGCAATTAGTGCCGGTTTTTTATATGGCCTGCTGTTTGGTTAAACGAAACACTTCACTTTTTAAGGAGTAGTTAATGGTAAACACCACAAATGAAAATATTACGCAAGATGCTGTTGAATGGGCTTTAAGTCATGGCATGGCTTTTAAGAGTAACAACAATTCAGCTAAGCATGCGGCTTTTAGCTTAATGCCAAGTGTGATAAGTCGGCATAGTTTTAGTAAATTGAAATCGTCGGTAAGTTTACTTGGTAAGCTAGTGCACAATGTTGCTCAAGATCATGAGTTTCTCAAAAAGGCCATCAGCCCGATAACTGCGGGGGACCCTTTTTTTAAAGCGCTATTGAAAATGCATCAACAACTGCATAAAACTCCTGAAACTGCGCCGAGATTACCCTTACTCATTATGCGGAGTGATTTTATGGACGATGCCACGTTAGGTCCCAAGTTAATTGAATTTAATGGCATTGCCGCAGGAATGGGGCCTTTTGGGGAAAAAATTCATCAGTTGCATAAATACATCAAGCAACAGTGGTCATTAACTCATGGGCATTACCCAAATTATAACTTAGGCGAGTTGATTGATAACCCTGCCATTTCAAGTTTATCTGCAGGTATTGCTAAAGCAACATTGGCAATTAAAACTGAATTTTCTGATAACGGACCGGCAACATTCCTAATGATTGTTCAAGAAAATGAAGATAATGTGTTCGATCAACACCTGCTTGAATATGCGCTTCAGGCAAAGGGTATTAAAACAATACGCAAAACTTTTCGAGACTTGTATGGCAATTTATCAACAGGCTCAAATCAACGGTTAATGTTAAAAGGGATAGGAAGTATAGACACGGTATATTTACGGGCTGGCTACCAATATTGTGATTATGTTTTGCACGATATCTTTAGTAAAACGTGCTGTAAGTCGTTAATACAAACCCGTGTATTGATAGAGAAACACCGTGTTGCGGTGAATGCTACCGTTAGCCAACAACTGGCAACAAGTAAACGTGTACAAATGCTACTTTCATCAATGAGTATAAAAGCGTTAACTCAATATGGTTTGACATTCGAAGAAGCTGAGCAAGTTAAAGCGTTATTAGGTGATATGTTGCCTATAACAAGTGATAGTGCAGAGCTTATTAAGCAAAGCTCAGAGGACAAGTGGGTATTGAAAAATCAAGGAGAAGGGGGAGGGCATTGCGTATTTGGTGCAGGAATTTATAAAAAACTGAAACACTTAAAGCCAGATGAATATCAGGCTTGGACATTAATGAGTCGTCTTCACCCCAAAACTCAAGCCTCACAATCTTTATTAGTGCGTGACAGTAAGTTGTATAGTGTTAATGATTTAATCAGCGAAATAGGATTATTTACCGTACATATTAATGGCCAAGCATCGAATGAGGAACAAGGGTATGCAGGTTATTTAATTCGTAGCAAATCAGCAAGTACCACAGAGGGAGGTGTTCATAGTGGCATGGGGGTTTTAGATTCACTGGCTTATAGCGATTAACCTAACCTTATGACGATAATATCATCAGTATTTTCATATCATGGCAGTGATCTTTTCATATAAATAGATGAAAAGTAAATTAATTACCTATATTTAGAGGCAGAAACTTTTAAGACAACTACACTATAAACGTATACGAATTGTTTTGGAAAGGGCCCCCATGAATCAATGGTTAAAACACATACAAATTAGGCACGCCTTAATAGCAATAATCGCGGTGTCTTTATTAACACTATCACTGGCAGGTATATTACTCTCTAACAATGCTTTTACTCGAGTATCAGAGAAGAGTATTGAGTCTGCACTTTTACCTAATCAACTGGCCAAAGTTGCCGCTAGAATAAACCACCAACTGAGTACGCCGTTAGTGCTTTCTCAGGCAATTACGCAAAATAAGTTTTTGATTGATTGGGCGTTAGATGGAGAGCCAGAAAATAAACAGCAAGATGTTATTGATTTTTTGGGTTTGATGAAAGAAAAAAATAATGCACTGACTGTTTTTTGGGTATCTAACGTTTCACAGAATTATTTAAATCAAGATGGTGTGCTCAAAAAACTTAACGTGGATGAAGATCAATGGTTTTATTCTTTTTTAAACAGTGATGCCCCTTATGAGATTGCCTTTGATATAGATGAAAGCAACGATAAGTTAACTGCTTTCGTTAACTATAAAGTTTCTGAACAAGGGCAAAATCTTGCTATCGCGGGAGTTGGCTATAGTGTAAGCGAAATAAGATCAGATATTTTGTCAAATAAAATAGGCAAAACAGGCTATGTTTTTGTTACCGATCATGATGGCAATGTCATTATTCACCCCAGTTTATCTTCAGCACAAAAACAAAAGCTTAGAAATTTAGATGGCTTTGCCAAGGTCTCGAATAAGTTACTTCAAAGTAGTGCCGATTATGTTTTTGATGAGGTGACTCATAAGGATGTTGATTATTATGTTGCCAGTGTTGGCATCAAAGCGCTTAAGTGGAAAATTATCGCTATGCTTCCTGTTGATGAGCCCATGTCTGCCGTACATGACGCGTTAACTCAAACAGCAATATTGAATATTGTTTTAGCGATAGGCTTTATTTTATTGATGATTTCTGTGGCTAATAGAATAACTAGGCCTATTGTTGATATTGGTGATCGATTGCTTGCTATGGCTGAGCGAGGTGGCGATTTGACGCAACAGTTAGATGCCGAACGCGGTGATGAGCTTGGCTTACTTGCGAAAGGGTTTAATGCCATTATTGAAAAAATAGAAAATATCATGATTGACATTAAAAGTACTGAGCAAGTGATGGAGACGTCCTTTAAACAGCTAACCACTATGGCTGACGATGTTGATGGCTGTGCCAACTCACAACAAGCAGAGGCAGATTCGGTTGCTGCTGCCACCACACAAATGAATCAAAGTATTCAAGAAGTGAGTAATTTAGCTAGTAGCACAGCGAGTAAAACAGAACTGACCCAGACACAAGTAGAAGATATTAACAAGCAAGTGCAAGAGACCAATAGTGTTATGCAACAGCTGGATACAAGTAACCTTGCTACCCAAGAAAAAATTCAAGAGCTTGCCGATCAAACTCAAACGATTAGCTCAGTAATAGATACTATTAGCAGTATATCTGAGCAAACCAATTTACTGGCCTTAAATGCTGCGATTGAAGCGGCAAGAGCAGGTGAACAAGGACGAGGTTTTGCTGTTGTTGCCGACGAAGTAAGATCGCTTGCTGCAAGAACGAAAGAGTCTACTCATGAAATTAACGATGTGATTGAAAAACTGCAACATCAAGCGCAAGAAACTGTGCTAGCAATGGCTAAAAATAGTGAATTAGCTAAAGATGGTTTAGATAAAACCAATACGGCAAGCGACTCGTTAAATACTGTAGTCACAGAAATCAATGAAATTACTAATATGAACACCTCTGTTGCGACAGCAACCAATCAGCAATCAAATGTTATTGGTGAGTTAAATGTCAATATTACCAGTATTGCTGATATGTCTACGCGAGTAGCTGAATTATCACAAAGTACTAAAATGGAATTGCATGAGTTAAATGCTCAAAAAACACGTTTAGCAGAGCTTGTCGCTCAATTTAAAACGAATTAACAGTAACGGAAATCATAAGGCTTATACATGAAATACTTAATAGTTTTTAGCTTATTAATAGTTAGTAATTTTGCCAGTGCCAAAACGCTTTGGTCTGATTATAGCGTGAGTTTACTCAAGGGAAGTAATTATGAAGTCGGTGATAATGATAAAACCGTACTCACTTTCGAACATACCGCAGCAACGAGCTGGGGAGATAGTTTTTTGTTTGTAGACCGTCTTGAGTCAGACAATAATGATAGAGAAACTTATGGTGAATGGTCTCCAAGGATAAAATTAACGAGCTTTAAGGATAGTTTTGTTAAAAGTGTTTATATTGCTAGTACCTTAGAAATGGGCTCTTTTGCAAGTGCCACTGGCTTTGGTAGTGGTTTTAATAACTACCTTTTAGGTGTTGGTGTTGACGTTAACATACCGGGCTTTAAATTTTTCAAAATAAATCTTTACCATCGTAACAATGAATATGGCGGTAATAGCTATCAGACAACATTAGTTTGGGGAGTACCTTTAGGGCCGCTTTATTATGATGGTTTTCTTGATTTTGCTACCAGTAGAGATAACTCTGAAAACAGCATGAATCTTACTTCTCAATTAAAATACAATCTTGCACCGCATTTAGATTTATCGTCAAAGTTGTTTGTAGGTGTTGAATATGTGTTTTGGAAAAATAAATTTGGCATTGATGGTGTAGATGAGAACAATGTGAATTTGCTCGTTAAATATCACTTTTAATATTTAAATAACTTGTACATGTATTGAGGTGATTTTTCTAGCAGTTTAAAATTGATATTTAGCGTTAACCCATATTGAGCGCTCTGGCTGAGGCGCCAAAGAGTTATTAAAACCTAGGCTTCGTTTGGAAAAATCATTTCCTGAATCAGCCTTACCAACGCCTGGCGCAAAAACTTCCCTATTGAATACATTGAGTGCTTTTGCAGTAAATAGCCAGGCATCATGACGGTATGTGAACGTAGTATCAAAAGTGACACTTGAGCCTATTTCTATCCCTTGCTGTGTTAGTGGGTTTCGTGAATATAAAGGTGTTTTATGTATATAACTTCCTTTTATATTCCAAGCCATACTTTCGCTAAGTGGGAAATTGATAATTAATTTAGCTTTATGGGGAGAAATATCTCCTAAGGTTGTGGAGCTCGTCAACCATTGATTTTGGTCGTGACTATAGGTTTGGTTGCTTTCTGCTTTGGTATAACTATAAATAAACTGCCCTGTGATTGGTCTTACCCCTTCGAGCACATTGTTGTACTCAAATCGGCCTCTATACTCTAATCCCCATACCTTCCTCTTGGCATCATTAATTGCATCTTCTCTTATCACATCATCATAGATAGCTCGATAAAAAGAAATATCGTGCAGCCAATGTTGAGAAGTGTGCATCAAAATCAATTCAAGATTACTAGCCTGCTCAGGTGCTAAATCGGGATTAGCCCTTCGGCCAGACCAACCGCCATAAAGTTGCTTTGCCGGTGGTTCTTGAAAGGCTTCACCGTAAACAAGTTTTATTGCAGACTCCGCTTGATTAAATTTATAGATAGCAGCAACTCTAGGGTTTACTGATGCTCCCCATATTTGATTGTCATCATATCTAAGTCCCAAATTAAAACGCCAAGGATAGTTATCGTAAATAATAGCACCGTAGATGCCACTATCATTAAATTGTACCCTGTTATCATTAGGAACTTGTGTTAATGGCTTAGAAAAAAAATCATAACTAATATCGGTACTGTGATAAATACCGGCACCAAAGCCATATGGACCTGGATCATCACTTGGTATTGTAGAGCTATAGGCATTCCAATATCCAGGCACATCATAAGCTTTTGTTAGGTCTGTTCGCTTGAGTCGCCAGCCAACTAAATACCGGAAGGTATCAGAATATTGAAAATCTAGATCTTGTTTGACTTCAATGGCGTCATTATTCGAATTCCAATTTGTTAAACTCACGTAAGAAAAACTTTCACTATTTTCATGCCAATCAGGTGTTGCTTCAGCCCAATTTCCCCAAACGCGATTTTCTCGATAATTTATTGCACTATCCAGTGTTAAATTTTTACTAAGCGGCCATTGATGTTCAACGAAATATTGCTGTGAAGAACGCAACCAATCAGCATTGCTTTGCCCTTTGTCGGCAGCAAACGTTGTTCCGTAGCCTTGATCTATTCGCCAGTGATTAACACCCAATGTTAAATTCTTGTATTGCATTGAGGCAAAAATTCCCCAGTCGTCTGTTGGGTTAGCGTATTCGCCATAGCTAATTCCATCATTGCTTAGCGATAATATAGGTCCCCAAATCTCTTCATTACTGTATAACTCATTTGATAAAAAGCCCCAACGCTGTGATAAGTCTTCTTCATCGCTAGAAAAGTGTCGTGCCGAAATTTCGTAACTGAACTGTTTGTGGCGTCCGCGACCAAATAATTCCACGCCTTTTGAGTGCCAACTTCCTAATTCTGCTTTTACCGTTAACTCATTTTCGCCATTATTTAGTTCAATTCCTTTTTTGGTAATAACATTGATAACACCTAAAAAGGCATTAGCACCATATTTAACTGAAGCAGGACCATATAACACTTCAACATGACTGATCATTGAAATAGGGTACTGCTTACTCATGAGCACTTGTTGACTCCATAGGTGATTTTCGACTCGACCATCAATCATAAATAAAGTTCGGGTGGTAAATGGTGTTCTATATCCACGTTGATAGGCGGTACTGCTGTCTGAGCCTCCCGAACTATTTACATCAAAACTGGGTAGATCAGCTAATGTTTCCACTAAATTAGTGTAACCACGCTGTATTATTTCTTGTTTGGTGATTATCAACATGGCTGCAGGCGCATCAATAAGCTCCTCTTCTATGCCATTGCTGCTGACAACTTGAATATGTAATAGCTGCTCCAGAGAAAGTGAAAACAAGTCACCATCTTTCAATTCTTCTGCATAAGAGAGTGAAAGAGAGAAAAAGAGAAAGGTACTTACAAGAAATTTTAGTAACATGATTAGTAAACGTTTTTAGTTGTATGTTTTTAAGTCTAGTTCAAGCTTTTTAAGATAGAAAGTTATGTGGTAAACTGCGCCTCAAAATTTAATTTGTTGATTGAATCAATCATCCTAATATAGAAGTAAATGTTATGATTATGTCACTTATCCGTTGGCCTATAGGTCGCTTAATATTGTTAATTAACTTTGTTTTTTCGCCGAAATCACCTAAAAGAACCGTGCAAGAACAGCAAACATTTGATGACAAAACTGAAAACTTAAGTTTGTACCAATTACCGAGTTGTCCTTTTTGTGTCAAAGTTCGCAGAACGATGAAGCGAGAAGGTTTAAATATTGAATTACGAAATATTAACCAAAAAAATGATTACCGAGAAGAGCTTATACGTGAAGGGGGCAAACGCACGGTACCTTGCTTACGTATTGAGAAAGCGGATGGACATGTACAATGGTTATATGAGTCAAGCGATGTTGTTGCTCATTTACAACAATTAGCAAAAGTAGCTTAATGCTAAATTATTAAAAGCTTAGCTATTGCTGAAATTTATCTTTTCTTTAAAGTGTCTAATGTAAGTAACCATTATTTATATTAGACATCTTATGTTAATTAAAACGCCACACAAATCCCAGCTTAATGACTTTGATGTCACTAACGAATCCATTTATCAAGAACGACGTAGCTTATTAAAACAAATGGGATTTCTTGGTGCCGGAGCGCTAATGAGTTCTGCCATGACTAAAAATGCTAACGCTAGTTTTTTTGGTGATGACAAAATAATATTCAAAACAAGACCGCTTGAATTCAGTAAAGATAATGAAAATCAAGGGTTGATTAAAACGCCAGAGCAAAAAGTTATTTCTCATAATAATTTTTATGAGTTCGGCGCTAAGAAAAATCAACCAGCAGAATTAGCACAGAACTTTCAAGTTAAGCCATGGCAGTTACGTATTTCAGGTGAGTGTGATAAACCAATAACACTAGATTATGATGATTTAACTAAACTATTCCCCTTAGAAGAGCGTATTTATCGTCTACGGTGCGTTGAGGCTTGGTCAATGGTTATTCCGTGGATAGGCTTTCCGCTGGCAAGTTTATTAAAGAGAGTTGTTCCTAATTCAAAGGCAAAATATGTGGCTTTTGAAACGTTATATGATCCTAAGCAAATGCCTGGACAAGCTAACAGGCGTTTAGGTGGAGGAATTAAGTATCCTTATGTCGAGGGCCTTAGATTCGATGAGGCAATGAACCCTTTAACTTTGATGAGTGTTGGTCTATATGGCAAAACACTACCACCGCAAAACGGTGCCCCTATCCGTTTAGTGGTACCGTGGAAGTATGGTTTTAAAAGTATTAAATCTATTGTCGGTATTAAGTTGCTTGAACGGCAACCCAGAACTACATGGCAAAAACTAGCCCCAAGAGAGTATGGGTTTTATGCTAATGTTAACCCGAAACACGATCACCCTAGGTGGAGTCAAGCAAGCGAGCGGCGAATAACCAGTGGTGGATTATTTAGCCGTAACCGTATTGATACCTTAGCTTTTAACGGTTATGGCGAGCAAGTTGCGGACTTATATCGTGGCATGGATTTATCCAAATACTATTAACCTCTCAATTAGTCATTATGTCGGTGTTTTATGACGAGCAGTACGAAAATATTTATCTTGAAGGTGCTTATTCATCTCAGTGCCTTAATCCCTTTGCTAAACCTATATTTTTTAGCCTTTTCTGATGAACTTGGTGCAGATCCTGTCGAGCGAGTTATTCACTTTACCGGTATTGGTGCATTAAATTTGCTATTAATTACTTTAACAGTATCCCCTTTAGCAAAGTTATTGAAACAAGGTTATTTGTTACAAGTAAGACGTTTATTAGGGCTTTATGCATACAGCTATGCCGTATTTCATTTAGTTAACTTTCTTGCCTTTGAAGTACAGTTTGATGGCGTCTTATTTGTGAACGAAGTAATTAAACGCCCTTATATCACAATTGGCATGGTTGCTTTTGTATTATTAACAGCATTAGCTATTACTTCAGTGCACAAGCTGAAACGAAAAATGGGTAAATCTTGGCAAACACTACATAATTATAATTACCTTATTGTTATTTTAGTGTGTGTCCATTTTTATTGGTCGGTTAAATCAGAGCTAATATCGCCACTTTTTTACCTTATTTTAAGTCTGAGTTTATTACTTTTACGGTATAAGAAGATCAAAAAATTGTTTACTTCTATTTTTCCTAAATAAGAAATGAATAGGGGTTTAGTAAGCAAGTGCTTAACTTAATTTGGTAGAGTGTGTTTTTTAGAGTTTATTAAGTTAAAACAAATCACCTAAGAAAAGTTTTAAATTTAAACTTATGTCATTCGTCTTGTTTTTATGGCCTTTGGTCGCTATTTTATTCTTAAGCAAGAGCAAAGTTTGGCTAAGGCCTTGTTGTTCTTGGCAAAGCATAATAGAATTTTTAATTCTAAAATATAACTTACGCTAACGTAAATTCTTATATCGCCTAATTGTTAATACCTCAAGGAATACCCATGAATAAACCTCCTTTAAAGTTAAGTTTAGCCTTGGCAGCCATGTCAATCAGCTTAACTGCTTGTTTGCCTAACGAAAAACAAGACGATAAAGTGTCGATTAATAAAAACCCTTTTCCTAGCACCTACCAAGCATTACCACAGCAAAATACTTTGTTTACCAATGCTACCGTGTTAACAGGTACTGGCGAGCGCTTTGACAATAGTGACGTATTAATTGTTGACGGAAAAATCAAGCAAATTGGTGCTAATTTATCAGCTGACAACGTTATGACAATTGATGTGCAGGGTAAATGGATAACACCTGGTATTATTGATGTTCATTCTCATTTAGGTGTTTACCCAAGTCCAAGTGTTGAATCACATGCCGATGGTAACGAAATGACTGAACCTAACACTTCTGAAGTTTGGGCCGAGCATAGTGTTTGGCCTCAAGATCCTGGCTTTCAAGCAGCAAGAGCTGGCGGTATCACAAGTCTACAAATATTACCTGGCTCAGCCAATTTATTTGGTGGGCGTGGTGTAACCTTAAAGAATGTCCCCAGTCATACCATGCAGGGCATGAAGTTTGCTGATGCTCCTTACGGCTTGAAAATGGCCTGTGGTGAAAACCCTAAACGTGTATATGGTAAGCGAAAACAGCAACCTTCAACACGAATGGGCAATGTAGCAGGCTATCGTTCTGCGTGGGCAACAGCGACTGAGTATAAACGAGCATGGAATAAATATAATAATGAATACGATGCCGGAAAAAACCCACAACCACCCGCTAGAGATTTAGAGCTTGATACACTAAAAGGTGTATTAGATGGCGATATTCTTATTCATAACCATTGTTATAAAGCAGAAGAAATGGCGGTGATGATGGATATAGGTAAGGAATTTGGCTATCACTCAGGTACCTTTCATCATGGTGTAGAGGCATATAAAATTGCTGATAAGCTAGCCGAAAATCAAAATTGTGTTGCAATGTGGCCAGATTGGTGGGGCTTTAAAATGGAAGCTTATGATATGGTTGAAGAAAATGTAGCCATTGTTGATGCCGTGAAAAACTCATGCGCAATCGTACATTCAGATTCCAATACGACTATTCAAAGGTTGAATCAAGAGGCTGGTAAGGTGCTGTTTCGTGCAAATGATAATGGTTTCAACCTAAAAGCTGAAGACGCAATAAAGTGGATTACCTTTAATGCAGCTAAATCATTAGGTATTGAAGATAAAACAGGTAGCTTAGCAGCAGGTAAGAATGCTGATGTGGTGTTATGGAGTGCCAACCCTTTTAGTGTTTATACACAAGCGGAGCAAGTCTTTGTTGATGGCGCGAAAGTTTATGATCGTTTTGATGAAAAATATCAAGCGAAGAGCGATTTTCTGTTAGGACAAGAGTAGGGGATGCACTGATGAAATCAAATATAATTAACCTAAATCAAATCAATATGAAATCTATAGTAAAAGTATCAACCATTGCCATGACAATGTTGGTTGGAATGGTTCAAGCAAAAACAACAGCTATCATTAACGCTACAGTATACACAGTAGCTAGCCAAGGTATTTTAGAACAGGCTACCGTTATTTTTGACCAAGATAAAATCAGCCAAGTTTATGCAAATGATAATATTCCTGAAAACTTGAATGTTGATGAAACAATTGACGCTAAGGGCAGAATATTAACACCAGGGTTTATTGGCACCATGAACTCATTAGGTTTAGTTGAAGTTAGTGCTGTTTCAAGAACTAAAGATGGCGGTGACGACAAAGCCGACATTACTTTTGATGCAAGTTTAGCATTTAACCCCAAATCTACTTTGGTTGCTTACGCTCGTAAAGGCGGCATAACCAGTAATATTGTTGCGCCACATGGTGGTGATAAGTTATTTGCGGGACAAACGTTCGCGGTAGATCTCTCAGGAGGTTTTGCAAGTATTACCGAAAAACAAAATGCGGTGTTAGTATACTTAGGCTCTGAATCAAAGGGTTCTCGTGCGAGAAGATTACAAGAGCTTGATAATAAGTTTGCTGATGTTCAAAAGGCGTTAACAAAGAAACAGAATAGCAAAGAGAAAGAAGATAAAGAAAAGAAAGAGCCTAAACGTGCCGATAAGGTTATCCATGAATTACTAGCGGGTGAAAAACCGCTGTTAGCCTATGCCGACAGAGCGACAGATCTACTCGCTTTATTAGCGTTAAAGAAAAAATATGGTATTGATTTGATTTTAGTTGGTGCTAGTGATGCAGTACTCGTTGCCAATGAAATCGCAGCGGCCAATGTCGTTGTTATTTTAAGCTCTATTGATAACTTACCTAGTAGTTTTGATTCAATAAACGCCTCTTTAACCCATATGGCTAGGTTACAAGCAGCAGGCGTGAAAATTATCTTAGCGCCAAAAGGTGAAAGTCATAATGTAAATCAACTTCGTTTTGATGCAGGTGTTGCAGTGGCAAATGGTTTAGCTAAAACCGATGCAATAGCCGCACTTACCGCGAATATTGCTGATGTGTTCAAGTTAAATTCAGGCAGAATCGCCGTTGGTAAAAATGCAGATTTAGTATTGTGGAGTGCTGATCCATTTGAACTAAGCACTAAAGTCGATGACATGTGGATTAATGGAGAAAAAGTTTCCACAAGATCTCGTCAGGATGCCTTACGTGAGCGGTATACTACTTCAAGTGATATGCCCCGAGCATATACAAAATAAATATTAAACGTTATTAACACTGCTTGATTTTAAAAAGGTAGATAATTTTGTCTGCCTTTTTTTATTACTAAAGAAAGTCAAAACATACGAAAATCTTCTTAGACAGAAATTATCTCTCTGTCTATTCAAAATAATGTCATTTACTGTCATTTTACTTGTCAATAAGGCGATTAATTTACGGATAAATACACAAAAAAGTTGATCTACCATCTTTTTTGCTTAAAAAATCTACAGTGATAAATTATTTTATAACAATGACTTATGCGTTTTTGAAATAGAAAGTTGTAATTAATTGTTAATTTATACTAGCCAAATGTGTAAATAAGCGGTATGGTTTTACTTGTCTTATGACAGCGTTGTCATATTTTTTTAGAGTAATAATGACAGCGCTGTCGTAAAGCCCGAATAAATATTATTAGTGTATATAAATACATTTTCAAAAAACAAACGTGTGTAAGGGAAAGTCGATGTCATCTAAAACATTTAAAAAAGGCGCATTAGCGAGTTCAATCGCTTTAATCCTAGCCGGTGGTACTGCACCAATGGTTATGGCTGCCGAAGAAGCTAAAGCAGAAAAAGAAATTGAAGTCATTCAAGTTACAGGTTTACGTGGCAGTCTTAAAGCTAACGTTAACGCTAAACGCTTTTCAGACAGCGTAGTTGATGTAATTAGCGCAGAAGACATCGGCAAGTTCCCTGATAAAAACGTTGCGGAATCATTAGCGCGTATCCCTGGTGTAACTATTCAACGCCAATTTGGTGAAGGCTCTGCCGTTTCTATCCGTGGTGCAGGTGCAGAGTTCACTAAAACTACTTTGAATGGCCAAAATGTTGCTTCTACCGGTTGGTTTGTACTTGAACCAGCAAAGCGTAGCTTTAACTATGAGTTATTGCCGTCTGAAATTGTTGGGAAATTAGAAGTTTATAAGTCATCACAAGCAGATCTTGTTGAAGGTGGTGTAGGTGGTACTGTTATTGTTAATACACGTACACCTTTAGAAATGGATGCAAATACTGCCTATGCTTCTGTAGAAGCACAATATTCAGATGACTCTGAATCAACAGATCCACAGTTCTCAGGTATGTACAGCTGGAAAAATGAAGAAGAAAACTTTGGTGTAATGGTTTCAGCTGTTGCACAAGAACGTCAATTACAGCGTCAAGGTAATGAAGCATTCTGGGAATGGGGTGCAGGTCCTGTTGCTTTTGAACAAGATCGTAAGCGTTCTGCATTGACTGTAGCACTTGAATGGGCTCCTTCAGACAACTTATCTTTCGTATTGAACGCGATGGATATGCAAATGGAAGCGGACAACACTAACTATGCGTTATGGTTAACTCAAGGTGATACTTCTTGGTCTGGCAATACGCCAGCTGAATGTTTAGGTGGCGACTGTGCTGACCCTCGTGGTACCGCAGTTAAAGGTGCATTGGGTACTGGTTATTATCAAGCACGTCCTCGTGAAGCAACCATGAATTCAGACGTACTAGATTTGAAAACTACCTATGAAGGTGAAGACTACAAATTAGAAGTACAATTTGGTAAAACAACGTCTACTGGTGGTACTGATTTTGAAATGGTTGTTGATGATGGGGTAAATACACCAATCGTTGGCGGTACATATGACTTCACCAATGGTTCACAAACATGGAATCTGCCAAATGGTATCGGTGGTCAATCAATGGCTGATTATGATCCAGGTTCATTAGTTATGGGTACTGGTTCTGCGTTTAATAAAACGCCAAAAACTGATGAAGAAACTTACTTCCAAGTAGACGTAGAGTTTGAACTAGATGGCGATTTCATTACTAGCGTAAAAACAGGTGCACGTTATGGCGATCATAATACCACTTCTCGCCAATTCTTCTTTGACCAACAAGCAGGTTTTGATTCAAGAATTTCTACTAGCGGCATAAGAACAGGTACCGTAGATGTGGGTGATGGTGCTTATCAAATATCTAAATTTGATCCTAATGCACTTAAAGATTGGGCAAAAGCGAGTATTGTTGGCGAAACTGAAGAGCTAGGCTCGTACAGTGAAATTGATGAAACTAATACTGCTGTATATGTCATGGCTAACTATAGCGGCGACGGCTTCCGTGGTAACTTTGGTTTACGTTATGTGAGTACTGATGCTACTTCTGTTTACTATGAAAGTGGCGCTAAAAAATCTACTGATGGTGATTACTCAGAAGTTCTACCTTCTGCCAACTTGGCTTATGATTTAGCTGAAGATGTGATTCTTCGTGTTGCGGCAGCGCGTACCATTGCTCGTCCACAATATAATGATATGTATGTTAATCCAAGCGCAGTTGGTGCAAATGATGACTTAGATAACAACCAGTTCTGGGTGGTAGGTAATGTAGGTTTAGAACCATTTATTGCTGACCAATTTGAAATAGGTGTTGAATGGTATTTCAACCCTAGTTCATTATTATCTGCGACAATGTTCATGAAAAATGTTTCTAATTTCATTAGCATAAACGAGTATCATGCGTCATCAGCTGAAATCGATTTTGGCGGATTTATGAAACCAGGTGAAGAAGCAGCAGGCTGGACAGTACAAGAGAAGCAAAATGCTAAAGACGGCGAAGTTCGTGGTATTGAATTACAATACCAGCAAGATTTCGACAACGGTTTTGGCTTAATGGCTAACTATACTTATACTGATACTAGTACAGATAGTGACACTTTTACCGATGAAAACCCTTTCTTAAGTGATAGTTCAGATCATGTAATGAATGCTTCTGCATTTTATGAGAATGATGATTATTCTGTAAGAGTATCTTACAACTACCGTAGTGAGTATATGCTTCGTGAAGAAGGCGCTTACGGTAACCGTTTGCATGATGGTTTTGGCTCTGTTGATATCGGTGCTGTATATCACTTTAATGACAATGTTGACTTTAAACTTGACGTGGTTAATTTAACGGGTGAAACATCTGAGCAATTTGGTAACAATGCTTTCCAAACAAACGGCAGTGGTTTTGCTGATGGCTTCCCACTTTACGCTTATGAAATGGCGACACGTGTGAATGTTGGTGTAAGCGTTAAATTCTAAGCAAACACAGGGTTGCTTGAAAAGAAAGAAGGGGAGTTTAACTCCCCTTTTCTATTTGCAATAAATTGTTTTTCAATAATTAATTGAAAATGTAGTACTTCTCGGTAACACTCAATATTACAAAATAACTATTCGCTTTCTAGGATATTTCTCATGACCTCTTCAGTTCGACCATTAAGCTTTGAAAATCATAATTTAACAAAAATTAAGCACTCAAATGATTATCACCATGCTAAAGACCAACAAGTAGTGCCCTTAATCGTACATGAATTTGCACGTGCTAGTGCAGAAATGCCAATAGTATTTGTGAAAAATGCTGACACGGGTGAATTTCAAGCGGTAGCATTACTGGGTTTATCACCAAATGAAAACTTATTTTATAGCAGTGAAAAGTGGCTGAGTGATTATTTACCCGCATTAATTAGTCACCACCCTTTTGCTTTAATGCCTACTCAAAATGATGAAAACCAACTGCAAATGGTCATCAAAGAGGACAGCAACTTTGTTTCAACAACAGAGGGGGAGGCGCTTTTTGATGAAGCGGGTAATGAAACTAAATATTTGGAAAGCCGTAAAAACTCTCTCGGCCAATATTTTGACAATAGTCATGTTACTCAGGCTTTCACCAAGCAGTTAAGCGATAATTCTTTATTAAGTCAACAAAACTTATCATTGGAGCTTAATGGAGAGAAAATAGCGCTTAATGGTGTATATTTAGTGGATGAAAAAGCGCTGAATGCTTTACCAGATGAAGATTTTATTGCGTTAAGAAAAAAAGGCTATTTAGCACCTATTTATAATCATTTAGGCTCACTACACCAATTGTCGCGTTTAGCTAAACTAAAAGCCGCTAATTCATAATAAGCACTGACTTACCATTCACCACAACTAAGAAGTATTAAATTATGAACAATGAACAAATAAACTCTATTACGATTGTTGGTGGTGGCTCTTCTGGTTGGATGACGGCGTTGTATTTGAATAGGCTCTATAACCACAGTGAAAAATCAATTGAAATAACCTTAATTGAAAGCCCTGAAATACCGACTGTTGGTGTGGGTGAAGCGACAGTTCATAGTGTCAGGCATTATTTTGCAGCAATGGGCTTAGATGAAAAAGAACTGCTTAAAGAAACCAACGCAACATTGAAAACAGGCATCATGTTTAAAAATTGGATGAAGCCTAAAAGTGATGGTTCAACGCATGAATATTTTCATTCTTTTGAGCAACAAAATATTGCTCGAGTGCTAGATATTTCTTCAGCTTGGGTTGTTGATAATCGACATGAACAAGAGCGTTATGACGAGGCTATTTCCATCTCATCTCATTTGATTAAAAAAGGATTGTCTCCCAAAAATATTAACTCTCGCCCGTATGAAGGTGTCGTTCCTTATGGCTATCACCTTGATGCCATCAAGATGGCAAACTTTATGGCCAAAAAAGGCGTTGAAGCCGGTGTCAATCATGTCAAGGCGATGGTAAATAGTATTGACGTTGAAGGAGATAATATTACTGCTGTTCATACCAATAATGGCTCTTTTAGCGCCGATCTATTTATAGACTGCACCGGCTTTAAAGGGTTTCTCATTAATAAAGTGAAAGCGCACCAAGAAAACTGGCAATCTTTTGCCGAGGCCTTGCCCTGTAATAAAGCTGTCGCCATTCAAATTGCCTATCCGGAAGGTGAACAACCTAAGCCTTATACCGAAGCTACAGCACTCTCCAATGGCTGGGTATGGCAAATAGATCTCGTTAATCGCCGTGGCTCTGGATATGTTTATGATGGTAACCGATTAACTGAGCAACAAGCTGAACAAGAATTGTTAGCTTTTCATGGCATAGATAATAGTGAAGAAAGCAATAAGGTCTTGAGGAAAGTGCACCTTGACATGAAAATAGGCTGCTTAAAAGAACCTTGGGTAGGTAATTGTGTCGCTATTGGGCTTTCAGGTGGTTTTATTGAACCATTGGAGTCAACTGGCTTGCATTTGATTAATGCCAGTGCTCGTTTACTTGGAACCCATGTTACAGGCAAAGATACGGCTCAATCAGTTCGGGACTCTTTTAATAAAATTATGAATGGCACTTATGAGGATCTGAAGCAGTTTATTGTGTTGCATTATTGTTTAACTAATCGAGATGACACACCGTTTTGGCAAGATGTTGCTAAAACAGCGCAGTATTGTGACGGTTTAGAAGATAAAATAGCAACATGGAAATACAAGATTTGTGAATATATGGATTTAGCGGGCGGTTATATCACCATGTTTTCAGATGAAAATTATCGCGCTGTTTTATATGGCATGGACCATTACCCAAGTCTGAATATCCCCTGCGACCCAAATGAAAATGAGAAAATATACCAAGAGTTTGATAAGAGAGTTCAACAAGTAACGAACATAGTGATGAGTCACCAAGACTACTTAACTAATTTGCATAAATAACAAACGCCAGGAACGACTATGTCAGCAAAATCGGGCTCACAATCTCATGTAATTAAAGATATTGTTATTGTTGGTGGCGGTACAGCAGGGTGGTTGGCCGCTAACCATCTGGCAAAAAACTTGATCAATGATAGTGCTGAAAGCATAACAGTAACATTGGTTGAGTCCCCAAATATCCCAACGGTTGGTGTAGGTGAAGGTACAGTACCTATGATGCGTCAGTCTTTGCAACATTTAGGTATCAGCGAAACTCAATTCATCACTGAATGTGACGCAACTTTCAAACAAGGAATAAAATTTGTTGACTGGGTAAATAACCCCTTACAAGGCAAATCTAGCTATTATCATCATGTATTTGATTACCCACAAACCAGTGAAGTAGATTTAACTGCGTATTGGCTTAAAAATATTAAGCATAATGGCACAAGCTATGTTAATAGCTTGTCAATTCAAGGGCGAGTATGTGATTCAGGCTTGGCCCCTAAACTAATTACTACGCCTGAGTTTCAAGGCGCAGCTGCATACGGCTATCATTTAGATGCGACTAAATTCTCAGCTTTGTTAGCAAAAAATGCTGTTGATAAACTAGGTGTTGATCATATTCAAGCGGAAGTAAAAGGTGTTATTCAACATGACAATGGTGAGATTAAATCACTAGTAACTAAAGACAACGGTGAAATATTCGGCGATTTCTTTATTGATTGTACGGGGTTTAAGTCTTTACTCTTAGGTGAGAAGTTGAATATTGCTTTTGAAGATAAAAGTGACACTTTGTTTGTAGACCATGCTGTAGCAATTCAAGTGCCTTATGAAACCCCAAATGAGCCTATTGCTTGTCATACTATTTCTACAGCATTGCAACATGGTTGGGTGTGGGATATAGGTTTAAAAGAGCGCCGTGGTATAGGGCATGTCTATTCATCAGCCCATGTTTCTCATGAACAGGCGGAGCAAGCATTAAGAAACTATATAGGCCCTATGGCTGACAATGTTAATAGCCGTTTGATCCCAATGAAAATAGGTTATAGACAAAAGTTCTGGCATAAAAACTGTGTAGCATTGGGTTTAGCACAAGGCTTTGTTGAGCCGCTAGAAGCAACGGGGTTATTAGTTTTTGATGCTACGGCAAAAATGCTAGCAGAACAATTTCCTGCTAGTAAGTTAGATATGCCATTGATAGCCGAACAGTTTAATAAAAGAGTTAAAACGAGCTGGGACAATGTTATTGATTTCGTCAAGGCACATTATTGTTTGTCTAAACGAGACGATAGTGATTTCTGGTTAGATAATCGCACTGAAGAAAGTATCCCTGATTCGCTTAAAGAACGCTTGGCAAGGTGGCAACATCAACCACCAACGGCTTATGATTTTGCCAGTAAGTTTGATATTTTTAACTTAGAAAACTATCAGTATATTCTCTACGGAATGGACTTTAATACGGATTTAAGGTGCTTTGAAGCTAGATTGAAAAAAGATGAACAAGCACAGCAGGAATTTGAAAAAATTCAAAAGCATGGTGATATGGCACTGAGTAAATTACCTCAGCATAGAGAGTTGCTCAATAAAATATACAAGCATGGCTTACAAAAACTATAATGTTAAATAGCTAAACCAGCATCTTTCATTTTATTAGCGTAGGGCTGTAATTGTAGTTTGTATCTATGCCAAGCATTAAGTGCATTGGTAAATATAGGCTGTCGTACTTGTGCGTTGCTCACTGTATGAATCACCCGAGTATTGAGGTGAAAATCAATGCAGCCATCTTGCCAATCTAAGTCTAAGAATTTCAACAAACGTTCAGTGGTTTGATGCTGATTGGTTACGATATCTTGGTATTTCAAAGTGAAAATTTTGCCAGGAAGCACTTTAAGCCAATGTTGCATTAAGTGGTGATGAGCAATAATCATTGACGTCAACTCATCCAAATCGTATGTATAGCAATTTCCTTGATCTAGAATTTGTTTATAAGCACCTAGGAGTAAATCCATAGGAGGGCGATGGCAATATACTACTTTTGCTCTGGGCAAGGCTTTGTGTATCAAACCAATCGCCTTGTAATTTAACGGCATCTTGTCAGTAAAATATTTTTTAGTATGAATATGCTGGGTCAATTTTAAGTAGCTTTCGCCAATGTTTCGCCAGTGTTGATGAGTTAATTCGTTTACCAAAAAAGGGAAGTTTTGTTTTGGCTTAACTTGTTGTAATACCTGCTGGGTTGCTTGGGCTAATTCAAATAATTCGTCGCCTGCAGCAACGTCGCTATGACTAGATATAATCTGTTCAGCTAAGGTTGTACCTGAGCGAGGTAAACCACAAATGAAAATAGGACTATTATCAATAACCTCATTAATTTTACTGCTTGCGTTACTTGGGTTAAAAAAGGCCTTATTAAACACTTGAGTAATATCGTTATGTTCGGTTAACTCATTTTGATGATTGTAATCAAAATTTGCTCTTTGCAGACTGGCACCACGCTGCAAGTATGAAAAAGCAGTGCTAAATTCGCCAATACTTTCAAAATGTTTAAACAAAGTGTAAGCGGCATAAATGGTCGATTTGGTATCAGATGCTTGTTCAGCATTAACCAAGTTTGTTAGCTGGGCAATATAACTTTTTGGCATTTTTGCTGTTATATCACTTAACTGCCAATAAGCTTGTGCGTAGTTGGACGATTGTTCAATACACTGATTAAAGTGCTTTTCTGCAACGTCAAATTGGCCTATTTCTTTATACATTATTCCCAACAAATAACGCCATTCAGCATTATTTGGTGCAAGTTGTACTGCCTTATCCATCGCTTGCAAAGCTAATGTTGATTGTCGTTGAAAACGATACGCATTTGACAATGCATGATAGCTTTCTGGCTGATCGCCGTTATGCTCAATAGATTGCAATGCTGCTTGTTCTAAAACAGTAAATTGCTGCATAACAGTGTGTATTTTATAAAGTGCGCTGTAAGCTTTAAGGCAAGATGGTGCTTGTTTAATAATTTGTTCAGCGTAAGAGGTAGCCTCAGAAGCTTGTTGCGTGTGCATAGCCTCCTGCAGTTTGCTAAGGGCATCAGCTAACGACATTTTCATGAAATGTTCAGACTCAGATGTTTTAAGGTTAATGACTAACAATTCGTCCCCTTTATGCAAACTCATTTGAAAATATTACTGCTTAATTGCACAGAATAACAGCATAGATGTTTATTTTAAAAACAATGATATTTTGTTTTGACAGCGCTGTCAAAACAATGGATAGTAGAGTCAGTTTATTTTATTAAATTAATAATATTGCACTAAAACTACTTATGTTAGGGCTTTTGGATGAGAAACATGAATAAAAAAACATTAACAACGATGCTCTCTGCATCAGTATTATCGTTGTCGCTAAGTATGCTGATTTCAAGTTGCAGTCAAGAAAGTTCTACTAAAGACAATATAACGATAGCCCCAGACGCAATAGAATTGAACAGTGCCAAACAGCTTGATATTGACAATATAGCTGAAAGCCTAATCGTAAAATATAATGTGCTTACCAACGTACCGACTGATAAATGCGATGAGAACGTAGCAGGGGGCAAGTGTTTTGAAGTTGAATTAAGTTTTACCGCCAAAAAAGCAATTATCGTAAATGATTGGTCAATATATTTTAGTCAAATTACTCCTGTGCAATCATCCATAGGTGAGGAACTGAGAGTCTCGCATTTAAATGGCGATTTGCACCAAATTTCATTAAAGAAGAGTTTTTCAGGCTTTAAGGCTGGAGAAACCAAAAGTGTAATTTTTAGAGCTAATTATTGGATGTTATCTGAAACTGATGCTCTACCAAACTACATAGTAACGGCTGCAGACCTTCAAGCGAAAGTTATTACTAGTACGCAAGTACGAATTGATAAAGAGTCAGGTTTGGAAATATTGCCTTTTGTTGAACCTTATACTGATGAATTAAAACAATTTAAACGTACTAGTAATGACAAAACGGCTTGGCTTACCAGTGAAAACTTGTATCAACGCAATGCTGAAGGTGTGGCAAAATCTGAGCAAAGCGAGTTATCAGTAACTCAAGCCATTATTCCAACGCCAAGGTTAGTCAACTTTGATCAAAATAATAAGTTGCTTGATATTACAAGTGGCATAAAAGTGAACTTTTCCAATGTAAAACCGGTTGACGTTAATGCTGCATTATCTCGGTTGGCGAATTTAGGCTTGAAGCAATCAGCAGGCGGTATCTCAGTAAATTTAAAGATTAATAAGGACAAAACCAAACTTATTGGTAGTTATCAATTATCAATTTCAGAACAAGAGATAGGTATAGTCGGTGTTGATAGTAACGGTGTTTTTAATGGCTTACAAACCTTATCCAGTCTATATACAGTAGGGCAGAATACGCTTCCTGTTGTTGAGATTGCTGATGAACCTCATTATGCCTTTAGAGGAATATTAGTTGATGTTGCTCGTAACTTTCATTCGAAAGAATTTATCCTGGCTTTACTCGAACAAATGGCGGCCTATAAACTCAATAAATTGCATTTACATTTGGGGGACGACGAAGGCTGGCGTTTAGAAATTCCGAGTTTGCCTGAATTAACTGAGCTATCGAGCAAACGTTGTTTTGATACCCAAGAACAGAGTTGTCTGATTGCTCAGCTTGGTGCTGGTGTTGATGTTAATGCACCAGTGAATGGCTTCTATAGTGTCAGTGATTATACCGAAATATTGCAAGCGGCAAGTGCCCGACATATTCAGGTTATACCTTCCTTAGACATGCCAGGTCACTCAAGAGCGGCAATGAAAGCAATGACAGCTCGATATAAAAAATATCAAAAGCTTGAAGATGATACTAAAGCCAAACAGTTTTTACTTGATGATTTTGAAGATAAAACTCAATACTCTTCAGTGCAATATTATAATGACAATACCATCAATGTTTGCCTTGAGACCTCTTATGACTTTGTTTTAGAAGTAATGACACAAGTGAAGCAGATCCATGAAAACGCAGGACAGCCACTAACTCGCTACCATATTGGCGCCGATGAAACCGCAGGCGCATGGATTGATTCTCCTGCTTGTAAAGCTTTCGTTGCCAATAATGATCGTGGTGTGGAAAACATGAGTGAATTGGGGGCTTACTTTATTGAGCGTGTTGCCAGTATTCTTTCTAGTCTTGATATTGAAACGGCAGGGTGGAGTGATGGTATGTCACATACCCGTAAAGACAATATGCCTACAATCGTCCAAGCCAATGCATGGGATGTACTTTACTCAGGAGGACACAGTAAAGTACATGATTTAGCGAATCGTGATTGGCAAATAGTTATTTCATCTCCAGATGTATTGTATTTTGATTTTCCTTATGAAGCGTCGCCGAAAGAGCATGGTTATTATTGGGCATCTCGACATACTAATACCGAAAAAATCTTTCAGTTCATGCCCGACAATTTGCCTGTGCACGCAGAATTTTGGTTAGATAGAGAAGATAAGGCTTATGTTGCCGATGATACCAAAACGCCACTAGACAAAGGGCAAACCTTTTTAGGCATTCAAGGGCAGCTATGGAGTGAAAATACGCGTACTGACCAAATGTCAGAGCATAAAGTATTTCCACGGCTTTTTGCTCTAGCGGAACGAGCATGGCATTTACCTACATGGGCAGTACCCTACAATTATCAGGGAAGCGAATATAGTCAGGAAACAAACACTTTCACATCAGATATGGAAAAACAACGTGATGAAAACTGGCGCCTGTTTGCTAATGCTTTAGGGAAAAAAGAATTAACCAAGTTAGAACTTGCTGGCATTGATTATCGTTTACCAACAGTAGGGGCGATAGTCGAAAATGAACTGTTAAATGCAAATATTGCCTTTCCTGGATTAACTATCGAATATCAAATCCAAGGTAATACGGTAAATGACACTAAATGGCAAACTTATAAACAGCCAGTGAAGGTATCAGGCACAGTAAAATTGCGCAGTAGGTCTAATAACGGGTTAAGAACAGGGCGAGTAACTCAGGTATCGGTACAATAATTTCAATTATCTTTTATCATAAAATCAGCAGCTTATTTATTTTGCTATCAGTGCCAATTGAATAATTGCGAAATAATGCAAAATAATAAATGACAACGCTGTCATTTATGGATAAGATGAAAACAGTTAAGCCAAGGATGTTTACTTTTATATTGTCAAAGAGACAAAAATAGATTAAAAAGTGCGGCAAAAGCAGTAATAGCAACGGAACAAGTTTAGTAATTTGGCTGCTATTAAATAATTAAGAAAAACTTTGAGGTTGGTATGTTCACAAGCAGTGACAATAACAAAGCATTATTTTTAGGCATAGATGGCGGCGGCAGTAAATGTAAAGCCATTGTGATGAATGAAAAAAATGAAGTTCTAGGTACGGGTATTGCGGGTCCTGGAAATCCGTTGCATGGCTTTGAACAAGCGACTACCTCTATTGTGGCGTCGGCTAAGCTCGCTTTAACAGATGCTGGTTTAACTAATGTTTCGTTAAATGAGTTGGTAGCGGGTGTAGGGTTAGCAGGCGTTAACTTACCAGTCCAATTTGAAAAAATGCAAGCATGGCAACATCCTTTTAAACAAATGTTTTTAGCCCATGACTTACTTATCGCTTGTTTAGGAGCACACCATAATAATAACGGTGCCGTTATTATTAGTGGCACAGGCTCTTGCGGATTTTCCTGTATTGATGAACAAGAAGTGCTGATTGGTGGGCATGGATTTCCACAAGGGGATAAAGGCAGTGGCGCCTGGTTTGGTTTACAAGCGACTAAACAAGTGTTGCTTTCTCTCGATGGCATTGTTGCACCATCGTCAATGAACGACATACTACTCAAGCAATTAGATTGCACAAATACTACTTCTATTGTTGAAGCTATCGCCGGTAAAAAAGCAACCTTTTATGCACAGTTAGCGAATCTTGTTTTTGATGCCGCAGAGCAGGGCGATTTGGTCGCATTAGATATTGTTACTGAAGGTGCTGAATATATTAACAATTTAGCTCGAACGCTATTGATTAAACAACCGGCGCGAATTTCCATGTTGGGCGGTTTAACACCAAGGTTAAAGTCTTGGCTTAACGAAGACATACAAGCACAGTTATCTGAGCCGTTAAGTCCACCAGAAGTTGGCTCGGTTTTATACGCTCGGAGTCAGCTCGCGAAACAAAAAACTAAGCAAAAAACTAAGCAAGAACAAAGTGCTTAACGATTGATATTGTTAACGTCAAATAAGCGACTTAGCAAGATACATAATTATTAGGGTTACTACGCCATGGCACAAGTTCGATTTCATGCTCAACGATTATTTGATGGTCAAAATTTTATAGATGATCGAGTGCTGACTATTGTTGATGGTGTGATTCAGGCGATTGATGAAGATATCAGTAATGTTGATGTTAAAGCGAAAGGTTTGGTTGTACCAGGTTATATCGATTTACAGGTAAATGGTGGTGGCGGTGCCTTATTTAATGACTCTCCCTCATTAGATAAGCTCAAAACCATCATTGCCGCTCATGCAAGGTTTGGCACTACAGCGATGATGCCGACCCTTATCACGGATAAAGTTGAAGTGATGGTACAAGCTGCAGACGCGATGGCTCAGGCTATTGCAGCAGAGCTACCGGGCATTATTGGGATTCATTTTGAAGGACCTCATTTATCGCTTGCAAAAAAAGGCACCCATTGTGCTGAGCTGATCAGAGAGATTACAGATGATGAGTGGCAAGTCTTGTCGCGCAAAGATATAGGCTTAGTCATGGTGACGTTAGCACCAGAAACTGTTTCGCCACAAGATATTACTCGCATGGTTGAGTTGGGTATTAAGGTTTGTTTAGGGCATACCAATGCGGATTATGCCACCGCCCAACAAGCCGTTGATGCCGGTGCCACTGGTTTTACCCATTTATTTAATGCCATGTCACCATTACAAGGAAGAGAGCCGGGTGTGGTTGGTTGCGCATTGTTAAATGATCATACTCAAGCAGGACTTATTGTTGATGGTCATCACGTTGACTATGCAAGTTGTCAGTTAGCAATAAAAACTAAGCCGGCAGGCGGAATATTTTTGGTAACCGATGCCATGCCACCTGTTGGTACTGATATGACAGAGTTTCCGCTTTATGATCGAACCGTTTATGTCGACAATGGCAAACTGACTTCTACCACGGGTGAACTAGCTGGATCGTCTTTAGATATGGCTACAGCGGTTAAAAATACACACTTGGGACTGAAAATTCCGTTAGATGAGTCATTACGGATGGCAAGTTTATATCCTGCTCAGTATTTGCATGAACGTAATAACAATATACGTGGCGAGCTCAAAGTAGGCATGCAAGCTGATATGGTTATTTTAAAAGATGACTTTAGTGTTCTTGAAACATGGATTGGCGGTAAAAAGTATAAGTAAGCTAACACATAAGAAAAGTAGTGTAGCCAACAGTATTGTTTAACCATAATTATAAATTGAGGAAGTTAGATGAGTAGCACAGTGATGACAAATGAACATGTTGATAGCCAAAGCAATTTAGGCCCCCTTGCTATTATTGGCGCGTTATTTTTTATTTTTGGTTTTGTTACCTGGCAAAATGGAGCCTTGATTCCCTTTTTGCAAATTATATGTGACTTATCTGAAACCGAAGCTTTATTAGTGGCGGTAGCCTTTTATTTCGCTTTTACCTTAATGGCATTGCCTTCTGCGGTCATACTTGAACGTATTGGTTATAAAAATGGTATGGCTGTAGGTTTGTTAGTGCTTGTAGTTGGTTTCTTAATTTACATTCCAGCAGCTAAAACTCACGAGTTTACTATTTTTTTACTAGCTCAATTTGTTATTGGTAGTGGTTTAACATTATTGCAAACTGCGGCAAACCCTTATGTGGTAAAAGTGGGACCAAGTGAAAGTGCAGCAGTACGTATCATGTTTATGGGCTTATTGAATAAAGGCGCTGGAGTTATTGTGCCCATTGTTTTTACTGCGGTAGTTTTAGGCGATCTTGCGGGAGTTTCTGCGGTTAGTATTGAAGCCATGGCAGCAGCTGAAAAAGCAAGCACCATCACCACATTAGCAGATGGATTAATTTATCCGTATTTAGGCATGGCAGTTGTTTTTATTGTATTAGCTGGGCTATTAAAAATGTCATCTCTACCAGAGTTAACTAATGTTAATGAGGAAGCGACTTTAGATGACGCGAGTAATGAACAGAAAAAAACATCAATTACTCAATTTCCTAGCTTGATTTTAGGTGCTTTAACTATTTTTGTTTATGTTGGTGCAGAAGTGATTGCTGGCGACACCATTGGCTTATTTGCCTCTAAGCTTGGTGTCGAAAATGCAACATCATTAACCTCGTACACCATGGCATTTATGTTGATAGGTTACACTTTAGGTATCTTATTAATTCCTCGGTTTATTAGTCAAGAGAAGGCACTAATTGTCTCGGCTATATCGGGAATTATTTTCTCATTATTTATTGTCTTAGGTGATAGCTCCAGCTATATGGTTTCTGAAGTACTGTGGGGTTGGGCGGGAATCCCTACCTTACCTAATGTTGTGGCATTTATTGCCCTATTAGGGTTTTCTAATGCAATTGTTTGGCCGGCAGTTTGGCCATTAGCGCTCGAAGGATTAGGCAAGTTTACTTCTAAAGGATCAGCATTATTGATTATGGGCATTTCAGGTGGCGCTTTATTACCACTAGTTTATGGCTTATTAGCTGATGGCATTGATGGCCAATCTGCGTATTGGATCATGTTACCTATCTATGCGTTTATTCTTTTCTATGCTGTTAAAGGACATAAAATTAAAAATTGGAATTAATGTTGTGAAGAATTACCTGCTTTGATTAACAGCTAATTAAAGCGGGTTGAAAAGCTCTGCGGTCTAAGTGAATTGTCTTACTAAGGTTTGACATTAACTTTGAAAGTTGAGGGTGCGTTAAACGATCATTTGATCGACCCTGAGTTCATTTTTGGCTCAGGGTTTTTTTATTCTAAATATCTTAAGTTATTGATGAAATTAACTAAAGTAAACCTTTTATAACTTTTTTACTTGAAAGTATAGATAAATGTGCTAAATATTATTGATATAGCATTTACTCCTCAACCTGTTAGTGTATATTCAGTGGGGTTAAAAATATGAAAATCATAATCCATTATATAAGTAGTAACAATTATGACTGTATTACAACGTAGAGTAACAATAATTTATTATTGTGATGATGGCCTAGAGCTGCATCATAAAGTAAAAACCTTTGACCAAAATGATGTCGGGCGGGTTATTATTCCGCAAGCCTTTAAAGAAGGGAAATCAATTATTGCTGTTTGTGAGGGAGAAATTGAGATCCTTAACAAAGTTGGAGATCGTATTTTATCCGTTAACTATGTTGCCTAGTCTAGTTTTAATACCTATAAAAAATAATAAGAAAGCCCATGATAATAGATGGAAAGCAAGCGGCGTCTGATTTGCGTATAGCGCTTGCAGAAGAAGTATCTAGCTTTAAAAAATCCAAAGGTATTACGCCGAACTTAACCGTTGTGCTTGTGGGAGATGATCCTGCTAGCCACGTTTATGTACGTAATAAAGTAAAACAAACCATTGAGGTTGGTATGATTTCTAATGAAATTAGACTGCCAGCTTCAGCCAGTCAAGCCGAATTATTATCGCAATTAACGTTTTTAAATAGTGATAATGCTGTCCATGGCATTTTAGTGCAATTACCTTTACCAAGTCATATTGATGAAGCGGTAGTTATTGGCGCGATAAACCCAGAGAAAGATGTTGATGGTTTTCATGCCATGAATTCTGGACGTTTATTAAACGGTGAGGCTGACGCACTTGTGCCTTGTACGCCTCAAGGTTGCATTATTTTAGCAAAGCAGCATCTAGGTGATGATTTATCTGGCAAACATGCCGTGGTGATAGGTCGCTCAAACATTGTTGGTAAACCGGTGGCTTTGTTGTTCTTACAAGAAAATTGTACGGTTACAGTGGCTCACTCACATACGAAAAACCTGGCTGACGTTTGTCTGCAAGCTGATATTTTGGTGGCGGCGGTTGGGCGTGCTGAATTTGTGAAAGCTGGCTGGGTAAAAAAGGGTGCTACAGTTATTGATGTAGGCATTAACCGCCTTGTAGATGAATCAACAGGCAAAGCAAGGCTCGTTGGTGATGTTGATTATGCTGCAGTTAGTGAAGTTTGCGGCGCTATAACCCCGGTACCTGGCGGTGTTGGCCCGATGACTATAGCCTGTTTACTTAGAAACACCTTAGAAGCGGCCAAACGCTACGGTTAATTCGAGCTAAAATAAATTGTAACTAACAAAAAACGCAAACATGCTTATGTTTGCGTTTTTTGTTGATGAACTACTTTGTACAAAGATCTCTATTAGTTCTTATTGTCTAATTGCTTATCGCTGTATTCTAACTTTTTATAATCTTTACCTTGTGCATCGGCAAGTTCTGTAGGCATGTAGTTTTCATCATGCTTTGCCAACACTTCACTCGCATCAACATGTAAATTGCCTGAATTTCCGCGGGTTAATCTACCATTGGCTACGATGCCTTGGCTTTCACGAAATAAGTCGGGCAGAATACCGTCGTAGTAGACGGTAACCATATGATCACTCTCATGAAAGGATATTGGCATTTTCATATCTGATAGTTTGAAAGATACCTTTAGATTATCTGGGTCACGTTTAACACTGCCTGGTACAACTAAGCCGCCAATACGAATTCGTTGACCAACACTGGGTTTTATACCTGAGTCCTTTTTACCTTGAGTAATTTCTGAAGGCGTGTAAAACAAGTCTATATTTTGGCTTAAAGCATAAAGTACAAGGCCAGCAACAACGCTTATGCCTATTAAAATTGATGCCACAATCGTTAAGCGTTTTTTACGTCTTGGGTTCATTGGCTGGCCTCATTGCTAGTTGTTGTGTCTGATGGTTGCTTGACATTGTCAGAAACAATCTTTTTTTGGTTACGCACTTGGCGTAATTTTTCTTCTCGTTGTTGACGTACAGCAATATTTCTAATGACTTTTTTATGCCCTAATACTGAGTTAACGATCAATATCAATAGTAGAGCAGTGGAAACGCCAAAAGATAGCCATACGTAAAATCCATAGCCACCCATGTCTAAGAAAGCACTAAAACTTTCAAACTGCATTAGCTGTTCTCCTTTAAGGCTGTTTGAGTTAAAACTAATGTTCTCACCCAAGGACGAATGCTATTACGTGCTAATATTTCACTTCGAAAACGGATACAGATGATCAAAGTCACTAACAAGATAAAGCCGATAAAGCAAAATAAGAAAGGCCATAGCATATCCATAGTCATTGATGGTTTACCAAGTTTACTAACGGTTGAACCCTGGTGCAGCGTATTCCACCATTCAACTGAATATTTAATAATGGGTAAATTAATAACACCAACAAGGGTTAAAATTCCCGCAGCTTTGCCTGCTAAGTTCTTATCTTCAAATGCGCTATGTAGGGCAATAATGCCTAAATACAAAAATAATAATATCAATTCTGAGGTTAATCTAGCGTCCCAAATCCACCATGTTCCCCACATAGGTTTTCCCCAGGCGGCGCCAGTGATTAGGGCAATAGCGGTAAAAATAGCACCTACTGGTGCCATAGCTGCCGCAGAGGCATCAGCCAATTTAAATTGCCAAACCATAGAAGTAAATGCCGCAATTGCCATCCCTAAGTATATTCCCATCGATAAGGAAGCCGCTGGCACATGAATGTAAAAAATTCTAAAACTATGGCCTTGTTGGTAATCTGCAGGCGCAAAGGCTAAAGCCCATACAATGCCAATAGATAAGAATAATACGGATAACACAGTAAGCCAAGGAAGTAACTTTCCGGCGAAGTGATAACTCACTTCAGGGTTTGCGTAGGGGTGTAACCATTTCCACATAAGTCATGCTCTCATTTCTGTATTGCTATATTCAACTATTAATTTGTACTGACTTTTAGCGCCGCGGCCACAGCAAATGGTGCTAGTGTCAGTGAACCAAAAAATAGTGCGGCAATTATAGCAAGTTGACCGCTGTATGGTAAACCAAGAGCGGCGGTATCAATAGCGCTAGTGGCAAAAATTAACACGGGAATATATAAAGGCAGTACTAGTAAACTTAGTAATACGCCGCCTTTTTTAATACCTACAGTTAACGCAACGCCAATGGCGCCCAATAGGCTTAGTACTGGTGTGCCTAATAAAAGTGTCAGTATCAACGCACCATAACTTTGTTCATTGAGGTGAAGTAATACCGCAAGTAATGGCGCGATTAAAATAAGTGGTAAGCCAGTAATAAACCAATGAGCAACAATTTTAGCTAACACTAAAATAAATATTGGTTGTGGGCTAAGTAGCATTTGTTCAAGTGAGCCGTCACTATGATCTGATTTAAATAACCTATCTAAAGAAAGTAATGTTGCCAACAATGCTGCTACCCAAATAATACCGGGCGCTATGCGACTTAACGTTTGAGCTTCAGGCCCTATACCCAGTGGAAATAACGTAACCACTATAACAAAAAACAATAATGGATTAATAATGTCATCTTTGTGGCGCAGGGCAATAGTTAAATCTCGTTTAAATATCAAGGCGAACACTGAACGATAAGATAAATTAGTTGCTGGCATTGGTTTATTCATTTTGTTATTCGCCAATACTATCAAAGGTATAGTCTAGGGTGATTTTTTTTAATTGCTGTGAGGGAAACGTGAGTAAATCTTGATGAGTTGTCAAAATAATACAGCCCCCTTGGGTAAGGTGAGCTTTAAATAATTGCTCAAGGGCTTGAACCCCCTGTTTATCAATAGCAGTGAATGGTTCGTCTAAGATCCAAATACGGGCATTTGATTTATATAAACGTGCTAATGAAATCTTTCTATGTTGTCCTGCGCTTAAGTGTGACGCTAAACTCTCTTCAAAACCGGTTAGATTGACTTGTGCCAACGTTGATTCTGTTTCGACAATATTACTTTTTATACCATGAAGAGCAAGATTGAACTGTAAATTTTCTTGAGCACTCATTTCTCCCTTTACGCCGGGTAAGTGACCCAAGTACAGTAGGTCTTGGTGGAACGCTTCTTGACAAGTACTAATTGACTGATTGCGGTATTGTACTTTGCCTTCATAAGGGAGAGAAAGACCTGCTAAAATACGAAGTAAACTAGTCTTACCTGAGCCGTTAGGTCCTTCAACTTGTACTATGTCGCCAGCATTTATTTCAATGTTCAGTTGATCGAACAACAAGCGTTCTTCACGAATACAGGTTACGCTGCTCGCGCTGAGTAAACTCTGCTTTTCATTGGCATTGTTTACGCCTAAATTGGCATTGTCTAAATTTGTAGCTGACAAAAGGTTGGATACTCTTTTATTATTATAGATACTAGACAAATGGTAACAGACTCTACTCGACTTTTTGATAGAGCTGGACTGTTTTTGGTTGGTATCGTTTTTGATTTAGCACGTGTTCTTAAGTGAAACTTATCATACCATAGCACTGATAAAAATTAGCAGTTTTAGTTATCTCAAAAATTGTAACATTAAGAAACAATTATCAAATGACTTTCAACCAAGCAATTAATCTTCTCAATATTAAAAGTGTGGTAGACTTGCGCGACTATATTTAGCCAGCTTTATATGGCTAGTTAAATAATGACATAGAGAGTAAACGGAGCAGTAAATGATACCTGACGCGGTACCACAAATAATTCCTCAGCTTTTACCTGAGCTAGGCCATCTGGCTTTGGTTATTGCCTTAGCTTTTGCACTTTGTTTAAGTGTTATTCCGTTAGTGGGGGTACACAGTACTCATAAAAAGTTGATGTCTTACGCCAAACCATTAACGACGGGTATGTTTGTCTTTACTAGCATAAGTATTGTTATTTTAGCTTATAGCTTTGTAGTCGATGATTTCTCTGTAAAGTATATTGCCAGTCATTCAAATACTCTCTTACCCTATTACTTTAAAATTAGTGCCGTTTGGGGAGGGCATGAAGGTTCGCTATTATTATGGGTGTTTTCATTAACCGCTTGGACTATGGCTGTTGCCACTTTTTCTAAAAATGTAGAACAAGAGTTTATTGCCCGAGTGTTAGCTATTTTAGGCATAGTCGCTTTGGGCTTTATGGCTTTTACCCTATTAACCTCTAACCCATTTGAGCGGTTATGGCCTAATGTACCGTTGGAAGGGCGTGATTTAAATCCATTACTACAAGATGTAGGTTTGATTATTCACCCGCCTTTACTCTACTTAGGCTATGTTGGTTTTGCTGTGGCATTTGCTTTTGCTGTTGCCGCCTTAATGTCAGGTAAAATGGATGCTGCATGGGCACGCTGGTCTCGACCCTGGACCGTTGGTGCCTGGATGTTTTTGACTGTAGGTATTGCCTTAGGCAGTTGGTGGGCATATTACGAGCTTGGCTGGGGTGGATGGTGGTTTTGGGATCCTGTTGAAAACGCCTCTTTCATGCCTTGGCTTGTGGGTACTGCACTTATTCACTCATTAGCAGTAACTGAAAAACGGGGCACGTTTAGAAACTGGACAGTGCTGTTAGCTATCTTTGCTTTTAGTTTAAGTTTATTGGGGACTTTTTTAGTTCGCTCTGGCGTTATCACCTCAGTGCATTCGTTTGCCTCTGATCCCTCTCGTGGTGTGTTTATCTTAGTATTGCTTGCCATTACGGTGGGTGGTTCGCTTACTTTGTATGCGTTTAGAGCAAGTAATGTTGCAAGTTTTAGTCGCTTTGCGCTTTATTCTCGTGAAACGGCACTATTGCTTTGTAATATTATTTTAGTAGTTGCGGCCTCTACCGTATTGTTAGGCACCTTATACCCTTTATTAGTTGATGCCTTAGGCTATGGTAAAATTTCTGTCGGACCTCCCTACTTTAATGCTGTATTTGTGCCGATTATGAGTTTTTTGTTTATTATTATGGGTATTGGCCCGCTTATTCGCTGGAAGAAAGCTAAAAAAGGTGAACTACATAAGCAGTTGTTGCACCCATCAGCGATAAGTATCGCCTTTGGCATATTATTTCCAGTGATTTACGCAGGTGCATTTGATGCCATGGTTACTATGGGCATCACCTTAGCTACTTGGGTGTTTTTGGTGGTAGTCAAAGAACTAGTCAATCAATACCGCAATAATAATAGGCCAGCGCTTAATCACTGGGGCATGGCTTTTGCGCATGCAGGTATTGCGGTGACCATAGTGGGGGTCACCTTAGTTTCAAGTTATGAAAGCGAAACTAATGTTAGAATGGCAGTGAAAGATCGCGTTGATGTTTCAGGTTATTCTATTGAATTCAACGGCATTAAAAATGTAGAAGGTCCAAATTATAGTGCCGAACAAGGTCAAATTAATGTTTATCATGGGGAAGACTTTATTGCTTTGTTACAACCAGAGCGCCGAGCTTATAGAGTACAAACTATGGGCATGACCGAAGCAGGTATTGACGCAGGTTTATTCCGTGATATTTATGTTGCGCTTGGTGATCCACTTGAAGATGGCGCCTGGGCAATCCGTGTACATTATAAACCCTTTGTTCGTTGGATTTGGCTAGGTGCAATATTTATGGCATTTGGTGGGATTTTAGCAATGTTGGATAAACGCTATAGAATGAAAAGCCAAGTAAAAAATCATGCTAGAAAACAGGCACAAGTCAATACAACATCATCAGTCGCGCCGGAGTTGTCATAGTGAATAAGGTTATTCGTTTCTTACCTTTAGTATTAGTGATTGCACTTGGCGTTGTGCTTTATCGTGGTTTGTCATTGAACCCAACAGATATGCCCTCGGTTTTAGTGGGAAAAGCGATGCCCGACTTTAGCTTATCGACATTAAAAGATGCTAAAAGTAATGTCACTAATGCAGATTTAGCCGGTGATATCGTTTTACTAAATGTCTGGGCTACCTGGTGTCCTACTTGTAAATATGAGCACCCCTTTTTACTTGAACTTGCCACCGACCCAAAATTGGCGGCGCAAGTTAAACTTTATGGTGTAAATTATAAAGATGAGCGAGGACCTGCTCAACAGTGGCTAAATCATTATAAAGACCCATATTTGTTTTCTGTTTTTGATGATGAAGGTTTGTTAGGGGTGAAACTTGGTGTTTTTGGTGCGCCAGAGACTTTCGTCATTGATCATAAAGGCATTATTCGAAAGCGTTTCGCTGGTGCGTTAGATATAAGAGTATGGCGCAAAGAGTTTGAACCATTAATTAAACAGTTGATTAATGAAAAACAACAAGGAGTATAATCATGTTTAATAAGCTTTTAATGATTATCTTGGTGGCTTTTGCCACGCTAACGGTTAATAACCCTGTCTCAGCAAGTCCTGTTGATACCTTTGAATTTGACAATGAAGTAACAAAGATACGTTTTCAAGCCCTGAGCAAAGAGCTTCGCTGTCCAAAATGTCAAAACCAAAATTTAGCCGATTCAAATTCCACTGTAGCTTCAGCACTACGTTTAGATTTATATAATTTATTGCAACAAGGTAAATCTGATGCAGAAATTATGGATTTAATGGTGGGCCGTTATGGCGAATTTGTATTGTATCGCCCTCGTGTTTCTTCTGTTACCTATGTCCTTTGGTTCGGCCCCGTGTTGTTAATATTCATCGGTATGATAGTGGTGATTAGTATCATTCGTAAAAAGCCTAAGAGTAAAGCCAGCTTAGCGTTAAATTCTGAGCAACAAGCTAAGTTAAGCGAGTTGTTAGCTACGAGCACAGCACATGAATCAAGCTCGAATTCGCCCTCAAAACAAAAAGAAAAAGAGTAAGTTATTATTATGGAAATTGTATTGATTCTCCTCGCTTTCATTGCCTTGTTGTTATTGATGATTTGGAGGCCGTTTTTCAAGCAGGAGAAAACTCAACAACATGCCGACATCGTTGCTGTAGCGCAAAATGATATTCGTGAACAAACTAACATTGGCTTGTATCATGAGCATAAAGCTGAGATAGAGAAAGACTTTAATGAAGGTGGTATTGATGATGAAAGCTATCAGTTTTTAATTGCAGAGCTAGATAACAGTTTATTACAGGATGTAGAGACAACGCCAAAAACGTTAATAAAGCCAGATGAAAGCAAGGCATTCGGTGTGATTTGGCCTATTGCTCTGTCGTTATTCATCTTGGTTTTCTCCATTAGCTTGTATTTGGAACAGGGCAGCTTAGAAAACTTGATGATTACGCCATTAGCAAATCACAATACCCAACAATCAATGTCTGCTGAACAACAAGCCCAGGCACAACAGCAGCAAATGTTAGATTATATAAATAACATGCAAAGACACTTAACGGAACAGCCTGACGACAGTGAAGCTTGGTATAACTTAGGACAAACCTATGTAAGCACAGGAGAGTTTGAGCTAGCGATTAACGCTTTGCAGCAAGTTGTTAGAATTGAGGGTGAACATGCTGACTTACTCGGTGCAATTGCCCAAGCAAGTTATTACAAAAATAATCAGCAAATTGACGCTCAGGTACAAAATTTAATTGATAAAGCGTTAGCGCTCGACATCAATGATCCATCGACAAATATTTTACTTGGTATGCATAACTTTATCTCTCAAGAATACTCACAAGCGATTAGCTATTGGCAACGCGTTATTGATGATAAAAGACAAGGTGTCAATATCACGGCGTTACAAGAAGCGGTAAATGAAGCGAAAAACCGCCTAGACTTACCTGTTGAAGAAAAATCATTGGAAAGCGAAGCAGTGACAGGGCCTAACTTGACTGTTAGTGTTAGCTTATCTACAGATATCGCAGAAACATTGGCAAAAGGTGAAGATAAAGTAGTGTTTGTCTATGCCTTACCTACCAATGGCAAGCGTATGCCATTAGCGGCAATAAAATTAAAGGCTAGCGATTTACCTACGGTAGTAAACCTTAATAATAGCCAAGCGATGTCACCACAAAACAACTTAAGCAGTGTTGACCAAGTACATATTTTTGCTATTGTTTCTAAGCTTGGTGGTGTCGGTATTAAGCCTGGAGACTTTAAAGGTGAAATACAAAACATTGCGGTTAACAATGAAAGTACGCTTAGTTTAGAGATTAACAGTCTTGTTGAATAAGGTATGATTTACACGAAATGTTAGCTATACAGGTGCAACGTATAAAATAAAGCAGGAACCAAGCTTCTTGCTTTGCTCACTTACTTTAAATCATTCATACGGGTGTGAATATTAATGAAATCACGTTTTAGCGCAAGGGAAGGCGAGCTCAACACTGACTCGAACAAAACAGCGGTGTTATTGACAAACTTGGGCTCTCCAGAAAAACCCGAAGCAAGCGCTTTACGTCATTATTTAGAAGAGTTTCTGTCTGATCCCCGTGTGGTAGAAATTCCTCGATTTATTTGGATGATAATACTCCACGGCATTATTTTACGTATTCGTCCAAAAAAATCGGCAAAATTATATCAAAGTGTTTGGACTGCCGCAGGTGCGCCTTTATTGGTGATTAGCCAAGCGCAAAAAGAAAAGGTTGCCGCTGCGCTTGCCAAAAAATACGGTGATGATGTTATTGTTGATATGGCAATGCGTTATGGCCAACCTTCTATCAGTAGTGTATTACAAAAATTTCAACAACAAGGCATTGATAACTTAGTTGTGCTGCCACTGTATCCACAATATGCTGGACCAACGACCGCTTCGACCTTTGACGCCGTTACTCAGGAATTACAGCAATGGCGCTATGTGCCAAGTGTTAATTTCATTAATAGCTATCATAAAAATGTGCTTTATATTACGGCGCTGGCTAATACAGTATGTGAACATTTTGACAGGCACGGCAGGCCAGATAAGTTGGTGCTTTCTTATCATGGTATGCCTGATTTATTTCATCAATGGGGTGATCCCTATTATGACTTTTGTCAATCAACTACCGACGCACTTATTGCAGAGTTAGCATCACGTTCATTAACGCTATCAACAGATGATTTTGTCATGACTTTCCAATCACGTTTTGGTAAAGCTAAATGGTTGCAGCCCTACACGGATGAAACATTAGCAAGTTTAGCTAAACAAGGTGATAAGCATATAGCGATTATTAGCCCTGCTTTTAGTGCTGATTGTTTAGAAACGTTAGAAGAACTTGAACATGAAAACCGTACTGTTTTTATGCAAGCGGGTGGTGAGCAGTATCATTATATTGCAGCGCTTAATGATCGTGCAGATCATATTGATGCTTTAGTCGATGTACTTACTCCGGCATTGACTCGATTGTAGAAAAAGATTTATCCTCTAGCACTTTCATAATAATAATAAGGCCAACTAATGAAATTACTCTCTTTAAACAAGGTAGTGCTAAGTGCTCTCTTCTCAACTATTGCGCTAACAGCATGTGTAGATAATGCACCAACAGTAGAAAAGTCCGAAACTACTGAGCAACAAGCGCAGAGAATTGCTAAGCAAACACTCATTATTGATACACACATAGATGTACCCTATCGGTTAGAAGATGAGTATGAGGATGTAAGTAAAGCAACCGAAAAGGGCGATTTCGATTACCCTCGAGCGGTAGCAGGCGGGTTAAACGCGCCTTTTATGTCTATATATATACCTTCAAAGTTGCAAAAAACAGGTGGCAGTAAAGTACTAGCAGACCAGTTAATAGATGGTATAGAGTCTATTGTTAATCAATCTCCGGATAAGTTTGCCTTAGCTTATTCAACTCAGCAGATAAAAGATAACTTTGCCAAAGGTATTATTTCACTGCCAATGGGCATGGAGAATGGCAGCCCTATTGAAGGAGAGCTAGCCAATCTGCAACATTTTTATGAACGTGGCATCCGCTATATTACTTTGGCACATGCTAAAGCCAACCATATCTCTGATTCATCTTATGATGAAAACCGTCCTGCTCAAGGGTTAACAGGTTTTGGTAAAACGCTAATTGTTGAAATGAATAAGGTTGGCATTATGGTCGATATATCTCATGTATCGGATCAAGCGTTTTATCAAGTGATGGAAATAAGTAAAGTGCCAGTGATTGCTTCTCATTCCTCAGCACGTTTTTTTACACCAGGCTTTGAGCGAAATATGTCTGATGACATGATTAAATTGCTGGCCAAAAATGGTGGTGTCATACAAATGACCTTCAGTGGCATCTTTACGTCGAAAAAATTTAGAGCGCAAAGTGCTTTATATAAAGTCGCTAAAGCGGCGTTTATTGCAGCCAATAAGTTAGATGAAGAACTTGAAGCAGATAAAAATAAAATTGATGCTTTTGAAGATGACTATACATCGGAAAAACCTTGGGAAGTAGGCTCTTTAGACTTAGTACTTGATCACTTCGAACATGTCATTAATTTAGTTGGCATTGAGCATGTGGGTATAGGCTCTGACTTTGATGGTGTTGATGGTATATTACCTAAAGCGCTGAAGGATGTGGCAACATACCCTAATTTAATTGCTGGCTTATTAGCGCGTGGTTATTGCGAAAGTGATATTGAAAAACTGCTTTCAGGTAATCTAATGCGCGTATGGCAGCAAGTTGAAAAATATGCTGCTGAGCATAACACCTAAAAAGACGCCCTGAAAAAAGACACTCACTTGACACTGTATATAAACTCAGTAAAATATCGGTATGAAGAAAATAATTCATATCGATATGGACTGCTTTTACGCAGCAGTGGAAATGAGAGACTTTCCCGAGTATCGTGATATCCCTTTAGCTGTGGGTGGTGATGGCCCTCGTAGTGTGCTTTGTACGTGTAATTATCAAGCGCGAAAGTTTGGTGTGCGTTCGGCAATGCCAGCGATAAAAGCAAAACAGCTTTGTCCTGATTTGACCATAGTCAATGGACGCATGGCTGTTTATAAAGAGGTATCAACTCACATCCGTAGCATATTCGCTCGATATACAGATTTAATAGAGCCTTTATCTCTTGATGAAGCTTATCTTGATGTGACCGACTGTAAAGCGTTCGAAGGTAGTGCAACGCTTATTGCCGAACAAATTCGTGCAGATATCTTTAATGAATTAAACCTTACCGCATCTGCTGGGGTTGCGCCGAATAAATTTATTGCAAAAATTGCCAGTGATGAAAATAAGCCCAATGGGCAATGTGTAATCTCTCCAGATAAAGTCACTCATTTTGTTGAAACGTTATCGTTGAAAAAAATTCCAGGAATTGGCCCTAAAACCTTTCAAAAACTTCAATCATTTGGTTACTCTACCTGTGCAGACATTAGAGCTTCTTCCATTGCTAACTTAACAACGATTGTCGGTAAATTCGCCACTAGCCTATACCAAAAAGCCCACGGTATAGATAATCGAGCGCTAGAAGTGAGTCGGCAACGTAAATCGTTAGCGATAGAAACGACACTTGCAAAAGATATCTTCAATGAGAGTGATTGCTTAGCGGTTGTTGAGAAATTATACCCAAAATTGCTTCAGCGGTTAGGTAAAGTGGAAAACAGGAGAGTGGTAAAACAAGGTATCAAGCTTAAGTTTAATGACTTTAACCAAACTACGGTTGAACAGCAGAGTATTGCAGCAAATCAAGATGCTTTTATTGATTTGCTTAGTAAAGCATATGAACGAGCTAAAGGGCGAGGAGTACGTTTAGTGGGATTAACCCTAGGTTTTGCTGATGAAGATACAGAAGAGCAAGCTTTTCAAGAAAGACAATTATCCTTGTTATAAGGTAAAAGTAATTTAATAGATCTTACTATGGCAAACAACGACGCTCAGCTGGTGCAGAGCAAAAAACATCAAAAGCAAACTGCATTGCACTGTGGTGTGGGTTTACTTTCAAGAAGAGAGCATTCTGAATTTGAACTGCGACAGAAGCTTAACACGCGAGAGTTCAGTGTTGATGACATTGAATTGGCTATAGAGCGCCTACTTGAGAAAGATTACCTTAGTGATGATCGTTTTGCACAAAGTACATGTAGGTATCGAGCTAATCGAGGTTACGGTTGGCGCTATATTGCTAATGAGTTAAAACAAAAAGGTGTTTGTTCAACAATTATTCAACAATTGCAGAAAAATTGCGAAATTGATTGGTATCTTCAAGCTGAGCTTGCGTATAATAAGCGCTTTGGTGAATATGGGGATAACGATCCTCAAGCAATGCAAAAAGAAAAAGCTAAAAGAATACGATTTTTGCAGTATCGGGGGTTTTCAGCCGATGAGATTTTTGCCATTGAGAGCATTTACATTAGTAATTAATAGTTGAACAAATAGAGTGATTAAGGTTCCCATGATTAAAAGCACCGCCGAAGTACGCCAGGCATTTTTAGATTTTTTTGCCACCAAGCAACATCAAATAGTTAAAAGTAGCTCATTAGTACCGGGTAATGATGCCACATTACTTTTCACCAATGCGGGTATGGTGCCATTTAAAGATGTATTTTTAGGCGCAGAAAAGCGTAGTTACACTCGTGCTACCTCTGCGCAACGTTGTGTAAGGGCAGGTGGTAAACATAACGATTTAGAAAATGTTGGTTATACTGCTCGCCACCATACTTTCTTTGAAATGTTAGGTAACTTTAGCTTTGGCGATTACTTCAAAGAAGAAGCGATCAGTTATGCTTGGGAATTTCTAACCGTTGTTTTAGGTCTACCCAAAGAAAAATTATTAGTGACTATTTATGAAAGTGATGAAGAAGCTTTTAATTTTTGGAAAAATGAAATAGGTATCCCCGAAGAGAAAATTATTCGCATTGGCGATAAGTCGGCAGATAAAAAATATGAATCAGATAATTTCTGGTCAATGGGTGATACGGGTCCGTGTGGACCATGTTCAGAAATATTTTACGATCATGGTGCCGACATTTGGGGCGGTCCTCCAGGCTCTCCTGAAGAAGATGGCGATCGTTTTATTGAAATTTGGAACATTGTTTTCATGCAATTCAACCGCCAAGCCAACGGTGATATGGACCCATTGCCAAATCCTTCTATCGACACAGGTATGGGGTTAGAGCGTATATCAGCCATCATGCAAGATGTACATAGCAATTATGAAATTGACCTTTTTCAAGCATTAATAAAAGATACGGCAAAGTTACTCGCTTGTAGTGATTTAGATAATAAATCATTACGTGTTATCAGCGATCATATTCGCTCTTGTTGTTTTTTAATTATTGATGGTGTTGTACCTTCAAATGAAGGTCGAGGTTATGTACTTCGACGTATTATTCGCCGTGCGATTCGTCATGGCCACAAACTTGAAGCTAAAGCGCATTTTTTCCATAAATTAGTGAGTTCAATGGTTGAACAAATGGGGGAGGCTTACCCTGAATTAGTGCAACAACAAGCAATTATTGAAAAGCTGCTACGCATTGAAGAAGAACAGTTCGGTAGAACTTTAGATCGTGGCATGCTTTTACTAGAAGACATTCTGAACAACTTAGCTGGTGATACCATTAAAGGTACTGACGTTTTTAAACTATATGATACCTATGGTTTTCCTGCTGATTTAACGGCAGATATTGCCCGTGAACGTGAATTGAATATTGATCATCAAGGGTTTGATGCTGCGATGACTTTGCAGCGTCAACGTGCTCAACAAGCAAGTAACTTTGGCACCGATTACAATCAACAATTAAAGTCTGATCATAAAACTAGTTTTAAAGGTTATAGCAACCATAATTATTCTGCTACCGTAGTCGAGCTATTTAACAATCATGAACAAACGGCGGTCAACCAATTAAATGCTGGTGAACAGGGGTTAGTTATCTTAGATCATACGCCGTTTTATGCAGAATCAGGTGGTCAGGTAGGTGATACTGGTTTATTGCATCTTGATGGTGGTGTTTTTGAAGTTGAAGATACTATTAAGTTAGGTAGTGCCTTTGCTCATAGAGGCGTTGCGCAAACAGATATAGGCTTAAACCGTCGTGTCAAAGCTGAAATTGATGTTGAACGTCGCACCTCAATAATTAAAAATCATACTGCTACCCATATATTACATGCTGCACTACGTAAAGTGTTAGGAGATCATGTCACTCAAAAAGGCTCATTGTGTGACAGTGAAAAACTTCGTTTTGATTTTTCTCACTTTGAAGGACTAACTGCTCAAGAATTAGATGATGTAGAGCAGATGGTGAACAATGAAATTCGTCAAAATCATGTTAAAGAAACTGAATTGATGTACATCGAGGATGCTAAAGCTAAGGGTGCTATGGCGTTGTTTGGTGAGAAGTATGATGATGAAGTGCGCGTAGTTACCTTAGGTGATTTTTCTACTGAACTGTGTGGTGGTGTGCATGTTGAACGCACAGGTGATATAGGTTTATTGAAGATAGTATCAGAATCAGGAATTGCTGCCGGTGTACGTCGTATTGAAGCGGTTACTGCATCTGGTGCATTAGCTTTTATCAATGAACAAGGAGCAACGTTAAGTAAAGTTGCCAGTCTGGTTAAGTCGGATATTGCTGGCGTTGAAACTAAGGTTGAACAACTCATAACACGTGCTAAAACGTTAGAAAAAGAAATCGGTGTGTTGAAACGAGAGCTTGCTGCTCAAGCTGGATCTGATTTAGTAAGCAAAGCAATTGATATTAACGGTGTAAAAGTACTTATTGCTGATTTAGATGGTGTTGAGAGTAAAGCATTACGTGGTATGGTTGATGAACTGAAAAACAAGATGCAATCGGGCATAATTATGCTTGCGACCGCTAATGATGGCAAAGTTGGTTTGATTGCCGGTGTAACCAAGGATTTAATTGGGCAAGTTAAAGCCGGAGAACTCGTGAATATGGTTGCTCAGCAAGTTGGAGGAAAAGGTGGTGGTCGTCCAGATATGGCACAAGCTGGTGGTAGCCAACCTGAAAAAATTACTGAAGCATTATCATTAGTACAACCTTGGCTTTATGAAAAACTAAGTTAATTCGAAGCTTATACCTTCTAAAAATAGCCAGTGAAATATATTTACTGGCTATTTTTTTTGTCAAAAAAAGTACAAATCATGTAGCTTTTTACTGCGCTGCTGAAATTTTCAGCAGATATGTTGTAAAAGTGTTAATCATAACGAGAAAAGACATCAAATAGCACAAAAAACAACGTTTAGCTCTATTCAAAGTTAAGATAAGCTTGCTAATATACCTAGATGTTTTGCTAAGTATTAAGCTAGGAGCTGAAAACTTAGCAAAAAATGGCTTTTTTCTAAATATTTACTATTACTTATAGTGTATTAAGGAAAAAACAGACTAATTTCATATATTACTAGCTTATATATATTTATTTAGTGATTCTCAACTTTAGAAAAAAGGAAGCAGTATATGTTAATATTAACACGACGCGTTGGTGAGACATTAATGATAGGTGATGAAGTCACTGTAACTGTCTTGGGCGTTAAAGGAAATCAGGTACGAATAGGTGTTAATGCGCCAAAAGAAATCTCAGTACACCGTGAAGAAATTTACATGCGTATTCAAGCTGAGAAGGACGATAATGAGGCAGCTGGCAACGTATAATATATTTTTTAAATAATTTACGTCTCCTTAAAAGCACCACAATTGTTGGTGCTTTTTTATGCATAACTTTCTAGTTTCGATTGAATTCTGGTTTTTTTGTTTGAAATGTCAACAAACAGTACAAAAAGACAAATAATTTACTAAAAATGTTTGACTTATTTTTAAGATCCATTAATATTCGCACCCATTGGAGAGGTGGCCGAGTGGCCGAAGGCGCTCCCCTGCTAAGGGAGTATCTGGTTTATAGCCGGATCGAGGGTTCGAATCCCTCCCTCTCCGCCATTATTTACTTTAAGTGATGATGGTAGTGAATCTTTGAACTAAGATGTAAAACTCAGTTTAATGCGAACTCATCGTCAGCTTGATAGAATTTCTAGCTAAGCTGGTTACGAATAAAGTGCGTACTATCGGATAAGTAACGATATAAAATACATCTTAAATTGCGGACGCGTAGCTCAGCTGGATAGAATTTCTAACTAGGTTGGTTACGAATAAAGTTCGTTTTATCGGATAAGTAGCGATATTAAAAACAACTTAAATTGCGGACGCGTAGCTCAGCTGGATAGAGTACCTGGCTACGAACCAGGCGGTCGCAGGTTCGACTCCTGCCGCGTC